>NZ_MBTG01000037.1 GCF_002027705.1 Paenibacillus ferrarius | reverse complement strand
TGTACTTCTGTCAATAGCGTAGACACAAAATTAAGGAACAACCACGGCATTAGACAGCCTGATTTCTGTAGTAAATTTGTTCGAAATGATGAGCCGTCTCGTATCCTAGAGTAGAATGTGGTCGTAGTCGATTATAGTCAAACTCAATGTAAGCATAGAGTTCTCTCATGGCTTGTTTACGGGTCTTAAATTTTGTTTGGTACACAAATTCTTTTTTCAACGTGCTATGGAAGGACTCGATACAAGCGTTATCATAGCAATTTCCTTTACGGCTCATGCTGCCAATCATTTTGTACTCTTGTAACTTTGCGCGGTAGTCATGACTAGCGTATTGAGAGCCACGATCAGAGTGATGAATTAATCCTGGCTCAGGCTTGCGACGCTTATATGCCTTCTCTAGCGCGTCTAAAACGAGCTCCCTTGTCATTCGAGCTCCCATTGAAAATCCTACAATTCTGCGAGAGTACAAATCCATTACGCTTGCCAAATACAACCAGCCCTCGCCCGTCTGGATGTAAGTGATATCCGTTACCCAAGCTTTATTCGGCGCTAGCACAGTAAACTGACGATTTAACACATTTTCGAACACAGGCAAGTCATGTTTAGAATTCGTCGTAGCCGTTACTTTCCTTACGGTTATTGACTTCAATCCCATTTCCTTCATACGCCGACTGACCGTTTTGGAAGAAACCGCAGTCCCATTTTTTCTTAATACGGCTGTAATCGTCGGACTTCCTGCGCGTTTTTTAAAGTGATTAAACAGTCTTCTTATCTTCCGATCTAGCGCTTTTAAGCGCTTTTCACGAGCACTAGGTTCCCTCTTAATCCATTTGTAATATCCGCTTCGTGAGACTTCTAAAACGGTGCACATCTTCTCGACCCGGTACTGGAAGCGGTGTTTATAAATAAACGAATAAATCAGCACGGGTCCTTTGTGAAGAAGTGCATCGCCTTTTTTAAAATCTCATTTTCCTCTTTTAATTCGAGGATGCTTTGCTCCAACTTCTTCATTCGTTCATAGTCTACAAACACCTGAGACTGAGATTCTACAGTTCTACTGCCGTACTGTTTAATCCACCGACTTAGGGTACTTTTAGGAATATTTAATTCCTTAGAAATTTCAATTGGTCTCTTATTAGCAGACTCCATGTGTTCAACTGTCTTGCGTTTAAATTCCTCATCATAACTTTCACGTTGTGATCCCATGCCACACCTCGACCTTATTTAATATCTATATTATAAAGGTTGTTCCTTAAGGTGTGTCTACGAAATAGTCTAACTTCAAACAGCACGATTGGGCGCAAAAACCGATGAAATAGCGTACCGTAGTTCCGCTTGCCCGTGAATTCGCCCCAATTTTAGTCAAATAGCGTATCCTAGTTCCCTTTCAGTTCAAACAAAAGAGGAGCCGCGGCGAAGCAGGCCCCTTTCCCACGCATAATCCGGTGGTAAAATTATTTATTATACAGTCTGGCGTGCTGTCTGTAAGGACGAGTTTCCGCTCAGACCAAGCGTCTCTGCTGTTGATGCATGAATTTCGTTCAGCAGCTCTGGATTTTCCATGAGCGATACGCCATAAGAAGGAATCATTTCTTTAATTTTCGGTTCCCACTCTTTGATATGTTTCGGGAAGCATTTGGTAATGACCTCAAGCATAACGTGAACAGCCGTAGAAGCACCTGGAGAAGCGCCTAGCAATGCTGCAATCGAACCGTCAGCGGCACTAATAACTTCCGTACCGAATTGAAGTGTTCCTTTGCCGCCTGCTTCCGTATCTTTGATTACTTGCACACGTTGACCCGCTACTTCTAAATCCCAATCCTCGCTTTTGGCGTTCGGGATAAACTCCCGCAGCTCCTCCATGCGCTTTTCTTTCGATAACATCACTTGCTCGATCAGGTATTTCGTCAATGACATGTTCTTGGCGCCTGCCGACAACATCGTTACGAGATTATCCGGTTTAACGGATGTTACCAAATCAAACATGGAGCCGGTTTTCAGAAACTTTGGCGAGAAGCCGGCAAACGGTCCAAATAGCAGCGATTTTTTGTTATCGATAAATCTTGTGTCCAGATGCGGAACAGACATTGGAGGCGCTCCAACCTTAGCTTTGCCATATACTTTGGCATGATGCTGCGCGATAACATCCGGATTATTACACACCATGAATATTCCGCTTACCGGGAAGCCTCCGATATGTTTTCCTTCAGGAATACCGGATTTTTGCAGTAAATGCAAGCTTCCTCCCCCGCCTCCGATAAAGACGAATTTGGCAGTATGGCGTTCAACGGTACCTCTGTCGTTACGTACTTTCAATTCCCATGAGCCATCGCTAGTACGTCTCATATTATCAACGCTATGCTTGTATTTAATATCGACATCTTTACTCTTTAAGTGGTCAAACAATATGCGCGTTAAAGCACCAAAGTTGACATCTGTGCCAGTGTCAATTTTGGTTGCCGCTATGGGTTCATTCGATGGACGATCTTGTATAATAAGCGGAATCCATTCCATCAGTTTGGCAGGATCATCGGAAAATTCCATCCCTTGAAACAGCGGATTCTTAGACATCGCTTCAAAACGTTTCTTCAAAAACGATACATCTTGCTGCCCTTGCACCATACTCATATGAGGCAATGGTATGATAAAGTCCTGCGGATTGCGGATCAGCTTGCTGTTCACAAGATAAGACCAGAACTGCATAGAAAGCTGGAACTGTTCATTAATTGCGATAGCTTTGCTAATATCTACAGATCCGTCTGATTTCTGGACCGTATAGTTAAGCTCGCATAATGCCGCATGCCCTGTGCCTGCATTATTCCATTCATTAGAGCTTTCTTCTCCTGCATTTTCGAGCTTCTCAAACACTGTAATTTCCCATTCCGGTACTAATTCTTTCAGAAGTGTCCCTAACGTCGCACTCATGATTCCGGCACCAATTAAGATGACATCTGTTTTAGTTTCTCTGTTGCTCATTTTTACCATCCTTATACCCTAAGATTTGCAGAAAGGATTTAGGCGCGACCTAGTCACACACCTTTTCTGGATCAATTATTAACCCTTTAGATTAAAATACTTATTTACTATTATATGATAGTTATAACGTATTTAAAAGCTAGTAAAAAGAAAGAAATCCGAACAATCCGCCTTAGGAACACACAAAAACCTTGGCTTTTATCCAGCTTCTTGCATGGGGTGTGACAAGCCGCCGAATTATTTCTGAATTTTCTTGGAAAACAAAGAACGGCCCTTTCGCAATATGATGCGATCAGAGCCGTGTTGGTCTTGTTTCATGGAGGAAATCTTACTCAGAAAATGATTCCGATTTGTTCAACTTTTTTAACTCATTCCTTATTTCATTACGAATCAGATCCATCACTTCTTGCACTTCACGAACGAATCTTGCAAATAAATATCCAATTAATAATAAACTTACACCATAAAACATGATTACACCGCCTTTGTCATTGAATACTAGCGGTAACCAGAAGCATTCGCTGGTTTGCCTGCATCCTGCACTTCTACAAGATACCGCCAACAGTCCGGCTGCGAGCCGTCGAGATCACAAAAACCATACACTTGTGCGAGCTTGCCGCTTGAAATCGAGTGACCGTTCCATCGGGCAACCTCTAGATCTCCGGATAGCGCGGCAATGGCGCGCCCTACAAAACGTGGCGATTCCGAGATGACGAAATGAGGTTCCTTCATAGTCGCGTCACGCCAGTTTGCTTCCTTAACACCAAAGTGATCAAGCATGATTTCAGAACGCATCCAGCCCGGAGTCACTGCTACTGCTGTGCAGTTATAAGGTGAAAGCTCATGAGCTAAAGATTGGGCCATACGAATGACTGACGCCTTCGCTAGATCGTAAAACAGTGATAAACGGTAGTTTTTATCGTTGTATTCTGCCGTGCCGTCCGTTATCTCAATGACCAGCCCATTCTTGTTTCGGATTAGCAGTGGAAGTGCAAAGTGGCTTGTAATAATATGCGTATCAATCGCAAGCCGCAGCATGCGAAACCCTCGCTCAAGCGAGTGCTCCCACACGGGCACCTCCCACTCTGCCAAATATTCAGCCCCCCAAACATCGTTGACCAAGATATCCAGTTTCCCCTGTTCATTCTCAATGCGAGCAATTAGAGCCTGAACCTGGTCAGGATCCAGATGATCCACTTGAACCGCTATCCCGCGGCCACCAGCATTACTTACAAGTTCAGCTGTTTCTTCAATCGTTTCAGGACGATTGTACTCAGAGCATTGTGTTCGTGTCGTGCGTCCTGTCACATATACAGTAGCCCCAGCCGCTCCTAATTCGATAGCTATTCCTCTACCAGCGCCGCGTGTTGCCCCTGCCACCAAAGCCACTTTTCCATTTAAAGGTTTCACGATTTGTTGCTCCTTCCGTTTGATCTCCCCCCAATTATCGACCTTAATTATGCCAACTTGTGTCATAGTAATAAAAAAATATCCATAGCCTTATTGCTAATATCACTTATTTTACCAAATGTCATTGGCATGAAGTTCAGATACTCACCGCTCATTAGTGCCCGTTAAGTCAGAAAAGGCCACCGAGATACCGGCAGCCGCCACGAATTGGCCCGATCCGCCGAAATCTAATTTCAGCTGATCTTTACACAACTTTACACACTAAAAGCCGCCGACACGATGGTCGACAGCCACTGAAAAAATCCTAATCTTATAAGCAATGCCTCCTCAGAAGAGGTAAAGCAGCATGGCCGAAAAGGCAGGCTCAACCTCCGATGGTTGTGAAGTACTGCTCCCGGTCGATATCTGATAGGAGCGTCGGCTGCTCGGGACGCCACCCCAACCGCTCCTGCGTCAGGGCGCTTGACATCGGATAGTCCATCGAAAGAAAGTGCGCCAGCCAACCGAAGTGGTCGGCTGCCTCCTCAGGAGACTGACTGATGAGCGGCACATTAAGGCGGCGGCCGATTACGCTGGCAATGTCACGAACCGGCACGCTCTCGTCGCCAATCGCGTGCAGCTTCGCACCTGCAGGTGCCGCCTCAAGCGCCAGCCGATAAAGACGTGCAGCATCAATTCGGTGTACAGCGGACCAACGGTTAGCGCCATCGCCCACATAAGCCGAAACACCCTTATTGCGGGCGACATTGATCATGGCTGGAACGAAGCCGTAATCGCCATCGCCATGTACCGATGGCGGAAGCCGTACCACCGACACGCGTACGCCATGCGGCACCAGCGAAAGCGCAGCCTCTTCCGAAGCGACGCGGTGCGCCGCGGCGGAGACGGTAGTGGCCGCATCTTCTTCTGTCCCGAGGCGGCCCGGCGTGAGGAGCGCAGACACAGAAGTGACAACCAATGGGCGGCCCGAGTTCGCGAGCGCCGCACCAAGCGCCTCGATCGCAAGCCTGTCCGTTTCGCAGGAGGCTGCAAAGTTAGCGAAGTCGTGAATGAAGCCAGTGTGGATAACGCCATCCGCTGCATCCGCTCCGCGCCTCAGGCTGTCAAGATCATCCAGAGAACCTCGATGCGCTGCAGCTCCGGCCGTGGCGAGTGACGCGGCTGCTGCATCCGAACGAGCAAGCCCGAGCACCTCATGCCCCGCGTCGATCAGTTCGCGAACGATGGCGGAGCCGACGAAACCTGTCGCACCTGTAACAAAAACACGCATAATGAAATCCTCCTTGAGCTATTGAATAGTAGTAGAGCTATTTGAACCACCCAGGGTGCGCATTAACGATCAGCACTGCTGGCCTCAGGTCTAAACTCTAATCTCATTATAGGTTTCATTCATCAAGATGATTGCCTGTTCCACGTCACTTCTTGCCTGATCCTCTGGCACACCCCCAATCCTCCGATATGGCAGGGTTTCCGCAGGAAAAATGAAAACCCGCCAAGCCTTATGGCCGCGGGGTACGTGGAAAAGTCAGAATTATATGTATCTCCGTCAGTAAATGCCGAAGCAGGGAATTGACAGGTATTAGTGACCGGACATACGATTTGATCAGTCCAGTATATGTGTTTGTGTTTGTTGATGCCATCTGACGATGTCTCTGCTTGGCGGGCTTCCGAAAAAGCGGCTGTAATCTCGGCTAAACTGGGAGGTACTTACATACCCCACTTGCTGACATGCCGTGGTCGCATCCATTGAACTTGAGACCATCAGACGTCTCGCTTCATGAAGGCGCAGCGCTTTTTGATATTGTAGTGGGCTCATCGAAGTGACTTCCTTAAAATGTTCATGAAAAGAGGACACACTCATGTGTACCAACTCGGCCAAGTCTGCAACCTTCATCTGATGGGAGAAGTTGGCGCGGAGCCAAGCGATCGCCTTCGCAACTCGCTGCACGCCCGAATCCGCAAAACCAATTTCGGCGACGTGAACACCGATAGGACTGCGCAGGACTCGTATCAAAATCTCATCCACCACGAGTGGGGCAAGCAATTCAGTGTCGCCCTGATTCGGCAAACACTCCACCAGTCTCCTCACCGCGTTAACAATGCCCAAGTCGGCATTCGTGACGTAACCTGCGCTCCGCTGACGAACTGGAGGCAGGCCCTTGGGATACACTTTCAAGACCAACTCGGCGATCCTTTGCGGATCGAGGTCCAGCCTAACACCGAGGAACGGCTCGGAAGGGCTCGCATGTGTGATCTGGAGAGCAACCGGTAGGGCAACCGGGAGCACGAGCATACTCGACCTGCCGAACTGATAGACCTCCTGACCCATCGTGACGGCCTTTGCTCCTTGTGCAGCAATTAACAAAGAGGGCAAGTAGAGGGTTTTCACATAGTCCGTGTTTATTCGTGAAAAACGACCGACGTGCAAACTAGGAATGCGCTGGCTAAAGCTGCCGTCGTGTGGAGCATGGGTATAGATCAAGCGCGCCAGTTGGGCAGCTTCCGCTTCAAGCCCTCCCTCGGCGCTGCCTGACGCTAGTGGGACCGCGTGGTTATCTAGCATCCTCATTGTTTCGAAAGCAACTCCCTTTTATTCAGACATTTTGACCAAGGGATCCCTATCATTCCCGACCAGTCTGATCATTAACAATACCCGAGATTTCTACAATCTCTCCAATAATCTCTTTGATAAATATTAGGTGTCTAACTTTTGTAAACCCCATTTTATGAGTTAAGTAATACTCCAAAACTTCGTTTATAGCAATAACAATAGTACTAATTTCTCGATATAATAAATCCATTCCTGCAAAGAACTATTAATGTAATTTACCAGATAGTTGAGCAAAGGCAGTCAATCATCTGGCCAGCTGCCTTCTTACTTTGATGTTATAAAGCCATAGGTAAAGATCCCTATGACCCGCAAGAGATTCCTCCGTTTTTTATTCACCAATAATAATGACTCACCGACTCTCTTTCTTTAAAAAGGCAACTACACGTTCTTCATCATATGCCCAAGTTCACTTTCCAAAAACCGACTGGTGCAACTTTTAACGAAACGCGTTAGGCTAATTTTATTACAATTCTATTGCTGCTAGTTGATTTTTATAAAAAAATTGAACCATTTTTCACGATGGAGCCAATATAGGGTGTATACAGTTTGGAGGGCTCTCAGATGAATGATCAAGAATTAAATCCATGGATAGATCGATTGATGGAAGGGGATCAAGCGGCATTTGATGTCATATATGGCTTAACAAAGAAAAAAGTCTATGCCACGGTGACGATGCTGATGCGCAATAAGGAAGACGTGAATGACGTTGTGAGCGAAGTTTACTGCCAAATATTCAAATCACTACCGAGCTTTGACCGCTCACGTTCCTTCTCGTATTGGTTGAACGGAATCGTCATCAATCAAATCAACAATTGGCGCAGGCAAGTGTGGCGGAGGTTCCGCTTGTCGCAAAAGCACGACATGCTTCAGGAGCATCGTCCTCCAGAACTCCCAGATGAGTTCCTGATCCAAAGCGAAGGACAGCAACAGTTGCTAGGTTTGATAAAGAAGCTACCTTATAAATTGCGTGTTGTAGTCTTATACAAATATTACTACGAATACAGCAACGACGAAATCGCTGGGCTGCTTCATATTCCGGTCGGTACCGTCAAGTCACGAAATAGCCTGGCTCTGAAGCAAATTCGACAAAGATTCGGTACTCATCTAGTGCAGGAGGTCACGTTAAAAAATGTCTAAACAAAATGTAAACGAAGCATTGACGAGATATATGGACGAGATTCAAGTTCCTGAAGAGCTGGATCAACGGATTCGGCAAAACTTTATCCAACATTACACCCAAAAGGAGAACTCTCAAATGAAACTCAAGAAAAAAATATTAGCTTTCAGCGTAGCGGCTGCCATTCTAATTCCGACAGCTGCGTACGCGATTAACAACTCTTACTTTAGCCAAAGTAATGTCAATCTAAACGGTCTGGTGGACAACCAAGTCAAACAGGCTGCCGCGAAGGGTCTTACTGTTCCGCTCGATTACAAAATTTCAGATCAGGGTGTGACTATTCATTTCACAGAGTTGTATACAGAAGATTCCAAAGTACTTTTGCATTACCGCGTCGAAAAGGCAGACGGAACGTTAGTGGCGTATGAATTTGATACCCAAGGTTTGAATATACGTACTGACGGCAAGGAGAATGGCCAGCAGACCACCAATCCTACCTATACTGTACCTGGACAAGAAGGCTTTAATATGTTGAATTTCTTCGGTACTCCTAACGCTGATAATCTGCCGTTCTACCTGACGGATTCCAAAGGTAATAAACTGGATACAGGGATTGCCGATAATGGCGAGCCAGAGGGGTTAATTGCCTTCATGACGGTTGGTCATAAGCTTCCGCAAGAGATGATGCTGCAAATCAATGTGAATCGCATCGGTGGAACTAAGGGAAGCTGGAAAGGCCAGCTTCAAATCAACCAACTGAAGTCGTCAACCCCAAGTACCAAGTAATCTGTGCTTTAAAATTTCCAATAAAAAAGGTGGATACTTCATGAGTATCCACCTTTTTTTGTTGCGATTACATCAATTTTGAACGTTGTACTTTAAAGATTTTGACCAAAAATACATTCCCATACCGAATAAAGTCATCATACCGCCTAAGAACTGAAATAATGAAATTTTTTCTCCTAGCAACAGATACGCAAGAATAATGGCAAGAACAGGTTCTCCAATAATACCTACCGAGACAGTTGTTGCCCCAATTGATTTTAACAATAGATTAAAAATACATTGTCCAAAAATAGTTGGGATTATTGCTAGCAGCAAAAAATAAGTCCACTCTGATGAGTTGTATTCAACTAAAGAGTAATTATTAAACAAATTGTAGATGAGCATGACGATACCACCAATAAAAAAAACGAAAATACTGTACACATTTGCATCCATTTTGCGGCTTACTTTTTGCCCTGCCAATAGATATGCTGAAACGAAGATTGTGCCTATTAATGATAAGCCGTCTCCAATTAGCGCTTCTTTCGAAATCCCTATGTCTCCCCATGCTATAAGGATTGAACCAAAAAGAGCGGCGACCAAGCAAAATACGGTGAACAGATTAGCTTGTTCCTTGAACAAAAAGTATGAACCGATCATTACAAATAAAGGCTGTAACGACAATAAGACCATAGAGCTTGCAACTGAGGTATAAACCAATGACTCCATCCAAAATAAAAAATGTAATCCTAGAAAAAGACCGGCTAAAATAACGATACTCCAATCTTTTTTATTCATATCCAACGAGCGAAACATTTTCCAAGGTATAAAAGGGAGCAAGATTATTACGGAAATAAACAATCGGTACATTCCAGCCACAGAAGTAGGTGTATCAGAAAATTTTATCATAATAGACGAGATTGAAACGGACAGTATGCTGATGAATAACAAAATAAACGGATGAGATGTTAGAGAAGATTTTTTAAATTTAATCATTATTCCTCCAAGCTGAGACAATTACCTGTGCACAGAAATTGTAATGGTAAGCCGAAGCTGGATATAATAATATCATCATTAACGTTTATTTTGTGTAACTATATCATTCATTTATATTGAAATATCGTCAAATAAAGGGGCACATGTACGTTGAAAAAACAATTGCACGAAATCATTCAGTATCCTGACGAGGCATTTCCATACATTATGTATACTCATACTAATCAAGGATCTACTCCTGAAGGGAGAGGAGTTAACGATCTACATTGGCACGAAGAATTACAAATTACTTTAGTGACCAGTGGGAAACTAACTATACAAATAAACGGAATCGATTATAACTTAGATAAAGGGCAAGCCATCCTTATCAATAAGAGCGTCCTTCACGTGGTTACACACCTATCCCATGACGGTCAATATGTCAGCTTTAACTTCCCGGAGAAGCTGCTCGCCTTTTATTCAGAAAGTGTCATGGAAAAAAGCTATGTACATCCTTATACGAATTCTTTTTTATTATCATTAGAAATCAAAGGAGAGGCGGAGTGGCACAAACAAATCTTGCAAATACTTTGGTATATGAAGAATGAATTTGAAAAGAAAAAAAACTGGGGATGGCAGTATGAGGTTTCCATCAAAACGGTTCAGTTGTGGCTAATACTAATATCTAATATATCCCTTTCTTCAGAGGAGTCCTCTAAGCATAACAGACGTGAGCAAGAAAGACTGCAATTAATGCTTAGCTTCATCCATCAAAATTATACAAACAATATTACTTTGAAGGAAATAGCTGAGGCAGCTCATTTGAGTGTTTCGGAGTGCACGCGCAGCTTTAAAAAAAGCATTCATATGACTCCTTACTACTACTTGGTTAAGTACCGTATTAAAAGGAGCGTCGAGCTGCTAGAATCTACTGAATATACGATAACCGAAATTGCCCAGAGAGTAGGTTTCAATCATGTAAATCATTTTATCCAGTCTTTTAAAAAACATCGTAACATTACACCTAAGGAATCCCGTAAAATTAGAAATGAACCAACCACATAAAAAAGCCCCCACGATTCGCACATTTTCTCCATTACTTTAATGAAAACAGGGAGTAGCTGCAAAGCAAACTCCTCTATTTTGAGAATTGTGCAGTTCACAAAAGTGAACATTCACTAACGACCCCTATTTTCCTTGATCAACAGCATGTACACTTTTATTAGATCATTAGAATTTCCCGAATCTCCTGCTCTGACAGAGAGGATAAGGCTTCTTGTCCAGGTTGAATCACTTCATCGATCAAATTGATCTTTCTCTGCTGAAGCTCGTACATTTTGTCCTCAACCGTCCCCTGGGTCATGAGACGAATAACTTGAACGACCTTCTTCTGGCCAATGCGATGGGCACGGTCTGCAGCCTGCTGCTCTACAGCAGGATTCCACCACAGATCATAGAGAATTACCGTGTCCGCTCCTGTCAGGTTCAGTCCCGTACCTCCAGCCTTCAGGGAAATCAAAAACAAATCTCGTTCGCCCTCGTTAAAGCGATTGCACAGTTCAACACGCTCAGAAGCTCGGGTCTGACCATCCAAGTAGAAGAAAGGTACACCTTGGTTACCTAGTTCCCGACCTATGATGCCGAGCATCTGAGTAAACTGCGAAAACACAAGCACTCGTCTACCCGCACTTCGGCATTCCTCTATGATCTCGAGTAGTTGCTCGAATTTAGCCGAGCTTCCTGCATAATCCTCAACAAATAAAGCGGGATGACAGCAGAGCTGGCGAAGCCTTGTTAAGCCCGCTAGAATCTTGATCCGATTCCTCTGAAAGTCCTTCTCGTCCAAGTGCTTCAAGGTTTCCTGCTGCAGCTTAGCCAAATAGGCCACATACAACTTCTTCTGCTCAGGCAGCAGCTCCGAGGCTTGTATGGATTCAATCTTCTCTGGCAGCTCCTTCAGCACATCAGTCTTCAGCCTGCGAAGAAGAAACGGACGGACACGTTTTGCTATGGTTTCACGAGTAAATTCATGAAACGCTTTCCGGCTTGGAAACAATGCCGGGAGCACTGCATCGAAAATAGACCATAACTCTTCTAATTTGTTCTCGACTGGTGTTCCTGTTAGTGCGAAACGGTATTTAGCCTCAATCGCCTTCACCGCTTGTGCTGTCTGCGTCGTGTAATTTTTGAAGAACTGTGCCTCATCCAAGATAAGCGTATGGAAGACATGCTTCGCTATTTGCACAATATCTCTGCGTAATAACGGATAAGAAGTGATGATCACATCCACCTTAGCGCGATTTTTCAGAGTACGATTCCGTTCTTCTTGGTTACCATCAGCGATAGCAACCCGAACCTCAGGAGCAAATTTCTTCAACTCATTGCGCCAATTATATACAAGTGAAGCTGGAGAGACGATGATAGCTGGCTGTTTTTGCTTTCTAATCTCAGGCAGCACCGATACAAGGAAAGCTATACTTTGAATGGTTTTACCCAGTCCCATATCGTCTGCCAGAATACCGCCAAAATGATAATGAGCAAGTGTCTTAAACCACTGGAACCCTACTTTTTGATAATCCCGAAGGATAGGTTCTAGACTGGCCGGAATAGGAAAATCCAGATGATCGGGATTGCGCATATGATCTATGAGCTGACGAAGCGACTTACCCAGCTTAACCGTATTACCATGTCTTTGGGAATCCATCAGATGAAGCGCATGAGCTAACGGGAAATGAATGGCCGCCTCCAATAATTCACTCTTGCTCATGCCCGTTTCATTAATAAAGCGAATGATTTCCTGATACTCTTCCGTTTCTAGTGGCATCAAAGCGCCATTAGGCATGCGGTGAAATTTACGCTTTTCCTCCAGAGACTTGATCAAATTGCGGATCTCAGAATCAGGAATACCATCTATATCGAATTTGCAGATCAACCAATCCGTTCGTTCGTCAATACTAACTATTACTTTAGGCGGCATCAGCCCTGTTTGGAGCTTAGACTTCACAGCAGAGGTTGCATAGATATCAGCTAACTTCTCTAGCTGTGGAACGATACGGTACAGAAATTCATATTCCGCATCTTCATCAGTCAAAAAATATCCGCCTTCCTTGTTCGTAAATCCGCCTTGCTCCATGAGTTCCAAGATCTGTTCTTCGTGATCTCCATCCCGCATTAGAATGCGATCTTCACTTAAAGTCTGGCCAATTCCTTCTAACGGATTAATAACGATACTACCATAATGGAACTCTAGACCTGCAAGCAGCCGGTCCCTTACCCGATCCAGATATAGCTTGGCCTTCAGAGGTGTCTGTACCATACGGTTGGACACATCCTCAGCAATACGTACACTGCCTAGCTTCATTAAACCAGGAAGAACCTTCTCCATGAAAGGCTCTATTTGATCAGTCCCAATCTGGATTTGCTGCGTCCTTGAGGCTTCAAGCATTTGCTTGAGTATCGCTAGTCGGCTACACTGCTCATCCTGCAGCTTCAATAATTTACCTTCTGAAATGACCACTCCATAAGCTTCCATAACGACGATTGAGTCCAAACCTTGGACGTTCAGTTGATAGCCTTCGCTAACTAGCCCTTGTTCGAATTCGAACCGCAGAGGAAGTGTTTCCTCAGATAACAGTACGCCTTCATAAAAGCTGTCATCATGCTCAAGTTTGACCATTGGAGCCTTGGAAAGAAGGTTATGCAAATCCCTCCAAGAGGGGGGCGCTATCGGTAGCATTCGATCACGATCACGATGACTGGCTTGCCCTGGAAAAGTAATGGAGCTTTCTCTGAACATTTTTTCGTTATGACCAATATGAATAAGGGCTCTGATGACTGCATCATTATTAGGATGGAAGCTGTGCAGCTCCGGATCGTAGGTAAATTGCTTTGTGAAAACGAAAGGTTCCCGACGCTCTACTCGATCTAGAAACTCTCTTAATTTCTGAACTATGTAGAGCCGCTTCGGTCCAACCTTCATTTCAATGGCAAACATATATTTCTTATATCCATAAGGAAGTGGTCTGCAAATAAACTCTACATCAAGGGGCTCTCTTGTATCAAAGAGGTTCCTAGTACGACTTGGACGTAGTGGCTTATCATTGAATAACCCCAGAATGCCGGCAAACAATTTTTCATCCTTAGCCGAGCTGCTCGAATTGTCCAGAATATTCCAAAGTACAGCGGCAATATGTGAGCAATAGTTATCATAGGAAGCTAGAGTTGGACAGCTGCATTCGGCATCCAAATCCCCATTCTCATGTAACACGATCGTGACTTCATCCTTACCTTTTGCTGTGACTACAGCTTCGTAGGTAGCCGTCTCGGGATCATAATAAGTAAAGTTTACTTTGCCTGCTCGGTAATAGGCTTCCCCATTATCGCAGGAGGTCTGGCCGCACATCAGCTTAATAACCTTATCTGTCAATTGAAAGCTCATTGCGGGAAGTCCTTTCTATAGGAGTAGATATATTAAGAAAAATGCTGAGTAATATTATTCATATACTCTTCATTGTCCAAGCTTTCCTTCATTGTAATAAGCATTTTTGCATCCTCACCAACCACATATCGGAACTGGCTTGTACCATCTATTGCTGCTTGATATATCGTTTCAGCGACAAGTTCAGGAGGTGAATTATATCCTGGCTCTTTTTCCATACTCATCAATTTATTCTGAAAAGCAGCAGTAAACAACTTGTAGTCAGTTAAAGATTCATTAAAGTAGAATTCCATTGATCTTCCGCCAAAGTCTGTCTGAATAGCTCCTGGTTCAATCAACTTTACTTTAATATTTTGTGATGCTAGTTCATAAGATAAGGATTCAGAAAAGCCTTCCACCGCAAATTTTGTTGAATGATAAAGTGACATTGTTGGAAAGGTAACTTTTCCTCCCATTGAAGATATATTAATCAATAAGCCTTCTTTATTAGATCTAAAATGAGGCAAAATGGCTTTAGTCATGTTCATCAAACCAAAAACGTTCACTTCAAATTGTCTTCTAATCTGCTCATCGGTTGCTGCTTCAAAAATCCCCATTGTTCCATATCCTGCATTATTGAGAAGAACGTCAATTTTTCCAAACCGTTGGATTCCTTCTGCTACTGCGTTTTGAATCGTTTTCTTTTCCTCAACATCGAGCCGCAGAACCAAAATATTGTTCATATTGATGAATTCAGTTTCTTTTTCTGGAGTGCGCATTGTTGCTACAACATTCCATCCTCTTTCAGCAAAATGTTTAACTGTAGTCCTACCAATTCCAGATGAAGCACCCGTAATAAAGATCGTTTTCATTTTAAATTCCTCCATTTTAGAATTTATGTTTTCAATTGGGATAAATCGTTCCAAAGCTTGATTTAAAGAAATAAGAGAAAAGCTCCTCCAGTGACTGTTTTATTTCGTAACCAGTTAAAGACTTTTTCATAAGCATGCCTAGAATGACTCCTGACCGTTCAAAGAAAGCCCCCTTTTGTTAGAAAGAATCAAATTGATATTACGTTTAATAATATATCAATCCAACATATATCATGTCAATATATAAACTTTTTTTGTAAAATCGGGCCATTATCGGTTTGTATTTTTTTACCATCGTGCTGATAAATATAATCTTAATAGGTAAAAGCAATAATCCAATTCTATAATTGACTAAAATATTCATCTATCTTCTTTGTACGATCGACTCCATCTGTAGCATATGCTTTTTGCAATGAATTAAGCTTTTGTGCATTTTATCCTCTTACTACTGTTCGATGACAAATAAGTTTTGAACTGCAAGAAGCCAGCAAACTCAAGGGTTTGCTGGCTTTTCTTATCTGTAGTCGATTAATGACTAACTCCAGACTTTTCTTACATCTATATTCGTATTAGGAAGGAGGTGTAAGTAATCGAACTGCACTACACATCCATCACCAACTGGACTCTGGGCAACTACACCGACTTTTAAATTATGAATATTATTCATGCCAAAATACCGCACTAATGCCCATTCATTACCATCAAGAGAGTAATGAAAAGCTATACAACTATCATATCGAGATACTCTTAAGAAAGGGTTTATATTCCCGACATAGTCACCGATACAATCATCTGAAATATCTTTAGTTACAACACTAATAATGGAAGGTCGACCTCCAAAATCCTCATAACATAACTTGGCCCAGTTATTCTCGTCTGCCATTACCATAAGGCATCCGGAATCATTCCGGTCACGTATGTCTACGCTGACCCGAGTGGTTAAAATAAAATTTGCATTTGTTGTCGTATAAAGGAATGGAGCAGAATTTGTTCTGCTTTCCTGTGTTGGGTTATGGAAGAAGTCTGCACGAGGCGGGGCGGTAATCCTAAGTGAATTTTGTTCAGAAAATTCCCATTCAAGTGGTTCATTCATCCATTTAAGAGAAGTATTTAGACTCTTCCCCACGCAGTTATTAAAAAGACTCATATCTAACCGTCGCCACCCATCCATATAGTATAAATAACATAGTGTATATCTAGTGTGATTATAACAGAGGGATAAACTGTTTTGTTCAAATCTCTTACTACATTTCTCCGTGTTTATCTAGGAGCCGCGGACAGTATTTTAAGTAATTAATCTTCCGATGAAAATGGAGACAGAAATAGCAGCCGTTAAGATAATCCGGCCTCATTTTTGTTCTCAATTCGTTAGTTTAGTACCGATTAAGATGCGACACCTAGACAATAGCTTTCTTGAAGTAATAATGGTTACTGCCAATCGGAGCTTCCTCAAATACCGCAACTTCGTTATAACCGTTCTTCAGATAAAATTCTGGAGCTTGAAAACTAAAGGTATTTAGCTTAATAAACGTACAACTTTTTTCCTTAGCAATGTTTTCAATTAGATTCAATAAATGAGTACCATACCCCATCCCTCTTAGAGATTCCTCTATCCAAAGGATATCAACCTCAATCCAATTCCAACAGAGAGTAGCTAACATTCCGCCAATAACCCTACCATTGTCATCCTTTATGGTTAGATTAATTTCTTCATAGCGAGAGCTTGAATTCTCAGGAACATGCAGCATATTAAATTCAATCAGCCTTTTCCTAATGTACTCACTTTCTTCTTTATTCCCAAAAGAAATATCTGGTTTAACGTCCATGTTAGCCCTCACTTCGATTTGAATTAAATAGCTATTCGACAACCATAGTTTGTTCCCTTTTTTTGCTTTTGTTTGTTGAGCAAATCTGCCCGATAGTTTAATCATAAGTGAGCAAAAAACTTTAGAAAATCGGGCTATCTTATGCCTGCTGCGTCGATGATCATAAGCGGGTACGGATATCCATGGCACAGCCGTCAACGATGAGTGTTGCTATCGGATCAGTCTCACCGAACGAAATCGGCAAAACATCTGGAGTTAATATTGAAATGAAACTTGATGCCGTAACCAGCGTTTAGCCCGTGTGAACATGTCAATCGCATTTTGAGAACAAAACAAAAAAAGGTCTGTCCCTGGATTTGGACATCCATGACGACAGACCTGACTACTCACATTCTCCAGCTTGTTTCTCCAGAAACGCACGAATGGAGGGATCCATGCACAATCCGATGGCGCGGCTATAAGCGGCACGGGCTTGTTCGTACCTCTGCATCCGCTTGAACAAATGGGCGCGCAGGGCCCAATAAGGTTGATAGCTCTTGACCGCATCGGCCGGCACTTCTTCCAGCAGCGCCATCCCGATTTCGGCTCCACGCGCCTCAGCAACGGCTGCCGCCCGGCCGACGATTGCGCCGATCGTTGGCGCGATACGTACGAGCCCCTCGTATAGCAACGCGATCGCTTCCCACTCGGTTCGGCCAGTCCAGGCACGCTGGGCGTGTACGGATTGAATCGCCGCTTCAAGCTGGAACCGCCCGATGCGGTTCCCTTGCGCGGCAACACGCAGGCAATGCTCCGCTTCCTCGATCATCGTGACTGACCAACGAGAATGATCCTGTTCAGTTATCGGAACATAGTCACCTGCCTCATTGCACCGCACATGGCGGCGTGCTTCGCAGTGCAGCATAAGCGCCATCAATCCCAGCGCTTCTGGCTCCCCCGGCATGAACCGTAAGATCAGTCTTCCCATGAAAATCGCTTCTTCGGCCATTCCTTTCCGGCGTGGATCTACGCCGGCCACATCATCCCAGCCGCTTCCATAGGCTGCATAGACAGCTTCAAGCACAGCTTCAAGGCGCTCAGGCCATTCATCCTTTCCGGGCAAATCGAAAATAATGTCGTCGCTTTTTAGTTTCGCTTTCGCGCGGGTAAGGCGCTGCCCCATCGTTGCAGGCTTAACAACGAAGGCAGAAGCAATGCGGGCTGCGTCAAGGCCAAGCACGGACTGGAGCATGAGCGGTGTACGCACGACTGGATCAATTTCGGGATGGGCGCAAATAAACAGCATCTTGAGCCGTTCATCCGGAAAAGACGCTTCGAGTTCGGCCCATTGCTGCGTATTTTTCGCCATTGCGATCAAAGTCTGCTCCGCACCGGCATGCACTCGGGCATGCCGGGTACCGTCGATCAGTCTGCGCTGCGCAGAAGTAAGCAGCCAGGCCTCGGGATTATCCGGCACTCCGGTCACAGGCCATGATTCCAGCGCGGCCAGGAAAGCATCGGCAAGCGCATCCTCCGCTGCGGCTAGGTCACGCCAGCGCACAGCCAGAAAAGCAACCAGACGGCCGTAGGAATCACGGGCCGTCTGTTCAATCCGTTGATGAGCATGCATGGCGCTCATAACGAAACTGGATGCAAGTTAGGGCGAACCTCAACCGAGCTGCCGGGACAACGTGCTGCCCATTCCAATGCGGTGTCCAAATCTGGCACGTCGATGATCATCAAACCGCCAAGATGTTCCTTGGTTTCGGTGATCGGGCCATCCTGAACCAGCAATTCACCACCCCTGAGGCTAAGCGTGGTTGCGGTTTCGGGGGCCTCGAGACCTGCACCGTTTACAACAATGCCTGAATCGAGCATCGCTTTGACATAATGGGCCCAGCTTGCGGCATATGCCTCCTTGTGAATCGGATCGTTTCGTTTGGCGAAATCCTCCGTCGTTTCATACATTAGCAGTGTGTATTTCATGGTTATTGCTCCTCTCAACATTCATAATGGGGTTGTTTCATGTCTTCACTATAATGACGATCCAGTTCGATGAATTTCTACATCACGAGAATTTTTTTTTGAATGTCAGATGACCTGCTTTCGCCTGCTACCATTTCGGCTCCGGAGCACACCTTTGTTATAAATTTTTCGTCATCCTATTACACTAAAATAATACCATATATTAGGACTATCCTACCCTTTAGTTGAGCAACGGCAGCCGATCGATCTGATAAAGGGCAATCGTAAAAGACAGCAGACACAGTATTATTGCTGGGATCGCTTTTTTAAATGGATCACGTGCGATCACAAGCAGAATAAAGACTGCAACCAGCATTGTCGCTCCTAGAAGTAATCCGGATAACAAAGCTACGATAGGATACCATATCCCTACTATCATTCCAATGGAGCATATTATTTCAATAAACCCTGTTAAGAAATTAAATATGGACGGAAGACCAAATCGACTAAATTCATTTGCCATTTTACCAGAGATTATTTTCGTTCCTGTTATCATGAAGAAAATGCCCAATATAACTTGGAAAATAATAACTAACATACCGTAATCACGCTCTTTCAAGTTTTAATTTTTTGATATTTATATGCTATAGCATATAAATGGTGGACTCACACGAGTACATGGATATTTGAGTTGGGTCCCTTCAATTCGTTATGTCTCATCTCGAATTGCAACACGCACTTCAAGATGCCTAGGCACTACTCTTCTTTTACGCTTGAATACAGTTTGCTAAGTAGCTCATGTAACTGTTGAAGTTCATCTTTACTTAAATTTTTGGTAACATGATCGTGAGCAGCCGTTACAATTGGCAAAAGTTTTGTTTTGAGACTCATTCCTTTGTCGCTAAGGAACAAGTTGTGGGATCGTTTATCAAAATCATTCTGTATTCTTCTTACTATTTCTTTTTTTTCAAGTGAATAGATCATCCTCACAACAGTGGTTTGATCTCTATCAATGGCTTCAGCAAGCTCTTTCTGGCTCGTTGCTCTTTCCGCGTCAAGTACATTGATAATCCCCCATTGTTCAGGAGTTACTTCATATTGTTTAAGTATTTTCGTGAAAAAATTAGTCATTTTTACATCTGTTCGATGAACAAGAAAACCAGTGAGATTATTTAGCTCCATAATATATGCTCTCCTCTCTGTAAGATAAATATATGCTATAGCATATAAAATATCTTAAAAACTCTTGTTTGTCAAATGGGACGGCTCACTCACTTTTCGCTTAACGGAGGACGCCATAAATATGCTTTCTCAAGGATACTTTTTATTAGTGGGTCTTTAAGATTAGTGTAGGTAGCTCTGTCGTTAACATATTGATGAGCCAATTTAACCTTCAAATCTTGATACTCTTTGGCATCGTTAGGATGTGTTCGTAGATAATCACGAAAAATGATTTGTTTGTTCCAGTAAGCTCCCTCAAGCGTAGCAACACTTAAATGGAACTTTGCCCTGGGAAGTCCTTTTCGAAAAAACAAACGCCCTGGTACTCCCGCGTTTCCCCGAAACACATAATCTACAGACTCCAATTTATTGATATCTTCAACTTTAAATTTATTGATGTCTTGAATCCCAACAATGATATCAATTATTGGCTTCGATGCAAGACATGGAATAGATGTACTTCCAACATGATGTATATTTAAAGCTGTGTAACCTAATGCATCGCATATAACCATCTTTTCCTTATTAAATTCCTCCACCCACGATGGGGTGTACTCACGGAGTTCAACCCAATTAGGGTCATACATTTGTTCTTCCATCACACTTAACTTAACCAAGTACATTCTTCCAAAAAGATAGTAAATAAAGATATTAAATAATCCAAGTTCAATTGGCAATTTAAAGGAAGTTAATAGTACTATTATGATTGTTAGCACAGAAATAACCAAATGAAATAAAATCGATCTATAAAAATTTATCAACAATAAACAATCATCCCCTAATTCTGTAAACTTACGTTCATCGTTAGTGTAACGCTGCTTGTTCTTATTATTCCTCTTCTTGAATCTCTTTAAGAATGTCCGTAATTAGGACTGCCTTAGACTCTACAAGATCATTTCTCAACCAAGCCACACATTCCTCTGAAAGACTATTGCGTTCATTTAGAAAGTGATTTATCCATGTAAACACTTGTTTTGACTCACTTATACCCATGTAAAACATTGGACGAATGGCTATTTTTAAAAGCGCCCGCTTGAGATGCTGACGAGCAAGAATAACTTCAGGGACGACTTCTAAGAATCCGTTCGCAGCAGCTTCACAGTTATAGCTTGGGATCCAATTTCCAATCATTTCTACAATCCGGTTGTCCTCGAGATCACATGATCCATCTTTAATGCTATTAAGCAGTATGTTAATCTGTTCCCAAGAAGTTCCTTGCATATCTATAAGTCACCTCAACCACCTTTGATTTTTACAAGCCTGGACGAAAACTGCAAACTGTTGATCATCCTAGTGATCTAAACCATCCTTCAGATAAAAAGACAACCCGCTGAACATGTTGTCCACTGCGAGCACAAGTTGCTTATACCCTTCCTCCATCGATAGCAGCGCTTCTGTTTGCATGAACTCTTCATATTCTTCATCAAGACATAGCATGCGGCCTCATAATCAACACTAGTTATACGATCCTTGAAAAAATTGAGCAATCGCTCATTAATCTTTCTTATGATCTTCGTTGATGAAATACACGCTTCTTCATCTCCTGTGTCACAGAACGTATTAAGTAAAAAGACATTTCAATCTCATCCTCAGTCACTGTATTAGAATGAGTAACTACATTTCGCATTTCGGAGACTATTTCATCCAATGTCCCTTTAATTAGATCACCGTCTTTTGAATGAAAAGTAAATAATCCTTCATCGAAGGAAATATCTTTCACATTGAATTTATTCGGTATCGGGATGTAAGTCCAAGTTAGACTGGGTTGATCTCTTATTAAGCTTTCTGCACATTGATATATTTCCGCTCGATATCTATTAACATATTGAGTTTGTTCTATGTCGCACTCAAATGGCCTTTCTTCTAATACAACGAAAAGTTGAGAAAAATCATTAGAAACCGCAAAGGGCTCCTTTATAGAACAAATTAGTTTCTTGGCCTTGTCATTCCCACTAAAAGCTAAACACAAAGTTCTTTCCATATAGAGATTATTATAAGGGTTCAAAAAAATCACCTCGATAATTAGCTTAGCCATCCCTATGACCCAGCAACTCAAATACAGGCCATTATTACATACTTTTTATTCCATTAATCCGCCCGTTAGCGTGGAACGGACAATGGTGGCACGGTTCTTCGCAGCCACAAGTATCACTTTGGCTCCCCTCATCTTCAACGCTTACTCTAATGTAACGATGAGGGTATGGAAGGAACAAATGTCCTATATACATATTACACATCTATGCTAAAATTCAATTTGATATCTTTCATTGAGAGGGTGTTGTTATTTTGATTAGAAAAGCGTTTCTGAGAGATTCCCAAGAGATCGCTAGACTTTCAAGCCAATTGGGCTATCCAGTGGATGTCCCCCAACTTGAAGAGAGATTCCAATATATCTCTAACCACAACGACCATATTGTTTATGTGATGGAATCAAACCATATTTTGCTCGGATGGATTCATGCTAATGTCCGTTTCTTAATCGAATCGCCGCCTTTTGTTGAGATAGCTGGACTTATCGTCGACAGTGCTTATCGAGGAAATGGGATTGGCAAACAATTAGTACAAGCATGTGAGCAATGGGCAGCAGAATCCGGATTCACAAAAATTAGAGTGCGTACCAATCAGACTAGATCAGATGCCGTCCAATTTTATAATCGAATTGGTTTTACAATTAATAAATCGCAGCATGTGCTTGATAAAGAAATTTAGCGATCGACACCGCTCGTTGCTTTTTCAACCCTCGATCATACCAAGATACCTGATTTCCTTCCCTTCTAATTTAACAATTAGTATTGATCGTCCACCATCAAAAATTTCTACTCCAACGGGAAGTTTAGTCGCCATTTCGTTTTCAAAAGTAAGACCCTTCTTATATTGACTTTTAATTGCTCCGACTTTCTCACCAATTGTTAATTCTGTTTGTTGTACCCATTCAATATTACTTGCGTTAGTGTAAATGATTCCTTTGTGTTGAAAAACATCTGCATTCGGATTTTGAACGAGAATTTCTTTAGCTGTCGGATTATGAGTTGTTTGGTTACATCCTGTTAGCATTAATAAAGCAATTAAGAAAGAAATGAGTATCTTCATCAATTACACTCTCCCCTCCTATATATCAACGTTGGATGTATTCAATTTGTTCCAGCTTTTGTTGAACATTACTGACATCAAAAACCAGCTTAAATCGGCCGGTCTTTAATTGCATGGTTATACTGTTTGAATTGGGTCTGTTATTTTCCTCAGTGTAAAAACCTGCGAAAATGCAGGAATTTCCGGGCAAATTCGGTTAAAAAGTGGAAATGCCTGCAATTGTGCAGGTATTTCCATCTTTTTCATCCGCTTATCCAGAAAAGGCCTCAAAAGCCTGCACAAACGCAGGAATTTAACATTTAATCGGATTCCAAGAGCAAAAAAGATGCATAATTGCAGGTTTAGAGAAAGTAACTGGAGCCCGAGAGTAGGAGGCACATCAAGAGATGATCTGAACCTGTAACAGTATCTATACACTTTTGCTGGTACTAAGGAAATGTGGCTCACGTATCATCACTACTTTTTCAATATACCTATATATTCTTTCCAAGGCCCAATGTCCGCCCTGTATCTCTCGGCCATTACCCGTACGATTTGAGCGGTGTGTGTTAAATCATGAACAACCCAGGTAGAAAGTAATTCTCTTAACTTCACTATACCTAATCTAGGGTGTAAACCCGTCAATTCAAGATTCAATTCAGTATCCATAAGAACTTTAAGTTTGGTTAGATTTTGTGTTCTTAGTGTTTTAAATTCAATTAACTTTTGTTCAATTGATGACCTTTCATTGATATGAGAAGAGCGATCAAGTGAGGGAAGTGGTTTACTTTCGCCTTCCTGAATAATAAACTCTAACCTTGGCATCCACGCATCATTCTCTAACTCAATAAGGTGTTCAATGACTTCAGTGACAGTCCAGGTTCCTTCGCCTTCATTGCAATTCAACCATGTATCCGATAGTCCAGATAAAAAAAACTCCAATGCTTGTGGTGTTCGTTCCAGAACCTCAATAGCTTCTTTCATATTAAAATTCATATAACTGCTCCTCTCTATGAGTCATCTAATTTCACAAAATATACCAAAAGATATAAAACTATTCGCGAAAGAATGGATATTTCCTCTAAAAACGATGCGGCCCATTGGCGCGATCACGCCATACAAATGCGCGAGCGGCGCGGATACCGCGCTGCGATACGGATTCGTCGCCTGAGAGAATGTGCTACGGTAAGGAAGGGGCGTCAAGTCCCTCACCTCACCTACCTCAAGGCAAAGGAGATCCATATGTACATTCGCTCAGTTTTCCCCGCGTATAAGATCCGCAGATCGCTTTTGGCTTTGATGATTGAAGCTTTATTGATTGCAGTCTTGTTCATCCCGCCAGCCGCGTATGCGGCCGAGACGAAGGCGCCTCAAGGCGGACCTTCCGATCCGAAGGAGACGGAAGCGTTCATCGATAGCTTCTTCAACCGGCCGGACATTCAAGCAAAGCTCGCGGGCGCCGTTATCGCCGTCGTCAAGGACGATCGGACGCTGCTAGCCAAAGGATACGGCTACGCCGACGCGGAGCGTCAGACACCGGTCGATCCCGATAGTACGCTGTTCCGTCTGGCCTCTCTTTCCAAAACATTTACCGCCACCGCCGTCATGCAATTGGCCGAGCAGCACCAAGTCGATCTGGACCGCGATATCGGCGGCTATTTGAACGGGCTCCGGATTCCGAACAATACGGGCGCTCCGCTGACGCTCAAGCATTTGATGACGCACACGAGCGGCTTCGACCAAACGGAAGCGGATACGGACGAGGGCGACCCTCAGGACGTTTACCCTTTGGAAGCGTTCGTCAAGGACAATCTTCCTACCGTCATCCGAAAGCCGGGAGAAGCGTTCAGTTACGACAACTATGCATACGACCTGCTGGGTTATATCGTACAAAATGTCTCTGGCAAACCGTTCGATACCATCGTCGCCGATCACATCTTCGCGCCGCTCGGTATGAACGACAGCCATTTGATCCTTACGCCGGACGTGCAAAAACGGCTTGCCGTCCCGCATGACGGAGCCGGCGAACCGCTTCCGCAGTACGCCACATTCCCGAATAATTCGCCAGACGGAGGCCTCATGTCGACAGGGGCCGATATGGCCCGGTTCATGAGGGCTGAGCTAAACGGTGGCAAGCTGGGAGATGCGTCCATCCTGAGCGCGCAGTCCATTCGGGATATGCAGCAGCTTGACGTATCGATTCATCCCGACATTCCGGGCGTCGGCTACGGCTTCGAATCGTCATTCCCGGAGTACGCGAACGGGCAAACCGTCGTCGATAAAGCCGGCGTTTCTTCAGGCTTTCAAGCGCAAATGTGGCTGCTGCCCGAACGCAAAACAGGGCTGTTCATTGCATTGAACAGTGCGCAGCAAGCGAGATCGATCCGCTCTCAGCTGTTCAAATCGTTCATGGATCATTATTTTCCGGAATCGCCAAATCCACCGCAAGAAACAGCGCCTCCCATAAGCCAGACGAAAGATCAGCTTCGGCGTCTGGAAGGCTTTTACCGCGATTTAAGGCTACCAATGTGGCATTACGATGTAGTCGCACAGGTAGGCGGACTGCTTGTCACCGACTCTTACGGGACGCATCGCTTGAAGCAAGTCAAGGAGCTGCTGTTCGAGGATGAAGACGGCAGAAAAGCGGCTTTCAAGGATGGCAGCGAAGGCAAGCTGTACTTTTCCTATAATAAAGCCGACAGTTGGTCGGAAAAGCTGCCAGGGCCGAAACCCTTCTCCGATGTGCCAGACAGCCACCCCTATGCGAGATTCATCTACTATGTTCAGCAGCAGGGCTTGCTTGCGAAAGAAGACAGCCTGACGTTTAAACCGGATCAGCCGATCACCCGCGCTCAATTCGTCGGGCAGTTGATGAAACTATCGGATATCCCTTTGTCCCCGGAACCAGTGTCGTTCGCCGATGCCGCGCAAAGTCCGTATGCCGCCGAAATCCAGACGGCTCTTGCGTTAGGCCTCGTCAACGGCACGACCCGCGATGCGTTCGAACCGGACCGGCCGATCATCCGTCAGGAAGCGGCCGTCATCTTGTCGCGCGCGCTGCTGCTTGGCTTCGGCTCGGCCGGAGCCGTTCCGCAGAAAGCCGCGCTGAAAGGCGAGACCGACGACTGGGCGCTGAAAGGCGTGCAAACCGTCGTCGCCAGAGGCTACTACGGCCCAGAGGTCGTTGCGGACGCAACCGGCGCGGTCGACTATCGGTCGAAGCAGCCGATGCTGCGCAAAGAAGCCGCCGCGATGTTTTATCGCTTTCCATAAACGCACTTAGGAGCAAACCTCCCGTTGACGGCGAGGTTTGCTCTATTCTTACGGCATGCATGTTATACTTGAAACGGGTGATCGCATACAATGAACGGACTGAAACGTTTGCTGCCAAAACAAAAAAACGGCCGATGGATTGCCGCATCCGTCATTTGTTACCTTATGCTTGCCGTTTATATACATATGGTTTCTTTCAATGCGCCTTACATCGGCATCGAGCTTGGGCAATCATCCGGTGCCGGATGGCCGGTCGAATCGATCGACGAAAGCGGCAAAGCGGCGGTTTGGGATATTCAGCCAGGCGACAAGATCTTAGCCATGGACGGCAGTCCCCATCCGAAACTAGTAGCGACCGTTTCCGGGGCCATCTTGACCAGAGCGGGTTATATCGCCGTGGAGAAGCAGGACGGAACTCGGCGCGAGTTCCGAAGCGCTCCCGTCCCAAGCGACATCATCCAGATGATCATCTCGGCCGCCTTGGAATTAACGCTGCTCGGCATCGGCGTTTTTGCCGTTCGGACGAAGCCGGAATCGCGCATTATCCGCCAGTTTTACATGCTGAACGGGTTGATGGCGCTATGCGTGCTGAGTCAGTTTTCAGACGAGAAAACGGTGTCCGAACTGATCATCATTTTATGCTCGATTTGGCTGCCGCACCTGCTTCTTTCTTTTTATTTGCTGTTGGTGTTCCGAACTGTCCATACCCGGTTCAAGAAGCTGCTTACAGGCTATCTGGTTTATTCGATCGCCCTCTCGCTATCGCTCGTTTACTTCATCGCGGCCGGTCAAGATGTGTACAATTGGGTCATGGACATACTCAATTTGACGGTTGTCGGCACACTCCTCCTGCTGGCGGGCATCACCTTCGCTTACTGGAAAACGTTCGGCCGACCGGAGCAAAACCAACTGCTCGTCCTGTTCTCCGGGCTGTTCTTAAGCCTGCTGCCATATACGGTTCTATACGCCATTCCGATACTCCTCGGGGAGGAACCTATCGTCCTCATCAAATATACGCTCATCGGTCTCATTCCATTTTCCGGCGCGATCACTTACCTGCTCATCGACAAGAGCATGCTCGATATCCGGCTTTATTTTCCGCGGCTGCTCATTCACGGCATTTATTTGGGCAGTTCATTCGCGCTGTTCACTCTCGCTGCCAAAGGGCCAGCGGTCGTGCCCTATCTGCTTTTTGTGCTGTTCGCCCTGCTGACTTTCGTTTATCACAAATGCTTGCAGCGCTATCAGCGCAAATCCCAGCGGCACGCAGAATGGCTGGAACGACAGAAGCTCCAGCTGTATAAGCAGCTCGCGGAGAATGGAAACAAGCCGCATGCACAGAGCGACATGATCCCGTACAACCGAATCCTGCTCGAGGCGCAGCAGTCTGAACGCATTCGCACTACGTACTATTTGCACGATCATTTGCTGCAAAATTTGATCTTTTTGTCGCGGGACCTGGAGGAACTGCACGATACGGGGACAGCAGACAAAGAGCAAATCGCCGTCTGGCTGAAATGCGTCTACGACTCGCAGCGCGATATTCGAACGCTATGCGACGATTTGTACCCGCATATTATCGACAAAGGGGATTTGAAAGAGGCGCTGCACTGGCTCATGCGCACGATGCGGGAAAAAGGAGATATCCGAATAGAACTCGCTTACGGGCTCCCTCCTGGAGAACCGGCAAGCGAGCTGATCAAAACGAATTTGTTCCGGGCCATACGCGAAATCGTCCATAACGCCTTCAAGCATTCCGAAGCGACCGACATGACAATCCGATTATGGATGGACCGGCAAACAATCTACTGTCAAATTACCGATAACGGCAAAGGATTCGACATTGCGTCGGTTCTGTATCCTTCTCCTGAAGGGGAAAGAAGGTTCGGCCTTCTGTCTGTACACAGCCAAATTCGCCACCTCGGCGGGGATACGGATGTCGACTCCTCCCCGGGAAACGGAACGGTCGTCACGATCAAACTGCCATACGGAACGGAGGCGCATGCCCATGCCTGACCAAATAAGAGTCGTGCTGCTCGACGACCATCCTCTTGTACTTGAAGGGTTGAAAAACCGGCTCGAAAAGGAGCCGGACATCGAGGTCCCCCAAACGTTCAGCGATCCTCGCGAGCTGCTGGAGAAAATTGGCGACTGCCGGCCGGACGTGCTTGTCATGGACATCTCGATGCCTCATTTGAACGGATTCGAGCTGGGCAAAATGCTGAAGGAGCGCTTCGGCCATTCTCTGAAAATCATTCTGTTGTCCGGCTATACGTATGACGAGTTTTATGCCAAAGCTTATGAAATCGGGGCGCATGCCTACTTATCCAAGCAAAGCACCTACGCTCAGATTATTAACGCTATTAAACAAAGCGTGATGGGCTATGCACTCGTTTCAGAAAAAATGATGGCCGGGCCTCCCGATCAACTTACCCCGAAGGAACGAGAGGTTTTGGAACTGGTCGCTATGGAGTTGACGAACAAAGAGATCGCCCTGCGGCTGGCTATCAGCCAGCGAACGGTCGAATACCATCTCACATCGATCAATCAGAAGCTCGGCGTCAAAACACGCATCGGTGCGGTTGCCAAAGGCTTCAAGTCAGGGCTGCTCGGTTCTTACACCCAAGATGATAAGTGACGGCTTTAAGTCGTCGTTCGCTGTCTACTTGAAATTATGTGCATACTCATGCAGAAATGCGTCTAGCGTGCGGGGCTCTCTGCCGAGCAAGCTCTTTACAGTGTCCGTAGGACTTTCCGGCACCAACGTAGACATGGTTTGAATTTCCACAACGTGGTTCGCAAGCCAAGGAGGCATATGCCCGTGCTCGATTAAATTGCCGAGCAGTACTTGAGAATCCATATCGATGTAGCGTATTGGACGTTCGAGCAGCCCAGATAGTTTATCCGCGATCTGAGGATAGCTGAAAATTTCCGAACCAGTGAGCGTATATATTTGTCCCGATGCTTTGCGATTAGTTAGAACCTCTGCGGCAACATCTGCGATATCTCGGCAGTCAATGAAATTACATGGTGAATCTCCCATGGAGCCGAAGAAAGCATTTTGTGCTGAGATCGTTGGTGCAAGGCGCAGCAAGTTTTGCATGAACGCATAAGGACGCAATACCGTATAGGCGATACCAGATGCGCCCAAAGTTTTCTCGATTTCGTGATGCCAGCCCGCTACCGCCACTGGAGATTTCGTTTCATAGGCAGGACTGGATATCTTGACGATATGTTCGATCCCTGCTTCGACGGCAATGTTAATGATCAAAGTCTCCAATTCGATTTGTCTTGGGCTGTTGGACATGGCTAGGAAAAGTTGGCTAGCTCCTGCAAATGCACGGCGCAGCGATTCAGGATCGGCAGCATCAGCCGATGCCACCTCGATAGTTGACCAGCCTTTTCCCCCGAATTGATCACGCAACTTCTCAGCTTCTCTGCTCAGCGCCCGGGCAGGTACGCCAAGATCAACCAAACGTTCCACAAGCCTACTTCCTATCGTACCTGTTGCTCCAATAATCGTTATCATTTGTTATCTTCTCCTTTGAATGAATAATTTGTTGTGATGGCATCACGCCACCGCCATGTCACTATCGTGCTTGCTATGAAGCCAGATAACGGGAAATCGATCCAGACCCGATCGACCCACGCCAATTGATCCATTGGAATCATAGTTCCCAGCAAATCAGCTGTCACCCATGCGGCGAATAGGCCAAACGCTATCCCCGCCACCCCGAACATCCCTACCACAACCAAACGATGTGGACCGATGATCCACCTCTTACGGGCTCCTCGGCTTCGCAGCCAAAGACCAAGCATCCAAGCCACCAATGCCGACGTTACGCCAATTGTCGTCAATGCTCCAATTTGAAGACTCCTGTCGGCAGTGACCAGTCCCCCGATACCTGCCATAATTGCAGGAGCAATATAAGCCATTGCAACTTCTCGCCACAGTATAAAGTTCTTTCTCTTGGATCCAGCAGCCTTGATGTCATAAACACCGTCTGTCTGATTCTGGTATTTCATCTTGCTCATGTAGTTACTCCTTTCCTTCTATAAATTTTCAGCAGCTAATTTCCCTGGCATGTAATTAGGAACCTAACTATATAGGAGTGAAAATGGGCTAGTATCACTAGCCCGTTTTACTCATTACTGAAGCTTTGCTTTACTTCGACTGATTCGTCTGTAAGTGCTGAGATGCCTTGTGTGACTCGGCCTAGCAGGTCGAGAAATAAGCTGCGTTCCTCGATATTGAGTAGACCCACCATTGCTTCCAGCCGAGCGAAATGCTCAGGAGCCATCTCACGGAGTTTCTTCGCACCTTCCTCCGTCAAAACGACCGATCTCTGACGGCCATCCACTGAGCTTGTACGCCGGGATACTAGACCATCTCGCTCAAGAATGTCGATAAGGCCAGTCACTGTAGCACGTGTAACACCTAGATGCTCCGCTAATTGCGAAGGCAACTCCTCTCCTTCATTGTCTTCAAGATCAGCTAATAATCGATAGCGCCCTGTTGATAAACCGAATCTGGAGAAATGAATTTCCGAAGCGTGTCCAAGCTTAGCTCCCGCTGCCATCAGCCTAGATGCGACGAGTATCGCCTGTGCGTCAATGTCTAGGTTATAGCGATCAATCTGCCTCTTGGATTGTACAAGCGATGGAATAGCATCAATGTCATTTATTTCCTTATTATCTTTGTTCATATATATAGTATGGCACCTAATCACTTTGGTGTCAACTGGAATTTTGCCCACCTCTCATGACGATAAATGCCTTTTTAATAACAATAGCGCTTTGGCCCGGTCATTGGTGCCGATTTTGGCATAAATGTCACTTAAATAGTTCTTCACCGTTCCCTGAGTCAAAAATAATTGTTCGGCAATTTCTTTAGAATTATATCCCTCTATCAGCAGCCTTGCTAGGTCAAGCTCTCTTGGCGTTAGCTCGAATTCCTTGCCTGCTTTTTCAAACTCACTGTTCTTATTGCGGATATTGAGAGCAAGCTTTTGTGCCACTTTGCCAGTAAGCAGCAGATTACCGGAAAGTGCTTCATCAATGGATTGAACAAGCTTCTCTCCGTCGATGTCTTTAAGCAAATAACCGGAAGCTCCGTTGCATAAAGCCTCTATGATATACGCATCATCATCGAAGGTCGTTAAGATGAGTATAATCACATGCGGGTGGAGCTCTTTAATGGCTTCGGTTGCCTTTACGCCTCCCATACCTGGCATACGGATGTCCATCAGGATGACATCCGGGACAACCGAGCGAAGCCGTTCAAGCGCTTCTTCGCCGGTTTGAGCCGTCCCAACAATCTCTATCTCCGCTCTTATCGAAAGTAAAGTTTCCAGACCTTCAAGCATAATTTTCTGATCATCCACAAGCATGACTCTGATTTTGCGATCGCTATCCATTAACCGTCCCCCTTTGCAACAGGCATCTGGACATGGAGTACAAATCCCTTCATCGGCTCACTTTGCACATGCAATTGACCTCCGATGGCCTCAATTCTTTCTTCCATTGATTTCAGACCAAACCCATATAAGAATGAATCGCTGCCGCTTCCATTGTCCTTTACCCTAATATGAATCGTATCTTGCTGCTCAAAGACAGAGATCTCAATGGCACTTGCTTGGCCATGTTTGAGCGCATTGGTGATGGATTCCTTGATGAAATTGATCATGACATACTCCTGAAGAGAGATGAGAGGGGTGAGCGCCTCATAATGAAAAATAAATTGAACACCCGTCTGCTTCTCCGTATCGTTCAGGATCTTCTGTATGCCTTCCTTAAGCCCCAAGTCGCCAACGGTCCCGTCCTTTGCTTTCAATGTTTTGACAACTTGACGGATGTTGCCAAGTCCTTGCTTCAGCTGCTCGCGTGCGATGCGGATCTTCCGAAGAGATTCCTCCGGTTGTCTATCGAAGAGCAGTTGGGCTCCCTCAAGGGCGACGATCGCTGTAGTTAACGTGTGTCCCACCGTATCATGAACTTCTTCCGCAATCCTCGTTCTCTCTTTTAATGCCGCCATCTCTTCTCTCGTTCTAGCTTCTTGGATCAAAGATTCGTTCAATCGAAGGCTAATATCCCTTTGATTGAGCAGCAGCTTGGTGCTCCAAATGGGGATTACCAAAAACGAATAGCTCAAAATATGGAACATATTCCACCATACATTTTCTCCACCTGCTGACCACAAAAAAATGTAGGCTAAATATCCACCATAGGCAAACGGAAAAGCGTACCACGACTTGTACTGCAAGAGAAGATCCGCACTAAAGAGAACAAATACGATACTCTCAATTTCTGTTCCGCTTCGCAGGAATAAAAAAAAGAGGAGAACGATTTCGACAATCGGGGATATGGCTGCAATCGGATGATACTCGGGATGATTCAACACTCGTTTCGAGTGTCTTAAGAGATAAAGCCCGATCAGGATCATAACAACAATAAAGCCTTTAAATTGAGATACAACAAAGTAAAGCAATAGCAGGACCACGTAAGCGCATGCCAGTCCATAGAAAAATAATCTCGCTACTTTCGTATTGCTTAGTGTATGAACGGTTGAAAAACTCATGAATCACACATCCCTTTACATGGAACACTTCACACGAAACCTAAAATGACCGCAGTAACGGCAATAAGCAAGGGAATGGCTTCCACCCCGTGAATGATGACAGACGGCCAAAAGCTGCGATATTTTGCGTTCAAAAAGCCGTAAAAAATCGATCCGACGAGAAGCAAAGGGATATCCGACATCTTATGCAGGTGATAGGCAGCGAACAAAACCCCGTTCATGGCCCAATCCCCTTTTCCAAAGGCTCCCTTCATTTGAGGCAACAGAATGCCTCTGAAAAATAATTCTTCTCCGAGTAAATAGTTAAATAAACAACTGACAAGGGCAATTCCGAGCAAATACCAGTCACCTACAAATTCAGGGCTCACCAAATTTTGTATCTTTGCATAATCCGCAGGAGCCATGAAAGGGAAAAGCCGGTTCATCGTTTCTCCCATAAACGCGAACAAACCTGAGCTTTCAAAGAAAAAGGCGTACAGAATGATCGGAATCGTGAATGAATAAGCGAGTTTGTAGACTTTAAATGTTTTCGGATGAACCGGATGATTCAACCAGAGTCTTTTTTTCAGCTTTGCCCAGCTCAAATGGCCAAGTTCCTTTTTCAAAAGAATGACTGATAGTACAAACTGCCAGATCATGCCGACAATCATTAGCATCCAATAGAGAATACCCGGATGTATACTGACGATTGGCACCAGGACTGGCATCAGTCCGAATCGAATAAGGAACATCGGCAACGTAACCAAAGCCCATAAACCCAATATTTTGCCAACACTATACTGCTTGATCTCTATTTCGTTATTCAACCTTCCCACTCCTTCTCGATATATTTACCGAAGTAACTATATTAGAAAAGGCCATCATATGATAAGTGACGATCGTCATAAACCATGGATTGGATCTGAAGTGTTAGAGTATCAAAAAAACATCGTGCCGAAAGAAGGGAGTTCTCCCCACAATCGGACGATGCTTTCATCGCTCAGTTCGTTTAATCAACCGTTAATAATTGTTCGATAAACCCGCCAATTTCCAATTCCCGATCAACAAAATGGATTTCCAAAATCCAATCTCGCGGGTGACCGTTTTTATCCGGTTCTCTCATAGAAATATGATTCTCGGGATGAATATAGTTCTCAACTTCTTCTCCCTGGATTTCTTCGTGAGGGAATTCACCTATGAGATGACCTGCGTGTGGTCCTCCGAATTCCCAACCATATTTGTGCGCAAGATCACTAACAAATGCGAACAATTCACTACCTGTCATATTAGGTTTAGATTGAAAATAGGTTTTCCCTTCTGCCCAAGCCTGCGCAATATCATGACGTAGTTTGGTCTTATTTGGATCTTGTCCAAGCACGTATGTCCGGCCGAAATCAGCCTCCCAATCTTCAAAAATCGGACCAAAGTCGAGAAAAACAATATCATCCTCAAGGACGGTCAAGTCGGGTGGATTTTCTTTGTACGGATGCAGCGTGTTTTTGCCCGCTCGGACAATACGTTTATGCCAGTATTTCTTAATTCCGAACATTTGGAACGCCAACTCATAAATATCACGATTAATCTGCTTTTCGGTTGTACCGCTCCTTAAAATATTCTTATCTTCGATCGCTTGGAAAAGTTCAGCCGCTTTCCTTTCAGCCTCTCGCAACGAAGCATGTCTATTCTCCACAAATGAATTCATATGTATCTCTCCTCTGTCGAAGTTCCTCTAGCTTAGATATAATATTATGCTCTATGTTGTCATCCATCAAGATTTGATGATTAGCTATCAACCGTAGAGGTTCGTATGTGCCAATTAATACGGAATGTTGAGCTTTTTGAAACAAAGGAAGATCATTCATATCATTTCCCATGCATACAAAAGATTCTAGTTGCAGACCCGTTTGCTTCAATCCCGTCATTTTATTAACATTTTTATTTGTAATATCTAGGATGCCTTCAGCGGAATGGTAGTGAATAGTGACATCGAGCTGTGATATGTTTTGCGACAATTCCTCGAATCTACTGCACGACAGAACGACAATTTTTATAAAAGATTCAATTTGATCCAATTCCACGTGTTTAGCCACCTGATTTTGATCTATACTCATAAGGAGAGGATGCTGTTTCTCTTTCTCTGTTCTAATCGCGTAGTTCAGTGTATCATCAATAAGAAAATCAGCCTGATAGTCATCTAGGAGCTTAATAATTTCATTCGCTAACTGAGATGGAATCGGATTATAGTAAAGAGGTTTTCCCTCGTTGAAAGCCATAGCTCCATTAGCGCCGATCAAAAGATGATCATAAAAGCGGTCATCCAATATGGGCAGCATATCCCGATACGGCCTTGCCGAAGCAAATCCGATAAAGTGACCTAATTGTTGCAGCTGCCATAAATAATCTAAAATCCTTTTGGAAATTGGCTGCCCTTTAAAACAAATCGTTCCATCCATATCAAAAATAAAGTTCATTCATCATCCACCCCAATTACATTGATGTAATCAATAGTAAATAGAACTTCATCCTAGTTAAAGGGACAGAACGAACAAAGTCAATAGGACAAGAGGGTTAAAGAGCGTTAAACAGGCTCAAACCATGCTTCGGTTAACAGCTTTATGCCAAGATGTATCTCCTTACAGCTTAATGCCCCGTATCCAAGCAGAACTGTCGGGTACTTCCCTGTCATTTGGTACCTATACCTAGATGTCCCATACACTTGTACGCCATTCATCTTGCCCAACTTAATTAATTCGGATTCTGATTTACTGGACTTTACTGTAACGAATGCATGTAAACCCGTATCTTTGGCTTCAACTTCCACAAAATACTGACTATTCTGCGATATGGCATCGAAAAAAGCTTTAGACTTCTCTTCATATTGTTTCCGCACTTTCTGCAAATGCTTGTACCAATAACCATTGGATACATATTGTGCAAAGGTTAATTGATCGAGTCGCGACACAGGTTGATCATATTCGGTTACTCTTGAATGAAATAAGGACAATACTTCATTAGGAAGTACTGCATAGCTTATATTCGTGACTGGTAAAAGTGTTTTTGAAATTCTGCCAATATAAATAACTTTCTCAGGGGCAAGACTTTGAATAGAAGCCACGAACCCATTTTCATATTTATATTCCGCGTTGAGCCTGCCTTTTCGGCAGGCTCGGGGCGGGATCGACGCTTTTCCCCTTCCGAGACGGCCTTTTTCGCTGGCTCAGCTTGCTTTCGCGGGGATCCTGCCTGCTTCGCGCGTTGATACTGCCTTTTCGGCAGGCTCGGGGCGGGATCGACGCTTTTCTCCTCCCGAGACGGTCTTTTTCGCTGGCTCAGCTTGCTTTCGCGGGGATCCTGCCTGTTTCGCACGTTGAGCCTGCCTTATCGGCAGGCTCGGGGCGGGATCGACGCTTTTCTCCTCCCGAGACGGTCTTTTTCGCTGGCTCAGCTTGCTTTCGCGGGGATGCTGCCTGCTTCGCGCGTTGAGACTGCCTTTTCGGCAGGCTCGGGGCGGGATCGACGCTTTTCTCCTCCCGAGACGGTCTTTTTCGCTGGCTCAGCTTGCTTTCGCGGGGATCCTGCCTGCTTCGCGCGTTGAGACTGCCTTTTCGGCAGGCTCGGGGCGGGATCGACGCTTTTCTCCTCCCGAGACGGCCTTTTTCGCTGGCTCAGCTTGCTTTAGCGGGGATCCTGCCTGCTTCACTACAGGAGAAAGAGACGTCCATCCCAAATTGCTGGGATGAACGCCAACGGTGCTGCCGTTAATTTCCGTATACTTCGAACTCGTAAATGCGGGCGTTACTGCGATCACCGGGAGTCTGTGCATACCCGGCATCGCTTTGAACCGTTGTCGTAATGTATAACCGGACATAGCGGCTGGAAAATGAAGCTACCGTCCGATCTGTTGACGGGGCCGTATTCCCCGTGACGGGATCAACGTCCGTCCAATTCGTGCCATCGCTGCTCTTCTGCAGCTTGAAATCCTTCGTATTGTAGCTGGCTGCTTCCCCGTTCGAGCCCGCGTGCTTGACGACCCAGCGATTAATGGCATAGCTGGTTCCCAAATCAACCTTCAACCACTTGTCTCCGGGCACGAGATTCAAAGGCTGCGACGTCCATTTGGTTGTTGTTCCTCCATCAATGGCTTTCGCCGCGGATTCGGTGGCATTAATCTCATCACTTGCGGTCACTGTTTTGTTTAGTGCCACATTAGACGGAGCTGCCGCCCCCTCGTAAAACGCGATTTCAGCGATTTGCAAGTTCGCATCGCCATTATTGGCAGATACGTCTAACCGATAATTCGTATAAGCCGTGTTATTCGCGAACGTATAAGCCTTAACCTGCAGCCGATTCGCGAATGTTTCATTCGTTCTCGTGTCGAGCGTCGTCCAGTTCGTTCCATCGTTGGAGCCTTTCAGCGTCCAATTCTTCGGATCTCTTGCCGGAACGTCATTCGCTGACGTAATCTCATATTTATTGATGACTTTAGCCGTTGTATAGTGATACTGAATCCATCCTGCATTCGTGAAAATGAGCCACTTGGTTGCCGGGGAACCATCGAAAGCTTTTTCCTTCTCTTCACCACTTGGACTGTTCGTACTGCTTGCGGTTACCGTTTCGATAGATGATTGCCCTAACGCTTGATTCATATTGCTCAGAATTGTCGCATAGGAAGTCCCGTCCAGCGCAAGGTGTATCGTCTCATTAGCCGACGTTGGAAACGTCAAATCGGTTCCCGACATTGTGCCGCTATCCACTCCGTTGCGGTAAACGCGCACCGTCTGCCCGCTCCATGGATTGGCAACCGTCGCGGTTTTGCCTTTTTCGCTGATGATGCGGACATATTCAACTTGATTGTTCTTCCTGCTGCTCGAAATGAGAAACGCACCGTCTGCGCGCAGGTCCCCATATTTCGCGTCAGTGCCCGTCGGCCAGTTCGCGAACACCCTGATTTTGTTCTGGAACGATTGCAGCATCATTTCGGCTAAAGTTGCCGGCACAACGTTGAAATTCTCGATGCCGCCACCACCGGTTTTAATATGCATATTGGCGTAGCTTGCGCTGCTGACGAACGATGAAAGCTGACTCAGAATCGTCGCTGGATCATAACCAACCCTCGCTGCTGCCGGATAAAATGTATTGGTGCCGTTGCCGTCAGTCCAGCGGGCCATCTGGCCGACCATGTTTTTGGAAGTTTGGATCAGTGATGAGCTGCTTGATAGACCGATCTGGCGGCCAGGATAAATGTGTTGGATACCAATCGCGTTATCGGTGCTCCAGTCCCGCCCAACTTCTGTATAGCGGAATACGGTCTGACTGTTTCTCGTCTGCGTTGGAAATGCACTAAGATTGTTCAGGATGTTCTGCCATGTCGATCGGAGCGCCGTATCCTGACCGAGAGCCGTACTGATGTCTATGCAGCCTTGAAGCACATAACGGACCAAACCGAGCGACATAACCCCATTGGTTTGAGGATATACATCACCTTCATGCTGAGCATCGTTAGTAATGACATATCTTGAACCGTCCCACGTCAAATAGTTCTGCCAGAACTTCGCCGTCTCTTTCAGATAGGCATAGATCGAATCCGCATAGGCCGAATCAGCCGTCGCATAGTAGTGGTCGAGCATGACCGTCGCTCCGAACACGGCATTAGTTTTTTGGTTATGATAATTTCCGTCTGTGTCCATCGTGAAAGGACCTATGCCGACGGGGTAGTAAACCCCAGTAAATCCAGCGCCCGAAGCTGCGGTTTGCGCTTTCGGAATCCAGTCGAGGATGGGCTTGTCGTATGCGCTCGCAAGTTCAATATGGTTCGTAGGCATAGCGAAATAAAAGGGCGCCTCTGTGTTGTAGTTCAGATGGTAATCGCCGCCCCAATCCGAATTGCGGGCTATCCAAGCCCCCCACAGCCCTGGAGGCGCTTCACCTGTTCTAGAGCTGCTTCCGAGCAAATACAGTGAGCCGTAGAAGGACTTCTCAATCGTCTTGTTCGGAATTTCGACGAAAGATTTCGTATAGAAGGCATCCCACCACGATTGATGCGCAGCTTTCAGCGAATCTATATCGGGTTGCGTTTTGGAGCTGATATTGCTTAGCGCTAGCGCTTGATAATTAACTGAATCTTTATTGCTCATGATACTTGTGACAAGTGTGTACGTGCTGCCGGGTGTTAAAGTGAACTGAAGCTGATTATTGCTGATCGTTCCCGTCGTACCGATAACTCGCGTTGCCACGCGGGCTTTGATCGTCGATATGCCATTCACCGTATCGGCACTGTCCGCCCTGACATCTCGGTACAGAATATCCCCTGATGAACCAATCGAGCTCGTGAATGTATTCTGATTGGCTGGGGAGAGAGAGATCGTGGCGTTCTTCGAACCGCTTCCCGTGTACGTAAACTTCGTCATAAACAGATTGTTCGTCGTGTCTGTCGCCTGCACCCAGCTCGACGTGTTGATGGTATTGCCCGAAAGTGTGAACGTACCGTCCACTTGCGCGCTGACCAGCTTCTGCTCCGTCAAATACGACGAGCCCGTCATGCCCGAAACGGCGATGCCCAATCTGACCATCGATTTCAATTGACGCTCCGCAACGGAGAAAAATTCATTTTTGCCGAGCACGATCGTCATCGCATCCATGTTTCCGACCATAACGGCGCCAACATCTCCGTTGCCCAGCAATGGGGCGTTGGTCGTGTTGCCGAAATTGCTATTACTCGGAGGCGAAGTCCATGTCCCTTTGTATGCGCTTACGATTCGTTGTGCATGATTGGCCGTAATCGTATCCGCGCTCGCTGAGGGAACCCCAACCGTTGTTATGACCGATACGCTCGCTACGATAATAGCCAAACTAGCAGCCCATGCTTTTCTCATTACTAAAACCTCCTCATGTTTGTTAATACGTATTGAACTCGTTAGACAAAAAGCCGCTTCACCTTTTTACAAAGAAGAGAAGCGACTGTCCATCCCAGATGTGTTTTACTTGGATGCTTTCCAAGCATCAATTTGTTTCTGCATTTCGGCCAGAATATTGTCCAAGCCCGCCTTTTTCAACTTCGCATTCATCGTTGGCAAGGTCGTGTCCGGATCGGCAATTCCCGTGATCAGCCCAGCATAGAATTCGTCCACGACTGAGGCGGTTTGCGCCAATTCGCTCTTCACATTGCTTGGATCGAACGAGAAACCTAACAATTTGGACGGAATAGCTGCGGCATTCTTATCAGGGCCTGCTGGATACCATTTCGGCTGAGTCGCGCTTGTGCGGAACGAATTGAACATATTGCCGTACTCCCAACCGGAGTCCATCCAATAACCGGCATTGTCGACTTTTTTGATCAGACCATCCGAAACCTTCGTATAGTGCTTGCCTTCAATACCATAGTTCATCAAATTAAACAGCTCAGGATCGGCATACATCAGGTTGTAGAACATCATGGCTCTTGCTGGATCTTTAGACGTTCGGGAAATCGCTGTCATTGTTGCGATAATAGAGCCTGTGCTCATATAAGGCTTAGAGAACTCTATAGCTGCTACATTCGCTGCATCTCCGCCGCCAAATCTTTGAGCCTGGTTCGCGGCTGAATCCGGATTAATAACTGTAAATGTGGATGACACATATTTACCCGCCAATTCATCCGAGTTCGTGTCTTTAATCGTTGCCGCATCTTTGCGGATGATCCCTTTGGAATACCACTCGCGCATTTGTTTCAAAAAGGCCGTGAACTCCTGCGTTTCATATAAATTCACAACTTTGGACGAGGCATCATCGATTCGGATAACACCGGGATTTTTCTGGGAGAAATATTCAAGTCCGATCGCGGTGCCGTAGTTGCCCATCACATCGGTGTCGCCTTTTAGACTAAACGGATATTTGTCCGGTTCAGCCTGTTTGACTTTTTCGAAAAACGGCGTCAAATCGGCCAATTTTTTAAATTGATCGGCTTTATAGCCATATTTGTCCAAGTACGTTTTGTTCATGAGTAAGCCCGGTGTGCGAGCCAGAACTTGGGTATTAATAATGCCATACAGCTTGCCTTTCACCTTCGCGGCATCCCAGGCGGATGGGGGGACCTGCTTCGTAATATCAGAACCATATTTCGCTAACAAATCCGTAATGTCGAGGAATGCTCCTTTGTTTACGTTTTGCAGATAATCATTCGTCCAGTTCGATGTGAAAATCAGATCCGCTTTCTCCCCTGAGGCTGCAATCGCTTGCATTTTCTGATCGTACGTACCCCAATCGACTAATTGAATATTCAGCGTGGCGTTTATTTTTTCTTTCGTAATCTTGCTCATCGCGTCCTGCACAAGTTTTGCATCCGGGAATACGCTTTGCGGCAAATACCAAGTAATTTCATAAGGCTTAAGCTCTGCTGTGGCTGGACTAGCGGCAGCACTGCTTGCCGGAGAAGAAGGCGCGCTGCTGACTGGCGAAGGAGATGCACTATTATTGTTGGCCGTGCAAGCGCTAAGCAGCATACTGATGGACAAGCAGCTTACAATAACGGGTGACAAGGTTTTTATTGTTCTATTTTTCATATTCGAACCCTCCTAATGTCATGTTACAGGCAGTACAATCTATTATCATCCGATCCGGATTCGGATTGACAAACACTTACCTTCAGTTAGCCTTTAACCGCGCCAACTGTCAATCCTTTGATCAAGTATTTCTGGAAGAAAGGGAACGCGAACAACATTGGGCCAGCCGCCAGAATGGCAATCCCCATACGGGAAGATTCAGCTGGAATAGCGCTCATATCAATGCTGATCCCCGCTTGCATGTTTTTCGTCAAAAACTCGATATTAGACATGATCCGCTGCAAGAAATATTGAAGCGGTATCAATTTTTCATTTTGAATATAGAGCATGGCAAGCCACCAATCGTTCCAATACGCCAGTGCGTAGAACAAGCCTACCGTGGCCAGCGCTGGTTTCGACAGCGGAAGAACGATCCGCACAAAGGTGCTCAGTTCCGACGAACCATCAATTTTGGCAGATTCAATAATTTCAAAAGGCAGGCCATCCATGAAACCTTTCATAAGCATCGTAAACCACGCGCTGACGCCATAAGGAAGAATCAAGGCCCAAATCGTATCCTGAATGTGCAACACGCTGGTTGTGATAATGTACGAAGGAACTAAACCTGCATTAAATAGCAGCGTAAAGAAGATGAAGTAGCTCGTAATTTTGCTATAGCGATAATCCTTGCGGGTCATAATGTAAGCAATGGAAGAAGTGAGAATCAAGCTTAACGCAGTTCCCACTACAGTCACAAAAATCGTAACCATATAGGATTGAAGCAGCGCTTTTGGCGTTTGGAAAATGTACGAATACGCGACAAACGTAAACCGTTTGGGAATCAGCTGATAGCCATACTTCGCGATGTCCCCGTCAAAAGAAAGCGAGACAGAAATGACGTACAGCATAGGGTAAATGAACAAGATGGATAGAACAACAAAGAATAGAATGATCAGCCAGTTATTTTCCGACTTTTTCTTGATAGATGGACGCACCGTCACCCTCCTCCCTAGAACAAAGCGTTGTCCCGATTAAATTTACGAACGAATAAATTAGTCGCTACAACCAGAATCAAACCAACAATCGCCTGATACAAGCTGGCTGCAGACGCCATACCCAAATCTCCAACAACGCGCAGCGAACGGAACACATACGTATCAACAACATCTGTCGTGGCATACAGCATTCCCGCATCCCTCGGCACAAAGTAGAACAGTCCAAAATCCGAATAGAAAATTCGGCCCACATTGAGCATGAACAGCATCGTAATTAATGGCAATATGAGCGGGATGGAAATTTTTCGAATTTGCTGCAACCGGGAAGCTCCATCTATGGAAGCGGCCTCATAATAACTGTTGTCGATGGACAGCAAGCCTGTGAAGAAGATGATCGCGGTGTATCCGACATTTTTCCATAAATACGTTAGCAGTAAAATAACCGGCCAATACCCCGGCTTGCTATACCAGTCGATGGGGGCAAAATGAAGCTGCTCCAACGTCTTATTGATCACGCCGAAGGAAGGGTTCAGCAAGATGTAGCTGACAAAACCTACGACAACCCATGAAAGAAAATAAGGAAAGAACAAGATTGTTTGGAACAGTTTGACCCATCGTCGGCCTAATTCGGCCAGCAATAAACCGATGACCAGAGCGCAGGACATTCCCACGACAATAAACAACCCGTTTAATAACAGAGTGTTCCGTGTAATCCTGAGCGCATCTTGCGAGTTGAAAAAAAACTTAAAGTTATGAAGCCCTACCCAATCGCTTCCCCAAATGCCTTTGGTATAGTTAATATCCTTAAATGCGATCACGATGCCATACATCGGCAAGTAGTAAAATACAAACACAACAAGTACCGCAGGCAAACCGATGAAAAATAAGCTCCTTGCTTTCCAGAAATGTTTCCATTCCTTCTGTAAGGCGGTGAAGATTCCCAAGTATGATTCCTCCTTCTGTAGGTGTTGCTTCGTCCTTTGCGATTTCATCATACGAAATCCCCTGACGAATTGAATACTGCTCATTTTTGCGCCTGCGAAAATGTACTGTAGTTTTGAAATCCGGCCGGATTTCAACTGTACTTTACACAAAAAAGCCGCCGACACAAGGGTCGACGGACTTTTTTGTATGCTGAGACTGCCGAAAAGGCAGGCTCGAGACGGAAAAACCATCAAATCCCATTAAACTCGATCTGGACGACCGAAAAAGCTGTCTCAGCCTCCCAAGATAGCCGACAGCTTTTTCTTCTCCCTACTTACCTCGTTCGTTTGGCCATGTACTCTCTAGGCGTCATCCCGAACTTGGCTTTAAACAGTTTATAGAAATAACTTTCGTTCTCCACGCCGACTCGCTGCATGATCTCCTGGATGCTTAGTTTGGAATTCTCCATCCATTCCACCGCTTTATGCAGCTTAACCTGATTAATATATTCCGGTATCGACATCCCCAGATGTATCTTTGATATTTTGCTCAATTTGTAAGCGGGCAACCTCATCATTTCAGAAATGCTTGCGGCCGAAAGAGAAGAATCGAAATAGTTGGAGTCAATGATTTCTTTGACCGTATCGGCTACAACCTGGTTGCCTTGGATCGCTTTTTCTTCGCCCTCGCTATGAATCGATCTAACGGCTTCCAAGAGGAGCTGCTCGAATTGTTCGATCGTTTCCTCCTCATACAACTCCCGGCTCATGAGCCTCGCAGGGACCGCAATCGGTTCCTTGCTCGTACGATTCATTTCAAAAATCGTCTTCTTCAGCTGATGAACGACCTGCATGCTCACTAACATAATGCTGCCATAATCCAGCTTGCGGATCTGCTGAAAGACATCGCGAAGCTTTTCCTCCGTTTTGGCCGCATTCCCTTTGGGAACAGCTTCAATCAACTTGCTCACCATTACCCACACATGCTCAATGTCTACGCTGCCCGTATTGTCGTCGATAAGAGCTTGCGTAATCACCGACTTCGTCCCGAACACATACCGGTATGAGCTGTTAGCCAAGGTGCTGTTATATGCGGCGGCAATCGCTGTATATTCCGTAATGGGACTACTCACCGTCGCGGAAAAGGACACATGATAATGCTTCTGAATATAGCTTTGCGCTTCCACAAGCGCTTGCTTCACGATTTCCACGGATTCAACTTGGCCGTCTGGCGTATTCAATAGAATCGTGAAAGAGTCGTCTTTCATATCCACCGTTTGCGCGACACAGGTTTTCGATAAAGCATCCGTTGTTATATTAGCAATTGCAAAACGTAGAAGCTCCCTCTCCGCCAAGCTTTTGTGGCTCAGAAACCGTTTGTACTCATCGATACGAAGAACACAGATCAGGAATGGTTTATCTTGAGACAAGGATACGTTCAACAATCTAAGCACATCTTCAAATTCGGAGACGTTCATGCTGTAGCTATCCGAGATCAACTTTTTCAAAAAGTAAATCTTCATAATGCTCGTATTATTGTTTTTTTCGAGATGGTATTCATACAACTGCTCTCTCGACTTCCGATACACCTCGGTCAAATAGGAAAACTCGTCTTTCAAGCCGGGCTCCAGGGATCCATCCTTTACCGCGCCGCTCCAAGAGGTTTGTTCCATCAGCCTTCTTACTGGTCTATAAATGCCCTGCGAAGCCGATAGCGTTAAGAGCAGCGCCCCGACAAACACAGCAGCCGTTATGAAGAGAATCGTATCCATGAGCTGTTTCAAATTCGCGTACACTTCTTTATAGGGTTTCGCTTCCAAGAGTGTCCAACCCGTATTTTCCAAATAAATATAGGAAACGATGAACTTCTCGCCATTTATTTTGGACGAAAAGAATCCAGCAGGCTCCCCCGCATGAACACGCTCTTGGGAAACCGTTGTTTCGAAGGCTTGCTTGATCGTAGCAGCGAATGGATTTTCAGCTATCGATCGGTTTGGATCCGTTTCCATGAATTTGTGATGATTGTCTAAAATATATAAATCGCTTTGCGTACGCGAATCAAACTGGTTAATCGTTCGAATGTTGTCGACGAGCCAATCCAGCTTCACATTGAGAATAATGGCACCGTCCATGACACCTTGTTCATCCACATTTTCGAACATGACGTAACTTAGCACAGTTTCATAGGTAGGGCTTTCACTGCTGCCGCCTGTTTGCATTTTCCGCACAATGGCTTTTAACGGAGTGATCGGCGGGTTAGCCGAGAGAACCTTGTCCAGCTCGACATCTTTATGGTACAAATCACCGAAGGTTGAGTAATACATCTTCTTATGATTGTTATAAATATAGACGGATTGAATAAACGGGTAATTGGCGACGATGGTTGCATTCAATTTATTAATTGTATTCATATGATCGTACGTCTCTTCATCGTTCAAATACATCAGAGCTTTCACATCATTACTGCCGTATGTAGAAAAGGTAAGCTTGCGGATCATCGTATCCAAATAATCAATGTTGTACTTCATTTGCGACAGCACTTTTTGGCTGCCCTCATATTCGCTTTGGAAAACATTTTTCTCCACATTCACATAAATAAGGCTGGAAAATGAAAGTAAGATGAGCAGGATAATGCAGTTGATCCATAAAAAAATGCGCAGCAAATACTTTTTTTCCTGAACAATTCGCCAAAGTTTCAAGCCAGTTCCCCCCATATGCCCCAGCTGCTAGCCCATGAATAATTTCACCTTATTATACCGCTTCCAACGGAAACAGTCCCTATTGATTTGCCTCAAAGGGACTTCTTCCTAGCATAACAATAAACAAAAATGCCGTATACTGCTCCTTTTTGCAGCCTCAAAAAAGCACTGTACTTTCCGAAAAAAGCTGGTATAAATAATAGGCGTTCACCCAATAGAGTGAACGCCTACTAGAGGTCGCCTATGTCTTTTACATTTTAGCTATTCAATTAACTGTACATACAAACTATATCCTTCCCATGGGAACAAACGATATTCACCTACCGGTAATGAGCTTGTATCGACTTCATATATTTCGTTAGTGCCGTTTTCAGGAACAATAATTTTTCTTCCATGACCGTCGGAAACTTCTTTGTCAAAATCCTTTGGATATCCGACTGTGCTAGTTAAAACAAAATATACGGTATCATCTCTTTCGGTTTTAAATCTCAGTTTCGTACCAATTTTAACCTTCATATTGTAAGTATAGCTTGGAGATATCATTTCAATTTTGGCAATTGAATTCATCGTATAAGGAGTTACATAGCTCTTATTAAAGTATTGTTTATCAATTGTAGTAATTGAATTTTGTGCAATTGCCAATTTATATTTTCTTCCATAGGGTACTTTTGGTGTAATGATTATTTTATTTCTTTCGATCTTTACATCATCATCTGCTGATAATGGAACAAATGGTTGATTATATGTTGCTACTGTGACTGAAGTTCTTAAATCTTTACCCTCTGCCAATATAATATCGCGATTATAACCAAATTCAATATATTGTTGAGCGGCCCCTACCGTTATTATATTAGGTTCACTAATTAATGCTTTCGTCTGATCATCTAAAATAGTCAGCTGTCTATGATAAGAGGGTATTTCTTTCTCGTCAAAAACTACTACGCCATATCCATATTGTCCATTAAAATAAAATCCACTCGTATCAACGTTGGTTCTAACTCCGGATTTAATACTTTCTTTACGAACAAGCCCTGCTTGAATTCCTGCTTCCAACATTACTTTATCAGATACATTTAATCCACTATTTTTGAACAAATAAACGGTTCCGTTTCTAGTACTGGTAACGTAAACGGATTCACCTACTGTTACTGTTTCAGAAGCTAGTCCTAAGTAATACCAACTTCCGCCTTCTATTGCACCATCATTCTTTGATCCGCCATTATTATTTCCATTGTTTCCACCGCTGTTTCCATCTCCACTACTTCCACCACTTCCACCACTTGAGCCGCCAGCAGATCCCGAACTCTCTTGAGGAACAGAAACTACCTTATCAGAACCACCAATATTAACTTTCACATCACTCGGTACATCACTGCCAAGTGTTACATTTTTCGGTTTTTGTTCCATGGTTATGCCGCTTGAATTCACAACAGCACGATCTATATTTCCTTCGCCTAGAACTTTGGCAGCCGCATTAAGAACAAGGGATAAGATACTCAACTCTTTACTTGTCTCAAGTGTCATTCCTTCCGCGCCTTTACCAACATTCAATTGATTTATGTTACCTGAAGGGATTTGAACAAAAATACTTTTTGCTTCAATATTTACTGTATCAAATTCACCATGAATCATAACTCGCGATTTTTCTGGTAGTTCGTTGCTTAATGTTAACTTGTTAATTGAAGTTCCTTTTTCAGCCTCTACATTTGCGCTTGTCTGAATCGTTATTTCTTGAACACTCGTTTTACCGGTAGCTACTAAACGTACGGTACCATCTAATTTATTAACAATCACTGTGAGTAATACAGAATCTTCCAAATGAACGCTGTGTTCGCCACCACCGTATACATAGGTTTTCCCACGAACAGTAACATTTTTCAAATGGATATCTCCATCACCAACGGCTTTCGTAATGATTAAATCTCCAGCAATATCTACATTTTGAAGTGTAGCCCCTGCTTGATTCAAAATTACACTTCCTTCGAGTGTATCCTTGCCTGTTTTAGGACCGTATGTAGTTGCTTCATCATACCAAGTACCAAAACTATTAAATGCACGGTCTAATAAAGAAACAGCTTCAGCACGTGTTATATCTTTAGCAGGTTTAAAGCTGCCATCCTGGAAACCCTCAATTATTCCTTTTTTGGATACTGCACCAATCGCCTCTCTAGCCCAACTCGAAATAACCGTATCATCTTCATACGCCGATTCTTTATTCTCTCCTTTAAGAGATAGAATTCGACTAATCATGACGGCTGCTTCTTCTCTGGATAGCAACGCATTTGGTTTAAAGGTTGTGTCTTCATAGCCATTAATATATCCAGCCGTCGCTGCTACTTGAACCTCTTTGGCGAACCAATCCGTTGTCTTCACGTCAGAGAAAACAACCGAAGATTTTGATTCATGATATTGAAACATGCGATTCACGAATGTTACCCACTCTGCGCGAGTGAGCCCTCGATCAGGTTCGAATTTGGCATTCTCCGTACCTTGAATAACACCTCGTGTATTCCAAAGGTTTGCTTTTTCACTTACCCAATGTCCAGTTAAATCCGTTAAATGCGATGTCCCCGCAGCTTTTGATTCTGATTTAGAAACATTTTCTGCACTTTTTGTTGTTTCCGCACTGGCAGTTCCCCCAAATAAAGACCCCACTATCATTGTTCCAGCTAAGATACTACTCACATACTTTTTCATTTCTCTCTCTCCTAAACCAAAAATTGTATTGGAAAATATTAACTCGTGTTTATTGTACACTATATCTTACAAGATGCGACATATGTTTCACAAAAACGACATAGTTTTACAAATCAGTAAACAAAAAACGAAAAAAGCTGAAATCCTTAGAATAAGGAAATCCAGCTTTATATGATCACTTTACACGTATCGATCTGCGATCAAACGGTAGTTTCCAGTTACCGCCAATACTTTACTCCCCTTCAAATAAAATTTATCCCCGGCTCTCCATGTGTGGCTCTTTTTGTTTTTTCTGCGCAAATACACATAATTAAAAGGTGACGTGGCAAATGTTTTGTACCCTTTGTTCTTGCATTTCCTCAGAAAGGTAACATCCTCGCCAATGGTAATATCCGAAAAGCGGACCTTTTTTAACACTCGTCTTCTAAATAAAATCGTACCCCCTTGCACAAGTTCCAAATATTTATATTTTTCCTCCGGCGACCTGATGATGAGCTTCTTGGAAGCCGCAAGGTATACAAGACAAGCTTGCTTCCCGACTATGTCACTTTGAGTGCGCCTAAGCGCTTTAACCTGCTCCTGTAAGTAAAACGGTGAGTAATAGTCATCATCATCGAACTTGGCGATTAACGGAAATCTGGTTTTGACAATACCACAGTTTAAACATTGCCCTAATGATATTTTCTCGGGTACCTTGTAAATCGCGACATTGTCATAGTCCCGAGTTTTAGCTCGATATTGCGCCAGACTCATGCTGTCATTATTAAGAATGATGATCAGTTCTTTATTTTTGTATTGCTGTTTTTTATAATTTCTCAAAATATTTTCAAAAAATTGAGGACGATTGGTACATGTGATTATAGAAACGCCATTCGCAGTCGTTGCACTAACCATAAATGCCACCCCTTTCGTTCCCGTCCTTCAAAATATGAAAATGATTATAGGATGGTGTCGGCTAAAAGGAAGAAAATCAGGTTAAGTCATGTCGTTAATTTAGCATATACAGCAAAGAACACCATCACTTCTCCAATGATTATGTAATTCGGTAGAAGGAACATCAGATCCACTGCAAAAAAGATACCTAGCAACCCTAAAAAGAACGCTAAGTGTGGTATCCCTAATCTTTGATGGATGTGTCGATATTTATGGAAAACCAACGAGGTTGAAAAAAAGTAGAGCAATACGGATCCAAAAATAAAATATAACATAAATGAATAATCTAATTGTTTCAGAACTAACAACTGAATCGAAGCTGCGATCATACACAAGGATAAATAAATGAACAAATGACCATAAATGATAGTTTGCCCTGCAGTCTCAATCGTTTTATTCACTTTCTTCTCAACGTTGTCAAAATATTGCCACCACATAGCAATAATTAGTAGAAAAGTTAAGGACGCGAATAAAATAGATTGCCACGTCCAGTAGCTAGACTGCATAACTGCTAATATGCTGACTACTGATTCTCCCAGAAGAATAAGTGTGAACAATGAAAAACGTTCTAATAGATGGTGCGTATTTATTGGGCTTTTCACCAAGTATTTTCGACCAATTAATGGGAGCAATATATCTACAGCAATTCCCGCATACAAGACGGCATAACGAATCCATGAGTCAAAGAATAGCGATGAAGAAGATATCACCAATCCAATCCAAAAGCGACTCCCCAAATAGCGGGCAGTGATCTTTCTATGTGCACCTTCTTTACTATGTATCGAAAGATATTGAATGGCTGTCATAGCTCTTAAACCTACATACCCTATTAAGAATGAGACATAGTTTTGGTCAAAATCAACCGATAGGCTGGCCGTCATGATTAATACAAAAAATAATTGTAGGATCAGAAATATTCGGTGAGATAGGATATCTTGTCCAAACCGATTGACAAAGAGCGATTGCCCTACCCAAGCCCACCAGATCGGAATAAATATTAGGGCGAATTTCATTAAATACTCTACTGGAATTGAACCATTTTCGACATGGGTCAAAACATGACTCGCTTTTGAAACTGCCGCTACAAAAAGCAGATCATAAAATAGTTCCAGCCAAGTAACCTTCTTATCAGCGGATGCTGCATGGTGCTGCAATCCCGATGCTTGGTTATTCATTGTTGGGCTCCTTTGCTTTTGATGTGTTAACGATCCTTGCCCATCTTGTACCAACTTAGCGCTCGTCTTTCTAGCTCCTTAACAAACTCATCTTTACCATCCATATAAGCTTCAATGTCACTTGGGAACTGTTTGGCAAGGCTTTCTTTTAAATCTCCATACTGATTTGCTTCATCGGGATGGGTTCGAAGGTAATCCCTTACAGCCAAATGGCGAGTCATATCTTCCTCATTATCCCCTTGAAACACATGCACTTGATGTGTGCGATGATCTCCGCCTTTGCGGAAATATCTTCTTCCTTTCATGCCAAGCTCGCCCATACATTCGTAGCCAAGTTGTTCTATACGTTCATTAAACGAATCTATTTTTTCAATATCTTTGACTACTGGCATGATATCAATGATGGGTTTGGCTTTTAACCCTGGTACTGAAGTGCTGCCTATATGGTGGATGTCGATTAACTCATCGGCAAAAATATCCTTTAATTTTTGAGATTCCTCGCTAAACTTCTGTTTCCAATTATCGTTGTATTCTGTAACTACAACATTCATCTAATTAACCTCCTTAGGGGATGAAAAAAAGGAGCAGCGGTTAAGCAAGCTCCTTCGTATTGTTTCTCGTAGTTCGTTAGTGTACCGCATTCATCGTCGCATGCTTAACGATAACGCGGCGGATGAAGAATGCCACGGCTAGCCCGATGACGGATACGATCGTCGCGAACAAGAACACGTTCTGGGAACCAAGCATCATGGCTTTAGCCACCTCGACTGGTTCGCTCGGCACAGAAGAGCTGGTCAAATACTTTTCCATACCGCTTGTGAGGATGCTGATTGCGATTGCTGTGCCGATCGCACCTGCAACCTGCTGCAGCGTGTTCATGACTGCCGTTCCGTGTGGGTAAAGTTCTGGCGGCAGTTGATTAAGTCCGTTCGTCTGCGCCGGCATCCATACCATGGAAATACCAATCATGAGACCAATATGCAAGGCCACGATAAAGGCTACCGAAGACGCAACGGTTATGCTGGAAAAGAACCATAACATCACCGCTACGATGGTGAGCCCCGGAATTACAAGCCACTTAGGTCCATACTTATCAAAGAGGCGCCCCATACGCGGCGACAAGATACCATTCAATGCGCTGCCCGGCAGCATCATGAGCCCGGTAGCGAACGCGGATAATTTCATCCCGTTCTGCAGATACATCGGCAAAATAATCATGCTCGATAAAATAATCATCATACACGTCAGCACAAGAAGCAGACCCACGATAAACATCGGGTACTTGAAGACGCGCAAGTTCATCATCGGCTCGCGCATGAACATCTGGCGCAGCGCGAACAAGACAAGTGCGATAAGGCCGATGATGATCGATGCGAGCACGATCGTGCTGCTCCAGCCCCCCTGCCCTTCGCCCGCTTTACTGAAGCCAAAGACTACGCCCCCGAAGCCGATTGATGACAAAATAATAGACAATGGATCAATGCGGGGTCTTGTGACCTCGGTAACGTTATCCAAGTATTTCAATCCGATCAACAGCCCTATGACCAAGAACGGAAGAGACAGCCAGAAAATGTAGTGCCATGTTAAATACTCAATTAAAAGACCAGCCACAGTTGGGCCAGTCGCCGGTGCGAACATGATGACTAGACCAACGAAGCCCATCGCTGCCCCACGCTTTTCCGGAGGATAAACGACGAGAATCGTATTAAACATGAGCGGAATCAGTAACCCCATGCCGGCTGCCTGAAGAACGCGAGCAACCATGAGCATTTCGAAATTGAGAGCAAGCGCTGCAATCAATGTCCCAACAATCGAGCTTGCAAGGGAAACAATGAAAAGCTGCCTAGTTGTCAACCATTGCAGCAGTAAACCTGTCATCGGCATTAGAATACCGAGAGTGAGCAAAAAGCCTGTCGTTAACCACTGGGCAGTCGCGGCCGAAATCTGGAACACGTCCATTAAATTACTTATCGCTATGTTGAGTGCCGTCTCGCTGAACATGCCTACGAAGCCGCAAATGAGCAGCGACGCCATTATAGCCCGTGTATTGTATTGCTTCATATGAATTTCACTTCCCTCTCCTATGAACTATTTTGAATAGTTCTTTATCTATTTGGTTCCCGCTATAAAATACAACAGAGTGTGCACTTATACAAGACCAAAAACAAATTAAATCATTTTCTACCTTTCACTCCTACATGAACTCCTTCCCCTTGATTTAAGTCAATGACCAGCCATACTCCTCCTAATTATAATGAAAATAAACAATCTTATATAGGAGGCTATTTGATGACTACCTCAGTAAAAGAAGTATCGTATCAGCGAAAATCTGCGTTAATTGCTGGTACTTCGCTTATCATCATGGCGCTTGCCTCATTTTTTTCCTACGGCTTTGTCCATGAAACTCTTGTGGTGCAAGGCGATCCCATCGCCACATTCAACAACATCGCGTCATCAAATAACCTTTTCAAAGCTGAAATCTTGGGGTGGGTCATCATCCTGATCTGTGACATCGTGGTCGCCTGGGCTTTCTATATCTTCCTGAAGCCAATTCATCAAAGTCTTTCATTACTTGGTGCATGGCTCCGTCTTACCTACTCGACAATATTAGGAATTGCCATAATGAACTTGATATTGGTGCTGCTTCTCTCGAGACACACCAACGTTTTATCCTCATTCAAAATGGAACAAACGCAATCGCTTATGATGCTATTTCTTGAAGCGTTTGAATCCATTTGGTCTATTGGTTTGATCGTTTTTGGCGGGCACCTGTTGATTGTCGGCTATGTCGTTTTCAAATCAAGCAGCATTCCTAAACTTATCGGCATTGGATTATTGCTTGCTTCAATAGGCTATATGGTCATTCACCTAAGCAAAACGTTTCTTTCACACTATGATGCGGCAATTGCAATGCTTAATCTTGTATTTATGATACCAATGATTATAGGAGAACTGGGCTTTGGGATATGGCTGCTGCTCAGAGGGGGAAAACTCCCCAAACGTACATGACAACCTGCCTAAAAATCACTGGCATTGACCCGCTTCTTAATTCTACTTAACGACTCAGGCGTAATACCAAGATAACTTGCCAATTGGTGCTGAGGCACACGATTGACTAGATGAGGTCTTTTTCGCAATAGCGCTTTGTAGCGTTCTTCTGGTGCAGAAGCAATAAATGAACTCAATTCATCTTGTACCTCACCGAGGTTCTCTTCTACCATCTTGCGTATCATGGTTTCCAATTGTGCGTGTTTGTGAAATATGTCCATTTCGGCATCAAAATCACCAACAACCAATAGACAGTCTTCAAGACAAGTTAAGGTGTACGCAGACGGCTTATTTTGTTGATGACGATTAAAAATCGAGACCGCTTGTTCTTCTGTGTAGAAATTGGTTGTGACTTCTTTTCCCGTTTCATCTATCGAATACTGCCTTACACATCCTTTCAATACGAAATAACATTGATTAGGAACATCTCCTTGTCTAAGGAGCACTGTTCCTTTTTTATATTCCTCAATAAGGATCTCTTCAGCGATAGCCCGTTGTTCCTCATCGTTAAGAGATGTAAATTTCGTCATATACTTGAACAATATGCTTTTCATTTTCCTCTCCTTTCATTTCTAACATTAAGTTAGTAGGGTTAGTCTCATCATATCAGAATCCTCTATGGATAGCATAAATTTAGATGCAAAGAGTCCCAATAGATTCTCTACTGGGACTCTCTGCGGTTCACACTACTTTTACTAGCTGTAAGTTTATATCAATCCAGATTTTTGTAGAAGTCTCTGAACTAGCACGGCAACCTCCGCTTTTGAGATAAAAGCTTTTGGCTCAAGCAGATTGCCGTTCCTGCCAGCAACAATTCCCGCATCCAAGCAATTGGCGATACTCCCCCTCGCCCATTCCGATGCAAGATTGCCGTCGTCAAATTTATTCAGCCATTGTCCGGCTTCTTGCGCCTGAAGGTTACTCCGAAGACCGGTTATTTGCATCGCATTGGCAATCATCATCATGGCCTGTTCTCTGGTAATCTTCTCTTCCGGAGCAAAAGTACCATTTTCAAATCCAGTTACAATGTGGGCATTGAATGCTGTCTTCACATAACCGCTAAACCACGCGCTTGCTTGAACGTCCTTAAACGAGCTCGAGCCATTATCTGCTTTCAGTCCTAACGCCCGAACGATGATAGCTGCAAATTCAGCACGCGTGATGTCTTGATTCGGCGCAAAGTTGCCATCACTTGCTCCACTGATAACCATTCTGGATCCCAAATCGTTGACAACCTCTTTAGCCCAGTGACGCTCGAGATCCTTAAATGCAACTGGATGCCATATGAGTGCGTACGTACTATTGGTCAAGCTGTTCACCTTAGCGAAGTACTTATTGTCAACTACAACAATCCGGGTGGGAACATGACGTACGGTGCCATCAGAATCAATAACAACTCCAGTTGTTATATGTTTGGGATCAACACCATCTGGAATCGCAATTGTCCTTTCCACATATGTGTTGAACTTGGAAACTTCGATGGTTGCATCCCCATAACTAGCTTTTATTATAAAATTGAGCGGTGGTGCAACAGCGGCAAACTCACCTTTTTTAGCTGCATCTTCAACGATTTTCAATGTATCCGCTGTGGGTTTAGAAATGATGATCTGAATCTTAATGTCTTGAAGCGCCACGCTCTTTCCAAACTTCTCAATAATCGCGTTCAGATCGATTTGTTGTGTAGGCAATGTGTAAGAAGCGCTTGCTGTTTGTAGGACAACTACGGCTTGCTTCTGTTCCATACTTTGGATCAGCTGTCCGTCAAACTCTCCGATAACAACATCGGCATCTGTACGTACGGGTATCGTGAGCACGACTGTCTGAGCTTCCGCTGCAAGCTTTGCTGTCAATTTCTTGGGATCAACCGTAATCGACGTCACTGTTTGCCCGTTCACTTCTGTCGTTGTTGCAGTTCCTATCCGTTCGAGCTTGCCATTAACCAACAAGTCAACCTCTGTTGTTGGTTGTGACGGTGCGCTGCCGCCCCCACTGTTGTCTTGGCTTGAAGGGGACCTCGGAGTGACGCCGCTTGAAGCAATGGAAGCCTCACTTTTGCCCGCACTATTAATCGCTTTGACCTTAAACGTATAGGTTGTTCCATTCGACAAACTTGTAAATATAATGGGACTAGAAGTGCCGCTAAGGGAGATATCCCCTGGTAAAGCGATGGCTTCGTACCCTGTTATTTGACTTCCACCATCATATTCAGGTGCTGCAAAGCTTACTGTTGCCTGCCCATTGCCCGCTGATGCCACAATGCCAGTGGGTGCTGCCGGAACCGTCTTAGGCATGGCACTGACCTCGTTGGATGCTGCGCTCTCTCCTCCTGGATTCGATGCTTTCACAATAAAGTAGTAGGTTGTTCCATTACTTAGTCCTGTAACTTCATAGCTGTAAACAGAGCCGCTAACGGTTGTTATTTCTACACCATATGTACCGGCAGCTGTACTCTTAAAAACCTTATATCCCGTTGAACCAATAACGGCATTCCAGTTCAGCCTAACCAGTCCATTTTCAGCTGAAGCTGACAAGATAGAAGGAGTGGATGGTGAGGCAACTTGCGGAATAACGCTTACTTCATTCGATGCTGCGCTCTGCCCACCTGGATTCGATGCTTTGATTACAAAATAATAAGTCATGCCGTTAACCAGCCCCACAGCATCATAGGCATACACTGACCCGCTGACCGTTGCCAATGGCGTACTGTACGAACCTGTCGTAAGGCTATTAAATATGTGATATTCCGTTGAACCGGCTACAGAAGTCCAGCTCAAATTGACATGCCCGTCTCCTGCAATCGCGGATTGCAGCATGGGAACATCAGGTGCAGCCACCTGCGGGATACCGCTAACTTCATTTGAATCGACACTTTCAATACCCCCATGCAAAGATCGAACTATGAAGAAGTACGTCGTGCCGTTCACGAGTCCAGTAATCTTAGAGCTGTACACAGAGCCTCCAACTGTCTCTACAGCAGATCCATAGGAACCAGATACCATAGACTTAAACACCTCGTACCCTTCCATCCCAACAGAATTCCAAGTAATTGTTACATAACCATCCCCTGGTATTGCGGAAACGATCGAAGTAGGATTAATTGCTTTTACGACTTGAGTAAGGGTAAACGTTTCGCCGGCCATATGGTCAGCTGCTACAGTTATGGTTGCGTTGTACGTTCCTACTGCCAAAGCATCAAGCGCTTTTACTGTAAAAGTGGTAGACGGTACTGCGCTGCTCAAAGTCGTTTCACTCGGCTGTACAATTACAAAATCGCTTGCATTCGGACCGCTTAATGCTACCGTCAAGTGAGTCAAATTCCCGGTGCCAGTTCGGGATATCGTAATCGTCTTGGTTTCTTGTATGCCCGCGGCATATCCAGCCGTCAACGCCATGTAAGTCTGGTTATCGATAGCATCTATCGTGAACGTCGGCGCTGCGTCTGTGGTGACTTGTTTCGTTGTATAGACTGTCTTATTTCCCGATTCATCCTTCACAACTACATTAAAATAATAAGCCGAGCTGGCTGTAAGGCCAGTTACATCAAATGTCCCTATATCAGCCGCGTAACTGCCGATTACCGTACCATTGGTTTCAATATTCGCTATTGTATCAAGGTTATTACTGCTGGATTGGTAGACTTGATATTGCAGCATGCCTTGCGCACTAACAGCATCCAACGCCTTTGTCCAATTCAAAGTCACTTCTGTATCCGTGAGTCTCGTTGCTCCAATCGTCCCGTCAGACACGACTGGCGCTGTGACGTCTGCGGTCACAACTTGCTTCATTGTATAGGCAGTTTTATTGCCTGCCTCATCTTTCACGATGACGTTGAAGTAATAGGTCGTGCCTTCCGTTAGTCCCGTCACACTATATGTGCCGACATCCGCTGTGTAGCTGCCGATTGCCGTTCCGTTCGTTTCGATATTCGCTACCGTACTCAGGTTATTGCTGCTGGAACGGTACGCTTGGTACTGTAGGGCGCTTTGCGCGCTGACCGCATCCGTGGCTTTGGTCCAGTTCAATGTTACTCCTGTGCCTGTGATGTTTGAGGTGCTGAGCGTACTATTCGACACTACGGGTGCTGTGACGTCTAGAGTGACAACCTGCTTCGTTGTATAGGCCGTCTTATTACCGGCTTCATCCTTCACGATTACGTTGAAGTAATAGGTCGTGCCTTCCGTTAATCCCGTCACACTATATGTGCCGATATCCGCTGTGTAGCTGCCGATTGCCGTTCCGTTCGTTTCGGTATTCGCTACCGTGCCTAGATTATTGCTGCTGGAGCGGTACACTTGGTACTGCAGGGCGCTTTGCGCGCTGACCGCATCCGTGCCTTTGGTCCAGTTCAATGTTACTCCTGTGCCTGTGATGCCTGAGGTGCTGAGCGTGCCAACAGACANTTGCGCGCTGACCGCATCCGTGCCTTTGGTCCAGTTCAATGTTACTCCTGTGCCTGTGATGCCTGAGGTGCTGAGCGTGCCAACAGACACTACGGGTGCTGTGACGTCTAAGGTGACAACCTGCTTCGTTGTATAAGCCGTCTTATTGCCTGCTTCATCCTTCACGATTACATTGAAGTAATAGGTCGTGCCTTCCGTTAGTCCCGTCACACTATATGTGCCGATATTCGCTGTATAGCTGCCGATTGCCGTTCCGTTCGTTTCGATATTCGCTACCGT
>NZ_MBTG01000036.1 GCF_002027705.1 Paenibacillus ferrarius | reverse complement strand
TGTAAGTTAAATTCCTGTGAAGGAGAATGTAGAGTGGAAGAAAAACGGGAAATACAACAAATAACAGATAATAACAAAGAACAATTTGTAAACTTATTTAATTATTATCTCTATGAGCTTTCAGTTTACTCACAGGAGGATATCGGACCAGAAGGCACATTCGATATGGAAGATATCTCGCCATATTACAGGGATGTACGGTTGTATCCTTACTTTATTAAGCTTAATGAAAAAATCGTCGGGTTTATCCTCGTTACTTCCCCTCCTTATGTTGCAGAAGATGTGGACTATTCGGTGCAGGAGTTATTTGTATTGCCCAAATATAGAGGCACGAATATTGCCAAAGATGCTGTCATGCAAATTTTTAAAATTTTTTCGGGTCGGTACGATGTGGGTATGTTCAAATCGAATGTAAGAGCGGTCAAATTCTGGACAAAGATGCTGTCATCACTTGATATTCCTGTCGTTGTGGAAGAAGGCTTTATTGAGATTAAAGGAAATGTAATACAGACGATAGGTATGAAATTTACGGTATCCGATATGAAGTTACGGTTATAAATAAGAATTGGGAGCAAATCGCATGCAAAACAATTGCAAACTAATTTTGGTGGAAGGGTTGTGTGGGACGGGCAAATCGACGTTAGCAGAACGATTGCATTACTACCTGGTACAGCAAGGCATTTCCTCCCGTTTTTATGACGAGGGTGCAATAGGGCATCCTGCGAGTTTAAATTGGCACGCTTTCTTTCGAGAAGACGAATATAAGGACCTTCTGATGCGATACCCAGACAACGTTAATGAAATCAGATCATGGGCCATAAAAAATGGTAACAATTATCTGATTCCTTATCGTGAAGTCAATGAATTCAAAGAGTTGGATGCGCTCTATTCAGAGTTGGAGTCCCGAGAGCTATGCTGGACGGATTCGCCAGTAGCCGCGCTGTCAGAGTTTACATATTCGATTCAGCGGCATTGGGCACGTTTCTCTGAGCTTGCCAGCACTTCAGAGGAGGTATATGTACTCGAAGCAGTGTTCTTTCAGCATCAAATTCATGACTTGTTAGGTCATTATCAAGCTGTTGATCACAATATCGAGCAGCATATTCAGGGAATCGCCGATCAGATTGTTGCTTTGCATCCTGTGGTGATTTATTTAACACAGCCGAGTGTGCGGGAGCAGCAGGTTTGGATTTCTTCCATCCGTTCAAAGCCCCACTTTGCGACGGAACAAAATATTGGGTTTATGGAAAACCGCAAGCGGATCGAATTGAAGCTGCTTGATATGCTGCCATTTCCAACCTATATAATTGAAAATGTAAACCTGGACTGGGATGAGGTCTTTAGTAATATGGTGGAGGCCATAGGTCGAAAAATCGGATAAAGTGTGCGGTAGACTTTAACAGCAATGGATTGTTAAGCTAACTGGGAACTATAGTTGAACAAACCACAACAGGCTGCCGCGGCAGCCTGTTGTGCTAACGGACAGATTTCGTTAATACACAACAGGGTCGCACAAAGCAAACTAATATTGTTATAAGGCATAAATGTTCAGGAGCAGTTCCTTACTACCTTCTGGTACTATAAATTTTTAATACTTACACATAAGTACAAATGAATGATAAATTTATTACCAAAAAGGCAGGGGCTGTATGCTTGATGCTGTAGTTGGATTATTGATTAGAAAAATTGGTTTTATTTTGTTGGGTGGTGTGGTCCTTACTACAATTGTTGTTTTATTTATTATGGTAATAGTCTCCATTATTAAAGACAATAAACAATGAATCAGATACTTCAAATGAAAAATGCGTTACATTAAGCTCACAGGGACTATAGTTCAATCATGACATGACGGCAGCCGCATTACGATCGGCTTCCTTTGCTTGTTGAAGTAACGGGAGTTTGTTTAAAACTTAGTAAAGATGAGCATTCAAAGGAATGGTTCATGGAACAATGAAATTAATCAACGGGACGCCATCTTTTGACCCAATCGAGATTTATGGGGGAGAAAAGTAATGATGAGAAGAGTAATGATTGAAATTTTAAAGCTTATTGCAACCGTAGGGGCAGTAGGTACAATGCTTTGTCTGTTATGGTTAGGAGCAGGGACATTGTTTTTTGATGACCCTACTATAACTTACAGCGAATTTCTTTTGCATGTTGGAAAGTATTTTGCTATTTCAATTCTTTTGCTCATAATATCAGTGTGGTCTATTAAGAAACATTTCAATTAATTTCATACTAATTTAAACGTCTTAACACACGAACGTGAATTCAACTAACGAAGACGATAGCGCGGCGATGGAACCAATCCATCGCCGATTGCATTTCTGCAAGCCGCACCATTCCGCTAACTGGCAGTAATCTTTCATATAATTGATTTCAAATATCAATTTAGTCGGAGGTTTTTTAAGTGAGCCACATAAGAGGAGTTATTCTTGAGGGGTATTCAAATGCTGGAAAAACGTCTGTTTTAAAGGCTTTAAAGCTACTTCAAGCACAGGATGAATCATCGGAGCGTAGTATCATTGTTCTTAGTGAACATTATTCCCAAGTATTAAACAATGTTCATGGAGAGTTTCAACGTTTAAATCGTGAAGAACATCTTCAGCTATTGAGAGAACGGGTTAGCATGTTACGACAATTAAACGAATGGGCTAATTATCTGGGTCCAGATGCATCTCGGGGATCGAGAGGTTTATTTTTTATATTGGAAAGATTTCATTTGAATCACAGAGTAGCATTTCCCACCATATCTTCACATGAAATCGAATTACTTGAAAATGAAATGCTCAACCTTGGGGCTAAATGTGTATTATTAACAATATCTCCTGAAAACGTAGAGCAAAGAATACAAAGTCGAACACCTCACGAATGGACGAACAAAACAGGAGAAGAAATCAAAAAGGCAGCCGATGAATTTATACATACTCAATTGGAATTATGTAATCAATCTAGTATATCTGGCATCCCAACCATAGAAATAAATACTGATAATAAGGATTGGATTGCATATGCAAACAAAATAATGGATTTATTACGCTAACGATAGTTGAACAAACCTAAAGAGGCTGCCGCGTGCAGCCTTTTGCGCAAACGGACGGGATAACGAAACCTAACTTACACAATTAACATCTAAACAAGAGTGAGACTAAATGAAAGGAGTGTTCGTTTGGTCAATTTTGGAATAATTATAGTATTGTTTATAGGTACCGGATTACTATTCGTCATACGTTCGAAATCGTCACAAAGGAGTTTAAGTTTGCGTTGGGTAGGTTATGCACTTATTCTAATGGCACTATTTCTTGTTGTTATTAGAATACTATTCAATCTCAATGAAGCATCACATTATCAATAAATATCAACATCTCAAGGTTAAGGAACGCTGAACGAGAACTCAATAAAAACAAGAAAAGGCACCCGACCTTAATGGGTCGGTTGCCTTTTCTCAACTAAAGGGCAGTAGAGTGTGGTGGCAGGTGCCTGCATTTTTTAAAACAAGTAGATTAATTTGTTGGGATATGAAAGAGTTTAAAGTGTGAGAGAGTATATTTCATTTCTATAACTTTGTATACTGAGAAAAGGAAAAACAAAATGTACTTAATAAATTCAAAAACAATTGAAGTTCTAGACGCAACGTTATCTGGAGTTATGAATAACGATAGGTTAATAGAATAGTACATAAATATAGATTAAGGAATTAATTTAGGCGAAACTAAAGACACAGAGACAGCTAAAAAACTCATTAGATTTGATACGTCAGGTCTGAATTACTATAAAGAAGATGGAACTTAATACCGGAAACTATTAAGAAACGGAGAACTATAGTTGAGGAGATCGCCTTTGCGTCCTCTCCTCTTTTTATTTACTGAGGAAATAGGAAGGATAATGTAGAGTCTACGAGGAATAAAGTTTCGAAATTATTCAATAGAGGTGTAGAGATGAAAAAAGAACAACTTCTTAAAGAAATGAAACAAGATATGCTCCGTGAGATTAGAAATGCAGTAAAAGAAATAAAGCTACGCGATTTAGATGAAGTATGTTATATTTCCCTTTTTGGGACTGAGAGCGAACCTGTTCTTGGACTAATCACACTTGGTATTAAATCCTTTCGGGATGAAATGATTCAAGAAGAAGTTAGTGAAAAGTTAGAATATTTATGGAATTCCGCAGAAATGCCTGCTAATTACCAGGTAGGGTTAGAGAAAATACTGCCTTCGTTTCAGAATAAACAGGAATTATTCATGGAACTAACTGAGGACGATGATTGGGAAGAGACATGGGAAGCATCTCAGAATGTAAGGTTTGAGGTTGCATATGAATTAAACTCCTTTGACTGGAGCGGAGTTTTACCGATAACATCTGATTTTGTAATATATTCGGAATGGGAAGCTATCGTTGTTGAAGATGGCGACTTGACAAGAAGCATTCCTACCGAGAAGCTACAACTACTTAAGGAACAGGGATTGGCATAAGAAAAGTGGCGTTAGACTCTAAAGAAAACTTTAGTTCAATAAACAATAGGGAGCAGAGGCCATGGCTACTGCTCCCTGTCTTCATTAATGTAACTGGAAGTTTAACGCTATAAGCTCTCAGGATTAGTATGTTTAAGCAAGAGAGGTATTTTTATGAATTTTCTATGTAAATGAATACAAATTCTTCTTCAGTCAATCCATATTCTATACATATTTTTAATGGTAATATTGGAACCGTAGATAGTATGAAAGGAAGTTATATGGATGAGTATTTATTACGCTTCAAGCATAGAGGATATCACTAAGGATGCACTCCAAGAGTTATTCCTTTCGGTAGAATGGGAGTCTGGCAAGTATCCAAATGAGCTTTTACAAGCAATCAGAGGGTCTCATTCAATTGTTACAGCTTGGGAAGGAGGGAAGCTTGTCGGTTTAATAAATGCTTTGTCAGATGGTGTTTTAACGGTATATTTTCATTATATGCTTATTAATCCGAGTTATCAGAGTAAAGGTATAGGTAAGGAATTAATGAATATGATGCTTGATAGATATAAAGGGTGTAAAACAAAAGTATTAATTTCTTATCCTCATGCAGTGGATTTCTATAATAAATTTGGCTTTAATACAGAGGATGGAGCTACACCAATGTTTATTTCAGAGCTGATATGATTTAACTAACGGGACACAATAGTTCAACATCAATTAGTGAGATTGAAGGGGTCCAGCCAACATTTTAACCAAAATATACGATATTACAATATTTGCAAGTAAAAAGCCGAGTTTTCTTACCTTGTGTGTGATTAAGAATGGTTTTTACACATGAGGGTATCCAGTCTATGAGTTATTTTTACACGTATGCCGGTTCCCCCCATTATCATGGTGAGAATCGGCTGTTTTTGTATTCAAATTACCTTAACGTTGAATTCCTATTGCCATTTTTGTTCCATTACTACACAAACCCCTCTCTCTATAGCACAAAAAAACACACATGATCAAGACAAGGTCTTGATCATGTGTGCTTCCTTTATTCAAATGTTGCAAATATCACGCAAAATTATTTGTAATATGAGGTCGTTAAGGGTACGAACATCCCTGCATTCTTACCAGGGTTTACAAATTCATAAAAAATAGTGACTTCTTTTTCTTCAGCCACATTGACTTCGATCGTTTTCAAACCATCTTCGACTTTCACATTATCATGCTGGATCTGTTTACCAGCAGCATCTTGAATTATTAGTTTGATTTCTGTGTCGACAGCTGCTACTTGTAAATACAGTTTTTGAAATTTCTTATTTGGCTCAAAAGTGAAATTGGAGCCTCCATTGTCACTTGTAATGTTGAATACTTCCACATAATCCTTGTTCTTATATTTAGTCAAAGTAGGGTCTTTAATTGAAAGAGCAAAGGATTGAACAGCATTAACCGGGGTACCCTCGACTTTTTCCCCGAATAATACGCTGTTTGTTGCTGCATCGTAGTCTACTGCAACACTTAGTGAATTGGCAATAGCTCTAGCAGGTAAATACGTGCTTCCATCATAAGTAATAGGGGTGACCACGTTTCCTTGTTGATCCAATAGCGTAGCTACTTTACCATTCACTTTAACTTTAATATCGTTGTTCAGGTAAGCCTTAATTTCCTGAAGATTTGCATTTGCATAAGCGCCTACTCCAGCACCAAATAGCATAGATATTCCGATGATAGAAACAATTGTTTTTTTCATAAGTAAACGTTCTCTCCCTTATAGTAGCAATTTCTTATTGTAACCTTCATTTTGTTCAGAAATAGATATCAAATATTATCTATAATTTAACATTATATTACCATACATGAGTTATGCAGTTGAAGCAAATTGTTGGGAATTACGAAAAAGAGAACAATGACAAAAATACTTAACTTTTAGAAAACGCATGTTTAACTACGGAGAATACCCCTTGAATCGTGGTATACCTTCTAAAATTCAGGTGATGTTTAATGAAAACCCTAGAAGAAAATGGTATAAAGCCATTAAACTTATAAAGGTGATTGTTTTTAAATAAGGAAGCAGGATATAATTGGGAATAGGTTTGAGAAAAGTTGAGTTGAGATGAGAGAGGGAGCTGAGTTGAGATGAGCCGATTTAAAGGTATTTTTTTTGATTTGGACGGTACTTTAATTAATAGTGAGGGACTGGGTACAGAAGCTTATAATTACGGGATTCAAAAAGTCTTAAATCGAGAAATGAACGAAACTGAAAAACAATTCTTGCTCGGAAAACCGTTTAACGCTTTAGATATTGTATTCCCATTGTTATCATCTTCCGAAAAAGAAGAGATTATTGAAGAAACATTAGTCTATTATAGAAAATATAATCATCTGATTGAAGAATATGATGGGATTAGGGAAATGATTAAAATCCTCCATGAAAATGGATTTAAACTTGGGATTGTCACTTCTAAATTAAAACAAAATGCAGAGACAGAATTACGAAACACGGGGTTGTTTTCTTTCTTTGAGGCAGTTTTGGCAAAGGAAGATTGTCTTGATTTTAAACCAAGTCCTGTTCCTTTATTACAATTAGCTGAAAAACTTAATATACAGCCAAAGCAGTGTTTGTATGTTGGAGACCAGCCGACAGATATACAAGCCACACATGCCGCAAACATGACTAGCGTTGCGGCTCTTTGGGGAGAAGGTAAACTTGATAGGCTTTCCCCACTAAACCCAACATTTTTATTTAATAATCCAAACCAGTTAATTGAAATATTATTAAACTAACTGGGAACGTTAGTCTAATACATGGAAGGGCAGTTCTCGCAACTGCCTTTTTTTGTTTTATACAGAACAAAAAAATCATGTCAATAATTTTAATGAATAGGTAAAATTAGTGCCTTTAATTTCCAAATTATAACATCTAATATGTATGTTGTAACGATGATGGAAGTTCCCATTAATTGCTACATGCAAATTATTTTATTTTGAATGGAGGATGCAAAGTTGAAACTTAGTAAAAAACGAGTGCTTTTCCTCACTATAATTTCTACATTATTGAGTATTCTGGGAGTAACAGGTTTTATTATCTCTTATAAAGTAACATATTGGGCTAAGCATTTAGGACAATATAAGTTAGGAGATTTAGAAATATTCAGAAAGTATTCATCAACAATAAATATTCTCGCTGTGTGTTCCATTATTTTATTTTTACTTACAGCTCTTATTTTAATGAGAGTCATTCAAAAAAAATCAAGAAAAGCAATTGCAGCTCTATCCTTAACTTTTTCAATAACAATTGGCTCCTATTTATTTCTTTGTCTCATTATTTATCAAAATCTAGACGGAATTATTAAAATTAATCATTTGGTTTATCAACCTAAAAAGATTGATCAATCTATTTCTGATAAGATTAGCTTACTTTATAGTAACGCTGAAGAGATTAAACTCAACACATCTGACAATATAAACTTGTATGGATGGCTTATAAAAAATTCGAGTGATAAAAAAGCCCCGCTACTTATATACTTCGGCGGTTCTGGGGAAGAAGTATCTGATATGATATCGTTTGCTGAGGGTTTAGAGGGATGGTCTGTAGCACTGATTAATTATAGATCGTATGGACTGAGTGAAGGAGAGCCAAGTAAGATTAGTTTATACAATGACGCTAATTCTATCTATGATTACTTTTCAAAAAGAAGCGATATTGATAATAAGAAAATAGTCTCTATGGGATATAGCCTGGGAACGGGGATCGCTGTGAATTTATCAAGTGAACGTTCTACAGAAGGTACAATCCTCATTTCCCCATATGATAATAATTCCAAATTACTAAGCCATAGAATATCAAATGTCTTAAAGCTACATAACATGTTTCCTCTTTCACCGTTTATCGAAGAATCCTTCAATTCATTAGAAAAAGCTCCTTCTATTAAAACTCCGTTGTTATGCTTAGCAGGTGACTTAGATATAAATATTCCTATCGAATATTCTAAAAACCTTGTTGCTGCATGGGGAGGAGAAAAAACAATGAAGACGATACATCGTGGTGATCACTATTTTATATTTTCGAACGGGGAATCTTGGAATGAAATAAAGAACTTTTTAAAGGGAGTATGACCGAAATTAAATTTAGGTTTGTCCCTGTAGGGATCAGGGCTGTGGAGCAGATTCATTAAGAATTAACGTAGGAGGTTGATATATGCAGAGGGAATCCAAGATTAACTTGACCATACTATTGACTTCTTTTTTTGCAGCCATTGTTTTATTTTTTCTAATCGATCTATTTACCTTAAAATATAGAGGAGAAGGTCACGGTATTTCAGGAAATGGAAACTTTGGACTACTATTCGTCTATCCTGCCATCCCTGTTTACTTATTCATGTTGGTCTTCGTTTATAAAATCAGTAGATCATATTATCGTAATCGAAATAACATTACCATATTGCCTGTGATTATACTGCTATTGCTCTTCCTTTGCGTTTACGGCGAATATAATCTAGTCCAATCTCTCTTCCGTCATTTGAAAAGGGGAGAATTTCCTCCAGATGTCTTTACATTCCCTTGGCCGTTTTATCAATATACAAATACACTATATTTTAACTACTTCACGTTTACTATTGGAGTTTTGCTAACATTATTGATTAGTTTCTGTGTCGAGATATTTAGAAGAAGGAAATTAAATCGCACGCAGCAATTATGATTAGTTGTTTATTGAACTAACGTATCAAATTAATGGGTTATTATTCTATGATGAAATGGAGAGGGAGCAGATCGCCGCGGCAGCTGTTCCCTTTTCCAATGAAGTAACTTTTAACAGATATGAAAATGACGAACATCTAAGAAGACTTGCCGTTACAGGCAGCGCGGAGATGTCAATTGTATTCCATAACCCAATATCTTTCGTGTGGATTACCTTCTTCAACGACTTTCTTCCAGCCCTTACTCTCATAAAATTTCATCGCCGCTTGATTTTCTGATACGCACTTCAATCTGATTGGTTTTTTCATTTTTTCTATAGAGGCATGGAGCAGCAGACCACCAACACCCTTACCGGAGAAATCGGGGTGGACGAATAAATTATGGATAAAGTTATCCGGCAAATACAGAGAAGAAAATCCTAGGATTTGATTATTCTCCTCTGCTAATAAGATATACTCTTCTTCTGTATGCTTATCAAAATCATCCAAAGTCATTGCATCTATATCCGCCCAATGAAAACTTTTACGACGGGATTCCAAATATATTTGTCTTAAAGCTGGGTAGTCAAATTCATTTGCGACTCTAATATTCACATCTTCACTCTCGCTTACTTTATATAATAGGTACCATGATATGAGAAATGGGGGGATTCTTTTTGTTACATTATCGCCTGAGCCAACGAATATTATTATAGACAACAAAAGCTAATTTGTTCAACGGAGAACTTTATTATAATCAAACATGGCGGCAGTCGGCAAACGATCGGCTGCCGTTGTCCCTTGAGGGACGGGCAGTATTCTTCAACTGCATATGTTAAAAATTTGGATGATTGTTAGCGAAGCTGTATGTAAAAGTAGTGCTTTTGCAAATAGTATGGTATAGTAAAATCAATAACTGTAATAATATATATGACAGTTTGAATGGCGAGGCTTATTAAACCAGAATTTATTCGTAATGGAGGTAATGCTAAAATGAATAATCATAAAATCCAACCTGCTTCCAAGCTGAGACCTTTATTCGAGTCCTTCAAGCTTGGTACTTTGGAGCTAAAGAACCGGGTCGTCATGGCTCCAATGACGAGAGCCTTCTCTCCCGGAGGAGTGCCGGGTCCTGATGTGGCTGCTTATTACCGCCGCCGTGCCGAGAACGGTGTAGGGCTTATTATTACGGAGGGCACTCTGATCAACGATCCGGCTGCCACCAATAATCCGAATATTCCGAATTTCCATGGGGAGGAAGCACTGAAGGGCTGGGCTAACGTCGTCGCGGAAGTACATGAAGCTGGCGGGCTGATTATGCCGCAGTTGTGGCATATCGGCACGGACCGTAAGGTAGGAGCCGTTCCGAATCCGGAGGAGTTGCCGATCGGACCTTCAGGCTTGGATCTCGCGACCGGGGAAAAAGTCAATGAGCCAATGAGCCAGGAAAGGATCGATTCCGTTGTTGCTGCTTATGCACAAGCGGCGGCGGATGCCAAGCGGATCGGCTTTGACGGGATTGAGCTTCATGGTGCTCACGGCTATTTAATCGATCAGTTTTTCTGGGAAAAAACGAACCAACGGACCGACAGCTATGGCGGAGACCTTGTGAAAAGAACTCGTTTTGCGGCTGAAATTATTGCGGCTTGCCGTCGCGCCGTAGGACCTGATTTCCCTATCGTACTGCGGATATCGCAATGGAAATCAAGTGATTACGAGGCGAAATTGGCTGCCAATCCGGATGAACTGGCCAAATTCCTTGCGCCGCTTGTAGAAGCGGGCGTTGATGTATTCCACTGCTCGACCCGCCGCTTCTGGGAACCGGAGTTCGCCGGTTCCGATCTGAATTTCGCAGGCTGGGTCAAAAAATTAACCGGCAAACCTACAATCACTGTGGGCTCCGTAGGTTTGGATAATGAGTTTCTATCTTCGTTTAGAGGGGAAAATGCAGGTACGGCGAATGTGGATGCCTTGACCGACAAGCTTAACAACGAAGAGTTCGATCTGGTTGCAGTCGGCCGTGCGCTGCTGGTTGATCCGGCATGGGCGGCTAAGGTCCGCGATGGCCGACTTGACGAGCTGAAGCCTTTCAGCCCTGAAGCGCTGGGTTCGCTATCTTGATTTCTGCTGTAATTCTTCAGTGGAGCTGAACAATTCAGAGGTCGAGCCATGCATAAGCTGATGGAGCACATTCAAAAAGAACTACTTCATACCATTGTTAACGCTTATAGAGATTCACCTAATATTTGAATAACAAATGGCTGTCGAGAAATCTCGGCAGTCTTTTTTCTATATCTGAAAAGAAGGTGAAACATAGATATAGGAAAAACGCTGTTGAGCGTTTCAACAGCATTTCGTAATATGAACTCTAACCCTGCAACACTAAGGAAATCTTTGTGATAAAAAAGATGTCAGTTCCAGCTGGTTTCTCGGCGGATATTGAATACTTACCTACATCTGGGACCGTAATATCATATTCAGCTTTTCTTTCATCACCATCCCAAACGGGTTCAACAGTAGCGATATAGAAGAAAAGCTCAATGAGCTGCCTTATAACCGAACTTGTACTCGGGAATTTCAAAATGCAGATGCATTCGTTGGTAGCGTTGGAAACCGCAAAACAAACGCAGCACCGCCGCCCGGCTCGTTATGGGCCGAAATGCGGCCACGGCACCCCTCAACGATGGCGCGGGAAATGGCGAGGCCGAGCCCCGTCTCGCCGTTCTTTCCTTTGGCAAACCGCTCAAAAAGCTGGGATAATAACGGTTCGGGAATCCCTTGGCCGTCGTCGGTAATTCCGATGTGGATTCCTTCGGCGTCAGCAGAAGCTTGGATGCGAATCGTTTCCTTGGCATAGCGAGCCGCGTTGCCCAAGATGTTGATAAGTGCTTGCAGCAGTTTCTCACGGTCTGCATAGATCAACAGTTCTTGGCCGTTGTCGAGTCCGTTTATCTCAATGTGCAAGCCATTCTTGATGAGCAATGGATCGATGCGCTCCAACGTCTCCGTGATTAATTCCCGTACGGGGAAGCGGTCCATATGGAATATTCCTTCTTCGCTTTCCAGCTTGGAGAGAAGAATCATTTCCGTCACGATTTTTTTCAAACGGTCGCATTCTTTGACGATGACATCTAGACCTTTATTGGCATGCTCTCCCGTAAAGATGCCGTCCTTGATGCCCTCGGCGTATCCCTGAATGGACATGAGCGGCGTCTTCAACTCGTGCGAGGCATTTTGGAAAAACTGCTTCTGCGTGTGTTGGTACTTCTCCAATTCGCCGGCAAGATCGTAAACGGCCTTCGCGACTACTCCGATTTCGCCTCCCGTTTCAATTAACTGAACTTCAGAGAAACGACGCATTTCCACCTTGTTCAATTCTTTCCTCAGGTCCCCGAGCGGTTTGACAAGCCTTCTCGTAATGAGCATGCTCAGTAGGAAAGCGACGATCCCGCCGACGGATAGGATGAGCAGCAGCCGTTTAAACAAGGCAAGCTGCATAGCTTTAATTTTACTTAGCGGGGTTGCCATCATCGCCGTGACCCCTTGCCAGTCCGGTTCGCTGCCTTGGCTCGCGGTTAACGTTTCGACAATATATTGATCGTTTTTGCCTCTCCAGATTTTCTCTGAGTCGAGGTTGTATTGTTTCGATAATTCCATCAGCTCTGCCGTCGCTTCGCCGGACAAGGTACTGTAGACCACCTGCTCCCCAGGCGCGATCAGTACTGCGTTCGTGATCCCAGTAGAAGGAGTCGTTTCGATGTTTGTCGGTGCATCCGTTATTTGCATCGGCATCATCGACATGACCGGCATGGTAGGTATGAGCGGCATGACTGGAGTAAAATCCATCAGCAAGCTGGCTTGATTTCGCAGCTCTTTCCGCTGGTTGTCCACCAAATTATCAAGCAGCAGCGGATAAATCAGAACCGCAGTGATCGCCAAAATACATAGCAGCAGCAAGGCAAATGAAAGATGAAGCCGATAAACCATTTTCATCTTATTGACCCGTCCTTTCCATTCGCAGCCGATAGCCATGTCCCCATACGGTATCGACCGGAAGCTCTTTTATTTTTCTGCGCAGCCGCTTTACCAGATCGTCGATCGCCCGATCACTCCCGTAATAATTATCTCCCCAAATCAACGTAAGCAGTTCATCCCGGGTAAACGCCCGATTCGGCTGCTCGGTCAACGTCTGCAACAATTTAAATTCCTTCAGCGTTATTTCGACTTCTTCCGCACGCCAGAAAACGCGCCTTTCTTCCATAACGAGCCGCAGTTCGCCAACTTCGATCGTCGCATACTCGGGCCCCGAAGGGGCGGAATTCTCCAGGGCTTGGCGAATCGAACTGACCCGGTGGAACAAGCGGTTCACGCGCGCGACCAATTCCCTCGGGCTAAAAGGCTTTGTCAAGTAATCGTCGCCGCCAAGCTCGATCCCGAGGATGCGATCGACTTCTTCGTCACGTGCCGAGATCATGACGATCGGCACTTCCGCCTCTTTGCGGATATGCCGGCATAACTCGAAGCCGCTCATCCCCGGAAGCATGATGTCAAGAATCCACATGTCGGGCGGATCGTTCTTCCACAGCTCGAGCGCGTCTTCCGCCGTCGATAATGTAATCGTATGGTATCCCTCTTTGAGCAAATAAGCCTCCACGATTTCCCGAATCTGGGCATCGTCGTCGACTACGGCGATTTGATAGGACTTCATGCGGCAACCCCCTAACGTTTATCGAGAACCATTTTACCATAATAGATTCCGCTGAGGCCGGATTCCACACTTTTTCCACATTGCTTTCATATTTACTAACCGGATTTGTTTGTACACTAGTCTACGTAAAGCCGTTCCTCACAAATCGTTTACCGGCTCCCGAATGGAGGTTTCTTCTTGAAATTTCACCGTCTGGCCCGCAGGGAGCTTATGGCTGCCCTCGGTTTTCTGGCTCCGAGTCTGGCTGGATTTGCTGTGTTCTATCTCATTCCGTTCGGCCAGAGTGTCCTGAATTCGTTTCAGGATCGACTCGGAGGAGGCTTCACGTTGTCCAACTACGAGGAGCTGCTCCTCAGCTCCTCGTTTCAAAAAGCGGCGTCCAACACATTCTGGTTCACCGCGATCAGCGTGCCGATCCTCGTCGTCGTGTCGCTCTTGTTGGCGCTGCTTTTGAACCAGCGGATATTTTTCCGAAACTGGCTCCGCACTGCTTATGTACTGCCGCTTGTTGTACCCGTAGCTTCAATCGTGCTTGTCTGGCAAATTTTGTTCGATTGGAACGGTGCACTAAACGCCGGTATGGAGTATTTCGGCTTTAGCCGCCACGACTGGATGAAATCCGAGTGGGCTGGCTTAGTAATCGTGTTGGTTTATGTATGGAAGAACATCGGATACAACGTCATCCTGTTCCTGGCTGGTTTGCAGAACATTCCGGATCATTATTATGAAATCGCCGGTCTGGAAGGGGCGGGTCCCGTTCGTAAGTTGGTCGGAATTACGCTCACGTATTTGACGCCAACGACGTTTCTGGTCGTGCTCATGTCCGTGCTGAATTCGTTCAAGGTGTTCCGCGAGACGTATCTCGTCGCCGGCGCTTACCCGCACGACCGCATCTATATGATGCAGCACTATATGAACAATATGTTCCTGTCCCTCGATGTCCAGAAAGTCTCGTCTGCAGCGGTGTTGATGGCGCTTTGCATTATGGCGCTCGTGTTCGTGCTGTTCCGTACGGAGCGGATTTTCCGCTCTTATATGGAGTAAGCACAAGAAAGAGGTGAATGACATGACGAAGGAATGGGTCATACCGCTGTTGCGCTCGTTGCTCTTGATCGCGATCGCCGTCCTGCTGCTGATGCCCGTCGTCTTGACCGTCGTTAGTTCCTTCATGACGGAGCGGGAAATTCTGGCGAATTACCGCATGTTAGGCAAAACTGACACGAGCGTATTCGTTAATCTCAAATGGATCCCCGACTGGGTTTCGTTCCAGCAATACGACAAAGTATTGATCGCGACGCCGAAATTTCTATACCTGTTCTGGAATTCCGTATCGATGGTGGCTCCTATCATCATTGGACAAGTGACGGTGGCAACGCTCGCCGCATTCGCGTTCGGAAAGCTGAGGTTTCCAGGCAGGGAAGGATTGTTCTTCCTCTACTTGATGACGATGCTGATGCCGTTCCAGGTGACGCTGGTACCCAACTACTTGATGGCCGACCGGTTGGGTCTTCTGAATCATCCCAGCTCCATCATATTGCCTGGCGTATTCGGCGCCTTCGGCGTCTTTCTGCTTCGGCAATTCATGCTCCACATCCATTCGGCTTATATCGAAGCGGCCAAAATGGACGGGGCGAGATACTTGCGCATATTCCTATCGGTTGCGCTGCCGATGGTGAAGCCGGGCATCGCTGCACTCGTCGTGCTGCTGTTCGTCGATTATTGGAACATGGTTGAACAACCGCTTATTTTTCTGCAGGACGCCGAGATGCAGCCGCTTTCGGTCTTTCTCTCCCGCATTCAGAAAGATGAGCTGGGCGTCTCGTTTGCCGTCTCGGTTGTGTATATGATGCCTATGGTACTCCTGTTCTTAAGCGCCGAACGGTATTTTATCGAAGGAATTCAGCTTTCCGGCGTGAAAGGCTGAGCGAAAGGAGATTAGCAACATGGTACTGCAGAGACAACGGATTGCCGGCATTGCATTGGCTGCGTTCCTTCTCATATTGGCGGGGTTGACGTTGTTCAGCCAAACACTTCAAACTGCATTGCTGCCTAAAGTGACGATAGATAAACCTGCGAAAAAAACGTTGGCTCATCGCATCGAAGGCAGCGGTCTGATCACACCGCGCCGGCAAATCGAGTTAAACAGTGATAGCGGCTGGAAGGTGGTGAAGGTTCATGTCCGTGGTGACGAACAAGTAAAGAAAGGCCAGGTGCTCGTTACGTTCGACGCAGCGGAGGCGCAGCAGCAGCTTCTCGATGCAGAAGACGAGCTTAAGAAACGGAATTTAAACCGGGAGCTGCTGCAAGAACAGTTCGTCGACGTTCAGCGAACAGGGGACGAGGGAACGACTCGCAAAGCGAAACGCGACTTGGAATTGGATCGGCTGGATCGGGACATAGCGATGCGGAGAATCGAAACAATGCGCAATGATCTGGCACGAAAACGCACGTTGATAGCTCCTGCGGACGGCAAAGTGTTGAATCTTCAAGCCAAGGAAGGCTTGAACGTTCCTCAAGGCCAGCCGGTGCTGACGCTGGTGGAAGCCGGCGAAGGGTTCCAATTCACCTTCACGGTGGATAAAGAGTCTGCCGATTTGATGAGAAAGGACGAAAAAGTGCCTGTTAACGTGAATGGGGATGAGCCGCGTCAGATCGAAGGAACAATCGCCGAAATCAAGGCCGCTTCCCCGGGAAACGGCGGCGGAGGTGCCAACAAGCCGGATATGGGTAGCGGTAATTCAGACGGAGGCGCCAAAGGTCAAAGAACGATTGTTGTCTACGTGTCGGACGATGGTCTGCAGGGAGGTGAGTCAGCCAGTGTTAACCTGGAGAAGCCGCTCAAGGAGCAGGGGCTCGTCATCAATAAAAAATGGCTCAAAAAAGACGGAACGGGCAGCTATGTGTTCGTCGTTCGCGAGAAGCGAAGTTCACTCGGCAACACGTACACGGTCCAGAAGACTTACGTGAAGACGGGGAAGGCGAACGACGAGGAGGTCGCCGTGCTCGGAGGCGTTTACTCGGGGGAAGACATCGTGACGGAATCGAGCGAGCCACTGCAGGAAGGCAATCGGGTTCGATTAAATTGAGAGGATGATTCATTTGAAAAAAATAGGGTTAATCGTGACGCTGTCCAGCGTTCTGCTGTTATCCGCTTGTTCCGGCAACGGCGGAGGCGAATCCAAGGGCGAGACGAAGGGCGGCAAGAAAACCGTGGTTGTCTCGGTTATGATGAAAGATCGTTTCTTGGAAAGTGCTGTGCAGAAATTTGAGGAAAAGCATGCGGACATTCATATCGAAATGAAGGAATACAAGGCGCTGCCGAAAACTGGAGAAGGCGGCATGAGCATGGAATCCCTCTCGCTGGCAGATATCGAAAAGTATGGTCAATCGGTGACGACACAGGTTATTTCTGGCAAAGGGCCCGATCTTATGCTCATGAACGAATTGCCTCAGGACAAATTTGTCGGCAAAAAACTGTTGGTTAACTTGAACGATCTGTTGGCCAAAGACAACTCATTCGACCGAAACGCGTTATACGCCAATATCTTGAAGGCATCCCAAGACGGGGACGGCCTGTATGTCATACCGCTCTCCTATTCGCTTGATCTTGTTCGCGGAAATACCGAGTTATTGAAGAAGGCGAATATTTCAGTGGACCAGAATAAACCATGGAGCTGGATGCAATTTAAGGATGTCGCGAAGAAATTGAAGCAACAAGGGTACGAAGGATTCGAAAACCTGTCTCCCACAGACCTGCTCTTCGATTATATTGAGGATAATTACGCTCAGCTCGTCGGGCAGGGCAAGCCGGGCTTCGACTCGGAGTTGTTCCGCAACATGATGAAAGAAATCAAGTTGATGTATGACGAGGGCTTGCTCAATGAAGGGCTTTCCGGGTTTGCGTCCACTTCCAGCAAAGGGGCATTTATAATGGCAGGCATCTACAGCCCCGAGGATGCATTGACGATGGCCTCGAATCTGGATTATTACCAGAAGCCGAGCGCAAACGGAAAAAAGAATGGTTTACCGTTCAAGTTCCATTACAGTTTGGGGATGAACAGCAAATCCGGCGTTCAACCGGAAGCATGGGCATTCATCAAGTTTTTGCTTTCTGATGACATGCAAGCTTCGCCGAATCTCACGGGATTGCCGATGAATAAGAGCGTCGCCGATCAGAGATTCAATGAAGTGTTGCAGAAAATCAAGAACGGAACGCTGGATACGCCGATACCGAAAAACATGCTGCCGGATATGGAAAAGGCGAAAAAACGGATTGAAGAGGTACAGAAGCTGATCTCGGAGGCGGACCTCCGAAGATCCAGCGATATGAAAGTATTAACGATCGCGATGGAGGAGTTCAATAGCTTCATGAGCGGGCAGAAATCGGCGGAAGAAGTCAGCAAGCTGATCCAGAACCGGGTGAAGACGTATATAAATGAGTAACGTCGAATCGTTCCAAGTGATGTATTCCCGGTATTTCAAGCAAGTGTATGCTTCCGCCTTCTCGGTCATCAAGGATCGTGAGCTGGCACAGGACGCGGTTCAAGAAACGTTCTTGAAGGCTTATCGTCACTTCGACTCGTTGGAGCAGCATGATCACCAAGAAGCATGGCTCAAGACAATTTCCCGCAATGTGGCGATTGACATGTATCGCAAACGGTGCCGGGAAATGAACATCTATGGTGCGTTGAGGGAAGCCTACAAGGACGAAACCGATGTTGAGCGGACAATCGTCGATCAGGATTTCCTTCATGGATTGCTTTCTTCGTTAGAGCTTGTCAACCGGCAGGAACTGCTGCTCGTCTACGAATATGGCTTGACGTATGAACAGCTCGCTGACTATCAGCAAACGTCGATCAGCGCCGTGAAGTCAAGAATCCATCGAGCCAAACAGAAGTTGCGCGGCGTGGCTTTGCGAGGGAGCGCTGGCACATTGTATCTTTCGGCAAAATGAGCCATTGTGTAAAAGCCTGCAAAAATACAGGAGTTCCCTGGTGAATTGGGTTAAAAAGTGGAAATGCCTGCAATTGTGCAGGCATTTTTATCTTTTTCAGCCGCTCATCCAGAAAAAGCCTCAAAAGCCTGCACAAACGCAGGAATTTAATAGTTAAGGCTATTCCAAGAGCAAAAAAGATGCATAATTGCAGGCTTAGAGAAAGCAACTGGAACTAGATTCAGAGAAAGAAGGAGGCTCATCAAGAGATTATCAGAACCCGTAACAGTTATAGTGAAATAGATCCTGACAGCTATATTCATACGAATGCAAGAAGTTCACATGCAGAACGACCAGTTTATGTCAGGTTAAAATGTGCAAATTCGAGCTGCCGGTAACATGCCTATCCAAGGATTGACGAGGCAAGATCAATCGAGTATTAGTTTGAAATGGAAATAGCGCCCGATAAGCTCGGACGCATCGCAGCCAGCATGAATACGCAGATTTTTGTTCAATCACGGGGAAGCGGGGACGAGAAGGGAAGACTGTTGCTTTTACTAGATCGAGAATGGAAATTCAATCTGATCAATTATTTTAATCCACCCAGGTTCGTTTTCATACTATCATCCATGAGAACGGGTGTTTGCAACGAAATCGTGCGTGTTGCATCGTCATATTTTACTTCAGCACCAAGCAGCCCAGCGACTTCGCGGACTGGCAGATAGGACGTGCCGTCCACGACGATAGGCGAGGTCTGCAGCGCCTTCTCGGTGCCATTGACCTTAATAACGAACTTCGTAACTGTCGCCCGCACCGTCTCGTTCGTCGCGGCCAAGGCCGACGTTGCTGATCCGATCAGCAGACCGAGGGAGAGAGCAAAGATTACTTTTTTCAATGGTATCAGCTCCTTTAAAGTTTGTATTTGCCTTACACGATTCATTGTACCGCTCAACTTAGGCAAAACTTTGGACGAAATGTGGAAAAACGGTGGGATAGACTGCCAATCATGCCGTCGGTGTCAATGATGGCGGACTGATGCTCCGCGAAGGCAACGCTCGTCAGATGCAAAGATACTCGCCGATCCAATATGTCAACAACGAGTCTTATTCATTGTTGGCATATGAATAACTGTTCGCATTATTTAAACTAAGAGTAGATATGGGGATGTGCACAATGGTTAGCTACCGGATACATGCTCATTCCGAACAATTCAACAGGGTCCGAATTTTTGAATAAAACGAAGAGCAATACATCATAATTAATTATGAATATTTGTATGGAGAAAGAAAACGAGGAGACTATAAGTATGAGCGAGCAAAAAAGCAGAAGCAGGCATCTGATTGATTCGGAGATTATTAGTGCAATTGATTTGATACCAACAAGCGATCTTTCGGAAACTACGCTAATAGAATCACGTACTAATCTATCAAAAATGATGCCACAAATTGATGTAACACAGATATTCCCTGTCACATTCGAAGAAAAGACGGTTCCGAGTTATTTTGGCGGTCCAGATATTCGCATAGAAATTATTAAGCCTCGCCAACCTAAGTATACTAAGATGCCGCTGTATTATTCGATTCATGGTGGCGGAATGGTTATGGGCAGCCCAGTCGGTGATCGTTCAGGCAATGCGTCATTGGCTGTACAACATGGTTTTTGTTGCGTATCTGTGTATTATCGTCTAGCGCCAGAACATATTCAGCCAAGTCAGCTGCAGGATTGTTATTCGGGCCTGAAATGGTGCATTGAACATGCCGAGGAATTAGCGATAGATACACAGAAAGTTGCTATTGCGGGCAGCAGCGCTGGCAGTGGTTTAGCAGCGGGTCTAGCCCTATACGTTCGTGATCAGAAGGAATTCGATATCCATCATCTGCGGCTGCGCAGCCCAATGCTCGATGACCGTACGAGTATTACGCCAGAACATCCATATGCCGGTGAATTTGTTTGGACATTACGAAGTAATTATTTCGGCTGGAAATCTGCATTAGGACACGAGCCTGGTCAGGAGCAGGAAAGTGAGTATTACGTGCCTGCTCGGGCAAAATCACTGGCTGGTTTGCCACCCACGTATATCAGTATTGGCAGCATTGATCTGTTCATAGATGAAGCTTTATTATTTGCAAAACAACTGGTCTTTGATGGTGTCTTAGTTGAATTACATGTATACCCTGGATATCATCATTTGTCTCCCATGTTTCCGAATGCGCATTTTTCTCAAGAAGGCGCTAAATCAAGTGAACACGCCTTACTGAAAGCTCTAGGGTTACTTTGATTGTAAGCCCAACGTAGGAGTGGAGGCATTAGTCGGGGAACAGCAATCACTTTAAAGGCGTCTAAGAAAAGCAGCGGTAATCTAAGACTTATTTTTCAAGTCCTAGATCGCCGTTGTTTTGTTGTTATAAATTAGTTTAGTTATTGCAATTTGAAGTTGGATCGTTTATTATGGACACTACAGGTCTACATTAATGATAATTTTGAGAAGGGAGGTGGCAAACTTGCAGTACTCCAAAAGTACAGATTATGCCCTACACGCCTTAGTCTATCTGGGACATTCGGAGCGTTGCAACAATGTCGGGATCAAGGAATTATCTGGGAAACTAGGTGTTTCCGAGAGTTATTTATCCAAAATCATGTCCAAGTTGAGGCAGGATGGAATCGTGCGTGCTGTGCCAGGGGTGAACGGCGGCTATGAGCTTGCCAAAGCAGCTGAACAGATTACGTTTCTTGATGTGATTCAAGTGATTGAAGGAAGACAGAAGTTGTTCGAATGTTCCAATATGAAGTCGCAGCAGCATCAGTTGTTAGCGGAAGAAGGGACTGCCCTGCGGGAGCGGGATCAGAATCAGGATCAGGAGCGTTCAGGAAAGAATGAATGTTTGGTCGAGAAGGTGATGGAGGGCGCGGAACAGCAGCTGCATCAATACTTGCGTGAACACACGATTCAGTCGTTACTGGATGAGGCTTTCAAGCGTTGCAACCACGAGGCAAACAAGAAGTGATACACTTCTTGCGCCTTAATTATGGATATCATAGATCTTCGGAGGTGTATATTGAAATGGAAAATCAATTTTTCGATGTAACAATTATTGGAGGCGGGCCGGCTGGGCTGAACGCCGCCCTGGTGCTTGGGAGAGCAAGGAAAAAGGTGGCGGTGATCGATGCAGGCCGTCCCCGCAACGCTGTGACTCACGCAGTCCACGGATTTCTTACCCGCGATGGGATCAGTCCGAGCGAGTTTCGGCGAATGGCGAAGGAAGAGATTAGCGCCTATCCCGCCGTATCATTTGTGGCGGATACGGTGGTGTCGATCACTGGAACCAATGGCCAGTTTCAGATTGAGACGGAGCAAGGACAAACTTTTGCAAGCCAAAAAATATTGTTTGCCGTCGGCATGAAGGATCAGCCGCTGGGCATTCCGGGACTGGCGGAAGTATACGGGAAAAGCGCTTTCGTCTGCCCGTATTGCGACGGCTGGGAGTTAAGGGATCAGCCGCTTGTCATCATTACGAAAGGGGCTGAGCTTATGCATTTCGCTCCGCTCATATCCGGGTGGACGAACCGTTTTACCGTCTGCACGAATGGCCCCGACGAACTGACAGATGCTCAGCGTGAGGAGCTCCAGCGGAATCATGTGCCTCTGTTCGACTCGCCGATCCGGCAGATCGACTCCAGTGATGGGATCGTTCGGCAAGTTGTTCTTGAAGACGAGACGATCGTTCCATGCACAGGGATCTTTTTCAAACCGAATCTGATTACAGGATCGGATTTGCCGCAAACGATAGGATGCGAGATGACGGATATGGGGGCGATCGTCGTCGATGAATTCGGAAAAACGAACATTCCGGGCGTATATAGTGCCGGAGATGCAGCAACGCGAATGCATCAGGCGATAGCTGCGGCTTCGATGGGCGCATTGGCCGCTGCCGTCATCAATAATGAACTGAATATAGAGGCTTGGGGGGAAAATAGGTGAACGATTTAAATCCGATTAAGCGCGGTCCGATTATGTTTGCTCTGATTATCGGCATGTTCGTCGCCGCTTTGAACGAGACGCTAATGGGCAATGCCCTTCCCGAATTGATGAAATCGTTTGGGGTGTCTGCGGCAACGGGCCAGTGGCTCTCCACTGCCTACATGCTCGTCGTTGGCGTGCTTGTTCCAGTGACGGCAATCCTGCAGCAATGGTTCACGACCCGGCAAATATTTCTGACGGCGATGAGTCTGTTCTTCGTCGGTACGGTCACCTCGGCGGTGTCGCCGGAATTCGGCGTGCTGCTGGTTGGGCGGATTATTCAAGCGATAGGAACCGGCATGCTGCTGCCGCTTGTAATGAACGTGATCATGACCATTTATCCGCCGGAAAAGCGGGGAGGCGCGATGGGGATGTTAGGGCTCGTCGTCATGTTCGCGCCGGCGATTGGCCCGACGATATCGGGTTTAATCGTTGACGGGCTTTCATGGCGCTGGCTGTTTTACCTTGTGATACCGTTTGCGCTGCTCTCCATTATTATAGGAGCCGCTGTCCTGAAGAATGTGTCAGAAGTCACCAAACCGCGAGTGGATCTCTTATCCATCGTGTTGTCGACGATCGGCTTCGGCGGAATCGTCTATGGGTTCAGCAGGGCTGGCGAACACGGTTGGTCGGAACCGGAAGTCATCTGGACGATCACCGCAGGCGGTGTTTCCTTGCTGCTGTTCATCTGGAGGCAGCTGTTGTTAAAGCAGCCTGTCATGGATTTACGTGCATTTCGGTATCCGACATTTGCGCTCGTTGCGGTGCTGATGTTTGTGCTTATGATGACTTTTTTCTCATCGGCGATTATGCTTCCGATGTTTATGCAAGGGGTGCTCATGGCAACAGCATTCAAGTCTGGTTTGATCCTCCTTCCTGGCGGGATTGTGAACGGGTTCATGGCTCCTGTCTCTGGCAAGCTGTTTGACAAGTTTGGGCCTCGCGTTCTGGTCATCCCAGGACTGGCCATTGCCGTCGTCTCGTTGTGGCAATTCACCCGATTCGACGAAGCGACGAGCACTGGCTTCCTCGTCGCCGTTCACATCGCGCTGATGATTGGCATCGCGCTAGTCATGATGCCCGCGCAGACAGCGGGGCTGAACCAACTGCCAAGCCATCTGCACCCGCACGGGACAGCGATCTTGAATACGCTGCAGCAGGTGTCCGGCGCAATCGGTACTGCCCTGTACATCAGTATTATGTCGGGCGGACAGAAGCAGTACTTGAGCGGAGCAAGCGATCCGCAGGCTCCGGCGGAGATCGTCAAAGGACTCTCAGCCGGTATCAACAACGCGTTCTGGTTCGGCGTCATCATCGCGCTCGTTGCCCTCGTACTCGGTCTCTTTCTCCGTAAAGGGAAATCGCCGGAGCAGGGACAGGCGGCAGGATGAGGCCCGTTCGTTGAGGGAAATCTATCAACTATAAGGAAAGAGTGGGGAATGCTCATGAACGATTTTTTTAATGCAGCTGTATGGGAACAAGCATGGAAAGACGAGTCTGATTTGAACATCAACAGGATGAAAAAGAATGGAATTGATCCCAGCAGATCTTTTGACCATAAGGCCAAGACCTTCAACGAACAATCATTTAGCGAAGAGGGAAGAAAACGAACCAAACGAATCATGAACTGGCTTGAAGGACAAGGAGTTCAATTCGAAAACGCCTCCGTTCTGGATATTGGCGCCGCATCCGGCGTATTCTCGGTGCCGTTTGCTGAGCGAGGCGCCCATGTAACCGCCATAGAAACCTCCCCTCCACAGGTCGAATTGTTGGAAGTAAACATCTCGAAGTTCGCCGAAGACCAGGTGAAGATTGTACCCGAACCGTTTGAAGAAATTGACGTAGTGGCCAAGGGCTGGAACCAAGCCTTCGATCTCGTCTTTGTCTCGATGTGCCCGGTCATTCACAATTGGGAAAGCGTGGAGAAGGTGCTCCAGTGCGCTCGGAAATTCTGTTATATCAGTTTGCCGGTAAGTCCTGCGGAGCACAGCCTGGTGAATGAAATTTGGCCGCTCATCACCGGTCAGCCTTACCATACGAAACATATGGAAATGGGATATTTGCTGCACCTGCTGTATCTTAAAGGTTATGCATACGAATCGCTTATCACGAGGGAAGTGAAAACGACGGAAGTCTCCAGAGAAGCGGCGCTGCAGGAAGCGATGACCTGGCTTGGCCATCACCGTCTGCCTGTAGATGAGCGGAATCGGAGCATCGTTGCTGACTATCTGGAGCAAGCCTATCCGTCCGGCAAAGTCGTCATCCAGGAAGGCGGACGTTTTGGCAAAGTACTGATTCGATTGCAGGATCACAATATGTATACGAGAGAGCTTTGAATCTGAATCAAGAATTGAAAGATCATGAAAGATTAGGGGAATTGACGATGAGAATAGATGTTTGGTCGGATTTTGGATGTCCCTTTTGTGTGATAGGTAAAAGAAAACTTGAGAATGCACTTGGCATGTTTACGATGAGGGATAAAGTAGAAGTTGTGTATCGCAGTTTCCAACTTGATCCAAATGCACAAAACAGATCGCTTAGTACTGAGCAGCTTGCCCGAGAAAAGGGCATGACTGTCGAGCAATTGAAGGCCAAGCAAGCACAAGTAGCTCATATGATAAAAAAAGAAGCTGGACTCGATGTCAATTATGATCAAGTAACGATTGCTAATACGTTTGATGGTCATCGTTTGGTTCATTTTGCAGCCAAAGCGGGAAAGGGAGCTGAGTTAACAGAACGTCTTATTCGCGCTTACCTTTCGCAACGCATGAATATCGCCGACCACAACGTACTTGTTTCCTTGGGCAGCGAGGCGGGGCTTAACGAACAGGACGTAGCAGAAATGCTTGAATCTGATGCGTATAAAGATTCGGTCAAAGATGACATCGCTGAGGCAAGAAAGTTGAATATTTCAAGTGTACCTACCTACGTGTTTAATAACAAATTCTTAATTTCAGGTGCTCAGTCTGAGGAGGATTTTTTAAATACTCTGAACTCGATCTGGGATGAAGAAAAGAAATTTCAAAAACTGGAGTTGAAGGGCGAATCAAAAGGTGATGATAGCTGCACCGACGGGGTTTGCTATGTGTAATTTGGTTTGCCAAATTTAGGGCGCGAACTTGTCTTGTCTGATATACTATGATTAATAGATTGACGTAAAGTTCAATATCGCCCGGAGGGATTCTATTGATTGTAAGTACGAAACTTCATATCCCCCATGTGCGCAAGGTCTTGGTGTCTAGGCCGAGGCTGATGCGCAAGTTGAATGAGGGGCTGCACGCCAAGCTGACGCTTGTTTCCGCGCAAGCTGGTTACGGGAAAACAACCGTGTTAAGTGAATGGGTGAAGCAATGCGGCGCGCTTGTAGCGTGGGTTTCGCTGGATAAGCAGGACAATGACTGGAGCCAGTTCTGGAGCTGCGTCACAACTTCCATTAAGGAAAGAGTCTCAGGCTTTGGTCAAACGGTAGAACCTCTTCTTGAAAAAGGGCCTTTGCTATCATTGAAGCTTGCAATTACGGCATTACTAAATGAGCTTAATCGATTAAACGGTGAGTTGGTCATCATTCTTGACGATTATCATGTCATTGATGATTCGGATATTCAACATTCCATGATCTATCTACTTGAGCATTTGCCTCCCCATATTCATATGTTTATTGCAAGTCGCAGTGAAATGGCGATACCTACGACTCGGCTTCTGGCAAAAGGTGAGCTAAATCAAATCATGATGCAGGATTTGCGGTTTCAACTGGATGAGGGGCATGCCTTTTTCAGTGACACGACCGATTTGTTACTAACCAAAGAGCAAGTGACGGTGCTGTTCCATCAGACCGAGGGGTGGATCAGCGGCTTGCAGCTTGCTGCGCTCTCTCTGAAGCGCAGCATGAATATAGGCGAGACGCTTCAACAATTCAGCGGTCACCAGCATCATATAGCTGATTATTTGCTGGAAGAAGTGTTCCTTCATCAATCGGAGTCTATGCGCGCTTTTTTATTGGAAACTTCAATATTAAGTCGGATGAATGGTTCCTTGTGCCAGGCTGTAACGGGTCAAGTGAACAGTCAAGAGCTTTTGGAGAGATTAGAGAAGCTGAACTTGTTTATCATCCCTCTGGACGATTACAGGAATTGGTATCGGTATCATCAGTTGCTTTCCGATTTTTTGCAACAAATGCTGCTTAGAACCGATCCGGACAAATGGATGCAAGCGCATATTCGTGCGGCGAAATGGCTGGAGAATCATGGTTTTGACGAAGAAGCGGTGGACCATTATGTAGAGGGAAAACAGACCGAGGATGCTGTTCGGTTGATTGAGAAGAAGCTGCCTACGTTCGTGCAATCCAAAAGTGTGCTGCTGATCCGATGGGTATCTGTATTGCCAGAAGACTCCTTTGTGGAGAAGCCGATGATCGAACTGTTTTATATATCCGTATTGCTGGGAGTAGGGGAATGGAAGGCCGCTTTCAGTAGAGTGGAGCAAGCCGTAAGCCGCTTTCAAGCGCAGGAGGGGAACTGGACCGATGCAGAGTGGAAGCAGGCCATGGGCAATATTTACTTTTTTATGGCGGTTGCCTCGTATCTTCAGAAGGATTTGGAACGAACGTCAGACTATTTCGAATGGGTAGAACGATATATGCCGGAAGGTAGCTTTTTTCAGACGGTGGGGCGTAACCGGTATCAAGGCCATGATTCCTTCGATGATCAGTTGGCGCTTATTAACGATCTACATGCAGCGGATGTCTTCCTGTTGAAGTGGATTACAATCTGGAAAGACAAGCGAGAATATCCGTTCATCGGATTCTTGTATGCCTCTTATAGCAAATTGCTGTACGAGTGGAATCGGTTGGATGAGGCAGAGTTTTATGTTAATCAGGCGCTTGGACGAGAGGACATACGGCCTTTTGCACGGATTTTGATGCAAAATGCCATTAGCGCCTCTCGGATTCAGCAAGCCAAAGGCAATCTAGACCGGGCATCCGAGCTGTTGGAACAGTTGAAGTCGCAGATTAACTCGCCAGATGTTGAATTATTTAAGTTGAAAATCGAAGCGGAACAAGCTTGTCTATCTGTGAAGAAAGGCTCACGTCAAGATGCGCTTGATTGGTTGCAAAGGTGTGGTCTGGCGCATACGGACGAGGTTTCGCTGAATCGTATGGCAGAGCATTTGGCGTTGGCTAGAGTGCTTGCAGTATGTGAACGGATGGATGAAGCGCTGTATCTGTTAGAACGGTTGGAGCGTTTGTTAGCTAGGGAAGATCGTCTTCGGGATCGAATCAAGGTGTTGATTATGCAAAGTGTAGCGCTTTATAGTTTAGCTCAGAAAGAGGATGCACTCGTTCAATTGGAGACAGCCTTGCTCTTAGCAGAACCAGAGGGGTACATTCGCAGCTTTATGGACGAAGGCGCTGTGATGACAGAGTTGTTATCCGCATATATGAAGGTGCAGCTAGGTGCTCGCATAAAGAGTTCCCCCTCTGTTTCATTAGCGTACGTAGGGCAACTGCTTCAGGCTATGCATGTCACTTCGAAAGAGGAACTCTCTCTTAGCGAGATATTAACCGAGCGGGAAGCCAGGATATTCCTACTGATCACTCAGGGTAAATCAAACAAGGAAATCGCCAATCGTCTGAATATCTCGGGGGAAACGGTAAAGTCGCATATTAAAAACATATACAGAAAGCTCGGTGTCAACAATCGAGCGCAAGCGTTGGAGCGTGCCAAAGAAATAATGACACTGGCATGAAGGGAATCCCTGATATTCACCCTTCGTTCTGTGTTCTACCCCTTTTTCTGTCTTCTTCTCCCCCCTGTTTCGGGGGATTTTTTTTTTGCCGAAATAGTCTTAAAGTTAGGAAAGGAGCGACATAATGTGACATAAAGCAACAGAAGTTTGACTTTTACTGCTAACTTTCATCAAGTTCAGTAGATATGGAGGGGAAAGAAACCTGATGACCAACACGAATCAAAGTAAAATAAAACGGGAAAAAACCAAATGGTACATGCTGAGCTTTGCACTGTTCATATTAATAGGTGCATGGTTGTTTGCAAACCCGGTACAAGCAACAGAACAATGGAGTCAATATGGGAAGCCAGTACCGGTTTCAAGTGGAGAATTAGGAGGATTTATTAATCCTGGCGGTGTGGCGGTAGACAATAGCGGAAATGTGTATGTGGCGGATACGAATAACAACCGCATACAGAAGCTGACGGCATCCACAGGGGTTTGGAGCCAGTGGGGCGGCCAACATGGAAGTGACGTAGGCCAGTTCGCTAATCCACGTGGAGTGGCAGTAGACAGCAGCGGAAATGTGTATGTAGCGGATACGAATAACCACCGCATACAGAAGCTAAGCGTAGATACAGGGGTTTGGAGCCAGTGGGGCAGCCAATACGGAAGTGGCTTAGGCCAGTTTGCTTATCCAAATGGAGTGGCGGTAGACAAAAGCGGAAATGTGTATGTGGCGGATACATATAACAACCGCATACAGAAGCTAAGCGTAGATACAGGGCTTTGGAGCCAGTGGGGCAGCGAAACTTTTAAAACTGGAAGTGACTTAGGCCAGTTTGCTTATCCACGTGGAGTGGCAGTAGACAGCAGCGGAAATGTGTATGTGGCGGATACGGATAATCACCGGATACAGAAGCTGACGGCAACCACTTGGAGCCAGTGGGGCGGTCAAAATGGAGATGGAGATGAGTTAGGCGAGTTTTCTTCTCCAACTGGAGTGGCGGTAGACAGCAGCGGAAATGTGTATGTAGCGGATAGAGATAACAACCGCATACAAAAGCTGACGGCAGCCACTTGGAGTCAGTTGGGCGGCGAAAATGGAAGTGAGTTAGGCCAGTTTGCTTATCCAACTGGAGTCGCGGTAGACAGCGGCGGAAATGTGTATGTGTCGGATTTTAATAACAATCGCATACAGAAGCTGACAGCAGCCACAGGGGGCTGGAAGCAGTGGGCCACCATGGGAATGGGTGCAGGTACTGCTCCGAAGGAGTTTCATAGTCCACGTGGAGTGGCGGTAGACAGCAGCGGAAATGTGTATGTAGCGGATACGAATAACCACCGGATTCAAAAGCTGACGGTATCGACAGGGGCTTGGAGCCAGTGGGGAGGCCAAGATGGAAGTGGTCTAGGCGAGTTTTCTTCTCCAACTGGAGTGGCGGTAGACAGCAGCGGAAATGTGTATGTAGCGGATACGAATAACAACCGTATACAAAAGCTGACAGCATCCACAGAGGGTTGGAGCCAGTTGGACGGCGAAAATAGTAGTGACTTAGGCCAGTTTACCGCTCCAAGTGGAGTGGCGGTAGACAGCAGCGGAAATGTGTATGTAGCCGATACGTATAACCATCGCATACAAAAACTGACAGCATCCACAGGGCATTGGAGCCAGTTGGGCGGCCAATATGGAAATGACTTAGGCCAGTTTTCTTCTCCAACTGGAGTGGCGGTAGACAGCAGCGGAAATGTGTATGTGTCGGATAACGATAACAACCGCATACAAAAGCTGCCGGCATCCACAGGGCATTGGAGCCAGTTGGGCGGCAAAGATGGAAATGACTTAGGCCAGTTTATTTATCCAACTGGAGTGGCGGTAGACAGCAGTGGGAATGTGTATGTGTCGGATAGCGATAACGATCGCATACAGAAGCTGACGGCATCCACAGGGGGTTGGAGCCAGTGGGGAGGAGGCCAATATGGAAGTGACTTAGGCCAGTTTGCTTCTCCAACTGGAGTGGCGGTAGACAGCAACGGTAATCTGTATGTGGCGGATACGAATAACCACCGCATACAGAAGCTGGTAACGACGGTTGTGCCGAATGCTCCTACAGGCGTAATGGCAATGGCAGGTGACCAACAAGCTGCCATCAGCTTTACGGCACCTGCGTATAACGGGGGAAGCGCGATTACCAGTTACACAGTAACTGCAAATCCGGGTGGAAAGACAGGGACTGGGACAACGAGTCCGATTACAGTTACAGGACTTACGAATGGAACCACCTATTCCTTTACGGTAATTGCAACGAATATAGACGGGAATAGCGCGGCTTCCAGCGAAGTGAGCGTAACGCCACAACTTCCAATACCAGGTGTTCCGTTGTTAGCAACACCTGTAGCAGGCAATGCGCAGGTAGCACTTACGTGGAATCCGGTCAATGGTTCGACAGGGTACAGAGTCTACCAAAGTGTAAATTCCGCAACGTATGGAACCGAAGTGACCACAGTGAGCGGCTCGGTGTATAGCTATAATGTGACAGACTCGGTCTATAGAAGTACGGTGACCGGCCTGGCCAACGGCACGACCTATTATTTTGTCGTGAAGGCGATCAATGCCGGAGGAGACAGTGCGGCTTCGAACCAAGTGAGCGCAACGCCGATAGCACCAAGTGAGCCACCTAGCAGTGGCGGTGGCGGCGGCGGTTCGACAGGATCAATGTCACCAATTATCTCCACAGATGGTACATTAACGCTTCCTGTAGGTAGATCAGGCGAGGTCAGTTTGCAAAAAGAAGTGACGGTATCTATTCCCACAGGTGCGACAGCTAAAGAACTAAAAATAACGATAGAGAAATTGGTGAACACTCAAAACCTGATAACGGATAAACATGTTCTAGCAAGCCCGATCTTTGAGATTCTAAAAAACTTCTCGGAGAACTTCAGTAAACCGGTTACGCTGACTTTTGTATTCGACAAAACCAAATTGAGTGGCAACCAAACAGCAGCTGTATACTATTTTGACGAAGCGAAGAAGGAATGGGTGGAAGTTTCCGGCGGCAAGATTAACGAAAATTATATCACCGTACAGGTAGACCACTTTACAAAGTATGCAGTATTCGCTGTAGGTCAAGCGGCAACTGTGCCAACACCTGACACAAAGCCAACGATTAACTTTAGCGATATCTCTGGGCACTGGGCAGAGGCGATCATTAAGCAAGCGGTAAGCAGAGGAATCGTCGGCGGTTATCCAGACGGAACGTTCAAGCCTGGGAAGACAGTGACACGTGCGGAATTTACGGTGATGCTAATGAACACGTTGAAGCCGCAAGGAGCAGGAGCGGCACTAACATTCACAGATAAAGCAAAGATTGGAAGCTGGGCGCAGACAGCAGTCGAGCAAGCGGTGCAAGCAGGTATGATTAAAGGTTATGAGGATGGTACATTCCGTCCTGATGCAGTCATTACACGTGCAGAGATGGCAGTGATGATTGGCGGTGCTTTGGGTCAGTCAACTGCAGCCAATGCTTCAACTGACTTCGCAGATGACAAGGACATACCAGCTTGGGCCAAAGCCAGCGTTTCTTACGTCAAACAAGCAGGCATCGTGCAAGGGAAAAGCGATAACCATTTTGCCCCTGAGGACCATGCAACAAGAGCAGAGGCTGTAACGGTGCTGATGAACGTGTTGGCGCAAAAAAGCAAGTGAAGCAAACCGTATAACTTTCTAAATTTCATGTCTAAATCAGAGGTAATTAATTGGTGGTTCCCCCGAATGGGGGAATTTTTTGCCGAAAAATAAGAGATACAGTCTAGGTTAATCATAGGGGGAAATTTTGTGAGGAATACATTAGTCAAAAAGCTGCTATCCATAATCGTCATGGCATGCCTATTATTTTCGTCGTTTGGTGTCGCATTTGGTGCTACTACAGCCGGGACATCGGATATTCAAGGGCATTGGGCAGCTAGTAAAATTTCGGCATGGATCGATAAAGGGTTCATTAAAGGGTACGACGATGGCAGCTTTAAGCCGGATAGCCAAATTACAAGAGCAGAATTCATTGCTTTGATCAATCGTTCGTTTGGATTTACAGAAGCGTCAGATATCGCATTCGGCGATGTGCCGTCAGATAATTGGGCGCATGCCGAAGTAGCCAAAGCTGTTAAAGCCGGCTATATCACTGGCTATGCAGACGGAACGATTGGTATCAATAAACCGATTAGTCGTCAAGAGGTTGCGGTAATCGTAAGCCGATTATTGACATTAAACGCGGCAACTGGCACTACGGCTGCAGCTTTCATAGATGCCAGCCAAATGGCAGCTTGGAGCAAAGACGCCATCGATGAAGTGGTGGCTTCACAAATTATGAATGGTTATGATGCCGATCATAGCTTTAAACCATCGGCCCCTATTACACGTGCGGAAGCGGTAGTTACCTTAGATCGCGCTCAAGCCGCACAAACCGTGGCCTATCAAGCAGCAGGTACGTACGGTCCGGAAACTGGCGTTGAGACAATGAATAAGAATGTAACTGTGAATGCAGCAGGTGTCACGCTTCGGAATATGGTCATTAAGGGTGATCTCTTATTGGCTGAGGGCATTGGCAATGGCGATGCGTTCCTAGAGAATGTTAAAGTCACTGGTAAAGTTATCGTACAAGGTGGTGGCGAGAACAGTATTCATTTTAATAACTCGGTACTCGTCGACATTATTATTGACAAGAAGTCAGGGACTGGTACAGTACGTATCGTTTCTGAAGGAACCACGACGGTTGCTTTAGTAAGTGTAAAATCTTCGGCTATTCTAAAAGAAACCAATTCAACTGGGAATGGTTTTGGTAATGTCAATATTAGTTCACTTCCAGCTGGTTCAAAAGTTACATTGGCAGGCTCCTTCAATACGGTAAACGTGAGCTCACAGCAATTACAAATAGATATGCCCGAAGGCACAATTCAGAAAATGAATGTAGCATCGACAACAACAGGAATGGTACTTAACCTTAGCGAGGGAGCTAAAATTAATGATCTTGTCCTAGATGCTATCATAAAAATGCTAGGTAAAGGTACGATTGTGTTGGCAACTATGAATATAGGTGGTTCTACATTCGAGACACCTCCGACCAAAACAACGACCCCAACTACGCCTACACCGGCGCCGACGTCAGCACCAACGTCAGATTCATCATCAGATTCAAGGTCAGATCCAACACCAGCACCAACGTCAACACCGGCACCAACATCAACACCAGCGCCAACACCAGCACCAACGTCAACACCGGCACCAACATCAACGCCAGCACCAACGCCAACACCAAGTAACCCGCCACAAGAAACGGCTAATGAATCTATAACAGCGGCAAAGGCTTTGCTTACAGCAGATACAATTCGCAACACTAACACAGCATTAACTGCAGTAATGGCAAACTTGAACTTAAGTACAACGGGATCAAATGGTACTACCATTGCCTGGAGTTCAGATAACACGGCAATCGTTGCGAATACAGGTGTGGTTACACGTCCTGCTTTTGCAGATGGCAATGGTACCGCTCATTTGACAGCGACAATCACGAAAGATGCAGGGACACCCCAAACGAAAGAGTTTGAGGCAATTGTATTGAAGGATACGGCGGATACGGATGGTCGATTACTCGCCTTACATTTAAGCGATGTCACATTGAGTCCGGCATTTTCACCGGATATTCAGCATTATGAAGCAACCGTACCGTTTAATGTAACGAGCACAACAATAACAGCTACACCGATGAATCAGCATGCATCCATAGATTTAAACTATGAGGATGATACTAAGCAGTTACTAGTAGGATCTAATGAGGTACAAATTTACGTCATCTATGCAGATGAAGATGGAAGTGACATCTACTCAGTTAAAGTCCATCGGCTAGCAGTCGACGTAGCGGCCCAAGCAGCGGCCATTGCAACGATTAAAGCTTACCATGGGGAAGATATCGATTTGATTCACGTTCTCAATACAGCAACTGGAAGGAATACGGCTATTCCCGTTAATGTAACCTTCTATAGAAATGCTATTCTTGCTGCAGGGGCAGGTGACCTTGATACGGCAGAAGATATATTGCTGATGATTGATGATGTCAACGAGGCCAATGAAGTGCCTCCTGTTAACAAAACAAATTTAATTTCAGCCATCTCTCAAGCAACTACGTTGCTTAGCAATCACTCAGTTGGGATAGAGATAGGGAAAGTTTCGCAAGAAGCTCATGACGCCTACCAAAGTGCAATTGCAGCAGCAACTGCTGTACAAACATCTTCAATTGCAAAACAAAATGAGGTGGATGCGGCCGTTACGGCACTATCTTCAGCTACCGCTGCTTTCCGTACAGCCATTATTGTTCCCATTCCTACATTTGCTGTGGATGGCAGTCTCTCTAACCATATGCCGGTAATCACGGTTGCTAATGTAGCAGCTGGTAATCAAATTACCGTCTACGATACGGATGGCACGTCTGTGATCGGATCCGGCAAGGCTGCAGGAACGTCAATAACAATTGCAATTGATCCGTTAACGGTAGGTACGCACATACTAAAAGTAAAGTCCGTAGATGCATCAGGTCAGTCCAGTGTTTCGGCAGGAGTGAGCTATATTGTCCAAGCCATTTCCATTTTGCCAGCAAATCGAATTTCTGAAAGCCAAGCACATATCGCAACGCTGGCTACAAATGGTCAAGTCTATACATGGGGTTCTAACTATGGTGGGCAAATTGGCGACGGGACGCAATTACCTCGTACACAAATATTTGCAGTTCCAAACTTGCCTGTTAACATCATCGCCGTACAAGCTGGTGAAGGATACACGGCAACGCTAACAGCTGATGGACATATTTGGAAATGGGGATACTATGATACAACGGGTCCCAAAAAAATAACTGGCATTGATCATGTCGTTTCTATTTCTGCAGAGGGAACTAATGTCTTTGCTCTAAAAAGTGACGGTACCGTATGGAAGTTTGCGATTTATGCAACTCCTGCGCAAGTTCAGGGATTGGATCATGTCATAGCTGTTCGAGGCGAGTGGTCCGATACAGGAATTGCCTTAAAGGCTGATGGGACAGTTTGGGCTTGGGGAGCTAACGACAATGGGCAGCTTGGCGATGGAACAGGTGCAAATAAACCGGCACCAGTCAAAGTTGAGGGCCTGCCATTCATCATTGATATCAGAAATGGGGATCAACATTCCTTAGCTTTAAGTGTAACTGGCGCCGTTTATACGTGGGGTTTCAATAATGCGGGGCAAATTGGAAATGGTACAATAAATAAGCAATTAGCGCCTTATGAAGTGGCGGGTTTATCTAACATAACTCAAATTGGGGCTGGGCATTATTATTCTTTCGCCATTGATAATCAAGGCAAAATGTTTTCATGGGGCGCCAATTGGAATGGAAGTCTAGGCATAGGCGGGAATGATAACCGGAATACGCCTACTCTCATAACAACGAACTTAACCAATGTTCTGGCAATAACAGGTGGAGAAGGAAGTACGAGCATTGCGTTGCAGGCCAATGGTGATGTTTGGACGTGGGGCGACGCTACTAATGGCCTTCTCGGAAGTGGCGAAGCCTCTAACCGGTCTACACCTGGTAAAGTGGCTAACTTCAATTTATTTAATGACCCAGCAAAACCTTTAGCTACAGGCATTCCGGAGTGAACTTAGCTTTTATGAAAAAGATAATGAAGATAGGGGTTGCCCTTCTAGTAGAATGTTCTACTGGGAGGGCAGCCTCTTGCTTTATTTTGGTGCATCATTTATGGAATTGCCGTTACGTCGGTCTAGGTGCAATTCCGGAAAAAAGCCGATCCTTGGTAGAGGGATTATAGGTGCCCCAGGCACAGGATATTCCTTGATGGATGGCTATTTCCGTCTGTCCTGAATGATCGAACTTCTCGATTTGGAAGATCGATTCGAACTGGTGGTCTCATTTAACTGAAGAGAGTACCAGCCTTCGGATGATTGGCATCTCCGAATCCGCCTTCAATTTATTCATGACGTGGCGGATAAAGTGAAGGAATAGAAAAAATGTTAAAACGCTACTGACATCCTGTTGTCAGTAGCGTTTTTGCGTAGTCGGAGTATGCGAATATCGCAGTGTTTGGGCATACGCGACGGCAGCCGTTGTCTCAACTACACAAGAGTGAAATGTATCATAGCACTAACTGGATTTTGGTTTTTTTTGCAAATTATCAATTGGTTGAGCTTATCTTGCGGCGGCGGCTGGTCTGAAAGGCTGCCGCGACGACGAGGACGCCAGCGATGAGAGTGACGGCGCTCGCTACCTGCAATGCGGACTCGGCCCCAGTTGTGAAGGAACCGATGATAACGGCTTGCTGTGAGGGGGCTGCAGCGACTGCCTCAGCAACCGTGCGAGGGATTGGGTCCTGGTGCTGAAGGGTTGCCGGCAGATGCCGGGTAAAGCTCTCGGTTAGCACGGTGCCGACGATCGCGACGCCGAGGGCGCTGCCAAGTTCCCGTGTCGCAGATTGAAGTCCACCTGCTACGCCGGCCTGTTCGGCGGGCAGCGCCGCAGTGAGTTCGGCTGTCAAGCATGGAAGAGCGAGCGCGAAGCCGGTCCCGATTAGGACGAGCCAGGCAGCGTAGACGAGGTACGGTTGATGTGCGGCGAAGGTCAAGCCGAACAGTCCGATGCCAATGGCGAGGAAGGCTGCAGACAGCGTTAAGGGAATGCCGATGCGCCTCACCAGATCGGGAACGAATCGTGCTCCCAACAGCATTGGCACCGTCATAGGTACAATCGCGAGTCCGGCTTGCAAGACAGAGTACCCGCGGCCGTATTGCAGGAGCGAAGCATTGAGGTAGAACAGGCCGAAGCTGCCGAAGAACAGCACGAGCATGCCCAGACTGGCAGTACTAAGCAGTGGAATAAGGAACAGGCGGGGGTCTAGCAAAGGGTGACGAACACGCAGCTCGACGAAGACCCAGGCGGCACCGAGCAAGACACTGACTGCGAACGCGGCGATGACGATGGCGCTGCCCCAACTGAGCTCCGGCCCTTCGATGATGCCGATTAGAAGAGTAATAGTTGCCGCGACCAGCAAGGCGGTGCCGACCGGGTCAAGGCTGCGCGGACTAGGGCTGCTTCTTTTTACGGAGACTACCGTCCAGAGAGCACAGAGAAGCGCGATTGGCACGATGGCCCCGAATAGGGTCCGCCACGATCCGGCAGTCAGCAGCGCCGCGCCGGCTATGTTGCCGACGAGTCCGCCCATGCCGGTCATAGCGCCCCAGATGGCAAGGGCTCGGCCGCGCCGTTCGGGCGCGGTCGCATGAACCAGTACTCCCACGCAGTTCGGAAGCACTAGCGCCGCCCCAACGCCGGTTATGGCTCGGCCAAGGAGCAGGATTATCACGTTAGCCGAGGCGGCCGAGATCGCCGCACCAGCTGCGAATGTGATGAGCCCGGCGATCAGCACGCCCTTGCGTCCGAAGTTGTCGCCGGCCGCGCCGCCTGGGATGACCAAGCAGGCGAATACGACGACATACGCGTCAACGATCCACAGCAATTCCGAAGAGCTCGGGTGCAACCCGCTGACCGCGAGCATTGGAACCGCCAGATTGATGGCGGCGACAAGGCCCACGACCAAGATGGTGCACGCGCACACACATGCCAGAACCAACCCAGACTGCCGTGACGGGTTCACGGTAACAGTGGATATTGTCTGAGGGGCGCTCATTGTTGTCCGGCTTCCTTGTACGCGCCGCCTAGGATGTCATCCACCAGAGTGAGGCCGGCGGGTTTCCATCCAAGCAGTTCGCGGGTGCGTTCGCTGGAGCCCGTCATGGATAGTTTGAAGAAGCTGCCGATAAATCCGAAGTGTGCTTTAGCGTCCTCCTGCGCAATCGAGGCTGCCGGAATATCGAGTGCGCGTCCGATGGCTTCGGCGATGGCTCGGGTGGAGATGGTTTCCTCTGCGACCGCATGCAGGCGTGATCCGGCCGGAGCCTTCTCGAGTCCAAGCCGGATGAGCTTGGCGGCATCGGAACGGTGCACCGCGGACCATGCGTGGGAGCCGTCATCGATGTACCCGGACACGCCATGCTTGCGTGCAGCGCTCACCAGGAAATTGACAAAGCCCCAGTCTCCTACCCCGTGAACCGTCGGTGCGAACCGGATGATGATAGTCCGTACTCCGCGACTGACGTAGTCGAGAGCGAGGTTCTCAGCGCCGCCCCGGTGAGAGTTCGGGCTCACGTCAGGCGACGGGTCCGTCTCCAGTATCGGCCGCCCCTGAAACAGACCGGACAATCCAGTCGCAACCATGAAAGGCCGATTGGTACCGACCAGCGCCTCGGCAAGGGTTTCGACTGCAGCCCGCTCGGCACGGTCAGACTCCGCGGGATTTGCAAAGTCATGCTTGTTCGCCAGGTGAACGACAGCTTCCGCTTCGGCCGCCCCGCGGCGGAGGGAATCGAGGTCATCGAGATCCCCGCGCAGGACCGTCGCGCCTTTCGCCTCGAGTGACGCTGCGGAGGCGTCCGACCTTGCCAATCCGACGACCTTGTGGCCCGCTCTCAGCAATTCATCTACGGTGGCCGATCCGATCCAACCTGTTGCTCCAGTTACAAATACATTCATCCGTATTTCCTCCTTAGTAGCCCTTCTGCTGGCTACGGCTTCAATTTTGCGGTTACTCGCATGGTTTGGGTTCGCGATGTTGGTCGCCCTCTGCAATTACGAGACACCGTGTAACTTAATATACTAGAAACGATACATTGTGTCCAGTAATTATTTTGGGGTAGGAACAAAACGGCGTGAGGACCCCGGGGACGAGCTTAAATGGCGGTTCCGCCGTAGCCCGTGTTCTTGTCGCGCGACATCGCGTGCGGATGAGGTTCCGAGAAAATGATGCCGCTGCATCGATTGGGATATCCCGCAACCAAAGAATACGCAATCTACCGGCTTGACGCCGTTACAATTTCGAGACAACTTGTCTAGGAAGTGGACAAGGAGCACTTTCTCCATGTATAGTTGAACTATGGACAAAGAACTTTATCATGGCGGTCGTCCCCGGAGCGAGCAAGCGAGGACGGCTATTCTAAATGCGGTTGACGATCTCTTGGTCGAAGTAGGCTATGCGGCAATGACAATGAAGAGCATCTCCGAGAGGGCAGGAGTGTCTCGGCAGACCGTTTATCGGTGGTGGTCACACAAAGCGGAGATCTTGTTTGAGGCAAGCGCGGCCGATGCGGCCGAGGAACTTGCGATTACAATTACAGGCAATCCATTGGACGATCTAACGTCCTACGTGGAAGCGCTTGTGCGCTTCCTTGCGCATTCACCGGCCGGAGCTGCCTACCGAGCCCTCCTCGGCGAAGCGCAGCACGACCTTGCTGTAGCGGAACTGCTCTCCGCGAAGGACCCGCTCGGCGACAGTGCTCGATTCGTGATCGAGCAAGTGATCGGGAAGGAAGTGCGGTCACTTCGGATCGAACAGGCAACCTCCTTGCTGATCGGACCGAGCTTCTTTTGGATTCTGAGCGGACGCGATCCCGCGGGGCTTGTCCCGAGGGAACTGGCTGAGAACTTCATTTATGACCTTCAGGCAAGACAATTGCGATGAATTGGCGTATAAAGGAGACCGATTTGCCTGTTTGCCTGTTGGGACAATGGCTGGAACCGAATATGTTTTTTGATCTGCTGATCGAAAAACAAATAACCGTCGCTCGGGTAACGAGAGACGGTTTTCTAGTTTAACCCACATTGCGCATCATTTTGTTAACGCTCTAATTGCATCCTGAAATCAGTTAACTAATGGACCACAAGTATTTTCTAGAGTTTTTTAATATAATCGGGTAGCTAAAAATTTGATGACAGACAGGAGTTAGATACGATGATAAAAGGTTTTGGAGGAATTTTTTGGAGAACCAAGAATCTTGAAGTTGTGAAAAAATGGTACAGTGAAGTGTTGCAGATTGAAATAGAAAATTGGAATGGGACTGTGATAAAACCCCAATTAGGAAATGAGACTATCTTCTCTTTCTTTACCGAGAATGACAGTTATTTTCCAGCAGATCAACAAGTGATGTTAAATTTCCAAGTGCATAATCTAGACGAGACGATTAAGCATCTCGAACATATTGGCGTACCTCTTGCAAAGAAAAAAGAGACTAGTGAATTTGGAAAGTTTATTTGGATTGAAGATCCTGAAGGTCGACTGATCGAGCTTTGGGAGAAATAACGAGTTGTCACTCATTTTTGGCTGTGACGAGATTGGGATATCGATGGCAATGGAGCTGCGGTCTGGTCCATTATGGAAGCGAAGCAAGGGGCCGATAAGCTTCTGGTGTAATCAAAGACTGGCCTATTGGGCTGGTCTTTCTTTATGTGGCGTGACTAGAAGCAAAGTAGGTAAAGGCCTACCAATTCTAAGGAAGATGCAACATCATATTGAGACTGCCTTTTCGGCAGTCTCGGAGCGACTTCTATGCTTTTTCCCCTTATGAGACTGCATCGTCTATAAGATTGGGACTTTCTCAGTGGCCTCTATTACTCCAACAGATCTTCGATGTGCAGCGTGGTACCTTTAAATGCAGCATACCCGTAGCTCTTAGGTTTACCGTCCGCAGCTGTCTCAAACAACAGTCTAGCAGGAGTATCTCCAAGGATAGATGAGAAGGTAGCCCGCAAATTCATTTCACCCGGTTGCTTGCCAGTCAATTGAAGGTTCGCTTCATAAACGGATTCGCTGAGATAATTATAATTATATTTCTCATAGCCATTGTAGAAATTTACACCGTCATCACTAAAGTTGACGTATTGGGCTTCCGATTTTCCCGATAGATTGGGGGTTGTTGTAGTGACATAATCGATGTAGCCAGATTTCTTGCCGGCTATCTTCCCTTGCACATTCCCATTAGAACTGGAGGTTAGTTTTGTTAAGTCTTTGGTCGCGTAAGGGATATTATCCGTTGTCGGTTTAATAGGGACTGTTTTGTGTGGTTTATAATCAAGTAGGTTTACTTTCTGCAGCCGCTTATGCAAATCATCATCTAAGCCTCTGCGTCCCTCAATCCACATGGCACTTTTTCCATCCGGATGCCAGGACATCGGTGAATGGTACACCCAATTCTCATCAGTTGAAAGGTTTATGCCTTGATATCCGGGTTCGTTCATAGAACGATCAATGTCAATTAGGGCGGGACCAATGTCTCCACTTCGGAAAGTGCGCACGCCAGCTACGGAATAAAAATACAGAATGCCATTAATCCCTGAACCGGCATAAGCGGGCCTAGGCAGGATTCCGAATATGGCTGGATCTGTTTGTTTGGAAAACCTTGTACTCATGACCATGCCCAGGCGCTCGTCCGGGGAAAAAATAGTTGTCTCATCATATCCGGGTGTACGAGTAATATGGGTAACTTTATCAGAAGTCAGATCCTGTATAACCGAATCCGCGGTAACGTAATCTTTAGCCCCAACGACGGAGAGGGCGTTTCCTCCTTGGATAAACTGCTTCACTTCTCCTCCACGTGTTGAGGTTGGGGGAATAATAAAGCCCGGTTTGTTTGGATCATTGACAAAAGGTTCTGGCTTGCTAAGCAGCTGGACATTCTCGAGGACATAGCTATCTGTTTTACGTGACAGAACACCGATCGCTTGGCCAGCCGTGTAGTTGGAGAGGAGGATCGTCCAAGCCATATGTTTATTGTCAGGTGCAATAATGATTTCCGACCATACACTGGAGATGTGCGGATCTGTTGAAAGGCTTGTTGGATATGTGATCGGAACTAATTTATTGCTCTTGCAGTTGTTAAGATTTGGCATGCATTCAAACACATAATCTCCTAGTAATACACGTTTGTTATCCTGAAATGGCATGTACCGAATACCGCCTGATCTTGCATTCAAGGGAATGACACCAGAGAAGATCAGCTTGAAATCCGTCCCATCGTCATTGAGAACAGCGAAGTTAAAATAATCGGTCGTATTGAGGTCATCCGCTGTCTTATACGAAATAAATACTTTACCAGAGTAAGTGTAAGTTGCATCCTGTAAGATCACGTAACTTGGCAATGAAATTGTACTTACCTTTACTCTTCCAATGCTATTGCTGTTATGCTTGTCGCTGGAAAGGTCTGAAGATAGATCTGCGGCTAATGTCGGGGGTACCAAAGACAAGAAAAGACTTAGCATAATGAGGACGGAAACTATTCTTTTTTTCATTACCATCGCCTCCAATTTTAATCATTCTGATTTGAGAAAAAATCACGATTGCATGGTATTAGGTTGTTCATGACTGTTTCTATATGGAGTATCTAACTCAATCCAATTCACCTCCTATGCTTCACTTCGTATTTGAGATGTTTGATGTGTCTGAAAATGTATCCGCTTGCAAAACTATATAATTTGGAAAAATATTACTCAATGGGACGTTTTTAAGTTCCATCAAGGTCATTTTTAAGGTAACCTTGAAGACCATCCAGTCCCCTTATTTTATAAATGATTTATTTGAAAATCCCCAACATTGCCCTTGTATAAACTTAAAAATGACCCTTTGTTTTATGAATCTGCTTCCATTATAGTATCTTGTAAACGTATACATTTTTAGCCTGAGATACTTCGGTAGCTTCGGTGCATCACGGCATGTACAATGAGAAGCAAAGATGTTAAACGAGGAAGGTTGTACATGAGACAAGGCAAATGGATCCAAGCGGCAATTAGCCAAATCAAAAACATGAAGCTCCAAAGCAAATTTATGGCAGGCTATCTCATTGCGTGTGCGTTTCCACTGCTCGTGGTGACCAGCATCATTTACAGTCAATCGGCAGCAGGCTTGGAGGATTCTTCCCAAGAGTTCGCGGCGCTGTACACGTCTCAAGTTGAGAATTCGTTAAATGAACTCATGAAGGAATATGACAAAGTAACCAAATCCGTACTTTTGGATAATGAAATTATTTCTAGGCTTGGGGAAGAGCATGCCATGTCCATGAATGAGTACATTCTTCAGAAGTTATCGGTCCAACGAGTACTGATGCGGGTTGCCTTGCTCAAGCCAGAGATTAATAATGTCATGCTGATTAGCCGTGATAACAGCGTCTATCAATATACGAATACTAGCAGCACCGTGAATGAGAGCGCCTTGTTGGCTCAAGCATGGTACAAGCGGGCACGCAGCTCGGAAGATACTTTTTTTATTACTGGGTTACACGATCGCTCCTACTATGAGGATAAAGGGAAGGGTACATTAGTAACAGTGGGCCGGGTGTTGCTGAGTTCTGAAGGGGCATTCACAGGGGTGCTTCTTATCGACTTGGATCCATTCACATTGATGGAGTTAAACCACGAGTTTGTTTTGACCAGGGACAAATACGGCATGAGTGTGATCATTAGCAAGCTTACTGGTGAAACTGTCTATCATTCGGATGCCGCCAGCGGTCGAGTGCCTTGGATGCAGGTGCTCGAAGCAGGAAATGATTTTACCAAAGACATGAGCAGCAGTGACCGAATCGTGATATCAGGAAGCACGCAATTGGGAAATCTGGTTATTAAAACAGAGATTCCCCGTGAGAAATTGCTGCATAAAATTGCAAGGATCAAGCTCGTCACGATCATTTTAATTGTTATAGGCTTTGTCATCACGACATTGATTTCTTTCGGATTAAGCTTAAGGATCACCAAGCCCATTAAGGCGCTGCGCCGCAGTATGAAGCAGGCAGAAACAGGTCAATACCTGCCGATAGAAAGTATTCAGGCCAATGATGAGATTGGAAGCTTGGTTCGCAGCTACAATAAGATGATTATCGTTATTCGAACCTTAATTGAAGACGTTTACATTGCGGAGATTAAACAGCGGAAAGCTAAGTTTCTCGCGCTTCAGAACCAGATTAATCCTCATATGCTCTACAACACGCTAGAATCGATCCGAATGAAGGCGTTGGTGAAGGAGGAAGAGGAGATCGCTGGTATGATCATGATTTTGGCGAGAATGTTCCGGTTGACCTTAGGCAAGGATGGCAGGCAGCATTCGATCAAACATGAAATTGATTATACCGTTAATTATTTGCAGCTTCAGAATATACGCTTTGACGACAGTTTTATGCTTGACATCCGTATGCCAGAAGAGATGCAGGCGTGCAGCATTATTCCGCTCGTGTTTCAACCGATTGTGGAGAACAGCATTATCCATGGCTTCAAGGGTTATGGAGGGAGCATGCATATCTTGATTGAAGGCATGTGGACGGATGAAGGGGAGATTCTGATTCGAATTATAGACGACGGAATTGGTATTTCTAGGGATAAGGAAGAGGAACTTCGTGTCATTCTAGAGGATGCGGCATCGGATAAATATAAGCTGGAGGAGACGGAGAAATCGGAAGGTGAAGGATTAGGTCTGAAAAATATTGCGGAACGCATTAAGCTGCATTATGGGGATTCCTATGATCTGACGATTCATTCGGGCGAAGGCAGGGGAACGACGGTTGAGTTTCTCATCCCCAAATACTGAGATTTTGTTGTTAGACAGCATGGAAGGGGATGTACTTCGGATGAAAGTAGTTGTGGTTGATGACGAGAAAGGAATTGTAGATGGTCTCCAAAAAATGATAGGCCGCTATATCCCGGAATGCGAGATTGTGGGAGTGGCGTACAGCGGCCTTGAAGGTGCCAAATTAATTCAAGAACGTCAGCCTGATATTGTTATTACAGATATTCGAATGCCTCAGGCAGACGGGCTGGACATGATCCAGTTATTGAAAGAGAAAGATTGTCAGGCTAAATTTATTCTGCTCAGCGGGTATGCGGACTTCGAGTACGCACGCAGAGGCATGCAGCTGGGGGTCAAATTCTACCTCAATAAGCCAGTAGAAGAAGAGGAGCTTCGTGAATGCGTCTGTAAGGTTATGGACGAGATTCAGGAGGAGCAGGCGAAACTTCAAGAAGTGGATGAGCTGAAGCAAGAAGTGAGCAGCCGCGTGATGGAAAGCGCTTTACGGGATATCATCGATGGAGACAGCGACAATACGGCGCATGTGGACGAGCTGCTTCAGATTGCGTGTATTCCGATTGATCGTACACAGCTTGTGTGCGTTTTGCTAGAATTTGAAAGCAGCCTAGGCTCTTTGATGGAAAGTGGGCTTGATCCTGTGTTCCGCCTTATTGACCACATGCTGGGACAATATCGAGGCGTCTATCGCTTCCGGTATCTAGGCGCTCAGGTGGCTGTCATTGTTACACATGATAGCGCCATCGAGTACGGGGAATTAGTCCGAGGCTTTCAGCGTCTGAAAGAAGCCCTATTCAGCAAGATGAAATTATCTGTGACAGTCGGGTTGGGTACAGTGAAAGGAAGGGCGAATGAAATCAGCATCTCCTTTGAGGAAGCTCGCCACTCATTAAGTTATAAGATTCTTAAAGGCGCAGGCGTCGTCATTGCATATCCCGATATCATGTCCATGTCAGGCAAGCGGCAAGCGGTTCCGGAAGACATGATAAGCAAACTGGAGGCAGGCCTCGACAATATGGATGAAGGAGCTTGCGCCGGCGCGATCCGCGAGATTTTTCATTGGCTGGAGAAGGAGCGCGAGATAAGTCCAGTTGACCTCCAACTGCAGTGCTTAAGCATTCTTTTGTCCAGTGCGCGCAAACTTTCTTTGGAGCAGCTGCAGCAAAATGATTTCTTGGGACGCAATCTTCTTATACTGGATGGACTCTCGCGGTATCGGACATTGGAGCGTATGGAGACTTGGATGCTTCAAATGATAAAGGGTATTATTGCTTTTAAACTGGAACATAATATTATGAAGAAAAAGGATGTTATCGCTGAGATCAAGGAATATGTATCGAAGCATTACGCCGATGCGATCAGCTTGGCTGAGCTGTCGGCTCGTTTTTTTATCAATCCCTATTATTTAAGCCAGCTCTTTAAGCAAAAGACAGGGGATACCTATCTGACCTTTCTCGCACAGACAAGGATCAACAAGTCCAAGGAATTGCTGGAAAAAACAGATTTAAAGGTGTATGAGATATGCCAGATGGTTGGTTATTCCGATCCGCAGTATTTTGCCAAGTTGTTCGAAAAACTAACGGGCTGCAAACCTAGCGAATATCGCAGGAATCCCCCAATTGCCTAATGATGAGAAGTCCTTTCGCCGTTCTTATGGTGGAAGGACTTTTATTGTAACTATAAAATGACCTTGTCGAAACTTAAAAACGTCCCTTTGAGCGCAGCTCTCTCCAAGAGTACACTTGGTGTAAGCGAATACAACAACTAGACGCGGGGGGAGTTCAATTGGGTAAAACCTATTTTCAACAAATGAAGGTTTTTTGGCCGCTCTATGTGATGGCCATTCCGGGTCTCATTTTTCTCATCATTTTCAAGTACATTCCGTTATTAGGCTCGGTGATCGCCTTTAAGGATTATTCGGTGTTCAAAGGGTTTATCGATAGTCCTTGGGTTGGCTTTAAGCATTTCCAGAAGCTTCTCGATTATCCGGATTTCGTCCGTGTGTTTGGAAATACTCTGACGCTAGGATTTCTGAAAATCGTGCTGGTCTTTCCGATTCCGATCCTGCTGGCGCTGATGATGAACGAAATTCGGAAATCTGCGCTAAAGAAAGGTATTCAGACCGCGCTATATATCCCTCATTTTTTATCGTGGGTTATCGTGTCCGGCATCGTGTTTGACATCTTCTCATTAAGCGGGTTATTCAATGTGGTCTTGGGATGGTTCGGGTATGATCCGATTTTGGCTATGCAAGACAGCGCTTACTTCCGACCGGTCTATGTGCTGACTTCCATTTGGCGAGACGCTGGGTGGGGAACCGTCGTGTATATGGCCGCGATCAGCTCCATCGATCCGCAGTTATATGAATCGGCCATGATGGACGGTGCATCCCGTTTCAAACAGATTCGTCATATTACGTTTCCGCTGCTTCTGCCTACGGTGCTGGTTATGTTTTTACTGGAAATCGGCAACTTCCTGGACTTAGGCTTCGATCAAGTGTTCAATCTCTTGACACCAATGACCTACAGTGTAGGGGATATTCTTGATACTTACGTGTTCCGAACAGGTATTCAACAGGCACAATACAGCTTTGCTACGGCAGTTGGTTTGTTCCAGTCGGTTATTGGTTTCATTTTGGTGTTCATCTTCAATCGGTTGTCGAAAAAAGTTTCAGATGGGGAGTTGTGGTAGATATGTTTGAATCCAGAGGAGAAAAAGCTTTTGTAACAAGTATCACGACCCTTCTTCTGTTATTATCTTTCATTGCACTCGTGCCGCTGCTATCCGTCATTTCAATCTCATTCAGCTCGAAGAGTGCCGTTGTGCAAAATCTGGTATCTATCTGGCCTAAGGAGTTCACATTCGATTCATGGAGCTACATTATTGACCGTCCTGATTTGTGGAAGTCGTTCTTCCTCACGCTAGGTTCCACAGTAATTGGTACCGTCTTGGCGCTATTCATTACAGCGTTGCTCGCCTATCCGCTTTCGAAACCGGAGTTCCGCTTAGGTTCTGTGATCATGGTTGGTGTGGTGATTGCGATGATTTTCAAGGCGCCAATCATTCCTTATTTCCTTACTGTACGAGGAATAGGCCTGTATAATCATCCGTTGATCTTGATTGTTCCACATATCCTGAATCCCTTTAATCTGATCATCATGAGAAGCTTCTTCAAGGAGTTCCCGAAGGAACTTGAGGAAGCCGCTTTCCTCGAAGGCTGCGGTTACTTTCGAATGCTGTTTCAATTCGTTCTTCCGCTGTCGAAGGCCGTACTTGCTACACTAGCCTTGTTCTACGCGGTGGTCATTTGGAACCAGTTTCAGACACCTTTATTATTTCTCCAAAATACGGACTGGTTCCCGTTACAGATGAAGATCCGCCAATTCATCACGGATGATAACATGATTATGCCAGGTGCCGCTTCAACGGCTGACTTTAATTTTAACGAAAGAACGTTACGATCGGCGACGGTTATCTTCGCCATCCTTCCGATCATTGCCGTGTACCCTTTCTTGCAAAAGTATTTCGTCAAAGGAGCTATGATCGGCTCTGTAAAAGGATAATTTCGTGTTGGTTTTACGGCTTAATGAGTCTAAAACATATAATGTCGATTTCAAGGGGGAAACAAGGCATGGCTATCAAAAAATTGGGAGTACTGGCGCTAACAGGTGCCCTGGCCGCTACAGTCTTTACAGGCTGCAGCAGCAATTCAGACAAATCCGCTGCTTCTTCATCGCCTGCTCCAGGACAGAGCACTGCTCCTAAGACAGAGGGAATCGTTGAGCTTGAAGTATGGGATGGCAATAATGGCTTTAAACCCATTACCAGAGGCAGCAAGCTATATGACTTTTATAAGGAAAAGCTGGGCGTTGGCATTATTCAACCATATGTGGAATGGAACGGAGGCACTAACTATCTGAACCAGCTGAATCTGAAGATTGCTGCGAACGAAATGCCGGACATGTTCCAGCCTGTACAGGGGATCGAAGACAGCTTGGCCAAAAATGGCGCTATCGCCGATTTAACAGATCTTTTGCCGAAGTACGCACCGAATGTCATGCAAGTTATCCCGAAGGAAGTCTGGGACGTGGTCAAAGCCAATGATCCTACTGGACAAGGCAAAATTTATTATGTCCCGGGTATACTGGACTATGGCAGAGAAACCGGCTTGATTCGAAAAGATTGGCTCGACAAGCTGGGTCTGCAAATGCCGAAGACGCAAGATGATTATGTGAAGGTGCTTGAGGCTTTCCGAGATAAGGATCCGAACGGAAATGGAATAAAAGATGAACTCCCAACGGGGGGCCGGGAGCAAGCGGCTTGGATGGATCATTTATTCGCCATGTACGGTGTAGCCATGTTTGAAGGCAAGCCGGATTGGGATGTGTACGATGGCAAACTGACTTACGCTGCGGTTACTCCGAATATGAAAGCTTCTTTGGAGTTCATTGCCAAACTGTATAAAGACGGTTTGATGGATAAAGAATCACTTCTGAACAATAAGGCGAAATGGGAAGGCAAGAATGACTCCAATCTTGTCGGGAATTACTTCCACTGGGAAGAGTCGGTCTTCGAGCGTTTAGAGAATATTAATAAAAATAAAGGGGTGAAAGGCGATTACTCCGTCCTCCCGATCCCCGAGGTTGCAAGCTACAAAGGTTTCTATACGTTGAAGAAGATGCAGCCTCCTGCCTGGGTGGTGAAGAACACCAAAGATCAGACGAAACTCATGGCGACTTTGAAGCTGCTGAACAACATGTACGACAAAAAGAATTGGAACACCCTATTCCTTGGCGTTGAGGGCATGCATTACACAATGAAAGATGGTAAAGCTACAAAGCTTCCAGAAGACAAAAGCACACAAGAGAATCTAGCTATTAACCCGTATCTTTATGTAGCTACCGCAGACTTCTCAGCGGAACTATACAAAAGCACGACGTCGGAAGATAGAAAATGGGCAGTGGACCAGGGTATCCGAAATATCCAGGAAGCCCAGAAATACGTTAAAGTCATTGCTGGTGACGGAATGCCGGCTAGTGTCTACGATGGCTTCGCTGACATCAACAATCGCACGCTATATGTGGAATATGCAACCAAGATTATCCTTGGCCAGTACCCAATCAGCAAATTTGATGAATTCGTAGACAAGTGGAACAAATCAGGCGGTGAAGAAGTCACGAAGCGTGCTAGAGATTGGTACGCGAAAGTGAAGAAATAGTCCGCAGGTAATTGCAGTAGAAGGAAGGGAGCGGCTGGTTTAACAAGCAGCTCCCTTTTCTTATGCAGCCAAGAGATTTATTACTATAACTGAGGTGAATAAAATGATTTATGTAGGAACAAATTACCACCCCCATGATTGGCCACGCGAACGATGGCCCGTTGATATCCAAATGATGAAGGAGTCGGGATTCAATCTCGTACGTCTCGGCCATCTATGCTGGGACAGCTTCGAGCCATCGGAAGGCAACTACGACTTCGTATGGTTCGATGAGGTTATGGACTTGTTTGCAGAAGCAGGGTTCAAAGTGGTGTTAGACATTGCAACACGTCCAGCACCGACGTGGCTGCACAAGAAATATCCAGCTATCCAGCTCGCCGATCGAAATCGCAATCCACTTCTGGCGGTGCATCGTTATATGGAGGATGTGGGTAACCCAACCTTTCAGGAGTACGCTTATCGATTCGCTGAGACACTGACCAAGCGGTATGCCGGGCATTCAGCGCTGCACGCGTTTGGTCTGTGTAATGAGGTCGGCAGCGGGATACCGACATTCTCGGATGAGGCGTGCCAGCGATACAGGCAGTGGTTGAAAACGAAGTACGGCAGCGTGGAGGAACTAAACATTGCCTGGGCCGCACAAAGATGGTCACGTAAGCTTAACAGCTTCGAGGATGCGGAGTTTCCGGTTGCTGGGGACATCAACGGAGCACCAGAAAGAATGCTGGATATGCGGAGGTTTTTTTCGGATGAGCAGCTTTCCTATCTTTACGGCTTAAGTGAAATCGTACGGAAGAATGCCCCGCATGCACGTGAAACGACGAATCACTGGGGAGAAAATCCAGTACTCGGCTTCGACTATTTGAAAGGCTATAATCAAATCTTTGATTTGCCGGGAATCGGATTCTACCCGGGAGTTAATCCAGAAGACCGCAATGCGTTGTTCGGCGCTTGCCTGCACATGAACCACCGCATTAGTGAGAAGGATGAACCCATTTGGTGTCTGGAATTCCAGACGGGTTCCTTCGGTGCCTATGCACCTCCGAGGGGTGTCCTTCGCATGTATGCCTATTTATCCTTGCTATTCCGCTCGGAAGCAATATGCGCATGGACGTGGAGATCGATGTTGGGCGGAGAAGAGCAGTATCTGTTTGGACTGCTGGATCACGATGGTCTGCCTGGAAGGAAATTGGACGAATTCCGTCAATTCGCGCATGAGATGGCGAAGCTTGAATCGATCGGATTGCCTTATCTGCCGAAGCCGGAAATTGCGCTTGCTTATTCCTTTGAGTCGTTTAAAGTGTCCGAGAATCAAAAAGGATACTATAAAACAACTTATATGGATCAAATGATGCAGACATTCCAAGCACTTGGTGAGGATAATGTCGATTGTAATATTGTGAACCTGCGCCATATCGAGAAAGATTATAAGCTTTTGCTAGTTCCTGGCCACTGTATCATGGACGAGGCTTCTGCTCAGACGATCAGGGAGTTCGTCGCGGGAGGCGGAACGGTCATTATGACAGCTTACTCAGCTAAAGTAGATGAGCACAGTACGGTATTCGGCACGTCGATGCCTGGCAGGCTTAGCGATGTGTTCGGTATTCGCGCTAACGCCTTCGAGCGCCCCGTCTATCATTATTCCGATTCGAATGAAGGCGGACTTCAAAAGCAGAAAATGAACATTCGGCGTGAAACACCGAAAATTAAGATACATGATCGTATATTAGATTTTCCGATTGATTACTATGAAATTGTGGAGCCTTCTACGGCTGAAGTTTTGGCTGTATTCACTAGCCTGGAAAGTGAGCTGCCTGCGGTTAGTGTGAATGCCTATGGAAAAGGGAAAGCGGTCTATGCAGCTGTTCCTGCTCAAATTGACCTCATGCAGGCATTATTGAACAATATCTACGCAGAACTCGATATCAAAAAGGGCCCTGAAACACCGCAAGGCGTAATCGCGCGGCAGGTTGGCGACAGTGTCCTGTATGTGAATACGACATCATCGGAGCAGCAAATATCCCTTCGGGCACCTAGAGAAGGCAAGATATCGGGACGCATGCACGAGATCACTCTCCAGTTGGAGCCGTATGAGGTCGAAGTCATTGTAAGGGAGGATACAAACGATGGCACCTAAAGGGCGAGACTGGAGAACCGAACAATTTCGTCTTGGTGCCTGTTACTATCCGGAACAATGGCCTGACAACCTGTGGGAAGACGATTATCGCCGCATGAAAGAGCTTGGCTTCTCGGTTGTCCGTGTGGCCGAGTTCGCTTGGTCGATCTTCGAACCGGAGGAGGGGCGCTTCGAGTTTGCCTTGTTCGATAGGGCGATCGACCTCGCGCATAGATACGGCATGCTCGTTATTCTAGGCACACCGACCGCGACCCCGCCAGCCTGGCTGACTGCCAAATACCCGGAGGTATTAAACGCCAAGCAGGATGGAACTGTGTATCAACATGGCCAACGTCGCCATTTCAATTACAACGCACCGATCTATCGCGAGCTGTGCGCGCGGATTGTTACGCAGATGGCGGAGCATTACAAAGACCATCCGGCGGTAGTTGGTTGGCAGATCGACAATGAACTGAACTGTGAGGTCAACACCTTTTATTCAAAAGCAGATCATGCTGTGTTCCGGGTCTGGCTGCAGGAGAAGTACGGTAATTTACATGCCTTGAATCAAGCGTGGGGCGCGGTATTTTGGAATCAGACCTATAGCGACTGGTCACAGGTTCATTTGACTAGACTGACACCTAGCAATTCACCAAACCCGCATCAAGCGCTTGATGAGAAACGATTTTTCTCGGGCAGTGCCATCTCTTTTGCGAAGCTGCAATCGGATATTCTGCGGGAGAAAGCGCCGAATCAGTGGGTCACGACGAACGGCATGTTCGGCCACTTGGACAGCCACCGAATGATGGAGGATACGCTGGATGTGTTCGCTTATGACTCGTATCCCAATTTCAGCACGATCTCTCCTGATCAAGGGGAGCGGCCGCTGCTCGACCGCAAGTGGAGTCTGAATCTCAGCGCGGCTCGCGACGTTTCGCCGAATTTCATTGTCATGGAACAGCAGGCTGGTCCTGGCGGTTGGGTGAACCGCATCGAGATGCCATCGCCGAAGCCGGGCCAGATGCGGCTCTGGACGTATCAATCCATTGCGCACGGCGCGGATATGCTGCTCTATTTTCGCTGGCGGACAGCGACCATGGGGACGGAGATTTACTGGCATGGGCTGAACGATTACCATAACCGGCCGAATCGCCGCATCGAGGAAGCTGGCCGTATTGGCGGTGAGCTAAAGAGGATGGGCGGGCAATTGCTGGGTACCATGTATCAGGCTGAGGTTGCGATATTGAAGGACTATGACAACGAATGGGACGGAGAGTTGGATGTTTGGCATGGTCCGCTGACTGGGAAAAGCATCAGTGGTTGGTTCAAGGCACTGCAGCGCCGCCATATCCCGTCGGACACGAAGTACATTCGTTCCTCTACGACCTTGAAGGACTTGATTAAATATCGAGTGCTCATTTATCCGCATCCAGCCATTATGCCGGAGTCGACGGCAGAACTGCTTCAACGGTACGTTGAAAGCGGAGGAACGCTCATTCTCGGTTGCAGAAGCGGCTACAAGGATGCGACGGGCCAGTGTTATATGCAGCCGTTCCCAGGACCGCTCGCCGACTTGTGCGGCATCGAGGTGGAGGATTTTACGCTGATCGGGCCGCTGCAGCAGGCGCCAGATATACATTGGGAAGGCGGCAATACCCTTCAAGGAGATGCCTTCGTAGATATTTTGCGCGTTACGTCGAACAGCGCTGAAGTCTTGGCCTCGTATGCCTCCGATTATTATGCGGGTAAACCAGCTCTTGTACGGAACATGCGCGGTAAAGGGACCGCTTATTATTACGGCAGCGCCTTTACAGAAGCGGCAGCTTGCGCACTCATTGCCGAGATGGGCCTGATATCCCCGGCAGCGAAATGGGCCGAGCTGCCTGAAGACGTAGAGCTTGCGATACGGGCTCATGAAGGTTCAGATAAACGATATGCCTTTCTGCTGAACTATGCTCACGAAGAGCGGTCGGTCACCTTCTTGACCCCGCAGCGCGATCTGCTCACAGAAACTGTCCTTCATGGCGTTTGCGCTATCAAGCCTTTTGAGGTGTGCGTTATCGAGATCTAACAGTCCAATTATAACGACAAGTAGGGATGTAAAAAATGGATAGAATTAATCGAGAAGAATTAGTGCGCCGCCACAACCCAGTCGTTAGGAGCTTTGATAAATTTTCTTCACTAACGGTGGGAAACGGGAATTATGCCTTCACCGTTGATGCAACGGGGCTGCAGACATTTCCTGAGATCTACGAGAATGGTGGAGTCGCGCTGGGTCATCTGTCGAATTGGGGATGGCACACCTCTCCTAATCCAATGGGCTACGAGGTAGAGAAATTTCCGAAAACCTACTATAGCACTTTTAGTGGGAGAGAGATCGGATTTCCCTACATGCCGCGTGAGGAGACTAGCGAGGAATACAAGTGGCTGCGGATGAATCCCCACCGCCTGCATTTGGGGGCAGTCAAATTCCTTCTTACTCTTCCTACTGCCGAACCGGCAAGGCCAGAGAATTTACAGGAGATTGAACAAGCACTGGACCTGTGGACAGGTGTGATCTCCAGCCGTTTTTCCTTATCAGGCGAAATGGTTACGGTACTGACCTGCTGTCATCCTGATGAAGATATGCTTGCGATCCGGGTTAGATCTAAGCTCTTGGTATCAGGTCAGCTCAAACTGGCTATGCGTTTTCCGTATGGATCAGCATCCTTTGGCGGCTCAGGCGCAGTATGGGATCGTCCCGAAGCACATCAGACGGAGATTGCAGCATCAACAGACCACTCAGTCCGTTTAAGACGAACATTGGATGAGGATGCCTATTTTGTCACGGCCGAATGGTCAAATGGCGCCCTCGAACGTGATGCGAGCGACCCGCACCACTTCGTATTGACATCAGATATTGATGAGGCAGAGCTTGTGATTCGTTATTCTAAGGACGAACAGGCCACACCGCTTCCTGAATTCGAGGATGTCCTGTCGCAATCTCACAATTATTGGCGTGCTTTTTGGAACAGCGGTGGGGCTGTAGAACTGGCTGGGAGTCAGGATTCCCGCGCCCATGAACTAGAACGGCGCATCGTGCTTTCGCAATATTTGACCGCTGTCCAGTCGTCCGGATCGCTTCCTCCCCAAGAGACGGGACTGACGATGAACAGTTGGGCTGGCAAATTCCATCTCGAGATGCATTGGTGGCATTCCGTGCATTTTGCGCTATGGAACCGTCCTGAGTTGTTGGAGAATAACTTGGGCTGGTATGGTGAGATACTCCCCAAAGCGCAAGGACTGGCACAATCCCAAGGATACGAAGGGGCCCGTTGGCCAAAGTGCGTAACAGAGGAGGGCATAAATGCTCCCTGCTTTATCGAGCCGTTTCTGATCTGGCAGCAGCCGCATCCCATCTATTTTGCTGAACTGCTGTATACGGTACGAAACGATCGTGACACCTTAGAGCGGTATCAAGACATCGTATTCCTAAGCGCAGATTTCATGGCTTCTTATGCAGAATGGGATGATGTTCGCAATCGTTATGTTTTGGGACCGCCGCTTGCACCAGCGCAAGAAATCTATGATCATGCGGTAACGATGAATCCGACTTTCGAGCTTGCTTACTGGGCTTTCGGCTTATCCACAGCGAATCGTTGGAGGGAAAGGCTCGGCTTATCACGAGTGGACAAATGGGATCATGTACTGGAACACCTGTCTCCACTTCCTGTATCGGACGGCCTATATGTGGCAGCCGAAACGGCTCCCGACACATTCAGCGGCATGACGGGTATCGACGACCATCCGACGATGCTAGCTCCGCTTGGCATCCTGCCCGGCTTGATGACAGATACGGAAACGATGCGGCGAACACTGAAGGAAGTCGTCCGTGTCTGGCATTGGGAGGATACGTGGGGCTGGGACTATCCGATGATGGCGATGACGGCAGCAAGGCTAGGAGAAGGCGAGCTTGCCGTCGATCTTCTTCTGATCGATCAGAAGAAGAATACCTATCTGCCGAACGGCCATAACTTTCAGACCAGCAGGCTGCCGATCTATCTGCCTGGCAATGGTGGCTTACTGACGGCTGTTGCCATGATGGCGGGCGGTTGGTTGGGAGGTCCTGATACGACAACTCCCGGGTTTCCACAGGATGGTACCTGGACGGTACGCTGTGAGGGAATACATAAAATGCTTTAAACATTTATAAAGACAGTGCGGTAACGGTACTAAGAGCTTTGGCGAGAAACTTAAAGATATGTTCCAATCTAGATTTATCGAACAATAAAGGGCCTAATATGTATTAGGGCCTTTTTTTGCTTATTACCGTCGGATTTTGTCGTCATGTTGTCGAAGTTTGTCATTTTGCTGTCATTGAGGGGTGGTATACTCATTTCTATAATAAAGAGAGGGAGAGAAGTTTATTTATGAAGAGATTTTCATTAAGAAGTTTATTTGTGCTTTCAACTTTGATTTTGGTTGTATTAAGTGGCTGCGTGAGTTCCGCAAGCACAATCACCTTTAATTTTCCGAATGATAAATTAAGCGATTCCGAGCAACTATTTGTCAGATTTTTAGATGGAAACGTAACTCAAGTACCTTACAATGCGGGAGCATCTACGGCAACCGTAAGTAATCCGGGGTCTAAAACAGTAGTAGGAGGGTATGTAAGTAACGGGGTAGTAAGTTGGGTTCCTAATTACTCTTTTGTCGGAGATCCACCTTCTGCGGTAAATGTTAGTGGGATTGCTGCGCAAAAACCTATACTCGTTGCCGACCATGTCAAGTTAACTAAACCGCCAGAAACTCAAGGCCTGTATGTATCTGTCACATTTGCCGTCTATGATAAAGAAGGTAAACTTGTGGATGGGCAAACGGAGGTTTTTGCTCATTCGGCAAAGCTTGGATCCATGTTTTACAATACGGACCCTTTTGACACGAGCACGTATCGGTCTAATGAGGTGAAAGAAGGCTTTTCTACGTTCACGGTGAATGGAGAAGCTACCTTTCGTATTAAATCAACTAGTAATCCGATCACAACCGAACCACTCTCTTTATATTCCGGTTCAAAGTTAATTTCCAATGATCCTTTCCATACTGGAACTAATCTTGTAACGAATATGACAGTAGCGTCTGAAGGCAATGTAGCTACATTGCAAGTAGGTGGCACCGTGGCTATGAGTGCAACCATTATGCCGGTAGAAGCTACCAACAAGGCAGTCACATGGTCCGTTGACAATGGGACCGGTTCGGCTACTATTGATGCGAGCGGCCTGTTAACCGGAACTACTGCAGGTACGGTTACTGTGAAGGCTACAGCTAACGATGGAAGTACAAAGGTCGGTTCTAAAATAATGACGATACAACCGACATTAGTAACTGATATCAAAATAACCACGAACGGCAATGTGTCTAGTATGACAATAGGCGATACCTTGGCTATGGCCGCAGAGATCTTACCGGTCAACGCTACCAACAAGGCAGTCACATGGTCCGTTGACAATGGCACCGGTTCAGCTACTATTGATGCGAGCGGCGTGTTGACTGGGACCTCGGCTGGCATTGTAACCGTATGGGCCGAGGCAAATGACGAAAGTAAAAAATCTGCTTTTAAAACGATATTAATTAAGCAGATTCCTGTAGCCTTCGCAGGAGGATCCGGTACACCAAGTGATCCTTTTCAGATTGCCAACGCGGAGCAGTTAAGCGAAATTAGATATCATTTAGATACCTATAAGTACTACCGTTTGATTGCCGATATTACCTCGTTCCCTAGCGTTGAAGATGGTTGGCTGCCTATTGGTGACAACGATTTTGGATTTCAAGGGAACTTCGATGGCAATGGATTTACAATCAGAAATTTAACTATTAATCGATCTCAGAATAGTTACTTAGGACTTTTCGGAGTAACGGAAACGAATAGTGAAATCAGTCATATCCGTTTGGAAGATATAAATGTAGTTGGCGGTTTGCAAGCTGGGGGCTTGGTTGGCTACAACAAAGGAATGATTCGTAACAGTTCCGTAACAGGCAGTGTGGAAGCCAATGCTGCGGCTGGCGGTTTAGTTGGCTACAACAAAGGAACGATTAGCCGCAGTTTTGCTGAAGTGAACGTCAGCAGTACCTATAATACCGGTGGTTTAGTTGGCAATAACGCTACCGAGGGAAGCATAAGTAACAGCTACGCTGCGGGAAGTGTCAATGGTTATAGTGAGATCGGCGGTTTGGCTGGCTCCAGCACCGGAGAAATTAATAATTCGTATGCGATAGGTAATGTCACAGGAAAATCTAACAGCAGTGCTAATAGTTTAGGTGGATTGACTGCATACTCTCAATTTGACATCATGAATAGTTACTTCAACACCGAAACAACAGGGCAAACGGATAATGGATTAGGTAAAGGGCTATCAACTGAAGCAATGAAGATACAACAAACCTATGAGCAATGGGATTTTGCTAGTATATGGGCGATCAACGCATCACGAAATAACGGGTACCCTTACTTGCGAGATGTACAGTTCTATGTGGACTATGATGGGAACGGCAGCACGAGCGGGACGCCTCCGACGGATGGCAAAGCCTATTCAAAGGGAGTAACGGCTAATGTATATAGCCAAGACGTAGATTTAGTGAAGACGGGCTATACTTTCGCAGGATGGAATACAAAAAAGGATGGCAGCGGAACCAGCTATGCAGCAGGATCAACAATAGCCATAACAGGTGACACCATTTTATATGCGAGATGGTTGGAAAACACTCCTGCAAGTATTCCTGTTACAGCAATTACGGTGAGCAGTAATACATACAGTGTATACGTAGGGGAGAAGCTGCAATTGAATGCTGCTGTAGCACCTAGTAATGCGACAAACACTGGTGTTACTTGGACCGTTAGTCAAGGAAGCGGGAATGCTAGCATTTCTGCTGAAGGAGTGCTGACAGGTTTAACAGCAGGTACTGTTACGGTTACTGCAACGTCTGTTGAGAATGCGGCTATAAAGGGTAGTGTAGTTGTTACTGTGGTTAAAAAGCCAGATGATACTACGCCAGGATCAGGCTCGGGATCAGATTCAGGTTCAGTTACTCCTCCTTCAGTCGATCCTAAACCAGAAACAAAACCAGAAACAAAACCAGAGAATAAAACCGAAGTGAAATTTAACGATAAGGTTGTTAATTTTTCAAATGTCTTTGCGAAGCTCAATCAAAAAGTTGAAGAAGCTAAGGTTGCTCCTAGTGTTACATTTAAGGACACAAATTCTCATTGGGCAGATGCGACGGTTTCTATTTTCGTGAAGCTTGGTGTTGTTAACGGCTACACGGATGGTAATTTCCATCCCAATGCAAGTATTACACGTGCTGAATTTGCGACCATCATTGCCAAAGTATTTGACTTGTCTGCCACTGGGTCTGGCAATAAGCTGAAGGATACTTCGGGGCATTGGGCAGAATCTTCCATTAATGCTTTAACAGCAAGCGGAATTATTTCTGGTTACGAAGAGGGCACTTTCAAACCAAATAAAGAAATAACACGTGCTGAAATTATTTCTATGATTAGCAAATTGATAACGATTAAAGCGGGAAGCACGCCAGCTACGACTGTGTTTACGGACATCAATGGCGTGTGGAACAAAGAACAAATTGAAGCGGCAGCTTCCGCAGGCCTGATCAGCGGAGAAGGTAACGGGTTGTTCTCTCCGAACAAACAGTCTACTCGAGCAGAGGCTTTGACTATTGTTCTGCATGTTTTGCAAGCAAATCCGGATTTAAATGCTCTTTTGGGTACTATTAAGTAATGTAGGATAGAGGCAGCCCCATAAGCCAAATTTAGTAGATAAGCGTCGATAGATGATGGGGTTTCCAGATCAGTTGAGTTGAGTTCAGTTCACCCAAGTGTAAAAGCCTGCAAAAATGCAGGAATTTCCGGGTGAATTCGGTTAAAAAGTGGAAATGCCTGCAATTGTGCAGGCATTTTTATCTTTTTCAGCCGTACATTCAGAAAAAGCTTCAAAAACCTGCACAAACGCAGGAATTTAATCGTTGAGGCTATTCCAAGAGCAAAAAAGATGTATAATTGCAGGTTTAGAGAAAGCAACTGGAGCTAGAAGCTCAAAGAAAGTAGGAGGTCTATCAAGAGACTATCGGAACCTGTTATAGCTACAGTGAGAGAAGAAACTGTTCAAAAAAAGTGATTGACCAATCAATTACTGGATGCTATATTGGTTTTAAGTTAGTGATTGACCAATCACAAATAATAAAAAGAGGTGATTCCTGTGGAAAAGGCAATTGTAGTTGGAGCAACAGGAGGTACAGGTGCTGCAGTGGTGGAAGAGCTAGTCAAGCGAGGGATTCGGACGGTAGCCTTTGGGCGATCTCGCCAAAAACTAGAGGATCTTAGAGCTAATCTGGGTCATCCAGAGCATTTGATGATTGCCGTAGGTGATGCATTTCGCCCAGACGATATTGTTTCTGCTTCGGAGGGTGCGGATGTCCTGTTCCATTGCGCGAACGTGCCTTATCACGAGATGGTAAACAAGCTGGTTCCTCTTGGTGAATCGGTGATGGAGGCTGCGGATCGGCTAAGTATCAAAATAATAGTCATTGACGGGATTTATCCCTATGGAAGAAGACAGATGGCTCGGGCGACCGAGGAACATCCTAAGCAGCCGCATACGAGGAAGGGTAAAGTCAGGCTCGCTTATGAGAAAATGCTGTTCGATGCGCGGTGGAGCCGGGCTAAGGTTATGATCGTCCGCTTGCCGGATTATTACGGCCCGACGGCCAATGAGGCTTCTTATCTGGGGTCTACACTTGAAGCAATTGCGGCTGGCAAGATGACATTTTTCGTTGGCAATATGCGTGTCCCCCGTGAGTTCATTTATTTGCCAGACGCAGCTTTCATGATCGTGGAGCTCGCTGACAGGGATGATGCGTATGGACAGAACTGGCATATTCCTGGCGCAGGCTTGATCGCTGGCAGCGAGATTGTGCAACTAGCCCAGCAGGCAAGCGGAAGCGCCAAGCTGGTTATTCCACTTGGAAGAGTGGGGTTGTCTTTGCTAGGTCTGGCTGTGCCCGTAATGAAGGAAGTTGTGGAGATGCTTTATTTGACGCAAGAGCCTCTTGTTTTGAGCGGGGACAAATACGAGCGGCTGATTGGACCGATGCGGGCAACAACCTTCGAAAAGGGAATCACGGCTACGGTTCACGCGTTGCAGAGGAGAAATGGCGCTATTTTAACAGTGAAAAGTAATTGATCAATTAATAAATGAAGTTATGGAAACTAGCAAACTCTTGAGTTTGCTGGTTTTTTGCGTTTCAAAAGAGAAGCAGCCAAGTCTTTCATTATTCTTTCAGTTGACTATTATAAACTTAAATTATGAAGTCTTATCATTCCATCCATGAGTTGAAGTCTCCGATCGAATCAGAGCCAGTCTCAGGGATCTAGAATAGAGATGATTAGAAAAATCAAGTTTTGGAGGTAAGAGGGTCATGCAAAAACAGTTTAAGAAATTCAGCCTGCTGTCATTGATTGTTATCTCGTTCGCATTTGTAATTGTTTTAAGTATAAATTCTTCAAATGTGTATGCAGCAGCCAGTGGTACAGCGGACGGCACTTACGACTTCAGCGGTCCTTTGAAAGTGAATAATAGTGGAGGCGCAGGATATGCGATCTTTGCTGATAAATTCGTTGTGAGCAATGGTTTTGCAATTACAGGAACGCAGTTATGGTCTGAGAATCAGCAAGCTCCTGACACAACAGGAACCCTTGTTATCAAGGCTGCGGGTACGAGTACGTGCAAGACATTTACCTTTAAGGATTTGGGGATAAGCGCTTATGGTACTTCTGGGAATCTTACCTCTCTATCTGTTGTCTTAAAAGATTTGGGAGGTGCTACAATTGCTACGCTTTCAAAGTCGGGGACTGTAAACCTTACAACTACTGCTTCTCAATTGAGCAGCTTGCTTGGAGAGTCAACTTATAATTACAACAATGTAGCCTCAGTAACGATAACCTGGAAATTCGCAAATACCTTGGCACCTTCGAATTTAAACTTTGATCATATTACGATTGCCAATGTGGTTGGCGCGGATGTCACCCCACCGACGGTATCTGACGGTACGATTAGCACGTCAGGCATTGCCGCAACTGGAGTAACGCTGAACTGGGCGAAAGCCACAGATGCGGTCAGCGCGCAAGGCGCCCTGCAGTACCAAGTGTACCGTTCCAGCAGCAATAATCTAGGCACGGTAGCGAATATCGAAACGAACGGAACGGCAATCGGCAGCTACACAGCGGATATTGGCACATATAATGTGACGGGACTAACGGAAGGCACGACCTATTACTTCAACTTAATTGTTAAGGATGAGGCCGGCAATAAGACGGCCTATACAACGAAGCAGGTTGTCACTCTAGACGTCACAGCACCCGTAGTGTCTGTTGGCACGCTCAGCACCTCAGGCATCACAGGCACAGGAGTAACATTGAACTGGACCAAAGCCACGGATGCGGTCAGCGCGCAAGGAGCCCTGCAGTACCAAGTGTACCGTTCCAGCAGCAATAACCTGAGCACGGTAGCGAACATCGAAACGAATGGAACGGCAATCGGCAGCTACACCGCGAATATCGGCACATATAGTGTGACGGGACTAACGGAAAGCACAACCTATTACTTCAACGTAATCGTGAAGGATGAGGCCGGCAATAAGACGGCCTATACAACGAAGCAGGTTGTCACTCTAGACGTCACAGCACCCGTAGTGTCGAATAGTACGCTAAGCACCTCAAGCATCACAGGCACAGGAGTAACATTGAACTGGACCAAAGCGACGGATGCGGTCAGCGCGCAAGGCGCCCTGCAGTACCAAGTGTACCGCTCCAGCAGCAATAACCTAGGCACGGTAGCGAATATCGAAACGAACGGAACGGCAATCGGCAGCTACACAGCGGATATCGGCACATATAATGTGACGGGATTAACGGAAGGCACGACCTATTACTTCAACGTAATCGTGAAGGATGAGGCCGGCAATAAGACGGCTTATACAACGAAG
>NZ_MBTG01000035.1 GCF_002027705.1 Paenibacillus ferrarius | reverse complement strand
CGAGGTGGAAGTGCGGCAACGTATGCAGCTGACGAATACTAATCGGTCGAGGGCTTAACCTAATCCCAACCAAGTGAAGATAAGCTTTGCAGCGAATTCCGAATACTTGATTGGGGCCCAGAAAATCCTAAGAACATCTAACTTTACGCAAGTTTCGTATCTAGTTTTCAGGGTGCAAGACAGCCTGAACAGTGATTTTTGATGTTTCCTGGCAGAAGCATCCCGTTTGGTGATGATGGCGGAGGGGATCCACGCGTTCCCATCTCGAACACGACCGTTAAGCCCTCCAGCGTCGATGGTACTTGAACCGCAGGGTTCTGGGAGAGTAGAACGTTGCCAAGCAAATATAGGAAGCCTTTATAAGAGAAATCTTATAAAGGCTTTTTTCTGTTGCGATGGAGGATGTTTTTCAAGCCAACCAACGCAGCGCAGTACGAAGGTCCTTACGGTTTTTCTGACCTAAAAACGCAAGACATCAAATCGAAAGGGAACTACGATACGCTATTTCATTAAAATTGGTCGAATTCAGGGGCAAACGGAACTACGGTACGCTATTTCATCAGTTATTAGTCCAATTCATGCTTTTTTGTTCATATAGCGTACCTGAGTTCCGTCTCTACGCTTGTTCAGCCTGTTTTTCCAAAAATAGCGTACTCCAGTTCCGTTTAATCTTGAATGTGCAAGGAAATCCCCCGGAGGATGATAATGTGGATACAGATGCCAGAGTACCTGTTCAGAATTCACACTAGCATTATTGTCGTGAGAATATCATCAAATGTAACGATTCCAATCATGATGTCGTCGAAACGGAGTACAGGAATGGCTGGCAGTCCATACTTTTTCATCAAATGGCCAACTTCCGATAGATCGGAATCGGCCTTAACTGAAATGATCTGAGTTGCCATGATTTCATGTACCAAAGAATCAGGACTGGAAACGATCAAATCACGAAGCGATAGGACGCCAAACAGTTTCCCAGTTGCATCCGTAACGTAGAGATAATAGATCGTCTCTGCATGGCTCGCAACAAGCCGCAGGTTTTGAAGAATAATGGCAACGGAGTCTGTTTCTCTAACGGAAATAAACTCGGTTGTCAGCAAAGATCCAGCTGTGCCTGAGAAGTAGGTCAGCAGCTGCTTGATATCGTCGGCTTCCTCTTGATCCATTTGATCCAGAAGGTAATCGGCTTCTTGGTTGGGCAATAAACCGATAAAATCAGCAGCATCATCGGATGGCAGATCATTAAGCATAAGAATGGCATATTCGCGGTCTAATTCTAACAAGCAATTTTTTTGCTGCAAAGGTGGCAGTTCGCTGAATATGTCTCCAAATTCGGAAGGTGTGAGGAACGAGTAGACCCGGGTTCGTTTGCTATCATCTAATTCCATAAATATCTGTGTTTGATCGGCTGGATGAAGCTCGAGGAAATCCGTGCGAAATTGATCTTTGTTTTCTTCCTTGATGGCTAGCAGTAAATAGTACGTATATTCTTCTTTGTATCTAAGCTGATTCAATTTAATCATCGTGTGGCCCCGCCTTTCTTCATAAATGTTCGACATCGACAGTCAAGACATTCTCAATTCTTTTAATGTAATAATAAATTTCTGTTGTATATTGATGTTCAGGTACAGACAGGATTAAATCCAAGATTTGATTGCCATTATCCAAGTCTTTCAGCTTCATATGTCTTAGTTTGTATTCGGACGCTTTACGAAGATTTCCGGTATTTTTGCGTTCGATGGTCTGGATGAGTTCTGTCATTCTGTAGTTAGGTTTTACAACAATTTTGACTGCTACATCGTGTCTGTTTAAGGTGTTGGATCCGGCAATCTTAATGAGATAAGGTACAACATTGACGGCGATGATCAACAGAATGACCCCGCAGGTCGCTTCTGCATAGAATCCGGCACCCACGGCAATGCCAAGCCCAGATGCTGCCCAAATCATCGCGGCTGAAGTCAATCCGGAGATGACCTCATTGCTTCTTCTCAAGATAACCCCAGCGCCAATAAATCCAACTCCGCTCACGATTTGCGCGGCTAAGCGCATAGGGTCCATATTAGGATGATTAGCCCCAGCAAATTTATCGAACGCATGAATAGATACGATTGTAATTAAACAACTGGTGATACAGATGACCATGCAAGGCCGTAAGCCTAGTTGTTTTTGCTTGATTTGTCTGTCCATACCAATGAGAAGTCCGAAACATAAAGCCAGAATAAGTTTGAAAATCATTTCCAAAGTCATCTGTATCACCTCTTTGTCAATTTGTTAGAGCCACTCGTTAAATTTGCGGATGTACCATTTTTTAACGGTTTGTGTAAGGAAGCAGTAGCTTAGCAAGATAGCAGCAAGCCAAGGGAAGTAGGAAAGTGGCAATGGCTGCAGACCGATGCTGGACCCGAAAGCACTAAAGGGAATGAAAATCCCTGCGATAATAATCAAACTAGTCAGTAGAAGTACAGGCATACTGGCCCGGCTTTGGGTAAATGGTATTTTTTCTGTACGGATCATATGCACAATTAAGGTTTGCGATAAGAGTCCTTCGATAAACCATCCAGATTGAAACAAAGACTGATTTTGGGCGGTATTAGCTGCGAATACAAAATACATAAGGAAATACGTGGCATAATCGAATATAGAACTGATCGGACCAATAAACAGCATAAATCGACCAACGGACTTGGCATCCCACTTCCGCGGCTTCGCTAAGAATTCCTTATCCATGCGATCCCAAGGAATGGATAGCTGCGAGACATCATAAAACAGGTTTTGAATAAGCAGATGAATCGGAAGCATGGGAAGAAAAGGGAGAAAGATGCTGGATCCCATTACACTAAATACGTTGCCGAAATTTGAACTGGCTGTCATTTTAATGTATTTAATAATATTGCCGAATGTCAGTCGCCCTTCAATGACGCCAGCTTCCAAGACCATCAAATTCTTCTCCAACAAAATAATATCTGCCGATTCTTTGGCAATATCAACAGCGGTGTCCACCGAAATGCCCACATCAGCTTCGCGCAGTGAAGCTGCATCGTTGATGCCGTCTCCCATGAAACCAACCGTATGACCTTTGGATTGCAGCGCTCGAACGATTCTGGATTTCTGCAACGGATTTAATTTGGCGAATACCGTTGTTTTTTCAGCAAAATCAGCAAGCTGCGCATCGTTCATATGGTCGATATCGCTTCCCAAAGCGATTAGGCTCACATGAAGTCCAACGTCTTTGCATACTTTGCGAGTAACCGCGGCGTTATCACCAGTTAGGACTTTAATATCAACCCCATTAAGCTTTAAAGCCTGTATGGCTGTTTTGGCTGTTTCTTTGGGGGGATCGATGAAACCAACGTAACCAATCAGGGTGAGGTTCTTTTCATCTTCTTTGCCGTAGGGCTCTTGTTTAGGCGAAATGGATTTGACGGCAACAGCAATGATACGAAGCCCATCGTTGTTCAATTTATGGACCAACTGCATGGCCTGTTGTGTGATTTGAGGCGTAAGTTCCATGCTCACTCCATGATCCTGCACATGGGAACAAACACTTAGAATTTCCTCCATGGCACCTTTGCATATGAGTACATGGCCATTGCCGCTTTTCTCCAGCACCACGGACATTCGGCGGCGGTTAAAATCAAAGGGGATTTCATCCACTTTCGTATAACTTTTTTCTGCGCCAAGGATATCGGTAAGCTCTACATGTTCCAATACGGCAACATCTAATAAATTTTTCAGTCCAGTTTGATGATAGCTGTTCAAATACGCATATTCGAGAACCTTCAGATCTGCTTTGCCGTGAATATCCATATAATTTTCAAGAATAATTTTGTCCTGAGTGAGTGTTCCTGTTTTATCTGTACAAAGGATATTCATTGCTCCGAAGTTTTGGATCGCGTTTAGGCGTTTGACAACGACTTTATTTCGCGCCATCACGGAAGCGCCTTTGGCCAGGTTGGTAGTTACAATAACAGGAAGCATTTCGGGTGTTAATCCAACTGCAATCGATAAGCCAAACAGCAAGGCATCCCACCAGTCTCCTTTGGTGAAGCCATTGATAAAGAAAATAATGGGGACCATAATGAGCATAAAACGGATGAGGACAAATGTGACACTGTGTACCCCTCTATCGAAGCTCGTCAGCGGACGTTTGCCCGTTAATGTTTTGGCCATCGATCCGAAATAAGTTGAAGCTCCCGTAGATACAACGACGCCTGTAGCCGTGCCGCTAACGACATTCGTCCCCATATAGCAGATGTTGCCGAGCTCTAGCGCATTAGCTTGCCGAGGCCGATTGGTTTTGTTGAATCCGGTGACGATTTGAGAATCTTGTTTTTCAACGGGAAGCGCTTCTCCAGTAAGGCTCGATTCACTGACGAAGAGATCCTTGGAGGTCAGCAGCCTAATATCAGCCGGAACCAGATCACCTGCAGACAGATGGACAATATCACCGGGAACAAGCTGTTCCATATCTATCTCCTGTTTTATGCCGTTTCGAGTCACCGTTGCAGTTGTTCGCACCATTGCTTTAAGCTTCTCGACTGTGCGAATCGAACGAAACTCTTGCGTAAATGTAATAAGAAGACTAATCGCAATCATTGTGCTGATAACGATTTGACCTTTGGTATCATCAGTAAGAATAGAGAAGATATCCAGTGCCAAGAGAATAAGTATAAAGGGATTCTTAAAGCATACAAGCAATTGCAGATACCAGGCAGGCGGTTTTTCGTGAGCAATTTGATTTTTCCCATACTGATTACGTTTTTCTTTGAGGACGGTATCCTTCAACCCTGCGTGAGATGTTGCTAATTCTGCTAACAGATCCTCTGTATGGCAAAAGGATGCCTCGACCAAGCGATTTGTTATCGCTGTATGGTTTTGTTCAATTCGGTTATTATTTTTCATAGTTCGTTCCTCCACCGTCATTTTTGGACACAAAAAAGCTCTCCACGAAGGAGAGCCATCGGCTTCGGAACTCGATTTTATCGGATCATCCAGACATGCACGCACTTAAATAAACCTGTCTCTTGCGTACAAGTGGACAAATTTGGAAAATGTGTTTGTATGGGTGATCGAGAAAAACGAGTTCCTTCTCTTCACAGGACAATATCGTTCATATTCAGTTCTTGGCCTACTGGGACTACTGTCCATGTGAGATCACCCCTTTCAAAATGAAAATCCCTCTAGGTTCACCTAGAGGGATCATAAATAAGCGCACAAAAAGACACTTAATACCGGTTCCCCCTAGTCGAGCTTTAGCACTATACAACGTAAAGAGATACAAGATCCCTTAGCCACCTTATGAAAAGCCTTAATCCGGCAATCCCTGTTCTACCCATTGGCATCTTTCGATGTTTCCGGGCAGTGGCCTGTGTTTGTATAGGAGCCTCACCTAACGAGGTCATATGTTTTACAGTGAAATATTACACCTGTTTTCTTGTGGATGTCAATACCTAATTTTTAAAAAAGTAATTGTGTTACCTGTTCTCCGAGATCAGCTTCAGCAATCACTTGTTGGGACTGGATTGCATGTGCAGCTCCTTCAATGGTACCATGGACTCCTGCGGAACATAAAATTTAAATGGATCCTCATCAATAACGCCCAACAATTGCTTCCGATAAGGAGAAGCGTTTCCCAGCAGTCGCTCAGAAGCGCTGCGATAATCAATCGGTCTCATCCAGATCGGGCTGTAGCCAAGGAACAGCTGACGGCGTGTAAATTCGGACTGGTTTGGCGCACCGGCATGCCACAGATTTTGCGGGAATATGAACACATCCCCCGGTTTACCGCAGACTTGAACTTCTCCTGGCACCTGGCCGCGGACATCCTGACTCTCTGGATGAAACGGCTTATTGTGCGAGCCTGGGATAACTTTCGTATTGCCGCGGTCCGGCTGCGACATGTCACTCAGAATGTAGCAGGTTTTGATGTAATACGTAGAGGTGAGGCCATTTTGTTTGGGAAACTGCGGATGCGGTCCGTCTTGATGCCAGTTAATGAAGCTGTGTGACTCAGTTTTCACATCGTTCGGATTCGGCTTCCGAATCGTTAAATGCGAGATATGCAGCTGAATGTTATAGCCAAGCAGATTAACCATCAGAGGCAGCAGCGTAGGTTCGTCGATCAGCGATGCAATTTCATCGTCACGCTCTACACTGTTATAAATGTTATGTGCTAATGATTCCGGCTCTTCGGCAACAATTCGGTCAATGGCGGCATTCAGCCGATTAACTTTATCTTCAGACAATACACCCGGCAGAATCAGATAACCGTTCTCGTGAAATTGTTGCATCAATGCAGGAATATCCAAAGTTTGTTGAGTCATGGTCATACGCTCCTTTTTATTTTGTACGTGTATATTTGTATTGAAAGAAGAGCGTGAAGCGAATGTCGACTTCTCATCCTACAGTGCTGCTTACTTCACATACCCAAGTTCTATGACTCTATTCTCCTCTACGTCCAACTGATAGGATCGATTCGAGTATATTCATAAATCCCATTTTCAGGAATCACAAAAGCTGTAAGCTCTTTTCCGTGGCGCAACCGCCCTTGGCTTGAAGGCTTTCCTTGAATGGTCGCTGAAGTCAATCTGCCTTCGCTCCATGTCATGCTCACTTCAAAGCCTCCCCTGGCCTTTAGTCCCGACACCTGCCCGCTACCCCATTGATCAGGCAATGCCGGGAGCAGTCTGATCTCTCCGGCATAACTGCTTTGCAAAAGCATTTCAGCCACGCCGGCTGTAAATCCAAAGTTGCCGTCAATTTGAAAAGGTGGATGCGTAGTGAACAAATTATCATTGGTTCTATCTTTCACAATATTGCTTATAATCTTATAAGCTCGGTTGCCATCCCATAATCGCGCCCAAAGATTGACTTTCCAGGCTCGACTCCATCCCGTCTCCAGATCACCGCGTCTATCCAATGAAACTTTGGCCGCATACACAAACTCTGATGCATGGGCAGGCGTTATCGCATGACCTGGATGGACACCATACAGATGGGATAGATGCCGATGCTCCACTTCTGCATCATCCCAATCGTGATACCACTCTTGAATGTTGCCGTTTCGTCCGATCTTCGTCGGGGCAATCTTGACAACTTCTTTCATCAATAATTCCCGGAATTCCTCATCAATACCTAAAATCCGAGAGGATTCTATACAATTGTTGTACAATTCTTCCACAATGCGATGATCGATTTCCGTTCCGTCGCTGACCGAATATGAGGCACCCTCCAGCTTAAAATGATGTTCTGGTGAAGTGGTTGGCGAAGAAACCAGGTATCCATCCTCATTCTCAACCAAGAAATCCAGATAAAACTGTGCGCTTTCTTTTATAATCGGATAGGCTATGTTTCGTAAATATTCCTCATCGCGAGTGAAGCTGTAGTATTCCCACACATCTTGGCACAGCCAGCCGCTTCCTCCCATGAACAAACCGTTCTTCGCTTCGGCGTAGGGCTGCGTAAAGCGCCATAAATCCGATTTCTTTGCGGCAAACCAACCGCCTACGTTAAAATATGCTTTTGCAGAAATTCTTCCGCTTGCTCTCATGCTGTCGATAAACTGTATGAGCGGCATATGGCACTCGCTTAGATTGGTCGTCTGGGCATGCCAATAATTCATATTGAGATTAATGTTAAAGCAGAACATCGACCCCCACACCGGATTGTTGCTGTTATTCCAAATTCCCTGCAAATTTGCGGGAAGTCCGCCTTCCCTTGAACTGGCAATTAATAAATAACGTCCGTATTGAAAGAGCAATGTTTCCAATCCCGCATCTTCCCGGCCATCGCGATAATTGACCAAACGTTCGTTCGTCGGAAGATGCTTATCATCCACACCTGTAATTTGCAGGCTTAATCGGTGAAATAACTGCTGATGGTCTTGAATATGACGAGTCTTTAAAGCTTCATAGCCTTTCTCGAGGGCATGACTAATTAATGTTTTATTGATCGTTGCATAATCTTTGCCCTTAAAATTGGGTTCTACTGGCAAATAATCGGTTGCTGCATTGAAATAAACGACAACTTCATCCGCGCCTTGAACGGAAATCGAATCTTCACCGCTCACCAATTTCCCGCCTTTACGCGTAACAAGAAGGCTAGCCTGAAAGTCCAAATAATCCGCTTGTCCCTCCAGAATAAGCTTATTATTATTTTTGACGAAAACCTTTGAGTTCTCTTGACCGCTATTGTACCTGAACGTCATATGCAAGGACTGAGTTTCACTGCACGTGAAACGCAAAACCATAAGATCGTCGGGATAGCTGCTGAAATATTCGCGAAGATACTGCTTGCCGTTGATTGTGTAAGAAACTCTCGCTATGCCTTCGTCCAATGAAAGCTCACGGATATAGTTAAGTGCATGATGCGGATGATCAAAAATAATGGCGATATCTCCAAAATTTTGATACATGCCAAAATCGCTCCTATCGCCGTAAGACGATTTTTCCAAGAATATTTCATTGGCATGATGTTGAGCGGCAGCATAATCTTGTTTAGCCAAATAGTCGCGAATCGGTTGAAGCTCTTTATGAGCTTCTAGATTGACTTTGGACGGCTTTCCGGAAAAAAGGGACTCTTCATTGAATTGAATCCGTTCCTCCTGTATACCGCCGAACACCATCCCGCCTAACCTTCCGTTGCCAATCGGCAGAGCTTCGTTTTCCCAATCATTTGCCGGCTTTTTATAACGAAGGTGTAAAGGCTGATTCTCCATAACCTGCGTTCTCCTCCAAATAGTTTCTGATTTCACTTCACATAGCCGAGCTCTTTCACCCTTTTCTCCGCTGCGTCCAAATATAATTTATAATTCATGGTGCCTTCCAATGTCTTCAAAAAACTGTCATATTCGCTCATCGGACGTTTGCCATAGACGAACTTATATAACTCCTCTTGCATGTACCGATTCGCATCGGCAGCATTATAGCCATTTGGCAAGTCAACGAAACCTGCCAGTCCGTCGATATGCGGCTGCTTGCTAGCGAATTCTATAAACTTGGCCTGCTTCGCAAATTTCACCGTCAAATAATTCATTTCCGGGCGGCCTGCGAATTGATACAGCCAGAAATAACCGCCTTCCTTGCTCATCAAATCGGTTGGAACCACTTTATTGCCATCAAGGTTATAATGCTTGCCTTTCACCCCGTACTGCACCAACTGTGAGCCATCCTTGGAGGACACGTAATTAAGCAAGTCGAAGACCTTTTGCAGCTTTTCCGGATTTTTCTCAAGCGATTTCGGAACGGCAAACATCGCTGGTGCAACCCCGATGTCATTGGCATAAGCATATTTGCCGCCTGGTCCTTTAATCGCATCGACCTGCACCCATGTGGCATTGGGATTCACAGCTTTAATCTGCTCGACATATTCATCCTTCATGAGACCCGACCAAGCTATATAAATGATACCTGCTTGCCCTTTAATTGCCTTCTGTTGCTCTTGAGGACCCGCATTGGCCAAAAGCTCAGGGTCCACCGATCCGGAAGCAATCATTTTCTGAATGAACGCGAGGGCATCCTTCATCCCAGGATCATACAGCGAATTCACCAATTTATTGTCCTTTACATAAATGGTTGGTGCGCCGAATGTCATTCCTACGCCAAAGGCTCCGAAAACAGTATCAAACGTGGCCAACTTGCCGCCTGTAAGGCCATACGTATCTTTTTTTCCATTCCCGTCCGGGTCTTTCTCCGTAAACGCTTTCGAAACCTCGAGCAGTTCTTCCAGCGTCGTCGGCATTTTCATATTCAGCTTATCCAGCCAATCTTGACGAATCCAGAGCGTATTATAGGGGACTGTAGGCGATTTGGCAATGGCATAGGTTTTACCGTTCAGCATCCCCTTTTTCAGACTGTCAGCCCCAATGAAATCTTGCAGCGGCTTAAGTTTATCCATATAAGGCGTAAAGTCAAGAAGAAGTCCTTGATCTGAAAGCTGTTTTAATTGCTGCCGGTCTACAAGGAACAAGTCCGGGAAATTGCCGGAAGATATGCGCACATTAAGCTGGTTTTTGTAATCCTCGCCAGATGCATACACAGTCTGATTGAGATCTGTATTCAGCGCTTTATCCAACTCTTGCTTAATATTATCCTGATCGGGGGGTGGCAGAGCGCCGCCGCCTTGCAGAATGTCGAGCTTGACAGGCTTGATACTGGTTACCGAGTTGCTGCTTTCCGCAGATTTATCGGCAGCAGGCGCTCCACCGCAACCGGCAATAAGCGTACCACCAGCGAAGGTCATAGCGAGAAGAATTGGCACGAGCAATTTTTTTTTCATACATTCCCCTTCTTTCTTTTAAAAATGAATGTTATTTCTATTGTCACCGCAACAGGATGAATCAGGCTGCAGTCCTGACACAATCATCAATACGGAGTCAACCCTTGATAGAACCCATTAGCATGCCTTTGGTGAAATGCTTTTGAATGAACGGGTAGACAAGAATGATCGGTAAGCAGGCTGTAACAACGGCCGCCATTTGCATCGTCTCGGTAGGAAGAATATTTTCTGCATTTTCAAGCGGCTGCTGAGACATTATAAGAATCTCGCGGATAACGACCTGTAGTGGAAATAGATGGCGGTCTGTCACAAACATAATCGCCTGGAAAAATTCATTCCAATGACCTACCATGTAGAACAACCCAATCGTGAGCATAGACGGAACAGAGAGCGGCAATACGATCTGCCATAAAATCCGGAACTCCTTCGCGCCATCCATCCGGGCCGATTCAAACAACTCTTCAGGGAGGCTTTCAAAAAAGCTTTTCATGATCAAGATATTAAAGCTCCAAATCGCATTCGGTAAAATCATGGACCAGACGGAATCCAGAAGTCCTAAGGATTTAACAACCAAATAGGTCGGAATGAGTCCCCCGCTGAACAGCATCGTAAAGATGACCATAAGCAGGAAATAGCTTCTGCCAGGGAGATTGCGGCGGCTAAGCGGATAAGCCATCAGCGAAGTCAAAATCAGGTTTACCAGCGTACCGACCACGGTGATGAAGATCGTCACCCAGAATGCTTTTGGAATATGGGTTTCGGTAAAAAGCTTATGGTACGCGCTAAAAGTGACGGACTTAGGAATCAGGATGAAGCCGCCGTTTTTCAGTACCTCAGAGAAAGGCGTGATGGATACGGCTATCACATACATCAGCGGCACTATCGCCGCTAGCGCAGCAAGCCCGAGAATGAGGACGACGATCGTGTTCACGATCCGGTCTTCCCAGCCTCTTACCATATGCCCTCACCCCATTTCTTGGATAACTGATTGGAGCCGAGTACCAGAATGAGTCCAATAAACGATTTGAACAATCCAACGGCTGCCCCCAGTGAGAAGTTGAGTTGCTGCAGGCCTGTCCGGAACACCCAGGTGTCCAATATGTCGGCAACTTGATAAACTTGGATGTTATACAAAATATAAATTTGATCGAACCCGGCATCCATAATATGCCCCAGCTTTAAGATGAGCAGAAGTACAATGACATTGCGAATGCCTGGTAGCGTAATGTGCCAAATCATCCGCAGGCGGCTTGCGCCGTCCACGCGGGCTGCCTCGTACAAGGTCGGATCGATCGCTGTCATCGCTGCCAAGTAGATAATCGCGCCCCAGCCGAGATCTTTCCAAACTTCCGAACTTACCAGAATGGTCCGGAAGTAATCAACCGATGTCATGAAGCCTATCGACTGTCCCCCGGAACCTTCGATAAAGCGGTTGACAATTCCTGAGTTTTGCGAAAGGAGTGCGATTAAGATACCGTAAATAATGACCCAAGATAAGAAATGCGGCATGTACGTTAGCGTCTGTACGACGGTTTTGAACCAGCGCAGCCTGCACTCATTGAGCAGCAGCGCCATAATAATTGGCGGGGCCATGCCGAAGACCACTTTATAGATGCTAATAATGAAAGTGTTGGCCATGAGCTGTCCGAAATAAGGGGAATTAAAAAACGTTTGAAAATGCTTGTACCATGGATCAGCCCAACCGCTGCCGAGAATGCCATCTAGTATTTGAAAATCCTTAAATGCAATAACTACACCGTACATCGGAATATAGCGGAAAATAACGAAATAAATAACGCCCGGCAAAAGCATGAGGTAAAAAGCTCGGAAAGCCCAAATCTGCTTCGCAGATAATTTAAGATTCGCTTCTCTTGCCTTTCTCCCCGCCTTTGTTTTCTGCCCGACTATAATTTGCTGTTCCATGAGGCCACCTCTTTTCCAACTGTTCACTCGCTTCCTAACGGGTTGAGTTTAGTATAGCAAGCGCTTTCAATAGAAAATATACAGTGATCCTGCGAAAATGTTCGAATTCTTGCAAACGCTTTATTGCGGTTTTTCTGCATGTTCATGTTCCAAAGCAGGTAGCTCGATTCGGATTAACGTACCGATTTCCGGCAAAGAGTAAATGGATAATCCATATTCCGCTCCAAAATGAAGCCCGATTCGTTCATGAACATTCATAAATCCGATTCCGGTGAATCTGTGTTTACTCGGCGCTTTGTGCCGCTCTCCAAACAGGCTTTTCAAAACCTCCGCGTTCATCCCGAGCCCGTTGTCCCTGATCGTAATGATCAATTTTCCCTTCACGCACTTCGTCCGAATACGGATCGTTCCCTCACGCTTGAGCGGAACAATTCCATGGAAAATGGCATTTTCCACAAGCGGCTGCAAGGTTAGCTTCAGAATTGTTTTGGATTGCGTTTCAGAAGCGGCGTCGATCTCCATCGTGAACTTATCACCGTATCGTACTTTCTGAATGTACGCATACATGCGCAGCCCTTCCAGCTCGTCCGCCAAAGTGACGAATTCCGTGCTTTTATCAAAGCTGAACGACAACAAGCCAACAAGCGTCTTGATCGTTTCCCGAACCTCGTTGATTTTGTGCTGCTTGGCCAAAGAACTAATACAAGCAAGCGTGTTATACAAAAAATGGGGGGCGATTTGACTCTGCAGCATTTTCAACTCGAAATGCTTCTTGCGGCGTTCCGCTTCCTTCGTTTCCTGCAGCAGATGATGAATCCGCTCCATCATAGCGTTATAGCTTCGGGCCAATCGGCCGATTTCGTCATTTCCGGTTGCATGTATGGTGTGAAGCACCTCCACATCTCGAACCCGGTCCATCTTAGCAACCAATGTACGTACTGGCAGCGTAATATACCGGCTTATCATGTAGGTGCTGATTAAGACAAGGAAGATCCAGAAAACGCCCGCCGTGCTGAAATTCCGGTAAAGACTGCGAATATTTTGATAGAAAAAACTATTTTCATAGAAGGCGATAAAATACCAGCCAAGCTTATTCATCCCGGATTTCACAGCAACCAAATCGCCTTGCGGGCCTGTAATTTCGGCTGCTCCTAGAGGAAGCTCTGACACCTTGTCGACAAAGCCAGCATCCAGCTCCGGCGGGAACACAGACGTATTATACGGAAGCAGTCGGTAGGAGTTAAGCGGGAGACCCGCATCAAACGAATGGACAACATTTTTTTTATTGGTGATGATCGCAAAGGTTTGATTCTTTGTATTCATGAATTGAGCGATTAGATTCGTTAACTGAACGAGATCGATTTCCACGACAGCGATCCCTTTGAATGACTTCGTTGAAGAGGATTGAATCGGCAAAACGAAGGCTACTGTTTTACCCGACATGGGGGATTGATAGGGCTCAGTGATAAACATTCCGTAGGTTTGCTTGGCTTTCGTGAGCAGTACGGGGATTTGAGGATTTCCAATAATATCGAAGGTGGTTTGAGAGTTGGAAATAACATGACCATCCTCACCGACCAAATAGAGAGACTTATACAGCGTTCTGTTCATATTCGCATACGAACGCAGAACATCCGATGCTTCCTTCTCCATGCCATCGCTCAACAAATCTTCACGGGTAGAGATAAGCATAAGAATATTTTGCACATTATCTAGATAAGCATTCATATACAGATTGGTTCGGTCAATAATAATTTGAGCGTCCGAAACGACCTGTCTCCGGAATAATCCCTCAGCTTCGCGCAAGTTGATCCAGCCAAGCCCTCCTAAGAGGACGAGTGTTCCTATGGACAAGAAAAGGAAATGTTTGGCCAGCATGCTCCAGCTGCCAAACCAGGAAATAAGCGCTTTCATATTGTCATCAGCCCTTTTTATAATCTGTTGGTGCTACCCCGGTCCAATTTCGGAAAAGCTGTGAAAAATAACGGTAACTGGGAATACCTACCTGTTCGGCCACTTCGTAGACTTTAAGCTGAGTGTTCTGAAGCAGGCTCACGGCTTTCTCCATGCGTAGGCGAGTGATATAATCGTTGAAAGATTCCCCGCTTTCTTCCCGGAACAGACGGCTGAGGTAGTACGAGCTCAACCCAACCTCATCCGCAACGGAGGTCAGCGTAATCGGATCTCCCAGCTTGTTCACAATAATTTGTTGTGCCAGCTTGACTTCCTTTCGAATTTTCCGGTCGTCACTTGTTCCTGTCTGTTGCGAATTGGACAACTCCCGATGTGTCCGTTCCTGCTCATAATCCCTTAAATCGGTTTCACGTCTGATCGCTGCTCTCGCCTTTTCAATCGCCGTCTTCATATCCCCTTCATCAAACGACAGCTTCGTAAAGTAGTCCAGGGCCCCTAGCTTAAGCGCTTCTTGCGCATAATGAAAATCGCTATGGCAGGTTAACAGCACGAATTGGATGAGCGGAAAATTTTTTTTAACGATGCGAAACAATTCCAATCCATCCATGATGGGCATCGTAATATCCGAGATAACAAGATCAGGTTCCAAGGCCTTGCACAGCTCTAAAGCCTCTTCACCATTCTCCGCTTCTCCGACCAGCTCAGCTCCAAATGAAGGCCATGGCATAGATCGGAGTTCTTGTCTTAACGGCAATTCATCATCAATGATCAGCACGCTTATCGGGGTCAATGACATGTGATCTCCTCCTTATGAGTACAAAATACATACACTATTATGACAATGATACCAGTAATATAAACGCTTGTTTATATAGAAACATTGTAGAAGCTTACTAAGCACAAATCTACCCCAGCAGCGGTCCGAAAGTGGTGAAAGATCCTCGAATTACGATATTTCAATGATGGATTGAGAATGGCCATGAAAAAAAGAAGGAATTGGAACCAGCCCATACGTTAAGCAGGGGTATTTTTGTAAATACTGTGAGTAGGTTGTGATTTCTGCGAAAAGGCGGCCGCTGCACAATGTGAGAAGCAGTACTTGTCAAAAAGAAAGGAAATGATTATAATCTAGTTAAGGTCAAAGAAAGTCAAAGTCAATCAAAGTCAATTTACTTCTAGCAGTCTGGGAGGATGAATTGATGCGTAACGTATCAGAAATTATTGAACAGTATTTGAAACATGTCCTGCAGCAAAGTTCCGAAGGGGCCATCGAAATTCAACGCAACGACCTAGCTGATCAATTCCAGTGTGTACCTTCCCAAATCAATTATGTGATCAGTACCCGATTTACCTTGGAAAAGGGCTACATTGTGGAGAGTAAGCGCGGCGGCGGCGGATACATTCGTATTCAGAAGATCGAGCTCAAGAGTCATGGATCTATTCTAGATCATATTTTTCGCACGATTCATACACATATCGATCAAGTCACCTCAGAAGGACTGATATACCAGCTGCAGGAGGGTCACTATATTTCGACCAGAGAAGCTAACCTGATTCGAGCTGCGATATCGAGAGATGTGTTGACCTTCAAGCTCCCGTTGCGCGACGAAATTCGGGCGAAGATTCTTAAAGCAATGCTGATATCCTTGCTTAGCAGATGAGGAGGCATACGAAATGATTTGTCAGGAATGCGGTAAACGACCGGCGACTCTCCACTTTACGAAGATTATAAATGGAGACAAGAACGAGTTCCACATTTGTGAGAATTGCGCTCGTGAGAAGGGCGAGATGATACCGGGAACGTCCAACGGCTTTTCGATTCATAATCTGTTGTCTGGATTACTGGATTTCGATCCATCATCTCTCTCCGCGGCGAAGTCACAGGCTATCCGATGTGAGAACTGTGGCCTTACGTATTCGCAGTTTAGTAAATTAGGTCGTTTTGGTTGCGGATCCTGCTATCAAAGCTTTTCGGAAAAGTTAGATCCTCTCTTCAAAAGGGTTCATGGCAACATCGTTCATGTCGGGAAAGTACCGAAGCGAAGCGGTGGAATCATCCAATGCAAGCGGGAAGTTGATACGCTCAAGAAGGATATGATGGCCTGTATTGAAGCCGAAGAGTTCGAAGAAGCAGCTAAGATTCGAGATCAAATTCGAGAAATCGAGAAAAAAATTGCGGGTATGTGATCTTGTCAGGAAGGTGTGAATCCAGTGACATTACAGCGGTTTACGGGAGATGCATTGAGCGAATGGATGAAGGGTGAAGGTCCTGAGTCGGATATCGTCATCAGCAGTCGAATTCGGATTGCACGCAACCTTAGAGACTATCCATATCCCATGCTGGCTACCAATCAACAATCACAAGAAGTACTTGGTCATTTATCTGGGGTTCTCGAGAATGATGAGTTGGAAACGATTAGTCATTTCTCACTGATTCCTCTCTCTGAACTCAATGAGCTTGAACGAATGGTTCTTGTCGAAAAGCATTTAATCAGTCCAAATTTAGCTAACGAGTCCAGGAATGGCGCCGTTATTTTAAGCGAAAATGAATCCATCAGTATTATGATCAACGAAGAGGATCATCTTCGCATACAATGCTTATGTCCCGGCTTTCAGATTAAGGAAGTGTGGGATTTAGCGAATCAAATTGATGATATTTTTGAAACACAATTGGATTATGGATACGATGAAAAGCGGGGCTACTTAACAAGCTGTCCTACTAATGTCGGTACTGGCATCCGTGCTTCTGTCATGATGCATTTGCCCGCGTTGGTGCTTAGCCAACAAATTAATCGGATTTTATCAGCTGTTACGCAAGTTGGGTTGACGGTTAGAGGATTATATGGGGAAGGCAGCGAAGCATTAGGTAATCTATTCCAAATATCCAACCAGATTACACTTGGGCAATCCGAAGAAGAGATTATTGATAATTTGCACAGCGTTGCCAGACAAATTATAGAGCATGAACGTGCAGCGAGACATAAACTGATTCAAGAGTCGAGAATGCGGATAATAGACCGTGTGAACCGTTCACTTGGGATTCTGTCTTATGCAGGTATCATGGATTCTAAGGAAGCGGCGCAGCGTTTGTCCGATGTAAGACTAGGGATTGACCTAGGCATCATCAATAATGTTTCGTCGAATGTGCTGAATGAGCTTCTGGTGATGACACAGCCTGGTTTCTTGCAGCAATATGCAGGTGAGAAACTAAATGCCGAAGAGCGTGATGTACGCAGAGCAGAGTTGATTCGCGAGAAATTTGGTAGAATTTAATCATTAGATTCATCCTTTAGGTTTTCCATAGATATACTACTTTTGGAGGTGTTCTCTATGATGTTTGGCAGATTTACAGAACGTGCGCAGAAGGTGCTTTCTTTGGCACAAGAGGAAGCAGTTCGCTTAGGGCATAACAATATTGGCACTGAGCACATTTTACTTGGTCTTATTCGTGAAGGGGAAGGCATTGCTGCCAAAGCACTCGTTGCTCTGGGCTTAGGTCTTGAGAAAATTCAAGATGAAGTCGAGTCTCTAATTGGCAGAGGACAAGAACAGCCTACCAATATTGCGTATACGCCTAGAGCGAAGAAAGTCATCGAGCTATCGATGGATGAAGCTAGAAAATTAGGTCACACCTATGTGGGGACTGAACATATTTTGCTTGGACTTATTCGCGAAGGCGAAGGAGTTGCAGCACGCGTACTCAATAACTTGGGCGTCTCTTTGAACAAAGCGCGTCAACAAGTGCTTCAACTGTTAGGCAGCAGCGAGACGGTTTCGCCAAGCCACGGCAATAATCAGAATGTGAACACGCCTACACTAGATGGGTTAGCAAGAGATCTTACTGCTTACGCCAAAGAGGGTCATTTGGACCCTGTCATCGGACGCAGCAAAGAAATTGAGCGTGTGATTCAAGTATTAAGCCGCAGAACCAAAAACAATCCCGTGCTGATCGGTGAGCCAGGTGTTGGTAAAACAGCGATCGCCGAAGGTTTGGCACAGAAGATCATTAATAATGAGATCCCTGAAACCTTGAAGGATAAAAGGGTAATGACCCTCGATATGGGCTCTGTAGTTGCAGGGACGAAATATCGCGGTGAGTTCGAGGATCGTCTCAAAAAAATCATGGACGAAATTCGCCAAGCGGGTAATATCGTTTTATTCATTGATGAGCTTCACACTTTAATCGGCGCGGGTGGTGCGGAAGGAGCAATTGATGCTTCCAACATTTTGAAGCCTGCTCTTGCCAGAGGTGAGCTGCAATGTATCGGTGCAACAACTTTAGATGAATATCGTAAATATATCGAAAAAGATGCTGCGCTTGAGCGTCGTTTCCAACCGATCACGGTGGATCAACCATCGCCGGATGAAGCGATCCAAATTCTGTATGGGTTGCGTGACCGCTACGAAGCTCATCACCGTGTGAAAATTACGGATGCTGCGATTCAAGAAGCGGTTAAGCTTTCGGATCGTTATATCACAGACCGCTTCCTGCCGGATAAAGCGATTGATTTAATTGATGAGGCGAGTTCCAAAGTAAGACTTCGCTCTTACACCATACCGCCTTCCTTGAAACAGCTTGAGAATAAGCTGGAGGATATTCGCAAGGAGAAGGATGCCGCGGTTCAAAGCCAAGAGTTCGAGAAAGCAGCCGGTCTTCGCGATACGGAGCAGAAGCTTCGTGAAGAGCTGGATACGACGAAGAACGATTGGAAAGAGAAACAAGGCCGCTTGGATACAGAAGTTACGCCTGACGACATCGCTCAGATCGTAGCGAGCTGGACTGGCATTCCGGTCAGCAAGCTGGCGGAAGAAGAAACAGAGCGTCTGCTCAAAATGGAAGAAATTCTTCATGAGCGTGTCATTGGGCAAGAAGAAGCTGTTAAATCGGTAAGCCGTGCGATCCGCCGCGCCAGAGCAGGCCTTAAGGATCCGAAGCGCCCAATGGGCTCCTTCATTTTCCTTGGACCTACTGGGGTAGGTAAAACGGAATTAGCCCGTGCTTTAGCTGAATCTTTATTCGGCGATGACAATGCGGTAGTACGTATTGATATGTCCGAGTACATGGAGAAGCATTCGACATCCCGACTCGTTGGGGCGCCTCCAGGCTATGTGGGCTATGAAGAAGGCGGCCAACTTACCGAGAAGGTTCGTCGTAAGCCATATTCCGTCGTGCTGCTCGATGAAATCGAGAAAGCACATCCAGAAGTGTTCAACATCCTCCTTCAAGTTTTGGAAGATGGGCGTCTAACAGACTCCAAAGGGCGCACCGTTGATTTCCGCAACACATTGATTATTATGACATCCAATGTGGGTGCCGATGTGATCAAGAAGAATTCGTCCCTGGGCTTTACCGCCGCGGTAGATGCAGGCAGAGACTATACGAATATGAAAGACAAAGTGATGGGTGAGCTGAAGAAAAGCTTCCGTCCTGAGTTCCTTAACCGGATTGATGAAACCATCGTGTTCCATTCCTTGGATGAAACGCATATTGCCCAAATCGTCAGCTTGATGGCGGATGATCTTCGCAAACGTCTCAAAGAGCAAGAGGTTGATTTCTTGCTGACAGACAAAGCGAAGTTGTTCCTAGCCAAAGAAGGATTTGATCCGACGTATGGAGCAAGACCGCTGCGCAGAGCGATTCAGAAGCATATTGAAGATCGCTTGTCTGAGGAACTGCTCAGAGGCAATATCGCCAAGGGTGATTCCTTGACAATTGATGAGAATGAAGGCGAGCTTGTTGTCCTGAAGGGCGAAGGCGTAGCTGCTAAATAATAAAAGCAAAAAAGCATTTTGCTCCATCCAGCTTGGATGGGCAAAATGCTTTTTTATTTGCAGCCCTTTCATGGGGCTCACAAAAATAGTAAACTTTACTTGGTAGGATCGTTTTAGGAGAAATATTTGATGAATGTAGGGAAGTGAATCTGACTATGAAAAAGAAAAGCATATATAAGTGTACCAGTTGTGGTCAAGAGCATCCCAAATGGCAAGGTTCGTGCAATAGTTGCCGAGAGTGGAACACCCTTGAAGAAGAAGATGTTGTCAACGCTCCTAGTGGCGGTCAAAAGGGCATAACGAAAAAGAAGAATGTTGTCATAAACCGTCTTACAGATACCGTATCCCAGAACAGTGATAGGATTGTTACCAAGTACAATGAATTCAATCGTGTAATGGGTGGAGGAATCGTGAAAGATTCTGTTACGATTATTACGGCTGTTCCAGGTGCGGGCAAATCCACACTCTTACTGCAAATATCGGATGATGTGGCCAAGCAAGGATTGAAAGTGCTGTATGCTTCAGGGGAAGAAAGCGACAGTCAGATCAAGAGAAGAGCAGAACGAGTTCTGCAAAATATCCATCAAAACGTATGGGTGTATTCGGACAACAGCTTGAATAATGTCTTAGGTTGTATTGATCAAGTAGACCCAGACCTTATTATTATAGATAGTATTCAAACTTTTGTTTTGGAAGAATATCCACAAAGACCGGGCTCTCCCACGCAAACGATGGAATGTGCAAATGCTCTTCTGAAAGTTGCCAAAGATGCGCAAAGACCAAGAGCCATTATTATGGTGGGACAGATGACAAAAGATAACGAATTAGCTGGTTTAAGAGCATTAGAACATTTGGTAGATGCCGTTCTTGTTCTTGAGGGTGAAGAGGGAGAGGAGCTAAAACAGCTGTTTTCCACGAAAAACCGTTATGCCAGCACAGGGGAGCTTGGATTTTTTACAATGGGTGAGCAAGGATTGACACCGATTGATAACCCCTCTGAATTCTTTATGACTCAACGAGACGAGAATGATGTGGTTAGCGGAAGTGCATTAACCGTTGTTAAAGAAGGCACTAGACCTATTATTCTGGAAATAGAAAGCTTGGTTTCCACTACGTTCATGCCATACCCAAGCCGTATTGCCGAGTGTTTAAAAAAAGACCATGTTAATACACTTATCAGTATCATGGAACAAAGGGCTAATATGCCACTTCATGATAAGAACGTAGTAGTGAAAACAACTGGCGGTATGAGGCTAAAAGAACAATCATCCAATTTAGCGGCGATCATGAGTATTGTATCTTCCTGTAAGAATCAAGGTATCCCTAATGATACTGTATTTATCGCAGATATTGGTTTAACAGGTGAATTGAAGAAAGTTCCTACGTTAGAAGTAAGAGTTAGAGAACTTGAAAGAATGGGTTTCAAACGTGTCTACGTTGCGCTCAATGGCTTGAAAAGCACAACTACGTTTTCTACAATAAAGGTAATTCCTTGTAAGACCTTGAGCCAAGTCATTCATTCGGTTTTTGGCGCTTCTCCCAAAGGCAAAGAGCAGAAAGCCCCTTGGGACGAGGAAGAATAAGTTATATAAACACAAAAGTAACCATCTCACAAGCAAAAGAGAGTGGTTGCTTTTTTGTTTTGAATTTTCAAGAAAAACAGATCTGTTCTTTCATTGTATACAAATTCTTTTAAAGGAAAGCATTTTCCGTTATACTTAGTTGTAAGGATTTAGCAACTGGACTTTATCAAAGCAGCATGAATTGCGAATGTGAAATGTATGATATATATAGGGATTGTTTAATCGTCAATTATCCTGGACTCGTATTGCCTCCAGTTTATGGATCAAGCCATACAACCCTATGATGTGGTGTTCGGTGAAATCGTATTATGCCAGAGAAAAGTTTGAAGGGGTGGACGCATCCGCCCGGTATGGAGATTATCGGAGTGAACACAGTGGCAGAAGCATTGCGAGCAGCACTGGGTTCATTCGTGGTCATTCAACCTGCAAGCCTTCAGGAGGAAAAAGATGAGTAAAGAAGAGATAAAGCGAGACGTCATGAGCCAGCTGCTGCAAATGGTAGCACCCGGTACACCGTTCCGCGATGGTTTGGAGAATGTCCTACGCGCCAAAACGGGTGGACTTCTTGTTGTTGGCTATAGTGCGGAGGTCAGAGAAATCGTAGATGGCGGTTTCTCCATCGATTGCGACTTCTCCCCCAATTATTTATATGAGCTTGCCAAGATGGATGGCGCGATTATATTAAGTGAAGACATCAAACGAATTCTCTATGCGAACACACAATTAATTCCTGATTCCTCCATCTCTTCATCGGAGACAGGAATTAGACACCGGACAGCTGAACGTGTTGCGAAACAAACGAACAAATTAGTCGTCTCCATTTCGCAGCGGAGGAATGTCATTACCCTATACCAAGGCAATTTGCGCTATGCGTTGAAGGATATTGGTGTCATTCTAACGAAGGCGAATCAAGCGATTCAAACGTTGGAACGCTACAAGGTTGTACTCGATCAGTCGTTGACCAATCTTAGCGCATCAGAGTTTGAGGAGCTTGTAACTCTTCATGATGTGACGAATGTTATTGCTCGGTTCGAGATGGTTTTACGCATTAAAGCGGAGATCAATCGATATATTAATGAATTGGGGAATGAAGGACGCCTCATCAGCATGCAATTGGAAGAACTTGTGGGCAACGCGGAACTTGAAGCGCGTTTGCTCGTAAAAGATTATGTAAGAGAATTATCAGAAGATCGCGTCAAAGATATGCAAGCCGGATTAAAGCGGTTATCTTCGGATGAGCTGCTGGAGCCGCACCAGATTATCCGGTTACTCGGTTATCCGCATACGAATTCCATTGTCGAAGAACCCGTATCGCCTCGCGGCTTCCGGATTCTTGGGAAAATACCGCGGCTGCCCTCGATTATTATTGCTAACTTGGTCGAGAAGTTCGGTTACCTGCCACACATGATGATGGCGACAATTGAAGAATTGGATGAAGTTGACGGAATCGGAGAAGTGAGAGCCCGCGCCATTAAGGAAGGTCTCAAGAGGATTCAGGAACAAGTCTTCATTGACAGACATATTTAAACTGGATACAATCATAAAGTATCAATGTTGAGGTTTTGTGAAGTCAATCAGGTTTTATTAAGTCTAGATTAGGGTATAGTAAATTCAGAGGTGGACAAAAACATATGTTAACGAAATCGATTCCCAGTCTTTTTACAGTAGGGAACTTATTCCTAGGCGTTCTGTCAATTATTCTTGCTTTTAGCGGTGAACATGGTGTTGCAGCAGTGCTCGTCATTGTCGCTATGCTGCTGGATGGTCTGGATGGACGGGTAGCTAGAGCGTTAAACGCCCAGAGTGAGTTTGGTAAAGAATTAGATTCGCTGTCTGACGTGATTTCCTTCGGTGTAGCACCTGCATTTATCATGTATGTTGTTGCATTCAATGATCCGAGCGTTATCAGCCCGGCGTTTGCATGGATTGTTACCGCGATCTTCCCGATTTGTGGAGCACTCCGTTTGGCTCGCTTTAATGTTGTTGCCGGCACACCTGGCTATTTCATCGGTCTTCCGATTCCAGCTGCAGGGGGCGTGCTCTGTACACTGGCTTTGTTCGTGAACGAAATTAACGTGTATGTGCTTCTAGCCAGTACGATTATGTTATCCTACTTGATGGTAAGTACTGTGAAATACCCGAACTTCAAGAAAGCGGGCATTCCCAAAGCAGCCATTTGGATTACACCTATTATCGTTGCTATAGCCATTCTTATTGCAATCAAATGGCCAGAATCCATTTCCAAAATGATTTTCGTACCTTTGTTAGGGTACGCGCTATACGGCTTAAAAAAAAACGTTGATGGATTCTTCATCCGTCTGCGCAGAAAGAACAAAAGACGCGGAATGGACGATTCCAAGTCCGTTAAATCCGATCTCTAGATCTTAATACGAAAATAAAAAGCATTTATTTTCTTCTGATAACTCAGAAAGGAAATAAATGCTTTTTTTACGTTGTTCATGACATGTTAAAAAGTCCTAAGGTTGTGCATTTCTTAGATTCGTTCTCAACGACTTGTTCCAAATTGATGTCAAGAATGTTGCTTAGTGCGGACATATAGAACAAGTTCCTGCCCAGCTCATTACTCACAACTTCGATGCATTGTTCACATAAGTGTCCTGTTACATGAGTGCCGAGCACATCCTTGGCTTCGTTTAAAGTCATCTCAGGATGATACTCTTGCTTGGCCGCATGAACCTGAATACATCCACATTCGGTAATGGATTTCACCACGGAACGATTAGCAGCTGCGCCTGACTGTTGAAATTTGGATAGAACGTCAAGCAGACTTCGGTGACGGAGTAACAATTCGGATACTTGATCTTGAAACTGCTTTAAAGTCAAGGAGCTCATTCCATCCACCTCGGGTGTGTTGGTAACTTCCAATTTCATTATAAAGGAAGCCCTCTAATTTTTCAATTTTCCATATGAAGAAGTGATTAACGTTGGAGAAATTGGAACATAATTGTAATAAAGCATTTATCAACAAGTTGATTAGGGGGTGAATCTATGATGAGGAAATGGGTACAATTCATTTTGGCAATCATGGGTGGCAGTTTAGGTTATGGATGGAGCGATACGATCTTTCGAACGACAGGATTCATAAGTGAAGCGGGTAAAGGAATTTGGATTAATAGTTTGTGTGCGGTTGTGATGTTCTTTTTTTCAGCATGGGTGGCCAGTCAAGGCATGAAGCTCTTGATGAAGGGAGAGAAGAACGTTGCGGATATCCCCGTCTCAGATTTGCTCTCAGGGACCCTTGGATTGGTCATTGGATTGCTTATATCGGTAATGGTGTTCCCTGTGCTTGAGCAGGTGAAGGGGGCAGGTCCGTTTGTACCGTTTATCGTTTCGGCGGTATTGGCTGTGATGGGTTTCCGTATTGGGTACAACAAACGGGAAGAATTGGTGCAAATAATCGTGAAAAGTCGGTCAACTGGACCGGAGAAGCAGACGCATCGTCCGTATGAGGAACACAAGATTTTGGATACAAGTGTCATTATTGACGGAAGAATCGCAGATATTTGCAAAACAGGCTTTATCGAAGGGACGCTGGTCATTCCGGAGTTTGTTCTCGAAGAATTGCAGCATATTGCGGATTCATCGGATCTACTCAAGCGGAATCGCGGCCGCCGCGGCTTGGACATTTTAAACAAAATTCAAAAAGAACTTGAAGTGAAGGTCCTTATTTATGAAGGAGATTTCGAAGAAATATCGGAGGTAGACAGCAAGCTGGTCCGTCTAGCCAAGGTATTGCAAGGCAAAGTAATTACGAACGATTTTAATTTGAATAAAGTGTGTGAATTGCAAGGCGTATCGGTTCTCAACATTAATGATCTGGCTAATGCTGTGAAGCCTGTTGTTCTTCCTGGGGAAGAAATTATCGTTCAAGTCATTAAAGACGGCAAGGAGCATGGACAAGGTGTCGCTTATCTGGATGATGGTACGATGATCGTAGTCGAAGGCGGGCGCGAATTCATTGGCATGACGCTTGAGGTGATGGTCACAAGTGTGCTGCAGACGTCGGCGGGCCGAATGATCTTCGCGAAACCAAAACTATTGGAAAAAGCGCAGTAAAACCAGTATGATAAGGAGATGTAACATAGCTAGAAGGACGACGGAGGTCGTTTAACCTTGGGCATATGCTTACGAAAGAAAGCTTTCGGATGAGAGCGTGTAGTTGGAGGACTTATGGGGAAGCTAGGGGTTATCATCGTGGCGGCGGGCAAGGGCTCGCGCATGGGAACGGCTGAAAGTAAGCAATACTTACAACTGGGTCAGAAGCCAATTCTGGTACATACCTTGCAATTATTTCAAAACATACAGGAAGTGCATGAAATCATTCTGGTGGTCGGGGAACACGACCTAGATCGCTGTAGAGGCTATGTACAGGACTATGGGCTGTCTAAGACCACTCATGTGCTAGCAGGCGGCGCTGAGCGTCAAGATTCCGTTAGGCGGGGGCTGGACTCCTTACAACAGGGGACCGATTGGGTGCTCGTTCATGATGGTGTTCGGCCATTCGTCAAAAAAGAACATGTGTTCGATTGCTTGGAAAAGGCGAAGGAACAAGATGCAGCCGTGCTGGCCGTACCTGTAAAAGATACAATTAAAGTCGTAGATTCCGCAAAACGAATTCAATCTACACCAGATAGACGAAGCTTGTGGGCGATCCAAACGCCGCAAGCTTTTCGGCTTTCCCTCCTGCAGGAGGCGCATGAGCGCGCATCCCAAGAGAGCTTTATAGGGACAGATGATGCTATGCTGGTAGAACGGCTCGGTACAACGGTACATGTAGTTGAAGGGGATTACTACAATATCAAGATTACGACACCGGAAGATCTGCCTTGGGCGGAGTGGATTTTAAATCATGTTAGGGGAGAGGGACAGCTATGATTCGCGTAGGACAAGGATTTGATGTTCATCAATTGGTTGAAGGCCGCAAGTGTATTATTGGAGGCGTGACGATTCCTTATGACAAAGGATTGCTGGGGCATTCGGATGCGGATGTTCTGCTTCATGCGATCAGCGATGCGGTTCTGGGCGCGCTGGGCTTAGGCGATATCGGGAAGCATTTCCCAGATACGGCTGCAGAGTTCAAAGATGCGGACAGCTTAGTTCTGCTGAAACAGGTTTGGCAGCTGGCTAGAGACAAAGGTTATCATTTGGGGAATATCGACTCCACGATTATTGCCCAGAAGCCAAAGATGGCGCCTTATATTCCGCAAATGGTTGAAATTATCGCCGAGGCGCTTGAAGCTAAGCCGGAGCAAGTCAATGTGAAGGCAACGACGACGGAGCAGCTTGGTTTCGCAGGGCGTGGAGAAGGCATTGCTGCGCAATCGGTTGTTTGTTTAATTCGAGATGTGCTAGAATAGCAGGTATTAATTGGGGATAAGAGGAGATAACAGTCATGAATCAACCTTTACGTGTGCGTTATGCACCTAGTCCGACCGGGCATTTACATATTGGCGGTGCCCGTACGGCATTGTTCGATTATTTGCTGGCGCGCCGCCATGGCGGTGCTTTTGTAGTGCGCTTCGAAGACACGGATCAAACCCGTCATAAGGAGTCTGGGATCGAGGATCAACTGAATGGTCTGAGATGGCTGGGTTTGGAATGGGATGAGAGCGTAGATATTGGAGGTCCCTACGGTCCTTATCGTCAAATGGAGCGTTTGGACATTTACCAAACTTATCTAGATCAATTGCTGCAGAGCGGGCATGCGTACCCTTGCTATTGTTCAGAAGCCGATTTGGAGCAGGAGCGGGCTGAGCAAGAAGCGAGCGGTGAGATGGGCGGCTACTCCGGAAAGTGCCGTCATTTAACGCCAGAGCAGATCGCTGCGCACCAAGCAGAAGGACGCAAGCCATCTACCCGTTTCCGTGTGCCGGCAGACCGTATAATTGAAATCGAGGACAAAGTGCGGGAGCATGTTGAATTTGAATCCAATGGCATCGGCGATTTCATTATTGCGCGTCCAGACGGGATTCCTACGTATAATTTTGCTGTCATTGTGGATGACCACTTGATGAAAATCAATCTCGTTATTCGCGGCGAAGAGCATCTGTCCAATACACCAAGGCAAATTCTGATGTATGAAGCGCTCGGGCTTCCTGTTCCTGACTTTGCACATCTGGCGTTGATCTTGAATCCAGACCGCAAGAAAATGAGCAAGCGGGATGAGTCCATCATCCAGTTCATTGAGCAGTATAGAGAGCTTGGCTACCTGCCGGAAGCGGTTGTTAACTTCATTGCTCTGCTGGGCTGGTCTCCGGGCGGCGAAGAAGAGATCTTCACCAAAGAAGAATTGATTGCCCAGTTCGACTTGGATCGCGTATCCAAAAGTCCGGCTGTGTTTGATATGGATAAATTGAATTGGATGAACAATGCGTATTTGAAGAAAACGCCACTCGCGCGCGTAGTGGAATTATGCAAGCCGCATCTGCATAAAGCTGGTTATATTCAATCGGAGTTGGATGAAGCGAAGGAAGCTTGGGTTACGGCGCTCGTAGGCCTTAATCAAGACAGAATGCGCTACGCGGCTGAGATTGTTGAACTCTCGAGCATCTTCTTCAAAGATGAGCTTGTCATTGATGAGGAAGCGGCGGCTGTGCTCAAAGAAGAGCACGTCCCTGTGGTATTGGCGAGTTTCCTGACCCAAGTGGAGCAGGCGGAAGCCTTCACGGTAGAAGCTATTCCCGCTTTGTTGAAACAAGTGCAGAAAGATACAGGATTTAAAGGGAAGCAGCTCTTCATGTCCATCCGTTCCGCACTGACAGGACAAGTGCATGGGCCCGATCTGAATGTGTCTCTTTACCTGCTGGGCAAAGAAAAAGTCGCTTCACGTCTAAGGAACTTATTGTAAAGCAAGTTTCTTTTCGCTATACTGAATCTAATACGCAATGCGATGATCAGGAGAGTACGTTTAATTTGGGATTTATCAGAGAGGATAATCGAGGCCTAGCGGCTTCGGCTGTGAGTTATCCAATCCCGCTAACCGGAAATGCACCTGGGAGCTGCCGCGCCGAATCCTCGCAAGAGTAGGGTAGGCGCAGCCGGAGTACCCACGTTACGGGAACCTAAGTTGGGAGACTTCCGAGTCACCAAGCAGAGTGGAACCGCGATAACTACGCCTCTGCAGCCATATGGCTGCGGGGGCTTTTTTGCATGATTTTCTATTGAGAAGCGAGAAGGTGAGAGCATGTGGACATCCATCAAATCTGATATTTCCGCTGTATTCGATAACGATCCTGCTGCGCGCAGCTGGTTTGAAGTTGTGTTTACGTATTCCGGGCTTCATGCGATTTGGGCGCATCGGGTAGGTCACTGGTTCTACAAACGAGGGCTGTATACGATTGCTCGTGTGATTTCACAATGGAGCCGGTTCATGACAGGAATTGAAATTCATCCAGGCGCGACGATTGGCCGAAGACTGTTTATTGATCATGGCATGGGGGTCGTGATTGGGGAAACTTGCGAAATCGGAGACGATGTTATTCTTTACCAAGGGGTTACCTTGGGAGGAACGGGGAAAGAGAAGGGGAAGAGACACCCGACGATTGGCAACAATGTTGTTGTTGGCTCAGGCGCCAAAATTCTGGGATCATTTCTGGTGGGCGAGAATTCGCGCATTGGGTCTAATGCGGTCGTTATTCAGGAGGTTCCCTCTAACAGTACTGTCGTCACAATGCCGGCTAAGCTGGTGAAGCGGGATGGCGTTCGCGTGAATCGTTTGGACCACGGCAATCTGCCGGATCCGATTATTGATATATTTCAGGAATTGCAGCAGCAAATCAATGAACTCAAAGAGCAGCTTGAACTAGAACGTTCAAAGAATGGAGAAGCGAGAGAACATGACGCTCAAAGTGTATAACACCTTAACACGTAAGAAAGAAGAATTCATCCCTCTAGAGCCAGGCAAAGTGAAGATGTATGTATGTGGCCCTACCGTCTATAACTACATTCATATTGGGAATGGCCGTCCGGTTATCTTTTTTGATGTTGTACGCCGCTATCTAGAGTCTCAGCAGTATGAAGTCAATTACATTACGAACTTTACCGACGTGGATGATAAAATGATTCGCAAAGCCGAGGAGTTGGCGGTTTCGGTTCCTGAGCTGGCAGAGACGTTCATCCAAGCCTTCTTAGAAGATATCTCTAAGCTCGGCGTTCACGATGCCAGCATGAATCCGCGCGTAACGGAGAACATCCAGGAAATCATTGATTTCATTGCTGCTCTTGTGGAGAAAGACTTCGCTTATGAAGCTCGCGGCGACGTTTACTACCGTACGAACAAATTTGCCGACTATGGCAAACTGTCGAATCAGAATCTGGAAGAGCTCCAATACGGCATCCGTATTGAAGTGGACGATCGCAAAGAGAATCCGCAGGATTTCGTTCTCTGGAAAGCGGCGAAGCCAGGAGAGATTTCTTGGGATAGCCCTTGGGGGCATGGTCGCCCAGGCTGGCATATTGAATGCTCGGCCATGGTTCGCAAATATTTGGGTGAAACGATTGATATTCACGGCGGCGGGTTCGATCTGACATTCCCGCATCATGAGTGTGAAATTGCTCAGACTGAAGCCGTGACGGGTAAGCCCATGGCTAACTATTGGATGCATAATGCTTTCCTGAATATCGATAACGAAAAAATGTCCAAATCGCTGGGCAACGGTATTCTGATTCGCGATTTAGTGCAGCAAATTAAGCCGGAAGTGTTCCGCTTCTTTATGTTATCCGCGCATTACCGCAATCCGCTGAACTTCAGTGATGAAAGCCTGAAGCAAGCTTCAAATGCTTTGGAGCGGATTCAGAATGCCTACGATAATTTGAAATATCGTCTAGCTACCGCGTCCGATTCCAGTGAAGTGGATCCGGCGATAACGGATCGTCTAGCTGCGATTGCCAAGCAATTTACGGATAAAATGAATGATGATTTCAACACGCCGGATGCCATTACCGCTGTTTTCGATCTGGTTGCCGAAGCGAATCTCTATCTGCAGCAGGAGCGGGTGCATGCAGGCGTACTGCAACTTTTCATCGATCAATTGCAAGCTTTTGATCAAACACTGGGCATTCTCTCGCAGCAAGCCGACGAGCTGTTGGATGAAGAAATCGAACAATTGATTGTTGATCGAACAGAAGCACGCAAGTCCAAGAACTGGGCGCGTGCCGATGAAATCCGCGATCTGCTCACGGAGAAAGGGATATTCCTAGAGGATACACCACAAGGAATACGCTGGCGCCGCAAATGAGCGAAATCTCTACTGAAAATGCCAACCTGTTTGTTTTCCCGCCTTCGAAGAGCCCGCATTTGCTGAACCCTTTAGTTTTGGCCTATATTGGGGATGCTGTGTATGAGGTTTATATCAGGCAATATGTCATCTCTGGAGCCAATCATCGGCCGAACCATTTGCATAAAGCCTCGACAGGCTATGTCTCGGCGAAAGCTCAGTCTAAGATACTTGAGGCTTTGATGCCGATGCTGACGGAAGAGGAAGTTGACATGGTGAAGCGGGGACGCAATGCCAAATCAGGAACAACAGCCAAAAACGCGGAGGTGCTGGAATACCGGCACAGTACCGCGTTTGAGTGCTTGATCGGATATTTGTACTATAAGCAATCCTTTGATAGATTGAAGGAAATATTGGACTTTGCTCTTGCCTACAAGCGGCAATCTTAAGCGAAACGTCTAGGAGGAAGAAAGAGAATGGAAGAAGATCAGGAGTATATTGGCGGCAAGCACTCCGTGTTAGAAGCGATTCGTGCAGGCCGGACAATTAATAAAATATGGATAGCGGAGAATGCGCAGAAGCAGTTCGCAGGCCCGATTGTGGCAGAAGCCAAAAATTTGGGGATTCTAGTGCAATTCACAGACAAACGGAAGCTTGACCAAATGGCGGAAGGGTTGCAGCACCAAGGTGTTGTAGCGCAAGTAGCGGCCTATGCTTATGTGGAGGTTGAAGACATTCTGGCGAAAGCCAAGGAATTGGGGCAAGAGCCGTTTATTTTGATTTTGGATGAGATTGAGGATCCGCATAATCTGGGTTCTATTTTGCGGACGGCTGACTGTACAGGGGTTCATGGCGTTATTATTCCCAAACGCCGTTCGGTTGGGCTCACGGCCACCGTTTCCAAAACTTCCGCGGGGGCTGTTGAATACGTACCGGTTGCACGCGTAACGAATATCGCACAAACGATTGAGAAATTGAAAGAACAAGGTGTTTGGGTGGCAGGAACGGACGTATCTGCTGCACAGGATGTCTATCGAGCTAATTTCAACATGCCTATTGCGCTCGTTATTGGGAATGAAGGCAAAGGCGTTGGCCGATTAATTAAGGAAAAGTGTGACTTCTTGGTGAAGCTGCCGATGGCGGGACATGTGAATTCTTTGAATGCATCCGTTGCTGCGGGCGTGTTGATGTACGAAGTGGTACGACAGCGTAAACAGAGTTAAATGGGATGGAAGAGTTTCTGATTGTAGATGGCTACAATATCATTGGAGCTTGGCCGGAACTCAGTAAACTGAAGGATACGGATCTGGAAGGCGCGCGGGACAAATTGATCCATATGCTGGCGGAATATCAATCCTACTCTGGGATGAAGGTCTATCTTGTTTTTGATGCTTATATGGTGCCGGGGTTAGGGAAGAAGTATGTGCAAAGCAAATTGAATGTCCTCTACACCAAAGAGAAGGAAACGGCAGATGAACGAATCGAGCGTTTGGTCACGAATTTGATGGGCCGCCGCAAGCAAATCTATGTCGCAACTTCGGATATGATTGAGCAGCATGTGATTTTCGGCAAAGGCGCTCTTCGTTTGCCTGCCGGTGAATTGCTGGTCAAAATCAAGCAGAATCGCAAAGAAGTGCGAGAACGCATTCATCCAGAAACATCAACGAAACGCAATCCGTTCGAAGGAAAGCTGAGCAATGAGCTTAAAGCACAGTTCGAACGCTGGCGAAGAGGCGAGTGAAATCCTCCAAATGCTAGAAATGGGGCGGTTCCCCGTTGACGGTGTGAGATTTCATCATGTATACTTAACCTAAACTTTTATAGAGAATCTGGGTAGTCCTGCAGGCCGGAGGGATTGTTGGTGAGTGTCGACCTCAAAGAACTGAGAATGTATGATTATGACCTCAAGCCAGATGAAGACATCGTCGAAGCAGTCCGTGAAGGCAATAGCGAAGCGTTGGAATACCTTATCAATAAATATAAGAATTTCGTACGTGCCAAAGCACGTTCTTATTTTTTGATAGGTGCAGACCGAGAAGACATTGTGCAGGAAGGCATGATAGGTTTATACAAATCTATTCGCGACTTCCGAGGAGACAAGCTTGCTTCATTCAAAGCCTTTGCTGAACTGTGCATCACGAGACAGATCATCACGGCCATCAAGACAGCAACGCGTCAGAAGCACATTCCTCTTAATTCCTATGTTTCACTGGACAAACCTATCTATGATGAAGATTCTGATCGTACCTTGCTTGACGTTATTAGTGGTTCCCGGGTGACTGATCCTGAGGAGCTCGTGATTAATCAAGAGGAGTTTACGGGCCTTGAAGATAAAATGGGAGAGATATTAAGCGACTTAGAGCGCAGAGTACTGATGCTTTATCTTGACGGTAGATCCTACCAAGAGATTGCTGTTGATCTCGATCGACATGTGAAGTCTATTGATAATGCTCTTCAACGCGTCAAACGCAAGTTGGAAAGATATCTGGAAGTTAGAGATTTATAAATGGTACCCGTGCTGCTACAACTGCGCGGGTATTTTTCTTTGTACGGATGTTTAACAATTCGCTGGAGAGTCTATACTGTTGATACTCTCGCTTTTGTGAGACTTGAGCCTTGACACTCTATCACGGATTGTGATAAAGTATTTCAGGTAGCCCTAAAAGTCGCTTTCTTTTTGACGCGCTTCGAAGGGCTTTAATTAGAACGTGTCTGTAGGAGGTGTACATCATGCGGGTCATCATCACATTAGCGTGCACAAATTGCAAACAAAGAAACTATGCATCCACTAAAAATAAGCGCAACAATCCCGACCGTATTGAGTTGAAGAAATATTGCAAATTTTGCAATGAACATACTGCTCATCGCGAGACTAGGTAGTTCTTTGGAGGTGTAGTTTGTGGCGTTCTTGGCTAGAATGAGACAAAGCTTCGGATCCACTTTTTCCTTCTTCACCGACAGTTGGACAGAACTCAAAAAGGTCAAGTGGCCAAGTCGCAAAGAGATGACTACCTATACGCTTGTCGTTATTGGTACCGTAGCTTTTGTTGCTATTTATTTTTTTGTGCTTGATCTAGGAATTTCTGAGTTGCTGCGCCTTGTTTTTAAATAAACAGGACTATAGGTGAATTTATTCATGGAAAAAAGATGGTACGTCGTACATACCTATTCAGGGTATGAGAACAAAGTGAAAGCCAACCTAGAGAAACGTGTAGAATCTATGGAAATGACGGACAAGATCTTCCGTGTGCTTGTGCCCATGGAAGAAGAATTGGTAAACAAAGACGGCAAGAAAAAAGTCGTCATGCGCAAAGTTTACCCAGGATATGTCCTCGTCGAAATGATTCAAACGGACGACTCTTGGTACGTAGTGCGTAATACGCCAGGAGTGACTGGATTCGTAGGTTCTACAGGATCCGGCTCTAAACCGACTGCATTATTACCTGAGGAAGTTGAATCTATTTTGAAGCATATGGGGATGGAAGAGCCGAAGGAGATTATCGACTTCGAACTCAAAGAAACCGTACGCGTCAAGGTGGGACCTTTCGCAAACTTTGTTGGATCTGTTGAGGAAATTGTGGCTGACAAGGGTAAACTTAAGGTGCATGTCAACATGTTTGGTAGAGAAACCCCGCTTGAGCTCGATTTCGACCAAGTGGAAAAGCTATAAAACAAGACAACCAAGGGTTTCTGCCAGGTCTATTCCTCGGGATAGACCTTCGTTAGTGGGATCGCATCAGATTCCATATTAAATGCAAGGAGGTGTCTATCATGGCAAAAAAGGTTATCAAAATCGTGAAGCTTCAAGTTCAAGCTGCGAAAGCAAATCCAGCACCACCGATCGGTCCAGCATTGGGTCAAGCAGGTGTGAACATTATGGCTTTCTGTAAAGAGTTTAACGCGCGTACTGCTGATCAAGTTGGTCTTATCATTCCGGTTGAAATCACAGTATTCGAGGATCGCTCCTTTACATTCATCACTAAAACGCCTCCGGCTGCAGTTCTTCTTCGCGTCGTTGCTGGTATCGAAAAAGGATCCGGTGAACCAAACAAAAAGAAAGTTGCAACTGTGAAACGTGCAAAAGTTCGCGAAATCGCTGAACAAAAAATGCCTGACTTGAATGCTGCATCCGTTGAGGCTGCAATGCGTATGGTCGAAGGTACTGCTCGCAGCATGGGAATCACTATCGAAGATTAATTCCGCAAGGAATGCGGTTAACCGTTAAGCAATCGCTTGCGAAGTGAGTTTTCTTTGAGGGAACTCTTCAGCCGCTCGGTGGGAGGATTATCCGCTAATACCACTAAGGAGGAATATCATTATGCCTAAACACGGTAAAAAATACCGCGAGGTATCTCAGCTTGTAAATGCTGAAACCTTGTATGATCCATCAGAAGCAATCGAGCTTGTTAAGAAAACAGCTCCTGCTAAATTCGATGAAACTGTAGATGTTGCAGTTCGTCTGGGTGTTGACCCAAGAAAACAAGATCAGGCTGTTCGTGGTGTCGTTGTACTTCCACACGGTACTGGTAAAACAAAACGTGTACTCGTATTTGCCAAAGGCGAGAAAGCGAAAGAAGCTGAAGCAGCTGGTGCAGATTTTGTTGGTGATGCTGACATGATCAACAAAATTCAACAAGGTTGGTTCGAATTTGACGTTTGCGTAGCTACTCCAGACATGATGAGCGAAGTGGGTAAACTGGGTCGTATCCTCGGGGGTAAAGGTTTAATGCCAAACCCTAAAGCAGGAACAGTTACTTTCGACGTTACCAAAGCTGTTCAGGAGATCAAAGCTGGTAAAATCGAATACCGTCTTGATAAAGCAGGACAAATTCATGCTCCACTTGGTAAAGTATCTTTCGATGCAGACAAGTTGAATGAAAATTTCAAAGCATTGGTTGATGCGCTTGTTAGAGCGAAACCAGCAGCGGCTAAAGGTGTTTACCTGAAGAACATTGCTGTATCTTCGACTATGGGCCCTAGTGTTCGTGTGAACCTGTCATCCTTCAGATAAGTAGAAGCTTCCAGTTGACTTCGGTTGCTGGGCATGATACTCTATCAAAGGTCCTAAAAATGAATATGCAAACCGTAGACAGTAGGTGCCACCGGGCTTAATTTCCTACCGAGGTGTTATGATATATATAGCGATTTCTTTGTACATCAGGGAAAAAGTGAACACATCATGCCTTCGTAGCGTCTACGAAGGCATTTCTTATTTTATAAGGAATGCTGATGCTCCTACTGTTTGCGAACTTGAATGATAAATGCATAAGAAGTGAGGTGTACTATGGCAAACGCGAAAATTCTTGCAGAGAAAGAGCAAGCAGTAGCTGAAGTAACTGAGAAGTTTAAAGCTAGTGCTTCTACAATTATCGCAGACTACCGCGGTTTAAACGTAGCTCAAGTAACACAGCTGCGTAAAACCTTGCGCGAAGCTGGTATTGAATTCGTAGTTCTCAAGAACTCGTTGGCTAGACGCGCATCGGCAAATGCTGAGCTAAGCGCATTGGATGAGTACCTTACAGGTCCAACTGCTATTGCTTTCAGCAAAGACGATCTAGTTGCTCCAGCGAAAATCTTGACTGAATTTGCGAAAAAGAATGATCAATTGAGCGTAAAAGGTGGCGTGGTCGAAGGCCGCGTAGTTGGATACGATCAAATCAAAGCACTTGCTGAACTTCCATCCAGAGATGGTCTTCTCTCCATGTTGCTTAGCGTTCTTCAAGCTCCAGTTCGTAACTTTGCACTTGCTGTTAAAGCAGTTGCTGAGAAAAAAGAAGCTGAAGGTCAAGCTTAATTTTGTTTTACAACAACAACCACAAAATATATGAAATGATAATGGAGGTTTAACCATGAGCACAAATGCAACGATCCTAGAAGCAATCAAAGGCATGACAATCTTGGAATTGAACGACCTGGTTAAAGCAATCGAAGAAGAGTTTGGCGTAACAGCAGCAGCTCCAGTAGCAGCTGGCGGTGGCGCAGCAGTAGCAGTTGAAGAAGCTCAAACTGAGTTTGACGTTATCTTGACAAGCGCTGGCGCATCCAAAATCAACGTAATCAAAGTAGTTCGCGAAATCACAGGTCTTGGCCTGAAAGAAGCGAAAGACCTTGTTGACGGAGCTCCAAAAGCAGTTAAAGAAAAAGTTAGCCAAGAAGAAGCAGAAGCTGTTAAAGCTAAGCTTACTGAAGCTGGCGCTTCCGTAGAAGTGAAATAATTTCTTTACCTTAGGAAACCTCTTGAAGCTTGCCTTCAAGGGGTTTTTTTAAACCTAAGTTTTTACCCTTAGGAAAGCCTTAGGAACGCGCTCTGTTATTAGATTTTCCTATAGGTAAAAAGAAGGAGGGAAGCTTAACGTGTCAGAGCACTATTATACGCAGCGGCCTACGGCTAAACGGGATGTTCACACTATGCAAGAAGTGCTGCGCGGCAAGACGTACACATTCTTGACGGATGCGGGCGTCTTTTCGAAAAAAGGTGTCGATTATGGAAGTAAGCATTTGATTGAAACGATGCAGTTGAATGAAGATGCCAAAGTTTTGGATGTTGGGTGCGGCTATGGACCCATTGGGCTTAGTGCTGCTGCGATGTGTCCGAAGGGGCATGTGACAATGGTCGACATCAATGAAAGAGCGATTGAGCTTTCATTAGATAACGCCAAGCGCAACGGCATCGCTAACGTAAGCATTATCCAAAGCGATCTGCTGGAGCAAGTGAAAGATCAGCGTTATGATGCTGTGCTGACGAATCCTCCGATTCGCGCCGGCAAAGAAGTGGTCCATCGCATTTTCACAGATGCTTATGATTGCTTAGTGGAAGGTGGAGCCATCTGGGTTGTGATTCAAAAGAAACAAGGCGCTCCTTCGGCGATGAAGAAGCTGGAGTCACTCTATCGTGACGTTGTTGAAGTCTCCAAGGATAAAGGCTATAAGATTCTCAAGGCAACGAAATAAGCTTCCTAAGCGACAGGCTGAAAGTCTTATCTCATAATCGCGGGAATTTGTTTGACTTGACATTTTAGATGTGGTATTATTAAAAAATGTCAGTATTAAGATGGGACACATGTCTTTAGTTAACAAAAATGTCAAGTCTTTTTTTCGTCCGAGATGAATAAAATTTGAACGTATAACGTATAATGTTTGAATTTTGGGAAACTCTAACAGGATGAGAAGAAATATTTGGAAAAGTTTTAGTGATGACAGAGAAAAACCTTCATCCATACAGTCGCTTATTCGGACGGGCTCCACTAACGGAGGCGTCCTGAGTGTACGTCGGTCGAAGTTTTTCTTCTTTCTTTTTATTTATTGAGTAGAGTTGAGGGGTGAATGAAAGTTGGCGGGACATCTTGTTCAATTTGGACGACGTAAACGCAGGACTTATGCACGAATTAATGAGGTGCTGGGCATTCCAAACCTGATTGAAATCCAGCAAAAATCGTATGAGTGGTTTTTGGAAGAGGGACTTCGTGAGATGTTTCAGGATATCTCTCCGATTCAGGATTTTACAGGGAACCTGGTACTGGAGTTTATTGACTATAGCTTAGGCGATCCTAAGTATTCAGTTGATGAATCCAAAGAACGCGACGTAACCTATGCGGCGCCGTTAAGAGTCAAAGTCCGTTTGATTAATAAGGAAACCGGCGAGGTCAAAGAACAAGAAGTGTTCATGGGGGATTTCCCTATCATGACTGACACGGGAACGTTCATTATTAACGGTGCGGAGCGTGTAATCGTCTCCCAGCTCGTTCGTTCACCCAGTGTTTATTATAGCACGAAAGTGGATAAAAACGGCAAAAAAACTTACACCGCAACCGTTATTCCGAACCGTGGAGCTTGGCTCGAACTTGAGACTGATGCGAAAGATATCATCTATGTTCGTATTGACCGCACGCGTAAAATTCCAGTAACTGTTTTGCTTCGTTCCTTAGGTTTCGGCACAGATGCTGAAATTCTGGATTTGCTCGGTGATAATGAGTACATCCGCAATACGCTCGATAAAGATAACACGGATTCTACGGAAAAAGCGTTAATCGAAATCTATGAGCGTCTTCGTCCGGGCGAGCCTCCTACACTTGATAATGCAAGAAGCTTGATCGTTGCTCGTTTCTTTGATCCGAAGCGTTATGATCTAGCGAATGTAGGGCGTTACAAAATCAACAAGAAATTACACATCAAAAATAGATTGTTTAATCAACGTTTGGCAGAAACATTGGTGGATTCCGAAACGGGTGAAATCATTGCAGAAGCTGGACAATTGCTTGACCGTCGTGTGCTTGATGAAATCCTTCCTTTTATTGAAAAAGGAGCAGGCTATCAAGAATTCACGATCCCAAAAGGTGTAACTGGCGCGGACACAATCCCTGTTCAGTGCATCAATGTTTACTCACCAACAGAAGAAGGCAAGATTGTTAAAGTTATTTCCAATGGTGTGATTGATAAAGCAGTGAAGAATATTACGCCTGCCGATATCATTTCATCCATTAACTACTTCATCAACCTGCTTCATGGCATCGGGAATACGGATGATATCGATCATCTGGGCAACCGTCGTCTTCGTTCTGTAGGTGAATTGCTGCAAAACCAATTCCGTATCGGTCTTTCCCGTATGGAGCGTGTTGTACGTGAGCGTATGTCGATTCAAGATGCGAATGTTATTACGCCGCAAGCTTTGATCAACATTCGACCTGTTATTGCATCTATTAAAGAGTTCTTCGGTAGTTCCCAGCTTTCTCAGTTTATGGACCAAACGAATCCACTTGCTGAATTGACGCACAAAAGACGTCTATCTGCACTCGGACCCGGCGGTTTGACGAGAGAGCGCGCAGGGATGGAAGTGCGTGACGTCCATCACTCTCACTATGGCCGTATGTGTCCTATTGAGACCCCTGAGGGACCGAATATTGGTTTGATCAACTCGTTGTCGACATTTGCCCGTATTAATGAGTATGGCTTCATTGAGGCTCCTTACCGTTGGGTAGATCCGAAGACGGGTCTGGTTACCGATCAAATCGCGTACCTGACTGCTGATGAAGAGGATAACTATGTTATCGCTCAAGCGAACGCAGAATTGACGGAAGAAAACAAATTCGTTGAAGATGCCATTATCGTTCGTTACAAGGATGATAACTTAACGCTGCCGGTTGAACGTGTCGATTACATGGACGTTTCTCCGAAGCAAGTTGTATCCGTCGCAACGGCGCTAATTCCGTTCCTCGAAAATGATGACTCCAACAGAGCGCTCATGGGTTCAAACATGCAACGTCAAGCTGTTCCTTTGCTTATCCCTAAAGCACCTCTCGTAGGTACGGGTATGGAGCATAAGGTAGCTAAAGACTCAGGAGTATGTATTGTATCCAAATTTGATGGAATTATTGAGAAAGCTGCTGCCAACGAAATTTGGCTGCGTCGCCAGGAACTGGTAGATGGCAAATTAGTTAGTGGCAACATCGTCAAATATAAGCTTCACAAATTTATGCGTTCCAACCAAGGTACTTGTATCAATCAACGTCCGATTGTGAAAAAAGGACAATTGATCAAAGCGGGAGATATTCTTGCGGATGGACCATCAACAGAACAAGGTGAATTGGCACTTGGACGTAACGTTGTCGTAGCTTTCATGACTTGGGAAGGTTACAACTACGAGGATGCGATCTTGCTTAGCCAGAAGCTTGTAAAAGAAGATGTGTACACTTCGATTCATATCGAGGAATACGAGTCCGAAGCTCGTGATACGAAGCTTGGACCTGAAGAAATCACACGCGATATTCCGAACGTTGGGGAAGATGCACTGAAGAACCTTGATGAGCGTGGTATCATCCGTGTTGGTGCCGAAATCGGCGCTGGCGATATCCTTGTTGGTAAAGTAACACCGAAAGGTGTAACGGAGCTGACAGCGGAAGAAAGATTGCTGCATGCAATCTTCGGAGAGAAAGCTCGTGAAGTTCGTGATACATCCCTTCGCGTACCGCATGGTACAGATGGTATTGTCGTAGACGTGAAAGTATTTACTCGTGAGAATGGCGATGAGCTGCCTCCAGGCGTTAACCAACTCGTACGCGTTTATATCGCACAAAAACGGAAAATTTCCGAAGGCGATAAAATGGCGGGACGTCACGGTAACAAAGGGGTAGTAGCACGTATTCTTCCTGAAGAAGATATGCCTTTCCTGCCAGATGGTACGCCGGTTGAAGTTGTTTTGAATCCACTAGGGGTTCCTTCACGGATGAACATTGGTCAAGTGCTTGAAGTTCACTTAGGTATGGCTTCCAAGTACCTCGGTATCCATGCTGCAACTCCAGTATTCGATGGAGCGCGTGAGTATGACGTGTTCGATGCGATGGAAGAAGCCGGCATGCAGCGCAGCGGCAAAACGATTCTGTACGATGGTCGTACGGGTGAGTCGTTCGAACGTGAAGTTACTGTTGGCGTCATGTACATGATCAAATTGGCGCACATGGTTGATGATAAAATCCATGCCCGTTCTACAGGACCTTACTCCCTTGTTACTCAGCAGCCACTGGGTGGTAAAGCGCAGTTCGGTGGACAACGTTTCGGGGAGATGGAGGTATGGGCGCTTGAGGCATACGGAGCGGCTTATACACTGCAAGAAATCCTTACCGTGAAGTCAGATGACGTTGTAGGCCGTGTGAAAACATACGAGTCGATCGTCAAAGGTGAAAATGTTCCAGAACCAGGTGTTCCGGAATCATTCAAAGTTTTGATCAAAGAGCTTCAAAGCTTGGGGATGGATGTCAAAATCCTGTCCGGCGATGAAGAAGAGATCGAAATGCGAGAAGCCGACGATGATGACGAAGTCACTAGCGATAAATTAAACCTAAACTTAGAGGGCTCTGAATTAGGAGTCAACGAATAAAGAACACCACAATAGATCGAGAACGATTCACTGCATAGTGGGTTTAAATTCTTAAAGGAGGGTTGCTCCTTGATGGACGTTAACAACTTCGAGTTTATGAAAATCGGCTTGGCATCACCCGATAAAATTCGCTCTTGGTCCCGTGGGGAAGTAAAGAAGCCGGAAACGATTAACTACAGAACCTTAAAGCCTGAGAAAGAAGGTCTTTTCTGCGAAAAGATCTTCGGGCCTACGAAAGATTGGGAATGTCATTGCGGTAAATACAAACGTGTTCGCTATAAAGGCGTCGTTTGTGACCGTTGTGGCGTTGAAGTAACACGCCAGAAAGTACGTCGTGAGCGCATGGGTCATATTGAACTTGCTGCTCCGGTATCTCACATTTGGTACTTCAAAGGTATTCCGAGCCGCATGGGGCTTGCGCTGGATATGTCTCCAAGATCCTTGGAAGAAATTATCTATTTCGCTTCCTATGTTGTTACGGATCCAGGTGATACGCCTTTGGAGAAAAAGCAGCTGCTTTCCGAGAAAGAATACCGCAGTTACCGTGAGAAGTACGGGTATGCTTTCCAAGCTGGTATGGGTGCTGAGGCCGTTAAGAAATTATTGGTCGACATCGATATCGAACGTGAAGTAGATACGCTTAAAGAAGAACTCAAAACAGCGCAAGGTCAACGCCGTAATCGTGCGATTAAGCGTTTGGAAGTTATGGAAGCTTTCCGTAACTCCAAAAACCTGCCTGGTTGGATGATTCTGGATGTACTTCCAGTTATCCCTCCTGAGCTTCGCCCGATGGTACAGCTCGACGGCGGTCGTTTCGCGACTTCCGACTTGAATGACTTGTATCGCCGTGTTATCAACCGTAACAACCGTCTCAAAAGATTGCTCGACCTAGGGGCTCCGGATATCATTGTTCAAAATGAGAAACGGATGCTTCAAGAAGCGGTCGATGCGCTTATTGATAACGGTCGTCGCGGCCGCCCTGTAACAGGACCTGGTAACCGTCCTTTGAAATCCCTCAGCCATATGCTGAAAGGTAAACAAGGCCGTTTCCGTCAAAACTTGCTCGGTAAACGTGTCGATTACTCCGGACGTTCCGTTATCGTTGTAGGTCCTAACCTGAAGATGTACCAATGTGGTCTTCCGAAGGAAATGGCACTTGAATTGTTCAAGCCTTTCGTTATGAAAGAGCTTGTGAATAAAGGTTTGGCTCACAACATCAAGAGTGCGAAACGCAAAGTAGAACGCGTAAGCCCGGATGTATGGGATGTTCTTGAAGAAGTCATCAAGGAGCACCCGGTTCTTCTGAACCGTGCCCCTACGCTGCATAGACTTGGTATTCAAGCTTTCGAACCGATTCTGGTTGAAGGCCGCGCCATTAAGCTCCATCCGCTCGTATGTACAGCTTACAACGCTGACTTCGACGGTGACCAAATGGCCGTTCACGTACCATTGTCCTCTGAAGCTCAAGCTGAAGCTCGTTTGCTGATGCTTGCGTCAGGCAACATTTTGAATCCGAAAGACGGTAAGCCGGTTGTTACGCCTTCACAGGATATGGTTCTGGGAAGCTTCTATTTGACAACGGACAACAAATTCGCTAAAGGTGCAGGTTCTATTATTAGAACTGTTCACGAAGCTGTTTCTTCTTACCAATCGGGCAAAATGGCGCTGCACGCACGTGTTGCCATTCCTGCAAAAGCTTTGAACAAAATTAGCTTCACTGAGAAGCAGCAAAATGCAATTCTGATCACAACCATCGGTAAAATTATTATGAACGAGATTTTCCCTAGCGATTTCCCGTTCATTAATGAGCCAACCAAAACGAATTTGCTGAATGGCATTCCTGACGCTCACTTTGTTTTCGAAAAAGGTGCTGATCTTAGAGCGATTATGCTTGATCGTCCTGAGAACAAAGCGGTAGGTAAAGAATATCTCGGCTCCATTATTGCTGAGTGTTTCCGCAAATACCATACAACGCAAACTTCGATGATCCTTGATAAAATCAAAGAGCTTGGATTCACGTATTCCACCAAAGCGGGTATTACCGTTGCTGTCTCTGACGTTGTTGTTCCAACTGAAAAAGTAGCCATCCTCAAAGATTGCGAAGAGAAAGTACGCGTAGTTACGAATCAATACCGCCGTGGTTTGATTACGGATGAAGAGCGTTATGACCGTGTCATTGCAATCTGGAGTAAAGCGAAGGATGAAATCACAGATATCTTGATGAAATCCCTAGATAAGTACAACTCCATCAGCATGATGGTTGAATCCAAAGCACGGGGTAACAAATCCCAGATTACACAGCTTGGCGGTATGCGTGGTTTGATGGCGAATCCATCCGGTAAAATTATGGAGTTGCCGATTAAATCAAACTTCCGTGAAGGCTTAACGATCTTGGAGTACTTCATCTCTACGCACGGAGCGCGTAAAGGTCTTGCCGATACAGCCCTGCGTACTGCCGATTCCGGTTACTTGACTCGTCGTCTCGTTGACGTAGCACAAGACGTAATCGTACGTGAAGATGATTGTGGAACAGACAAAGGCTTCATGGTTAGCAAAATTCAAGACGGTAAAGAGGTTATTGAAGATCTTTACGACCGTATTGAAGGGCGCTATGCCTATGAAACGCTTCGTCATCCACAAACAGGTGAGGTTATTGTTCAACGCAATGAACTCATCGAATCAGGTATTGCAGACACGATTATCGAAGCTGGCATCGAGAAACTGCAAATTCGTTCCGTTCTTAGCTGCCGCACGAATCATGGTGTTTGCAAAAAATGTTACGGCCGCAACTTGGCTACTGGCCAATTCGTTGAGGTTGGTGAGGCAGTTGGTATTATTGCTGCACAATCCATCGGTGAGCCAGGAACACAGCTGACGATGCGTACATTCCATACCGGTGGTGTTGCCGGAGATGATATCACGCAAGGTTTGCCGCGTATTCAAGAGCTCTTCGAAGCTCGGAATCCGAAAGGTCAAGCGATCATTTCCGAGATTGATGGTACCGTCAAAGAGATCCGTGAAGCGAAGGACCGTCGTGAGATTGAAGTCCAAGGCGAAGCGGAATCCAAAGTATATGCAGTTCCTTACGGTTCACGTGTTCGTGTTTCATTGAATCAACAAGTGGAAGCTGGAGACGAGTTGACGGACGGATCTATCGATCCGAAAGAGATGCTTCGTATCAAAGGTATCCGCGGCGTGCAGAACTACATTCTGCAAGAGGTTCAACGCGTTTATCGTAACCAAGGGGTAGAAATTAACGATAAGCATATCGAAGTTATGGTTCGTCAAATGTTGCGGAAAATCCGTATCGTTGACGCTGGAGATACAACGCTTCTTCCGGGTTCCTTCGTAGACATTCATGAATACGAAGCAGCTAACAAAGTAGCCTTGTTCGCTGGCAACGAGCCGGCTGTAGCAAGACCCATCTTGCTCGGTATTACGAAGGCGTCCCTTGAGACAGATTCCTTCCTATCTGCGGCATCCTTCCAAGAGACCACACGTGTCTTGACAGATGCAGCGATCAAAGGCAAGGTTGACCAATTGCTTGGTCTTAAGGAGAACGTTATTATCGGGAAGCTCATTCCTGCAGGTACAGGTATGCCTCGTTACCGGAATATCCGTATCACGGATCCTAACGAAGTTGTCGTGCAAGATGAGGACCTTGAGAAAGAAACGGTCGCAGTCGAATAAAGACGATATAATGAGAGAGGGATGCTCACTTTGAATGAAGTGAGCAATCCCTTTTCATTTTTCATATGAAACTATGAGATTGTTGTTGGGGAAGAGAAGTTATTCCTTGACACTAGAAGTTCAAAGTGCTAATATATCGTAGTGTGCCTAAGTTGATATTCTTTCCTTTCTTTGAAGGGGGTGCCTTATGTCTTATGATAAAGTCAAACAGGCGAAGAATATACGTGTAGGTACTAAGAAAGTCACGAAGATAGTGGAGCAAGATCAAGCTGTCGAAGTATTTGTTTCCAAAGATGCAGATCCGCGATTGACGATAAAACTGGTAGCCCTCTGTACGCAGAAGGGAATACCTGTAACCTACGTAGATTCTATGAAGATGCTAGGTAAAGCATGTGGAATTGAAGTTGGAGCTGCGGTAGCAGCTGTTGTAAATGAATAAACGCTAATGACGTTTTTGTTAGTGGGCTTAGCATACATAAGTTTTCATGACTTTTGCAGCTGTCCATGGCAAGGACTTTCTATTTGCTCATTTATGACTCGCCTGGATCTGTGGGCTTGCAAGAGAACATCATGTTATGAATGTAGGGAGGAGGTGGCGATATGCCAACAATTAACCAACTAGTACGTAAAGGTCGTCAAGCGAAGGTGGATAAATCTAAATCACCAGCTTTGCAAAAAGGTTTTAACGCTTTGAAAAGAGAAGCAACGGATTTGAGTGCACCTCAAAAACGTGGTGTCTGCACGCGTGTAGGTACTATGACTCCTAAGAAGCCTAACTCCGCACTTCGTAAATATGCACGTGTTCGTTTAACGAACCGCGTAGAGGTGACAGCTTACATTCCAGGTATCGGTCACAACCTGCAAGAACACAGTGTTGTATTGATCCGTGGAGGTAGAATTAAAGATCTTCCAGGGGTACGTTATCACATCGTGCGTGGCGCGCTGGATACTTCCGGTGTTAACAACCGTAAGCAATCCCGTTCCAAATACGGTACTAAACGTCCGAAAGTTAAAAAATAAGAGATAATAATCAGGGATGATTCTTATAAGAAAGGGGGATAACTATGCCTCGTAAAGGTCCAGTTACTCGCAGAGACGTATTGCCAGATCCAATTTATAATAGCAAACTTGTCACTCGTCTTATCAATCGCATCATGATTGATGGAAAAAGAGGGGTAGCACAGTCCATTTTATACAATGCTTTTAACCTCGTGAAAGATCGTACAGGTAAAGAGCCAATGGAAGTGTTCGAAGCAGCTATCAAAAACATTATGCCAGTACTTGAAGTAAAAGCTCGCCGTGTTGGTGGAGCAAACTATCAAGTGCCTATCGAAGTAAGACCTGATCGTCGTTCGACATTAGGCTTGCGTTGGTTGGTCAACTACTCCCGCCTACGCGGTGAGAAGACGATGGAAGAAAGATTAGCTTACGAAATTATCGATGCTAGCAACAGCACAGGTTCTTCCGTTAAGAAACGTGAAGATACGCACAAAATGGCTGAAGCTAACAAAGCATTCGCTCATTATCGTTGGTAGAATAAGAAAACTAATTTCAGAAAGGAGACATAACGACCTATGGCTAGAGAGTTCTCCTTAAAAAACACACGTAATATCGGGATCATGGCTCATATCGATGCTGGTAAAACGACAACAACAGAGCGTATTCTTTACTACACTGGTAAAGTTCACAAAATCGGAGAAGTGCACGAAGGTGCAGCTACGATGGACTGGATGGAACAGGAACAAGAGCGCGGAATCACGATTACTTCCGCCGCTACGACTGCGCAATGGGAAGGTCACCGCATCAATATTATTGATACCCCGGGACACGTTGACTTTACTGTTGAGGTAGAGCGTTCCCTTCGTGTGTTGGATGGAGCAGTTGGTGTATTTAGTGCGAAAGAGGGCGTTGAGCCTCAATCGGAAACAGTTTGGAGACAAGCTGATAAATACAACGTTCCACGTATCGCTTACGTAAACAAAATGGATATCATCGGTGCAGACTTCCTGCAAGTTGTTGAATCCATGCGTCAAAAACTTGGTGCAAATGCAGTTGCAATTCAACTTCCGATCGGTGCTGAGAATGAATTCAAAGGTATCATCGATTTAGTTGAAGAAGTGGCGTATATGTACAAAGACGATCTTGGCAAGGATATCGAGAAAGTTGAAATTCCTGCTGAGTTCAAAGATCAAGTTGCAGAATTAAGATTGGAACTGATCGAGAAAGTTGCTGAGCTTGATGAAGAGCTTACAATGAAATATCTCGAAGGTGAAGAGCTTACTGTTGATGAGATCAAAGGAGCACTACGTAAAGGTGTCTGTGAAGTGAAAATCTTCCCAGTTATCGTAGGGTCTTCTTACAGAAACAAAGGTGTTCAATTGATGTTGGATGCAGTTATTAACTACCTGCCATCCCCTCTTGATGTACCTGACATTAAAGGTGTACTTGACGATGGTACTGAAGTGATTCGTAAGTCTGCTGATGATCAACCGTTCTCAGCACTTGCATTCAAAATCATGACAGATCCTTTCGTTGGTCGTCTTACCTTCTTCCGTGTATACTCTGGTACATTGAACTCCGGTTCCTATGTCGTTAACGCGACTAAAGGCAAACGTGAGCGTGTTGGTCGTATTCTGCAAATGCATGCGAACTCACGTCAAGAAATCAGCATCGTATACGCAGGTGATATTGCCGCGGCTGTTGGATTGAAAGATACAACAACTGGTGATACACTTTGTGATGAGAAGAACCCTGTTATCCTTGAGAAAATGGTCTTCCCTGAACCGGTTATTCAGCTTGCTGTTGAGCCGAAGACGAAAGCCGACCAAGATAAAATGGGTATCGCATTGCAAAAACTTGCAGAAGAAGATCCTACGTTCCGTGCTTCTACAGATGAAGAAACAGGACAAACGATCATCGCGGGTATGGGTGAGCTTCACCTTGAAATCCTCGTTGACCGTATGCTTCGTGAATTCAAAGTAGAAACGAATGTAGGTAAACCTCAAGTAGCATACCGTGAAACATTCCGTGCTGCTGCTAAAGTTGAGGGTAAATTCGTTCGTCAATCCGGTGGTCGTGGTCAATACGGACATTGTTGGGTTGAGTTTGAACCTCAAGAAGCTGGCACTGGTTTCATCTTCGAGAACAAGGTAGTAGGGGGATCTATTCCTAGAGAATATATCGCACCTATTCAAGCTGGTATCGAAGAGTCCATGAAAAACGGTGTAATCGCAGGATTCCCGCTCGTGGATATCAAAGCTACTGTTGTCGATGGATCATACCATGATGTTGACTCCAATGAAATGGCGTTCAAAATTGCGGGATCCATGGCACTTAAAGCAGCAAAAGAAAAATGTAAACCGGTTCTTCTTGAGCCAATCATGAAGGTTGAAGTTACTGTACCAGAAGAGTACATGGGCGATGTTATGGGTGACCTTAACTCCCGTCGTGGACGTATCGAAGGTATGGACAGCCGTCATGGAGCACAAGTCATCCGTGCTAAGGTACCTCTTTCCGAAATGTTTGGTTATTCCACAACACTTCGTTCGAGAACACAAGGCCGTGGTGTTTACTCCATGGAACTTTCACATTATGAAGAAGTACCTAAGTCCATTGCAGAAGAAATTATTGCAAAAGGCAAAGGCGCTTAATATAAAACTAATAGTCACTCTAAGGAGGAATCGTTTAAAATGGCAAAGGCTAAATTTGAACGTAACAAACCGCATGTTAATATCGGTACTATCGGTCACGTTGACCATGGTAAAACAACTTTGACAGCTGCTATCACAACTGTATTGTCCAAAAGATACGGTGGAGCTGCAGTAGCTTTCGACCAAATCGATAAAGCACCAGAAGAGCGCGAGCGCGGTATCACAATCTCCACAGCTCACGTTGAGTACGAAACACCTAACCGTCACTACGCACACGTTGACTGTCCTGGACATGCTGACTATGTTAAGAACATGATCACTGGTGCTGCTCAAATGGACGGAGCGATCCTGGTTGTATCCGCAGCTGACGGCCCTATGCCGCAAACTCGTGAGCACATCCTTCTTTCCCGTCAAGTAGGCGTACCTTACATCGTTGTATTCCTTAACAAATGTGATATGGTTGAAGACGAAGAGTTGCTTGAATTGGTTGAGATGGAAGTTCGCGACCTTCTTAACGAATATGAGTTCCCAGGCGATGATACTCCAATCATCCGTGGAGCAGCTCGTGAAGCTCTTCAAAACCCAGATGGTGCATGGGCTGACAAAATCATCGAGTTGTTTGAACAAGTTGATACTTATATCCCAACTCCTGAGCGTCAAACTGACAAACCGTTCCTTATGCCGGTTGAGGATGTATTCTCAATCACTGGTCGTGGAACAGTTGCAACTGGTCGTGTTGAGCGTGGTACTGTTAAAGTACAAGAAGAAGTTGAAATCGTTGGTATCGCTGAAGAAACTCGTAAATGCATCGTAACTGGTGTAGAGATGTTCCGTAAATTGCTTGATTCCGCTCAAGCTGGGGACAACATCGGAGCATTGCTTCGTGGTGTTGACCGTAAAGACATCGAGCGTGGACAAGTACTTGCGAAACCAGGTTCAGTTAAACCACACACGAACTTCACAGCACAAATCTACGTTCTAACTAAAGAAGAGGGTGGCCGTCATAAGCCTTTCTTCACTGGTTACCGTCCACAGTTCTACTTCCGTACAACTGACGTAACGGGTATCATCTCCCTTCCAGAAGGTACTGAGATGGTTATGCCAGGTGATAACATCACAGTTACAGTTGAACTGATCAACCCTATCGCAATCGAAGAAGGAACACGCTTCGCGATTCGTGAAGGCGGACGTACAGTTGGTGCGGGCGCGGTTGCTACAATTCAAAAATAATACCTTTTTATAGAAGAAACACTCATCGTTTAGGCGATGAGTGTTTTTTTATGCGAATGCCTAAAAATAAGCTTGCAATTCACTTTCAAATTTTATATAATATAAAACGTTGGTCTGTGACGTTGCGATGATGTGAAAGGTTGCCGACACACCTGGCCCCTTTGCCATGGGGATGGTTGTTGGAGAATTTTCACGGAGTATGTCCGATACTAAATTGGGCGATAGAAGGAGGGACTTATATGGCAAAGCAAAAAATTCGTATCCGTTTGAAAGCTTATGATCACAGAATCATTGATCAATCAGCTGAGAAAATCGTGGAAACTGCCAAGCGTTCCGGTGCAGGTGTATCCGGTCCGATTCCGCTTCCGACAGAGAAGCAAATCATCACGATTCTTCGTGCGGTACACAAGTACAAGGATTCGCGTGAGCAATTCGAAATGCGTACGCATAAGCGTCTAATCGATATTGTGAATCCTACACCACAAACAGTTGATGCTCTGATGCGTTTAGACTTACCGTCTGGCGTTGACATTGAGATCAAACTGTAAAACTACTATAGAATTGAACGTTTAGGAAGGAAATGAGGTGTCAACGATGAAAGGTATCTTAGGAAAAAAACTTGGGATGACACAGTTGTTTACTCCGGAGGGTAATGTAGTTCCGGTAACTGTCATTCAAGCGGGACCATGTGTGGTACTGCAAAAGAAAGATGTGGATAACGACGGATATGAGTCGATCCAAATCGGTTTTGATGATGTTAAAGCTAGCAGAATCATTAAACCAGAGCTTGGCCATGCGAAAAAAGCAGGGGCAACGCCTAAGCGCTACGTTAAAGAAATTCGTGGCATTCAGTTGGGTGACTATGAAGTTGGTCAAGAGCTGAAAGCAGATCTGTTTACAGAGGGCGAATTCGTTGATGTAACGGGTACTTCCAAAGGTAAAGGTTTCCAAGGTAACATCAAAAGACATAACCAATCCACAGGCCCTATGGCACACGGATCACGTTATCACCGCGGACCAGGTTCGATGGGTTCCATTCAAGCAAACCGCGTTCCTAAAGGTAAGAAATTGCCAGGGCACATGGGTAACGAAACAGTAACTTTGCAAAATTTGCAAATCATTAAAGTAGATGCTGAACGTAATGTATTGCTAGTTAAAGGTTCCATTCCGGGCCCTAAAAACAGCTACGTTAGCGTGAAGTCTGCTGTTAAAAAGTAAGAAAGGAGGAAGACAGATGCCAAAAGTAGCTTTATATAATGTAACAGGTGCTCAGGTAGGAGAAGTTGAACTGTCTGACGTTGTTTTCGGAATTGAACCTCACGTTCACGCGATTCATGAAGCTGTTCTCTTGCAACAAGCAGCTGTGCGTCAAGGGACACACAAAACAAAAGGTCGTTCAGAAGTACGCGGCGGCGGTCGTAAACCTTGGAAACAAAAAGGAACAGGCCGTGCTCGTCAAGGTAGTATTCGTGCTCCACAGTGGAAAGGCGGCGGTACCGTATTCGGACCAACTCCTCGCAGCTATGGTTTCAAATTACCTAGAAAAGTTCGTCGCTTAGCGATCAAATCCGCTTTGTCCTCGAAACTTATCGATAACAACTTGATCGTATTGGATCAACTTGAATTGAATGCTCCTAAGACGAAAGAATTCGTAGCAATCTTGAACAACCTGAAAGTAGATCGTAAAGTATTGGTTGTAGGCGTTGCTAACGACTCCAACGTTGCTTTATCTGCTCGCAATATCCCAGGTGTGAAATTCGTTGCTGCTAATGGTGTGAATGTTCTTGATGTCATGTTGTATGACAAATTGATCATTACACAAGAAGCTGTACAGAAAGTTGAGGAGGTGCTTGCACAATGAAAAATCCACGCGACATTATCAAGCGCCCGATCATCACTGAGCGTACAAGCGACCTAATGGCTAACAAAAAGTATGTTTTCGAAGTGGATCTTCGCGCTAACAAAACAGAAATTAAACAAGCCATTGAAGCTATCTTCAAAGTAAAAGTTACAAATGTAAACACATTGAGAATGCCAGCTAAGCCTAAACGCTATGGCAAACACTCCGGCTACACTTCCATCTGGAAGAAAGCTATCGTGTCCTTGAGCGCAGAAAGCAAAGAATTGGAATTCTTTGAATCGGTATAAACCCCATTTCTTAAAGTTAGGAGGAAATCAGAGTGCCAATTAAAAAATATAAACCAACCTCACCAGCACGACGTGCGATGTCGGTTTCTACTTTTGAAGAAATCACAACATCAACACCGGAGAAATCCTTGCTTGCTCCTCTGTTCAAGCATGCTGGTCGTAATAACCAAGGTAAAATTACGGTTCGTCACCATGGTGGTGGACACAAACGTAAATACCGTATTATCGATTTCAAACGTACTAAAGATGGAATACCAGGACGCGTTGCTACAGTTGAGTACGATCCTAACCGTTCCGCAAACATCGCATTGATTCATTATGCAGATGGTGAGAAAAGATACATCATCGCTCCTAAAGGTCTTAAAGTGGACGATCGCATCGTATCCGGACCACAATCCGATATCAAAATCGGTAACGCTCTTCCATTGGAAAACATTCCAGTTGGTACAGTTATCCACAACATTGAGTTGAAACCTGGTAAAGGTGCACAATTAGTGCGCGCTGCTGGTACAGAAGCTCAATTGCTTGGTAAAGAAGATACTTACGTAACGATTCGCCTTTCATCCGGTGAAGTTCGTAAAGTACTTAAAGTTTGCCGCGCAACAATCGGTTCTGTTGGTAACGAAGATCACGAACTCGTGAAAATCGGTAAAGCAGGACGTAATCGTTGGAAAGGCAATCGTCCACAAGTTCGTGGGGTCGTAATGAACCCGAATGATCACCCACACGGTGGTGGTGAAGGACGTGCACCAATCGGACGTAAATCACCTATGTCTCCATGGGGTAAACCGACGCTTGGTTTCAAAACTCGTAAAAAAGGTAAAGCATCCGATAAATACATTGTACGTCGCCGTACGAAGTAATATGAATTCTCTTAAGGTTCAAGGAAGGGAGGAACACCCATGGGTCGCAGCTTAAAGAAAGGTCCATTTATTGATGGATACTTACTGAAAAAAGTAGAAGACTTGAACACATCCAGTAAAAAACTGGTTATCAAAACGTGGTCCCGTCGTTCTACGATTTACCCGCAATTCGTTGGTCACACTTTCGGAGTGTACGATGGAAGAAAACACGTGCCTGTTTATGTAACAGAAGATATGGTTGGACATAAGCTTGGTGAATTTGCTCCAACACGTACTTACAAAGGTCACGACGACGATAAAAAAACCGGAAAACGTTAATTTCATTTTTAACCGAGAGGAGGTACTACCATGCAAGCTAAAGCAATATTGAACCACGCTCGGATTGCTCCTCGTAAAGCAAAGCTAGTTGTTGACTTGATTCGGGGAAAAGCGGTAGGTGAAGCGATCGCGATTCTGCGTCATACGCCTAAAGCAGCTTCTCCAATTCTGGAGAAACTATTGAATTCCGCAATTGCCAATGCAGAGCATAACTATTCATTAGATCCTAATAAACTAGTGGTTTCTGAGACGTTTGTTAACCAAGGACCAACAATGAAAAGGTTCCAACAACGTGCAATGGGCCGTGCTAGCGCGATCAAAAAACGTACCAGCCACATCACAATCGTGGTATCTGAAAAATAAGGAGGGATAACGTGTGGGTCAGAAAGTAAACCCGGTAGGCTTTAGAATTGGTATTATTCGTGATTGGGAGTCCAAATGGTTCGCAGAGAAAGATTTCGGAACTCTGTTGCTTGAAGATGTCAAAATCCGCGAATACTTGAAGAATAAACTTAAAGATTCCGCAGTTTCCCGATTCGATATCGAGCGCGCGGCTAACCGTGTGAACGTTACGATTCATACTGCAAAACCAGGAATGGTTATTGGTAAAGGCGGAGCTGAAGTTGAAGTTATTCGCAACTACATCGCTGCTATGTCCAATAAAAAAGTTCACATCAACATTTCTGAAATCAAAAGCCCTGACCTTGATGCTATTCTAGTAGCTGAAGCTGTTGCACTTCAATTGGAACGTCGTGTTTCTTTCCGTCGTGCGATGAAACAAGCTATGCAAAGAACAATGAGATCCGGCGCTAAAGGTATTAAAGTAGCAACTAGCGGACGTCTTGGCGGTGCTGAGATTGCTCGTACGGAAGGATATAGCGAAGGAACTGTTCCACTTCATACGCTTCGTGCGGATATCGACTATGGTACTGCTGAAGCAGCCACTACTTATGGACGTATCGGTGTAAAAGTATGGATTTATCGTGGAGAAGTACTTCCGCCAGCTAAGAAAAAGGCTCAGCCGGAAGGAGGAATTTAAATCATGTTAGTACCTAAACGTGTAAAACACCGTAAAGAACACCGCGGTAACATGAAGGGTCGCGCTAAAGGCGGTACGGAAGTAGCTTTTGGCGAATATGGTCTGCAAGCGGTAGAACCGGCTTGGGTTTCCAACCGTCAAATCGAAGCAGCACGTATTGCCATGACACGTTACATCAAACGTGGCGGTAAAGTTTGGATTAAAATCTTCCCAGCTAAACCAGTTACACAAAAACCGCTCGAAGTTCGTATGGGTAGTGGTAAAGGTAACGTGGAAAAATGGGTTGCTGTAGTAAAACCGGGTAAAATTTTGTTTGAACTTGCTGGTGTAAGTGAAGAGGTCGCTCGTGAAGCGATGCGTCTTGCTGCTCACAAGCTTCCAATCAAAACGAAATTCGTGAAAAGAGAAGAAGTAGGCGGTGAAGCAAATGAAGGGTAGTGAATTCCGGAACTTAACCACTGCTGAAATTGAGCAAAAAGTTAATGGTTTTAAAGAAGAACTCTTTAACCTCCGTTTTCAACTAGCTACTGGTCAATTGGACAACCCGACTCAAATTCGTGATTTGCGTAAAGAGATCGCTCGTGCCAAGACTATTTTGCGTGAAAGAGAATTGGGGATTGGGTAACCAAATCTAGAAGGGAGGGTTCCTTAGATGGCTGAACGTAACGATCGTAAAGTCCTGATCGGTAAAGTTGTCAGCGATAAAATGGATAAAACCATTGTTGTTGCTGTCGAAACTTACAAAAAACATGATCTCTATCACAAGAGAATCAAACATACGAAAAAGTTTAAAGCACATGATGAAAACAACCAAGCTAAAATTGGTGACACTGTGAAAATCAGTGAAACTAGACCATTGTCCAAAGATAAAAGCTGGAGACTGGTTGAAGTAATTGAAGTTGCAGTTGTTATCTAATATTATAGACATGAACCTCGAAAGGAGGGAATACGATGATTCAACCATTTACTCGTTTGGCTGTCGCTGACAACTCAGGTGCGAAACAATTAATGTGTATCCGCGTTTTGGGTGGTACTGGTCGTCGCGTTGGTCACATTGGTGATTTGATCGTCTGTTCAGTAAAAGAAGCAACACCAGGTGGCGTTGTCAAAAAAGGTGACGTTGTTAAAGCAGTTATCGTTCGTACGAAGAGCGGAGCTCGTCGTAAAGACGGTTCATATATCTCATTCGATGAGAATGCGGCTGTTATCGTGAAAGAAGATAAAAGCCCACGTGGTACACGTATCTTTGGACCAGTTGCGCGCGAACTTCGTGACAGAGACTTCATGAAGATCGTATCCTTGGCTCCAGAAGTTATCTAAGAACAGTTACGATGTTTGTTTTCCTTACGGGAAACCTCAGGAGGTGTAGAAGCTAATGCCAAGATTAAAAAAGAGATTAGAATCTCATAACAATAAACTGCACGTGAAAAAGGACGATACGGTTTTTGTGATCACAGGTAAAGACAAAGGTAAAAAGGGTCGCGTTATCGCTGCTTATCCTCGTCAAAACCGTGTACTTGTTGAAGGTGTGAACATGGTTAAGAAACATGCGAAACCATCCCAACAAAACCCACAAGGCGGTATCTTAAATCAAGAAGCGGCAATCCACGTTTCCAACGTGATGCTGATTGATCCTAAGAGCGGCAAGCCTACTCGCGTAGGTTACAAAGTATTGGATAACGGAACGAAAGTTCGCATCGCGAAAAAATCCGGCGAAGTTATCGATTAATACAAACAAGCATGGAAAGGAGGCAAATGAGTCATGGCAGTAAGAATGAAAGATCGTTATTTGAACGAAATTACTCCAGCGTTAATCCAAAAGTTTAACTACTCAACAGTAATGCAAGTTCCTAAAGTCGAGAAAATCGTTATCAACATGGGTGTTGGTGAGGCTGTTTCGAACTCCAAAGTACTTGATACTGCAGTAGAAGATCTTCAAAAAATCGCTGGTCAAAAACCAGTTGTAACCAAATCCAAAAAAGCTATCGCGGGTTTCAAACTTCGTGAGAATATGCCAATCGGCGTGAAAGTAACTCTTCGCGGCGAGCGCATGTATCATTTCTTGGATAAACTTTTCAACGTATCACTTCCACGTGTACGTGACTTCCGTGGTATTTCCAACAAGGCTTTTGACGGCCGTGGAAACTACACACTTGGTCTGAAAGAACAACTCATTTTCCCTGAAATTGAGTATGATAAAATTGATAAAGTTCGTGGTATGGATATTGTTATCGTAACGACGGCTAAGTCTGACGAGGAAGCTCGCGAGCTTTTAACACAACTCGGAGCACCATTCGTAAAATAGGTCACCAGTCGTACCTATCAGGAGGTGTTATATTAAGTGGCAAAAACTTCGATGAAAGTCAAACAGCAACGTACCCCGAAGTTTAAAGTGCAAGCATACACACGTTGTGAGCGCTGCGGACGTCCGCATTCAGTGCTTCGCAAGTTCAAAATTTGTCGGATTTGTTTCCGCGAATTAGCACATAAAGGTCAGATTCCTGGCGTTAAAAAAGCAAGCTGGTAATCACCCTATTTTCGGGAAGGAGGTTTACACAAAATGGTCATGTCAGATCCAATTGCAGATATGCTAACTCGCATTCGTAATGCGAATATCGTACGTCATGAAACAGTTGAAATTCCTGCGTCAAAAGTGAAGAGGGAAATCGCTGAAATCCTTAAAAAAGAAGGATTTATCCGTGATGCTGAGTACGTTGAAGATAGCAAACAAGGTATCATTCGTTTGTTCCTGAAATACGGTTCAAACAATGAGCGTGTTATCTCTGGTTTGAAAAGAATTAGTAAACCAGGTCTACGCGTTTATACAAAATCACAAGAAGTCCCTCGTGTATTGGGCGGATTAGGGATTGCCATCATCTCCACATCTAAAGGAGTTATGACGGATAAAGATGCTCGTCAATCCAAAGCTGGCGGAGAGGTTATCTGCTACGTTTGGTAATACAATTGTAATTGAATGGAGGTGCAAACATGTCTCGTATTGGTCGTAAGCCAATCACCATTCCAAGTGGTGTAAATGTAACACTAGACAATACTCAAATTACGGTTAAAGGCCCTAAAGGTTCTTTATCCCGTGAACTTCATAAAGATATGAAAGTAAATGTTCTAGAAAACGAGATTTCCGTTGAGCGTCCTTCCGATAACAAACTCCACCGTTCCCTGCATGGTACAACACGTAGTGTTGTTGCCAACATGGTAAGTGGCGTAACGGAAGGCTTCACGAAATCTTTGGATCTAGTAGGCGTAGGTTACCGTGCAAACAAAAGCGGTGACAAACTGGTTCTCAACGTTGGTTACTCCCATCCAGTTGAAATCACTCCTGAGAACGGTATTGAATTCGATGTTCCATCGAATACGAAAATTATCGTTAAAGGTATTGATAAAGAATTAGTAGGCGCTATGGCAGCAAAAGTTCGTTCCGTACGTGAACCTGAGCCGTATAAAGGTAAAGGGATCAAGTATGAAGGCGAGCGCATCCTTCGTAAAGAAGGTAAAGCTGGTAAGAAGAAATAAGATCGTAAGATCGCGAGTAATAGCTAAAAGTTCTCTCGAGAGAGCTTGCTACGTAAGCATAAGCCTCGCATCATAAGATGATGAAAGGAGTGTAAGTATAGATGATTACTAAAAGCGATAAAAATAAAGCACGTTTGAAAAGACACCTTCGTGTTCGTAAGAAAATTGAAGGTACAACTGTTCGTCCGCGCTTAAACATTTTCCGTTCTTCCAAACACATGTATGCTCAATTGATCGATGATACAACAGGCGTAACAATCGCTTCGGCATCGACTCAAGATAAAGATCTGAAAAGTGATATTGGTAACGGTGGCAACGTAGAAGCTGCTCGTAAAGTTGGCGCATTAATCGCTGAGCGCGCGAAAGCTAAAGGTTTTGACAAAGTGGTTTTTGACCGCGGTGGATACCTTTATCATGGACGTGTTCAAGCATTAGCTGATGCAGCTCGTGAAGCTGGACTAGAATTCTAGGAAAAACATATATAAGGAGGTAAAAGACTTGCGTGTAGATCCTAATACTTTAGAGCTAACAGAAAAAGTCGTTAATATTAATCGCGTAGCTAAAGTAGTAAAAGGCGGACGTCGTTTCAGCTTCAGCGCACTTGTTGTCGTTGGCGATGGCAATGGCTGGGTTGGCGCAGGAATCGGTAAAGCTTCCGAAGTTCCTGATGCAATCCGCAAAGGCATTGAAGATGCGAAAAAGAACTTGATTCATGTTCCTATCGTAGGCACTTCGATTCCTCACCTTGTAACAGGTAAGTTTGGTGCAGGACGTGTTCTGTTGAAACCAGCTTCCCAAGGTACAGGAGTTATCGCAGGCGGACCAGTTCGTGCAGTACTTGAACTTGCTGGTATCGGCGATATCTTGACAAAATCCCTGGGTTCATCGAACTCCATGAACATGGTTAACGCAACGCTTGAAGGCTTAAGCCGTTTGAAAAAAGCGGAAGAAGTTGCAAAGCTTCGTGGAAAAACAGTTCAAGAGCTATTAGGTTAGGAGGGGTAAACATGGCGAAACAATTACAAATTACCCTAAAACGCAGCCTGATTGGCCGCCCTGAAACGCAACGCGTTACTGTGAAAACACTTGGTCTGCGCAAGCTGCACCAAACTGTTCTTCATCAAGATAATGCTGCAATCAGAGGCATGGTTAATCAAGTAAGCCATTTGGTAGAAGTTAAAGAAATCGAAGCATAGTAACACATATTAAGATCTAGAGGAGGTGTGCAACGATGAAGTTACATGAGCTAAGTTCTGCTATTGGTTCCCGTAAAACTCGTAAACGTGTTGGACGTGGTACTAGTAGCGGCATGGGTAAAACATCAACTCGCGGACACAAGGGTCAAAACGCACGTTCCGGTGGAGGCGTTCGTCCTGGATTCGAGGGTGGACAAAACCCATTATACCGTCGTTTACCTAAACGTGGTTTCACGAATCGTTTCCGTACGGAATACGCAATCGTGAATCTTGAAGATTTGAACAATTTCGCAGCTGGTACTGAAGTTACTCCAGAAGTTCTAATGGAGGCTGGTATTGTTAAAGCTCCTAAAGACGGCATCAAGATTTTAGGAAACGGTGAAATCACAGTAAAATTAACCGTTAAAGCGAATAAGTTCTCTCAATCAGCGATTGAGAAAATCCAAGCTGTCGGCGGTCAAACCGAGGTGATTTAATGTTCAGTACCATAGCCAACATCTTCAAGGTAGAAGATTTACGGAGAAGAATTTTATTCACGCTCATTTTGCTTATCGTCTACCGCTTAGGCGCGTTCATTCCGGTGCCGAACATTAACACTGATGTTCTGAAACTTCAAGACCAAGCGAATCAGAGCGATGTCTTTGGTTTGCTTAACACGTTTTCCGGCGGTGCGCTCTTCCAATTCTCCATCTTCGCGATGGGAATTATGCCTTACATTACCGCTTCCATCATTGTTCAGCTTTTGTCCATGGATGTTATCCCGCGCTTTGCGCAGTGGGCAAAAGAAGGAGATGTCGGAAGAAAGAAGATGACACAAGTTACTCGGTACGGTACGATTGTGCTAGGTGTGATTCAAGCTTTTGGTCTTTCCATCGGGTTTAACCGTCTTTACAGCGGACTCGTGATTGATCCGGGCTTCACTACTTTTGCTATGATTGCTATCATACTGACAGCTGGTACAGCCTTCTTGATGTGGCTTGGCGAGCAAATCACGGAGTATGGGATTGGCAACGGTATTTCCATTATCATCTTTGCAGGTATCGTCGCGGCGATTCCTACAAGCATACAGCAAATTTACAAATCACTGTTTGCGACCGAAGGAGCTTTGTTCCTGAACATCGTGAAACTGATCATTATTGCTTTGGTTGTCATACTGATTATTGCCGGAGTCATATTTGTTCAACAAGGTGTTCGCAAGATACCTGTTCAATATGCCAAACGCGTAGTTGGTCGTAAAATGTATGGTGGTCAAACGACGCACATTCCACTTAAAGTGAATGCTGCTGGCGTAATCCCAGTTATCTTTGCACTATCGTTGTTGATGTTTCCTCCTACTATCGCAAGTTATTGGAGAGGGAATGTTGTTGCAGAATGGATCATTAATAACTTGAGTATTAACCAAACTGCACCTCTAGCGATTGTTCTGTATGTACTGTTGATTATTGGCTTCACCTACTTTTATACCTTCGTTCAAATTAATCCAGTTCAAATGGCTGATCAAATGAAGAAAAATGGCGGGTATATTCCAGGTATTAGACCCGGGAAGACAACTTCCGTTTATCTGACTCGTGTAATGACTAGAATTACTCTTTCTGGTGCGCTGTTTCTTTCAGCAATCTCGATTCTTCCAATGTTATTCGGAGGACTTGCAGGTTTGCCTAGCTCGGTTCGGATTGGTGGTACATCTTTACTTATCGTAGTAGGCGTTGGTCTTGAGACAATGAAACAAATCGAGAGCCAATTGATTAAGCGGCATTACAAAGGGTTTATCAATAAATAGCTAATAGGTTCTGATGGGGCAAGTTATGCAACATCGGCACCTATTGTGCTGTTCGTAATGCCGAGTGCGATGGGAGGTTATAAAGTTGAACGTAATTTTTATGGGGCCTCCTGGTGCAGGCAAAGGTACGCAGGCTGAGAAAATCGTAAGTGAATTTCAAATTCCTCATATTTCAACTGGAGATGCATTTCGCTTGGCGATGAGCCAAGGAACACCGCTTGGTGTTGAAGCCAAAGGTTATGTGGATAAGGGACTTCTTGTTCCTGATGAAATCACGAATGGTATTGTGAGAGAGCGACTTGCTCAACCAGATTGCGACAAAGGTTTCTTGCTTGACGGGTTCCCTAGAACTGTTGCTCAAGCAGATGCATTATCTGAAATCGTTGAATCATTGGGTAAGAAGATTGAGATCGTTATTAATCTTTCCGTTGATCGCAGTTTCTTGCTTGCTCGACTAACCGGCCGAAGAATTTGTAAATCCTGTGGTGCTACGTATCATGTAATCTTCAACCCACCAAAGCAAGAAGGCGTATGCGATAAATGTTCAGGTGAGTTGTACCAACGATCTGATGATACGGAAGAGAAAGTTGGAACACGTTTGGATGAGTATATCAACAAAACGGCTCCGCTGCTGGATTACTACCAAAAGAGGGAATTATTGCGTGAGGTTAACGGGGAACAAGACATTCATGCGGTAACCGAACAAATTAGCTCACTGCTACGAGGTCTAGCGTAATGATCATTTGTAAGTCCGAGGTTGAACTAGACCTAATGCGAGAAGCTGGTCGTATCGTAGCCGAAACGCACCGCTTATTGGCAAGGGCGATTCGTCCGAACATTACAACGAAAGAACTTGATCAGATCGCAGAGGAATTCATTCGCAGTCAGGGAGCGATTCCATCTTTCAAAGGCTATAACGGTTTTCCTGGAAGCATATGTGCTTCAGTCAACGAAGAATTAGTTCATGGTATTCCTGGTCCAAGAAAGCTGGCTGAGGGCGATATTATTAGTATCGATATTGGTGCTCAGTATAAAGGTTATCATGGAGATTCTGCTTGGACATATCCTGTCGGTGAGATTTCCGATACAGCCAAACGTTTGTTAGCTGTGACAGAAGAATCACTCTATCGAGGCATAGCAGAAGCTAAACCGGATACTAGACTCTACACGTTGTCGCATGCAATCCAAACTTGTATTGAAGACGCAGGCTTCTCCGTGGTTATAGAGTATGTCGGTCACGGTATCGGAACGGATCTTCATGAAGAACCGCAAATTCCGAATTACGGTGTTCCTGACAAAGGTCCTCGTCTCAAACCAGGCATGGTCCTAGCCATTGAACCGATGGTGGTCGTTGGCGAAAGATATGTCCAAACACTCGAAGACGATTGGACTGTAGTCACTTCGGATCGTACGCTGTGTGCTCATTTTGAACATACGATTGCAATTACGGCAGCCGGTTATGAAATATTAACTTTGCCTAGATCGTAGGTGATGATGTGTGGATAGTGTAATTCCAAAAGTGGGTCAAATCGTAAAGGTGCTTCGCGGTAGAGATCCCGGAGAATATGCGGTCGTGATTGGCATTGTCGATCATCGCTTCGTCTGGCTTGCAGACGGCGTTCATCGCAAGTTCGATCAACCGAAGAAGAAGAACCTGAATCATCTTCAATTACAAGAAACGATTAGCAGTGAAGTCGAGTCCAGCATTAGGGAAACAGGTCGTGTAACTAATGGAAAGTTGCGTTTCGCAATTGCCAAATTCGTTGAACTTATGCAAGATGAAGCACAATTGAAAGGAGAATGACTGTGGCCAAAGAAGATGTAATTGAAGTAGAAGGTACAGTGATTGAACCTCTTCCGAATGCAATGTTTAAAGTTGAATTGGAAAATGGTCATAAAATCCTAGCCCATGTATCCGGTAAAATCAGAATGCACTTTATCCGCATTTTGCCTGGAGATAAGGTTACCGTAGAATTATCGCCTTACGATTTAACGAGAGGCCGTATAACCTACCGTTTTAAATAAATGTTCGGCTATATGTAAGTTACTCTTTCAAGGCGTATGCTTACGAAGCAAGTTTTCTAACGAAAACGCAACATGGTGCTTACGATGAAATCTTAAAGGAGGGCTTAATATGAAGGTAAGACCGTCAGTCAAACCGATTTGCGAGAAATGTAAAGTTATTCGCCGTAAAGGTAACATTATGGTAATCTGTGAAAATCCTAAGCACAAACAAAAACAAGGTTAAAAGGAGGTGCAATCTGTAGATGGCACGTTTAGCTGGAGTTGACTTACCTCGTGACAAACGAGTTGTAATCGCGTTGACTTACATTTTCGGTATCGGCACTACAACTGCTCAGAAAATTATCGCTTCCACAGGTATCGACGCTAGTACTCGCGTTCGCGACCTTACGGAAGATGAAGTGAGCAAAATCCGTGATGTAATTGACAAAACCCTTAAAGTAGAAGGCGACCTTCGCCGCGAAATTTCCTTAAACATCAAACGTCTAATCGAAATCGGATCCTACCGTGGTCTTCGTCACCGTCGTGGTCTTCCTGTTCGTGGACAACGTACTAAAACTAATGCTCGTACACGTAAAGGTCCTCGTCGTACGGTAGCTAATAAGAAGAAATAATAAAGGGGGTTAGAGCTAATGGCAAAACCTAAAAAAGTCGTCCGTACGAAACGTCGTGACCGGAAAAATATTGAAACTGGTGTAGCACACATCCGTTCAACGTTTAACAACACGATCGTAACGATCACGGATCCTCATGGTAACGCAATTTCTTGGGCAAGTTCAGGAAACCTTGGATTCAAAGGTTCCCGTAAAAGTACTCCTTTCGCAGCGCAAATGGCAGCTGAAAAAGCAGCTAAAGCAGCAATGGAGCATGGTTTGAAAACTGTTGAAGTTATGGTAAAAGGACCAGGCGCTGGCCGCGAAGCTGCAATTCGTTCTTTGCAAGCAGCAGGTCTGGAAGTAAACCTAATTAAAGACGTGACTCCGGTTCCTCATAATGGCTGCCGTCCTCCAAAACGTCGTCGCGTATAATTCGGGATCACTTTGTAGTATAATTTTCCTAAAATCGTGAATAATGGGTTGAAGGATAGGCATACTATTAAATTTTGAAGCGAAGTATCCAGAGGGAAACGACGTATTGAATGGAGGGTACATTTCATGATCGAAATCGAAAAGCCAAAAATAGAAACTGTAGCATTAAGTGAAGATGGCGCTTATGGTAGATTTATCATTGAGCCGTTGGAGCGTGGCTACGGTACAACCTTAGGTAACTCACTACGTCGTATCTTACTGTCCTCTTTACCCGGGGCAGCAGTAACCTCTGTCCAAATCGATGGCGTTTTGCATGAGTTTTCAACGATTCCTGGCGTGCTTGAGGATGTAACGGAAATTATCCTCAATCTGAAAGGTCTCTCGTTGAAAATTCACTCCGACGAGGAGAAAGTGCTTGAAATTGATGCTGAAGGAGAAGGCAACATCACGGCGGCTGATATCCGCGGTGACAGCGATGTAGAGATTCTTAATCCGGATCTTCATATCGCTACCTTGTCTCCAGATGCGCGTCTTCATATGAGGATTCATGCGGGCAGAGGTCGCGGTTATGTCCAATCGGACAAAAATAAGCATGAAGAACAACCAATTGGCGTAATTCCAATTGATTCGATCTACACGCCTATTACCCGAGTAAACTACAGTATTGAGAATACTCGCGTCGGCCAAGTGACTAACTATGATAAGTTGACCCTCGAAGTGTGGACCGATGGAAGTATTCGACCAGAAGAAGCAGTGAGCTTGGGTGCCAAAATCTTAACGGAGCATTTGAATTTATTCGTCGGTTTGACGGATGAAGCCAAAGACGCTGAGATTATGGTGGAGAAAGAAGAAGATAAGAAAGAGAAAGTTCTGGAGATGACTATCGAGGAACTTGACCTATCTGTTCGTTCTTATAACTGCCTCAAGCGCGCAGGGATTAACACCGTACAAGAGCTTATTACCAAAACAGAAGAAGACATGATGAAAGTTCGGAACTTAGGCCGCAAATCGCTTGAAGAAGTTCAAGAAAAGCTCGAAGAGCTTGGTTTGGGTCTGCGTACCGAGGAATAATCGTGTCAGAAGGAGGTTAATTCAATGAACTACAGGAAGTTGAACCGCGATTCCAGTAATCGTAAAGCATTATTCCGTGATCTGGTAACAGATCTGTTCATACATGAACGCATTCAAACTACAGAAGCAAAAGCAAAAGAACTTCGTTCAATCGCTGAGAAGTTAATCACTCTTGCGAAACGCGGAGATCTGCACGCACGCCGTCAGGTAGCTGCTTTTGTACGTAGAGAAGCTGCAAACGAGAATCAAGATGCGATTCAAAAACTGTTCTCCGATTTGGCACCTCGTTACTCCGAGCGTCCAGGTGGATACACACGTATCCTTAAACTGGGACCACGCCGCGGTGACGCAGCACCAATGGTTTACCTAGAGCTAGTAGATCGCGCATAAAAACGGATGGGAAAGGGTGGACGGAATCTACTTAGATTCTGGTGAAGCCCTTTTTTTGCAGTCTAGGCGCGTTCCTCTAGTGTGAGTTTAGCATTGGCTAACCACGGAGATAGGAAGGATGACTCATGGAGGAACAAGCCTTGAGAAATCTACGTTTCACCATTAGCTATGATGGTACGGCCTATTCGGGGTATCAGATACAACCCAAAGCAGATACGGTTCAGTATCGTTTGGAGCAGGCTGTAAGGATGTTGACGGGTGAGTCGGTGAAAGTCATCTCATCCGGCCGTACAGATGCCGGTGTACATGCGAAAGCACAAGTTATTAATTTCACCACGAGCTCCAAGATCCCAGTGGAACGTTGGTGTTTAGCTCTAAATGCTCGATTGCCTAGGGATATCGTCGCACATACCGCGGAAGAGGTCCCTCCTTCCTTTCATTCTCGCAAAGCCGCGAAACGCAAGACATATTGTTATACGATTCGCTCGGCGCGCTTCCCTGATGTCTTTCACCGCAACTTTGAATACCATCACCCTACGCATTTAAATGTGGAAGCCATGAGAGAGGCGCTCCCTTGCTTGCTAGGAGAGCATGATTTCACTTCTTTTTGTACGGTGAGAACAGATAAGGAAGACAAGGTGAGAACTCTCTACGAGGTTCGTATGGAGACTGAAACCGATGAGATGATGTCGACGGCCAAGGTCGCAAGGATCCGTCTGATTGTGACGGGGAACGGCTTCCTGTATAACATGGTTAGGATCATCGTAGGAACGCTGATACAGATTGGTGAAGGCAAGAGAACAAGCAGCGACATGCTGCGTATTCTTGAAGCCAGAGATCGAGCTGAAGCAGGGCCTACGGCCGAAGCTATGGGTTTAACGCTATGGCGAGTTGAGTATTAAAAAGCCTAAAACACTACTTGATTCTTATCGAATCTTCGTGTAAAATATAACTTGGCGTTTCGTGATCGGCTACCCCACAGCCCCTGATCCTTAATTGCCATGAATACCATCCATCGCTAATGTAATGTAACCATAATAATAATGTTATTGAGATATATTTTTAGGAGGACTAAGCATGCGCACCACATATATGGCTAAGCCAAATGAAGTTGAGCGTAAATGGTACATTGTTGACGCTGCAGGCCAAACACTTGGCCGTCTTGCAAGTGAAGTAGCTAGCATTATCCGCGGTAAGCACAAACCGGAGTTTACTCCACACGTAGATACTGGCGATTTCGTAGTTGTTATCAATGCTTCCCAAATTAAGCTAACTGGTAAGAAAATGCAAAACAAAATGTACTACCGTCACTCTTTGTACCAAGGTGGTTTAAAAGTGACTTCCGCTCAAGATTTGCTTAACAGCAAACCTGATCGCATGATCGAATTTGCCGTGCACGGTATGCTTCCAAAGAACCGTCTTGGTGATAGCTTGAAAACTAAGCTTAAAGTTTACGGTGGAGAAGAGCATCCACACCAAGCACAACTACCAGAAGTCTGGAATCTTCGCGGTTAATATAAGGAGGAACGTTTCGTGGCACAAGTTCAATATTATGGAACGGGTCGTCGTAAGCATTCGGTAGCGCGTGTACGCCTATTACCGGGTGAAGGACGTATCATCATCAATAAACGTGATCTAGACGAGTACTTCGGTCTAGAAACTTTGAAACTGATCGTTAAACAACCATTGGCACTTACAGAAACTGTTGGTAAATACGACATTCTTGTAATTGCAAATGGCGGTGGCATCAGCGGACAAGCTGGCGCAATTCGTCATGGGATTTCCCGTGCATTGTTGAAAGTTGATCCGGAATACCGTGGATCCCTGAAAAAAGCAGGATTCTTAACACGTGATTCCCGTATGAAAGAGCGAAAAAAATATGGATTGAAAGCCGCTCGTCGTGCTCCTCAATTCTCCAAACGTTAAGAAATGGCGCCTTATGGCGCTCAAGAGAAACCTTTTCGGCATTATGCTGGAAAGGTTTCTTTTTTTGTTCATACACAGACAAGAAGGAGCCTATTTTTATAAAGAAAACAAAAAGTTTATACCAAAATGATGAGAAGTCATTGACAGAAGAAAGATCTCAGCTATAATTAACAGTAAATCATACAATAACAGTCGGGATTAAAAATAAATAATAATGGAGGAACTCACATGAATCTTTTTGAAAAAGAAGCTTTTGTAACAAAGGCTGCTGAGGAATTCGAAAATCAATCGCCGGAAGCTGTATTGAAATTAGCAGTCGAAACTTTCTCAAGCTTAACGCTTGCTTGCAGCTTCGGTGCTGAAGACGTTGTGCTTGTAGATATGCTGCAAAAGATTAATCCAAATGTAGATATTTTTTATTTGGATACGAATGTTCATTTCGCAGAAACTTACGAGACTAGAGATCGTTTGGAACAGCATTACGGAACAAAGTTTGTCCAAGTGCTGCCTAAACTTACTTTAGATGAGCAAGCTGAGAAATTCGGCGATGAGCTTTGGAAAAGCGATGCAAACCAATGCTGCAACATACGTAAAGTAGATCCTTTAACTGATATCCTCAAAAACTATGATGCATGGATCACGGGTATCCGCCGCGATCAAGCGCCAACACGCGCTAATGCAAAAAAAGTTGAATATGATGTGAAATTTGGTTTAATTAAATTCAATCCACTTGCTGGTTGGACGTCCGAAGATGTCTGGAACTACATTCGTGAGAATGACGTTATTTACAACCCATTGCATGATCGTAATTTCCCAAGTATCGGATGCACACATTGCACGCGTCCTGTGGCCGATGGTGAAGATCCGCGCGCGGGTCGTTGGGCAAGTATTGAGAAGACAGAATGTGGACTTCATAAGTAATAATTGAACTTGAAATGAATTCGTGTAAATGCATGACATTCCTAGGGGGTTATCTGGCTGCTATGCGTCACGCAGGCCCTCGTGAGGCGATTATACATGCGATTGTACGAAAGAACTATGGATGTATCCACTTCATCGTTGGACGCGATCACGCAAGTGTAGGCGATTACTATAACGTGTATGAAGCGCAAGAGATTTTCAGCAGCTTTACTTCTGCTTCGACGGATATCAAGTGCAAGCAAGAAGCAAGGTATATTTGTCCACCCTGTCCCATATAGATGATACAGAGTCTATGGGGAACAGAGGTGGATTTTTTATGCGCAAAAGGAAGAAAAGGTTGGTCGTTTGGCTGACTTTTAACAGTAGTCTTAAGCTTGTCCTTTCGACCTTGTTGGTCGCTCTGGTCGTATTCATCTATGCCTATGAGCTGCCGGCTACGAAAACCTGGTCCGATTGGAACCTGCCCTTGTCAGGTAAAACAATTGCTTTAGATGCAGGGCATGGAGGACCAGATGGCGGTGCTTCAAGCAAGGAAGGGGTGATTGAGAAAGATATTAATCTTGCCATCACCTTGCAGCTGCGGGATTACTTGCAGCAAGCCGGAGCTCTTGTCATTATGACCAGGGAAACAGATACGGATCTGGCTGAGCCAGGTACCAAAGGCTATAGTAAGAGAAAAACAGAGGATCTTCACAACCGTGCGGATCTTATCAACGATAAGAATGCGGATCTGTTTCTTAGCGTGCATTTAAACAGCATTCCCTCTCCAAAATGGAAAGGCGCACAAACGTTCTACTATGCGAATAATCCCAATAATCCGAATTTGGCTTCCCTCATTCAGCTTGAGCTTAAGAGAAATCTGGAAAATACCGATCGTGTCGCCAAATTAGCGGACAAGACCGTTTATTTATTAAAGGCCTTGAAAATTCCTAGCGCGTTAATCGAAGTAGGCTTTCTTTCAAATCCGGAGGAAGCACGGTTATTGGCGGACGAGAAATATCAGAGAAAGATAGCGGCGTCGATTTATCAAGGGGTGCTGCGATATTTTGCTGGGGAAAAAGTGGGTTCTTAATCAGAATGTGTTATAATAAAAGCCACAAATACGATGTCTAAATAAAGGTGCGGTGTGGCTATGATAACGAAAGATCAGCTGTTTGAAGCATTAAAACCTCTTATAGAACCTCAGTATAACAAAAGTGTTGTTGAGCTTAATTTAATTAGAGACGTCTTGTTTAACGGTGAGAACGTGTCATTAAGCCTGATTATTACCTCAGAAGATGAGGCTTTCAAAGAGAAAGCCAAATCCTACATAAGCCAAACTCTAGAGAAATTGGGTGCAGCCCAAGTGCACGTGCGTTTTAGACTTATGACCGATTATGAGCGCAATCAGATTGGGAATAACGATGGAGCGCCGGCAGAGCAGTCGAAGTCTACACAACCTGTTCAACCGCCGATTGACCAACCTATTTTAGGAGAGACGTCTACGGTTGAGTTCATCGCCATTGCCAGCGGCAAGGGTGGAGTGGGCAAATCCACGGTAACGGTTAATTTGGCTGTAGCTTTGGCCCGGCAGGGTAAGAAAGTGGGCATTATTGATGCCGATATATATGGTTTTAGCATTCCGGATATGATGGGCATAGAAGAACAGCCAAAGCTGGTTGACAATGTCATTATGCCGGTTGAGAAGTTTGGCGTTAAAGTCATCTCTATGGGTTTCTTTGTCCAAGACAATGCACCCGTTGTTTGGCGTGGACCTATGCTGGGCAAAATGCTGCGCAATTTCTTCAATGAAGTTAATTGGGGAGATGTTGAATACATATTGTTAGATCTTCCTCCAGGCACCGGTGACGTTGCTTTGGACGTGCATCAATTGATTCCTCAGAGCAAAGAGGTCATCGTGACTACCCCGCATGCGACAGCGGCATTTGTGGCAGCCAGAGCGGGGGCTATGGCGATTCAAACCAACCATGAGATTCTAGGTATTGTTGAGAATATGTCCTATTACGAAAGCAAGGACGGCTCCAAAGATTATGTATTCGGCAAAGGTGGCGGAGCTAAGCTGGCGGAAGATCTGCATAGTGAACTATTGGCGCAGATTCCACTAGGAGCTCCAGATAATCATATTTCCGAAATTGATTATTCTCCATCCGTTTACAAGCAGGACTCCAATACAGGCCAGTTGTACCTCGAAATGGCCGCGGCAATCATTAACAAATTAGAGAAGTAAACAACGAAAAGGGCATGCGGATGAAAGTCCGCGCGCCCTTTTTTTGTCCTATGATTCGGAAGAACTGGAGTCCTTCTTTTTCTTCTTGTCATCTTGTTGGTCGGAATCCCCGGAACTGGAATCGCTTTTTTCGTCCTTCTGCTTATCATCTCCGCTTTTACTTTCCCCACCGCCACCACCGCCGCCGCCAGATTTCTTATCTGCGCTTTTGGCTGTAGGCATTTGATCCGATTTACTTTGCTGCGCAATGGCTGACTTAAGGAGATCTACCATATGTGAGCGGAATAGGGGACTCTGGATAGATTCCTCCATGACCGTCATCATTTGCTGACGATAAGAGGCTGTTTTCATTACATCCAGCATCATTTTCTCATAATCCGGATTTTTCATTACATCAACGAGAGATTTTTGGTATTCAGGATCTTTGAGCAGTTCTTTAAACATCTGCTTGGTTTCCTTTTGAATCGCTTTGGCGAAATCACCTGCGAACTTGGGATCCTTCATCATATCGGTAAGAAACATATTATTTTCTTTGGCAGTGAGAACATCCTTAACGGCCATCTGCAGCTGTAAAGATTCATTCGCGGAAAGAAGTTTGATTTGAGATTGACCAGCAATGCTGTTGCTCCCAACATCGCCATTCATGATGCTGCGGTTTGCGGCGCTTATTGCTTTTTTGCCATCGTCCGACTTGAGGATGTCGAGGACCATGGTCTTTTGTTCTTTATACGTATTGGCTTGAGATTGACCTTGTGATGAATTATCAGACCCACACGATGAGAGAAGCAAAGCGATTGAAATGAACGGTAAGACTTGCAATTTTCCTAGCCTTCTTATGAACATAAAAGCATGCTCCCTTCCCTAGCTTAATAATGTTAGTATGTGTGGTTAGGGAGATATTATAAGGGGGATTCATTGGCTTTTTATCTCAAACGTTGGTACAATTAACAATTAGAGTTGAAGTGTGGAGGTAATGATCTTGACGTTGCGTAAATGGTTTCATTTATTTTGGACAACACTATTATTAGGAATGGTTGTATCTATAGTTATTGGACTCCTATTACAATATTCCGACAAAGAATTTTCTGTCATGGGGTTATCGGCGGTTGGGTTTAATGTACTGAACATGCTTCTTGGTGGCGCAACCATCAGTGTACTCAGTCAAATGGGCTTTTTTGCTTATCTAATTGTTAGGTTTATTGCTGTGGGTATTATTCGATCCAAAACGGTATGGGATCTCTTGCAGCTGGCCGTTGTCATTGTTGTATTGTTTGATCTCGTCTATCTCAGAATGACTAATTTTGAAGGCACCGGTTCGGTATTCAGTTACATAGTGTTGCCCATCCTTATATTAATTATTTCGTTAGGCGTTGCTTACTGGAAAGTAAAAATGACGAATCGAAATGCGTTTATTCCGACTTTGTTTTTCATGTGTGCGGTAACCGTTTTGGAAGCTGTGCCTGCGCTAAAACTGGATAATGCAGCATCGAGCTTCTTCATGTTAGCCCCATTGCTTGTATGTAATGCATGGCAAATCCTCATCCTACATAAAATATTAGATAACAAAAAGAGCTAATCACTTAGCTCTTTTTTTCATACAGACCCTTATTGAATTTGCTTCATCGCGCGATCTTCTACTGGCGTTGTTTCCACTTTGGTTTGTTTGATTAACTCGCTTACGGTAACGAACTCATACCCTTTGGATTTTAACTGATCAATGATGACAGGGAGTGCTTCATGTGTTTGCTGGGAAGAATCGCTGGCATGCAGGAGGACGATGTCTCCGGGATGAGCTTTGGAGACAACGCGATTAATAATGGTATCCACCCCTTTGTTTAACCAATCTTGCGAGTCAGTGTCCCATTGAATAACAGAATAGCCTAAGTCTTCTGCAATCCGCAGAACACGTTTGTCGAAGTCGCCATTGGGCAGCCTTATCAAATTCGGCTCTTTTCCGATCAATTCAGTCAAAATACCGTGTGCTGTGGAGATTTGCTTGCGTATTTCCTCGTCACTAAGCGTGCTGTAATTGGCGTGTTTGTTCCCGTGACTGCCGATTTCAAAGCCATCTTTTTTGATCTGTTCGACAATTTCCGGGTGGCTTTTACCCCAAGGGGAGGATAGGAAGAAAGTAGCATCATTCACACCTTTATCTTTAAGTATTTTTAAAATAGGCTCTGCACGCTTCTCTCCCCAGGAAATATCGAAGGTCAGGGCAATGACCTTTCTCTCCGTCTGGACACTATAAATAGCCGAAGGTTCCGTGTTTGAGAAAACAGATACATTGCTTTGCTCGGAATAGACGATTGCTCCCGCGAACACAATGGCAAGCGCAATAAACACATATTGTTTGAATTTCCTAGCGTTGACAACGAAAAAGTAGTTCATCCGTAGCTTGTACCTCCTTGTAAACCTCGTCCTGGGCAGGCAAGGCTTGTATACTCTTTATTAAATACTGTATGCTCGTACACAGGACTTATGCTTCCGAAATTGGAGGAATGGAAGATGACATTCAAACCGCTGCTTCACCATTTTAAAGAAATGAAACATTATTTCATCGTAGTTGTGTTGGTATTTGCATTCAGCTTTTACTTAGGCTGGTCCAATTCTAGTCAGTTCTCGCACTTTCTAGAAGGACAAATTCAGGGGCTTAAGTCGATTAGCCAGTCACTTAGCAACAAAGATAACCCACAAATTTGGTATTTTGTAATCATTTTTTTGAATAATGCCATTAAGTCTGTCCTTATCATTTTTCTTGGATTGCTCTTCGGTATTTTACCGCTCTTTATGCTGGTCGCTAATGGTATGATACTTGGCTATGTACTCACCCTACAGACACATGAGAGCGCATTGTCGGCAGTTCTCAAAGGGATACTTCCCCACGGCATTATAGAAATTCCGGTTATTCTGATTGCGTGCGCGTATGGGCTTAAGCTAGGATTATTGGTTTGGAAATCTGGCTTGCAGCTGTTTGTTCCCGTTAAACTCAGAACGGCTAGTATCGAATTGAAGAAAGTAATGTCTCTCACTAAGCCGCTTATAGTAGCTATTGTTGCCTTGCTGCTGTTGGCAGCTATTATTGAAAGCACCCTTACGTACTGGTTGGTGCACCTGTAAAATATTTTCAGATCCTTGTCATAAAAATGGCAAAATCTGAGCATAACAGTAAAGCGGTAAGGAGGTGGGCTGTTTCATCAGGCTTATCTTCGGTTAACCCATACTAGCAGTGCCATAAATCTCTACAGCTGAGAGGGGTTTGGATGGATGTATGCTCGGATTTTTGTTCAATGAACGGGAATGCAGAGAGTTAGATTATGTTTTGCGCAAAGAATTAGATGAAATGCTATTCGATCTTAATGACAAACGAATGGATCAAGAAATTAAAGGGGCCATAGAATCCAGATATAAAGTCATCTTCAGGATGTATGCTCGTTTAGCGTCACCAAAGGAAATATCCAAGTATGCCAGAAACCGCAATAATCAGGCTCAAAAAAAATAGAGGGTAGTTCTTGACTTACCCTCTCTTTCTATGGTATTTTATATCTCGCCCCTTCGAAATGGTGGACAAGCAAGAGTGTTGTTGAAAAGAATTTCAAAGTTCTTGAAAATAAAACTTGCATTGTGCTAAGGCGATGTGGTATATTGAAAAAGTCGCCGCTAAACGGATGGCGATGAAATAAAGAGAGAAATTGATCTTTGAAAACTGAACAACGAGTGAGTAAGCACGAACGAGCAATCGTTCAAA
>NZ_MBTG01000034.1 GCF_002027705.1 Paenibacillus ferrarius | reverse complement strand
ATTTCAGTGATGTAAGAATAGGATGATTTTGTTTAATCAACGTGGAGATAAAGCTTCGGATGGTCGCAAAGAAGCCCGGGGTCGTTTCCGAACGAAAACAGCCGGATATTTTCCGCTTAACGGCAATCATGCGAAGATCACGTTCGGCTTGGTTATTATCAAAGGGAATATTGGCATCTCGAAGATACCCCAAGATACTTTCCTTGTGGTCACGGAATCGTGCCCAAAGATTTGCGGCCTTACTCTTACGCGGTTTTCCCCTGCGCCCTGATTGGAGCAGGGGCTCCTTTTCGAGCTCGACCTTTCCCATCTCTAGAATCATCTCATACCGTCGTTCGTAGTTGCCGATGGCTGTTTCGGTAAGTGGCCTACCTAATTTTCTGGTCTTGCGGGTGATGGACCAGCTTGTATGCAGCAGTGTGAGCATAGCGCTGGCCCATCGATGCCCGTCATATTCCTCAATCCCTTTGCACTCCCGAGATAAATGGGCATTGCATAAGGCATGTTTGAAGGTAAAGTCTTTATCCTGTTTAAAATACGGCCCATAAAAGTCGTGGATCACTGTACCCGTATAGGAAGGCAGTACGTTTAGCGACTTCATCCCCGCGGTTCCGCGGCTAGAATGGACACCAAGCAAGGTCCAGTTCTTCGTACTGTTCACATGAACCCAGTGTCCCTCTTTGTCTACATGCACGCCCGTTTCATCGGCATGGATTACGGGACTGGCAAGGAGATTATGACGAATGACCTCTTCGTAGGGAAGTAAGCTTTCAGCCATTTTACGGATACTTGAAAGAAGTGTTGCCTGACTTGGCCGACACCCCGTCAACACATGAAGAAGATCGGTTGTGCGAGCAAGCGGGAGCATTTGGTGCGTATGCAAATAAGCGGCTACAGCAGTGAACCGCTCACCGTATTGGGCACGTGCATGGACGCCTTTAGGGAAGATGCCTTTCTGCAAGGTGTGGCAACATGGGCACTTTTTCTTCTCGGCTCGGTGCTCCGTCACCTCCATGACAGGAACAGGGATGTCAAAAACCTGTCGACGCTCATACCCTAGACATGCGACGTCCTCAAGTGAGACCGCACAGTTCTCACAGACTAAAACCGGATGAATAATGGTTGTAGTGGGATCGTCTATGCAAGAAAGGGTATGCCCTTTATGGCCGACAGGTCCTCCCTTTTTTCCGCCGGACTTCCGGTGATTCTTAGGTTCACGCTTCAGGTCACTAGACGGCGGCCAGCTGCTGTTTTGCGAGTTTTGGCCAAGTTGCCGCTTAAGCTCCTTATTTTCGTTTTCGAGGTGCTCAACCTTGGCAACCAGAGACAGGATGAGTGACTTAATGGATGCCAAGTCACTGAGCATAATCCGATCAATTTCTTCTATATTCATGATGCCTCTCACCTCGTTCACTCTAAAGTATTGGTTACTATCTATTAAACCAAATTTTAGAATTTGAATAAGGTGCTGAGTAGTAACAATAATTTAATCCCAACCGATCTCAAAATCCAACGCTGAAGAACACGATTTGCAATTCGAGTCCACTGTTTTATCAGATTCATCACGAGCATCCTATCTCCCTTTTTTTCCGAAATGATCAGTGAGAATCTGACTCCAAGCTTTGGAACCAATACGCTCTATCCGCAGGAATGCTCACCGTGTAGCGCCCAGGACGATATTGTTCCTGCGCATCCACAAAGAAGATCTGACCTTGAACAGCTGCCATATGGCGATAAGTTGAACCAATAAATAAATGATCCTTCACTTCCGCCTGAAAGGTAAAAAATCCATCTTCATAGCTGACAACTGGATATGCAGAAGACGCTAACGCATCAGGTTGTTCGGGTCCCAAGCGGGCATTTTCGGAACGAAGTACAAGCTTCATCTTCTTGTTATCCCGCATCACTGTGAGGGTGTGGCTTTCACCCATAAACTGCGCCGCAAATAACGTATTCGGGTGATAATACACTTCTTGCGGCTTGCCAGCCTGTTCAATCCGCCCATCTTTCATAATGACAACATAATCGGCCATGGATAAAGCCTCTTCTTGGTCATGCGTCACGTATAGAGCCGTAATGCCAAAGGATTGCTGAATAGCGCGTATCTCCACTCTCAAGCGTGACCTGACTTTCGCATCCAGATTGGACAGCGGTTCGTCCATCAACAGCAGATTAGGTTCAATGACAAGCGCTCGCGCCAAGGCGATGCGCTGCTGCTGTCCTCCCGAATAGTGCTGAGGCTTGCGGCTTCTGATATCGTGCAGTGGAATTTCTACTCGGGTAAGCACCTCATGGACCTTCTGTTCAATGACTTCACGACTTTTTTTACGCAATTTCAGGCCGTATGCTACATTATCGAATACAGACATATGCGGCCATAGCGCATAGTTTTGAAAAACCATAGTTGCCCCACGTTCACGGGAAGGCGTTCTTGTCACATCTTTTTCGCCAAAATGCATAGATCCTGAGTCAATATCGTGAAAGCCAGCCAGCGCTCGCAGCAAAGTCGTTTTACCGCATCCGCTTGGGCCTACAATGGCCGTAAAACCTCCCTCAGGCAAGGAAAGCGAAATCTCTTCGATCCCCCGGCTATTTCCATATTGCTTTGATACACGATCCAATCGAATCTCCATCGTTATCCCCTCCCAAAAGCGGCCATATATTCAGATTTCATAAAGCGCTGCATCAACAGCAGCAGGACTATACCTGGAAGCATCAGCAGCAATCCCGTCACAGACGCCGTCTGCATTTCATACCCCATGGCTGAGTTGTACATAAACACCGGCATCGTCGTAATGAAAGGCGCGCCAATTAATAAGCTGCCTGTAAATTCATCCAAGGAGTAGAGAAAAACCAACAGGGATGAAGCAATAATTCCCGGAACCGCCATAGGCAGTGTAATGGTGAAAAAGGTGCGCAGACGCGAAGCGCCCAGATTGACTGCAGCCTCTTCCAAAGAAGCCGATATATGTTGAAACACGGAAACCATCGTCCACACAGAGAAGACCAGCGCACCCACCAGATGAATCAGTGTAACACCTGTCAGCGTGCCGACGAGATCCCACTTGTACATAAGCACCATTGCATTCGTAAACACGGGAAGCTGCGGAAACGCTTGCGGCAGCAGGAAAATAAGCAATAGAACCGATTTAGCGGGTATACGATAGCGAGCAATTAAATAAGAAAGCGGCAAGCATAGCAGGATACTGATCAAAGTGACCAGGAACGCAATGCCGAAGCTGAGCGTGAGCGAATGCAGCATTTTGCCATCGAATACTTTCGCCCAGTACAAGAACCCCCACTGTTGGGGAAGGGTATGCGGCCAAAACCATTTTTCAGCGAATGACCAGATCACCAAGCTGGAAATCGGTCCTAAGATCAGAAATAACGAAAATGCATAGATGGCTAAGCGAACGGCCATGCGCCCGATGCTGCTTGATCTGCCAGCCATGTGTACCTTTGCTTGCTTGCGTTCAATGACGGGATTCATGACTTAGCCACCTTCTTCACATAATAAATTGCTGCTCCCATCGAAGCGATGTAAGAAACAACACCGATGGCATTGGCTGCGCCTGAATCATGGCGATAAACAAGCTCGTAATACAAATCAATCATTAGCATCTGACTGCCTCCAGCGTCTCCCAGCATAGCCGGGATGGAGAAATTCCCAATCATTGAAGTGAATGTTAACACACCAGCTACGCTAATCGTTCCCCATGACATCGGAATCATCATGTCTTTGATCAAGCGAAAGCCGCCTGCTCCTGTGTTGCGCGCTGCCTCCAAATAGCTGGAATTAATACCACGGAAGGCGCCCATAACAAGCAGCAGTGTCAAACCGATGTTCTTCCAAACCAGCGCAACAATGAGTCCGGTTGTTGAGAAAGCGACACTTGGCATGACATCGGGATTGAACCATCCTGTAGAAGCCAACAGTGAATTGAGCGTTCCATGCGGCGCCAGAAATACGCGCATCGCATGACCAACTACGACGAAAGGTACAAAAAGTGGAATTTTGAACAAAAATTCAACAAAGGGATCGGCCTTAAGCCTCAGCCAACCCGCTAATAAAGCTGCCAGGGCCAGCACAAGCACAAGGCTGACCAGGCAGATCACCAGCGTATATAGAAAATCATTGTGGTAGGTATCAATTACATAGAGGTAATTGTCCAGTGTCCATTGGCTCTTAGCATTCTGAAAGCTGCCTATCAACGAATCCATAAAGGGATAAACGAACAGACCCACAACAATCAGGGTGGCTGGAGCAATCATGCCCACTCCAGCCAGCCAACGGAGCAAGGAAGAGGACGCGCCAATGGTTTTATCGTTTGATTTGGGCACAGTCTTCATCCTCTCAGTGTTAGTTTTTCTCGTATGCGGCTTGCAGATTACCGAAATATTCATTGATCGGCAACGATTGTCCGCGTTTATTCAAATCTTCTGCTGTCACGTATTTGAACAGCTTTTGCTTGCCTTCTTCGCTTACTTTAGGCAGTACAAGCTCGGCATTGATGCCTGGGTACCAACTGAATTTATCCACGATCACTTTAGCTTGAATCTCAGGGGAAGTCAGGAAATCTGCATATTTCAAAGCAGCTTCTTTATTTTTTGCATTTTTCGGAATCACGACATACAGCGGTTGTCCTGGCAGTCCCGGATCAGCTACTTTCAACTGAAAGTTCGGATTCAAACGGCCATCGGAAATCCATTGATAGAACATGTCCACCCATACTGGTCCCATATCAATCTCACCACGATTAAGCATGTCCAGCGTTCCGTTATTGCCGTTCGTATAGACGACTGGCAGAGACTTCAACTGCTTCATAATATCCGGCCATTTCTTCTCCAGATCCGCGTTGTAAGGGCCTTCTGTCAATGTTTTGTAATCTCCGCTTTTGGCATATGTATAAGCTGTTGCAAAAGCTACGCCGCTCATTCCGTTTTTGATGCCGTTATAGCCAAAACGCTTCGGGTTAGCTTTAATCCATTTTTCAACATCATCAAAGTTTTTAGGAGCTTCCTTCACTTTATCCGGATTGTATGCCAATGCGACTTGGCTGTGATACAACGGGATAACATACCCCTCGACATTAGTCCCCAAGCTGTTTTTGCTGTCTCCTGATACGACCGCGCTTTTGTTGGCGGAGTTCGGCACCCATTTTTCCACCAAATCATTCTCGATTAAAGACTTCATCATACTTTGGTGCACGATCGCTACATCGATATCCCATTCTTGTTTTCCAGCGTCTTTTTGAGCTTTTAACTTTTCAAAAATCTTCTGCGAGCCTGCGTCTCCAGGACCCGTTCCTACGACATTCACTTGCGCGTCTGCATAGGTTTTCTTCAATTCAGGAATCACGTATTTCTCTTGCAGCTCCGTCATGTTCGTGTCACCGGCTGTCGCGAGATTCAGAGTCATTTTCACTGCTTTAGCCGGCTTGTCTGACGGAGCCGAACTACTGGAAGCAGCTGGGGACGTACTGCTGCCTGGTTTTGCTTCATTTGTTCCACAGCCAGCCAAAAGCGTTGCAACCGAAGTACCTACCAACAATACGTTGAACCATTTTTTTCTCATGTTTTACTTCCTCCTAATTTGTTTAGAATGAGCCGGGAGCATTTCGCCAGAATCTCGCAAGATGTCTAGACTTCAACTATCCTTAGTTTGCATGAGAAGTGTTAGCTTAATATCATTTGTATGTAAATATTTCGTTAATGTTGTCTAGACATGTTAAAATAAAATGAAAGAATTTCCTTTTAAGCCTCTTTAGCGGTTAAGCTTTCACCGTACATGCGAGAGGATGTCCTTCAGCAGCACGTTGGTCGGGTGCTTGGGCTTCCAAGCGAGCGAAGCGCATCGCCCCCCCACTGTCAAAGCCTGCAAAAGTGCAGGTTTTTTCAGCGAAATCGGGTGAAAAATGAAAATACCTGCGATTATGCAGGCATTTTCGGCCTTTCCATCCAGCAAAGCTGAAATAGCCTCAAAAGGATGCATAATCTCAGGTATTTATTGATTTCGGCGGTGCCAAGAGCAGAAAGATGCATAATCGCAGGCATTTACTGATTTCGGCGGTGCCAAGAGCAGAAAAGATGCATAATCGCAGGCATTTGGCGAAATAGGCGAGTGGCTTATACAGCCCCTTGCCATTATCGGAAACGTTCCATCCAAAAATGGAAAACATCGTTGCGAAAATAATCATTGGCATAGAAAATCGGGAAATTATTCTCATCATAATGCGTTTGCTTCATCAAGAGCACGGTCGTATTCGGATGAAGCATCAGACTCTGCACACGTGGGTCTGTTTGCAAAGGTACCATCAACTCCGTATGGCTTCTCTTGACGAATATGTTCAATTCCTGTTCCAGAAACTTGAATAGCGAACCGCCAAAAGCCGTCTCTTCAAATTTATTGCCTACGATCGCCCGCGGCAAGATATAGAAAGATGACATGACCGGTTCTTCATTCGCAGTTCGAACTCTTTCAAGAATAACAACCGGATCGCCTTGCTGGATGTTTAGAAACTGTGCCCATTCTTCTGTACACGCGGCGTTATGCACCGATTGCTGCTGGTCGCCTTCCTGATGGCCAGCTATCTTCAGCATTTCGCTGGTTGACTGCAAGCGGGCTAAATTGCTGGGAATTTGCTCTAACTGGCGAATGACGAACGTACCGACGCCATGCTGAACTCGCAGCTTCCCTTCCTCCTCCAGCTTCTTAATTGCCGCACGAAAGGTTTCTCGACTTACCCCAAATTTATTAGCCATCTCTGGCTCTGATGGAAACTTATAGCCAACATGCAGCTCGCCTTGTTCGATTTGTTTGTCCAACTCGTCCTTAATTTTCATATATCTAGGATACATAGTCCTTACATCCTCCTTAGAATATCTATATAGGCAGCAACTGCTGAAATCAGCCATTTTAGATCCTATAAATTCTAGCATGTCTAGACTTCTCTTATAAATTATGTTAATCATTTATTAAGTGCGTATCAACTCTATTTTAATAAATTGTAAATAAGCCTCCGCTTTACTACAAATTTCCCCTAAATTGGAGATTCATTCAAACAATACAAAAAGGTGCTGCGATGAAGCAAGCACCTCTTTCTGAATCATTTTAGGGCCTGAGATAACTACGATTACCATACAGGCCGGAACAGGAATGCTTGAGCATCCATTGACGAATGTACTAATTTTCGCATATCGGTCAGAAGCGCTTCACTTCTCTCTTCTCCAAGGACCTCATGCCAACGCTGCTGGATCGACGTGAAAATGGTTTCGGTTGCCTGAATGCAATCCCAGCCTCGCTGCGTTAAAACAACAAGCTTACCTCGTTGATCGGATGGATGCGGCTGCCTAATGACATAACCACGCTCTTCCAAATAGTCGATCGTAAGACTAGCAGCTTGCTTTGTAATCCCCATATGCTCTGCTAGTTCTTTCCCAGTAGAACCGCCATGCGAAATTTTTTGAAAAATAAAGCCATGGGAAGGACGAACATCGTCAAACCCTACTTTCCCCAATTCCTTATGTAATTCATCAACTGCCATGCGAAATGCAGATGCAAAAAGAATCGTTAGCTCATATCCTCCTGCGCCTTCTTCAGCCAATGAGTTCTCCCCCTGATAAATTCCCTAGTATGTACTTAGATCATTTTATCATGGTTGATCCAAAAAAATAAGGACACCCATTCTAATAGGTGCCTTATTGCTTAGTGTTTCTTAAGTTGGCATGCTGGCTGCTCATGCAGTTCCGCTCCAATTTGCCGCAATAAAGTGGCCGTATCGAAAAGCGCCCAGTGCTCGGAGATTTTGCCATCTGTAAGCCGAAATTCGCGGTATAGCTTAGCATCAATCGTGTTGTGCGTCGCTTCCGTTCCCCTGAAGCTCCCTTGGTGTGTTCCACGCATTCTCAAGCGGACAACAACACGGTCACCTTGAGCAACCGCGCTTTCCTCGAAAGAAACTTGATCAGGAAACGCGGAATGAAGAATACGCGCCATCTGAATAAGTCCATTGCGATCGTTAGGAACGTACGCATGATCAGCATAGTCTGCCGCAAGAAATTCATCCGTACACGCATAATCTCCTTCGTTCCAAAAGCTTTTGATAAAATTACGCACAACCTCCATATTGTTGACATGAGACATGGGCAGCTCCCCCTCCAATTAGTCAATTAAATTGACTTGTTTGTATCATGACACATTATTTGAATATAGTCAATTTAATTGACTATAAACTTAATAAGAACAACCTTCAGGGGATCACTCCTTAGTCATGAGCAATTTTTTCATGCTCAGATCCTCATCTTCGCCGGTTGAGATGGCCTCTTAAAGGAGGGCTCCGAGGTAGAGAAGTCTTAAACCGTTACTGAGCCGGCCGAAATGGCAGGCTCAGTGGCTGAGAAGCGCTGAACCTCCTCCGAGACTGCCAAAAAGGCTGGCTCGAGCGCGTAAAAGAAGCAATACTGCGCTAATGCTCAGCTGAGCCTGCCGAAAAAGCTGGCTCAGTGGCTGAGAAGCGCTGAACCTCCCACGAGACTGCCAAAAAGGCAGGCTCGAGCCGTAAAAGCAGCAATACTGCGCTAACGCTCAGCTGAGCCTGCCGAAATGGCTGGCTCAGTGGCTAAGAAGCGCTGAACCTCCCACGAGACTGCCAAAAAGGCAGGCTCAAGCGGTAATAGCAGCAATACTGCGCTAAAGCTCAGCTGAGCCAGCCGAAATGGCAGGCTCAATGGCTGAGAAGCGCTGAACCTCCCACGAGACTGCCAAAAAGGCAGGCTCAAGCGATTAAAGCAGCAATGCATGCGCAAAAAGGCCGCAAGCTGCAAGCTCACGACCCTCAATCCGATTGATTTTACACTTTCGCTCTGAGCTTCTTCTTAATCCTTCCAGCCAGAATTTCGAGCAGGACCGCGAAGAAAAGGATGAAGTACGTAACAACCCCAACTTCTCTGACGTCATAATAAAAGCTGCTGGCCATAAACATGTCGAACCCAATGCCGCCTGCGCCCGCTGCGGCTCCCATAGCGACAGCAACGGCAAAGTTGATCTCGAAGCGCATGAATGTCCACGAAATCAGATACGTGATCGATGACGGAATGACAGCCTGAAAGACGATTTGCCACCAATTGGCGCCGCTCGCTTTCAGCGCTTCAATGACGCCCTTATCCAGCTCCTCGAACGATTCCGAGAACGCTTTAACCAAATAGCTGACCGAATGAAACGTCATGCCAATGACCGCAGCAACGCTCCCCAGACCAGCGGCAACCGCAAAAATCAGCACCCAAAGCACGGTAGGAACCGCTCTGATAAAAGCAACGCCGCCTTTAATGATCATCGAAACCAGATTGGAAGATAGATTGCGGGCTGCAAACAAAGACAGAAACAAAGCAAGGATGGCGCCGAATAGCGTGGTCAGAAAGGCCAATCCCAATGTGATGATAACTTGCTTGAGCGCCTCCAGGAACGTAAAATGTTTCAAATGCGGCTCAAAAAACATGGTTTTGATCGTCGCAGCCGTTGAACGTATTCCGTCAACAAGGTTGATTTCCTTGTAGTCGAAAGTAGCAAACCCATATATGGTCAACGCAGCGAGAAGTCCTAAAGTAAGCTGAATGATGAGTGTTGCTTTGCTAAAAGGCTTTGCCTTTATCCGTAGATAAGGCGTCCTCAGCGGCTCCTCAGCCCCGTTCGCAGTTCCGGTGAACTCATGGAGTGCCATTTTACAGAATCACCCTCCTGACATAATTGGAAACCACTTCAATCAGCATAATGGCAACCACGATCACGATGACGACCAAGGAGGCGGAGCTGTAATTCAGGCTTTTGTAATACAAGCTGAACAGAAAGCCGATTCCCGTTCCCGTCAAAATGCCGATCAATGTCGCTTGGCGGATGTTGGTTTCAACCATAAACAAGATCCAACTGAGCAGCTGCGGCATGCTTGAAGGAATCACAGATTGAAAAATAATCGAGAAATAAGGGGCGCCTGTCGCTCTCAACGCCTCCACCGAACTGCTGCTTACCTCATCAATAGATTCAATGAAAGCGCGGGTCATGAATCCGAAGGAGCCGAAGAAGAGGGCGAAGTAGCCTGTCATCACATTTTGCCCAAAAGAAAACAGCAAAATCATCGACCACGCAGCTACGTCAATATTTCGAAACAAAGTTGCAATTGAACGGCTGATCCAACTTGCCACACCGCCTACTCCCGTCGTATTGGAGCCAAGGATGGCGAATAACAAAGCAAATACAGAAGCTACTGTCGTCGCTGCAATGGAGACCAGCACCGTTTCTACCAGCGATTCGGCGATGGCAGGAAGTTTATTCAGCGCTTTGGCATTGGGATAGAAGTTCTGGAAAGCCCATTCAGCTGCCTTGGGAATAGAGGTAAACCCTTTGACCACGTTATATTCCGTTATCGTAATAGCAACCACGGTGATCAGAATGAGCAAGGCGTAATACATCAGCGAATTCCTTCTTTTTCTGACGAAAAAGTTAGCCTGCATGCCGACCTCCCTGATCTGCTACTAACTCGTGCAGCTCGGGGCCATAGATTTTGCTGAGCTGAGCTGTGTTGATATGTGCCGGGGAGCCATCATACACAATGGTCCCCTTATTCACGCCAATGATTCGGTCCGAATATTTCAGCGCCACATCGACCTGATGCAAATTAATAATGACGGTAATCCCCATTTTGGAACAAATGCTGCGCAGGTGCTCCATAATGATTTTGGAAGCGTTGGGATCCAAGGAGGCGATCGGTTCATCGCACAGCAGCATTTTGGGATTCTGAACCAATGCTCTGGCGATCCCAACCCGCTGCTTCTGCCCTCCGCTTAGCTCGTCGCAGCGTTTGTAAATCTGCTCCTCCAAACCAAGCATTTGCAGGATGCTGTAGGCCTGCCCTTTCTCCTCCTGTGAGTAAAGTCCCAACATGCCAGCCAGGGTTGACTTATAGCCAAGCCGGCCATGCAGGACGTTCTCAATGACACTAAGCCGATTGACCAAATTGTAGTGCTGAAAGATCATTCCGATGCGTGTTCTCAGCTTCTTCAGCTCGCTTTTCTTGGAACCTACGACATTAGCGCCATCAAAAATGATCTCTCCGCTGCTTGCGTCAATCATCCGGTTAATGCAGCGGAGAAGAGTGGATTTCCCCGCTCCGGAAGGCCCGATGATGGAGACGAATTCTCCTTCTTTCACAGCGAAGTTGACATTAGATAACGCTTTAGTATCCGCGCCATACTGCTTCGACACCTGCTTGAATTCCAATAACGTTGTCATGGTTAACTCCCTTGGCAGATTAGATAGATAGGGCTCATATGGTTACTTGGACAACTCTCTGACTGGGTTGAACCAGGCGTCTTCGACAGTCAGGAATTTCTCCTTGCCAGACTTTTGCTTGAACATACCGGAATCCTTTGAATCCTTAGGCAGGAGAATCTTAGGATTTTTGGTCACAACATCCGATGTGAAAACATCTTTCAATTTCTTCTGATCCTCTGCGCTAATCGTGCTTGTATTAACAGCAAATGGCGAGTTCAGAACAGGTGTGACAGAAATGAGTGAAAATTCCTTGCCAATCAGCGTATTGAACGGCTCAGCTGCGCCTTGTTTAATTTTATAAACCGCTCCCGCCTTGTTGGCTGTTCCGGATGACAGTTCGACATAATTGGATACGCACGTATCACAAAATGCAGCAACATCGGCTTTGCCGGTCAAAAGGTTGACTGCTGCGCCCTGGTGCGAGCCGCCAAACAGCACTTCGCTGAAAAACTTGTCCTTGCCGCCTTGAATCAGATCATCGGCAGTCAGTTTCTTATATTTATCCTGTTTGCTGAAATAGCTTACAATGGCTGCGGAAGGCACTTTGAAGCCAGATGTGGACGAGTTGGACACGAAGGAGAACTTCTTGCCGGCAATGTTGTCAATCGCGAAACCGCTGCCGCTCTTATAGGCTTCTTCGTCGCCTTTTCTCACATTCAGCCAGCTGTAATAGACTGCGTCATCCAGCGTTCCGGACTCGCCGCTTTGCACAACGAGGGGTTGAACCTTTTTATTTTTGGCATTCGCTTCAATGTAGCCTTGAGGTCCCATGAAAGCTAAATCCGCATTGCCGCTGGCAATGGCTTCGATCGCAATGATATAATCCGTTGTTGTTTTATGCTCGACTTTCTTGCCTGTTGCCGTTTCAATGACCTTGCCAAGCTCGTCGCGGGCATCTTTCAGATCCGCTCCGGACTCATTGGGGTACCAAGCAATCGTGATGGTGTCCTTGGTTTTTACGGGTGCAGCAGCTTTCTCAGCGTCGCCAGCCTTGGATGCGCAGCCTGTAACTACAGCTGCTAGGGTTAATGAAATAGCAAGTACCAAAAGTTTTTTCAAGTTAACTCTCCTCCCGATTTGCAAAGCTTTGTAATGGACAACCTTCATACCCAAGCTATATATCAACGGACGGTTTGGACAATTTTAATGTGGTGTAAGGTTGGTCTGTCGATCAGCCATTAAGAATTTGCCGTCCTTTATTTGATATTCCCGATTGCATAGGTTCTCCATAAATTCAAGGTCGTGGAAAATACCCAGCATCGTCGTGCCTTCCTTCATGAGCTGTTCAATCAGTACCTTTACTTTCACTTTGGAGCCATGATCCAGACTTGCCGTAGGCTCATCCAGCAGCAGCAGCCTTGGCCGCTTGACCATCGCTCTGGCGATGTTTAGACGCAGCTTTTCACCTCCGGAGAAAGTTCCCGGATAGCTGTCCCATAAGCTTCGATCCAGCTCGAAATGCTCGAGCATTTTTACCGTTTCATTCTCCGCATAATCCGTGTCATAGCCCATCTCTACAATGGCGTGGCGGACGAGCTCTCTGGCTGTCGTGCGCGGCATCACATTGAGGAATTGAGACACATACCCGATTTCGAATCTCCGCAATTCAATCATCATTCGCTCCGACACAGTGACCAGATCAATCCGGCCAAAACGCTGAGAATGATACCAGATATGCCCTGAATGAGGCAGGTAAGTGCGGTAAATGCATCTGAGCACGGTTGACTTCCCGCTTCCGCTTTTCCCGGTAATGCCTACGAATTCGCCTTCTTTCAGGTAGAGATTTACGTCTTCAACCGCATTGATATGTTTGTTCAAGTTGTGCAAAGTGAAAGATTTGGACAACTGTTCGATAGACAGAAGGCTATCCATGCCATCACCCCCATTAGATTCTGTAATTCGTTTTCTGAATCAGCTTGCCATCCACCATCACAGCCGTAATGACTGGAAAATCATCGGGCTCCAGCCGCTCAATAATGAGCAGATCCGCCTTCTTGCCTTCGCGAATCGAACCGATAAGCCCGTCCATGTTGACGGCTCTTGCAGGGTTCAAAGTCACAAGTTTGAACATTTCGACCAAGCCCTTCTCATACTGGCTGGCTAGCTGAAACACCGCATGAAGCATCGCAGCCGGATAATAATCACTGCACAGAATATCAATGGATCCATCATTTACGGCTTCTGCCGCAGAAAGGTTGCCGCTGTGCGAGCCTCCGAGAATGACGTTTGGCGCGCCAGCTATCGTGAATAAGCCTTTCTCCTTCGCTTTGCGAGCGATGTCCAGTGTAATCGGGAATTCGCTGATGGTCGTGCCGAAGCTTTGCACCAGGTCGAGCTTTTCCACAGAATCGTCGTCGTGTGAAGCAATAGCGATGTTTCTGGCTTTGGCCATCTCCGCGATTTCACGGATGGCGTCGACAGTCATTTTCTGCTTGGACTGATGATTGGCAATAATGAGCTCCACATTTTCATCAGAAACGTTGTCATATCCCCGAATCGTCTTCTTATACAGTTCCAAATCTCTGTACTGTCCTTGCCCTGGAGTGTGATCCATAAAAGAAAGGAGATGGACTTTCTCTTCCATGATGTACGTTTTTAAGCTTTCGATTTCGTCCAGATTATCAATCTCGAATCGGGCATGAAAGCGGTGGCGAACCAAATGCTTGCTATGATGGGTTTGATCGATCAAATCGACCAGCTTGCGGACATTCTCAGGCTCCCGGATAGGCCGGTACTTGTAGTCAACGGATTTGAAAATAGACAAGGAGTGGTACATCGTCGTAATGCCGTGTGCGATCAATTCCTTCTCCGTTTCGCGCAGGCTCAGGCGGAAATCAATTAAAGAAGTTGGTCTTGGAGCTGTCATATGCTCGATATAATCGGAGTGGATGTCGATCAAACCTGGGGCAATGTATCCGCCGCAAGCATCAATTATTTCGGTATTCGCATCAGGAATAAACTCTCCTTGGCGCACGATCTTGGCAATTCGGTCTTCGAAGACGAAGAGGTCATAACCTTCTAACAGCGCCTCTTCAGTAATAATGATTCCGTTCGTTATCAGATACATGGGATGGGCTCCTCCTATTGATTCGCTACAGCATGGAATGCACTAACTGCTGCGTATACGCGTGCTGGGGGTCTTCGAGAATTTGATCTGTCAAGCCTTGCTCAACCACCTGTCCATCCAGCATCACCATCGTTCGATCGGCTAGCATGCGGATGACGCCAAGATCGTGGGACACGAGCAGGATGCTGATATTCAGTTCCCTTTGCAGGTGTTTGATCAAATCCAGCACATTGGCCTGCACGGATAAGTCCAGTCCGGTGGTCACTTCGTCAAGCAGCAGAATCGGCGGATTGTTGGACATCGCTTTGGCAATCTGCACGCGCTGCTGCATACCGCCAGAGAAGTTTTTGGGCGCTTCCTTCATGCGATACACCGGAATATGAACCCGCTCGAGCAGCTCGCTGCCCCGCAATTCCATAGCCGCTACGTTCCGGCTTCCGGCGGCAATCATCTTCTCCGCAATATTCCCGATGGAGGAAAAGTCCATCCGCAGCCCCATCACCGGATTCTGATACACCTTGCCCATCAGATGGTTGCGAATAAATCGCTTCTGTTGGGACGATTCTTGAAACAGGTTGCTGCTGCCATCCTTATAGGGAGTGAGGTACGCCTCCCCCTCGGTTACCTCCTGATCGAAATAGAGACATCTCATCAGCGTCGACTTGCCGCTTCCGCTTTCGCCTACGATGCCGAGAACTTCACCAGGGTATAGGTCAAATGAGATATCTTGGCAAGAATATACCGTCGCGCAAACCGGGCAGTAATTTTTATCGAGTTGGCGGTGCTTGCCGCTGCAGTGGCTGCAGCCTGCGCCAAATTGTTTGTTCAACTTATTCACTCGCAGGATTGGGGCTGAAAATTCACCCATTGTTCTTCACCTCTTCTAAGAAGACTGCTGATTCATTTGACTTAGACAATAGCTTGTATCGTTGCACTGATAGTAGCTTGCGGCTTGCTCCGTATCGTACAGTTCGTCCATAAACACATGCTGGGCGCCGCATTGTCTGCAGCTTTTGCCCAGAAAGGACTCCGGTTCAAAGGGAACATCTTCGAAAGCCAAGGAAACAACCTTTGTATACGGAGGAACCGCATATATTTTCTTCTCCCGGCCTGCGCCAAGTAAAATGAGTGCTTCTGAGCTGTTTAGCTTCGGATTATCGAACTTGGGGATTGGACTTGGCGCCATCACGTAACGGTCATGCACCATAACAGGATGATCAGCCCCGGTAGAGACGCTGCGGTACTTCATAATCTGCTCGAACAACATCAGCCATGCCCCGCTGTATTCCTTCTCCCCATGAAGACGCTTGGTCTCCAGCTCACTGGATTCATACATCCGCAGCGGCTCTGGCATCGGAACTTGCAGGACCAGTATTTGCCCCGTATGCAAAGGAATTTCCGGCACACGATGCCGGGATTGGATTAACGTAGCTTGCTCCGTCTCGTCAACCGTGGTTACGCCGGTCGTTTTGTTGATCAGCTTCTTCATGCTGACTGCGTTGACTGACTCATCGGAGCCTTGGTCAATCACTTTGAGCACATCCGACTTCCCGATCAAGGAAAGTGTAAGCTGCAGCCCCCCCGTTCCCCAGCCACGCCCGATGGGCATCTCTCTGGAAGCGAATGGCACCTGATAGCCCGGAATCGCAATCGCTTTGAGCGTCGCCCGCCGGATCTCCCTTTTGGACCCTTCATCTAGAAAAGCGAAGTTGTATTGAATTTGCATAGACTCTACTCCTCTTCAGATTCCACGGACTGGTTCTGCCTCGTTTTGCGCACATCGTTCAGCTTGGATTGGAAGGTAACATAGTGCGGCATTTTCAAGTGTGAAATAAAACCTGTGGATTCCACCGAATCAATATGATAAAGCACGAATTCCTCGTTCTGCGTTGGCACGCTCTTATTGCCGCCTTCTAGACTTTTGTCCAAAATGCTCATGGCAATGGCTTTCGTTTCATTCTGTCCGAAGCAAAGTCCGTAGCCGAAGTCCAGCTTAAGCTCCTTTGCGCCGTTCTCCTTCTTAACCGTTGCCGGAACGAGCATTTCCACTTCCGACACCTTAATCTCGCCTATATAGTAAGCTTCATCATCCTCTTCATTGGGATGCAGCGGACTTTCCACATAAATCGGGAGTTGACCAACCCGCAGTTCACCAACCGTCGGATGAATCATGCCATAACCGCGAATAACCGCGTAGGCCAAGGATGTGACGGCACCTGTCTGGCCTCTTGTTAAGATTTGCAGCTTCTCGCTCCGGCTCGCCGGAAAGGTCAGGCTCGTTCGGGTGACATCGTCCGGCTCCGTATTGTTGAGTGGGCAGTCCGTAATCAGCCCTTCTTTTCTAAGATAATCCAGCACTTTGGGCAAGCGGTCTTCAACTGCTTCAGCCACTTCAGCTGTCCGGTTGTCCTCCGCGCCTAGATAGGCCTGCAGCCAGCTGCTTACGCGATCATCTGTTTCTTCCAGAAGATCGAAGTCCAGCATGCGATGCGAGTAATCTGTCGAAGCACCTAGAATTTGCCCGCCGGGAATATCCTTGAAGGAGGCGGAAATTCGCCTTTCCACACGCATTTCCTCTGGGTTTACCAGCTTGGAATAATGCTTTCTGGGCAGTGTTGAGCGATAAGCACGCAGCAGGAACACAGCTTCTTCGGGACTGCCTTCCGCTTGCTTGATGGCCAAAGCTGCGAGCTGTTCGCTGTAAAAACTGCTCTCTGACATCACCTGATCGATTAAGCCTCTCATCCCCGCTTCGATCGTATCCACATCAAGGAACTTGCCGTTCTTCAATCTTTCGAATTGGATGCGCTGCAGCGATTCTTCGATCGCCTGTGTGCCGCCTTTGACTGCTACATATCCCATTTCACTTCTCCTCCTCCACCTGAACCTGAGTCGTTCTAGGCAAAGCAAGCAAACGATGGCTCGCATCCACCCAGATGCAATCAAGGCCCAGCGGGTATTCCGCATTCCGCTCTGCCCGGACATCCATCCAATTCCCGCTCATCAGCACCTCGGCGCTTGAAAAGGATTGAATGCCCGGTCCCGACAAGCGCAGGTTCGTTCCTCCGTAGAGACTTTCAGTCTCGATAATCAGCGTCGCCGATAAGTGCGGATCTCTCAGATCGCCGATTTTGGCTGCTTGAAGCGCTTGGAGCAGATCGTCCGGCTGTGCGTCGCGCAGAACAAAAATATAATCCGCCTCACCGACCTCCGCCTCCCTGGCGTAGCTCGTCTGTTTGAACCATTGCGTCACTTGCGTTTCCCGCTCCGAGAACACTTTGAAGGAAACCTCGGTATCCAGCAGCATTTCGGCCATGATCCATGTAGCCGGCAAGCAGCCATTGCCCTTCTCCAGCTTCCCTGCTTCTTCGGTGAGATCCGACACTATACCGGGCCTTGACAGGGAATCAACCAATTTTCTATACGCTCTTTGTACATCGTGAACCAGATCCAGTTTCATGGTGAGTGTCTCCTTTCAATCCGTGTCCATCGTTTCAAAATCAACTTTGGTCTGCAGCACCTTCGCCTGAAAGGCCGCACGTCCAGTGGCGATCAAGTCGCTTTCTGCTTGCAGAATGCTGAACCATTCCTTCGTTTCTTTCAGGCCAGCCGCATACGCGGCATCGATGACAGCCAGGGCATAGGCTTTTTCCGGATCATCGCCTTTGATAAGGCCAACGCCGATTGCGCCTTCTATCTGTACTTTGCATTCGGTCACCAGCACTTCTCCCAAATAAAACAAGCTTTGTTGCGCAGTTTCTCTTACCTTGACCATGACAAGGCCATGATTCGGCTCTTCGATCACAACGATGTTGTAACGGTTCATGATGTCTCGGGATAATGAAATTGCGACTTCGGGAGATCCGTTAATCAAAATCTCTGTTCTTTGCTTTCGTTTCATGCTTGGACCTCCTTGATCTTAGAAGCCTTCATCACTTCGAAATTCACTTTATCTTGTTGCCAGGCTAGTGGCTGTTAAGATTAAGTAAATTCAAATTTCATAGGAGAAACAGTCTCCACGGTACAAAATTTTGCTGCATTCCAGCGTCGTCCCTGACTCCGTGTCTATGCACCCGGATTCGAGCACCAGCAAAGGAATGAGGCTGGAACATGCCAGCAGATTCCTCTCATATTTGGAGGGATACGTCACACGAAGAATCGTTTGTTTGGATTGAAACTGGTGGTAGCCCTTGCTTTGGTAATATTGGAACATGGAAGTTATTTGTTGTCCTTCCTTGCAGATGTGAGGAAACATAGATTCCAGAACGTAGGACGTATGCAAGGCGATAGATTGCCCATTTACGATCCTCAGACGCCCCACTCTATACACTTTGTCGTCCTCATCTGCTTGAAGGGATTCATAGATTTTATTGTTAAACTCAATAGGCTCGCAAAAGATGTTCTTGGATTGATAGTTGTAGCCCAAATCATTCATTTTCTGGCTAAAGCTGATACTGCCGGAAAGATCGAGCGGAATGCGAAGATTTCTGTCCTGCACAAAGCTGCCTTTGCCTTGCTTAGAGTAAATGTAGCCCAGCTCCTGCAAGCGTTCGTAGGCTTTGCGCGCGGTGATTCTTGGGACTTTGAAGCGGTCCGCAAGCTCATTTTCCGAAGGCAATTTATCATCAGACTCAAATTTGCCGGATTGGATTGCCGTAATGAGGTAATCCATAATATCCATCTCTTCAGACATCCCCGTTACCTCCCTACTGAAATTAGCCGTATTTTCTGATAAAGCTGTTGACATCGTTCAATTCATGAAATCGTTCCTCTAACCAATCACGCGGCCAATCCCACCAGGCGATCTCCATCAGTCGGTCACTGATTTCCTTGGTAAAGCGGGATTTGATCGGCTTCGCTGTCACCCCAACCACGATGGTGTAAGGCTCAACATCCTTGGTCACGATCGCCCCTGAACCAACAACGGCTCCGGTTCCGATATGAACACCCTTCATGACAATAGCCCCGTGCCCAATCCAGACGTCATGGCCGATGACCACACGGTTGCCTCTGCGCCAATCGAAAATCTCATCATCATCCGTCTCCGCAAAACCATACGCAGCACGCCGATACGTCATATGGTGCTGTGTCACCCGATCCATGGGATGGTCGACTGGATTAATACAAACATGCGAGGCAATAGACGTAAATTTGCCCACCTCTGCATAATTGATCGTGACATCATCCATCGTATAGGAATAATCTCCGATGCGAGCTTCAATCATCTTGTTGCGCGGACCGATGGAGGTCCAATCTCCGGCAAAGCTGTTCAAGATATGGCTGCTTTCGTGAAAGCTGGGCTCAACCGACAGCGGCGAATGAGTATCGATTTGATGAATAGGCTTCATGGGAAACGGCTCCTTTGGCAATTTGTAATCTGTTCTTTATGCATCCAATGAGGATGGTTTGCGTGCCCGAAGAAGATGCACCGTGTCTATGCCCGGACTTTTGCTGCCAAGCTCTACTTCTTTTTCTCCATAAAAGCCATGGAAATCAGAACCGCCCGTCATCACCAGATCGTATTCCTCAGCATAATCGCGTGCTCTCTCTTCATCTTCCGGTCCATGTAGCGGATGCCATACTTCAATGCCTTGAAGCCCTGCATCTACAAGCGCAGGCACCGCTTCGAAGCTCCGATACTGTCCAGGATGCGCGAGTACGGGAACTCCGCCTGCCGCCAAAATAGCCCGAATCGCATCCCCTGCATCAACATACTTGGTTGGGAGGTAGGCAATTCCCGGCTGCTCCCCGTTCAGACCGCGTGAGAACAACTTTTTATATAACTCGCCGTAAATGGTGGTCGTATAGCCCTGATCAATCAACGCATGCATGATGTGCTGTTTATAAACCCCTGTACCACCTTCCGCATAGTGGAGCACTTGCTCCCATGTGATCGCATAACCAGCTTCCATTAATCGATCGACAGCTATCCGGCAGCCTTCATGACGCATTCCTAATAGCGGGCTACAAAGCGTATCCAGCGCAGCATGTCCAGGCTCGACAAAATAACCAAGAATATGAATTCGGCGATTTCTGATAAAATCATAGGCTGAAATTTCAATGCCAGGAATGATTTCCACTCCTCGTTCCAACCCTTTGGCGACCATTGAAGCGAGTTCTTGGGTCGTATCATGATTTGTAATCGCCAGATGAGAGACCTCTCTTTGGATAGCCAAGTCCAGGATTTCATCAAATGTAAAAGAACCGTCAGACAGTGTCGTATGGCAATGCAATTCTGCTTTCATAATAACCTCCGCAAAATGGATATAAGTAAGCTGGAATTCAAAGGTAAGCCTTTGAATTTCGGGTGAGCTTCATGTCTATGCACCCAGTCTAACTTGATGCCAAGTTACAAAGGTTAATGCCATGTAATGCTCACATTAAATTACTGTAAAATTCATCATTTGAAGTGGATAGACAGCCTTCCTATTGGACATATTGCCCACGAAAGTTAATCTACGCCAAAAAACCACCTCCATCCCACTTGATAGTGGTTTTGGAGGTGGTTATACCTTAAGCCCCTCTGTTCTGCTTGCTGTTTCGCATATTCCTGCGATTATACATCTTTTTCGTGCTTGGCTTAACCAAAATGGCTAAATTCCTGCAATTATGCATGCTTTCGAAGCATATTCTCGATTCCAAGCTGATAAAGCAGAAAATGCCTGCACAATTGCAGGCTTTCCCACTTTACACACCCTTTTGGTTGAAAATGCCTGCACAATCGCAGGTTTTCACAAGTGGCAGTCTCTGTGAGCCCACACCTTGCTTGATAGAAACCCTTGTGTGCTAAGCAGTCACTAATCTTTATACCTATTCGCAATTTGTTCCCCTCTGTCCCTGATCGCGTCCGCCACGAATGCAGGTTCCAACACGCGGACATCCGGCCCGAAACTAAGGATCATATCATACATCCAGCGATTATCAGCGTTGCTGGTTCTGACTAGCAGGGAGCCATCCTCTTGAACCTCCACCTCATCCAGACCAAAGGCCTCTTCCACCCTCACTCTTAGCTTAGGTCGGAAATGGAGTACAAGAGGAATTAAAGGACCCGTCTCCTGATTTCCCCATCTTGCGTCAAGCTCCTCCATGCGAACCCCACGATTCTGAAAATGCTCCAAATGAATTCGCAAATCGCTCATTCTGGAAAGTCGAAATGTCCGATAATCGCTGCGCAGCCGGCAATACGCATATAAGTACCACGTATATCCTTTCCATGCGATCCCGAGAGGTTCAACCTCCCGCTTTCCTCCGTCGCCTTCCGTATTCGTATAAACAAATGAAACGACAGTTCGGCGCTTAGCTGCTTGTCGCAGCGTGGCCAGCATCGACTTATCCTTGATCCCGCTCCCATGCCACAGGTTCGTATCAAAAATAAGCGTTTCCCCCGTCTCTTCCAACTGTTTCTGCTCCGACCTCGCCACTAAGGCTTTGATTTTAATTAATAAATTGTTCATTTCCTGATCATCCAATGAAGCTTGTACGCCTTTAAGAGCCACCAGAATCGACTGCAGATCTTCGAACGTGACGATTTGCCGATCAATTCGGAACTGCTCCATGATCTCATAGCCTCCGTCCATTCCCGTGTAAGAAACAATCGGAATACCTGAGGTATTAATCGTCTCCACATCACGATAAATCGTCCGCAAAGATACCTCGAATTTATCTGCAAGCGTCTGAGCATTAACTCGGCGCTGACTCAATAAAACCATCGTAATCCCCAGCAACCGCTGTATTTTCAAGATATCCCCTCTTTCCTCATTCCTAATTTTACCTTTCTTTGAAAAAGAAATCTAATCTTATTCCGCCTCCTCTAGCTCCTGCAGCATAGGTGGTCGCGGCGGGCCCATCATAAAGCTGGAATAGAACGCAAACGCCAGCAACTGCTCTCTCAATGATAGATATTGTGCATCATTACGATAGAAAAATGAACATTGATGGCTCATATGTTGATTTATTATAATTGCTCTACAACAAGCACTATAGATAATCGTCTAATGGACAGACAGCGATTTAGTTCCAAGACCTCGTCGTGATAGTGAGGTTTTCACATGTATTGTCCTCTTGCTAGTAACAAATAATAACAACCATTACTGGCGTTTTTGGAAGAGTGCTTAGAAGACAATTTGATTCGAAAGTGGTGAGCACCGTGGAGTTGACAGCAACCAAGCAACAGAATATAGGCAAAATCGGATCCATTCAAAACTTACCGGTGAATTTATTCGCCGCTGTTATGGGAATTTCAGGCCTTTCCTCATCCTGGAGACTTTCCCATGAACTCTTCCATACGTCGGCTGTATTAACTGACATCACAGGTGCCATAGCCATTCTCGTATTCATACTGCTATCCATAGGGTTCTTGGTGAAAGGGATTCGTTATCCTCAGAAGGTAGCTGCAGAGTTCGCACATCCGATTGTCGGAAATTTTTTCGGCACCATACCCATTGCGATTTTGCTGTTATCATCTATTTTGAGTCCCTATCAGAAAGTGCTTAGTGAATCTGTTTGGATCATAGGTATGATTCTCGCATTGGCGTTAAGTTATATTATCATATCCCGCTTGCTTAAAGGTAAAATGGATCCCACTCATGCGGTTCCTGCCTGGTTAATTCCTTGTGTCGGCGTACTGGATATTGCGGTCACCGGCGGTACTATGCCCTTTGCTTGGGCGCATGAAGTCAATTTATTGAGTCTTGCAATTGGTGGTTTTGCCGCACTTATATTTTTTACCGCTGATTATTAATCGCTTAATCCATCATGAGGCGTTAGGCATCGGCTTGATGCCTTCGATGATTATTTTGATCGCACCTTTTGAAGTCGGCTTCTTGGGCTATAGCAATTTCTTGCAGCGGATTGACAACTTTGCAGCCATATTGTTTTATTTCGGTCTTTTCCTCTTTATTGTGCTTGCTTTTAAAGTATTTAAGAAAACCATTTACTTTGGAGCATCTTGGTGGGCTGTTAGCTTCCCATTGGCAGCACTTAGTAATGCTGCTTTAAAATATGCGATACATGTGAATACTTGGCCATTAAAAGTTATTGCAGCGTTGATCCTTTTGATTTTAACGATTGTCATCATCGTTTTATTTGTTCGAACGCTCATTAATTTGTTCAACGGAAAGCTGCTACAAGGATGAAACGACATCTGTTGTAGGCGATATAACTTCATTTTACGCAGGCTATAGAAAAGAGGCTGCCTCAGAAGTCGAAAATGACTGCGAGGCAGCCCATTCTGTTTTAGAGGCTCCGACTGGTACGGCCTAACCCTTGCAGCAACTGCTTCTGCAATTGCAACTGCAACTACAACTACAACCTCAACTGCCTATTCAATTGCTCCCCCAACCCTCTCTCTGAAGCCAAATCCCCCCTCCTAGAGGCGGCTAACCCAAATTCCACTGGAAATACTCCAGTGTTTTCGGGTTTGGGAGGTGGAATTGCTACTTTCACTGGAGCTTATCCAGTGAAAATGCAATATCCGCCCTCCTAGAGGCGGCAAACCTAAATTCCACTGGAATAATTGCAGTGTTTTCGGGTTTGGGAGGTGGAATTGCTACTTTCACTGGAGGTTATCCAGTGAAAATGCAATATCCGCCCTCCTAAAGGCGGCAAACCCAAATTCCCCTGGAATTACTCCAGTGTTTTCGAGTTTGAGAGGAGGAATTGCTACTTTCACTGGAGCTTATCCAGTGGAATTGTAATATCCGCCCTCCTAAAGGCGGCAACCCAAATTCCACTGGAATTACTCCAGTGTTTTTGGGTTTGGGAGGTGGAATTGCTACTTTCACTGGAGCTTATCCAGTGAAAACCCAAAATCCCCCCTCCTAGAGGCGGCTACCCGATGACAGTTCCAAGGGTACACTCATTAGGCTCAAGCTTCAGCAAGGGCAGAGATGATTTCCTCTGTTGTCCGAGTACGCCCGATGCGTGGAAAAATAAAATTTTTAACGTGATCGTGCTCGGCTTGGGAAAATCCGGTCATGGCATCGATCGCCAAAATCAGCTGATACCCATGCATAAACGCTTCCCGCGCGGTCGTATCCACGCCAAGCCCGGTAGCGATGCCGCATAAGACGATGGTGTCGATTCCCCGGCGGCGCAGCTGCAGGTCGAGCTCCGTTCCGTAAAAAGCTCCCCATTGCTTCTTAGTGATGATATGGTCTGTCTCGGCGACCCGCATTTCCGGGACGATTTGATCCCATCCCTCAGGCAGATTCAGCGGTGGCGCAGGCGTATCCAACTTCGGTCTCGGAATATCCTTCATATCCTTGCTGGATACCCGGACCAGTGCAACCATCGAGCCGTGCTCACGGAAAGCATCTGCCAAGGCGGCAGCGTTAGATACCACCTGATCTGCGGAATAAGGAGCGTATTGATGGCCTAGCCATTTTTGCAAATCAATGACAACCAACGCTGTTTTTTGCGGATCCAACAATTTTTCCATTCCAAGTGTTCTCCTCACTTTTTGAATTTGACTTTTAGTTCAATAACTTAAACCGACAGTCATTTGACTCATTGTCCAATATTTTGTACCATTATTTACAAATAGTCAAGCGGGGAGATTTTGTTTATGAGTGTGACAAGGGAAGAGGTTGTCAAATCGGCGACGAAGCTTTTTAAGGAACGGGGCTTTCTTACGACGACGATACAGGATATTGCTGAGGATTGCGGTATTGCCAAAGGATCCGTCTATAAATATTTCCCTTCGAAGGAAGACCTATTCAGCGAGGTGTTTAATCAATGCCATAACGCCTATTTTGATCAAGTCGATGAGCTGACGCGCCTTCCCGGACTTTCGTCGGAAGATCAGTTTCTGCAGCAGATCATTCTACGATTCCGTTATTTTATAGAATTCAAGCATATTTTGGTCGAATTTACGGAGCTTCCCATCCAACAGGATCCCAAGTTCCAACCGCTGAGACACAAGGTTAGGGGCCGGCTCATCCGATGGCATAGAGAGTGCTTGCTGCATGTGTACGGCGAAGAAATCCGTCCGTATCTGTGGGATTTGGTTTCCATCTATCGAGCGATTCTGAAGGAGTATCTATTTTGGATTGTATATGAGGAAAAGTCGTTATCACTCGAGGAAACGGCGAATTTCATCTTGGACAAGCTCAATGCGCTCGTTAAGCATATGCGGGCTTCCGATCTGAAGCCTCTGCTGAAACAAGCTTCGTTCGAGAGGTATTTAAACTGGGGGCTTGAGGACCGCCAAGAGGAGAAAGAGCAGATCCTTGCCGAGCTGTTCAAGGAGATGGATTCGGCCCTTGACATTGTTCCGTCCGGCGCCGAGCATCGTTCGGAACTGAAAGAGCTTTGCCATTTTATCCAGACGGAAGTTAGAAAAGCGGAATGGAATCTCCCATTGCTGCAAGCTTCGCTATACTATTTGGAAAGAGAGAAAGAGCTTAAAAGTCTGGTCATCCAGTTGAGGAATATTATTCATTCGGGTATTTAGACGGCATGCAGGAAAAGTCCACCTCATATATTCTAAAAACGAGCAACGGGGTGAGCAAATATGAGCAAAAAGCAAATGCCTCAGAAACCTAACATTCTTGTCATACTCGTCGATGAAGAACGATATCCGCCTCCTTATGAAAGCCATGACACCCAAGTATGGCGCAAAAACAACTTTGCTGCACACGAGCGATTAAGATCCAATGGTCTTGAATTTCATCGACATTACATCGGCAGCGCTGCTTGCTGTCCCAGCCGAGCCACCTTATTTACGGGGCAATATCCGTCTCTGCATGGTGTCAGCCAGACCAATGGCATCGCCAAGGACGCCTTCGACTCGGATATGTTTTGGTTAAACCAAAACACCGTGCCCACGATGGGCGATTATTTTCAGGAAGCAGGCTATCGTACCTTCTATAAAGGTAAATGGCATATTTCGCATGAGGACATCGTCACGCCAGGCACGCACCAAAGCTTAACGAGTTATAACCCTGCAAACGGTGTCCCTGATGTGAGGAAATCCGACTTATATATTCAGGCTAATCCCCTTGGCAATTACGGATTTGCGGATTGGGTCGGACCTGAGCCACACGGGAAAAATCCTAGAAATTCCGCTTCTTCCGCTTCCAGCGGTGTAAGCGGCCGGGACGTCGTTTATGCAGAAGAAGTGGTTGAACTCATCGAGTCGCTTGATCATAGGAAACAGACCCAAGGGGATGAGCAGCCCTGGTTGATCGTTTCGTCCTTTTTGAACCCCCATGATATTGTGTTGTATGGCGCTTTGACAGCCCACAATCCACTGTTCAATTTCGCCGTAGAACCTATGCCGCAGGTAAGTCCCCCGCCTACCCAGTCTGAGGACCTAAGTACCAAACCGCGCTGCCAAGCAAGCTATCGAGATACCTACCCGCGAGCGCTGCAGCCCATTTGGAATCACCCTCACTATCGTCAGTTATACTACCAGCTGCAAAAAAATGCCGATGAGCAGGCGAACAAGGTTCTGGACAGCCTGATGAATTCTTCCTTTTATGAGCAAACGATTGTCATCTTCACCTCGGATCATGGCGATTTGCTTGGTTCTCATGGGGATCTGCATCAAAAATGGTATTGCGCTTACGAAGAGATGCTGCATGTGCCGCTTATCATTCATAACCCCCACTTATTCACACAACATGAAAACATCAATAAACTGACGAGCCATGTTGATCTGCTGCCGACATTGTTGGGACTCGCTCATGCCGATGCGGGAGAGATCCAAAATCGCTTAAAGCAGCGGTTCAGTGAAGTCCGTCCATTGATCGGACGGGATCTTTCTGCATCTATTCTAGGTTTCCCTGATGAGTTTGAGCCTATAGATGAGCCGATCTACTTTATGACGGATGACGATGTGACACGCGGCCAACATCAAGTTAATCCTTTAGGAATTCCTTATACATCTGTCATTCAGCCGAATCACATCGAAACCATTCTTGTCTATCTAACTAGACATCAGAATAAAGAGTTGTGGAAATATACGCGCTATTTTGACAACCCTCAATTCTGGAGCCAGCCGGGGAAGCGTGATGTGACACTTGAAACGGTTAAAGGAACAGACTCGGCTCACTGCAGCATGACAGTGAAAACCGAGCCTGTTCCCGAGGAATATGAGCTTTACAATGTAACGAACGATCCGCTTGAAGTGAGAAACCTTGCCTATCCAGCTTTCGCAACGGAAGAATCACGTTCCATCCAACAGTACATGGCAATGCTTCTGAACGAACAGCGGAAACGCAAGCGTTTGGTGCCTACTGGGGTCTAATTAACAATCACATAATCAAGATTGACACTTCCGCTATCACCTGAATCAAATTGATAAGCGATCGTGTTCGTGCCAGCATTAAGCAGCAATACTTCCGTCTTATTCCCCCATGTCTCCCAATTGCCTATATTCGGGAGACTGGTCTGCTTTATTTTAATGCCATTCACATAAATACTAAGCGTTCTTGCCGTTGGGTTGCTATTGGCAAATCGCAAGGTAACCTCATGATTGCCGGATTCATTCGCGTTGACAGTGAACGTCGTTCCCGCTCCTACGGCACCGTAACCAGCAACAAATCCACTTCCGGAATATCCGGTATGATTGCTCTTCACAGCAGCTCCTCCAGAAAGAACTGCATTCTCTGCTTCATATTTCGTATTCGTTCCCGGTTGTACCGTTGGCCCTGTCTGCAAAGCCGTACTTACGACATTCGTTGTCGTATCCGTTGTACGGAAATAGTAGGAATGCGTTCCAGCCGGCAGCTTTGTAGTGAACGTATAGGTCTTGCCATCCGTATAAGTTGTATCGTTTACATTCAACTCCTGCATATCTTTAATTACACCGTCGATAATCAGCTGCATCCGGAATGGCTTCTGATTCTCTGCATCGGTATAAGTAGCTTGAAAGGTAAACAAGGTAGCCTCATTGCCTGCCGCTGCATTCAAGCTAGCTCCGGTAATCGTAGGCGCTGTGCCGCTGACTTGATTGGAGGCATAGATTTCATCGATCAGCAATTCGCCGTAAACGCCGGTTGTCTGCTTGAGAAACAGCTCCAGATGAACCGCTTTTTTATCTAATTTCGTATTTTGATCCAAATCATAAGAGAGCGTTGTCCAGGTGTTCGGAACGGTTATCCAGCCAGGACTGAAACCGGTTATATTGACTTGACTGTTCGGGTAGCCAGAGTTTTTCACAACAAAGTTGATATATTTATAGCCGGATAAGTCCACTGTATCTTTCCACGGTTCAAACTTGGCTTGCGATGCAGCTGATGCTGGCGTATGTGCAAATCGACCAACCGTTCGCCCATCTGCTGTGATTTCCTTATATTCGGCTGTGCCTCCATTCTGATTGTACCAGTTGACCCAACCCTGTTTGGATTTCCCCCAGGTTCCATTGCCGCCAAAGTCGTCATACAGGAGCGGATGCGCAGGATCCGGCAGTGGAGCAGCAACAGTGAAATGAGCAGCGCTGTAAGTGAAGTTTCCGAGCGCATCGGTGCCTCTTACATAAATTCGCTTATTGGTAAAGGGGGCATCGCCACTTGCGTGATAAATATCCGAATAAATCCCATTCGTGACGGTCATAGGTGCATAGACACTGCCAGCTACATTGGATTCGACCGCGCTCAAGGCCGCAGTAGGCTGGGCAAAAATAGTCACATCCCCCGTCACGAAATCTCCGGTTTGCGGGGAAGTAATCGGCAGCTTGATCGGCTCCGTCCCCCCAATTGAAGCTCCGTGCGTATCCGATAGGGCCATAATCGAATAAAATAATCCGGCTACAATGCTGATGCTGAATTCATTATATCGCCATTGGTTCATGTCGTCTGCGTATAGACCTCTGTCCATATACCACGGGCTTACACTTGCTGGATCCTTCGTATCCTTCATGTTAGGCCCGGATGCCATCGCTCCTGGGATCACGACCCCTTTATTGTTCAGATCGTAGGAATCCTCATCCAGATGCGTATGCAGGAAGTCCACGTAATCGGTACCAATGCCCGAAACCCAGCTCATGTTCCACGGATTATTGCCGAATATCCAATACATTCCCTTCAAAGCAGCGCGCATGACGGCCGGATCAGGGAAAAGCTCATTGTACCTGATCGCATCGCCAATATAAGATGCCAATGGTTCATTGACGCCGAAATTGCTAAATTCGTTCAGCACCCCATAGGGTGTATCGTCCATCGAAGATACGAAATATTCCATTTGTTTCTTAAGCAGACTCTGGATTTGCACCTGTGTTGCCGCATCGGCAACGGGATAAAACTCCGCCAATGTCATTGGCCGCAAATCCCAGTAGTTGGTCGATTTGATATCGTTCTCGGTGAGCGGTGCAATTCGCGATTGCGCGCTATTTTTGTAGGCAGCATCATTCGTCAGCAGGTATAGTTCTACTTCCGCCCATAGCAAGGTATTCGGAATACCGCCAATCGTTTCATAAGATCCCTGTGATCCATACTGATTGGCTACGGTATAATTATAGAAAGTAACGGCAGCATTAGAGCATGCAGTGGCAAATGCCTGCATTTCCGCTATTTTGGCTGCAGCAATTTTACTGCCTGCCAGAGCTAGGTTGATGGCACGCGCTGTTGCAGCCAGAGAGCCGGCTGCTTTCCCAGAACCCCCTACCTGGACAATGGGTAAAAAATAAGGATCATCTTGCGTACCGACGATATTATCCGTCACTTTCTCAGGATGCACAAAACCTGCCGTATGTTTGATACTATACATAGCTCCGCCGAATTGATTAGCAAATTTGATTAAGTTTTCGCTGCCATATTTGGCCTCGTCAATCAAATCAGGAATGCCATTGGCATCATTATCATAGTTAACCAAGGCTGAATTCGCATGTCTGGCATAGGACAACGCGATTTCGCCTTGCACCCATTGGTTTCCACCGTACTTGCCATAGTCGCCAGCATCAAACCAGCCTCCTGACAGGTCATAATGGACACCTGTATCATAATTGTAGGCATCATCCAGGAATGAATCCGGGTGGAATATTTTAGTGGATGGCGCTATATCACTGTAGCCAGCCGGATAAGCTTTGGTTGTATCGTTCGTGCGCTGCAGCCTGTAGAAGGCTGTCATTTCATCCTTATAAGAGTTCCACATGTTTGCCTGAATAGGAAAAGCGTAAGAAGAAACGCCATTCGTTCTGATCGTAAAATTCGTCCCCGTCTGAGCCAACGATGAAAAATCAATGGCATATACCCGTTTCCCCCACGTCTTCCCCTCATCCTTCATGATTCCGGAAGCAACTACGTTGGCACCGTCCAAGACCTGATAGGTGGTATCACTCAAGGAATCCGTAGCAGTAACCGTTGCATACTTGTAATCCCCAGAGCTGTATCCCCCTTGAGAAACATTGATACTGTCAATCAGACTCCCGACATAGAGCGTTGCACGCACCCGATCAACAGAGATGCGGGTTCCTGTCGAGCTTGCTTGCTTTTGTCCTGTGACCCTCACTTTTACGGTATGAATCCCTTTAGACAGTTGTGGACTTGTGTAAAGCAGTACATTGTCTTGTCTAGAGGAAGCATATGTGTCAACATTCAGCTCCGTTCCCCCGTCAATGGAGATTGCGGCAATGCCGCCAGCAGGGTCCTTTGCACCATAAACGTTCACCAAGGTTCCGATAAAAGGAAACGAGGCCGTATCGTTCGCATTTGAGGAATAATGGTTATCCAACTGATAGCTTCCCGCTGGAGCAGTATCGTATATCCAACCGTTTCCTGCATATTGAAATTGATTGTAAACGCTTCCAACTACATTATCATTTACATCGACGGTTTGCGTTACACTGCCGACTGCTATACTTTGACTTGCTGTTGTAACCTGATCTGATGTACCTTCACCTGTACGGAAATAATACGTATGATTGCCCGCTGCCAGTTTCGTCGAGAATGAATAGGCTTTACCATCCGTATAGGTAAGATCCCCTCGATCTACTTCGTCCATCTCATAAATGTCCTTATCATCTACAATGACTTGCATCGCTAACGGCTTCTCATTATCCACTTCGGTATAAGTTGCCTTAAAGGTAAACCGCGTATTCTCATCTCCGGAGCTTATGTTCACACTGGTCCCCGTAATCGTTGGTGCTGTGCCACTTTGAACGGAAGTAGCTCTGATATTGTCGAGTAACATTTCTCCATATTGTCCACTCGTTTGGCTCAGCCATATCGCGATATGAACACTTTTTTTGTTAAGTTTCGGGAATTTATTCATGTCAAAACTAAAAGTGGTCCAATCCGTCGGAACCGCTATGAACCCACTGGATAAATCATAGGTCTTTCCTGTATCATCGGAAATTTCGAATCGTATTCGGCTGTTGGCATAGCCCGGATTTTTCATTTCCAGAGTGACATAGCGATAGCCGACAAAATTACCGTTGTCATGCTGTGGTTCAAACTTGGCCCATGACGAGCTCGAAGCTGGCGTCTGCGTGAATTTCCCGACAGTCCTACTGTCAATCGTCGTCTTCGCAAAGGTGCCTGTACCTCCACTCTGGTTATACCAATTGGCCCAAACCGACTTGAAGGTGCCGCCTCCGGCAAAATCATCATAGTTCAATGGATTCGACGGTCCGGGAAGTGCGGGCACAGCAGCAAAGGCGGACATGGGCGACATGCAAACCAGCAGAAGAACTAAATACAAACTAAGGATACGTTTATATACATTCACGAATTTAAGCATTTTTGACATTATTAATCCCTCCTTATTTGTTTCACCACTACATCAACTTTCATTTCCATTCGTCTGGGACGTTTCCCTCATTTTCTGTCTATATTCGTTCGGCGTAATTCCCTGTATTTTTTTGAACACTCTGCCAAAATAGCTCATACTGGCAAAGCCCGTATCCTTGGATATTTCCGTAATCGTCTTATTCGAAGAGGCTAACAGATCCATTGATTTCTCGATCCTGACTTCTATGATGTAGTCGTTAATGGTCTTGGATGTATACTTCTTGATCAACCTGCCCAAATAAACGGAAGACATATTCAGAATATCCGCGATACTATCAATACTTAAATCATCATTCATATACTGCAATTCAATGATACCGCGTATTCTCCGCATCAGTTCATCATATCTGGTGTTTTTACGCTCACCCAGCTTCTCTTCAATACGTTGGAACGACTCCAGAAATTGGTTCTGAATATCCGAGAGCCGCTCTAATTCAGATAACTGTGCAAACACTTCACCGAAATTGATTGAGAATCCGTATCCAGACGCCTTTTCGAGCGTATCTACGACCATATTAATGGCAAAAAATAAGCGGAATACCGTCAGTTGAAGATCTTTGTACGCATACCCGTCCGTCGATTCCAGAATCACAGAACAAAGCCTCTTCACCTCTTCCATCCGGCCTGACATCAAAGCATCCGTCAACTGTTCCTCCTGTTGGATCGGATAGCGGAACGTTCGACAGTTTCTTTCAGCCGTGAACTCAGCATGAATAAGCGAGCCCCACCCGTAAAAGACACGGAATTGAGAGGCTTCAAGAGCATCCGCATAACATTGACGGCAATCCCAAATATCTAAGCCAGGTCGACTCACAGCAGCCGTCACAGACATTTTAAGATGTTTTTTGATCGCCTGTTGAATGTCCTGTACCAGTTTATCAATATCTATTCCTTTAAGTTCATTCATCATGAAGACCACGTGATCATCCCCGAGATCTACCGCTTCGCAGGGAACATAACCAGATATAATCTCCGAAGCAATATTCATAACCCCGAATCGCAACAAGCCTCTATCTTTGAAGCTATACTGCAAAGAAAATTCTTTGAAGTGATCGATCTTCAGAAGCAGTATTACAATGGGACGATGGGTATCCAAACTAATCTCGAAATGTTCCAATTGCTTTATCACAATTGGCTTAGAGACTTGACCATCCGATAACATCCATTGTCGCAAGAAATCCTGCTTCAACTTGTATGAATTTTCTCTTAAGGCTTGATCTTGTATCCCTACTCTCTTCAGCATAGCGGCCATAGGGCGGTTCAGCCTTTTAGAAGATAAATAAGACAACGCAAAGCCCACAACGATCAGCAACAGGCAAATTCCCAGCGTTCTTGTTCGCATCGTATTGACATCCTTAACGACAACCTCATAAGGCGTGTATCGGACGAACTTCCAGTCAAGGGAATCCGATGAGGCAAACGTGATGAGAGACTTGACCCCATCCACTTTCCCGATGAAATGACCGGACTTCTCCTTGGAATGCAAAATATCCTGCACAAATTCCTGATCCGATAATGCACTTAGCATACTGTCCTTATAGATGCTGCTGAACATAACTCCCTGCGAATCCATCATGATGATGCTGCCATTGCGGTTTTTGTCCATGCCTTCAATGACCTTCTTCATCCAGGAATCAGAGACATTCAAGACGATAGCGCTTCCTTCTTCCGAGCTCGTTGCTTCATAATAAATAAAGGTATACACATTGTATTCGATTCCGACGAAGTTAGATTGTCTTTTGATCGTGCGTGTAATCGGTTTCAAATTCATCTCGGGCTTAAAGCCCTTGATAATATCCACAATCTCCTGATCATCGACATTGGATTTTTTTTGCAGGCCGTAGTTGCTGATATAATAAACATCCAGCTTGCCATTGTATAGATAGACAGAGTGGAGAAACGGCATTGAGGCAATCAGATTGAGCCTATCTGTGATGTTTTTCATGTCTACAGGATCCGTAGCTGCTGGATAAAAAATTTTGGACATATCCTTATCGAGCAGAATTTGGGCTATGGCCATTTTGGCGTTCTCCAGCACAGAATCCGCCGCCGAGCTGATCTGCGACAACGATTCCTCAGAAAACGTATATATTTTCCTTTGCTCAATCTTCACAAACTGGAGATACAAAATAAAAGACACAGCCAGCACAACGACTGCCATTAAAGTTGATAAATAAACGAACAGGCTGGAGAAGTAACGACTTTCCAGCATGCGAGACGGAACTTTCATTACTTCTCCTCCTGTCAACAACCTGTTTATTTTTTGCCTGAAGCCTTCCAGCTGTCATATTGCTTATTCATTTCCTGAAGCACTTTATCGATGCCTGCCGCTTTCAGCTTTTCCTTGAATTTGGGCACATAAGCTTCCGGATCAACCGAACCGGTTTCCAAGATCGGCCTAAATTCGCTTTCCACGTTTTTGATGGCTGCGACCTCTGCTGTTAAAGCGGAACTGTCAAAGTTAAAGCCCAAATCTGGAACAATTTCTGATTCGTCATTGAACTTTTTGAATTGCGCCCAAATATCATCCGGTTCGCCAGGCATCAAATAAGTCTGGAATTGGTTCCCGTATGCCCAAGTCGTATTGGGCTTGTATCCTGACTTCTTCCCATTATCCGTATCTGGTGCATAGTCGATCCGCTTTTCGCCTTTTGTGATATAATGCTTGCCTTCGATTCCCCGCCCAACCAAATTGATCAGCTTCTCATTGGCATACATCATATTATAAAACATTAATACGCGGTCAGGATTTTTGGAATTCGTAGGAATTGCCATCATAGAGCCGACCAAATCGTTGGTTGTTGTAATCGGCTTACCGAAGTTCTGGTACACCATGGGTATTCCGATTGCATTCCCCACTTGAACATCGACATACGGCTTCAATTGAGAGAGTATAAAGCCAGATTTGGCTTTGTCATCATTGGTCACTTTCTTAACAGGCGCGTCTGCCGGAATGTATCCCGCCTTGTAATATTTGTTCATCGTTTTCAACGTACTCATGTATCCCGGCTCATCCAATTCCAGTGTATAGCCGCTTCCATCCTTTTTCAACATAAGCGATTGAATGGGCGATACATTCCAGAAATCCCGGTTATTAAAATTAGGAGCTCTGGTTATCATGGTAGCTAGAAATGGCGTAATTCCCGGTTCATTCTCTTTGATGATTTTCAGAGCTGGTTCCATATCTTCTATGCTTTTCATCTGAGAAATATTGATTTTATACTTTTCCATCAAATTTTTACTAGCAATGATGCCGAGCCAAGAGCCTTTTTCCTTATAAGCCGCCAACGTGTAATTTCGCCCTTTGATCGCGCTGGCTTGCAAGAAACCTTCCGACAACAGCTTTTTCGCATCAGGCGCTAATTTATCGAGCTTATCCGTAAGATCGACGAATGCCCCTTTGCCTACCATCGTATTGTAATTCATATTTCCATTGGACGTAAACATGAGATCTACTTTCTCGCCGGTTGCGAGTGAAGCGGTCATCTTGTTGTCATAGTCCCCGAAAGGAATAACGTGCATCTTGACAGTAGCATTAATGAGTGGTTGCGTTATTTTGTTGATTTCCGCTTCTACCAACTCATTATCCGCTTGAGGCCCTGTTCCAATGATATACCAGTCGATTTGATACGGTGCTAATTCACTTTGAGCCGGTTTGACACTTGAATTTGGATTTGGCGTCGTAGTGACACTTGCCTGCTTGCCGCTGCTGCTGCTGCTGCAGCCTGCTAATACGATGGACAGTGACAACATCGCCACTGATAACGCTTGCACCTGCTTTTTCCCCTTTAACATTTGGATTACCTCCCAATTTGTGAGTATCTATGCTAACCAATATAATTGGATTTAGCCTTTAATAGCGCCTACTGTCAAGCCTTGGACAAAATACTTTTGGAAAAACGGATAAGCGAGCACAATCGGACCTATTCCGACCACGGCAAGCGCCATTCGAACGGTCAGCGAGGGTGGTGAAATTTGCATAACGGTCCCGTAATTCTGTCCGCTTACGGAAGATAAAAAGTCGGCTGTACTCTGCGCTTTATATAACAAATATTGAATATTCAATATCTTGTCGTCTTGGATTAACATAAGGGGCAGCCACCAATCGTTCCAATACACAATGGCGCTGAACAGGCCAATCGTCGCTAAACCTGGCAAGGACAGTCGCAATACGATAGAAAAGAAGATTCGATACTCACCGGCTCCATCGATTTTCGCCGATTCAACAATCCCATCAGGAATCGATGTCATGAAATAAGTTCTCATAATCATTACATACCATCCATTAAATAGATACGGAACGATCAAAGCCCATATATTATTTTTGAGCTGAAAGATTTGAGTCGTCACCATATACCAAGAGACCATGCCGCCTGAGAACAACAAAGTAAAAACCACCAGAAAGGTAAATAGCTTGCGATAGGCAAAATCCTTTCTCGACAATGGATAAGCAAATGATGAGATGACGAGCAGGCTCAATATCGTACCAACAACGGTTACGAAAATGGTTACACCGTAAGCCTGAATAATGGTTTTACCTTCCTGCAAAAGATACTTGTAAGCCTCCAATGAAAATTGCTGAGGCCAGAACCTGTAGCCGTCGATGACAACTGATTGTTCGGAGCTCAAGGAAACCGCTACAATCAGCAGCAGCGGAACCAAACAAGTCAACCCCATTAGAATAAACAACACGTGGATAGTCAAATTGGCCGTAGCCGATATCGAATTGACTTTTAATGCAGATTTCATCTATCTCCCTCCTCAGAGAATTGCTTTATCTTTATCTATTTTGCGAACCACATAGTTCGATAAAAGAACGAATATGAATCCTACGAACGCTTGGAACGTACTTGCGGCTGAAGACATTCCGATATCCCCGCTGTTCATCAATGCCCGGAAAACGTAAGTGTCGATTACATTCGTGACGTCAAACAGGGCACCGGAATTCATAGGAACCTGATAGAATAAACCAAAATCCGCAAAAAACATTCGGCCGATACCTAACAGCACGAGCAACGTTACGACTGTAGAGATCGATGGAATCGTAATATGGCGAATTTGCTGCCATTTGGACGCGCCATCAAGTGCAGCAGCTTCGTAGTATTCCTGAGCTATCCCTGTAATCGAGGCCAAATAAACGATGCAATTATAACCTGCATATTTCCATATATTCGTAAAAATAAGAATATAAGGCCAGTATTTCGTATCGCTGTACCACTGCACCGGATCGATACCAAGTGGCTGCAGAATCAATTGATTGATGATCCCTTTATCGACGCTAAGAAATCCATAGAACAGGTAACTGACGGCGATCCATGATAGAAAATAGGGCAGCAAGATCGTGGTCTGATACACCTTGGCTAACCGCCGATTTCTTAACTCGTTCAAAGCAATTGCAAGAAATAGGGCAATTAGAGAACCCAAACCAATAAATACCAAATTGTAGACGACGGTATTGCGTGTAATGAGGAATGCATCCGGCGCTTTCAAAAAAAACTCAAAGTTTTTGAAGCCGATCCACGGGCTATTTTGGAAGTTCGTGAAGAAGCTTCCCCCCGAATAACGGAAATTTTTGAACGCGATCAAAATGCCTCCAATAGGCAAGTAATGGAACGCAATCAATAGAAGCAAACCAGGTAATGTCATAAGCAGCAAAGCTCTGTTCCTTGTGAAAGTTCTCATTCAAAATCCTCCCTCGCTCTCTCCAACCTAGATTAGCACCTGATTTCAAGGATCGTAAATCGCAAATCGCGTAACATTTCCGCATTTTAGCGAACAAATGTCATTAAATCCGAATATGTTCCTTATAGATAAATGCGAAAATACAAAAAGAAGCCCCGCAAAATGCAGGGCCGCTTCCTTGTATTGTTTTAACGATTCATTTCTTGAAAAGTCTTTACTGGCGTAACTATCCTTTTCCTCAGAACAAAAAAGCCGGAGATGCCAATCAAAAGCACACAAAAGGAATAAGGAAACACTGAATTGGCGGTGTATAAAGCCGTACCTACAATAGGTCCCAGGCATGATCCTCCACCCTGCAAAGCGGCAATGAAAGCAGCAACGCTTCTTTGTTCATGATTTTGAACAGCTACAGAAGCCCCGGCACTATATCCAAGCAAAGTAAATCCAATTCCGATTCCGAGTACAGCAAAATCTAAATAAGCCAGACGGATCACCGTTAAAAGTCCCACCAATCCTAAAGCGACAAAAGTGAGTCCAATGATGATGATCCGCTTGTAGGGCCATTTGAGATATTTGCTTATGACAATTTGCGAAAGAACGACCATGACGCCGGAAATAGCAAGCCCAAGCCCAATCAACTGAGTAGCTTGCTTGGCACTGTACCCCAATCTATCTTGGACATAGAATCCAATCGTTACCTGAACGATATTTAAGGCAAACGATAGCAGCAGTCCAATCCATAAATAGAGGCGAATCCGTCCATCATTGGGTGACAGTGCATTGACCTGACGCTGTATGGCCTTTTCCTGTTCTTTTGGAATCGCAGCTAGAAATAGGATCACAAGCAGAAAAAGCAGAAGAGAAGCCGCGTACATCGGAGCTGTGAGTCCCAGCGACGCCATGCCGCCGCTCATCGCAGGCCCGAGCACGAAACCCAAGCCATTGGCGGCACCGAACAATGCCATGCCTCTGGCCCGCGTTTGCTCTGTTGTCCAGCCCATAATATAGGCTTGGGCTAATGCTGGAATGCCGCCAAAGAAAAACCCAGCGATCGCCCGCAGCAAAAAGAAACTCCAAAACAAACTGGCTGAGCTGTTTGCATGCGCCGAGTAATCAGCTAACCGCGCAAAAATAATCAGCGTCGCCACATAGATAATGACAATCGAAGCTAACAACATTTTTCGATTCATGAACGTTTGCTTTTCCCAGAAGTATCCGCCAAGGAGCCAGCATAACCCCGCAATCGATACTAAACTTCCGGATTGAACATCACTAAGCCCCAGATTACGTGAAAGTGGACCAATAATAGGATTGAACGCAGCTATGGAGATCATCCCGCCCAATACAAGTAGAAACATAATAACAAGTCTATATTTCAAGCCATACCCTCTCCTTTCCTATCCATGTTACTATGTATCCAAAAGGACCTTCTACCAGCAGCAGGATTATTGGGCTGGTTGCAAGGATATCCGAGCAACAAAAAAACTGCTCGGAAGGAGAGCAGTCTACTGACATTCTATGCTATTGTCCGAATCACGCCTACTGGTAGAATGACGGATAAATTCGCCTGGGTTGACGCCATATTTTTCACGGAACACCTCGGAGAAATAGCTGCAATTTGAGTAGCCTACTTCACAGGAGGTTTCCGTCACATTCAACATTCCTTGCTGCAGCAAGTGGTATGCCTTCTCTAGCCGCTTATCCCGCAAGTAACCGAATACCGTAGTGCCGTACAGTTCTTTGAATCCTTTTTTTAGTTTGCAATCATTCAAACCAATCATACGGGACAATTCGATCAACGTTGGGGGATCCGTCATTCGTTCCACGATAATGTCTCTTGCTTCCCGGATCTTGTGCCAATCACGTTTGGGCAATTTAGCATTAGAGGCATCTCCATCGATCAGGAAAGACTGAAAAGCCATGGAAATTAGCTCCAATACCCGGCATTCCATCTCGACATTTTTGGTGCCATAGGATTGAGCGCTTTGCAAAACTCGCTGCAGGATAACAGAGGCTGCCGGATCAATCGTCTCCTGAAACATGTGAAATGACCGCTGACCCATAATTTCGAAGAAGTCGAAAGATCTCGTGCCCCCAACTTCCTCCATATAGTGATGAAAGGTTGCAACCGGAATGCCTATACCCAGCATCAGATACGGATGATTTCCGTTAAATTGAAATTCAACATCCACTTCATTCATAAACTGGAGCGAGCAGATTCCCGGAACAAATTCGTATTGGGCTCCTCCGACATGAATCTCTCTCTTCCCTTGCAAACAATAATTCAACTCCACCATCGCTGTTTGTGTGCCAAAAAGCAGCTTCCGATTGCGATGAAAAGTAAAGTCGGAAATCACAACCTCAATATCCTCTCTGGGCACAAAGCGGCGAATCTCCCCTTCACCCATCTGCGAATGAAGCTGCATCTGTTCGGATCGGCTCCTATGTTGTCGAGGCATCTCAAGCCCATCGAAAAAAAGATTAAAGTTTTGATGAAAGTCTGTCATCCTGATCCTGCACCTCGTTTAACGTCCACTTTCTTTTGCTGATAATCATTCTCAGTACAGTATAACTTAGATCTGCTCGTTTGACTATCCTAAAGTAGTTGACTACAGCTGCGCTCACCCGTTAAACCGACCAAATCGGCGCATTCGCTTCAATCCGAATGTCCTTTGTCCCCTCAACATGCTGCATAGATTGCTTGAAAGGAGATACGCCTGTCGGCGATTCCAGCTTCAGCTTCTTCGCAGCATCTTCATAAACCAACTGCAAGCATTCGCTGTCGTTGTCTGCTTTCATGTTGCCCAATTGGGCGAGCATGACTTCCTCAGGGCAATCTGCGCTTTCCATGACTAGTCCAAATGCCAAATGCGCTTGTTTCATCTCGTTCAGCGTCAATGCTGCGGGTTCCCCTTCGTAAAGAACGATCTCCAGTGCCGTCATGGTCTCATCCTCAGTTACCCGTACCTGCGGTGTGTGTGAACCGAAGCGGCAGTCGAGCAGGATAATCCCGATAGTCACATGTGCTGCACGAATCAGCAGGGGCTGGCCCAGCTCTACCCGCTCCGGCAGTACAAGACGGCTTCGCTCACCGCCGAACTCGAAACGCAGCAGCATGGAGGAAGCTACTACGGAGCCCCCAAGTGGATCCAGCACAAAATGCTTGTCCCCATGATCAGAGCAGAAACCGGCAATGCCAAGCAGCAGGCCACGATGCTGAACCGTGTGCAGCAGACCCGAGCTGAAATCGTAATCGTCGTGAAGGCACCGCAAACGAAGACTGCTAGATCGATCCGCCTCTCCCCAATAGGCGGTTAGCGGTCGGCGCTGATTCCACAAATCGCAGTGATTGAAAGAGCCTAACGTATATTCAGGCGTAAGATAGGATGAAGCAACAACCGGTGTCGGCCCTTTAACAATAACCTTCTCCGAATAGGAGGTGGCACGTCCTTGCCCGAAATACGGCACATACTGACTTGGCATTCGCAGCCCCACACGCGCCCATAACGGCCCGATTGCCAGTTCATCCTCCCCAAGCAGAGAAAGGCGGCCTTGTCCCGCAAGCTGCAGGAAGGATAGAAACTCTCTGCCCTGCAGCGTTTCGTAAGAGCGACTATGAGGTCCCGCCCATTGGCGTGTTTTGCTATGATAATGCTCCGCAACAGAAGCCCACGCCATATCATGCAGTTCCCCCACCATGTCCAGACTGGCGTTATCGCGAATATGTCTCAGCATGAGGGATAAATCCTCAATGGCCACAACCGTATAGGTTGGACTGTTATACTCCGTAAACGCCCCATGAAGCGTACAGTATTCATGCAGCAGTTCCAATTTGCTCCGTCCGTATGCGAACAGCTCCCTATTCCCCAGCAATTCACCAGCGAGCAATGCCACATAAGTACCCATGATGCAAATGTTCGTATACGAGGGCATCACATTGCGGCGCATAATGAGAACAGCAGCAGCCTCCACCCCTGTTCTCATACGGTTCATGAGCTCGGAAGGCAGCTTATCCGCATGATCCACGGTTGCCTGAATGAGTGCTTTTCCACAGAAATCAGCCCAATTGCGGTCCGGAGATGCCATATCAGCGATTGCTTCTTCCATATAATATGGCCAGTTACCGAAGTCTGGATGTTCTCTATTCAGCTCTTGGAAGTCAAGCAAGCGTCCTATGATGGCGGCCGCAAGCTCTGCATCTCCTTCAGAATTACGGTCAAGCAGCGACAATGCGAAATAGAACGACTCACGAATCATATGCACCTCGGCATTTCGCACATTCGTGTGGTAATTGTACCCTGGCCCCCTCCTCGACTTGAGCGCAAGCGCCTGCATATCGAAATTCTTCATCTGTTTCTCTACAATTCCGTTATAAAGCTGTCTGGTGGATTGTTCCCTCATCTGTTATCTCCATCCTTCATATAAATTAACTGGAAAAAATCCCCCGAAAATCGGGGGAAATGCCTTACTTTTTAGCACCTTTAAGCGCTTCGTTATATTCTTGTGTCACTTTGGTTCCGTTTTTGTCCATAAATGCCTTTAACGATTGATCCCATTCGGCTGAACTCAACTGGCCCATAACATATTTGACCTTGGCTTTGACGATCTCCATGTACATATCTGGCGTGCTTTGTTCTGTAGCGGATTGCAGTCCTGCGATTGGGCTCGTTTTGATATGCTTAAGCAAAATGTCATTTGCTGCAATTTCTAGCTTCAGTGTTTCCGGATCGTCTGAATCCTTCGTATAATTCGTATTTTCCGGACTCGGAAGCGCTTGTGTTGGCAAAATATATCCGCCGCCCAATTTTTGCAGCTTATCTTTGTCGGTCACTTCAACGTTACCGTCGCCGTTCGTTTTAAACGTAACGCCGTCCAACCCGAAGTTTTGCAGTTTATTATATTTTTGTGTGCCTGCTACGACATAACCATTCTCCTTGGACGGACCATAGTCCAGCCATTGCATAATCGTTTTCACTTTATTTGCATCTTTGGCGGCAGTGGCGCTGATAAAGATCGCACCGACGTTGCCAGGGCCGGATACGACACCACTTTTTCCAGTAGGACCAACAGGCGGATCGAAAGCTGTCAGCTTCGCGCCCGGCGTTGCTTTCCCTACACTGGAAGTAAAGTTGCGGATTAAGGAAACGAAATCAAAGGTGATACCGCCCTTGCCATTTTTGAAAAATTTATCCTGAGCTTGGTTCGCTTTGTTCAGCGCAAAATCTGGATCAACAAGACCTTCGCTAACCGCTTTTTTCAACCAATCCAGGTAAGTTTTATATTCAGGCAGCGTTTCGTTCATGACAAGCTGGCCATCCTTAAGCACCCATCCAGAGCCGTCTAGTCCAAAGCTGTAAAGCAAATCGCCAGCTCCCCAGAATTCCCGGCCATTGAAATCGCCTACGCGACCGGTAATTTCACCAAGCTGAAGGCCGTACGTATCTTTTTTACCGTTGCCATCCGGATCATTATTGGTCATCGCTTGCATCGTCGCATACAGCTCATCCAGTGTCTTCGGAACGGGCAGCTTCAGTTTATCCAGCCAATCTTGTCGGATCAAGGGCGCATTGGGAGCCGACAGCAGTGAACGGGCGATTGGAATCCCATAAACCTTGCCGTTGTAGCTGACGTTGTCATAATGCAGCTTCGAATATTTCAAGTTCGGATACTTCGAGATATATTCGTCGAGCGGAGCGATGGCTCCTTGCTTGATCAAGCGAATGGCAGTTGCATCGAAATTAAAAGTAAATACGTCAGGCATAGAACCTGAAGCTACCATGGCATTAAATTTTTCTTGAAAATTTGAATTGGGAATTGGCGTGAATTTAAGGTCCATGTTGAACTTCTGATTTAACCACTTGATACCGTCGTTGTTATCCACATCTGGTACTGTGTTCACGTTCATCGAGAACGCAATGGGTACTGGCTTAGAAGGAGCTGCGGAAGCCTTTGTTCCGTCTGCGGATGAGGAATCCGTTTTGCCGCAACCGGATAAGATGAGCGTTCCCCCGATCAGTACGGTGAAGCATGTATAGATGGTTTTTTGAGACAGCTTTTTCATTTCATTTCCTCCTTAGAATGGAACTCGCTTTGAAACCTAACCTTTGATTGAACCAATCATGACGCCCTTCACAAAATATTTTTGCAAAAACGGGTACACGAGTACGATCGGTACCGTAGCTACAATGACCATTGCCATCTTGATGGGCTCTGCCAATTGCATCATTTGATCCTGATCAATCATGGAAGCGTTGAGCTCTGATGAACTTAGGACCAGGAGGACTTGGCGTAAAAATACTTGCATAGGCCATTTGGACGGGTTATTGATATATAAAATAGCTTGAAAAAATTCGTTCCAATGCCCTACGGCGTAGAACAAAATCATGGTTGCAATGATTGGCATGGAAACCGGAAGTACGATCCGAAAAAACGTGCCATACTCCGTGCAGCCGTCAATCGTAGCCGACTCTTCGAGCCCATCCGGTATGGTTTGCATAAATGATTTAACAATGATGATGTTAAATGCGCTTGCCGCTCCCGGGATGATCAGCGCCCATAGGCTGTCCAGCATTCCTAAGTTTTTAATCAGGATAAACGTTGGAATCATCCCACCGCTGAAAAGCGTTGTGAAAAACACCAGCATCAACATGGGATTGCGGAAAGGAAGCTGGGATTTGGATAATGCATACGCGAGTGTAAAGGTGATGATTAAATTAAGCGCCGTTCCGACAACCGTAATGAAGACAGTTACGCCTAATGCTTTAATTAAATCCCCTTGCTTGAAAATATAGCTGTAAGCTTCCAGCGACCATCCGCGTGGCCAGAGAACAAGTCCGCCTCTGCTCAGCTCTACGCCACTTGACAGTGATGAAGCAAGCACATTGACGAATGGCAGCAGCATCGCAGCCGAAACAAGAGCAAGCAGTACGTAATTCAAGCGATCAAACAGTACTTCGCCAAAGGTTCTTTTAAATCTCATGATTTCACCTCTCTAGAAGAGCCCTTCTTCGCCTAGTTTTTTGGTGAGTTTATTTGCACCCAGAATCAGAATGAGTCCTACAAGGGAATTGAATAACCCAGCCGCAGAAGCAAAGCTAAAGTCTCCTTGAAGAATGCCTTCCCGATACACGTAAGTTGCAAATACGTCTCCCACATCCAGCACGAGCGGATTCAACATCAAGAAGATTTGCTCGAAACCGGTATTCAGAATGTGACCTAGCTGCAGCAATAGAAGCATAATAATGGTCGGACGGATTGACGGAAGCGTAATGTTCCACAGCTGGCGCCATCGGCTAGCACCATCCATAACCGCTGCCTCGTAGAGCTCAGGTGACACGCTGCTTAAGGCAGCGAGGAAAATAATCGTCCCCCAGCCTGTTTCCTTCCATATGTTTTGAAGCACAATCGTGATTTGAAACAGCTCTGGCATCATCATCCACTTCTTGGCTGTTCCCCCGAACATGACGACAAGTTCATTGACAAAGCCAGTTGAAGAAAACATCAGGGAATAGATCCCGATCACAATGACCCAAGACAAGAAGTGAGGCAAATACACGATGGTTTGGACAAAACGCTTGTATAGCGCATTTCGCACCTCATTCAGCAGAAGCGCCAGCACAATCGGTGCTGGAAAAAATAAGACGAGCTTTAATAAATTAATCATCAGCGTATTGCCCAGCAGCTTGATGAAATTGTCCCCTTGAACAAAATCTACAAAATGCTTGAAGCCGACCCACTCACTTCCGACAAATCCTTGGAATGGGCTATAGTCTTGGAATGCAATCAACACGCCCCACATTGGCAAATAATGAAACAGGAGAAAATAAACGATGCCGGGAAGCGCAAGGACATACAGCCTGCGGTGACGGTACATGCTTCGCAGCAGCGAGCTTTTGGGGGAGCCAGTCGCAGTTGAAGCGGTAGTTGGTACGTTCATGCCCAATCCTCCAGAACTAAAATGCTTTCGATTACTCAAGTGCAAAACACTCCGCTAACAACATTAAAACAAGCCCTTGGCCATACAAAGTTGGGATTTGCTCAATCGTTTGGTAGGCTTCAATCGTTGGCATGATCGGTGTGCCTCCTGACACGCTTGTCACTTCACCGGTAGTTCGAATATTTCCCATAACGCCATTTAGTGCTTTCAATGCGTACTTGCGATACGACTCCTCCAAGAGTCCCGTACGGATGGCAAGCATAATTCCACAGGCAATCCCTGCACTGCCTGACGTTTCTTGATAGAAATCCGTCCTGTCCATCACCGTATGCCATAAACCATTATTGCTTTGATAAGCAATCAAACCGTCAATCATCCGTCGGTAGCTTGCTCCAACCTGATCCGGGATCACGACGAGCTCAGCGATTTCCCGCAAAATTTCTGGCACCGCGACGCATATCCAGGCATTAGCCCGGGTCCATCTAGCTGCGGACAGGTGGTCTCCTTGCACGCAGTTCCAGCCATGGAACAATACGCCGGCTGTTTCATCCTGCAGCAATTTCAGATGCAAGCACACTTGTTCCAGCGCTTGTGCGGCAAGATCTGCGTCTTGCGTGATTTTCGCTGTACGGGCAAGCAGCAGATCAGCCATGAATATCGTATCTGCCCACACCTGCTCAGGGAAGCTGTCTTTCTCCGTGACTGTGTGCTCGAACGCATCTTCGCGTGTACGCGGAGCCTCATGCACCATCCACTGGGAAATATGCTTCGCTTGGTCCAAATAATACGTCTTTTTAGTCAGCTCATACATCCGGGGATAAATGGCGAAAGGCGCCATTGAATTAATAACCTTTGTACGACCGGCTTTCTCTTGATTTCGTTCAACCCACCCGACTAAATAATCCAGCACATCTTGCTTGCCTGTTCTATCGTAATAATGCAGCAGCGCGATCGTACCTACACCCGGGACCCAATCCCATTCGTTGATGTTCATGCCCCAGTCCGTCGACCTGCTTTCTGTCATATAACGATAAACCTGATCGGCAGCATTTCTTATTTGATCTTTCATTCCAACAGTCATTCTCCTCGTTCCACTCCTCAAGTTGTCTGCCGCTTCTCTCGGTATCGCCACCTCCGATCATCTTCTTAGCGGTCTTGAATCCAAGTATAGTACGAAAACGAGTGCGAATCTCTCGATCAATTGCGTAAAACCATACCAAAATTGCTTTATTATTTTAATCGCAGTAAGATAAATGAAAGCGTATTATGTCACAGGGGGACTGGAATGTGGAGGAACAGGAGAACCATTCGACCGATCTTTTTGTAAACAATAAATTGCAAGAATTACCCATTCATATGAAATACAAGGAAACCGAAAGAAATTTCTACATGAACTTTCATTCCCATGCCGGTTTCGAAATTTATCTGTTTCACGAGGGAAGCGGCTACTTTCTGATTGAAGAAAACATCTACCCGCTTGAAGGCAACGATATGATATTGATCAGCGCCCAGGAATCTCACAAAAGCTCACCCAAGCTGCAAATTCCCAGCACACGGTCAGCCATCCATTTTCTTCCTGAATTGCTGGACGCTGAAATAAGGGAAAGATTTCTGGATGTGTTCAATCCCAGCAATCGACACCGGCATATCCGGCTGAGCGGCGAGCGCTTGCAGCATTTTGACTATCTACTTGCAAGGCTGCATGAAGAATATGCGAAACTCAATACCGATGACTTCTTGGCACTGCGAATATACATTAACGAGATGCTGCTCGAAATCCACCGGATAGTCTTTAGCGGGTCAGAGCATGAATTAGAGCCGATTGCGCGACATACGATCAATCCCAAAATCGAGGAAGCCGTGAAATATTTATCTCAGAACTTCACCTTGGACATTCCGCTTGAGAAACTCGCCCATGATTTGTACATTAATCCGTATTACTTATGCCATTTATTTAAGAAAACGATCGGCTTGACGATCACTGATTTTCTGAACCATACGCGGATTCATCATGCCAAACGACTGCTTGCGAACACGAACATGCCCATTACGGAAATATCACAATCCGTGGGCTTCAACAGTTTTTCTTATTTCGGGCGTGCTTTCAAAAAAATTACCGGCACGACACCGCGCAGTTACCGCAACAAGTCCGTTTAACCAAGCTTCGTTGGTTTCGTTTGCTTCGTTTGTATCAGCAGCGTTTTCCTGAATTAAGCCGCTCACAGATCTTTCGTTGCATAGAGGAAATTCCGGGGAATTTCCTGACGAAAAGGAACTATGTTCCGCTATTTGGGTTCAAAATCGAATATTTACAGTCGAGAGGGAAGTATGATCCCTTATTTGGAAATATTAGCGTGAAATTCCAGTCATTTAGGTAAATTAGCGTACCATAGTTCCGTCTGACTAGCCGAATGCCTGATTAGATCATGAATAAGGGAACGTAGTTCCCATTCGTGGGTTCAAGGGCCGTTGAATTCAGCTGAATTCAATCAGACACTATTAGATGTAGTACCCTCAGCTGCTATTCCTTGCTATCAAGTCTCAATCCCCAGATAAACTGGCTCACCTTCACCTCATCCGCAGTCACCAATAAATATGAGGCGCGCTTCACTCACGCCAAATCAAAAATGCAGCAAGGAGCTCACGCCATCTGCTGCATTTTTGTTTCAATTAGCGATACGACGTGTCAATGTCCTAAAGAGCAACACTGCTGTGCTGACCAAAGCCCCCCAGCAAGTACACGGCAATTCAACCTACCTGTGCATACACGACAGTCGAAGCGAATCAGCAAGTCCCAAAGATGCTTGAAATAGCGTCCCAATCGCACATTTGCGGACAACTCTGCAGCATCTATCCTTACATTGATCAACTAACCTGCTGATCAGGCAGGCATCGGGTCAATGTGGCAAAACGCCCGCGATAAGGCAGACGTGGGGTTCAATGTCGCAAAACGCCTGCGATAAGGCAGGCGTCAGGTTCAATGTCGCAAAATGCCTGCGATAATGCAGGCGTCAGGTTCAATATCGCAAGATGCCTGCGATAATGCAGGCTTTTTCAACTATATCGTGCAAAAAAGGAAAATCCCTGCGATTATGCAGGTATTTTATGCCTTTTCGTCCTGAAATCCAGAAAAGGCCTCAAAAACATGCAGAATTGCAGGAATTTGCGGTTATAGCCTATTCCAACAAGAAAAAAGATGCATAATCGCAGGTTTTCACATTCTCCCCAGTTACTCTCTGACCTGATTCCTAGTTAAGCAGCGTTCAAACATATCGATAATGAACAAGAATCTTTCAGCCTCACGGAACACGTGATCTGCAAGCAAAGGATGAATAATGCTTTTGATCCGACAAGCTTCAATTAAATCCCTTGCGGTCTTTTTAAAATCTCGCAGCGAAACGACAGAAACCCGATTCTGATCAAGGAATTGGTCAAGAAGTGGTTCCGTTTGTGACTGAGGCCGCATGCCGCTTAAGTCAATCGCTTGAAATAAAAGTTGGTCAAAATCCTGACTAAAGTTCCGTGCTTGCTCGACGAGCTTACGCTCAGATGGATCTAAAAGGTGTCCTATAAATTTGGCATGGTCAGCCATAATTCGTAAGAAGAAGACATTTTCGTCAATAATTGCATCGGGTAATGGCTCCAGTCTTCCTGTATTCAATTCCTCTAAGCGGTTTCTGAAATAGTTCGCTTCCCTACTAACATGGTCAACGAGCAGCGGAAAATTGTTCCCGCCTGGAAGTTTACATTGGATAATGAGTCCCAGTACTTTTCTTTTAAAAACCCAAATATGAGAAACAGCAGCATGTACTTCACTATTAAATCGTCTAATTTGCTCAGGGTCCGTTAACTCCGTAAAAGCATGAGATCGTCCCTCGATTTGCTCAAAAATATGATAAAATTGATCGGCTTCATGGATGAGATGCGTATCTTCACAACGAAATCCCAATTTAAGAAATAGGGAATGCTCTTTCATAATGCGTGACCAGAATCTAACCTCATCCAATGATCGAATTACAAATTCATTTGACAAATCGGGCACACTCCTCACAAATCGTTCTATACCTTATATATAAGGAGTTGAGGAAAAGGTTATGCTCCTCCTAAGTTAAATAGCCATCATTTGTTTAAGGCTTTCTTTCAAGGAAGTAACAGGTCCTCCTATCAATTTCTCCAAATCGGTTGAGGTGGAGGACGTATCAATTTTGCTTAGGAAGCCGTATATCCAATTCTGGATCTGAGGATCCTGCCGGACATGAACAGATTTGCCTGAAAGCTCATAAAGAGCTGTCTTTAAATCATCGAAAGTCCATGAACGTGGCGCTGTAAGCTCGTAAGTCTTATTCTCATGGCCTGGTTGCGAAAGCACAACCGCGATGCCTTGAGCGAGATCATGACGTGTCACCGTATTAAATTTCCATTCCCCAGGATAAATACGCAGTTCACCTGTTGCTAAGGCAGCCTCCAAACCGAGCACCCCAACAAAATCGGTATACAAAGAATTACGCAGAAATGTGTATGGAATTCCGGTCGTTTGAATCGCATGCTCCGTAGCCAAATATAGATGGGATGGTGCAATATCGCCTGCTCCAAGAAAAGCAAAGCTCGTAAACAGCAGATGACCTACCTTTGCTTTTTTCGCCGCTTCAATTACATGGGCATGCTGACGGAATCGAATCGTATCATCCTGATTGGAACTCGAGATTATCAACAGTTTGCTGGCTCCAGCAAAGGCTTGACCAAGGGATTCTGGCTGATCATAGTCACATAAACGCACTTCAATTCCTTGCTTTACGAACACTTCTGCTTTATCCGGATTGCGCACACAAGCAACGATCTGATCTGCCGAAATTATCTGAAGAAGTTCATTGATGATTAAACTTCCTAACTTGCCATTGGCTCCCGTAATGACGATAGACATTGAGCTCCTCCTCTAATTATGCGCCGTATTTTAGTTAAGCCCTTAACTAAATGAACAAAGCTTTATTTCAACTTCTTCGCAGCTTATTTAATAAAACAAGGAGTTGTTTCATCTCAGCCTCTTCCAATACCTTCATTTTCTCCGCGATTCGTTGGCGATTTTCAGGCAAGTGTTTCATAAGCAGGCTTTGACCTTCACTTGTTATTGAAATAACTGTCTTCCTGCCGTCCTTCGGATGACTGGCTCGAACAATTAGCCCTTCCTTCTCTAAAGGGATTAGTAAAAGACTGATGTTGGGCTTCGTTACGCCAATTTTCTTGGCAAGCATGGTGGGCAGCATCGTACCTCCTTCCTTCATAATTTCAACTAAAATGCGGATTCTCGCACCATTCACACCAACAGATTGCCAATATCGTTCAGAAACATCAACCAAATTAGCCGTTGCTTCAACCAACGAGAAAAAAGTGAGCGTATCCAGCGGCAATTCTTGAACATACGATTCCAACTCTTTCATACAATCACCACCGTCCTTATTAGTTAAGCACTTAACTATATGTAGTTTACCTTACATCCAGAAGACTCGTCAACTTCGAATAACCAAAGTGATATATATAGTCATATGCGCATTGAAGCTTAGCATTCACCATATTGTATAAGGAGAATTGATTCGTTGTTATGGGAGGTTAGAAGTATGAACGAGAACAATGGATATCCGAAAAGGCCGTCCACTCAGCCATCGCAGGCTGCCAATCATTCGCAAACTGTCGGTGAACGAGGTCCCGTAGTGGAACAAGACACCATTTTGCACGAAACGCTGGAGACTTTTGTACATACCAAAATTTTGGAAAGACCCGTACATGTCAAAGGCAATGGCGCTTTTGGATACTTTCAGACGGTGCATTCCATGGCGGCCCATACACAGCTTTGTTTTCTGCAAAGTCCTGGCCAGCAGGTCCCTGTTACGGTACGATTCTCCCTTGCCGTAAGCAACAAAGGCACCCCGGATACTTCCCGTAATGTACGTGGATTCTCCACGAAGTTTTATACGGAAAAAGGTGTTTTTGATCTGCTTTGCAACCACATTCCTGTGTTTTCCGTACGCGACGCTATCCGCTTTCCAGAATCTATTAAGGCCTTTTTGCCTTCGCCGGTAAACAACCTCATCGATCCTGAACGGTTCTGGAGCTTCATAGCTAGAGCGCCCGAATCCACGCATTTTCTGGTCATGCTTTACTCGGACGCCGGCACTGTAAAGAGCCTCCGCCACATCCCAGGCCACAGTGTAAATACGTATGTCTGGAGAAATGCACAGGGAATTCGTACTTATGTCAAATATCATTGGGTTCCTTTTGCCGGCGTGCAGTATATAGACCGTCATGAAGCAGCCAAATTGATTGCCGAGAATCCAGATATTGCAGGCCAGGATTTATATGATACTTTAGCAGCGGGAAAAACGGTTGAATACGGGCTTTATGTGCAGCTTATGAATCCCGATGATGAGGCGATCCTTTCCTATGATCCGCTGGATGATACGAAGGTTTGGGATGAACAGATGTATCCTTGGCAGCCGGTTGGGCGACTTGTACTGAACCGCAACCCGGATAACTACATGGAGCAGGTGGAGAAAATAGCCTTTTCACCCTCCAATCTTTTGGAAGGTGCAGAATTGTCGGACGATAAGATGCTCCAGGGACGTGCCAACATTTATTGGGATTCACAACGCCAGCGGTTGGGTCCAGATTTCCGCAAGATTCCTGTCAACCATCAGGAACACTGGACGCCAGCTTCCCTTGTCACCAGCGGCAACGGTAGACACGTAGAGGGCCGCCTCATGCGCTCCGACCTATCCAAGCCAGATGATTTCTCGCAAGCTGGCCAATATTATCACGCACTTGCACCTGTGCAGCAAGAACATTTGGTGGATAACCTCTCTGCCGAGCTTGTCGGCATATCCCACGAAACACAGAGCATTGTTTTGAGCTATCTGTACAATGCGTCTGCTGAACTCGGGGAACGGGTTGCCCAGCAAATTCAGATGAAAGCAAAGGGATAACTTTTTCTATATCTCTCTATCCCCTCTATCCTTTTACGCTGTACAACTGTTTGAATTCAGACGGAGTCATGCCAGTATGTTTTTTAAACAGTTCACTGAAATGCGGTCTGTCCTCGTAGCCAAGTGATTGAGCGATTTCTTGCACTTGTTTACCTTCTATGAGCATAAGTTTGGCCTGTTCCATCCGTTCTGAGGTCACGAATTGAATGACAGTCATGCCAGTGACTTTCTTGAACAGATTGGCAAAATAGCTGCCGCTCAAATAAACCAGCTTGGCATAATCGTTAACGGTCATGTTCGAGGCTGCATGCTGACGAATATGCTCTATCACTTGTTCCACGACTTGGTTCGCATCTTCCACGTGTCGTTTCTGAATCAATTCGCAGCCGATCCTGCACAGTTTCTTAATGTTTTCCTGAAGCTCCTTCAGCTTAAAGGATGAAAGATTTTTGATGTACATCAGATGACGCTCGATCTGCTTCATCTCTTCAACTGTCAGCTTTTCCGAGAAAACGCGGTTGATCAAGTAGGCGAGCTCATCCCCATATCCTTTTACCGTCTCGGGAGCTGGCGGCACGGAAACCGAAACGGTTTCTTCGAATAACTCATCCACGATCGCACATGCTTTAGGCAGATTTCCCGATCGCAGGCAATAAAAAAGCTCCTTTTCCTTCTCCGGCGAGTAGCGCGGCGCTGTCTGCTGCACAGGGCTCATATCGCGATAACTGTATACGGTATTGCCTCCGGTATAAAAGTTATACGAAAGCGCAGCGAGCGCCTGCGCATAAGAGTGCGAAATTTGATGTATAGCCGTCACTTCTTCCCCTAAACCGAGTGAAATTGTATATCTGGAATACTTCTGTACATTTTCCCGACACTGCTCGGAAATAGCTTCCACGCTTAAAGAATCCGGTGGATTGAATATTGCTACAAACCGATTCGTATGATCGCGGAATACAAATCCTTTGGTGAACCGCCTTAAGCTTTCTTCCAAAATATTTTGGACCGTAAATCGAATCAACTCGACTTCTTGCACAGGCAATGTTTCCGTTTGTTCTGCGAACTGATCGATTTCCATCAACGTAACAACGAAGCGTTCACGCTCTAGTCCGATATTCAGAAAGTCCCAACGTCTTGCCGCTTGTTCGGGTGTCGTCCGAAATTGCAGCAGCAACTGGAAATATTCCTGCCTTAAATACGGCAAGCTTTCCCGCAGCTTTCTCTCCATCTCTTGATAGCGCTGCGTTTCTCCCATTTCTGCTTGAATCGACTCCCGTGCCTTCAAGACTACTTCAATAATTTTCTTTGGCGTATACGGTTTAACGATATAATCAAAAGCACCAAGTTGAACGGCCTGCTGCGCATACTGGAAATCGGTATATCCGCTTAGGAAAACAATTTTGGTGCGCGGAAACTTTTTCAGTACTTCTCTGGTCATATCCAAACCGTTAATTTTGGGCATTCGAATATCGGTCAGGACAATATGAGGTTCCGTTCTGTGAATGAGTTCTACGCCTTTCTCACCGTTGCTTGCTGTTCCGACGATGCGAATGCCATGAGCCTCCCAATCTATCTGGCTGGCGATCCCTTCTACTACCGTCTTAATATCATCAATTACGCACATCCTAAGTTCAGTTGCCATCTTTATCTCCCTCGCTTGCTAGTGGTATGGTTACTGTGACCGAGGTAGCTGCATAAGGCTCGCTGCTCAATTCGATATCGGCTTCACTGCCGTAATGCAGTCGTAATCGCCCATAAACGTTACGAAGGGCATAGCTCTTTTGAGAGGTTTGCTCGATCCGCATATCCGCCAAAACAGGCTCTACATCCATGCCTGCGCCATTATCCTCAACCCGCAGCAGCATGCTGGAGGACGTACGTGCAACGGATATCTTAATGACTCCTTTGGCCTCCATTTCTTGAAAGCCGTGTAAAATCGAATTTTCCACAAAAGGCTGCAAAATAATTTTCAAGATCGGTTCTTCCAGCAGCGAATCATCCTCAATGTCAATCGTATACTCAAACAAATCGTCGTAACATTTTTGCTGGAGCGTCAAATACTGCCTCACATGGTCGAGTTCCTTCGCTATCGTCGTCATCTCGTGTCCGCCGTTAAGTCCTAGTTGGAACAGCAGCGAGAGCGAAGAAATCATTTCGGAAACATCGTGGTTCTGCGAAGTTTCTGATTTCCAAAGAATTGTATTTAAGGTGTTATACAGAAAATGAGGATCGATTTGCGCCTGAAGCGCCTTCATCTCCATCTTGCGCTTCTCAAACTCAGCATCCTTGACGTTCTCAATGAGTGAAGCAATCTCTTCCAACATGCGGTTAAATTTAAGCCCTACTTGGGAAACTTCGTCTTGGTAATGACTGGAGAACCTTACTTCCAAATGATTGTTTTCAACTTGTCTCATCAAGCCTTGCAGCTTATGAAGCGGCTTCAGCAATACGCTGGAGATAACATTAGACAGCACGAAGGCTAAGACAACACAGCCTAACATAATAATCAATGTGGTCGTTTTGATCTTGTTCACCTGGCGAAGCAGATCCGATTGGGTTTGCAAGCTCACCATCGTCCAATCCTTATTCATCGTAAGCCGCGAATAATTGACTAGAAACGGCTTGCCGTCGAGGTTGTATTTGAAAAATCCGCGATCCTGCGCCTGCAGCTGCTCTAGGAAAGCTGGATCATCTTGAAACGCCGCCTTTTGGCTGTTGATCGGCAGAACAAACTCACCATCTCGTGAGATCAGAAAATACGTGTTGGCATGGTCCAGCAAGTCGTCGGTGACGGCGTTGCGAATGGCATCTTCCTTCACATTCACGACGACATGAACGTTATCCACTTGGTGCTCCGTGACTGGCTTCATAATGATCGAGATCACTCTCTGTTTCCCGGAGAACAGGAGGTCCTCATGATCTTCCACCCAAACAACACGATCCTTGCTGTCCAAATAACGAACTAAGGTTGTATCCCTGAGACGGACCTGACCGTTCCGAAGATCATTCGTGGCAAACAGCTCGCCAACCGGCGTATCGATCAAGACGGATTGAATCGACGGCTCGATCAATTTCATTTGCCCAAGAGGCGTTTGCATAGCAGACAAGCGTGTGTAATAGTTTGCTCCTACGTTCGCCTCCACGTCTTCCATCGCCAGCTTGAATGGATCACTAAGCATCATCGAGGAAGCGGTCACAATGATATGCCGCAGCTTTTCGTCTACCACGCGTGCTGATTTATTAATCGTATTCTGACTGGAAATAAATGCCCCCCTTTCGGTTGATCTAAAAGCAATCCAATAAGACATGATGCCTGTCAGAGCAATAGAAAGTATCGTCAGCAACAAAACGGAAATACGCAGCCGTTGGCGGAGAGAAAGCCGATAGTACCACCCGTTCATACTGTCCCCTCCCCTTCTAGTAACAAGAGACGCGCTGCTTATGGCTGCGCGCCCCTTGCTTGGCTATAATCAAACTTGCCTTGCTAAGCTTACTTGGCTAAACTGCCTTGCAGCTTATTCGGATCGAAGCTCGGATTCGCTTTGGTCTTCGTATCGCCCGCCGCGCGGGCTTTCTCCAAACCAACATTGTAGCGAGTTGTCAAATCTGTCAGGAGCTTGTCCACATCTCCGCCTTCAAGCATATATTTAATGATGGCGTTGCCGAATTTCATGCCTTCTACCTTCGTATCCGTCACGTTAAGTGGTGTTGGAGCGTACAGGGCATCGAATTTGGTAGGTAAAAAGCCTTCAATCCCAGGAGTTGTTGGTTTTTGGGCAACAGCATTGACGTCTGGCACAATGGAGATCCCGAATCCTTTTTCGTGATATTCTTTTTGGAAATCTAGATTATAAATGTATTGCAGGAATTTCCACGCTTTATCTTTATTCGCTGTACTTTTGCTAATGCCGATATAGTTCCCGGCAATCACAGAAACCGTTCCTTGTTGATTGCCATCCATCGTAGGCGGCAATGCAGCACTCCAGTTAATCTTGGTCGGAAATTGGCTTTGATACACAGCCGGTTCGCCTGAATGGTTAAAATACATGCCGATTTTGCCTGCGGCAAACTGGGCGCGAAGCGGATCGATGTCGAGCGACTCAACACCAGGCAGCATGCTGCCTTCCTGCTTCATCTGACGAAGCGCCTCCACAATCGGCTTGTACGCCATGAAATCGAACTGGCCTGATTTGTAGTTGTAGCCATCCACCACGGAAGTTCCGCTGAGTGAACCGATCGGATTCGCGATCCGGCCGAAGGCGGAGCCTGGATTTTTGAAGTTTTCGGCGAAACCGTATGCCCCAATGTCTTTGCCTGCTTCGGTAATTTTCTTGGCATCCTCAACCAATTCTTTGATCGTTTTTGGCGGTTCGGCGATGCCTGCTTTTTTGAACAAATCCACGTTGTAGATCAATCTCCAGTATTGCCCTGTATGCGGCAGCGAATAAATGTTGCCATCCATCGTGTTGAGCTCTTCCACCATAAGATTGCCGTAGCGTTTCTTCATCTCATCCGTCATCAAATCATTGATCGGCTGCAAATAGCCTTTCTTCACAAACCCGGGGAAATCATTCGTCCTCAAAATATCCGGCGCTTGGTTGCTTGCAAAACCAATATCGATCGATTGATTAAAGTTATCAGCAAGAATCGTCATTTCAACTTCAATGTTGTCCTTGTTCGTCTCGTTAAACTTCTTGATGACATCCTTCATATAATCGGCATCATGACGGTCAACCGTCCAATAAGTCAGCTTCGTTTTGGCGCCTCCGGCTGCTGCGGAAGCAGTTTCCTTACTTTTCTGTTGATCCGTTTGTGCACTGCAAGCCGCTAGTGAAGCGACCATCGTTACGCCAAGCAGCGTGTTTAACACCATTTTTCTCTTCATCTTGTAAAACCCTCCTCATGTAGTTTACCTTAAGACTTGTTTGAAACCAAAAATGTAACTGCTTTCATCATAATTCCTCTGCTCATGGAACCGTGAAGGGCAAATCAACTTTTGATAGGGGGAGAAAACACTTTCCTGCAACGCCCGCATTTTGGGGATTATCCTTTCACGCTTCCTGCTGTCACCTGGATAAATGACTTGTTCGCCAGCACGTAGACAACAAGGATGGGCAGGAAGGAAAGACAAGCCCCCGCCATCATGAGGTGGGATTCGGCAGCCGCGCCGATGCCATAGCGCAGATTAGCCAGACCGACCGTCAACGTTTGCAGCTTTGGATTAGTCATCGTGAACACGAGCGGCAAGATGTATTCATTCCATGCGCCGCGGAACGTGAATAGCGCTGTAACGCCAAGAGCAGGACCCAGCAGCGGAAGAATGATCCGCCAGTACACCGTATAGAAATTACAGCCATCAATATATGCGGCCTCATCCAGATCTTTGGGGATCGCCTTGAAAAAGCCAATCAGCATAAAGTAAACTGTCGCATGCGCGCTGATCAAAATGAGGATAACGCCCCAAAGAGATTTGTTCAGGCCCAGGGTGACCATGAGATCGAACTGCGGTCTCAGAACTACCGCGCCGATCGAAATGAACATCGTGCTAGCCTGCAGCACCACGTACAAGCGTTTGCCGGGGAATCTCGTGCGATCGACCGCATAAGCAGACATCGTGGCGATAAGCAGCGTGCCAACCGTCACGATCGTGCTAAGGAATAGGCTGTTCCACGTAAATCGGGCAAAATTCGCCTGCTTCCATGCCGTTGCGTAGTTAGAGAATTTCCACACAGCCGGCAATAGTGTAGCTCCTGTCGTTAATTCTGCATTAGTTTTGAATGAACCCAATATGGCCATCACAATTGGGAATAGCGTAAAGAAAGCAATAATGATCAAAAATAGCCATTTAACCGCATGACCGGTGAAATATCCGCTTCGAATAACACCCGACTTCGTATTTGCATGCATCCTGCAATCCTCCTTCTTAATCCCGATTCAAACGTTTGGACAGATAGAAATAAACGATCGTAATCAACCCGACAATCAGAGCAGTAACGAATCCCGCCGCGCTGCCGTAGCCGATTTGCTGCACAGTCGCTGTAGAAGCGGAAACCGGGAAAAACAATTTGTACACGTACAAGTACATGACGTCGGTTTTACCGAAGGGACCCCCTTCGGTTAGAACCATGATGCTTTCATAGCCCTTCAATGCCGTGATGATCGCCAGCATAATAATCATTTGCAGCACGGGCCCCAGCATGGGGATCGTAATGCTCCAAAATTTCTGTACCGCATTCGCGCCATCGATCGATGCGCTTTCATACAGATCATCGGGAATGCCTTGCAGACCGGCGATGAATAGCAGCATGTAGTTGCCAATGGCTCCCCAGATGGCGGTAATAATGACAGTGACCATCGCGTAATTCGGTCCCAGCCAATCAATCGCTTGCGAGATCACCCCATACTTGATCAGAAATTGATTCAACAATCCGTTATACGAATTGAAAATAGTGAAAAAAACGATCGACATGACCGATGTACTAATGATCGTTGGCATAAAATAAACCGCTCGCAGAAACACTTTGCCCTTCAGTCCGCGATTCAAAATAACCGCTAGGATCAGTGAAATCGGCAGTACAATAATAATTTTACCGGCCGCATAGATGAACGTGTTATATACAGAGTGCCAAAACTCCTGATCCCGAAACAATCTTGAGAAGTTATCGACACCTATAAATTTCATTTCTCCATACCCCTGATAATCGTAAAACATATAACGAAGCGCCCAGATAATCGGATAGATCCCTAGCGCCAAAGTCAAAAATAGACTGGGAAAAATGAATACATAGGAATTGAAAAGAGATATTCTTTTTCGCATCGTGCATCTGCTCCTTTTGGTTTTGGTACTCCAAGCATAGTACAACCTCATTGAGGAACGGGAGCGGCGATTCAACTGTGTCCGTAGGACAATTCAACTGTATTGCCATGTATGCGATAGGAAGCAATCTGGTGCTAATTGGAATGAGGCTGTCCCCTAAGCCAAATTTAGTAGGTATGCGTCGATAGATGATGGGGTTCCAGTTCAGATCAGTTCATCCGAGTGTAAAAACCTGCGAATATACAGGAATTCCGGGCGAATTTGGTTAAAAAGTGGAAATACCTGCAATTGTGCAGGCATTTTCATCTTTTTCAGCTGTTCATTCAGAAAAAGCCTCAAAAACCTGCACAAACGCAGGAATTTCATCGTTGAGGCTATTCCAAGAGCAAAAAAGATGCATAATTACAGGTTTAGAGAAAGCAACTGGGGCTAGAGTCAGAGAAAGCAGGAGGCTCATCAAGAGATGATCAGAACCCGTACAGCTAATCCGGATGCTGCATGTATACACATGAAAGAAGATCGTACGCGGAGCGGCCAGTTTACGCCAAGTTACCCTGTACAAATCTGAACTGGCGCTAATCGCGATGTAAAGTAAATTTAGAATCGGCACGACGAATCCAAACACAAAAAGCTGTCCCTCAAGTAAGTTTATCTACTTAAGGGACAGCCCCATTTGTACGAAAATGAAGTTGCTAGCAAGTCCAGTTAATTTCATGGCAATCGAGACGAATATCCAGATGACCTGCCTCATCTGTAAAGGAGATCGATACCTCTTGCCGATTATGGTCAATCTCCAGCCGCGTTATGATGGGCAGCATCCTATCTTCCTCTAGATCTACGGGGGTGCACACCGTCACAATTCCCATATTACCGGTCATTGTTCCTTTACCGACAATTGTCGAAGTTTCCTCTTTGACACCATAAATTTCCGATACCCAGCCCTGCTCGCTGACAACGGCAAAATCACCTATCTGATCACGGCTCGTCTTCCAATGCATTTGCATCTGAACAGCGGAGGAATAATTAACAATTGTACTCAGCATATCTGAATAGCCTCCGTCAGGGATTCGAACATCCGCAGAGGGAGGAAGCTGAAATCTCTGTTCAATGGCATGCACGCCTGCGGATTCCAGCCAATCCACGATGATCATCACATTCCTCTTCTTCCCTAGCAGCAGCCATCGGCGGTGAAGCACAGGATCTTCAAGCCTCATGTAACCATTATGGGAGGCATCGATAAAGTCATACTCCTCCCCTGTGATCCAGCGGTTCGTGACACACTCCGCCAGCGGTTGCCCCCATTCCTGCGAGGCTGCGTAAGGTGTCTGGTCTAGTCCATCCACAGTAATCGTATTGTGCGCCCGCGTGCTTTTGAAGTATCGACGCCATTCCCCTTCTTCATAGGTATATCTTCCAGGATCGAGAAAGAGCAAGTTGCGCTTCCACATCCACTCCAAACTCAACGCATCCGCATGTCCATGGGCTCCTCCCATGGATGCGGCATCAAAAAACACATAATGCTGTTCATCCTTCATGAAATAAAAGCCGGTTTGAGGAAAGGACACTGTAGCAGGAAGCAGCGGTGTGTAGGACAGTTGTCTTTGTTTGAACGCCTCATACCTGTCTCTACCGACAAGCCAGAGCATTTCCGAGCTAACCTCGCCCATTGAGATATAGGACTCATCTTCCAGAATCGCCCCGAGTAAGGCAAGACGCTCCTTGCTGGAACTTATCAAATCAGAATCACCAGCAGCAGTAGACCCATTATCGGGTCTGATCATCGCGTGCGTGAATGCTCCCATTTTGCGAAGGTTGTTCGCGTATCCGTCCGGCATCGGATAGCCGGATACCTTCCCCAGCAAATAAGGAGTGCCAAACATTTCAATACTTCCATTATGGTAGTGCGTCGTTAACTCGCACTGCACGCCATCTGGATCAATTTGATGGACCATGCACAGCTCCAATCGCTCGTTGGCAAATTGCCGCCAAAATGAAGCTCTCGGATGATCCTTGCAAAAAATACTTATCATAAATAAGCCCTGCATATGCATGATGGCATGATTGATTTCCGTATTTCCCAAATAACTAGTCAAGTAATTCGCATGCTCAATTAGAGCCGTGTGAAACTCTTCTCGGAAAATATCCGTAATAACAGGACTGCCTTCCATATATTTAAAAGCAGATATCCACGATTGCACACGAAGTCCAACCTCCAATAAGCGCCAAGGCCCTGGTTGTTGAAAAAAAGTTGCTTTCTCGTAAGAAAGGTGCTCCGGGACAGGATTTTGCAGCCTCCACCCGCGCAGATGTTTGATAAAAGTATGGACGTACTCCTCTTTCTGTGTCATCAAATAAGCTTTGCCCAAATCCAGCATGTACCAATGTCGATTAAGCACCCACGTAAATTCAAGATCGTTAGATGGATTATATAGCCAATCTATGGGATCCCCTAGGTTAACCCAATGATCCATGTCCATAGTATAGGGAACACGAAACATATTCTTAGCGGCTTGCTCCGCTTTCTCAATAGATGCCTTTGCAAGCTCTGGATATTCTTGAATATAATGCTTTCCTGCATCCATCAATTCCTGATTTGTTAAGTAATAATTCATTTCTGTGCGCCTCCTCTTCGTATCTTCTTTTTCTACATAGGAACATTATAATAGAGCGTCTTAATTGCCAGAGATAGGTGTTTCAACTTTCCTAGTAGGAGAATGACACTTTATTTCTATCTAAAAAGAACCTCCAGCCGCCACTTCAGTAGTTGAAATGGAGATTGGAGGTTTCTTATGCATGCAGTGTTCGTTTATTTTTAACGAATTTAATAAATAAATACCGAACAAGCGGTCCCACAATAATAAGCTGTAGAGGGAGAGCGAAAATAAAATTTTTCATTACGATAGACAAATAATTCTCAAGCAAGGATTCCCCCATTAGGCTGTTAGAGAAATAAGCAGTCCCCAATCCATAAAGAGACATACAGAGTACCATTCCACTCACCATAAAAAATGCAAGGGATACAATCACCAAAGCCTTGTTGGATTTGTCATAGGGCAATGAAAAAGCAATTTTTTTAGCCGCAGGACCTACAATAAATAATTCCAATAAGGAAGCAATCACATAAATCAGAATAAGTTGAAAAAGTATGCCTTTCCAAGATATTGTGCCAATCAAGCCGTGCGTCAATAAATTATAAAATGTCATGCATACAACCATTCCAAAGCACATCATCAACCCAAAATAAACATCTTCTTTCTTCGTTGTTGGCAACTTCCATCATCCTTTCTGTTCACCTTTGTTATTATAGAGATTGTGGAAAGCTCTTCGTAAGTGAACAGTTTGTGAACAAGTAAGCCATAACAAAAAGAGGAGCTGCCGCGAAGCAAGCCCCTCTTTTGGATTTAATTAATGGACGATCAGATTAAAACCAGTCTGGATGTAATTAGTGCTAGGATTAGCGATGTTACTGAGCGTCAACGTATTGAAAGTAGCGGAGCCATTTCCCGTATAGGTGTAAATAGCCGATCCTTTATGGGGTCCTGAGAACCGGGAGGTTGTTACTCCATCAAGACCTGTGCCATTAATTGTGATGTTGTTGAATACGATATTTTGGAATCCGCCACCGTAGCCAAACTGAATCGCATCACGTTGTGTGTTAAGGATATCGATGTTGCTGAAGGTTACGTTCTTGATGCCGTCTCCGGAAGCTTCCAGATCGATGGCACCACGTTCGCCATTGTACAGATCCCGACTTGTGCCGCTGTTAATAATCGTAGTATCTGAGAAAACAATACCGGTATTGTTGTTAAAATGAGCTCCTGGGAACGTGGTGTTCATTCTGATGCCAGATCCCCCGACGGTGTCGATAATGACATTATGGTCCGCCTTGTGTCCGCTTCCTCCAAAAAATGCAATACCACCCGCACGCCAGTTATTCTCAATCGTGTTATACGAGAATGTATTATTTACACCATCCGGAGCACCAAACGTATTACTTGGCCAAACAGCAAGGCCATCGTCGCCATTGTTTCTTATACTGCTATTACGTACTGTTGAATTGCTGGTTCCCTGCGAATAATTGATGCCATCGGCAAGGTTGTTCCTAATTCGGCTGTTCTCAACAAGCAGATTATTAGCAAAAATCGCTGGAGTATGCCCATAGTCCCCGACCCACATCCCGCACTCAAAATGCTCTACCCAGACATCGTGGATGACGGAATTCGTTCCGAAATTATCCATGAATCCTTTATAGATTGCATTTTCGTGATAACGCGATCGTAAGTTGGAATTGAGATACACATTGCTGAAATCAAGCTTGCCTGTGATACGGAGCGAGATCCCGCCGCCAGCCGCATCAGGATTAGTAAACTGTAAGTTGGTATACCAGAAGCCCGCACCTGTAACAGTAAAGTTATTGATCATGTTCGTAATTGAACCGATTTTCCACATGCTGCTAAGATTAAATGTTCCAGTCGGAATGTACAAAGTCTTTCCGGATGAAACGGCTGCCGCTACAGCAGCGTTAAAGGCCGCAAGGTCATCCTGTCCGTCATTCGGAACAGCACCAAAATCCGTTACAGAAATTGAGTTCGCAGGAGCGGAAATGGCCGTAGGTACAGGCTCGATTTCGATGAAATCAACACCGTATTCCAGACTATCCCCATTGTTCTTCTGGATACGAATCGTGTCACCAGGCTGCAGCGGGGTATCCAATTTCCAGTGAACTTCATCGAATCGGAAAAGCGGACGCCCTGCACTAGGCGTATCTCCAGGTTGATCACTTGAGAAATACTGCCAGCTATAATAGGAGGTCAAAGCTATTGTTTTGACCTTGACACCATTCACATAAGCGTCAAGTGAACCGTTCAGCCCCATGCCATCAGCTGAGTCAGGCATCGTAAATCTCATCGTTACACCTGCTCCGCCTTGACCCTGTCTGACAGTCCATTGAAGATTGGCGCCATTTGCAGGAAGTGCTATATAGCTCTGATTGGAAGCTTCAGAAGCAATCAGTGTTTGATCGAATGTCGGCGCTGACCGTAGAACAGCCCCACCGCCGATGGTAGCGTCTTCGGTATCATACCGGCTGTAAGGCACGCTTGCACCACGCAAAGCATAGACAACTAAGCTTGTTGTACTTAAGTTGTTTGCTTGTTTCGTCGTTACTTCGTTAGCATCTACCGCAACAGTTGTAGTTACGGAATAGCTGCCGTTTATCGCTGTCCATGTTCCGGGAATGATGACATTAGCCGAAGCTCCCGCTGCTAAAGTTCCGTTATATGATCCACTAAATGTTTGAATCGTTGACCCAGCAGCATTTTTAAGAGCAATTGTGATTCCATGAGCACCGCTCGCAGTAGCAATCGTTCCTTGATTTTTCAGGTTCACTGTAAAGGCTACAGTACTATTGGCCGTTGGATTGCTTGGCGTCCAGGATACCGTTCCTACCAAGTCGGAGCTTGCAACGGGGCTCACCGTCAGCGGACTGGCACTGGTATAGTTATTATTGTTTTCATTTTGCTCAATAACTACGTTGGCTTCGTCGACTTTGGCGGTTACCGTGTATGTGCCTGCATTTTGGGCGGCAATGTTGGCAGATACCGTCGTGGCAGCGCCTGCTGCCAGTGCACCTACCGGTGAGGTTCCGACCAATGTACTGCCAAGATAGAATTTAACATCCGTTGCTGCCGATGGAGCCGAACCGATGTTTTTCACCACAGCATTCAGCGTGATGCCGTTGGTTTCAATCGGTGCGGATGGCAGCCAAGTCAAGCCTGTAACCGTCAAATCAGGATTCGGTGCAGGAACACCCATGATTTCAAATTCGGCTACTTGGCCTGCAGAAGCTCCGGTATTTGAAGTTATTTTGAGCTGAACTGCGCTTGCCGTAGCTGTTAATGGAATCGTTATCTTGTTGCTGGTAGACGGACTGAATGAATAGTCTGCTGCAGCAACTAGATTGGTAAAAGTTGTGCTGGATTGATCATGACCCAGAACTTGAATGTTTTGCGTCCGATTGCCCCATGAGGTATCTGGGTTCAGCTTCAGTACGATCGAGGAAATGCTTGCGTTCGCACCCAAATCAACACTTAATGTATTCGGATATGAACCACCGGCACCTTCCCAATAAGTCGCTGTATTTCCATCATTCGCATTAGTCGCAATGAAGGAGAATACCGAAGAGTTAGCCACGATTGGCTTGCCCAAAGCAAGGTTCGAAGTACCTCCAGGTGGCGTTGGTGTTGGAGTAGGTGTCACCGTTGGTGTCGGCGTTGGCGTTACTGTTGGTGTGGGCGTGGGTGTGGGCGTTGATCCATAAATCTCTAATTCAGAGAGTTGTGCAGCTACCCATCCCGAATTCGCAGTTACATTAATTTTCACATATCTTGCACTAGTGCCAGTAAAGTTTATTGTGACTGCATTCGAGTTAGCTGGATCAAACGTATAAGTGTTTGCTGCAACCAACACACTATAATTCACATCATCCGTGCTTCCCATAACGGACAAGTTCTGTGACCTCGTTCCCCATCCTGCTGGAAGTTTAAGCACCACCTGATTTATTGTGTTAGCGCTTCCAAGATCCACGCGAACCCATTGCGGAAAAGCATTGTTCGTGCTTTCCCAATAAGATGCTTGATTTCCGTCATTTACATTGGTTTCCACATAGACGTCATTGTGTCCGCTTGCTGTCACCGCTTTATTTAAAGCCAAATTCGTTGCTGCCGAAGTCCGCGAAGGAAATAAGGATACTTGAGTGAGAAGCAAGGCAACAACTAGAAAACAAATGAGAGATGATTTTCGTTGTGAATAATGGATAAATAATTTGAATAATTTCATTTAAACCTCCTTGTTGGTAGCAAATACAAAGACCGTTCTACAGTCAATGTCCGACTTAGGCACGGTCCTTGTACGATTTCGCTCCCGTTAATTAAATGTAGAATGATTAAACACTCCTCTTCTTTACTTCAGTTACCTCCTTCATTTATGTAATGAAATCACGTTCAATTAACATTATAAGGATATTTCCATGCTGGATGAATGTGCGTTGCTATGGAATTTATGGCGGATATTACGTATTTTCACAAATACTAATCCCCTCTTACTGGGGGTGGGATGCAACTATTACTTCGTAATAAAATTCGAAGCAACTAACTCTTGAATTTGCTGTTTATTTGAAGCATCTGCGCTAACCAATTTATCATACAAATCTTGATCGTTTTGTCCTTGTTTTTGCAAGGCTGATAAATACCATATGTCAATCATTTTGGTTACTAAACTGTCAAAATTGGTACCAACAAAAGGTTTCAACATATTTACTGCATCTACATAATTACCTTTGATAAAGTAAATTTGACCGATACTGTATGCCATTTGAGGAGTCACGTCAAAATTACGTCCTTGATTTTGGCCTTTTGGTAAAGTCTTAAGAAATTCTTTTTTTCGAAGTACTTCGTTATATTCTTGCATAGAATGGTCCCAGTAAAGAGCCATTTTCCCGAAATCATGATCTTGTCTAGCACGATCTCCAAGCTCAGTTCCCAATTCTATACTATTTTCATGCATTTCAATATACCACGGGAATTCAACCAATTCCTGATTCACTAGTTCGTATGCCTCTAGAAGACGATTCTTTGACTTCAACATGGCTAATTCCTGAAAAGCGGCAATGAGATTATGATGTTCAGATTGTTTTAGCTTACTGAGCAAATCCCACGCTTCATTGTAATATTTCTCGTCTTATTTCGTTACTTGTTCTCTGAACGATCTGTTCCGTATAGTTCAATCATATGCTCGCTATGGGATTCACCCCAATCGTTCAGTGCCTGTAACACAGTGCTTAAGCTTTTGCCATAGTCTGAAATGGAGTATTCCACTTTCGGGGGAACTTGGCTATACACCTTGCGATAAACGATGTCGTTGTACTCAAGTTCTCTTAATTGTTGAGTGAGCATTTTTTTATTTATATCCGGTATTGCTCTTTGCAGCTCGCTGAATCTCATTATGCCGTTCGAAATAAGTTGCAGCAGAATGACAGGCTTCCATTTTCCCACCAAAATATCCAGTGCCGATTCAAACTTACAATACGATTTCATTAAATCCTCCCATTTCCCTTTGCTTTGTTAAGGTAACTTTTTGTTAACTATGTTTAATTAAAGTGCCTACTTCCTTAAATCAATGACTAGGTCTATTATACCTTTATCAAGCAGCAAATAAGTAATCAGGAGGTGGCATCATTCATGAATGTCGCGTTATGGATCGTTCAAGGTCTGGTAGCACTAGGTTTTGTTTACTCAGGATGGTTGAAAGCATTTCAGTATGAAAAAGCCAAAGCGGCTTGGGGATGGGTAAAAGATGTTCCAAAAGAGCTCGTGTTCTTTATTGGATTAGTCGAATTATTGGGGGCACTTGGAATCATTTTGCCTCAAGTGGCAAATGTCTGGCCTGTGTTGACGCCAATCGCCGCAATAGGACTTGCTGCAGTCGTACTTGCCGGCGCCCTCTTTCATGTTAAGCGCAAGGAATATCGAGAAATCAGCGTGAACTTCGTCTTCTTTGCGTTCGCTGTGTTTGTGGCGATCAGTCGTTTTTAGGTATTTATTGCCGATGTAAACACTATTATGATAAGTAGGGGCAGGTGATTTCGTACCATCTAATCATTTGAAAAGGGGGGCACACTTGGATACTAACGTTGGTTTTGCAGTTAGCTCAGGTTTCATTTTATTATTTTTTTTAATATCCATAGCGTTATTTGTGGTACACATCGTTTTATGTGTATGGGCATATCGAGATAGCATAAGGAGAGGCAAAAACACGGAATTTGCAATCATTATCCTGTTAGCAATGTTGTTTTTCCCAATCATAGGGCTGATCGTTTATCTCATTATTCGTAATGATTAGTTCCAGAAACGAAAAAGTCATGAGAAATCAAGTGAATTTTCATCAATCCCATTGGAATTTGTCCACTGAAATCAGCCCTCAAAGGGCTTATTGCCAGCTTGCACTGGAAATTATCCAATGAAAATTCCCATTAAACCTCAAACCATCTGCTTTATAGATAATCCATTGGAGTTTTTCCAGTGAAACTCTCTTTCAAGCTCTGCAAACTAGCTAGCACTGGAAATAATCCAATAAAACCAGCTTTTCACTTCATCCCTTCTCTATGGCACGGCCCCTGCTCTCCATTCATTTGCACAACACATTTAGAAAGGGGGCAAACCCATCCTCTTCCAAAAAATCATAAAAAAAAGGAGCTGCCAAGTGGCAAGCTCCTTCACTATTCTTGAAAGCGCCTATACGCTTCAAATCTTACTTAACCCCTTAGCTCAAATTCCTGATTTCACTCAAAATCTCATCAGGAAGCGGTTCATTCAGCAACAACTTGATAATTTGCTTATTTGTGCCCGTTTCTCTCAAAAAAGAAAGCAGTGCATCTGCCTTCTCCATCCTATTCATTAGCGCATAAGCAACATACCAAACCTCAGGACTACCGACTTGAATGCCGTTCCAACTGGAAACCGGAAGGGCTGGCATTTTGCAAAGACCATGCCCCGTATGTATTGACATTCCTCCAATGATTTCCACCTGTGGGGATACTCGATGAATCAAGAGCTTATATTCCGTTCCAAAAGGGTAATCCCCACTGGAAATTTCTTCTATATCGTAGTCCTGTAAAGCGTGCAATACGCTATCCTTCGGCGCTTCAGTCATGACGTCCCAGTCACGAACTGTGCTTGTTAAACCCAAGCTATACAATAAGCCACTGCCGCCTAGTGAATAGTGAATACCCGATTGCTCGAGCTTTTCAGCTACTGCTGCTAAATTTCTAATATCTGGCTCCAACGTTTAGTCCCTCCATCTGGTAAATCCAGTCATCTTATTCAGCAAATGGGCTTTCCAAGAGAATAATTTCATTGGTATGAGGATTTAATTCTACTTTACACCCTAGGGGAAGAACGAATTTAGGATCGGTATGACCAAAATCAACATCAACGACGATCGGTATCTTATCCGCGCCAAATTCGCCTTGAATAACATTCACAACGATCTCATATAACTTTTGATTCTCTTCTTCGGTATAATCCTTCGCTCTTCCGAACATGACTCCTTTAACTTTCGAGAATATTCCCTGCATGCCATAATTCCGCAGCATATAGCCAACTTGCATCGGCAAAGGCTTCTCTTCTGAGGTTTCGAAAAACAAAACCTTATCCTTCCAAAACGATTCTTTCGCCCAATAGCTCGTAGATTTCATGAACTCTAACACTTCGATACATCCGCCCCACAAATGCCCTTGTTCCACGGTGCTTCCTTGTAGAAATCTCCAACCATTTTCATTCGGGTAAAATTCTTGGCACTCGCCTAACGTCTCGAGGTTGCTCCAATCTTGGTATCCATTTGACCATTTCTGAAAAGGCGTATAAGTATACGGAAATGATTTGGCGAATAAAATAGCTTTCAAATGCTCGGTATACGCAGCAGGAAGATGCTTCAATTGAGCTAACCCAGCCATAATGGAGGGGCCATAAAATGTCACCATACCTAACTGATTTAAATAGGTTAGAAAGGTCGTGGCATCTGAGAACCCCATTATAAATTTGGGATTGTTGATCATCAGTTCCGTATCTAGAAATGGTAAAATTCGAATTGATTCGTAACCGCCAATGGAAGTAATTATGCCATCTATCTCATCATTCTGGAAGCATTCGTTCATATCATTGGCCCGAAGCTGCGGATTTCGATATAAATCATCTGGAGACATTCTCGCGCCTCTCATTTCTACGACTTCGAAACCCATAACTTCTTGAAGATTTTTTAATCCAAGCTCATAAATATCGGGGAACAAATAAGGCAATCCACTTGAAGGCGATACAATTGCAATTTTTGAACCTGGCCCCAATCTTTTAGGTTTTATCACTTTCGCTGCCTCCCTAATTACCCGCTTATTTCCTTGCATTACCTCACCACTCTGACTCGCATGACTTCACAAATTGAACGAATAATTTAAAGTTGAAGTCATCTGCCTGATAACTGAATTCAGGATGCCATTGCACTGCAAAGATAAACTTTTTTTCTGGCATGATGACCGCTTCTATTAAACCATCTTCAGCCTGGGCAACAGCCACTAACTGCTCTGACAATGCCTTAATCCCCTGATGATGATAGCTATTTACGCTAACTGATTCTTTTCCGATGATCTGATGCAGCGCGTTTCCTTTATCAATGTAGACATGATGAATGGGCAGCGTATATGGCGGTTCCTGTTTATGCGTCACCTGACTATCTGATCCTCGCTGAGTTGGAATATCCTGATAGAGGGTGCCGCCTAGCAAAGCATTGAATAATTGCAGGCCACGACAAATGCCAAATGCCGGTTTATTCAATTGTACGACTTGTTCAAAAAGCACGCTTTCCAAAACATCCCTTGCCTCACACAGCTCTCCACAGACCTCATCTTCTTGTTCGCCATAAATGAGGGGGTTAATATCATGGCCTCCGGTAAAAAGAAACCCGTCAAACGATTCTGCTAGTGTCAAAATAACGTCTCTATCTGATGTCATCGGCAGTATGACGGGGATGCCGCCGGCTTCTTCAATGCCTTTCATGTAGCCCGGCAGCATCCAATAGCTGTCTTTGCTTTTATCATACAAAGGCAAAACGCCTATCATCGGTTTTCTCAAGTTCCCATTCCTCCCGAAGTTAACTTCTCTCTTTTTAGTTTCCCACCACATAGTCAGTCAAAAAGGCGTTGCGGAACTTCCCTTGAGGATCACACTTATGGAGCAGCTTTTGAAAATCAGGCAGCTTCTCGTAATGCGACTGCACCTGCGCGGGCGGCATCGTAAACAGCTTCCCCCAATGTGGACGAGCCTTGAATGGCGCAAGCTGCTTTTCGATCAAGGGCAGCACCCGCCGCACGGCGTCCCAATCGGGTTTCCAAGTAAAATGAATAGCAACCGACTCCTGTTTGTAACAGGGGCTCATCCACAAATGGTCTTCGGCAATGGTGCGAACCTCCGAAACATACAAGAGCGGTGCTATATGCTCCCGAATACGCGCAAGCGCACACAAGGCAGAATAGGCTTCTGTTCGCGGCACGAAATACTCGCTTTGCAGCTCTTCTCCAGCACTCGGGGTGAACTCCATCCGAAAGTGCGGCAATCGTTCGTGCCAGGGTCCCGGGATGCCCAACTGCTCGCTGCAATTCACGGCGGTATGTCCAGGCACCGGATGCCGTGGCGAGGCGGCAAGTTTCGCGCCGAAAAACTCGGATTCCGCTTGATCAGCAGCCTGATGATTCAGTTTCCGCTTCAGCCAGACTTGATTGAAATTAGCCTGCTTCCAATCAGTGAATAAGCTGACACTATAGCCGCTAGAGAAAATATCAGCGAAGTGTTCTTCCAACTGCACTAGAGGCAGATTGTCGTAAACATGCTGGCTCATCTGAAAAGCTGGAATCACATCCAGTGTCATTTTCGTGACTGCGCCCAAGCCTCCAAGTCCAACGGCTGCGCCTGCGACACCACCGTCTTGCTGCCCACGAGAGAACACAACCACGTTCCCATCCGCCTGAACGATCTCCATAGAAGCTACCACGGTAGCCAGATTGCCGTTCCGATCCCCTGAGCCATGCGTTGCTGTCGCACAGGCGCCAGCGACGGTAATATGCGGCAGCGACGCCAGATTGTGAAGCGCATAGCCATTGTTATGTAGATATTGACAGAGATCACCATAGCGGATCCCGCCTTCAACCGTTACTTGATGGTTCACACGGTCTAATCCGATCACTTGGTTAAGATTCTGAAGGGAGAGAAGACTTTCGGTGCAATCGGCAATGCTATTAAATGAGTGCCTCGTGCCAAGCACCTTGATTTGTTTGCTGCTTGCCACCAATTCTTGTACTTGTTCCACGCTCGTAGGAACATGAAGTTCAGCAGCGCTATACCTGTAATTGCCAGCCCAATTTCGATTATTCTCCATACCTGTCTTCGCACTCCTTCCAAATCTTTGATACGTTGATTTTATCATATTTTCTATAAGTTGCTCCATGTTCAACGAAATCGACTGACAAAACGAAAAAACCTGCGATCAGGCAAGTTTTTGAGCTTTTCCATTCTCGAATCTAGGAAAGGCCAAAAAAGCATGCAGAAACGCAGGAATTCATCATTAACGCTAAGAACCGCTCTTAACTAGCATATCTGTGATTAAATCCGCTTGCCCGAGAATGGAGATTGGATCGTAATATAGATAAGTATTATAGTCCAAAATGTGCACTTTATTGTTCTTCACAGCGGGAAGCGTCTTCCAGATTGGACTATCCAGAATAGCTTTCACCTGCTCTTCCGTTGTTCCGGCATTCATACAGATAAAAATATGATCCGTATTCGCATAAGTCGGCAATGTCTCCATCGAGATTTCGACTAGCTGTTTGCCGCTGTCAATGGCTTGCTTTTGAACAAAATCAGGCACCTTCAGCTTCAGCATATTATAAATGACTTCGCCGCCGCGTCCATAGTTATCACCGAGCAGCGAAATCTTCTTCTCGCGAACATTGATAATGACAGCCGATTCGCCCTCTTTGACCGAAGCTTTTATCTTCTCGCGACTCTCTTTGGCTTTCTGTTCATATTTAGCCAACCAATCTGCGGCTTCCTTCTGTCGACCGAATGTATCGCCGAGCAGTTTCATTTCTTCTCTGACATTTTTATATGCGGTATAAGGGATAAAAACGGTTGGGGCAATTTTCGAAAATTTATCGTAATTCTCCTCTGAGAATCCGTTGATGACAATTAAATCAGGGTTCATGGAAGTCACCTTTTCCAAAGAAGCCGGCGAACCAATATCCTCCATTTTGGCTTCTTGCTCCTTGAGGAACGGGCTGCCCATCCACCATTCCTTGCTGGCACCGATAGGCGTAATGCCTAATGCGGCCAATGTTCCGTGATAATAAGCAGCTGCAACACGCTTAGGTGAAGCCGGAATTGTCACATCGCCCTTCGCTGTTTTCGCTGCATATGTCTTCGGCGCTGAAGCCGTCGCTTCTGCTTGAGCAGTTGCCGCCGCTGGGGTTGTTGTTGCTTGCGAAGCTGTCTTGTTGGAGCTTGTTGTATCTGTACCGCTGCCGCAAGCGCTCATAACGAGCAGCAAAGCTGTCATCCCTACGGTTAACCATGTTTTCTTGACGATCATGCTGTATATCTCCCCCTTTGATAATGATAATAGTTCTCACTGGAATCATATCAATCAGCTCCTCATGTCGTCCATACACATTCATGACGATTATTCCCTACAATTGTGATGAAAGCCGATCAACAATTTCTTGCAATTGAAGCTTTAAGGAAAGCGGATCAAAGCCATAGAAGACATCAGGATTGACTTCGTAGACCTGATTTTTGCGAACGGCAGCGAATTTCTTCCAGTTCGGATGCGCTTTGAACGATTCTCCGCTTGCCAGCCAATTAGATTCATAGTTAATCAGGAAAACATGATCTGCAGAGTATTCGCCTAGTTCAGACAGCGATACGCAGCGGTTCAGCAGCTTCGCATCGATGATCTGCTCCTTGACGATTGGCGGCGGCGACAACTGTAAACCTTGATAGAGCATAGGCCCGCCCATACTTCTCAAATCACCGTAAATATAGATTTTGCCGGAGACAATCTTCATGATGATGAAGGTGTCCTGTGCAGATAGACAACGTCCAAGCCGCTCTCTGGCCGCAGCAATGTGCTGATCGAACGCTTGCAGCCATACTTCCGCCTCCCGCTGCTTGCCCACAACATCCGCAATGAAGCGAAGCTGCGTATCCAATTCATATCCTGCTTATGGATATTACAGAAAATGAGATCTGGCTGCAGCTCCGTGACAGCTTCTGCGCTTTGCTCATCCAAGCCCTCAATCGGCTTGAACTCCGCTTGACTGAGCAAGCTCTGGTAATGCGCCGACATCCAGGGGTTCATGATGCCAACACGCGGAACGACGCCCAAGCTAAGCAGGCTTGACGTCATGCAAGCATCCAGCGACACATATTTTTTGGGCTGGAGCAGGTACGCGCTAGGTGAAACGCCAACTAATTGTTTAAATTTCCGGCTGAAATAATATTGACTCTGGAAGCCTGTTTCCTCGGCAATTTCTTTCAGATTGAATTGGGAGAGCAGCAGCAGCTCACGCGATTTCTCAATGCGAAGATGGAGCAAATAGTCGATAAAGCTCATGCCTTTCTCTTTTTTGAACAATCGGGAGAAATGCTCAGGGCTAATGCCAAGCTGCTCGGCGATCTGATCACGTGTCAAATCATCCCGATAATGCTGATCGATGAGGGAAACCGCATGTGTAATGACATTGTGCGTTTCCAGCGGTCGCTCTTCGCTTGTATGGCGAACAATCCGACCCATCATTGTATAAAATAATAGCTGCCGCTTGAACATTCCTTCCGGTTGTCCACTCACTTGCATCGCACTCAGTTCCTTCGATATCTGAAGCGCCCAATATGGCGTTTGCAGTTGAATCGGCTCTTGAAACATACGCTGCATCTTATGCGGAAGATAGGCGCCTCGATCCGCAGCCGTGCTGCTTCGCTGCAACACATCAAAAGCAATCCGATCAAGCTGCAGCAGGCTGCTGCTCGTATTAACGACATGCATCCCGCTGCCGGAGGGCGCATATACAACCATTCCGTACCTAAGTACGACCTTCTTCCCATCCATGAACAACTCGCCAGTCCCCTCACGAACGAGCAGCAGCATATCCACTTCTGTCACATTCCACTCTTTTTGAGCGAAAGGTTCATAGATCAGCTGCTTCGTATCCAATAAGACGAATACGGGAATTTCCTGCGGCACCTCGGCCAAATGACTGACTTCACTTTCCTCAGATCCAACCTTCTGTCCGGCTTGCCGCTGTCCCTGTTCCTTCAATACCTGACGCACCTCGGCTGCCTCTTCGTCCGTTAGCTTGCCCAGATGCTTTACGACACGGTGCTTATTTTTTCCAGTATCATCTTTGTAGGTGCTGACGATTTTATAATAGAGATAAGACTTTCCATTTCTTGTAAAACTGCTTTTCTTTAAAAACATGAGGGTTCTTCCTCCGTCATTTTGGTGACTATGTTGGGTACTATGCTTATTATACGAGGTCTTCCTATAATAAGAAAAGCGGCTTTGTCGCCCTAAGAGATGAGCGTCTTCATAACGGTTTTCAGCAATCTAGCCGATCCTAGTTCCCTTTGGGCTTTGCAATGACAGAGAGGGTTGTGTGAAAAGGAACTATGATCCGCTAAATGGCCGGAACTGGGGTAATCGTAGCATGAAAGGGAACTGAGGTCTGCTATTTAAGCAGAACCTGCTGATTCCGACGGAGAAATGATGAAATAGCGGATCGTAGTTCCCTTTGGCGTGGAATATGGTGGTTTTCAGAATTATAGCGTACTGTAGTTCCCTCAAACTCGCGATCATGACACATTTTGCTAGTATCGCGGCTTCACGTTCCCTTAACTCCGCGGGATTGCAAAGCTAGCGGATCTCATTATGCCAAATAGCTTATTTATACACATGTCTCTTAGACCTTCGTCGATTGTCAAGATAACCTGTCGATGGTTGACTTGACATACGTCCCCAGACAAGACCCGGCTCCACTCCTTCCGTTTCTCCGCATGAACACATCGTTCAGAAACCCAAAAACTAAAAAGGTAGAACCCCTTAAATCCACGCAAAATTTATACTTTATTATTCTAAAAAAGACGCTCTCCCCCCGAAAGAGAAGATGCGTCTTCGTTTCCTTAATTCTGATCTCTATTCCCTTTAAAATAAGCCCAATCTGTCTGTATGCCCACAAGAAGTGCAGGTTGACTGGAGCTTCCAATCATGAAGGTTCCAGCTTGCGTGCCGATAGAGATCGGAGTGCCTTTCGCCAGAGTTCCCGTGAATCCGTTCAATTGGCTTTTCTTCATAATCCCCTCTGTCAGCACTCTTCCCGACTTCCCTGGTATGATCCGCTCCAGCGTGATGCCTACAAAGCTCTCAGCAGAATCACCGGCGCTCATGAGCCGCAGCGTGTTAGTGTCCGTATCATAACGCACGGCTGCAAATCGGGGAATGCCCACAGCTGTATGATTTTGCAAGGTCAGCTGCTTATCTGGCACCTGTGGATAGTATTCCGTCCCTGTGACGTTATACTCCGCCGTTCTTCCTGAAGCTCCCAGAACGTTATTCATTTGCGCTACAATATAGGCGTTGGGCTGATTCGTATAATTCTCATTAAATACGATTGTTTTGGTTGTTCCATCTTCAAATGTCACTTGCAGTGTTTGGTTCAGGAACGTGCAATCCCCCAGCCTTCTGCCAAGCGTATTATTAACATCAATGTTGGTGTTAAGGCCTACTTTGATCCCGGAAATATCCCAATACCCGTATAAATAGCCGCTCAGCCCACCGCCTCCGTCCCGGGTTTCATACGACCCCAGAAGAGCCGGCACAGCACTGCCGCTGACCCATACACTGGAACTGCTGCCAGTCGACTTGCTGAATATGGCCAGCGCTCTTCCCCGGTGCTCATCCGAATAGCCAATAGGTGTGCTGTTGTTCAAAGTAACTCGATAATCCGCATGGTTGGCATATTGATTTTCCGGCTTTTGGGTAATCCAAGGCAAATCGTCCTGAACCATATAAGTGCCTATAATCTCGGTGTCATTGAAGATAACCTCATCTCGGGTCCCGCTGCCTAACGATTCGATCATAATTGGCTTCAAAGTTTCCGTAGAAACAATTTTGCTGTTGTTGATGACATTGATCTGTGGTTTGGTGAAATCCTCCCGATTGTGCACATACCAGCCATCAGCTTTGGACACAAAAGTACTGCCATACACAATTTCCGTTACACCGCTGGCGGAGCCATACCCCCAAGCGTGGGAACCAACCCCGCTGATTCCTCCCCATACTTTAGCCGGATCTAAGTCGTCCGGTGGCGTAATTCCCGGATGCGCAGCCACCCAGCTCTTTCGATAATCGACTGCTTCCAGATTGCCGTAATGCTCGATATGAGCATTTTTCACGATATGGATCGCATCCTTGTTATTGCCATTGTCTTCGCTGTGAATCGGATATCGCATGTTTTTGGCAGTAACTGTGAGATTCTCCAGATTGGCTGTTGCCTTCAACCATAGCGTCGATTGATTGGTAATTTCACTGTTCGTGGCTGAGGCAGCGTTCTCTCCCTTCAGGATAACTTGATCTCTGTCGGTTCCTCGCAGCGTGGTATATGGCTTCACCACCCAATTTTTCTCCGTATATACGCCTGGATAGATTTCAATGACATACGGCTTCGCAGAGCTGCTATCCTGGATGCTGTCATTAGCCAATTTGGGAGAGAGGAAATCGCCGCTTCCGTCAGACTTAACGGTCAAAGTAACCGTTTCATGAACGCCTGATCGGACGGTGACAGAGGAAGCAGCCGTTTTCCCGCCATCTACAGTTGTAACCGTAATTTGAGCGATTCCCTCTTTTTTCCCATAAACAGCCCCATTCACGTCTACGATGGCCACTTCTGGATTGCTCGAGCTCCACACAACTGATCTTTCCACCGCGTTAAGTGGCAGTATTGCCGCCTTTAGCCTTGAGGTCGTTCCAGGACTCATCTCTATCGCTGTTTTATTCAAACTGATTCCCGACACTTTAGCTGGAATTGGATCATTGGCATAAGTCACTGGACGGATCTCCACGTCATCCAAATAATAGCTGTCTGCGGCTGCCGGAAAATCCGTATAGATATACATCGTCAAATTCGTAATATTGCCAGTTTCATTCAGCTTAAAATACCCTTCTGCCTTTTTCCAGGTGGAGGCATCCATAGCTGGCCCCGTGACCATGACCACTTGTTTGGTTTCTCCGTTCACTTTGTACTGCAAGCAAATCCGGAGTTTCTCCCCCGCTGTGGAGCCGGCAGCCAACTTGCCCCAAGCCGAGTAATAGTATTCTTTCCCATTCTCTACGCCGGGGAAAAGTATTTTCCCATAGGCATAATCCTTGGTGATTTTCACAGACTGATGGCCGGAATGAGACTCCGTGGTGCTTAGCTCCATGGCGACTCTTTCGCCGGAGTAGGCAAGCGTGCTCATTTCCATCCCCGGGTCTGTCAACAGATTATCTCCTGTTAGTTTGAAGGGGCCTGAAACATACAAAGTTTCCGCAAGCGCATCCCATGATGTGTTGTATCCAAACAATTCTTTGAGCGCATCAGATGAAACAAGCAGGTCATAGCTGGACGCTACAGGAATATGCTGCAAAGTTACAGCCGTATTTCCTTTATAAGCGGTAAGCTGATCTGGTATGACCCGAATAACGATGCCATTCTTGACAGCAAGGATGGCGCCAGTATCATCCCGTTCTGCCAGTATCCCATCCTTCGCCAGAACTTCGGCCAGCGGCAGCATGACGCTGCCATCCCTCATTTCCAGCGGTGTTACGGTTTTCATCGGTTGCCCGTTCAGACGCATCTTCACACCCGTTAGGGGGACGTTGATGATTCCGATCTGGTCAATGCTGAAATCACCTGTCGTTGTCAGGGGATCGAACCGGATGGCTTCAATGCTTCCCGTCCATTTCTTATTGCTCCACATGGGAACATAATAGTCTGTGTAACCGCTGTCATTTGGTTTTATAAATAAACCAATTCCTTTGGCTTCACTCCATGTTTTATCGGTTTCCGTAATGAAATAAATCTGCCCGGCCGTATCACTGGAGCTATTTTTCATGCGGATATGGATATATGGATTGTCTTCTGCAGATAGGCCTAAGCCAGCCGGCGAATGGATGCCTGGATCGCTGCCCGTCGATGTACCCGAATAGTGGCCTCCACTAACGGTCACATGAGACACTTGCTTCGCAACCGTCCAGCCCTGAGTGTCCCCATCTGTGTTAAAATCCCACAACTTGCTGTAAGTTAGCGGTGTGGTCTCCGTGATCGGCGGAACTTCCACCGTTTTGGGAGGCACAATCCGCCCCTCGGGATACAAGCCCCGGAGTCTTTGTTTCTGCGCCTCAGTAGGCATCGCATCCGAATGTTCTCCGCCTTCCGTAAACACGCTGCGTACGGCATTCAGATAATTGAAACCATGAAGTCCAGCAGGCATAATAAAGTGGCCTTCTCCATACTCATTCCAGTTGTCCAAGAGAACCATTTTCCGGCCCACACTATTGGCTGGCAAGGATGGCACAAAGGTATCTTTCACCCATTGCCCCGTTGACTGAAACTCGGCAGGCGACGCATAATATCCGGCAGGACCATCCCAAGCGCGATCATCCCTCCCCATGCTGACAACGGGAACGACATCCATGGAACCAGCATCTCTTTGCTGCTCAAGCTTTGTCTTCTGCAATTCTTCCTTGCCTGCATAAGCTCCCCATGAGTAGGAAAACATCGCATCCAGTCCCGCTTCGGTCTTCATTTCTTCGATAACAGCAGGGTCAGCGCTTGAATTGGAGATCAAAATAATGACATCATCGAAGCCGGCATCTTTGCACGCCTGTCTCAAATAGTCCACTTCCGCTTTAACCCCCGCCGCCGTACCGCCAAAATTCCGTTTCAAACCGGAATAACTGAATATCCCAATGACAGGCTTATTATCAATGACGACATATCTGGGATCTTTGAAGTAATATTCCATCCAGTACGGCACGACATTGTTCCGGAAATCGGCGCTCCCGCTAACTTTGGACGAAGAAGCCTCCCACATGATCATGAAATCGGCTTTATTGCTGTATTTGGCATTAAAATAACCATCATGAAGCGCCGCACCCAAGCGAGGCTCCTTGATCGGCTTCCCTTCCGTGCCTGTTGGTCTGTACCAGCAATACATCTGGAAGTTAATGCCATGTTCAGCCATCCATTTGATTTCCCAATCGGCGACCTCCGGGTTGCCTTCATCATAAAATCCAAGATATGGCACCCTTTCTGGATAAGGATTGATGCGATCCCACCCGAGGTGCTGCCCCTCTCTCCACAAGGAACAAGCTTGAGTTCCTACTAACTCGCCACTGGGTGGCACCGGGACAGGTGCGGGCACATAATCCTGTGGCTCTGCCGCCTCGTGATACAGGAGAATATCATCCAAGGACATACTTCCTCTATTGGCGCCTTCGATTGAAAAAACAACATGGTCAACTGGGCTCAATGGGACATCGATTTGTTCCACTTTCAATTTGCCGTTCAAATACAGATCTGCTTTGCCTGTCTCTGTATTCAGTTTAAGCTTCACATGATACCACAGGTTAGGGATATAGTCGTAAAAACCCACTGTTTGACCACTTGTGTTTTTATAGGCGAATTTGCCGTCCTTGGTAAGCCACTGGAAAACTGTTGTGTCTTCCTTTTTTAGGGCTGCTGAGAAATCGTCCATCTTGACTGGCATAAATATTTTATACTCAAAAATCAAACTTCCTTCCTGAGCTGGAATGGATTTGTCTATACGCATAGCTGAAGCAGCTTGAGCTGCGTTCATTTTCAGACTAAACACATCCGGCGGCTTGGCATTATCCATCTTCTCCACGGCGATCACACCGCCATTCGTCTGTGACTGCCAATCCTCAGGCAAGGGACCTTGAACCATTGAAAGAAACCTTTCATTAATGGCATACCCTTTGTAAATCTTCACCGGAGCGAAAAACAGCTCTCCCGTTGTAACATCACCTGTAGTAACGAGAAAGTTGTCTATCAATGCCACATCATGAGTAAAATTCTTCTCCGATGCCTTCAATAAACCGTTTACATAAATCTGAACTTTTTTTGTGTCCAAATTAACGATGACTTTAACCCCATATTCCGTATTCGCATTAATCGTCTGAAGACTGTAACTGGCATCGCTGGATTCAAGTACTAGATTGCCATTCTTCACCCCAAGGCTAACCCCTTCGGTGACTCCGCTGCGAAGCTGCCATTTTACGCCGTTAACGACAGCTGGCATCTTAAAGCGGTACTCCAGAGTAAAGGTCCCGCTGTGCTGGGAGCGGATTTTTTTGTTCATGGATACGGGAAGCACATCACTGGTATCACTGATTTTGAACCAACTGTTGAAGCTGTAGGAGATGGCGCCCCCCGCCCTTTTCACATCCCAACCACTGGGTACAATATCCGTAGGCTCATAGGAGGTGGCGAGGTTAGAAAAATCTTCATCCAAGATATATTCCGCTTTGTCCGGAGAAGCTGTCGGATCGGCATAAACCGTAGAAGCTTCCCCTGGATTTACGATTAACGTGGACAACATGCATACCAACATAAGGATCGCTATGAACCTGCGCCTTGGCCTCATATCACTTGCCCCCTATCATGATTTAACATGCTCGTGCATCTCCTGGCATAACATCAGCAAGGCAATCCCTTGGCCCCATGGCATGATCAAGTCCCGAGGAATTGCATTGTATTCCTGTACACTTTGTTGAATGCCCGTTCCTGCCGAAACACTCGTCACCGTTCCTTCCTCCGTAATATGCCGAAGTACAGCCTTATAGCCTCTCTCCGCGCAGCGCAAGTATTTGCGATCTAAATACCCCATCTGCACACTTTTCCATATGCCATATACAAAGCCCGCCGTGGCGGAGGTTTCCTCGTAGGAGGAGGCGTCAGTTAGAATAGTGGGCCACAGGCCCGTGTCATTCTGAACAGCTGCCAGGGCTTCAACTTGCCGCTGAATTCTTCCGAAAAACCATTCCTTCTCCTGCTCATAGCCTTTCAAGGTTGTGAATATTTCCGGTATGCTGATCGTGACCCAGCTGTTTCCTCTGGCCCAGAGACAGCCGCTGAGATGATCGTTGCCTGATAAGCTGTAGCCATGGTACAGCAAGCCATTGTCCCCTGTTTGAAGGTACTCAATATGCAGTCTTGCCTGCCGCAGCCCTTCCTCAATATAAGCCGCATTATTCACCATCTGTCCCAACTCGGTTAGGAATACCCCGGCCATAAATACGGTATCGACCCACATCTCTCCGGCAAACTTATCGTTAATGACGGTATGCTCAAGAGCCCCGTTGGACAGCCTTGGAGCTTCTTTCATCAGCCAACTGGCGAATTTTTCAGCAAAATCAAGATAATGCGGTTCTCCTGTTTCTCGATAAAGCAGCAAAACGGAAAGCAGCGGTGCAGTGGTATTAATGTTGTACGAAATCTTCTGGCTTTGCGCCATGTTAGCGTCGATGAACGTCTTGATGAAGTTATAAATCTCCTGGCTTCCTGTCGTCTCATAAACTTTCCGCAATCCATACAAAGCGACGCCTGCGCCCCAGTCCCAATCGCCCTTCCTGTCTACATTAAAATCCATCTGCATCGTTGCTTGCGCTACTTGCTCCAATATTCCTTTCACATTACACACCTCCGGTTATTCCTGTTTGACGGTTATTTGGTTAAAATCGTAAATAGCCTTATTTCCATTCGACCTCACTTCAATCACTCCACTGTTAAAAGCGGAAGCCATATAAGGTCCGTTATAGGTCGGATAAGGAAAGATTACCGCTTCTCCTTGTACCGTTCGCATGGATTGGTTCATGAACAGCTCCCCCACTTGGAAGGAGCGGTACGTTATCTGCATTCGGACAGGATCGAAATCTAGGCGGTTCTGCACAATCATCCTGCGAAACGACGCAAAATCCGCATAGGTCCGATCATCTCCCACTTCGCAAATAACCGCATTGCGTCTTCCATGGCTGATGATTTCCCTTCCGGCGAATTCACCTTCTGTTGTCCAGTTATAGCCATTGTGGATAAATAAGGAGATGTAGACCCCTGATTTTCGCAGGAAAAGGTAATTGCCTTCTTCTTCCACCTCATCAAAGGCATCCCTCGGAACATGGACGTGAATCCAATGCAGCGCTTGTGCCTCTGGAATCTGATACATGGCCATCACGACATTTTTTTCGCCAAAAAAGTGGCCGCAGCCGCAGCCCAAATCTCCCGTCCAGTAGCCATGCTCGCTCCCTTCTGTGCCGTGATGTCCTGGGTGATGACTGAAAATTTTCAAGTTGGTTGCCTCTGGAAGGCTCAAATCCCACTGATGCTGCTGATGATGGGCATACCAGCCCGCTTCGCTGCCCTGAGCATAGGCATCTTGATAATTCACAGCCCCCATGATAAAGCGGGGGGTGCAATACGTATATTTGTTGATGCTTCCTTCTTCCTGCGGCAGCTGCTTGTGCGGCGTTTCACAGGTGATGCAGTGTAAATGCTTGCTTTCTTGATGAACGTAAGCCTTCGTTCGCCCCAGTGCAATCTCATAAATCTGCTGAGAGGGCCGATAACTCGAACAAATGGCAGCAATCAGGCAGGGAGCCTGAATCATCGCTCTGTAGCTATGCCCGAAATACAGCTCGTATATAGGGAATGTACCGCTGCGGGCATGATCCAAGGCGACAGGCGCATAGATTCGGCCATGAGCGCCACCGTACAAACCATCGAGGCTATCGCATACCATGTCCAGCAGCAATACATCCAGCATCATCTCGGCAAGCTTAACTAGTTCCGGATCATTGGCATAATCATAAAGACACAGCAGGCACTCCATGACTTCCGGCAAGTAGCTGGAGGAATCAAACTCTGCCCATCCCCGCCTAGCGCGGAATACAAGGTATTCCCGGAGGAAGTTTCCTTCCTCCTCCAGAAGTTCCCTGCCTTCTTTTCCATACGCCTTGAAGCACTCTAGCGGAAACTTCTGTGCGGCTAGATACCGCGACGTATGGAAAAGCAGCATATGATTCTCCGACTTGTATTTGCTTTCAAAATCATTATGCAGATAAAAATTTCGGATGGCGCTGCAGGCCTGTTCCTCCAAAAGCCCAACTGATTCAAACTGGTATAAGGCGCGTATAAGCTTTATCGCGGCAAAATCCGATTCTCCTTGCGGATCACGCCCATAAAGATGGGGATGCTTAAACCACTCGGCGGAGCGCACCAAACTCTGATTGCTTGCCTTTACATAGATGGCTTTAGTTAGGTTCGCTATGGCGATGCCTCCGTATAGATCCTTGGACAAATCCTGCTGGATTTGCTTATCGAGCAAGTAGACGCTTCTTTCCTCGAAGCTCATGATGGCCTTGCCTGCCAGAATCTCTGCATCGCTGGACAATTGAATGAAATCCATGTTATCTCACCTTATTATTTTTTGGCTAGGAATTGGTAAATGTCTTTGGTCAGGAACGCATTCTTTTTATTTTGCTCATACCACTTCGCGTACCAATCCAGCGTCTGATTTTGCCCAATCTTCTGTTTTAAGCTTTTCAGGTCGTTCATCGCTTGATCAACCGTATAACTGCCCCCGCTAACGACTGTCTTGGCGATTAGGTCCTTGCTTTGCTGGGTCCAATCGTTGTTAATTTTGAGCAAATCAGCTGGAAGCGTTGGCATATGCTCAAGATGAGTTAGCGTATACAGCGGAACAGCAGGATTCTCGTACAGATCGCGGGTTTCATTTTTGATTTTGCTCCATTCCTCGGCATTCGGAATCTCCTTGTTAACAACTGGAATATTGCAAATCTCTTTGGAATCAATCGTTGTCGCTGACATATACAAATCCGTGTTATACCCGATTTCAATTTTGCGCAAATCCGGATTAATCGCTCTCGGACATCCCAGCTCATCATTTTTCCAATGAACGTTTTCCGTGCCGAACTTGAGCGTTTTCCAGGTCTTCTCAGCCAGCATGAAGTCCATCTCTTTCATGGCAGCAGCCGGATCTTTGGAGCCCGCATACACGACTGTCGTCATCTGAAGCGGATTCAGCATTCTGATCGTGTATTGTCCGAATTCTGTCTTCGGCATGAGCATGGGAGCTATCGTTGCCTCTTTATTCGTGCTGCGAAGCGTCGTCAGAAAATCAACATTCGCGTTGTCAGCCACATAGATGCCAAGCTTGCCGGACAGAAAGTCTTTCTTCGCCTTCTCGCCATTCTTATCCGTCAAATAATCACGATCTACGACCCCTTCATCAAACAATCGTTTCTTGAAGGAAACGGCCGCTTTCATTCTTGCCTCATCTTCGACCAGCTTGTCATCTTTAATGAACATCGTATTGCCATGCATCGCGTCAATCGCCTCATCGCCTAAATAAGCGAGCGAATAGCCGTAGGTATCCTTTTTCCCATTACCGTCAGGATCCTGCTCTGTGAACGCTTTCGCAACTTTAAGCAGTTCATCCGGTGTTTGGGGGATGGGCAGCGAAAGTTTTTTCAGCCAGTCGGTGCGGATGAAAACAGCTACTTGCACGGAGCTGGGAATCACACGTCCCATTTCATACATTTTGCCGTCAGGTTTCGTGCCGATCTTGCGCAAAATCGGATACTTCTCCAGCATAGCGGTGTAGTTGGGCGCATATTGCTTGACCAGATCATCCAGCGGCAGCAGCTGCTTCTGACTGTAGAGCTGATCCCGATAACCCGTTTCAAATTCATTAATCACGTCAGGCGCTTCTCCAGAAGCAAACAACGTATTAAATTTCTGCTTGGATTCAAACCTCGGAACGGCAACAAATTCCACATCTGCAGGCCCGTTTTCATTAATCCATTTCGTCCAGCGATTGTTCGTAATCGAGCCTTCCGCCGCTGGCGTATTGCCACGGTCATAGAGCGACATTTTGATTTTTCCCCGTTTCTCAGGTGCTGCTGATGCCCCCGCTTTGGTTGGGGAAACGGCAGCTCCACTGCTCTTCTCTTGAGGTTTACTGCAACCAGCAGCTACCGTCCCTGCCGCCAACAAAGTGACCACTGCCAATAACGTACTTTTCTTCCTATAGTCGCCCAATTTTTCCATCCCCTTTTGTATGTATCAACTAGATTTCTAATGTCATTATCCTATCACGATTTCTCGGTTACCCTTTAATAGCGCCAAGCATCACACCCTTTACAAAATACTTTTGCAGAAGTGGATAGACAATCAGCATCGGCAAGGTCATGATCACAATGCCTCCGGCTTTCACAGCCTCAGGCGACATATTTTCCAGATCTTCCGGCTGCAAGGCAATCGTCTGAATCAGCATGCTTTGACTTTGCACCATTTGCTGAACGAATACGGTCAAATTCATCTTTTCTGCATCATTGATGAAGATGAGAACGTTTAGGAACGAATTCCAGTAGCCAACCGCCAGGAATAAGCAAATCGTAGCAACCACAGGCATGGACAAAGGCAGAAATATTTGCACAAGAAGCCGCCATTCCCCACAGCCGTCGATGCGCGCAGACTCTTCGATTTCGGCTGGAATTCCTTCGAAATAGCTTCGCATGAGCAGCAAATTATAGGCGCCAACCAACCCTGGGAGCCATAGGGACCAATAGGTGTTGATGAGCCCGAAGCTTTTTATCAAAAGAAAGAAAGGAATCAGTCCGCCGCTGAACATCATCGTAAACACCATAGCCAGCGTCATAAATTTACGCCCATAACAGTATTTACGAGACAATGCGTAAGCCGCAAGAGTCGTACAGAGCAAGCTTAACCCAGTTCCGATTACAGTGATGTACAAGCTGTTCATGAAGGAAGGGATGACTCTCGAACCGATAAAAAGGGTTTTATACGCTTCCAGATTGAAATGAATCGGCCAAAGCCAGACGAACCCGGAATCAATGGCCGCTGAGTCGCTGAACGAAACAGCGATAATATTGATCAGCGGTATTAGGCAGCTGACAGCTGCGAGCAGCAGAATGGCATGAACCGATGCATGGAACCATTTTCCTGCGGTATTTTCTCTCATGTTTTCACTTCCTTTCAAGCCCGATTACCATAGACTCTGGTTGAATTTGCGGGCAATTTGGTTGGCAGTTAGGACGAGTGTGAAACCTACTAGGGATTCAAATAATCCCATCGCTGCGGGAACGCCGAACTCGCCCCCCTGAATGCCTATCTTGAATGTGTACGTGCTGATAACCTCCGAAATATCGGCGACTACGCGATTCTGCATCACATAGATGTGGTCGAAGCCGACCTCCATGACACGTCCTATGCCAAGAATCAGCATTAGAATGATAGTCGGGCGAATGCCTGGAAGCGACACATGCCACATCTGGCGCCATTTGCCAGCACCATCCATAGCGGTCGACTCATACAAGCTTGGATCAATCGTCGTAAGCGCTGCCAAATAAATAATCGCAGAGAAGCCAGCCTCTTTCCAAATACCTGAGCTAACAAATACGGTAATCCAGGAAAACGGTTGATACAGAAAGGCAAACCGTTCAAACCCAAGCTTCTCCAGCACGTCGTTCACCATGCCGGTATCCTGCGAAAACAACGTAATAAAGATGCCGCCAACAATGACCCAAGACAGGAAATGGGGCAAATACAACAGTGTTTGCACAATTTTCTTAAACCACATTTTCCGAACTTCATTCAGCAGCAAAGCAACCAATATCGGAACTGGAAATCCAATAAAGCTAAGCAAGCTCAGCATAAAAGTGTTCCGAATAATCTTCCATCCTTGCGGATTCGTAAATAAATAATCAAAATGCTTGAATCCTACCCACGGGCTGCCCCAAATGCCATCCCAGAAGTTGTAGTCCTTGAAGGCAAGGATGATCCCGCCCATCGGCGCATACTTGAATAGAATAAAACATACAAGGGCTGGAGTTAGCATGATATATAACGGAATATTTTGCTTGATATACTTGCGGCTCCTCTTTTTCGTATCTTTGGCTTGACTCCAAGTTTCTGTTTCCCTATCCATAGCTATGTGCTTCGAAGATACTTGCATGAGACTTTACCTCCTATGTCGCCCTGCGGAGCGTGATATCGCATGGTTGTGATCGTTTCTATTCCGCTCACAACTCAACAGTACACGGAAGTCTATCGACACGGCAATTCACACATTTAGACGCGATGCACAACTTCAATAATCCGCAGCAGATCAGGGTTTTATCAACAAAAAACGACCTCTTCAAGGACTTTGTGAAGCTATCCTTGAAGAGATCGTTTTCGTCTAATGAAACTCCTTGCGATAATCGCCAGGTGTCCGGCCCACGAGTTTCTTGAATACACGGATGAATGAAAAGGTGTGTGTATATCCAACCTTCACGGCGATTTCCTGGATTGCCGTAGATGTCGTCACCAGCAAATGTTTGGCCTGTTCAATCCGCAATCCAGCCAAATAATCAATAAATTTCTCACCGAATTCTTCCTTAAACAAACGGCTTAAATAGTTCGGAGTCAACTTAAATCGCTCACTCAGCATAACAAGCGAGAAATCGGGATTGTTAAATTCATCCTCGATATAAGCTTTCACTTGATCGATCAGATCATGTTGGCTTCGCTGCGCGCGAAGCTTATCGAGCCGAAGGCAGGCATCCTGCAGAATAGCATGCAGTTCTTTTTCCAATTCATCTACGGTGTCGAAGCTCGCTACCCATTCATTAATTGGATTCAGCGCATATTCTCGCCAGCATTCCAGATATTCCGGGGACAACCCTGACATTTCCTTGTAGAAGTGAAACAACAAATAATTCATCAAATTAACAACTTGCTCCCGGGAAAACAGTTGGTTCCGAATTTCCGCAAACAGGGCATCATAGTGGCGTTCCCACTGCGCTTCACCGTTCCTGAAGAAGTGAACCAGTTCCCGAATCGCAGGAAGCGAGCGGAAGATTTCTTCGCCCGATTTCGTGTTGATATCCTTGAAATCAATGACGCTGCTGACTCCGAACGTCGTCTTATAGCTGAGTGCTTCCAAGGCTTCTTCATAGGAACTGGATACCTGTTGAAGGCCTGACGCTTTCGTTCCAAGTCCACAGGTAATCGTAATGGCTACATTGGTATGGACCCAATCCACCGTTTTGCGCATAATTTCATGAAGCGGATCGCCGGATGCAAACTCATTCGGCATCTGACAGACGACACACAGCCGATGTTTTTCGATCCATTCCAGACAGATCAGGATGCCTGCATTCTGACTCAGCTCTTGAACAACGTTATCAATGATGAATTTAATCAAATATTGATCCTTATTCGTATAAGCTGAGGTGAAGTTCGAATACTTGTCGATTTCGAGAATAGCTACCCTATAGGGATCATTCGTCTCCTGAAAGCCGAAGTGCGACAGCTCCTTGTCCCAGCCGTCTTCAAGCTTAAGCTGCGTTCCGGTCAGCAATTGCTCGAACAAATATCGCCGGCGGTAGCTGAAATTCTCATCGTTTTCCAGTCGATACTTGCCGAATTGCTCCAACAGATGATCCAGCAAATTGTCAATAATTTTGAATTCATCGTGCTTCACTTTCCCTAAAATATGGGGCTTCTGCAGCTGCAGCGGAACGGAAGAGAGCCGCTCCAGCAGCGACTCAATCGGCTTGTAGTTTTGCCGGCTCACGTATACGATCCATAAGGCACCAGCAAGAACCGTGATAATGCCAATCACCAACCAGAATGCATTGAGGTTCGACAGAAAGCGAAAGACGACACCGTCGATGAATCCGCTGCGGATCGTCCAACCCGTGTATTCCGATTTAATTACGGTAACATCTTCCCGGTTCGCGCCTGCTGCTCCGCTTATCGCATCGTCACCAATCATGTATTCGCCACGGGCATCAAGAAGGTGCAGATAACTAAATTTGGAACGGGACACATTGTCAAGAAGCTTTGAGAGCGTATTCAATTTAATATTGGCAACAAGTACGCCCTCCGTTCCCAGCGGCAGCGGCATCCGCATGACCAGCGACACCACAGGTGTCGTTACACCGGAATTGTCGAGATACTCGCGACCAATGTTCCAGCGATTAGCTGGCGGAGCGGCCATTAGCGTATGCAAATAGGGACTGTTGGAGAATTGTTCAAGTCCCATCATGGACGTATCGCTTAAAACGATTTGGTCGCGGGTGCGATATAAATAGACCGAATCAATCTCACTGAAGCTGTCTCGCAGTAAAATCAATTTCTTATATACGTCGCGGTCGTTCAGATAACGGTTCAGAGCTAACGGAGATGTACTGTAAAAGTCAATGACAGATTGGTCATCAAGAAAAGTCTGCACGATATATTGTTCGACGGTTCGCAGTTTGGAATCCATATATTGCATCGTATTTTCTGCATAGATCTCATTTGCCTTCAGCGCCTGTTGCTTGGACAACTCACTCATCGTGACGAAAAAAATCCACAGCAGCACAACAATAACAAGAATGAAGACGGGTAAATAAGCAAATACAAGGCGGTTTCTCCACTTTTTCCTCATCTGCACAGCCCCTTTATTCGTACAAAGTACAACGTTACCGTTCGACAAGTCAATACGCAATTCAAAGAATCATGCACAATTCTCATTTCTTTACATTCAATTTATTATTCATTTGTCCTTTCTGGATGATTTTTCTTATATAATATAGATACTACACATAAAGGAGATCCCGCCGATGTTAACTGCCGATTTCATGCGCCAAGAGCAGCCTAAACTATGGGAGCTTGCGCTTCGTTTAGCCCCCGCACTTTACATGGATACCCGTGAGCCTTTCGTTCCAATTCGTGTTGGGGTTACCGCATTTGAACAGTCAGGTCCCTCCCAATCCTTTCCCCGAACGATCAAAGTTGATCATGCACGTGTTAAGGTAGTCGTGGAGTATGCTATTTATTGGGACTACGACATTCAGCATATTTACGATTTAGAGCATGTTTGGGTGTACATTGGACATAACGATGAGATCATTTCTTGCGAAGTCAGCTTCCACGGGAAATATATGATTGGTTTATTAAGCGATCGCAGCAATATACAGGAAGATGGCCGCGTTCAGGTGTATGTGCAGCCTGGGAAGCATGCGATGGCAGCGCTTGATGAGCTGTTCCGCTTACTTCCGGATGTAGAAGCAGTCAACAACGAATTAGCCGGAAACGGCGGAGTATTGGAAAACGAGATGTTCCAGGGGCAGTTCAAATTCGGCGCTAACATCGACAAGCTCGCCGAAGATCATCTCCGCACCTTCAGCTTCCAGCCCAGCTTCATCTATACACCTTATGAATGGACACCCGACATGTTTGTGACATGGGACGAGCTTAAAGCAGAAATACCTGTACGCATGCGAGCACTTCTAGAAAGCCTAAGCAACTAACAAAAGAGGGGCTGTCCCATAAGTAGATAAACCTGCTTGAGGGACAGCTTTTTTGCTTTTTTGATTAGGATTCGGAGAGGCTCGACTTTCTCTAAACCTGCAATTATACATCTTTTTTGCTCTTGGAAGAGCCGCAACGATGAAATTCCTGCGTTTGTGCAGGTTTTTGAGGCTTTTTCTGAATGTACGGCTGAAAAAGATAAAAATGCCTGCACAATTGCAGGCATTTCCACTATTTAACCGAATTCGCTTGGAAATCCCTGTATTTTCGCAGGCTTTTACACTTGGGTGAACGGATCTGGTTTGGAAGCCCCATCATCCCACATGAAAGTAATCAACCCCATCATCTATCGACGCTTTCCTACTTAATTCGGCTTATGGGACAGCCTCTTTTCGTGTAGCAATTACAGTTTTAAAACCATTAAATCTTCATCTGCATATTGCCCGTTGAACTTCAGCGCGTTTGGTTCCACGCCGTAAACTACAAATCCCAAGGACAAATACAACTGCTTTGCTGAGTCATTATTTGATACAACCATTAAGTTTATTTGCTCTAAACCATCGAGATTTCGTGCCAGTTTTATCAATTCCAGCATGAGCAGCTTGCCTAAACCCGTCCCTCGTGCCAGCGGTGCTACATACATGCCGTAAACATTGCCCTTATGGGCCGTTTTAAGACTATTTTCACGCACAAAAGTCACAATGCCAACTAGCGAATCACTGCCATCAAAAGCCCCTAAAACAAATTTGCCAGAGGTCGGCTTTAAACGTTCCGCTACCGTCTCTAGTGAAAATTCCACTTCTCTCTCATACGTTGACCCGAATGCATCAGGACTGACTTTTAGCGAACTCAACCGCAGCTCTTGATACAATTGGGCATCTCGTTCGTGCAAGATACGTATATGCATTCGCTCTCCTCCATCTGCCCTACCAGCGTCATACTACTCCGCCGTAATAGCAAATATTTTGTGATCTTCCCACGCCCCGTTAATTTTCAAATACGTTTTAGCTAAACCCTCGTGTCTAAAGCCTGCCTTTTCTAACACTCGAATAGACGGCAAGTTTCTTGGCATGACCGAAGCTTCAACACGGTGCAAATTAAGCTCGCTAAACGCAATTTCTACACATAATGAAACTGCCGCGGTTGCATACCCTTTGCCGTTGTACTTTTGATCTATGTAATAGCCCATAAATGCGTTTTGAAAAACGCCGCGAGCAATGCCTGTTAATGCGATTCTTCCGACCAACTCATCATTCTTTTTAAGAAAGATTCCAAAAAAATAAGATTGATCGTTTTGCGCCCCTTGAATACCAATGGCAATCTCATTTTCTTGTCCTTCTAAGGTAAAATGTGATTCGTCCCTGATCGGTTCAAAGGGTTGGAAAAAATCGCGATTTCTGCGCTTTATATCAAGAATAGCCTCGGCGTCCTTCATTTCGAGAAGTTTCAAATAGATGTTGCTGCTGCTCAAATCATTTCCTCCCCTTGTTTCCCGATATCATCACCGCTACTCGTGGATAATCCATCAGTCTAGCTCCTTGATCATCCTCCAAACCACATATTTGCTTGTCTCTTCTTCCAGCAGCCTCAAGCCGCATTTCTCATAAAATTTAACAGCAAATTGATTGGTCGGAGAAACTCTCAAATGATACGCCTTCACCTGATGCCTATTGAAAAAGCTTTCTGCATATGCCAACAAGTGCCGCCCAAGCCTCTTGCCGCGATACTCAGGTGTTAGGTAAAACAGATTTACGTAACCAATATCACTCCCCTCATAGGGAACGATTTGAAGCTCAATTTGGCCAATCGGTTTGCCGTTATCTTCAACAAGAACTAATCCATCAGGAAAGGATTTGATTCGTTCTTCAATGCGTTTTACGTAGTCATCTTCATCACCAAAGCCTTCATCACTTCCAAAGCTCACCCTATAGGAATCTTTGCGGAAAGAGATAATCGTTTCTCTATCATTCTTAATATCAATCGTTCTGAATTCCATAATTCCACTCCTTACAAGGTATCAACATGGCAAATTGTCTTTTCTCAGCGGCGGCAGAAACGCTACAAATAAAAGTAAAAGCTGACGCCGCGCTCTGTATTTACCGCCCCGTATCGACTTTCATGAAGATCCAAAATCTGCTTAACGATGGCAAGGCCTAGTCCCGTTCCGCCGGTTTTGCGGTTTCTGGACTTTTCAACCCGGTAGAACCGCTCCCATATGGTCTCCAATTGATCTTCAGGAATACCTTCTCCTTCATTATCAATCGCCATGCGGATGCACTCGCCCTCATTTTCGATGCGAACGGTAATCTCGCTCCCCGCTGTGGCATGCCGAATTGCATTCATCAGCAAATTGACCAGCATCTGTTCTGTTTTCACCTGATCCGCGTGGACTTCGTGTTCGCCAATGATAATGGTGACCACCTTCAGCTCCTTTTCACCCAGGTGATTGGATAGCTTGTCGACGATATCCTCGACTTGATCACTCAGTAGAAACCAGCTCTTTTTCAGCTTGATTGTCTTCGATTCCAGCTTCGCAAGTTCCAGCATATCTTTGATGAGCGCTTCCATCTTATCTGTCTCACCCAAAATCACTTCGAGATACCGTTCCCGCTTGCTTTCCCCGATCCCGTCCCGGATGCCCTCGACATACCCCTTGACGATGCTGAGCGGCGTTTTTAATTCATGCGAAACATTGGAGATAAATTCTTTTTGCAGCTGCTCCATTCGCTGCTTTTGCTCCATATCTTCCCGCAGTTGTTCATTAGCGTCATACAGTTCCTTCAATGTGTCGTCCAGTTTCTCGGACAAGCTGTTCAAGCTGCGTGACAAGCTCCCGATCTCATCGTTGTTTCGGATGGGCGATTTCACTGAGAAATCAAGCTGGGCCATTCGCAGGGCGACTTGATTCAGGGAGAGCAGCGGTTTCGAAATGATTTTGGTGTACACGCTCGAGAGCAGCAAGATGAGAATAATGCCGCCAATCCCAATATAGATGTAGAATAAACGCAGCGCATCATAAGCTTCACTGATTTGCTGAAGGGAGGCCAGCACAATGATCAGCTCGCTCACCTTTCCATCGCGCATAAGGGGTCGAATGAAAACAACGCTGCGTGTCCCACTAATCGTATCTGTCCATTCCTCTTCAATCATTTTTCCGTTATCTAAAATGCTTTTCCGTTCATCTGTCAGCGGGAACCATTCTTCAAGGGCAAGAAACAAAATGCCTTGCCGCGAATTCCATTGATTAGTCGAAGGCAGTACAACGTCGGTGATAACACCCGAAATTTTAACCAATGGCTCGTTCGTTACCGTATCTAAATTGCCTATATCCTTGGGGCCATCCTCTCGATGAATCATGACCGGGTAGAAGAGATCCTTCGTGCTCTGTTCCTCAAAGTATCCCTGCACCTCGATCTTATCTCCGCGCTGAAGGTTCGCATCCAACAGCTTCCTCAAGTTGGAATTCAGTAGAAAGGAGAGGGAGATGCGAATTGAGTTTCCATTATCATCCTTAATGACGATACGAAACAAGTTATCATACTTCACATTGCCTTCAGGGCCCAGAATGGCAAGCTGCGCTTTATTTTGGTTGATGAACAGCGCCATTTCGCGAGAAATACGGCGATCATCCCAACGCTTTTTCTCGTAAGTGTCACTGAAAGTCTTAAGCTGTTTTTCTAATGAAGCGGTTTTCTGGTGCTGATAAAAGGTTTCAAATAAATTAAGCTGCCCCACCAAAATGATCGCGTAGAACAACAGAAAAAAGAAGGCTGTGAATGCAAACAGCTTCATCGTAACCCCTATTCTTCTCATCGTTCCTCCTCGAATTTATACCCGGATCGAATGACAGTGCGAATATGGCGGGCTTCGTCTCCGAGCTTTCCGCGCAGCTTTTTGATGTGCGTGTCTACGACGCGCAGGTCACCGAAATAATCAAACCCCCAAACGTGATCGAGAATCGTTTCGCGGGAGAGCACAATGCCCTCATTTTTGGACAAATATAGCAGGAGTTCGTATTCCTTGGGCGTCAGGTCGATTTCCTGTCTATTCACTTCGACCCGATGCGACCTTCGATTAATGGAAATCTGCCCAAAATTCAGAAGGTGCTCGTCTTTCCCTACGGTTCCTTCGACACGCTTCATCAGACTGATGGCTCGAGCTACGAGCACTTTGGGGCTGAAGGGTTTGGTTACGTAATCGTCCGCCCCCAACTCAAATCCAAGCATTTTATCGTCGTCCTCGGATTTGGCAGTCAGCATAATAATCGGTACGGCTGATTGGGCGCGAATCCGTTTGCAGACAGCCCATCCGTCCAACTCCGGCATAAGAATATCCAAAATAACCAGATCGGGATCCAGCTTTTCCAGCATTTCCAGCGCTTGCAAGCCATTCTCCGCCTCATAGACGATCCATTGCTCCCGTTTGAAATAATCGCCCACGATTTCGCGGATCAAACTTTCATCTTCAATAAGCAAAACCTTGCGATCCATGCTGCAGCTGCCTCCTCTACGCTCGTACGTTATAAGACAAGAATAGCGGATTCTTGTGTTTTCTATGTGTTCTCAGATAGAGCTATTATACAAAATTACTCCCGATAAAACACATGAAGGACACAACACGCCGCTATAATCAGGATGGAGCAGATAGAAATTGAGGTCCTGAAAGGAAGTCGTTTATGAATATCAAGGCTATTTTGCAAAAAAAAGAAGTGCAGCGCTTTGCCGTATTAGCATTGTTTTGCCTTGTTCTCTATTTTATTCGCAGCATGCTGAATCTTGTTCTACTGACGTTCTTGCTGACATTTTTAATGAATCGGCTGCACCAATACAGTAAGCGATGGATCGAAAAAATTGTTCCCGTCAACTCCAAATTTCTGCTTGCGCTCATATATGGTGCCCTTCTAACGCTGTTGATTGTTGCAGGCGCAAAATTTTTCCCTGCTCTGGTCCGCCAAATCGCCCAGCTGTTCGAGCTTGTCAGGCAGCTCTATGACAATCCTCAAAACGAAGTGGCGGGCTACATAACCACATGGTTGGACAGTCTTGACCTTCCAAGCATGGTGAAGCCAGGCTTCGATTTTATGATCAAAATCGGCAACCTTGGATTTCAAGCCTTTTTGGCCTTGATGCTCAGCCTGTTCCTGCTGCTAGGCAAAGAAAACGTCATTCGATTTACCGCTCAATTCCACACCAGCAAGCTGGGCTGGTTCTCCAGGGAAGTTGAGTTTTTCGGCAAAAAACTCGTTCAGACGTTCGGCAAAGTCATCGAAGCCCAACTGCTGATCGCCTTGATCAACTCCTTGCTGACGACCTTCGCGCTATGGCTGATGGGCTTTCCCAATCTGATCGGTTTGGCCTTGCTTATTTATGTCCTTGGGCTTGTACCGGTGGCTGGCGTCTTTCTATCACTGATTCCATTAAGTATGATTGCTTTTAGTTTGGGCGGATTCACTTATATTATCTACCTAGTTGTTGCTGTCACGATTATTCATGCGGTGGAGGCTTACGTGCTCAACCCCCGGCTGATGGCATCCAAAACGCATTTGCCCGTCTTCTACACCTTTCTTGTTTTGCTCTTTTCCGAGCATTTCTTCGGCATTTGGGGATTGATCATCGGCATCCCAACCTTTGTTTTCTTACTTGATATTCTGGATATTCAAAAAACGGAAAAAACCAAACTTACCAACACCTAGAAAAGGAGTGATCCCATGTCAGTTCAAACCATTCCCACTTTGCTCAAAATGGCTGTTCTCAGTGGGGGCATGATGTCCATGTTTTTCTCGTTTCATGATAAACCATCCCAAGCGGTGCTTTGCATTGTACTAGCGGCTGTACTGGCCGGATTTGACGAGTATATCGTCAGCAGACTGAACCTTGCCACCGAATTCGGCAAAGAGTTCCGTTCGCTCGCAGAGCTGATTTCCTTCGGCGCGGCCCCAGCCTTGATCGTTTATCTAATCAGCTTGCACAAATTGCCCGTCTCAGGGCTGCTGCTTGCTTCCCTTTTCATCATTTGCGGAGCACTTCGCCTGGCTCGGTTTAACATTGCAACCTGTGTTCATCGTCATCATACAGGTTTGCCTATCCATATTGCAGGATGCCTGTTAGCCGTGCTTACGCTTTGGTCACCGATCTTGAATCATATGGAATTAACGGTGATCCTTGTCATCGCTTTGTGCGGCCTGATGGTTAGCCGAATCAAAATACCTAAAATCAGCAAACCCCATCTTATCCACAAAAAAAGCTTCTGAGGCAACCGCCGATAAATCAGCAGACTTCCAGTAGAAAAGGAGCGTGGCCGCCATAGCTTTCCTACAAGACATCATTATACAATACGGATACATCGCCATTTTCTTCTGTTTGGCTCTTGGTATTATCGGCTTGCCCGTCCCTGATGAAATCCTAATGACGATTGTCGGCTACCTCTCCTCGATGGGACTGCTTCTTCTCCCGCTATCCCTTGCGGTCAGCTTCTTCGGAGCTATGACCGGCATGCTGTGCAGCTACACTCTCGGGCGCAAATTCGGCAAGCCGCTGCTCTGGAAATACGGCAAATGGATCAAGCTTACGTCAAAAAGGCTGGAAAAAACAGAGACTTGGTTCGAGCGCTACGGCCCCTGGGCCATATGCATCGGCTACTACATTCCAGGTCTCCGCCATCTTACCTGTTACCTGGCAGGAGTGAGTGCTATGAGCCCCCGGAAATATATACTCTATTCGGGCATGGGGGCCATGGTCTGGTGTGCTATTTTTATCTCAATCGGTTACTTCCTGGGAGCATCCGTCGATTTTTCCAATTATCATGCTTCATTGCTGCGTTTGTTCTTCTAGAGGCGCTTTGAGCCGTCCTTGCGTTAAGTCATAGGATGGACAAGACTTACCTTATATAGCAAATTGCAAATTGTCTGCACTCCCGCGCGAAAAGGAACTATGATCCCCTATTTGCCCCAGAACCTTCTATTTTGCAGCTGAAAGGGAAGTAGGATCCCTTATTTCACCTCTGAATGATGATATCCCGGCAAATTAGGCCAATTAGCGTACCACAGTTCCCTTTGACAAGCCAAATGGTCGTTTCAAGTCTAAATAAGGGAACATAGTTCCCTCTGGAGTTCAACAATCGAATTTAGTCAATTCCAAGCAGTCCAATTGAATATTTCACCTTGCGGGACTTGATCTCAAGCACAAGGATATTCCTCCTTTTGACCCTTGTATTTCCTTTATTTGTTATATATAGTGTAAAAGGTGAGTTGGAACTAATACAGATACGAGGAGAGATACGGATGAAAAAAACGATAGTTTCTATCGTCGGGTTGTCATTGCTTTTGGGCGCAGCAGGCGGCGTTTATGCCGGAGCTAATTTACAAGAAATTAAGGCTTATCTGAACAACGATATCAAGGTAAAAGTAAACGGGGCGACAGTTCAGCTATTGGATGCACAAGGGAATGTAGTAACTCCGATTACATATGATGGAAGCACCTACTTGCCAGCACGTGCCATAGCGAATTCTTTGAACGTAGCCGTAGACTATGATGCCGCTTCAAACAGCGTATTATTTGGTGAAAAGGTTGATGGCACTCCCGTTAATGCTGGACAAACTTTCTATCAAGCTATTAAAGATCCTAATTTGACGAAATATAAAAGTAAAGATTATACGGAAGTCATTAAAGATACTAAAAGCTCAGGATCCAACTTCACCTTAGAGCCAAAAGGCAAGTACCAAAAGCTTTATTTGCAAGTTGCTGCTATCGGTTCTGATGTTCAACTGAAAATTCAAGACAAGAACAGCGTTTTGCTTAAACAAGATACTGTGAGTATCGCTGACGGATTAAAAACAATTGAAGTCAATATAGCGGGATTAAGTGATGTCACCGTTTTCTATTCTTATGAAAATGACGATAAATCAGGCATTTTCGTACCTTTAACAACTTCTTACTACAAATAAAGCTTGCGAATGAACGCTTACCTCCCCAAATACCGAAAAAGTCCTTGAAATCAATGATTTCAAGGACTTTTTTATACAAGACAATATTCAAACCCTGCAGATTAGGGATATGGTAAAATTCACCCTTGAACAGCCCCATTTCATCGTCTTTATTGCGTGTTCATTCCAACGCCGCGGCTGCTCATCCATCCATAGTTCCTTTATCGTTTAAGCTTTTGTCAACGTAAGGCATAGCTTGGAAAGCTTGGCTTGCTTATAGGCGTCAGTTAATCCAAGCAGTGAAACTTCGGCTGTCTCAACTTCACGATATGGAACTTCCAGCTGCAAATCGGATTGAAAAGGGAACGCGGTAAGCCGGACAATCGCTTCTCCGTCCCAACTAGGGATCACCGGATTCCCCCCGAGAAAATCAAAGGTTTCCGTCAATCCATCACGAAACCAAGTCTCCTTCGACTTCACAGTGCCCGGAGGATGGATACACATATATATACTCAAATCATCGCAGAAACGGAGCAAGGCTAGGTGAAACGCAAGTCTTTCCTTGGCATCCTGGCTCTGCAGCATTAATTGTTCCTCGAGCCTTTCCTGACGTTTCTTTTCCAATTTAAGAAAATCAATGGCGTGAGGGTCTTCAGGTATCATTTGCATGAGCTTGCAGAATTGCAGGCTGCAAAGAAGAGCAGCATATGGATTTACGTCCTCTACTTCATTTACGCCCAAGTGGTAAAAATGCTTTTTGATAGCAAGCGGATAGTTCCAGAAGCCATAGGGCAACCGTTGACCAACTTCCCACATCGGGCTGTCATCCAGATCTATCCAACCTCGATCATGCTCCTTCACAGCATACATCACATCATCCCAGTACTCCGCTCCAATAAAATAATCCTTTTTCCAGGCAGCCGCTATCTTCCCCGCCAATTGAGCATGCTGATGTTGCTCATAGAATCGCAAAGTGCCCTTGTGCTCATAAACGATCATCACTCCACCCCCAGCGTTTATAACGTTTTCATTAGCTTAACAAACTTTTCTGACTTTTAAAAATAAAGCGCTTAACAACATCTGCATATGCATCAGGCTCCTCTATTCTCACAAAATGACCACTTTCATAAAATATCTCCATACTGCTATCTCTAAATTTCTCTCTGTACCCGTTTATTTGCTCCTCACACGTTATCGGATCATGTACCCCTTTAATCAGTAATGAGGGTTTATCAACAGTAGAAATTCTTGATAAGATCGAATCATACATGCTCCAATCCTTCATCAGTTTACTTCTTGTATGATTGGATTTTCTCCAAAAATCCAATGTTTCAGAACTGACCCCAATCATTCTATGGATTACTTTCTTATCATCACCATACCAAAAAACGGGACCATCATCACCCAAATCATTAAATGCTTTATTCATGATATCGTTTACTTTCTTATAGTCAGACTCTTCTCTAAGTGTCTTTAAATAATATTCAGAGAGGTCATCGTTCCCAATTTTCTTAAGTTCAGCAGCAACTGCAGTGACAAGCGAGCGTTCGGACAATGAAAAAGTAAATGACGGCCCTTCAAAAACCAGACAATTAATGGAAGTTGGGAACATTTCAACATATAGGGATGCAACATATCCGCCAAATGAATGAGCAATTACCGACCAATTTGATATCCCTAACAAGTTCCGTATTTCTTCGTAATCATAAATAAGATCCTCAATCGCTATATCCTCGTCGTCCTGTAGAGCTTCTGATCTCCACACACCGCGTTGATCAACTGCTACGATCCTAAAATGTTCACTTAATCTTTTCCCTTGATACTCCACGAAATCAGCTGAACCGACACCACCAGGACCACCGTGGATATACAATAAGGCAGGGAGATCTTCCCCTCCTAAAAGTTCTACATAAAGATTTTTCCCTCGAATCTGAGTTATATGATTTGCCATCCTGCACTCCCATTCATTAGTGAATAAAGCCACTAATTTCTAAGTATAATCAAATACTAGTTTTTAACTTAGAGGATGTCAAAGGAAATAATGAATATAGTTAACCTTGTCAAACAAAAAACAAACAAGCACCTGAAAGTATCAGAATGCTTGCTGTTTGGTCTAACTGTTTTATACATAGTTAAGCTTTTACTTTGCTTGAATATATCCTTCTGCTTTAAGCAGCTCAGCAATCAGAACAGCGCCGCCTGCCGCGCCGCGCAACGTGTTGTGCGATAGTCCCACAAATTTAAAGTCGTAGATGGAATCTTCGCGCAATCTCCCGACTGACACGCCCATACCGTTCTCAATGTCTCGATCGAGCTTCGTCTGCGGTCTGTTCTCTTCTTCAAAATAGGTGATGAATTGCTTTGGTGCGCTTGGCAGCCCAAGCTCCTGTGGACGTCCTTTAAATTTCAACCAGCGATCGAGAATTTCGGCTTTCGAAGGTTTTTTCTCGAATGAAGCAAATACGGTAGCCAAATGTCCATCTGTGACGGGAACACGGATACATTGGGTCGTAATTAATGGGGAGCTGGCTTTAATAATTTGGCCATTGTCAACACTTCCCCAGATACGCAGCGGCTCCTGCTCGCTTTTCTCTTCCTCGCCGCCAATATAAGGGATCACATTATCCAGCATATCCGGCCAATCCGTAAAGTTTTTGCCTGCTCCGGATATCGCTTGATAGGTCGATGCAACCACTTGCGTAGGTTTGAAATCCAACAATGCGTGAAGTGCCGGCACATAGCTCTGGATTGAGCAGTTAGGCTTAACCGCAATAAATCCGGTCGCAGTTCCGAGCCGTTTTCTTTGAGCGGCAATGACGTCCAGATGCCCTGGATTAATTTCCGGGATAACCATCGGAATGTCCGGCGTCCAGCGATGAGCCGAATTGTTAGAAATAACAGGTGTGCCCGTTTTGGCATACGCGTCTTCCAGCGCTTGAATTTCACCCTTTTTCATATCAACTGCACAGAAAATAAAATCTACCTGATTGGCAACTTCCTCCACTTTGGATGCATCTAGGACAACAATATGTTTCACGTCTTCCGGGATTGGAGTAGCTAGTTTCCATCTGCCCGCTACGGATTCTTCATACGTTTTACCTGCTGAACCGGCACTAGCCGCAATCGTCGTTACTTGAAACCAGGGATGCTGATCCAGCAGCTGAATAAATCGCTGCCCCACCATACCCGTACCTCCAACAATACCAACCTTCAATTTTGCTGTCATTTTATGTTCAAATCCTTTCCATATTGATCTTCATTTACTAACTATTCAATACATTTGATTTGGTGTACCCTCATCTGCCGATATGTTGTATTTCTTTAGCACAACAAAAAAAATCCCACCCCCAAGACTTGTTTCAGTCTTAGGGACGAGATTGTTGAACTCGTGGTACCACCCCAGATTCGCCGATATGTCGCCATATTAGCCTCTTCAAGTACGGCATTACATGTAATGCTTATACTTTAGCTCTGTAACAGGAGCTCCTGTCACACCATCCCCCTGTTTGACGGAGTTCCGATGTGCTGCTCTGAGTCTTTGTTCAATAACGGATTCTTGCTCCTTTTCAGCGAACGGAGCTCTCTGTGAAAGAATTCATCTATCTACTCTTCTCTTCATTGCATTTGAACGTTGCGATTATATTATCAAATTACGCAGAGAAGGTAAACAAATTTTTTCAAAATTCGAAAACATGACAAATTTGAGCCTACAATCACAACGTCCGCTAATGGTACATTTGCCTTATTTTCCGCAAATTGCTTGTTTCATGTATGATTTCCCCATACTTTACGTATTCACTCGTAAGACTCATTATTCGTATTCGCAATATGTCGGAAGAAGGCAAGTCACACGGTCAGTTGGGAAACGTTTTGGATACTCTGTTTGGCTAGCCATACATATCAGGATTAGCTGTACGGACGCTAGAGCCCCCGTGTAAGGCTACCATCTGGTCCCAACGGTCTATTTCTAGATCGTTTCTTAACTGCGCCTGATTTGTCATCTGTCGCGTTTGGAGTAGCTGAACTTCTACAAGCCGTTCCTCTCTGTCCCTTCTACTAAGGAAGTATTCCTGTCCGAAAATTGTCAACTTCCTAAGTCGTGGAGCTTCCCCGACTTTAGTACAGCTTCATAAACCGCCGCAGGTCCGTTTTCGTCTTTCCTTGCACAAGCTACAATAAGGACATGAGAACGAAGCGAAAGCAAATAAAATGGTTTGATAATGGAGAGGGGAAATCGATGATGAACAAATTATTCAGATCCACCACAGATAGTAAATTAACCGGACTATGCGGAGGACTAGCGCAATGGCTGGGGGTCAATCCTACTCTACTGCGACTCGTTGCCGTTGCTGCCGCTCTTTGCAGCTTTGGCACAGTCGCGCTGATATACGTTATCGGCAGTATCATAGTCCCCAAAATGCCTTATAGCCACTTTTAATTGAGGTTTAAGGAACACCGTCAGGGAAAGCATCCTGACGGTCCTTTTGGCGGCCCACCGCAATGCGCCTTTCCACCCTCACACCCCTCCCTCTTCTATTCTACTTTGAGCTGCCTTCCACTTCCTTGTTCTCTAACCGGTCTGAGACCCGGTATTCGTATCTATATATCCCTTTATAATACTCTGGATACATAGCCCCTTCACAGCTTTTACATGTAAATTGAGACGGTACTGCCGGATTCCCCCGATCCATTCGATCAAAATCTTATACGACATATTTGCTGTGAAGCAGGTATATATCCTTCTCAGTGGAGTTTGTCCAGTGAAATCAGCCCTCAATGGCCGATTTCAAGCTTTCACTGGAAATAATCCAATAAAAATCTCCATTAAAACCCCAAAATACCATCTTTACAGATTATCCATTGGAGTATATCCAGTGAAGTTCATCCTTCAAGCTCTTGAAACCAGCTTGCATTGGAATTATTCCAATGAAACAAGCCTATCACTTCATCACTGAGACTAAATATGTCCTGACCGTCTTTTTGGGGGCATGGGAGGGAACGCGGCGGGGTTCCAGCGTAAAAAAAAGCTAAGCCACACACGGGTTCCCCTCATGTTGACTTAGCTTTTTCCTATTAGCTATTTATGATTAAAGGTACAACTTTGCCGTTATTGACGTCGATTAAACCAAAGTCCGTTATTTTAAGCGCAGGACTAACGGGCAAGGAATGCGTGCTGATGGACATGATCGGATTATAATGACGATAGCCTAACGATACCATAGCTTTGCACAGCTGCTCTACTTTACTGGCCACTTGCTCCAGCGGCTCTTCCGTTAAAATGCCGCCAACAGGCAGCTGAAGGCTAGCAATTACTTTGCCATCCTCAACAACGCTGAAGCCACCTTGGTTGTTGATGACCTCGTTAGCCGCGATCATCATGTCATGCGGGTTGTGCCCGACAACAAGCAGGTTATGGTTGTCATGCGAATACGTCGTTGCGACAGCTCCACGCTTGATCGTATCGCCGCCGATTAAACCATAGGCGCGGTTGCCATTTTTCCCATACCGTTCAAAAGTCGCAATAAGACCTCTGCCGCTTTCCTGCCAGATTAGCTTCCCTTGCCGAACTTCGGCCTGAACCTGATGCTCCTCGGTGAACGTAGATCCATCCTTCACCATCATGACGCGGCACGCATAGCGATCATCCGCAGCATCGATGTTGACAGTGAAATCCTCTTCCGTTAACGGCGGCATCTGAACGCTTTGATAATAATGCGCCGGGAAAGCAGGAGCCTTAGCCGTGAACGTGTAAGGTTCTTGTACATCGTAAACTTTGCGCCCCTGTTTATAAACTTGCTCGATCGTTAGCTGCTCCAGATTCGAAATCAGCTGAAAATCAGCAATTTTGCCAGGCGCGATGACGCCGCGGTCATGCATCCGCATCCGTTTGGCTGGAGAAAGCGTACTGGCATAAATCGCCAGTTCAGGCTTCATGCCCATTCCGATCGCTTTGCGGACAATGGTGTTCAAGTGCCCCCGCCGCTCGAAGGAATCGGCCATCACATCATCGGTAACGAAGCAAAAATGCTCCGATACCTCATGCTCTATCAAATACGCCATCACTTCGGGCGTCATGGACTTTTCTTGAATCTCGATAAACATGCCTGCAGCGATCCGGGCTTCCATGCCCTCGATGCTCTGATGCGTATGATCGGAATCGACACCGCTGTAAATCATCCGATGCAAATCCAAATCCAATAGTTTAGGCACATGCCCTTCAATAATCAGATGAGGATACTGGCTGCGTATATGCTTGAGGATGTGGTTGGTTTTGCTGTCGGGATCTTGGATGACGTCCACATAGTTCATGATTTCGCCTAAACAAATAATACGTTCCGTACGCAGCAGCTCGTCCAAATCCGCAATTTCAATCGACCCGCCCGTCGTTTCCATCGAAGTGGCCGGAACCGAGCTGGGAAGTGCATAGAACATGTCCGCTACACACTGCTGGCTTGCCTTCATGATTTGCTTTACCCCATCAATTCCGAAAACGTTGGCAATCTCATGCGGCTCCGGGACGATAGTCGTAACACCATTGCGGATCAGCCAGTAAGAGAACGTCTCCGGAGTGACCATGGTGCTTTCGATATGCAGATGGATATCAATAAGGCCAGGGATCATATAACGCCCTTGTCCGTCCAAGCGTTCGGCTGCTTCGAAGCTATCAGTGCCCCGTTTCCCGATATATAGAAACTTTCCGTCCAAGATGGCTGCGTTGCCTTGGATGAATGTTTTGAAATAACTATTATAAATCCTGACATTTTCAATCAGTAAATCGACTTTCATCTGACTTCGCCTCCACGTACACTACTCAACTAACACTAATTTCTCACTAGGAAAAAGCAGCCGAACTTCTTGACCGTTCTGGTAAGGAAGCTCCATTTCTTTATTCACTGTGAAATCTCCCAGCTCCGTCTCGACGACGTATTGATAGCTTCTCCCTAGGAACGTACTGACCTTGATACGGCCAGTCAGTCGGTTTGCTCCTTCTTCCCATTCCTCTAACAAGCCCATTACGACATCATCAGGACGAATAGCTCCCTTCTTGCCAAGCTGTTCTCCCTTGCTGGGATGCTTGGATACGGCAAACATATAGTCTTTCACCCTAAGCGCGATCTCTTCGCTGCTTTCAAAGCGGGAATCGAAACCGATAAAATTCGTAAATCCAATAAATCGGGCCACGAAATCTGTTTTCGGATATTTGAAAATGGTGGACGGGGCGCCTAGCTGCTCAATAACCCCTTTATTCATAATCGCTACTTGATCGGAGATCGAAAAGCACTCTTCCTGATCATGCGATACATAGACCGTCGTGATGCCCAGCTCCTGCTGGATGCGGCGAATCTCAACCCGCATATTGACACGTAGATTGGCATCCAAATTACTAAGCGGCTCATCGAAGAGCAGCAGCTCAGGCTCAATGACGAGTGCCCGCGCGATTGCAACCCGCTGCCTTTGGCCTCCTGAAAGCTCCTTCGGGAACCGCTTCTCGAAGCCGGACAAGCTCACGATATCCATAATGTTCCGGACGCGGCGATCAAGCTCAGCACCACTCACTTTGCGCAGACGCAGGCCAAAAGCGATATTATCGTAAATCGACAAGTGCGGGAACAAAGCGTAACTCTGGAATACGAATCCGAAGTTGCGCTTGCTGACAGGCACGCGTGTGTAATCTTTACCGTTCAGTGCGAATTTGCCTTCCTTCGCTTCAATGAATCCGGCGATAAGCCGCAGGGTTGTTGTTTTCCCGCACCCGCTTGGACCAAGAAGCGAAATCAGACTTCCTTTTTCAACACTTAAATTAAAGTCTTTCAGTATATAATGCTGGTCATAGGCAACCGACATGTTTTCCAGTGATAGCAATGCCATGGGCGTAAGCCTCCGTTATCGTTTGGTAAAGTAGGATAGTCCCATCAACCGTTCAATAATGAACATAAGTACCGCAGTGAAGATCATTAACAGCACCGAAATAGCGGCAATGGTAGGGTCAAAATGGTTCTCCACATAGGTCAGCATCTGTATTGGCAGCGTGCTGAGACCAGGTCCCGTCATAAAGACGGAGATGTCGACATTATTAAAGGATTCCAAGAAAGCAATCAGAATGGCCGCGATAATACCCGATTTGATATTCGGCAGGACCACTTTGAAAAAGGTTTTAAACTGACCGGCTCCAAGGCTTAATGCCGCTTCTTCGATCGCAAAGTCGAAGTTCGATAAGCTCGATGCCACGACCCGGATGATGAAGGGCAGCATGATCACCGTATGCCCAATCAGCAGTGCGGCATAAATCGGCAGGTGATACGTAATGATCAGGTACTTGAGCATGGTGAATCCCAGCACAATACCTGGAATAAGCACAGGAGAAATGAACACAGCATTCAGTGCTGCCTTTCCCTTAAACTCAAATCGGCTTAACGCATACGCCGCGGGAATCCCAAGCAGCAAAGCAAACAAATTGCCGATCAATGAGACGATGATTGACGTGCTGAAGGTCGTCATGAACATCTTGACTTCCAGAATATTGCGGTACCATTTCAATGAAAATCCTGTCGGCGGGAACTTTAGTACACTCCCTGGTTCAAATGAAGCAAAAGCAATAATGACAAGCGGCCCTAGCAAAAAGATATAGACAAGAAGCGTAAACAAGGCCAGCCCTCGATTTTTCTCCCGCATACTTCTACCCCTTCGGATTTAATTTAGTTGCCAGTTTGTTCATAAGCGCAATAACCACGAAGGTGATGACGATCATGATGACGGCAATGACGGAGGCGAGATACCAATCGTTGAGCGTAATCGCATTCTGATAAAGGAATGTCGAGATGACCCGCTGCTTGCCTCCAAGCAAAGCCGGCGTTGTATAAGCGGTCAAGCTTCCGACGAAAACAAGAATACTGCCTATGATTAATCCAGGTACACTGAGCGGTACGATGACTTTGACGAACGCGGTAAACCGATTGGCGCCCAAGCTTTCCGCCGCTTTGATCAGATCAGGATCTATATTCTCGAGAACACCAACCAACGTAATAATAATGAGCGGCAGAAATAAATGGATCAGACCGATCATCATCGCCGTCGGCGTGTACAAAATATCAAGCGGCTCTTTTATCAGACCGATCGCGATCAGCGCATTGTTGAACAAGCCCTTTTTCCCTAAAATAATCATCCAGCTAAACGACCTGACAACAGAGCTCGTCAACAGCGGGAAAATCGCTAAAGCAAGCAGAATCGCCTTTTGTCTCGGACCTTGTTTGGAAATAAAATACGCCACAGGAAATCCGAGCAGCATACAGAGAATGGTCGTCACCAAGCTGACTCGCAGCGTTGTCCACACAATTTTGAGAAAGTAAGGATCTTTGAAAAAATTCAAGTACCCGCCAAACGTAAACGTTCCTTTATCGAAAAAGGTTGATCCTATTGTAAGTAGAATCGGAACCACCATGAAAACCATCAGGAACAGTAATCCCGGCAGCAAAAGGTAAAATAAGTACTTTTTTTTCATATAGCTTTGCTCCTGTTCCTGGAATTGCTAAGCACGCAGCGTGCGGATAAATAGCTCTAGAAATGCGTCAGCCGATACATCGGTACATACGTGAAGATTGGGCTCCTTGGACAAGCGATTCTGGAAATCGCATACGGTTTGTCCGTCGCACAGCTCACTTCTGGTCTCTACATCAACGTAATAATGATGGGTCGTAACCAGCTCTTTGTTCAGCGCGACCCCGACGGCAAGAGGATCATGCAGCGCGCAGGCCTTAACACCGTTGCGTTCATAATAACGCTTCATATAGTCTGCTGTGCTTTCCTTGATATACTGGCTTATCGGGGAGTCTCCGAGCTGCCGAATATGTTCGTCCGTCAGCAGCGCTTTCCTTGTTACATCCAGCCCTACGAGCGTTAATGCTGGAAATCCTGCTTGGAAAACGATTTTCGCCGCTTCGGGATCGACGTACATGTTGTACTCAGCTGTTGGCGTTACATTGCCGAAGCCAAGAACGACGCCTCCCATCACAATCACTTCCTTCACCTGATGGACCAGCTCCGGGTACTTCATAACGGCAATAGCCAGATTGGTCAGCGGCGCCGTCATGACCAGCGTGACTTCTCCCGCGTGCTGGCGCACTTGGTCCACGATGAAGTCCGATGCATGTCCCTCGGCCGCCGTCTTATGAACCTCCATATCGCTTAATGCCCCGCCAAGACCGTCACTGCCATGAACGCGATGCTCAAAATATGTTTGGCGCATCAAAGGCTTGTCTGCCCCTTTAACGACGGGAATCTCATCTTCCTTCCCGAGCAATTGAAGGATCTTGCAGGTGTTCTTGGTCGCTTGGTCAAGTGAAACGTTTCCATTCACCGTGGTGATCCCAAGCACATCCATCTCTCCGCTGCGAATTGCCAGTAAAATACCTAGCGCATCGTCCACACCGGTATCCACATCGAGGATGACCTTCTTTGTCATGATTAAGCCCCTTTCCTCTCTTCATGAAGAAAGCAAAGGCATACACATGCGCATATGCCTTTGCATCATTTCATTTATTGCGCAACTTCCTTGTTCCAACGGTCAATCCATGCTTTAAGATGTTGATTCACGAATTTCATGTCTAATTTGCGCAGCTTGTTCACGACATCAGCCCCATAGGTAATGCCTTGCGCTTCATCGGCTGAAAGCTGAAGTGTTGTATTCACAGGAGAATCGACTTTCGCTTTTGCTGATTTCTCCTGCACCTCTTTGCTCAAATGCCAGTTGATGAAGTCTTCCGCCAGCTGCTTGTTTTTGCTTCCTTTGATTACATTGACCGTATTCATAACGGCATATGAGCCTTCAGTCGGAGAAATGAACTTCGTTTCCGGCACCGCCGCTTTCAGATCCTTCACATACATCTCCATGATCGGCCCGGCAGCAATTTCCCCTTGCGCGAACATGTTGACGAATTCGGACGTTTGTCCATAGTATTTAACGACGCCTTTATTAAGCTCCTTCACTTTGGCGAAAGCTTGATCCTCATTGAATGCCTCATTGCCAGCGACAACAGAGGCTGCATCAAGCACCATCGGCCCCGTCGTGGATGTAATGCTAGGCAGTGTCAGCTTCTTGGAGAGTTCAGGACTCCACAGATCGCTCCATGACTTAATCTCTTTGCCGGTTGCTTTCGGATTGTAGGCAATCCCCAAGCGGCCAATTGTATACGCAGGACCATAGTCTTCCCCAAGCGGCGCCTTGGCAATATCATAAATATCTTTCAAATTCGAAACACGACTGCGATCGATCTTCTCAAATAAACCGGCTTCAATGCCTTGTTGCGCGTAATAGTCTGATAAATAAATAAGATCTACTTTGGAGCTGCCTTGCTTCACTTTGTTGAGACGCTCGGAGTTGTTGCCGATCTCCAGCACAATCTTGACGTTGTGTTCCTTCTCAAACGGAGCGTACACTTCTTTCTTGAAGAAATCGTCCGAAAAACCCCACGTTGAAATCACCAATTGTGTAGGTTCCCCTTTCGGCGAAGTCGTAGGCGCAGCTGAGCCCGTGCTCGCAGCCCCCTGATCTTGGGCAGGCGCTGTCCCGCATCCAGTCAAAGCCAGTCCTACTACGGATAAAGAAAGTAAACCCCTGATCATTTTTTGTTTCATCGTCATCGTCCTCCCATTTTTTAACTATATCTATGATTTGAAGCGTAAATCCCTTGTCAAATATTAACTAGTATGCGACTCGAAGCCCATGATATATGCGCTTCTTCCCCCTGCTGCAGCTATAAATAAATAGAAAAGTGCCCTTGATAGAAGAAACCTTCTAACAAGAGCACTTTTCATCGTAAACAATGGAAAGAGACATCTGTGATTTACATGCGGTTGACTCTTAAGATAGATCAAAAGAGAAACACCGGCGACTTGACTATTCAGTTTGTTTAAGAATAATGTTCGTGATCGCCCACTGGGTTGGAGGATCATAGTCCCTGAGTACCGCATCCATGGATAAACCAAGTTCTTGCTCCAGCTTCTCCCGGATTCGCTTCTTGTAAATCGAGGACATATAGAAATCAACTTCGTGCTTCAACGTAGGAGCTTCGCCTTCCAATGCCGTTGAACGCGGCGAACGACGGTGCTTCGCATGAAACGTAATGATGTTCTGATCAATCGATACTTTCAGTAACGTTGTGCCAAAGCCGAACAACTCTTTGGAGATCTCGTTATATAGGTGACACAATTTCTTCTTGTATTCGTTGGAATCTGGTAGGGACATGAAATCACCTTCAAGATCAATAATCAACTCTTGCTGTTCAAAATCTATCTTAATAATACATAGGATTAATGAAATAATCAAGAGAATCGTTCGTGATTTTATCAGAAATCAACCTTTATTGTCCATTATTAGTCGTAAATCATTCATTTTTCCGAATGTGGCTTTGATTAAGCTGCTGAGGACGGCTTTTTCAAAAAATTTTTTTTAGTTCGGAATGCATAAGACTCCCTCACACTCGACAAACTAGTAGTACACCAAGAGAAGGAGTGATACATCATGGCTAACAACAATACTTTAGTCGTTCCGCAAGCAAAAGCAGCGCTGAATCAAATGAAATACGAAGTTGCTCAAGAATTAGGTATTCCGCTACAACCAAATGGATACAATGGAAACCTCGCTACACGCGATGCAGGGTCCATAGGCGGCAACATTACAAAACGTCTGGTCCAAGTTGCAGAACAGCAATTGCAAGGTTTCAATCGCTAATCCTTTGATGTAGGAAAAAGCTAAAAATAAGACTGCCATTCTCCTCTTTGAGTAGATGGCAGTCTTTTATTTTGCTTCCTCATCGACTTCTTGATACATAAATGGAAGCAAAAACCAAATTCCCGACATAATTCTTACATACATTTTTGTTAAACTACAAGCAAAGACTCTTTGAGCAGGGGGAACTTAAGAATGGTTATTTATTGTCTGAATTGCAATACGCTCGCTCCCTCAACACACGTAACCGCAATATTCAAAACAGGATTCTATAAGCGGGAAACGCATCTTGGCATTTGTAAAGATTGTGGTCCCGTTACTTTTTCCAAAACCTAATCCCTTCCGCTATTGGCAATCCTTTTCATCACAGCTTTTTGAAGGCGGCGCCATCACCCAAGCATGCGCCGGATCATTACGAAACTTCCACGTCCGATGCGGACCAGCCATCACATTCAAATAATAAACCTCATAACCTGGCGGCGCACAGACCGGGTGATAGCCTTTAGGCACAAGCACCGCTTCGCCGTCTTTCACGACTAATAGTTCATTCAGTGATTCATCATCCGTGTATACGCGCTGCATAGCGAAACCTTGCGCAGGTTCGACTTTATAATAGTAGGTTTCTTCCAGAAAAGATTCATGCGGAAGATTATCCTCATCATGCTTATGCGGCGGATAGCTGGACCAGTGGCCGCCAGGCGTAAAGACCTCCACGACAAGCAAGCTGTCCGCGGCTTCGCTTTCCGGAAGAATATGATGAATTTGCCGTTCCAAATTCCCGTAGCCCCTTGTTTCCACGCCGATATGAGCGGGAGAAATCAAACGCGCCTCATGCGTTCCGAATCCGGGTGCTTGGCATATCGCAATGTCGAGCGGCGTAAGCGCCGTAATCTCGAAGAAGTCCTCATTAGGAACATAGACAGCGAATGGCGGGGTTTTCTCAAACACGTGGAGCCGATGGCCGACACGTTGCCACATCTTCTTAGCTGTGGCAACTTTCCCATGACCGCCAAGAAAGACGACACAGACTTCGTTATTTCCCGTCACCTGACGCAGCGTTTGTCCTTCCTTTAGCGAATAGACGCTAAAACCGACATACGTCCAACCCGCCGATTCCGGGGTAATAGACAGCACCTGACCTTGCGGATCAGGTGTTGGATGACCAGAAACAATCAAATCGCTCATTCATTTACGCTCCTTCTTTACGCTTTGCCGGCACAGCCGAATAAGCGTATTTTGGCTCTAACAGATTCCTTAACAGCCTCTCTTGCCGGTCCTAAGTAATGCCTTGGATCGTAAATATCCGGCTGCTCGGTTAGAATGCGTCTCACAACTGACGTACACGCCGCTTGATTATCGGTATTCACGTTAATCTTAGCTGTACCGCGAGCTATCGCTTGCTGAAAATCTTCATCACGGAGCCCACTGCCGCCATGCAGCACAAGCGGAAGCTGAGTCAGCTTCTGAATTTCTGCCATTCGTTCAAATCCGAGTCTAGGGGTCCCTTTATAATTGCCATGAACCGACCCAAGGGCAGGCGCCAAAGCGTCGATGCCCGTAGATTGAACCAGCATAATGCACTCGGAGGTGACCGCATACATCGCTTCAGCCTCATCTATATACGTGTCATCCTCACGGCCGCCGATCCGGCCCAGCTCCGCCTCTACGGAAACGCCCAGCGCATGAGCGGATTCTGTCACCTTGCGGGTCAAAGCTATATTATCCACTAAGCCATAGTGAGAAGCGTCGATCATTACGGAAGTGAACCCGGCATGAATCGCCTTCACACAGACCTCGAAGGAGGTGCCGTGATCCAGATGCAGCGCTACAGGCACCGTAACCTCATAATAGTCGATCAGTTCTTTGACCATGGCGGCAATACAGTTCAAACCGCCCATGTAAGGAATGTAAGGCTCGCTGAGTCCAAGAATAACAGGAGCTTGCTCCTCTTGCGCCGTCTGAAGAATCGCTTGCGTGAATTCCAGATTATTTAAATTAAATTGGCCTACCGCATATTGCTCTTTCATTGCTTTGCGCAGCATAGCTGTCATTGACACTAAGGGCATGGAAACATCCTCCTTTACCTAGTTGCTGAGAAAGCAGCTGCTTACCAACGCGCCGTCACCATTTTCTTTCTTGTATAAAATTCAACGCCATCCATCCCATTCGCATGCAGGTCGCCATAGAACGATTTCTTCCAGCCCGAGAATGGGAAGAAGGCCATCGGAGCAGGCACACCTAAGTTGATGCCCAGCATACCGGCATCGATGGTTTCACGGAAACGGCGAACGTTGCTGCCATCTTGCGTAAACAAGCAGGCGCCATTCGCGAATTCAGAACGGTTGGACAATGCCACCGCATCGTCTAACGTATCCACACGCACGACCGATAAGACCGGAGCGAAGATTTCATCTTTCCAAATTTTCATCGTGCTGTCGACATGATCGAAAATGGTAGGACCTACGAAATAACCTTTCTCGCTGACTGCTGAATCTTGGCGTCCGTCTCTGATCAATGCAGCGCCTTCTTTCTCGCCTGTCTCGATATAGCCGATCGTTCTTTCCTTGTGCGGTCCGCGAATGACAGGGCCCAAGAAAATGTTGTCTTCCATCCCATTGCCAATGGTAAGCTGATCTGCTTGCTCTTTCAGCCGGGCAACAAGCTGATCCGCAACGTCACCGACGGCCACAACAACAGAACAGGCCATGCAGCGCTCGCCCGCCGAGCCGAAAGCGGCATTGACGATTTGGGTCACGGTCAGATCAAGATCCGCATCCGGCATGACGATCGAGTGATTTTTGGCCCCAGCGAGCGCCTGCACTCTTTTGCCATGAGCCGAGGCTGTCGTATAGATATACTCCGCTACCGGCTGTGAGCCAACGAAGGATATCGCCTTGATTTCCGGATGCGCAAGTAAACCATTCACGACATCATGCGCGCCGTGCACAAGATTAAGGACGCCATCCGGCAAGCCGGCTTCCTTGAACAATTCAGCCAATCGATTCGCCAGCATCGGCGTCCGCTCAGAGGGCTTCAATACGAACGTATTGCCGCAAGCAATCGCAAGCGGGAACATCCAGCAAGGCACCATCATCGGGAAGTTGAACGGTGTAATACCGCCAACAATGCCGACCGGATAACGATACATCCCGGATTCCACATTTGTTGCAATATCAGGCAATTGCTTGCCCATCATCAAATTAGGGGCGCCCGCCGCGAACTCTACGCACTCGATGCCGCGCAAAACTTCGCCATGCGCTTCATGATAGCTCTTGCCGTTCTCCAGGGTGATCAGGCGCGCCAATTCTTCCCAGTGATCGACAAGCAGCTGTTGATATTTGAACAAAACACGAGCGCGGCGCGGAACTGGCGTTTGGCTCCACGTTTTGAACGCCTCGGCAGCCGCTTGGACGGCACGATTCACATCTTCGCCCGTCGAATGCGGGACATGCGCAAGAATTTCCTCTGTGGCCGGATTGAATACCGCTTCCGTTTGCCCCGTTAAGGCATCTACCCAGACGCCGCCGATAAAGTTTTTCAAAGTTGGTACAGAAGCTGATGTCGTCATCGGAAAATCTCCTTTTATCATTTATTTCATCTCTTCTGATTTGCAGCGTGCTATATAACTTTCCACCTCTGAGGCAGTTGGCATCGCGTCCGAGCAGCTGTGGCTGGACACGACGATGGAAGCGGCTCCGCTTCCGAACTCCATACTTTTTTCAACTGTCCAATTCTGCATAAGTCCATATAAAAAGCCCGCCGCATAAGAATCGCCTGCTCCGAATGTCTTCACCACTTTGGCAGGGAAGCTCGCTGCCGTATGGCTTAAGCCGTCATGCGTATAAGCGATGGAACCAGCCTTGCCATGCTTGATGATGACCAGCTTGGCGCTGTAGCCGAACCATTTGGCCGCGGTCAATGCATCGCTGCTTTCGGTTCTGCGCTCCAAAGCCTCCATCATATCGAATTCCTCGCGGGTACCGATGATGATATCGCATTTTTCCGCTGCCAAGTTATAATAAGTCGCTGTTTCTTCTTTGGAAGTCCATGTATAAGGGCGGTAATCCAGATCGAATACGATCGAGACGCCATGCTTTTTGGCAAAATCAAGGGCGACGAAAACAGCCTCCCGGGAGGGACTTTGCGCAAGCGCCGTTCCCGAAATGAGCAGCACCTTTGCACGGGCGATATAAGCTTCCGACACCTCTTCGGGACGAAGCAGCAAGTCAGCCACATTGTCGCGGTACATCAGAATGCTGCAATCGGTCGGACTCTTAATTTCCGTAAAAGCAAGCCCTGTTACAGCCCCCGTATGATCGGTGACGATCTCGTCGGTGTTGATTTGATTGCGTTCCAAATAGCTGACGATGAAGCGGCCCATCTGGTCGCCCGCCACTTTGCCGATAAATCCGGCTTTGACCCCCATGCGAGCCATTCCAATCGTAATATTGGCAGGTGAACCACCTACATATTTCGTAAATGTCACCGTTTCTTCCATTGGCCGATTAATCTCGTTCGCGTTTAAATCAATGCACAACCTGCCGATTGCGATAAAATCCAAGGAGCGGTCTGCATGTGTGGAAAGATAGCTCATTGACTTAACCTTCTTTCTTATAACGGTTTAACGGACTGTAAGTGGGCTTGCATCTCAGCACGGGCCTCACGAACTTTGGCACTGGTTGAAACTTCGGGAACGTCTACCCGCCACCAAGACTCATATCCGTCCGTGTTCGTTCCTGGGACTACCTTGATTTCGATTAAGGTCGAAATCGTTTCTTGCTTCGCTTGCTTGAGCGCTTCCGCCAATTGCTCGGCCGTTGTAGCCGTGTATGCTTTGACACCCATGCTGCGTGCGTGCGCGGCGAAATCAATTGGCATGTAATCTCCTTGCAGCAGGCCAGTCTCGGCCGTTCTAAAGCGGAATTCATTGCCAAACCCGTCGCTGCCATGACCTCTTTGCAAGTTGTGAATGCACTGATATCCATGATTATCGAACAGCAGTACGGTCATTTTCGTTCCTTCTTGCAGGCTGGTAAGCAGCTCAGAATGAAGCATTAGATAGCTTCCGTCGCCTGTCATCGCATACACGTCGCGGTCCGGGGCAGCCAGAACAGCGCCAAACGCTCCGCTGACCTCATAGCCCATGCAGGAAAAACCATATTCCATGTGATACGATTTGGGCGCACTCGTTCTCCATACACGGTGCAGATCGCCGGGCAAGCTTCCTGCCGCGCAGACGATAACATCGGTTGGACTTAAGAAGGCATTGATCACGCCAAGTGCTCTTGTTTGCGAAAGTCCTTCATCTAGGTTGATGCTATATAAACGATCGACTTCCTCGTTCCATTCCTTGCGAAGTTCTTCAATGAAGCTAGTTTCGTATTCGGAGCGGTAGCCTTTGAGCCGCAGCGCCTCCGATAAAGCAATGAGCGCTTTCTTAGCATCTGCGACAACGGAGACAGCGTTCATTTTAATCGCATCGTAGGCATTCACATTGACATTAACAAACGATACATCCGGGTGCTGAAAGGCAGATTTGGATGCGGTTGTAAAATCTGAATAGCGAGTTCCAACGCCGATAATGACATCGGCCTGCGCCGCCAGCTTATTCGCGGCTAACGTCCCCGTTGTCCCTACTGCGCCTACACTGAGCGGATGCTCCCAGGAGATCGCGCTTTTTCCAGCCTGCGTCTCGGCCACCGGGATTTGAAATTCGGCTGCGAAATCGAGCAGCTCTTGAATCGCCCCAGCGTAATGCACGCCTCCGCCTACAACGAGCAGCGGCTTCTTCTTCTGTGCAATGAATGCGGCGGCTCTTTCCACGGCTTCCGCTGCCGGAGGCCGTCGGTCCATCGTATGGACGCGTTTCTCAAAGAATGCAGCAGGATAATCATAAGCTTCTGCTTGCACATCCTGCGGAAGGGCGATGGTGACAGCCCCCGTCTCCGAAGGATCGGTTAAGACGCGCATTGCTTGCAGCAGCGAAGTAACCAGTTGTTCGGGCCGAACGATCCGGTCCCAGTAACGGCTGACGGGCTTGAAAGCGTCGGTCGCCGATATCGTGTAATCATGCGGCATTTCCAGCTGCTGGAGCACCGGGTCCGGCTGTCTGCATGCGAAGTTATCACCTGGCAGCAACAGAACCGGAATCCGATTCACCGTGGCGGTCGCTGCCGCGGTAACCATATTCAGTGCGCCAGGACCGATGGAAGTCGTGCAGGCGAAGATGCGCTGGCGATTGCTCTGCTTGGCGAAGGCTGCTGCCGCATGAACCATGCCCTGCTCATTTTTCCCTTGGATGAAGACCAGCTCGCCGCTGTCCCGTTCCAAGGCTTCGCCTATCCCCGTCACATTGCCGTGGCCGAATATGCCCATAACTCCATTCACAAATTTGGTTTCTACACCATCCACAGACAAATACTGTTGATCCAGAAACTTAAGTAAAGCTTGCGCCATCGTAAGTCTTATGGTTTTCATATGAGCCTCCACACCGACCTAGATCGGTCTTTCTATTTATGCCTCTAGATAGACAAGGAACGTCTTGATCTCGTATGGCTTCAGTTCAAACATCCAATCAGCCGCCGCTGCTTCTCCGAGAGAACGCTCCATCAAATCGCATTCCTGCCACGAGCGGATGGTCAAATCGCTGCTCACCGTTACGGAAGAACGCACACCGGCATATTCATGGACACGCAGGATCACCCCATCGCCATCCTCTGCCTTTTTGATCGCATCCACCATCACATTGGGTACAGACAATTCGAATAAGGAGAGCGGCTTCCCGAAAGTATTCGCGCCTTCGGAGCTCTGCAGCGGATTGTTGAGCAGCCAAGCTTCTTGTACCGTGTTCCCTGCATACCAGTCGCCTGCATGCGGAAGGAGCGCATACACGAAGGAGTGCTCGCCAAGATCCGCATCTGGATCAGGGTGCGTAGCCGATTTCAAGAGCGACAATCGCATGACGTTATCCTTGATGTCATAGCCGTATTTGCAATCGTTCAATAAACTTACGCCGTAGCCGCGCTCGGACAAATCCGCCCATTGATGGCCAACTGACTCGAATCGCGCCCAGTCCCAGCTTGTGTTCCAGTGCGTTGGCCGCTTAACGTTGCCAAATTGGATATCGTACGTTGCCTCGTTGGAGCGCACATCCACAGGAAAGGCAACCTTAAGCAACTGCTGACGCTCCTGCCAATCGATATGCGTACGGAAATCAATACGACCGCTGTCGGCATAGACGGTCATCCATTGTGTCACCGTTGAATTGAGGTAGCGCCAGATGAACTTGACGGCAGCTGCCAAAGGGCCATTTTCTACAAGTTCAAAGCTAATTAGATGAGAAATTTCCTGCATCTTCTCTTGATAAAAAATATCGATATCCCATGCTTCGAACATCAGCGGTTTATCTTCGAACACCTGCAGCACGTTGCCTCGTGCCTGCTTCGCAAGCACATCGCGGCCATGATCCCGGTCATAGATGCGCGTCAATTGGCCAGCTTCATTCCACTCCACTTCATAATGAGGGGTTTTTAGAAGGCTGCCTGCTAACTGGAATGGAGCTGCAGCAGCGACAACGCTAGCCGATTCCTGACTTCCATAATGAACAGTCGTCAGGCCAAGTGAAGGAATGTCCGGCGTTGCGATCAGCCAACGTCCATCCGTGAGCTGCGAATCGAGCGGATTTCCCGCTTCATCGGTCCAAACGCTCCCCTCGGGTGCGCTATCCGCAGATAGAACGAGCAGATTCTTAAGCTTCCAAGGCGAACTATTGATAATCGTTCTGGAGCCTTCTGCACTTCGGTCTACCATAACGTTCATCGCTGCCTGCCAACTCTCCGTTGCTATAGACGACGCCTGCGCATACTCTTGCCAGCTATCCTCATACACTTCGCGAATCGAAGAACCGGGAATGATATCATGGAATTGATTGCGCAAAATAATCGTCCAGCCCTCATTCAGATCAGCCTGCGGATAGACATGGCCTCTCGCTTTGCTCAGCCCCGCCAGAACGTTCAGCCACTCCGTTTCCCGGTACAACAGCTCAAGCTTCCGATTCATTTTCTTATTGTAGGCTTGACTTGTATACGTTCCACGGTGATACTCCAAATAAAGCTCGCCATCCCAGGTATGCACATAGCTGTCGGTCGCCTTCACCGTCTCATGAAGACGTTCGAAGTACTCGTCTGCCCGCCCCGTGCGGACATTCGGCATGCCCGGCATTTGGTCAAGGCGTCGGCGCATTTCCAGCATTTCCCGATTCACGCCACCGCCGCCATCGCCGTATCCGTAGGAGAGAAGCAGCTCTTGATTCATCTCCTTCTCCTGATAGCCATCCCAGATGCCTTTCACCGTTTTGGCTTCAATCAAACCATTGTACGTGTAGAAGAAGGAGTTGCCGCCTTCCCAGTCATCGGGGGTCGTGATGAAATGCGTCAGCACTTCGCTTCCGTCAATCCCGCGCCACTTGAACGTATCATGCGGCATTTTATTGAATTGGTTCCAACTGATTTTCGTCGTCATGAACGTCTCAAACCCTGACTTTTTCAGGATTTGCGGCAAGGCCCAGCTGTAGCCGAATACGTCAGGCAGCCATAAATAGGTGCTTTCCACATCAAATTCCTCACGCATGAATCGCGTGCCGAAGAGGAACTGTCTGACTAGAGATTCACCGGAGGTTAGGTTGCAATCGGCTTCCAGCCACATGCCGCCGCCAACTTCCCAGCGCCCCTCACGGACCCGTTCCCGAATCGCTTCATAGATTTCCGGATAATCTTGTTTGATATAAGCGTACAACTGCGGCTGCGTTTGGAGGAACACATAATCAGGGAAACGCTCCATCAACCGTAGCACTGTAGAGAACGACCTCGCGCATTTCTCGCGAGTGTGCTTCAACCGCCAAAGCCACGCTACGTCAATATGCGTATGACCGATGGCAGTGACTGTGACGGGATGATGTTTCTCCATGTTGTTCAGCTCTTCATGCAGAAGCTGGCGAGCTGTGTACACCGACTCGTAATAAGCTTCCGAATTCGGTTTGGACCAGTCTACTTGCAAGAAAGCGCGATCCAGCGCTTTCATCAGCCGCGCGCGATCAGGATGATGCGCGTCCAAACTGCGGACCGTTTCCCAAACTGCCCGCCCCGTATAGTACATATCATCGACTTGTTCGTCCATCCAACAAATTTCAGCTCGGTTCATGGTGTGCTTCTTTTCTCTGGGCTTTCCGCCGCCTTCAAGACCGGACCACAAACGGATATCCATCTTCGCTTCGGTTCCTGCCGATCCCTCCGGGAAAAAGACCTCCTGATGATTCGAATCGACGCCTTGAAACGGCTTTCCATTCCAATATAGAAGAGATTCAAATCCATCGTTATTGCCGCCGCCAGTTTCACCAAAATCAAAGCGCCCAAGAATGGACTTTCCAGCCCATTCTCGCGGAATATCGATTAAACGCGACAGCCAGATGTAACGGTCGCGCCCTTTCCAAGTTTCGCCTGTTCTCAGCTCAAAAGATGCCGCTGCAAGCGGCGGCCTAGCACCTATATCTCCGTTTTCATCTTCTACAGCCGCAAAGCTTTCGAGAAGGATCACATCACGATAACGGGTTTCGCTTAATTCATTCAATCTGGCTTCAAGTTTCGCTTCTGTGAAAAACATGCCGCACCTCACCTTCTTCTGCAATTAAACGATAGATTTCTCCAACTCCAGCAAATTAGATAAGCTTAAGGCTAAACTATCCATCGGATTTCCCGGGCAATAATCTTGTTCAACAGCAAACCATTCTACGCCATTTTGCAGTCCCCACTTCAAAATCGGGGCAAAATCGATCAATCCTGTGCCGATTTCGGCGAAATATTTCCGTCCGTCCGACGTCATATCCTTCAAATGGAGGATTGGCATACGAAAGGCATAATTTTGGATGAAAGACAGCGGATCTTGATCCGCTTTTTTGACCCAATAGGTATCAATTTCCGGGTAAATGGTTGGATCCTCCAGCACGTATTCCAGCGCAAATTTCCCATCCAGTATCGTATGAAATTCAAAATCATGATTGTGATATCCAACACGGAATCCCTTATCGCTTACTCGGGCAGCCACATCGTGCAAATCTTTGCGAACGCTGGCATAGCCTTCCGGATTCATCAATTCATCCGGCAGCGAATGACAGATGAAATCCTTCGTGTCGAACAACCGGGCTTCCTCCAGTACGGCAGCCAAATCTGTTTTCATACGATGCAAGCCAACATGCATACCAGCCGTTTGCAAACCGACTTCCTTCATCACGGCGGCTATATCTGCTGCGGGATATCCGTGCAAGCCGTCGATTTGAACGGCTGCCCAGCCCATTTTTTTCAACTCTCTCAAAACCGTAGGGAAATCCTTTTTCAGTTCGTTTCTTAGCGTAAATAATTGAGCTGCTAATTTGTGTCGGATCATTTCACGATCTCCTCCTTTTGCAAATCCAGCCAATCAATCTCACCAGGAGTTAATTGAAGATTCATAGATTCTATCGAGGACTGAAGCTCTTCCGGCTTCCTTGGTCCAATGATTGCGCATGTTGGGAAAGATTGATTAAGCACATAGGATAAGGCAATTTGAATTGGTGTTACCTGCTTTTCCTCCGCCAGCTTCACGGCACGGCGATACCGCTCCCAGTTGTTCTCGCTGTAGTAAACCCGCACCATCTCTTCGTCAGTCCGATCGTCCGGCGAGAAATTGCCCGAGAAGAACCCGCCTGCTTGGGAAGACCAAGCAAAGAGCGGAAGCTGGTTGGCCGCATGCCACCTGCAGGTTTCCTCGTCTGCCGAAACGCAGCCCTCCCATCTAGGCTCATTCGCTTTGGCAAGGCTCAAGTTAGGGCTATTAAACGCAAACCCAATGAGATTATGGGAGGCCGCATATTCATTTGCTTCCTGAACACGATCATGCGACCAGTTTGAAGCTCCAATAGCTCTGATCCGCTTCGCTTGAATATGTTCGTTCAACTCTTCCATAATAGGTCCAACAGCTACGCTGGGATCATCCCGGTGCAGCGCATACAGATCAACATAATCCGTGCCTAGTCTTTCCAGACTCTCCGTCAAATCCTTGCGGATTGCCTGCGGGTTCACCCGTGGACCCGGGCTTCCGTCATCATGATGCGCGCCTTTGGTCAAAATCACGACATGCTCCCGAAGATTCTTCTCCGCCAGCCATTGACCCAGAATCTTTTCTTTATTTCGATATTGATGGGCCGTATCGAAGGCATTGCCGCCTGCTGCAATGAAGGCATCCAGCATTGCCCGTTCGGGCTCTTCCAGCTTTCTCAAATCGCCTGTCCCCATAATTAATCGGGATATCTGTTTCTCTACGCCTTGGATTTGCATATATTTCATGTGAATCCCTCCGTTTGCTTTATTCGTCTTCTTTGCATATCGGCAGCAAGCTAAGCTCAAACTTGAATTCCTTCTCATCGAGGCGGTAGGGTTCCAGAAGCTCAGGCCCGCAAGAAGCTGAACCAACTCCACTCATCCGATAATCCAGATGAACGATCATTCCTTTCTTCTCACAAGCTTATAGTTGTGATCCGCCTCAGTTAGATCCTCTGGCGTATAATGAGCCGCATTGAAGGAGAATGCCTCTTGTGCGGACAACTTGAGACCCATGCCTTGCTCATTGGAGACAATCGCCCATTCTGTTCCATACCGAGAGCCATTCTCTTGGGGCATGATATAATTTTCGAACATCTCATCAACCGTCAGCAAATACTTGCCTCTTTTTACACTTTGGCGCTTATCAATATAGCTCTCGTGCGGACCGAAGCCCAAGTATTCGACTTCCTCCATCCCTTTGGGCATCGTGAGCTGAAGCCCAAATCGCGGAAGAAACGTCTTCAGCTCTTCGGCTGCTTTCACTTGCAGCTGAAGGGCAATCTCACCGGTACCGTTCACCGTCCAAAGCGCTTCTCCGCGAACAATCACGAACCGGCTGTCCGCTCCCAGCGAGAAAGAACTCTTGATTTCAAGAGAGGATTTCCCGGTTTGCGTCCATTCGCAGCCATAGATTTTCATGCCTGTACGATCGAAGCCCTCTTCCAGCCATGCTTCTTTCACCGTCTTGTCATTATCTATTGGAGCCCGCCAAATCGTGAATTGGGCTGGCGTCTGAATCATATCCACGCCATGTTTGGAAATCTTCTGTATCGTACCGTCGTACATATCAAAAACATGACAGAAATCAAACCCTTCAATCGTCAAGAGATTGCCCGCTTGGTGAGCTTGCAGGGGAGCGCTCGACAGAACATCCTGCTGGTCTTTCACCCTCGCAACCGGTAAATCCAACTGTTCGAATGTGATTTCATGACCCGCTTCTGCCCAAGGCATTTCCTCTTTCAACCAACAAGAGAACGTAAGCACATAGCGGCCTGTCGACGTTTCTGGCAGCTTGTAGGGAAGCGTTACAATTTGGCTGGCATGCGGCGCCGCTTCGGGAAGGTCAATTTGACCTTGCTGGACGGTCTTTCCATCCTGCTCCACCTTCCAGTGAATCCCCACATGGGACAAATCTATAAAGTCGTAAAGATTCGTTACCTTGATCTTGCCTATTCGCAGGTCGTGCGCTTCAATTCGAATCGGCGCAATCACCTTCTTCAGCTCCAGCAAACCGGTATGCGGCTTGCGGTCAGGACTAACGAGTCCGTCGATGCAGAAATTACCGTCATTAGGCGTATCTCCGAAATGATGCCATGATCGCTCCATTCCCACACACAGCCGCCGATCAGCTTCGGATATTGATAAATCACATCCCAATAGTCCTTCAAATCCCCTGGACCGTTCCCCATCGCATGACTGTATTCACATAGGAACAGCGGCTTCTTGTTGTTCTCGTCCTGAGCATAGGCTTCAATTTCCTTCGGTGAAGCGTACATCCGGCTTTCCAAATCAAGACATGCGACACTCGGATCTCCTTTGTAGTGCGGGGCTGCTCCCTCATAGTGAATCGGGATGGAAGCATCCCGACTTCGAATCCATTCAGCCATCGCGATATGGTTGGCGCCATAACCAGACTCATTGCCCAAGGACCACATGACGATCGATGGATGATTTTTATCCCGCTCCACCATGCGAATGGCACGATCGACAAATGAAGGCTTCCAACCAGGGTCTTGAGAAAGCTTGTGAACAGGCCCGTCTTCCCAGCTGCCAGCATCGCCCATGCCGTGACACTCTAAATCAGCTTCATCAATGACATAGAAACCATACTCATCACATAAATCCATAAAGCGGGAATCACTCGGATAATGAGAGGTTCTGATGGTATTGATGTTATGCTTTTTCATCAGCTTCAAATCTTTGATCATATGATTGATCGGTATGGTCTGCCCAAGCTCTGGATGAGAATCGTGGCGATTCACACCTTTTAACTTGACCGCTTTGCCGTTAATCTGAAATACGCCGTCTTGAATGTCCACTTTTCGGAAACCAACCCGGAATTGAAGCACTTCTTCCCCGCTTTGTACATACAAGCGATATAAATATGGCTTCTCAGCATTCCATAGAACGGGATCTGTTATTTCCAGCTTGATAACGCCCTTGCCATCTACCACGGCTTGCCCACGGCTGACGACGTTCTCCTCGGCATCCTTCAATTCCACGCTAACTTCGCAATGACCGGAGGTTTCAAGCTCAGTCAGCAGATCAGCTTTCCGATAATCCGCGCTGAATTCTTGCTTATTGAAGACATCCCGAATATGAACAGGTTCGCGAGCCAGCAAGTAAACATCCCGGAAAATGCCGGAATAACGCCACAAATCCTGATCTTCCAGATACGTGCCGTCACACCATTTCAGCACCATAACAGCGACACGATTTTTACCATTTCGAATCAAAGCGGAGATGTTGAATTCAGCCGGGATTCGGCTGCCTTGGCTGTAGCCGGCAAACTGCCCGTTGACCCACACATAGAAGCAGGAGTTAACTCCTTCAAAAACGATATATTTATCTTTCGCATCCCAGCGATCCGAAACGTTGAACTCCCGCACATAAAGCCCTGCCGGATTATTGCTCGGTACATAGGGCGGATCACAAGGAAACGGATATTTGATATTGGTATAGTGAAGTTGATCGTATCCATTCACTTGCCAACAAGAGGGAACAATCAACGAATCCCAAGCGCTGACATCTGCCGCTTCTTCATAAAAGCCTTCTTGTACATCCCTGACGCTTCGATGATATTGAAATTTCCAGCTTCCATTCAATGTTTGATAGTAAGGAGAACGACCGCGCTTCCCTGTTTGTGCTGCTTCGACGTTTGCAAAGGGAATATAGTAGGCTCGAGGAACCTCCCTGTTTATCTGAAGAACGTTCAAATCTTCCCAGTATTTCGTGATATTCAACACAATCATCATTCCCTTTTCATTTGTTATATGACTTCCAAACGAACTTTGGCTTGATCAGCGAATTGACGTATAAAGCGATTAAGCCTGTTGAAATCAGGGGTACCCGTACTGCCGCCACTGGCGCTGACAGACATCCCGCCGCAAGCATTGCCGTACTTCAAGCAGGTTTCTACGTCTTGACCAGACAAATACCCAAACAAATAACCCGCATTAAAAGAATCCCCGGCACCTGTTGTGTCTACAGCGTCAACCTGATAGGCCGAGTGAAACGTCTGCAAGCCATCCTTCATTGCAATCGCTCCTTGACTTCCGAGCTTAACCACAATATGTTTGCAATAATTCGCCATAAAGCGCAGACTTTCGTCTATATTGTCCAAACCGGTATAATGGCAGGCTTCCGTTTCGTTCATTAGAAACACGTCAAAGCAACCCATCAAATCGAATACGCCTTTGAACCACTCTCCAGAATCATCCCATCCGACATCACAGGAAAGGGTAACGCCTAGCTCTTTGAGCTTGCGTGCTGCCTGTATGAAAGCATCATGATTCTCTCTGCCACGATATCCGGTAATATGAACATGTTTGCCTTGAGCGACTTCCTTCAAATCCAACTTACTTATATCCAGCTCTCGATTGGAGCCTGCATAACTGATAAAAGAACGATCTTTCTCAGGATTAATCGCAATTGTGATACCGGTATTACTCGTTTGACTCGTCTCAATTAATATGGTATCGATACCATGTTGGGTAAACTGCTCCCTGACATATTGACCGTAGCCATCATTGCCAAGAACTCCTTTAAAAGCTACATGCAAGCCTAGCTTCGCTAGCGATATCGCGAACAAAGCAGCCCCGCCGCCAATATGCATTGTCATATTATCTACGAAAACTTCCTGTCCGGGCTGCGGAATTTGATTTAACCCCGCCACAATCAGATCTATATTGGCATCACCGATGACAACTGCATCAAATCTTTTCAACATGCTCTCCCTCTTCCAATCCAGACTCGATATCTACGCTTATGGCTTCTATTCTTGTTTGGCGCCATAAGATTTACAGCTTTTGCGCTCAACCAGCTTATGCTTCAGTATCAAATCCCCTGCCTCCGCCTGAGCATCACCTGCGATCATATCCAAGAGCGATTCCACCGTAACCTTGCCCATGTCTTGAATGGGCTGTTCCATGGATGACAGCTGCGGACGCACCAGCTCGGTTAACTGGCTCCCGTCGAAGCCAATGACTGAAATATCGTCAGGAACGTTCAACCCAAGGTCATGAATGCCATTCATCGCGCCTACCGCCATGTCATCGCTGACCGCAAATATGGCTGTTGGGCACGGCTCATTTGCCAGAAGCTCTTTGGCGAGCTGGTAGCCGCTTTGTATTTTGTAATCACCAAACTTGATGTACGCTTCTACGATGTTGATGTTCGCTTGTGTAAGCGCGTCACGGTAGCCAATGTATCGATTTTGACCCGAAGTCACATCTCTCATGTCGCCGCCAATAAACCCAATTCTTGTATGTCCGAGCTGAATCAAATAATTCGTCGCGTCATACGCCGCCGCGTAATCATCAATGATTACAGAAACGAACTTCTGATCCATCGGTTTGACACTCGAAAATATAATCGGGATATCAAGCTTATTCAAAAAATCCCTGATCTCATCGTTTAATTTCTCATGCATAATGATAATGCCATCTACCCGCATTTCTTTGAACACGTTTAAATATTTATATTCTTTCTCAATATCTTCAATAATGTTGCAGACAAGCAGATTGTAGCCGCTCAGACTCGCGGTTTCTTCAATGCTGCTTAAGATGGTCGAATAAAAGCTTGAAGTCAGATCTGGTACAATCACGCCAATCAAATTCGTTTTCTTACGCACGAGGCTTCTGGCGATATGACTTGGCGTATAACCAAGCTCAGCGATCGCTTGCTTCACCCTGGCTTTCAGATCGTCCTTCACGTATTTCTCTCCGTTCAATACCCTTGAAACGGTTGTCACGGATACACCGGCTATTTTCGCTACATCCTTAATCTTTGGTGCCATGATCGTCATCCTGCCTTTCCATTAGCTCACGTCATTCACAGGTCAGCTTAGCTTTTAACTGCCCCCTCTGTGATGCCGGCGATGAATTGTCTGCTCACCAATAGGAAGAAAATAATCAGCGGAAGCGTAGCCATAAGTGTTCCGGTCATCACCATCGAATAGTCGGCTGTATGTGCCGATTTTAATTGCTGCAAAGCCAGCATTAACGTGAATTTGGACGTATCCGTCAAGACGATTAAAGGCCACAAATAGTCTTCCCACACCCCCATGAACGTGGTGATGGCGAGAAAAGCAAGCGCAGGCCTTAAGATCGGCAAAGCTACGTTCCAATAGAGTCCAAATTTATTGCAGCCATCGATTCTGGCTGCTTCGAGTAAATCGTCATGAATGGCCAGCGCATACTGCCTGATCCAGAAGATTCCGAATGCACTTGCCATTCCGGGTATGATCAAGGCTTTATAGCTTCCTAACCAGCCAAATTCTTTGATGATAATGAACTGGGGCACGAGCAGCATCTGCGCAGGAATCATCATGGTCGCCATCATGGCAAAAAACAGCACGCTGGAACCTGGAAATTTAAATTTGGCAAATGTAAATCCTGTCAATGAGTTGAAAAACAACTGAAGCACACAGCTGATAATAGCAATAAACAGCGTATTGAAAAGGGCGCGAATAAAATTGCTTTTGTCCAAAACATGGTGAAAGTTTGTCATCAAATAATGCCCAAATGTCAGCTTTGGTGGAAAAGCAAATATCGCACTTGTTTCATTCGTGGACATCACCACAAGCCAATAAAATGGGAAGATGGAGATGGCCACACCTACTAACAAAATACAATTAACTACAATTTTTTTCGTTAAACCTTCAACAGTCATCTCGTATTCTCCTTTATCTCAATCATCCGATCTGTTGAAAAACTTCCAATTAAGGACGGATAATAAGCCGATGATGATGAACAACACCCATGATACAGCAGCAGCATACCCATAATTCTGATAATTAAAGCCCTCTCTGAACATATAAAGCACGATCGTATCGGAGCCCGGGTATGGCGGAAGATTGCCAGCTAAAACTTGAGGTTCGGTAAAAATTTGAAATCCTCCAATGGTCGACATCATCACGGAGAAGAGGATGATCGGCCTGAGCATTGGAATCGTAATTTTCGTAAAAGTTTGAAATAGGTTAGCCCCGTCTAATTCGGCAGCTTCATATAAATCTTTGGGTATCCGCTGCAAGCCGGACAAATAAATGACCGCGTTGTACCCCATATATCGCCAGGATATCATGGCTGCGATGACCGTTCTGACGCCAAACTCGGAATTCAGCCACGCAATTTTATCTAACCCGATTTTTTGCAGAAAGAAGTTAACCAACCCATATTCATTGCCAAACATGGACTGAAAGATGATGACAACAGCGACCATCGCTGTCACATTCGGCAGAAAATAGGCAATTCGATAGAATCCCTTGAATTTAATAATCGATAAATTGATCAAGTAGGCAACAATTAATGCACACAGCAGCTGCGGCGCGTTGCCCATTATCCAAAGCGCAATATTATTCACCAACGCCTGCCAGAAAGCCGGATCATGCAGCATATAATTGAAGTTATTGAACCCGACATACTTCATTTCCCCGATGCCATCCCATTTATGAACGGCCAGATACATCGAGAATAGAATCGGAAACACCGAAAAGACTAGGAACAATAGATAAAAAGGAGAGATAAACAAATACAGTGTCCTGCTCTTGTAAATTTCCTTAAACGTACCTCCCATGTTATTCCTCCACTTGGATAGAGGGGGAACACAGCTCCCCGCCCCATCTTTGATATGATTCATTTTGCAGCCAAGTCATGTCTACCTTGAAAGCTGCCTTTTAATTTTATCCTGCGCGTCTTTCCAAGCCTTCTCAGGGTCCTTCTTCTGCGTATCAATGAGACCAATTTCATCGGCTAACGTCGTAGCCACCATATCGTCTCTTGCATCTGTTGGCGCCACTTTCACATCCTTGGCTGCGTCCGCAAACACACTGCTCAGATCTTGATTTCCGAAGAAATCGCTTTTGTTTACCATCTCAGGCTTGCTGTAAACTTCCGGTGTAGACGGATAGTTGCCAAATTCCTTATACCCAGCGACCAGATTGTCAGGACTTACAAGGAATTTAATGATCTCATACGCTTCTTTTGGATTTTTGGACGATTTCAGCACACCGAAGAACGATCCGCCTTGATTGCCTACACCGCCGGGCGGATAAGCAACTTGCCATTTCCCTTTGGTGTCTGGCGCTGCGCCAAGCAAATCACCAACTGCCCACGAAGCTCCGATAAAGGAAGAAATCTTGCTATTATTTGTCGCTGCATTTTTCTCCGTATCATTGACATTCGCGTACGTTAAGCCCAGTTGATAGGCTTTCACAGCCGTATCCCAAGCTTTTTTCACATGGGCCTGATCCCCGATATATTTCCCGTCTGCCCCAAAATAGCCCTCACTGTTTTGGCCGATAGCATTCCTGAAAACATCGACGATGGATAAAAGCTGCGTGCCAGTTGCATCTTTCACTTTCTTCTGCAAATTAAGATAATCATCCCATGTTTTGACTTGATTCTTAATCTCTTCCGGTGTGCTCGGAACTCCGGCTTTCTCAAACAAATCTTTGCGGTAATACAAGACAACCGGGGCAACATCAATTGGCAATCCGATCACATATTTATTATCGGCAGTTGCTGCCATTTTCCATTTCCAATCTAAGTATTGGGGCTGAATATCTTTCGCGCCTTGATCATATAAGTTCACGAATTTCTCTTTGTAAGGAAGCATCGTAGATACCCAGCTGTCCATCGCTACGATGTCAGGTCCGTTTCCTCCGCCAGAAATCGTTGTTTTTAACTTCGTTAAGTAATCTGGTCCTGACGGAAGCTTTTGTGCTTGCAGATCTATATTCGGATATTTTTTCTTAGCCGCTTCAATCGTTGAATCCGATATCGCACCATTCCAATACCATAAATTAAGCGTTATTTTCTGCGTAGAAGCGTTTTCATTTTGAGTGGAAGATGTCGCAGTTGGTGCTTGTGTAGAGGTATTGGCATTGTTCTGCGTACAGGCAGTCATGATAAGACTTGAACTAACAACGAGCAGTACACCAAAAGATACTTTTGATTTCATCATTTTGTCCTCCAAATTGAGCGAATTAAAAATAATTAGATAGCTTTATATTGCCTTGTTATTTCAAAATTCATCTATGACTACTCGAAATGATCACAAAATCGCTTACCAACCCCTTTAACATCTTTGTATCCGTCATTCAGCAAATGTTCTGGTATCGATTCCATATTGGCGTAAAAAAATTTAGATAAGCGCTTACAAGTTAAGTATCTTATTTTTATGGAATCGATACCAGAAACGATTAAAAAAAAGGAACCAACCTAGTTAACTGATTCGCCCAACCTTCTCTATTGTTCACAGTGAATGTTTGAAAGCGCATTATCTATCAGTTAAACGTAGAATATCTCATGTCATTTATGTTGTCAATCTGTTTTTTTTATGATTTCCAAAACTTTCAAGATTTTGCTGAAACATATTCGAAATGCAATCCGTTAAATGGTTATGGAAGAATTATTTGGCATACCCAAAAAACTAAAAAAGGATGAAGAAGATGAAAAAGGTTCTGGCCATCCGTCTCTTGCTTTGCGCAACGATCTTGTCGTCCACTCTAGCTCCAGTCGCCACACAGGCCGATCAAGAACCCATGGTCCGCTTGGAGGACCAGCCGATTTCTTTCACACTGCAGCCCAAAATGATGGATGGCGTTCTGATGGCATCCGTTCGGGATCTGGCCCGTGTTCTGGGCATGGAAGTGACATGGAAAGAAGATGAGCTGCTTACGATTGTGACCCACAATGAGTTCGAACTTAAGCTGCCGAAGAATTCAGACTATGCCTATGTGAATGGGCAAGCACGCACCATGCATGGCACCACACAGATGGTAAATGGTTCTATGTATGTCCCGATTCGCTTTTTTATGGAAAGTGCAAATTATGTTGTTCGCTGGGATTCTGCCGCTAACTCAGTGAATATCACGAAGCAAGCTGACACCTTGCCTGTTGTCGGTACATATGATCATCTGATTACACTGTTGACGCAAAATCAAAGAAGTGGGAGTATCAAAGTTTTTATGGCCCAAGGTGTGAAAACCGAAACTTCGGCTACCGCCTTAGTTCAATCTAAAGATGGTTCTGCAAGCCCAGCTCCAGAATCGATGAAATCGGAAAGCCCCGCATACTCGGATACGAATGTCCAAGTGCAAGGCGTGGATGAATCCGATATCGTCAAAACAGATGGAAATTACCTGTACACGGTAAACAAACAGCGTATTGTTGTCACACAGGCTTATCCTGCCGATCAAATGAAAGTGCTGAGCATCCTCGATTTTCAAAAAAATCAAGGTACTCCATTTCAGCCTACTGAGATATACGTGGACGACAAGCATCTGATCGTGATCGGCAACTCCCAACAAAGCGATTCATTGGTCCCCTATAGTGGAGGAGCTGGCCTCACAGAAAAGAGAATGATCATGCCGATGATGCGGCAAGGAAACACGAAGGTCATGGTTTACGACCTCACCGACAGGAGCAGCCTCAAGCTTGTTAAGGAAGCTGAGCTGGATGGCAGCTACATCTCTTCCCGCAAAATCGGATCATCCCTGTATTTCATCGCCAATAAGTACGTGAATTATAATCCATACCTGAAAACCGAAAACAAGGAAGAAGCCAAAGCTGCGTTAGCTCCTTCCTATCGGGATTCAGCATCAGGCGATTCTTTTACTTCGATTCCGTTAGATCAGGTCTATTACTTGCCAAAAGCTGTAGAGCCTAACTATGTGCTCATCGGGGGCATGAACCTAACCGAAATAGATAAACCGATGAATGTCACTGCTTATCTAGGCTCTGGGCAAAATGTGTACGCCTCCGAAGAAAACTTATATATGGCCGTAACGAATTATGAACAAATGCCTATCCGAACTTTGCCCGTGCCTGTTGATTCTTCCACACAAAATTCTTCCACACAAGGCATACGGCTTCAAACTATCGAGCCTCGGAAAGAGGAAACCATTATTTATCAATTTGGCTTGACGGCGAGCAAAGCAATTTACAAGAATACGGGCACGGTGCCAGGGCGTTTGCTCAATCAATTTTCCATGGATGAGCATAACGGCTACTTCCGGCTCGCGACAACAAGCGGTGAAATGTGGCGAACCGACGAGGGGGCGTCGAAGAATCATGTTTTCATTCTTGACGCGAACCTTCAAGTAAAAGGCAAGATTGAAAACATCGCGCCAGGTGAGCGAATTTATTCCACGCGTTTCATCGGCGACCGAGTTTATATGGTTACTTTTAGAAACACGGATCCACTATTTGTCATCGATTTGAAGAACCCCGCTGAGCCTAAGCTGCTTGGAGCGCTGAAGATTCCGGGCTACAGTGATTATCTGCATCCCTATGATGAAAATCATCTTATTGGCTTCGGGAAAGATACAAGCGAGGTCGATCTCAAAAATCCGCAAGGCCCGCAGTCCATCGCCTATTATCAAGGCATGAAAATAGCGCTGTTCGACGTAACCGATGTGAATAATCCGAAGGAGAAATTCAAAGAAATCATTGGGGACCGCGGAACAGATTCCGAGCTGCTTCACAATCACAAAGCGCTGCTGTTCTCCAAGGAGAAAAGTCTCCTTTCTTTCCCGGTTAGCGTGATGAAATTGGATCCAAATAACGCTAAGCCAGCAAATGCATATGGCAATTTTGCTTTCCAGGGAGCTTACATCTACAAGCTTGATTTGGAAAAAGGCTTCCAGCTTCGCGGCAGCATCACCCATCTGACAGAGGATGATATCAAAAAAGCTGGACAGTATGTGCAAGCCGGTGACAAACAGGTGCAGCGCGTTCTTTCTATCGGAGATGCCCTGTACACCGTCTCGAACGGATTAATCAAAGCGAATGATTTCAATACGCTGCAGGAAAAAGGTTCACTGATCATTCCATAGATGGAATGGATTAGGTTGCCTGACTGCTCCCCATTGAGCGAGCTATGTATGGGATATGGAAAACCTGCGATAGTGCAGGCATTTTCAACGAAATCGCGTGAAAAATGGAAAAGCCTGCGATTACGCAGGCTTTTTCAGCTTTTTCACCCTGCTATGCACATTTTGGACTCAAAAGGATGCATTATCGCAGGAATTTGACGGTCTGGGCGATTCCAAGACCAAAAAAGATGCATTATCGCAGGAATTTGCCAAAATAGGCGAGGAGGCTTCTGGCTTTATTACCGGCTTGCCTGTCCAACGATTGCCTATCCAACAGCTTAACGAACGCCGCAGCCGCATCGCCAAAACACAAAAAAAGACACTCTAATTGCTTAGAAGTGTCTTTTCCGTTGCTGTTCATATGATTATTGAGCTTTTACGATCTCTCTACCCTTATATGAACCGCAGTTTTTGCAAACGTGATGCGCCATCTTCAACTCAGCACATTGTTCACACTTCACCATTCCTGGCACAGCCAGTTTAAAGTGAGTACGGCGCTTATCGCGACGTGTTTTGGACGTTCTCCTTTGAGGAACAGCCATGATCAAAACACCTCCTGTTAGTTGCATAAATCAACAGATGCTATCATATCTTTCTTGGCATCGTTTGTCAATGCTAAATTGAAATTAATGTATCTCAACTCCCAATTCTTCTGCCAAAATAGCAGTCAGACTTGGCTGAGAAAGCGGTGCGTCGCCTTCCGAACAAACCCGGAATACGGTGACGAATGACGCCTCCCTAACCTTATGCACCCGGCGAATCAGCGTGCTCCGGCGCTTGACATGGGCCATGCCCGGCGTCTCAGCCAAATACCACATCTCCTGCTTCAAGCTGCCAGATGAACTGCCGATAGCGTAGATCTGCAACCGCTCATTCTGCGCATCTGTCTCGTTCCATTTCCACTCCAGCATCCGAGTATCACCGGCCAAAGCGGGTAGACTTCGGATTTCTTTCAGAAATGAATACCCTTCAGACGCTGATAATTGTGCAGAAGAGACTGGCATCTCATCTATTGATGGCAGACTCATCGGGACGCCGGGGGTATGAAATACCCAATCAACCTCTTCCTCACAGTCGCATAGAACACTGCAAACATCAATTAATAGCCCATTCTTAATCGTAATGCTTCTATTCAGCTGGACACCTTCATAAGCATCCCTCACCTCTGCGCAAATTCGTACAGAACCATTCCGTTCATTCATCTTCAGCTCGCTGAGAACGCCAGTGGAAGGACTTTGCGAACGACCGCCGACCACTATGGTATTGTGAGCAATCGTTTGTCGGAACCAGGCATCATGCATAGGATGGCCGTAGCCCAACATGCCAGCGTCAGTCAGCCAACAGCGGCCTCCCGCATAATAGATCAAATTCAATTTGTCGAAGTGGCCATGCCAGCCGCCGTGCTCTCCATAATCGATCAGCACCGCTTGCGCTGACGGGCCTTTTCCGACTGTCACATACAGCATGCCTGGCTTGCTCAAATCAATCGCACGGATATTCCGAGTGGCTGCTTCGTCGGCAGATTCCAGCCGTGACCCCATATCTCTACCGTATAGCAGACTGGACAAGGAGCATCTCTCCGATTGGCGAAGGACATCATCCCCGAAGCCGTATGCGGCATAGGCAAATTCATACAAATCGGCAAATTTCCTTAGATCAGTTTCTGAGGAGTCATGAACAGCCGGGAACGTATAGTCTGGCAAATGAGCTTCAAGCGGGATACGGAACATGGACTGGAACCTCTCGTCTTTATATAAAGGCTCGTCAAATGCTGATGCAGAGAGGACTGTCGTGATCAACGCATTCAATGTGAAAAAGTGGTAGTCCCAAGATCCCTCGAACCAAAAGCCTTCCTTCCCTACACTTTGCTTCATTTGGAAACGGAACCCATTCGCAGGATCGTTCACGGCCCGATCAAACAGCTTTTGGTCACTCAATGCTTCAGCAACTGAAGCTGCAGCAGCATTGTGATAACTCTGCCAGTTGGACTCTCCGCGCGGATTTCGGTCGATCACGGCGATAACTGGCCGAAACAGGTTCATTTCGATAATCGACATCTCCACATTCGTCCACCGTCGACAAGACTTAAGGATTGTAAAAGCTTGTGCAAGCGGAATGATCCACATCGCCTCGCTCAAGGTCTGATTTTGTACCTTTGCCCCATATTTTCCCGCCGCGTCACCTTTTTTCCCAAAAATATCATGCAGTTCATATGAAGCGTAATGCTGTGCATAAAACAAAATAACTTCCTTCGCCCAATCAGCATATCGCGCTTCATCGGTTGCGGCGTATAGGACTGTAGCGGTCAGAGCATGGTGGCTGAACCCTGAATGCTCCTCTGCGACAACTACATCGTCGTAGGGAGCACCGCTCATTTCTTGCTGACAGAGGGGGCACTTGTGGAGAATACGCGTAATCGTCGTCAGACGCGTTCCGTCAACCGGGCAGACATAGGAATGTCCCCACCCTCCCCCACTGAGCGGGATCTCCGGCGGAGAAGCGACGATAGACTCCATTTGTCCTGTTAAATAGGCTAATGCGTTCTGAGCCGTTGTTTCGGTTCGAAGGCGCGATCGGAATTGTTCAAGCCATGCTGCTGAACGCAATGGATACATAAAGATACCTCCCTTTAAGGACTCTCCTGTCGATAAGAGCTGCTCAATGGATGATGGGATTGCCTGAATTCTTTGGGACTCATGCAAACCATTCTTTTAAATATTTTATTAAAATGCCGATAATTTTCCATCCCAACCTGCTCTGCGATTTGAAATGTTCGGAGATCGGTTGTAAGCAGCAGCCTCTTAGCCGCTTGAATTCTCATCGACATCATGTATTGCGTGTACGTTTGCCCTGTCGTTTTTTTAAACAAGGAGCTGAAATAGGGAATGCTGTATCCCACTTTGGCAGCCATATCCTCAAGGCTTATCGAAACGGCCAAATCAGCCTTCAGCTGTCCAATAACGTTCATCATGATCGTATTCAAAGGACTCGCTTGGTCAAGACCTTCTTCCGGTTGTCCAGCGTTCTGATTTCGCTCGGCTGCTTCTAATTTTTGCCGATCCTCTTCCCGTTTGGAAATTCGCGGGATGAAGTTTTTGAGTGTCTCGGTGAGCAGCGTCTCTTGAACCAGACAATCTTCCTTAATCAAGTAGGATGAAGCGCCTAATTCAATTGCCTTTTGTGCAAAATGGAAGTCTTTGTGGCAAGATAAAATAATCGTCTCTGGCATATCCTGATCCAACTGCTTTAATTCTTGAAGTAATTCAATTCCACTCATCACGGGCATAGTAATATCGGTAATAAGAAAATGAGGTTGTAACTCCTTGCACAGTTCAAGCCCTCTTTTCCCATTAACAGCCTCCCCCACGAGTTCAAAACAGGCATTCTCTTGGGCAATCATTTGTTTAAAAACTTCGCGAGCCGGTTTTTCATCTTCGACGATTAATACTTTAAATGGACCCGTCATGCGAATGTTCCTCCTTAGCGAATTCCAATCGATGCCTTGGAATCAGGATGGACACGATCGTCCCTTCTCCTTGACCCTTGCTTTCCAGTCGAAATTCCGACTGCTCCCCGAAAAGCAGTCGGACACGTTCTGATACATTCATCATGCCGATGCTCTTCCCGCGATCTCCGTGCTTAATATGCTGTCTTAGCTGCTCCAGACGATCAGGCTCCAAGCCTAAACCATCATCTTCAATTTGAATCATGACGGTATCTTCCGTGAGGGAAACAGTTCGAACAATAATGGTTCCTTGATCGGTTTCTTTGCCAAAAATACCATGAAACAATGAATTTTCAATCAAAGGCTGCAATAATAGCTTAGGAATCAGCATCCCCTGCAATTGTTCATCTATTTCCGTTCTCACAATAATTTGGCTATCATATCTCAATTGCAGCATTGCGATATAATCGGTTATATAATTCAGCTCGCCGGAGAGAGGAACTAGTTGTTCATAGCTTTCCATCGAGTAACGAAGCATGGAAACGAGTCTGTGCAGCATGCTTCTAATTTTGTTATAATCCTTCAGCATGGCAAACATACTGATTGTGTTCAATGTGTTATATAAGAAATGAGGGTTGATTTGGGCCTGCAGCACCGTAATTTCACTACGTCTTTTCAGCTCTTCCGATTGCTGCAAATCTTCCATCAGCGAGTTAAGTCGAAACGCCATATTATTCAGCATCATGCCCAGCTCGCCCAGCTCGTTTTTCGGATAATCCGAATAGGAATTGGAAAAGTTGCCTTGTTGAATCGACCTCATATGCCGTTTGAGCCGCTGAAGCGGTCGATACAGATTGTAACCGATCACAAGTGATCCGACGAGCCCCAACAGCATAAGCAAAAATAACAGAAGCAAAGCCGTTCTCGTAATAAAACGCGTGCTTTCCGACAATTGATCCATCGGTATTTCAGAAATAACAATCCACTTATGAAAGTTTCCCGACTGTTTAATCGTGTATAGGGAATGATCAACCAAGAACTGCTCACTGCGTTTACTTCCGTTCCAACTCTCGATAGCCTTATCCACATGCTTGGCAATTTCCGGGGAAGAAGCAAGACTCGTTGTGGCGATTACTTTATTCTCGCTCGTGACGATATATAAAGCGCCATCCGGGCCAAGATTAATGTTATGTATCGCCTTTTGCAAAGCTTGCTTCGGCAGCATAATGACCAGCATTCCTCGGTAACCTGTCCCATTGGAATATGTCAGTTTTCGCAAAAAGAAGCTATTATCCGCAAGAAATGGATCATTGCTGCTAGTATCATCAATTAATTGAAACGCCTTATTGGATGCTTCAACAGAGCGAATCAGCTTCTCATATCGCGATTGTTCGATTGGAACAATGGAGTCTGTGGTTGAAATCACCTCACCGGAATCGACCGCATATATGCTGATATCTGTTATATCCCCGATCGTTGTTTTTCCCGCATCCAGTGTCCTCAGCAGCTCCTGCATCTGAACAACATAGTCGAAGTAGTTGCTCTGCACGTTCAAAGAGTTCGTAATAATTGGCGAAAGACCAAATTGATTGCTTAATTGTTGAATGCGCACCATCGTATTTTCGATTTGCTCATTCAGCTGGTTCACAACTTGTAAATTCAATGCGTTTACTTTCGTCATCACCGTTTGGTTAGACACATGGACCGTTACAAAGGCAAAAATCGATAAAGGAATGGAAGAAAGCAGAAAAAGAAAAAAAATAACTTTAACAAAAAAACTTTTTCGAATAAAACTCAGAAATGACACTCTCATATACTAATCGCGGCCTTTCCCTATCATCCAAGAGATTAGAACGCATCTCTCATGGAGACTATTTTAGCACATGGCGGATAGGGCCATACATGATCATAAGGATAGTTCAATCTTTTTGAGAGAATCAGTAAATTCAGCCAGCTCAATGGATTTCCCTTGAGCCAAGCGGGATTGTTCGGCTGCAAACGCCATCAGATGACTGCGAACCGAGGCAGCAGCGGACGTCAAGCTTTCTTCTCCGTCGTATTCACGCACTTCTTTCAAAAAGCTGCGAACGATCCCGCTGTCTCCGCCGCCATGTCCGCTCGTTTGCTTTGGAAGCTTAATTTCGATATTCTCGTGGGTTACAAAATCCATCAATGTTATCTTGTCATCCTCACCGCGAATTTCACCAAGGGTTCCCATAATTTGAATCCGGCGTTCCTGATGACGGGTAAAGCCGCTCATACTGAACATGACGGTGGCGCCGCTCGCAAATTCCATATTCACGACTTGATGATCAACAACGTTATTTTTACATTGATATACACACCGGCCGTATCCCGTCTCCTTCAGTCCTTGCACAATGCTTTCTCGGGATACATCCTTCGTGAAATGTCTTGCCCAATCTTTGCCCTCACCCAGATAGAAACGAGGGGCCGAATAAGGACATGTTGCCTCGACAGCGCAGCCGTCAATACAGTATTCCGTCGAGCCTTCCGGCGCATTGCCGGAATGAAAATGCAGGAGTGAACCGTACGAGCTAAGCCGTACACACTTCTCATCCATTAACCAAGACAGCACATCCATATCATGGCATGATTTGGCCAAAATCATCGGACTGGACACTTCCGAGTTGCTCCAGTTGCCACGAACGAAGCTATGCGCCATATGCCAGTAGCCGACGTTTTCATTGAGCTGAATCGAAGCCACTTTACCGATGCGCCCTTCCGTAATAAGTCGTTTGATGGCCGACCAGAACGGCGTATAGCGAAGCACGTGACAGATGGTCAGCAGCCGGTTATTGTCCTTAGCCGCTTGCTCCATGTCGATGCACTCCTTCGGACTCGGCGACATCGGCTTTTCCAATAGAACATGATACTTGTTGCTCAAGGCCTTCATCGTTGGGAGGTAATGCATCCGATCCTGCGTGCAAATCAGCGCGATATCCGCCAACTGCGGCTGTTCAAGCAGCTGCTCCCAGGAATGAAAGCAACCCTCCGGCGGGATGCCGTGTTCTCTTGCAAACTGTGCCAAGCGATGCGGATCCGACTCCGCGACAGCAACGAACTTCAACTCATGCGGGTAGTCTAATGCATAAGGCGCATAACTGCGAGAACCTCTGGCTCCCGCTCCGATTAAAATAGCTGTAAGCTGTTTCATACAAACTTCTCCTCGATTCCATTAGTAAGTCATACTCATTTTTTACCAATACGTCTTCCAATCTCTCGAAACCCGAACCAGCGCTTCAAAATAAAAATAATCGCCCCACAAGCAGCATTCGTCTACGCCTGAATTCCCAGGCTTACTGTATACGCCGTGCAGCAGCAATCCATTGGATTCCGGGGTGTTGACGGTTGAATAATTGTCTATCAAAGACAAGAGGATTGAACTTGCCGCATTTGCATAAATGGCTTTATGAGGATCCCCATCCGACAAATGCTTGTTAAGCTCGAGCATACCGCATACGGCAATGGCGGCAGCTGAACTATCGCGCACTTCGGAACCGCTCGTAAATATCAAATCCCAGTAGCAAACGCAATCTTCCGGCAGCCGGTTAATAAAATAATTCGCAACTTTTTTAGTTAAATCAAGAAGTTCTTGATCCTTCGTATAGATGTAATTCAGCGGAAACCCGTAGATCGCCCAAGCCTGACCGCGTGACCAGCAGGAATCATCTGAAAACCCTTGTGCGGTTTTGCCATAAAGCGGAGCACCGGAATCAACATCCATATAATACGTATGAAAACTGGACGCATCCTCACGAATCAAATACGCTGCTGCTTGTTTGACATGGGTGGCTGCAGCATTGAAATAAGCCCGATTTCCCGTAATTTCCGCGGCCCAATACAATAAAGGCGTATTTAGGCAGCAGTCGATAATCATTCGTCCCCGTTGCTTCGGATTGCTTAAGCTCCCCCACGCTTGGATAATTCCGGCATGCTCCAAATAACGGGACATGAGCAAATCAGCCGCGCGAAGCGCTGTTTGCTTCGCCTCCTCGTTGCCTGTAAGCTTATAAGCAGCCACACAAGAAAGCGAATACAGGAAGCCTAGATCATGGGTTTCCGTGCCAATTTGTTCATCTGCACGCTTCTTGAAGCTGCTTAACTGCCTGTCGGCAACACGCTGGTACTTCTCGTCGCCTGTCACTTCATAAGCGAGCCATAACATGCCTGTCCAGAATCCAGGCGTCCATTCATAGTTGTCAGCAGCCGCATAGATCAGATTATTGCTGACAATATCGGGAAATTTGTCTGAGAATGACTCCAAATTGCGATCGATCTGCTTCAAGATATGAGCAACGGCCGCATCGCATTGTTTCTTAGTTAACTGAGACGGATTGATGAACCTTGCTGCGCTGAGTATACCTTCATCCTTCACTTGCTTCATATCCAAGCACTCCTTCTTAATCTCAAAACCTAATTAACATATATGGAGAATTACCCTAATCACCGGGCAATTCTCCATTTGACAAGATCACTCACTTCTTCATCGCGTTATACTGCTCCATGTATTCTTTGCCTGCAGCTTCACCGTAGGTTTTCGACCAATTGGCTATTTCCATTTTCACATCATCCATTGAGCCTTCCCCAATCACATATTTCAGAGCAACGGTGCTCACTTTTTTCAAATGATCCGTGTTTTTCGTAAGGGTTGGAGACGTCATTCCGCCGAATGGATTCGTTACGCCAATGCTCTCAAAGCTATCCGTATATTCTTTCATTTTGGCCCTTACCGGATCAGTCGCGTCCGATGCGACATAGTAATAAGGATCGTAACGATTATCAAGCACCCAAGTGGCTGGCGTTTCACTTTGGAACAGTTTCACCTGATCGGCTGTGCGCTCTACCTTGCCGTCTTTATAGCTCGTGGAATGCTGACCGATAATGCCCGCTTTGCTGAAAGCATAGTTTTCCTCGCTTGCACTGAAATCAAGGAAATCAACAAGCTTCTGAACTTTATCCTTCGGCGTACTGGACGGGACTACCCATAATCCCCAGAGACCGGCAGCTTTTCCGATACCGCCTTTGCCATCAGGACCTTTAAGCGATGGAAGCATGTCCACTTCCGCTTTGGCATCCACCTTGCGAATTTTATCAAGAGGGGAATTAGGGGCATCGCTCAATTCACCGACATGATTGGCTTTGACTCCAGCGATGCCTTGTGTCCATTTTTCAACAGCTTGCTGCGATTTTAACACGGTAGCGTTCTTCTCGATTAACCCGCTGGCCCAAGCATTCTTTAACCATTCCAAATATTTCAGGTAGCCCTCGGATTGAATGGCAAACTTAGGAACTCCGTTGTCAATTGTCCATGCATTAGGCATCCCAAATGCATACTGTACGGACCCAAGCCAATCAAAAACAGTATAGGTGTTGGTCGCATAGGTAAGAAGAGGGATTGTTTTACCACCGCCAACAGGATCTTTTTCTTTGAATGTTTTTAAAACTTGTGTGAATTCGTCCAGTGTTTGCGGTTTCTTCAAGTTATATTTATCCAGCCAGTCTTTGCGGTAAAGGAACGCTCCTTGGGCACTATACAGCTGTCTTGGCCGTGGAATTCCGAATACTTTATTATCTACCTTCGTCTGAGACCACGTAATCTCTGGAATCAGGTTCAAATTATTTTTACCGTTCATAAATGGCGTTAAGTCATAAAATGCTCCTTGCTTCACATAGTTCGTGAATACAGCATCTTTGCCGTTATCGAACAGAATCAGATCATATTGGGACGAATCTGCCATCGCGATGCTTATTTTATCCTTATAGATATCTTCCGGAACAAGCTCCAGCTCAAGTTGGACATTGCCGCGTTTCTCGATATCTTCCTTCGCCTTGTTCCCTTTGAGCACCGGAGGCTCTCCGTTGTAAATGAGCATCGCCTTGATTTTAAGTGGTTCTTTGTTAGCAGTTGGATTTGCCCCTTGTTTGTCTTCGCCTTTTCCGCAGGCAGACAAAAGACTCATTGTCATCACAGCAGCAAGTGAAACGTACAACGTTTTTTTCATTTTCATACCTATACCACCCTCTCCAATGTTCAACGATAATAACCCGATTCTCCGCTTACCCTCTTCATGATCTGAACCTGTCTTCTTCACCTCCCGCATAGAGTTCACCTTATTCTTTAATGGATCCAATCATAGCGCCCTGTGCAAAATGCTTTTGCAAAAACGGATACACAGCCACGATCGGTATCATCGAGATGATGATGGCTGCCATTTTGATCGTATCTCCCAATTGTGCTGCTGACTTCTCGTTCATACTAAACTCATTGTTAATATTAGAGGTGCCGACGACGATCATCTGACGGAGCAGTACCTGCACGGTCCACATGCTGCTCTTGCTCAAATAAATGACAGCACCGAAAAACTCGTTCCAGTGACCAACCATGAACATCAGCCCAAATGTAGCCATTACCGGCATAGACAGTGGAAGCACTAACGACCATAAGATCCGTATTTCTCCCGCTCCATCCATTCGCGCCGCTTCTTCCAAGCTTTCGGGCAAGCCTTGAAAAAAAGTTTTCATCACCATAATGGTAAAAGCATTGGTAGCGCCTGGTAATATAAGCGCCCAGTACGAATTAAGCAAGCCGAGCGACTTAACCAACAAATAGTTGGGAATGATTCCGGCGCTGAACAGCATCGTGAAGAAGATCAACAGCATCATGAAGCGGCGCCCTGGTAAAAACTTTTTGGATAATGCATAAGCCAGTGTTACCGAGAAAAGGAGATTAACAAAGGTACCTACTATTGTAACGTAAACCGAATTGCCTATCGCTTGAATGAACCTGCTGGTTGACATCAAATATTGATAGCCTTCCAGGGAAAACTCCTTAGGAATGAGGAAGAAGTCCCCACCGATCGATTCCCCTCCCCCACTGAAGGATACCGCTAGAATGTACAGAAATGGAACAATGATCAGCAAACTAAATACAAGCATAAGGAAGCCAATCACGAAATCAAACATTGGAAATCGCTTTATCATTAACTGTCTGCTCATTGACTTATCACCTCATTTTGGTTAAAAAACACCGTCTTCTCCTGCTTTTTTGGCTAAATGATTGCTCAGCAATACGAGAATGAGCCCTATGATCGAATTGAACAATCCTGCCGCAACACCATAGCTGAAATGCGCCTCTGTTAATCCGACCCTGTAAACATATAGATCAATGACATCGGATACCTCTTGGTTGAGTGGATTGGTCATGAGAAATACCTGCATGAAATTCGAATCCATGAGATGCCCTAGACGAATGACCAGCAAAATAATAATCGTGCTTTTGATGCCTGGCAACGTAATATGCCATATTCTTCGCCAGCGTCCGGCACCGTCCATTGTGGCCGCTTCGTAAAGTTCTGGATTGACGCCGGCAATTGCTGCTAAGAAAATAATCGTTCCCCAACCGGCATCCTTCCATATGCTTTGAAAAACGGCAAGCGAACGAAACCATTCTGTGCCCGTCATGAATGCCAATTCCTTCCCGATCATTGAACCCAAATAATGGTTGATCACGCCGGAAGGTCCGAAGAAAATAAACGTTATCCCAACAACAACGACCCATGACAGAAAATGCGGCAAATAGACGACGGTCTGGATAATTTTCTTAAAAGCTGCCGAGCGCAATTCACTGAGCATAATCGCCAAAAGGATGACGAACGGGAAATAAAAAAGCAGGTTAAACAAGCTCAACATCAACGTGTTCCGTAAAAGGAGAAAAAAGGCTTCGTTTGAGAAAAAATCTCGAAATTGTTGAAGGCCTACCCATGGGCTTTTACTAAAACCGAGAAATGGGCTGTAATCTTGGAAGGCTAGGAGCACACCCCACATAGGAAAATATTTAAACACGATGAAATATAGCATTCCAGGAGCTGCCAATAAATAAAACCATAAGTACTTCTTGAAATTTTTTCTTAACGGCGATAGATGTGTTCTGGCATGTTGAAGTTCAAGTTGACTCAAACTCATGAATCGTGTACCTCCTCACAAGAAGTTATACATAATATGTTATATAATCTAACTAAAAAGTAACATGTTCTCTTTTAATAGAAATGTATCTTATTTTAAGATCTTGTAAACGCTTTTAAGGAAGCGCTTACGAAATGGACTAGAAACTAATGTTACACAAATAAAGTCCGAAGTTACATGTTCTCATTTAACAGAAGTGTATCCATATTTACGATTGTTCTCGATGCGATATCGGTGTTGAAAAGCCTGCGGAAATGCAGGCATTTCCGGATCAAATCGTGTGAAATCAGAGAAAGCCTGCGATTATGCAGGCTTCCCAAGCTTTTTCATCCTAGAATCGAAAAAAACTTACTAAAAGATGCATTATCGCAGGCTTTTCACGATTTTGCGTGTTCCCGAGACGAAAAGGATGCATATTTGCAGGAAATATGCCGACGTACACGGACGCAAGGCAATTTGCCAGCTTGAACGCAAAAAACAAGAGGCATAAAGTTTGCCTCTTGTTTTTCTCCAGACTTCAATATCAAGTACCGCAAAAGGTTTGGTACGGAAGAGACGTTTGTGCCGGCAATGCGGCATATTCAGCCTGTTCCGGGGAGTGTGCGAAGGGACTCGCAAGCACCTCAAGAAGTCTTGTCATGACGCTGTAATCGCCATCTTCCACTGCCGCTTCCAAGGCCTCTTCGACACGGTGGTTCCTCGGGATTACCGCGGGATTGCTGCTGCGCATCAATTGATGCGAATCGGCCTTTGACTCCTGCTGTCTGCCTAGTCTCGCCTGCCACAGCTCATGCCACTGCGCAAATTCTGCGGTGCCGAACAGGGCAATATCTTCCTGATTCTCGAAAGTCAATGCGCGGAAGGTGTTCGTGTAATCCGCCTGATGCTCCTTCATCAAACGGAGCAGCCCTTCAAATAAAGCAGCATCCTCAGGCTCTTCATTAAAGATCCCCAGTTTTGCCCGCATCCCCGCAAACCAATTGTGGTGATACAGCTTGGAGAAATCTGAAATCGCAGCCTCCGCCAATTTAATCGCCTGTTCCTCATTCTCATGCAGCAGCGGCAAAAGCGTTTCAGCTAATCTTGCAAGATTCCACGCGCCAATATACGGTTGATTGCCATAGGCATAACGGCCCTGCGTATCAATGGAGCTGAATACCGTCGCTGGGTCGTACGTATCCATGAAAGCGCAAGGTCCATAATCAATAGTCTCTCCGCTGATGGCCATGTTGTCGGTGTTCATCACCCCGTGGATGAAACCTACGAGCTGCCATTTGGCGATTAGCGCAGCTTGACGCTTGATCACTTCCTGAAGCAGCTGAAGATAACGGTTCTCGTCAGCTTCCACTTCGGGGTAATGTCTTTGCAGCGTATAATCAGCGAGAGCTCGCAGATCTTGAACTGTGCCATATTTAGCTGCATATTGGAAGGTGCCTACACGTATATGACTGGCAGCCACGCGAGTCAGAACCGCGCCCGGCTGTTCGGTTTCGCGGTAGAGGGAGTCACCGGTCGTTGCGACCGCTAGGCTGCGCGTAGTCGCAATACCAAGCGCATGCATAGCTTCGCTGATGATGTATTCGCGCAGCATGGGTCCTAGCGCTGCGCGGCCATCGCCTCTGCGGGAGTAAGGCGTCTTGCCTGACCCTTTGAGCTGAATATCGACCCGCTCGCCAAGCGGCGTGATTTGCTCGCCAAGAAGAATGGCGCGGCCGTCGCCCAATAAGTTGAAGTGCCCGAATTGATGCCCCGCATAAGCTTGGGCAAGAGGCAAGGCGCCTTCAGGAATCTGGTTGCCCGCAAACACGGCAACACTTTCCTTGCTTTGCAGCGCATGGGCATCAAGCCCAAGTGATGCTGCCAACGGGCCATTCAGAATGGCTAGCTTGGGCGAAAATACAGGCGTTGGGCTGCACTTGGTGAAAAATGTATCGGGTAGACGAGCATAACTATTCTCGAAGTTCCATCCTGGTTCATTGATTGTTTCTTTCTCCGTCATCGCATTCCCACCTCATCTCAAGTAAACGAAAGGATTTAACCTATTGACATTCTTACAGCATATCAACTTAGTTTATCTTCTTCGGAAAAACTTATCAATGTTTGGGCCAGAACTCGAACTTCTTCCGTTTCCTGTGTGAATCCAATCGGCGGCGGGCTGGGTCTGGGTCTGGGTCTGGGTCTGGGGCTCGGGCTCGGTCAGAAAACCTGCAAAAATGCATCTATTAAGGACGAAACTCATGCAAAAAGTGAAAATACCTGCGTTTTTACAGGCTTTTTCAGGTTTTCCTTCCAATTATCAGGAAAAGTCCTAAAAAGCATGCAGAAACGCAGGTATTCAATGATAGAAGAGTCTTTAAAGCTCAAAAGGATGCATAATTGCAGGTTTGCTGCGCATACTGCCTCTTACTGGTATCACAACTACACATTTAAAGCGCTGTTCGAACGAGCTAACTGTGTCGCTTCAACCATGTTCCGCAGTGATGCGACCGTTTCTTTCTGTCCGCGAGTTTTCAGTCCACAGTCGGGATTGATCCAGAATAGCTTCGGATCCAACACCTGCAAGGCACGTTCAATCATAGCTGTCATTTCCGCAACATCAGGAACACGGGGACTATGGATATCGTATACCCCCAAGCCAATGCCCTTCGTATACGTGTTCACCTCAAAGCTATGAATCAATTCTCCATGGCTGCGAGAGGTTTCAATCGAGATTACATCCGCATCCATCGCATCAATCGAATGAATCATGTCATGGAATTCACAATAGCACATATGTGTATGAATTTGTGTTGTATCCTGTACGGTGCAGGTGGCTAGACGGAACGCTTTGACTGCCCAAGCAAGATATTCAGCTTGATCCTCAGCTTTAAGCGGCAATCCTTCCCGGACCGCAGGTTCGTCTACCTGTATCATGCCAATCCCAGCACTCTCTAGCGCCTCGACTTCTTGTCTAAGGGCGTAAGCCAACTGATAGGCGATTTGTTCACGAGGGATATCCTCACGGACGAAGGACCAATTCATTATCGTAATCGGGCCTGTAAGCATTCCTTTAACAGGGCGCTCAGTTAGTGATTGAGCATACTTGGTTTCTTCCACAGTCATCTCTTTCAGGAAAGCCACATCTCCATAAATAATCGGAGGTTTCACACAGCGGGAGCCATAGGACTGCACCCAGCCATTTTGCGTGAATGCGAAGCCTTCCAGCTTCTCCCCGAAGAACTCAACCATATCCGTACGCTCAAATTCCCCATGCACCAGAACATCTAGGCCGATTTCTTCCTGCAGCTTAATCCAGATATCAATTTCCTTCCGGATAAACTCAGCATACTGTTCGTTGCTCCATTCATTTTTACGCCATAGCTGACGCGCCTTGCGAACCTCAGCAGTTTGAGGAAAGCTGCCAATGGTTGTGGTCGGGAAGATCGGAAGCTGCCATTTCTTCTGTTGCGCCTGATGGCGTTCAGCAAAAGGCAGATGACGCTCAAACTTCTGATCAGCGAACGAAGCGATCGCTTGCTGGATATCTTCGCGCTTACGCTTGTCAGACAATTGGAAAGTTTGATAGGCGCGTTCGTTTTCTTCCAACTCCGCCGTCACATCAGCCACATCTCCACGAGCTACTTTGGTCAGAAGGACAATTTCATCCAACTTCTCATCCGCGAAAGCGAGAGCATCTTTCAGTTCAGAACCCAGCTTCGTTTCATAGCTCACAGTTACTGGAACATGAAGCAAGCTGCAAGAGGATTGAATAATGATTTGCTCTGGCTTCACATAACTAGTAAGCTTCTTCAACAGTTCCTGTTTCGCGCGAAGCGATGCCTTCCAAATGCCGCGGCCGTCGATAACGCCTGCGCCTAATACTTTGTTTTCCGGAAATCCAAGCGATTGTAAAGATGCCAAATTGCCAGACAAACCATGAACGAAATCAAGTCCTAATCCTTGGACCGGCAGCTGGGTGATTTCTTTGTACTGCTCTACTGATTCAAAATAAGTTTGCAGCATGATGTTCAAAGTTGGCACTGCGGAAGCGAACGTCTCATAGATCGTTTTCAGACGATTCAAGTCTTCCACGCTTAACTTCGACGTCAGAATCGGCTCGTCTATTTGAACCCATTGAACGCCTTCACTCGCCAGCTCTTGAAGAATTTGCACATAAAGTGGAAGCAATCGGTTCAACCAAGCATCCGTCTCAGTTCGACTATATCCTTTGGAAAGCTTAAGGAAGGTCAACGGTCCAACAATAACTGGCTTGCCCTCGATACCAAGCTTCTCCTTCGCTTCCCGATAAGCGATTAAAGGTTTATTTTCAGTAAGAACAGGAACGGCCCCATCCAACTCAGGCACGATATAGTGATAATTGGTGTTAAACCACTTCGTCATTTCACTTGCAGTTGCATCCTTCGTCCCACGGGCAATGCCATAGTAGAGTGACAAAGGTACAACCCCGCCATCATAAGAGAAGCGTTTGGGAACAATTCCGAACATCGCAGCCGTATCTAAAATATGATCGTAATAACTGAAATCATTGACTGGGATATAGTCGATGCCCTTCTCCTGCTGCTTTTTCAAATGATTTAAACGTAGCTCTTGCAGCTGACTGCGCAGCTCCTCTTCTTGCAGCTTGCCTGCCCAGAAGGCTTCAAGTGCTTTCTTCCATTCGCGATCAGCACCAATACGTGGATATCCTAAATTACTGCTCTTCATCATCTTGTGATCCCCTTTGCGACTTGTTACAAGTAAGATATCACGGATAAGAAGATATAGTGTAACTGTATTAAACTATAGCTAGATATAGCCTAAAGCTATATCCAAGCTTTTAAGATGAAATGGCATTTTTCAGCTCTTGAACATAAGCGGCTCCAAGCTTTGAAAGGGAAATATTCTTATGTGAAATCCAACCGACATGAATGGATTCATCAATATCCAGAGGTACGGGAATGATTTCATTGCCATTCAAATCAGCACTTAATACACCGGTCGAAATGGTATATCCATTTAATCCAATCAATAAATTGAACAATGTTGCTCGGTCATTCACACGGATGCTCTTCTTATGTATCACCGTGCTGAGAATTTCCTCTGAGAAATGAAAGGAATTATACTCCCCTTGATCAAAGGATAAATACGGATAATCTTTGAGCTGATCCATCGTTACGATGGATTGCTTTGCGAGCGGATTTTTAATACTAATGAATATATGAGGCTTAGCCGTTAATAAGCTGTTGAATTGCAAATTGGCCGTCTTCAGTAATTTATTAATTACTTTTCCATTAAATTCGTTGAGATATAAGATCCCGATCTCACTGCGTAAATTTTTGACATCTTCAATAATTTCGAACGTTTTGGTCTCTCGCAGCGCTAAATCATATTCATCTTGTCCATACTCCCGGATCAAATTCACAAAAGCATTAACGGCGAATGCATAGTGCTGCGTGGAAACCGAAAAATGCTGCGGTGTAGGCTTGGCATTGAGATATCGGCTTTCCAATAGCTCTGCCTGTTCAACGACTTGCCGTGCATAGCTTAGGAATTCAACACCTTCCTTAGAAATGGATATGCCTTTATTGGATCTTTCAAATATCTCAACCTGCAGTTCTTCTTCCAGATCTTTAATCGCGTTCGAGAGGCTGGGCTGAGAAATAAACAACCTTTTGGCAGCTTCATTGATAGATCCACGAGTGGCGACCTCGATCACATACTTTAATTGTTGTAAAGTCAAAGTGATCCCCCTTGGAATCCAAAATATTGTTTGGCCAGCACTTTAAATCTATCGTCGTCTATCTGTTCCTTCATACATTTCCCATCAATCCATTGTGTGAATGACGTTCCGGTTAATGTTATATTCCCATCGCTTTTAATTTGGGTAATAAGCGGGATTTTGTTAAAACGGGAATCTTCGTGGTTGGCGATGATGTCCTGCACGTCATTCAACTCGGATAAATCCGCTAATGTTTGATTTATATCAAAAGCATAGCCTATTTTCCAATCTGTATCTTTATATTTTAGCTTCAACTCAAGCCTATAGTTCCCTTCAGCACTTTCCATTGCTTGGACTCGAAACTCGCCGTTCATTGAGGAGACCGTTTCTCCATTAAGCGGCACAGGCTTTAGGGGCAGATTGCCGCCAAATCCAGTATCAACCAAGTACGTTTGGCCTTCCTGCTGCAAAAGAACAGCCACATGTGTTCTGCCCAATTCGGACCATGCATTCGTCGCTTCATTATATACTTTCCCGCGAATTAACACGGCTTTAAACCCATTTTCAACTAAGAAAAAATAAAGCAGAGGGTTTAACTCATAACACAGACCCCCTTCCTTATTCACGAGAATTTTGTTAATCAGATTCTTTGGGGAGATCGCTCTTGTTTTATTTAAAATGATGCCTAAATTTTCAAAAGGAAAGGTTGTTGCTGTCTTTTCAAGAATGCGGTCTAAAGATTCAAAGGTAAGCTTTTCATTCTCCGGAATGCCGAGTCTTTTGCGAAATAAGCCATTCAACTCACTCATGATGAAAAATCCCTCCTTATTGGGTTCACACTTACCTTCTATTGTGATTAGAAAAAGGAACCCAGTCAAGACTGGATTCCTCTACGAGAGTAATATGGCTGGTCATTTCCGTCTTCCCAACTTGCGGGTTCTAGGCATTGGTAGGCGAAATCGAAGGGGAGCTGTTCGAATCACGCTTCATCCTGCTTGGTTATAGTCAGTTTCAGCATATAGTCGCAGCTGGGTGGAAGTTGTGTATCGCAAGCTGCGTTATTTATTTTAAAGGAAAATGATGGTTACGGCGATGTTGAAGTCATCGAAGGATGTGTTCGGTTCCGTATATTTCGCAAATTCCTGCGATAATGCATCCTTTTCTTCTTGGATATAAGCAAAATCGTGAAAAGCCTGCCATTATGCAGCCTTTTGACACCTTTTTCCGTCCTAGGCGCGCAAAAGCCTAAAAAGCCTGCACTATCTATCGCAGGCTTTCTGAGGTTTCCGCTTGATTTGGTCGGAAAAGCCTGCACTATCGCAGGCTTTTCATAACACGCGCGGATCCTAGACGCACGGCCACCGCATGGCGGCTGTCAATCCAAGATCAATGGCCGCGCCGTATCATTGCTGTCCTTGCAGTCTTTTATCCAGCATCCCCTGCACAAACCAGGCATAAATCACAAAGCCCACCAACAACGCAACCGCCGTAACTAGGAAAGGCAGCGAATAATGGTTTCCAGCCAAAATATACCCCGCCCAGTAAGAGGCGATCGTGTTGCCGATGCTGCGCGATACGGTCCGCATGCCTGCGAACAAGTTGCGGTCTTCTTCCGCGACAGCCGACATGCTTTCGCTGTCCATCAAGTTGTTCAGCATGGTGAATCCCGTCCCGCGAATGAGCAGAAGCACAGCAAATATGGAGGCTGGCATAGCTAGCGCCATCAACGCCACGACCACCATATTATATAGAAACAGGAATATGAAAGTCCTGCGGCTGCCCCATCTCTCCACGACGTATGGCATCACGATGGAGCCGATAAAGAAGAAAAATCCAGACAGCGCAAGCAAACCGGAGATGTTGCCATCTTCCATCTGGAAGCGAAATTTCAGGATCACGTTCAAGAACGGACTAAGCAGCCCGAATGTAAAGCCGGAGTTGAAAATCAGCAGCGAAAGCAGCAGCAGAAAATACATCGCATGTCTTCTTTTCGGCTGAACGGAAGGCTTCGCTGGTTGCGAGCCGCCGGCTTCAACGCTGTTCAACCGTGCATGTGCAGAAGGAAGCAGCATTCCCCGTAATATGCCTGAGAGTGCCAAGCAGCCTCCGGCAATAAAGAAGGCATACTGGTACATCGTCGTATGTCCGGGCAGCCAATCCGGCAGAAAGCCGCCGAGCCATGTGCCTAGGCCGGTAAAAAACGTAAATATAGCGAACAACAGCGAATACGCGCTAGTTTCTTCTTTTTTGCTGCGGCAATATTGGAAGATCAGCTGAATTTCGGAATTCACGATCGCTGTAATTCCGAGCGACCAGATAAGCTGTGCTGCCGTCACCGTGCTAAGGTTGATTCCGAATCCGAAAACGACAAGCGCCAAGAAGCATAAGAGCATGCCGGCGACAAGCATCGCTTTGCGCCCGACACGCTTCACGATGAAACCTGCAGGCAGACTGGCAAGGCCAATTGTCAAAGCTCCCAGTGAGGTTATTTTACCGATGTCGCCTTTGGAGAAGCCAAGGTCCAGCAGGTGCAAATTCAGGATGAGGCTGAAGATGCCCACTCCGATGCCAAACAAGCTTTCCGTCGCGATGAAGCGCTTTACGCTGGGAGATAAATCACGAAATAAATTGACCGTATACGTCCACATTGATGTACCTTTCCTCTTGCTGTTGTATGTGTTATATCTTTATCGACATAGTTGTCTGGCTGATTCTGAACTTCATCACATCCTGTGGTGGAGCCCCTAATTATCCGATAGTAATCCTGGGCATTTACTTTCCGTTCGCAGGCTCTACCAAGCGGTGCTTGTACCACCGTTCCCCGCTATATCGCCACAGGAAGATCGCCCCGCGCACGCCCCACTCCAATTGCATGGCTGCCCACACCCCCAATACCCCGTACCCTAACATGATACCGAATACATAGCCGAGCACGACCCGAAACAACCACATGGTCAGCATCGCAGTGATGGAAGTGAACCGAGAGTCCCCCGCTGCTCGCAGCGCGCCTGGCAGCAGAAAACTAATCGACCAAAGAGGAATTTGAGCTATCATATTGACCAGCATAATGAGATACAGATCGTCCATAATTTCGGCCGGTGGGTCGAACAGACTAACCAAAGGCTTAAAGAATGGGATCAACAATAGCCCCATGACCAATAAGGAACCAGACGACAACCACAGAAACGATCTAGTAAATTTGCGGGCATCCTGAATATTGCCCCTGCCGATGCATTGCCCTACCACCGTAATAAGTGCTGTAGACAAGGCGATGGCGGGGATTTGCAAGAGCATCGCAAATACTGAACTGATGGCGTTAGTTGCAATCGCATAAGTGCCTAGACTGACGATATAGATTTGGGTTAGCATTTTGCCCCCGTTAAAAAAGAGCTGCTCCGCAGCGAACGGCAGCCCGATAAACATCATTTTCTTTAACATGGAGAAATTCCATTTCAGCAAATCCTTTAGTTGAATTCGCAAGTTGGCATCCAAACGGAGCAAGTAATATAACGCACAAGCCGCTGCCAAATAACGGGAAATATTCACCGCCACACTCAAACCTAGCACTCCCATGTCCATAAAATGAACGAATAAGATGTTCAGGAGTACATAAGTGAAGTTCATGATGAGAGACAAGACTAATGTCACTCTCGTCTTGCCGATTCCGCGGAGCGCTCCGCTAACCGCTTCCTTGAACGCAATCCCGATGTAAGATAAACCGCTTCCCACCAAATAAGTGCCGGCATGGGAGAACACTTCAGGATCGGCCGTTCCGAAGAGAAATTTCAAGATCGGATGATAGAAGACGAGGACGATCAAGCTAAGTATCACCGCAACCAAAGTCACTGCAGAAAGCGACGTTGCCGCCGCCTTAGATACCATCTTATCGTTCCCGCTGCCCTTGTACTGGGCCACCACCACCGTGCCTCCTGTCGCCAACGCAACGAAGACGTTAACCAAGAAGAGATTGAGCGAATCGACCATACTAACAGCGCTGATCGCGGCTACCCCAGACGAACTGATCATCGCGGTGTTCACCAAACTTAAACCGACAAGAAAGCCTTGATCAATGAGGATCGGAAGAAACAGCGCAATAACCTGCCGATAATCAATAGACTCCCCAGAAAAATATGTATTCAAAAAAGCCTGGCCTCGAGCCTTATAACGACTCGGAATCATACTGGATCACTTCCCATCTGAAAACACATCCAAACAAGATCGAATTCTCTCATCTTGATTCATTTACCCTACTTTATCATAGAATGAGCAATTGTAGTTGCTTGGGTGCCTACTTTGTGTTCTCATTTGGTAATTATTGATGAATGAAATCTCAAACGAATTCTTTATAATGAGAATAAAAGTAACATCAGGATAAAAAAGGAGCTTCCTATGAACAAAATTCGAATTATGACAGTGACCATAGGGTTAAGTCTATCTATTTTAATAGTAATATCCATTTACTCATCCAAGCATTTCTGGAAATCAATCGACGAGGCAGCAAGCACACCATCTCAGGCAATTGTGATGAACAATGCTCCCGTCCCGTCTATCCACCCAGCGGAGTCACAAGAAGTTGAGGGCAAAGCGAATCCTCAGGTCATTCCAAAAGAACCACAAGAAAGAAAACCAGTAACTCCTGCTGTTACAACAGTGCCGCAAGTCCAGCAAGCGGTACCACAGGCTCCCACAAAGAGCCTTCCAATTGCCACACAGGCTCCTTCACCTAATAAGGAAGAACCTACCCCGATCGCTGAAACGCCTGAACCAGCTGGCACAGTGCCAAGCACGACCAATGAAGATCCCTTAAGCGGAGAAACACACGTCAATCTCGATCAAAAACAAATTGAGCAGGTTGTTGCTGCTTGGAATCAAGCTGTAAAAGATTCTAATTCTATGCCGGCATGGCAGCAAAAAGCAGATAATATGCTGGTTGCAGCGTCTAACTATTTAGGAACACCTTACGTGTTTGGTTCAAAGGTTGGACAAACAGCCTCGTTTGATTGCTCTTCCTTTACCAAATTTCTGTTTGCCCAAGAGCATATTAAGCTGCCCCGTAGTTCGCGTGAGCAGAGTCTGCTAGGTACTGATGTCCCTTTGAGTGATTTGCGTCAGGGTGATCTTATTTTTTTCACCACGCCTGCCCGCTCTAAAAAAGAAGGGCTTGACCATATCGGACATGTCGCTATATATGCGGGTGACGGGCTCATTGTGCATACGTTTCGTCCAGGCATTGGCGTAACCATTTCCGAATTGAATGGCTCTTGGAAGAAACGGGTTGTAGAAGTAAGAAGAGTCCTAGTATAAAACCTGAATCAAGGTCACTAGATCATTCTAGTTGACCTTTTTTCGTCATTCTTGCTCTGAATTCCAAGGATTTGGTACGGTATGTTTCTTCTTTCGGAGCATCCTTTTTAGCAAACTCTCCTGTTTTTTTTCAGTAAGAATCCGTTTGAGACCTCGAATAAGAAGCTTGGATCTCATCTCATCCTCTCGGCTCATCTTTTGCAGCTCACTAAAGAATTCTTCGTTCATTTCCACCATCTCCATAGGTATATAATACTAATAATATAGTTATATCAAATATAATATAGTTCCACAGGATTATATAATAGCAGATGGTTATCTCAAAATTCTCACAAAAAGACAAATATTGTCGAAAATAGTCAGGAAGCGAGACGAGTCGCAGGGTTTATTAGCACGCCAAAAAACCTGCATGATTGCTCATCAGCAGGTGTGTGCGAAGTATGTATGGATAACCTATTCCTAGATGATTGAATGAATTTCCGAAAACTCTTTATAGATGATCTTTCCTTGTTCCATCGCAATCCTCACCATTTCATCAGCCCCCTGCGATGGTCCGCCAATTCGAAGCACTGCATCACAACATTGCAGCAGGCGGATGGATGAGGGATGAAAGATCCGATTAAATATATCGTCACCTATCGCTTGTGACCCCGCTTGTTCAATCAAAGGCAGAGCATACCACTCGCCTAGCACTGGCAAATGTCCTTTCTCATACACGGCAATGGCCATTGCGTTCATCAAGTTGACATTTTGCTCAATGAGATGGGGATCATCTCCAGTTCCTGAACGATAAGGACCGGCAATCAGGATATGCTGCACTCTTTTGGGTTCCAATAACCTGTTAATCTGAGCATACTGCAGCAGCATAATCGTTTTTGCATCTTTGATCTCACCGGTTTTCACCATATTTAAGGCTTGTTCGAACGAGTATTCTAATACCTCAATGTTTTCTTGTTCCTCCTCTAGTCCACCACCGTCGCCAACTCGCATATGATCTGAATATTCGGCTGTATAAAAATACAGCATCTCGGTAACTGAACCTGGTGACATATAGGCTTCGCCGATTTTTTGTATGCTCGTTACACGGTATCCCGTTTCCTCCTCGGTTTCCCGAATGATGCAGTTCTCCGCATCGTCTTGATCCAGCAAACCCGCACACGATTCAATCAAAAGTCCGGATTCATTCCCGTTCACATAAGTTGGCATCCGAAATTGCCGGGTAAGAATCACCGTTTGCTTCTCGCGATTGAATAGCAGGATCGTCGCTCCATTTCCCCGATCATAAGCTTCTCTGGCTTGGACATTCCACTTACCTTCTTTGTTAGGACGCATGAAAGTTATTTTCTTCAGCACATACCAGTTGTCGGATAAAATCTCTTCTTTCACAATTCGGATCTGTTGATTCACGACGTAACCCTCCCAGAAATCTTATAGATCATTGGCTGAGTTGGGGTCAACTTCCCTTCCTGCCTGATCTTTTTTTGATTATATAGGGTTACGCTGCGTCACCTTCAAGCTCTTTTTTTTGCTGCATCCTGATCTGCAAGCTAATCCTCCGTTAGATGGATTTCTTTGCTTGAAAAAAACCCGAATCCTTAGTGATATGAATGCTGCCGTCACGATCAAGCAAATTTTGCAAAAAAGATCTGAATGTATCCATTGTAGCTCCAATCAAACGGTTTCTGGCATTCATCGGTGTCGAAGTCATGTAATTCAAAAGCGGCTGAATCTGGTCTACATTCATTTCATCCACATACCGGATAAGCTTGATATCTGAGAACAAACCTGCCAGCAGCTCATAACCATTCCCGAACTCAAACCTTTCCATGACCGGGTCTAATACCTGCATTTCGGGATCAAATGCGTTAGCCATATGCTCGATTTCCCGCAAGTGGCCCTTGCTCATCGTTGAAGCATAAAATACGGCATCGGACTTCATTACCCTGTATATTTCAGAAATGGCTTTAGGAATATTGGGCACATGATACAGCATATGGTTGGCGATCACGATGTCAAATTGCTCATTATGAAACGGAATGGCCTGAGCATCTACGACCAGGAATTTAAATCGTTCATCCTCGTCCAGCTGTTTACGGGCTTCTTCCAACATCCCAACAGATAGATCCGTGAGCGTGATGTGCCATGACTGCGGAATTTGATCAATATTTCTAGACCATAATGTACCACTCCCACAACCCAGTTCTAATATTTTCAAATCAGGCTGATCCCTTAAATGTTGGAAAAACCACTGATGCCAGCCGATTTTATTTACACTGAAATTATCGTACAAATCAATTCTTGCTTGCAGTCGATAGGCAGTCTGGTATTGCTCTGCCCAGTCTTTTTCTGTATGTACAATGTGAATAAGATCCTCCAAGCCCTCCCAGTCCACAGCATCCTTTTGTTCATCCAATAAAGCCATAGCCTTACTGATTGCTCTGATTACATAGTTCATGTGTGCTGTTTTTTGCATCATGATTTCTTTCTGCATAGCCAGTGAGCTGCGCAAATCTTGTTCGAGCAATGAATTTTCATTAATAATTTTGTTTATTTCCTGAAGCGACAACCCAATATATTTTAAGGTCTGAATTTTTTGCAGCTTAATCAAATCCTGTTTGCTATACAGCCGTCTAGACGCATCTTCATTCTGCGAAGGGCTTAATAAGCCGATTTGGTCATAATATCTTAACGTTCTTAACGTTAGACCTGTCCGCTTGGCAATTTGCCCGGTAGTTACATATTTGCTTTTATCCGTCATTCCTTCCCCTCCCTAAAAGATGATACCAAATTTCTCCGTTAATCTATACCCTCATCTGCAGCCCAGACATTTCGGAAGCGGGCAGCTATGCTTCTCATTGGAATTTGTCCAATGAAATCAGCCCTCAAAGGGCTCATTGCCAGCTTGCATTGGAATTAATCCAGTGAAAATTTCCATCAAACCGCAAAATGACTGCTTGTCAGATTATCCATTGGAGTTTTTCCAATGAAACCGTCCATTAAGCTCTTCAAGCTAGCTTGCATTGGAAATAATCCAATGAAACCAGCTTTTCTCCTCATCCTTCAGAGCTTATCAGAGAAAGTATGCGTCACAGGGCTTCAGCCTTAGAACATCTCCACCAGTTGCCTATCAGCTGCAAGGACACTTGGCCCTTAGCTCCTGCTAGCTTGGCTCGGCGCGCTACGTAAACAAAAAACAGCTGTCCAAAGTAACCTTTGAACAACTGTTTTATAACCTTCAGGTATCCATATTCTCTGGACAGCTTCAACCAATGAAAGAAACTTTACCAAGGCAGCTCATCGTCTGCATGATAGAATTTCCCCGTTGGTCCATCTGCAGGCAAAGTGGCAAGCTTCACGCTTGTTCTGCTGCTTTCTTTAACGTCCATATCCGCGTATTTTCCGCCTATTTCGGTCTTGACCCAACCTGGGTGAGCAGAATTCACTTTAATTGGTGTGTCTATAAGTTCGTGCGCTAGATGGATCGTAAATGAATTCAACGCTGTCTTGGATGAGTTATAAGCAAGCAGTTTTACGCCGTATATAGGTGAAGCAGGATTGGCATGCAGGGTTAGCGATCCAAGACTACTAGAAAGATTGACGATCCTGCCCGCAGGAGCTTTGCGGATTAACGGAAGTAACAGCTGAGTCAATTCGATCAAATTAAAGAAATTGGCATCAAAGGTTTCACGCAGAATAGCCGGCGAAACAGTGCTTGATTCATTCATGGGTGAAAGATGTTCAATTTCTTTCTGCACACCGGCATTATTGATTAAAATATCCAGCTTTCCGTGACGTTGATCAAAAAAATCATAGGCAGCTTGACGATCTTCAGCCACATTAATGTCGAATTTGAGACTCGCTGCTTGGATTCCTTCAGATCGAAGTGTTGCCGCGGCAGCCTCCCCTTTCTCCAAATCACGTGCTCCAATAACGACCTTAGCGCCAAGCTTGCCAAGCTCACGTGCTGTTTCCAATCCAATACCGCGATTTCCACCTGTTATAAAAGCAACCTTACCGTCAAGATTGTTCGAGTTCGTTGTCATTAGGAAAGTCTCCTTTGTTTTCTAATTTAGAACGATCGTTCTAATAATCACAAAAAAAATGTATGAATGCCTTCGTAGATTGTTACCCTAACCTTGTCACTTCATCATATTAGCATATTGGGAACGATCAGTAAAGAATTAATTAGGTGGAGCACATCCAGACTCGCGGTGACATGATTAAGCATTGGGTATTGGGTATTGAGTATTGAGTATTGAGTATTGAGTATTGAGTATTGAGTATTGAGTATTGAGTATTGAGTATTGGGTATTGAGTATTGGGTATTGGGTATTGAGTATTGGGTAGCAGGCACCCTTGATTATCAATACAATGAAGGCTTGACATGGAGTAAACTCCATGCGATACGATACATAGGACAACGAACACGATTTTAGTCGCATCTTCAATAAAAAGGAAGGAAGGCGAGGGATGGAGCCTACATTTTCAATCGCAGAGATTTCACAAAGGACCGGTCTCAGCTATGATACGATACGCTATTACGAGAAAATCGGGCTGCTGCCGCCAGTGAAACGCAAGGAAAACGGACAGAAGGAATACGACAAGCTTCATCTCGACCGATTCATCTTCATTACCCATCTCAAACGAACCCATATGCCGCTGAAGGAAATTGAAAGGTATATGACCTTGGCATCCGCTCAAAACTATGAGAGCTGCTACAGCGTGCTCCAAGAGCACAAGCTCAAAGTGGAGTCGCAGATGACTGAAATGCAAGCTACTTTGGAAATGATGAATTACAAGCTAGACCACTTTAGGGACCTGATGAAACGTTCAGGATTACTAGGAGAATAGACGATGATGCCTACTAATAACACATATAAGATAACACCTCAAACCCCGCTCCCCTCGGGCTTCGGCCCGCTAACAACAGCGCGGGAAACGCTTGGCGGACGTGACCTCAGCGGCAAGATCGCCATCGTCACTGGCGGTTACTCTGGCGTCGGACTCGAGACAACACGCGCACTCGCAGAAGCAGGCGCGACGGTAATTGTACCCGCGCGTACGCCGGAAAAGGCTCGTGCTGCAATAGCTGATATCCCGCGAGTGGAGCTAGAGGAGCTGGATCTTATGGCCCCCGCTTCTATCGACGCATTTGCGAAGCGGTTTCTGGACTCCGGACGGCCGCTGGATATGCTTATCAATAACGCAGGCATTATGGCTCCTCCGCTGGTGCGCGATACGCGCGGCTTCGAATCCCAATTCGCCACGAATCATTTGGGACACTACCAGTTAACAGGACGGCTCTGGTCAGCCTTGAAACAATCCGGCAGCGCACGGGTTGTCTCGGTTTCCTCCACTGGGATCCGCTTCGGAGGCGTTGATTTTGACGATCCTAACTTCGAGCGGCGCGAGTACGACAAGTGGCAGGCCTACGGCCAGTCCAAAACGGCTAACGCCCTGTTCGCTGTAGGGCTCGACAAGCGTGGTCAAACCCACGGAATCCGCGCTTTCTCTGTTCATCCTGGCAGAATAATGACCGATTTAGCCCGTTATTTATCCCCGGAAGAGAGCGCAATAGGCGGAATATACAAAACTACTGAGCAGGGAGCAGCAACAAGCGTATGGTGCGCGACGAGTCCCCAATTGGCGGGCAAAGGCGGCGTTTACTGTATGGATGCCGATATCGCTGAGATCATCCCGGATTTCGATCTGCAAGGGTTAGGCCAAGTCCTGACGGGCGTACTTCCCTGGGCGATCGATGCCAACTTGGCGGAGAGGCTATGGAAACTCAGTGAAAAAATGACCGGTGTAAAATTCAGCTAAGCGTGACACATCCATAGTATGCCGCCAATAATAAACTTAAAAAAGCCGGCTGTCCCAAAGGTCACAAAACCGAATGGTCAGCCCTTCCCTGTTTCGCAAATAAGAGTCCCTATGGAGACTCTTATCTGGGGGAGGGAACCAACCACACTCATGTATCTAGTTTGAGACAGCCTCCATTTTAATCAAGGATGGTCATGGTTGTATCAATAATACGCAACAATTTGTCTTGATCACTTGTTGTTTTGACCAATACACGCATACCCACCCAGGCATTATTAAAATATAAAGACAGGTTTACCGCATTAAGATGATCTGGTATTTCTCCTGCTTGCTGCCCACTCACCAGCAGGTTATAGAACAATTTCTCCGTATTCAAAAACTCCTCATGAATAATCGCTGCAACAATCGCATCATGCATGGCTAGCTCAACAGCAGAATTAACGAGCAAACACCCTTTGGGCTGATCCTCTTCTGTATATAGCGTCATCTCAAACAGTTGCCTAATGCCCTCTTTGGCAGAAGCGGATTGACGAATTCGATGATTGATTTTGCTTTCAAACGTCGTCTTATATCGGTTCATAACGTCCATAAATAAGTCATGCTTGTCTCCAAAAGTATCGTACAAGCTTCTTCTGTGAATACCCATATGAGTGACAAGCTCCTGGATGGAGGTTTTTTCATAACCTTGTCTCCAAAATAAATCCATTGCCTTGTCTAATACCGTGTTGATTTCGAATTCTTTGCTTCTCGCCATGAAATGCTCACTTCCTTTAGTTGACCCTGCCTTTTGACAGCTAAAATCATCTTAGCATATTGGGAACGATCAGTAAATAATCCTCCTTTTACACTGAATCTTATCTCCGGGACATAAGCCTTTCGTTTCTTCTCCACACTTTCTAACCAAATAAATGTTGGCCCAAATAAGTGCCTTTGGTTGTTACACCCGGCAGAACTGCATAATAACCTCCACCTGTCGTTTCCGTGTAAGAAAGCATCTTGTCGGGCATCTTGGGGTTCGTTAAGCGCTTCTGAATAGACTCAAACTGGGTTTGCAAGTTTCTATTAAAACAAACAAATAACAATCCCGCATTTAATCTCCCTACGCTATCCAAATTCTCCATAAAATTATAGCCGCGACGAAGAATCCGCTCACGCTCCGAGCTCTCTCCCTCTCTTGGATTGGAAAGCCGAATATGGGAATCTAATGGCGTTTTATCACCTTTGGCATCTGCAGCAAAAAGAGGTTGATCAAATTCACTTTTACCATCCATCGGTGCTCCCGAAACTTTTTGCCGGCCCATAATTTCCTCTTGATTGGTAAATGGTTGTTGATCCCAAGTTTCTATCCTCATTTGAATGCGGCGAACGACCATATACGTCCCACCTGTCAGCCAAGGGATTCCATCTGCACCGTCAATCCACACGTTATTATTCATAAAGGCATCATCCTGAAGCGCCGGATTGTTCGTTCCATCTTTGAAACCGAATAAATTACGTTTGGTTCCATCGGATTTAATACCCAATTGGCCCGTTTGCTGCCATCTCAAATGTGCAACACCTCGCGCCGCTTTCGATAAATTCCGAATGGCATGGAAGCATACCATCGGATCGTCCGAACAAGCCTGCACGACAATATCCCCGTGTGTTAACTGCTCTTGCAGAGAGTCTTTATGGAAAATGGGCATCTCGGTTAAACCTTGAGGTTTGCGGGCTCGAAGGCCAAAACGATCCTTGCCTTCTTTCTCAAAAAGGGTAGCGCCAACCGCAAAGGTAATGGTCAACTTGCCGGTAGCCAGGCCGATTTGCTCGCCTGTATCTGTTGGCGGAAATTTGCCATCTTGCGGCTCAGCAGCCAGCGGCTTGCCCTCCATCAAGGTTGCCGCCATTTCTGTCCAAGTTTTGAGTAATTCTTGCAATTGCTTCACATCATCTGTGGTGATATCGAAGGACGCAATATTAGCAAAGTTTTGCTGTGGAGTCACAACGCCAGTTTGATGGCTGCCATAGAAAGATATCGTCTCTGCCTCACTGGTCTCATGTTTGGTTACAGGAGCAGCAAGCTCGGTATGCTTCTCCTTGCCAATAAAATCCCCTAGTATCAAACCAGCAGCTCCAGTAGCTGTCATTCCTAGAAATGTACGACGATTTATTTTATCTCCCATGGTCATTTTAAACTCCTTTATCAATTATTGTCCTAATGTTCCAGGCAATTTTACAAGCGGTTCTGCTAGTGCTTCCAATTTATTTTTCAAATCAACCCGTTTGGATTGTTCGATTTTATTAAATTCGTTCCACGTAGGGCCCACTGGAGACAGGGTATTCATAGCCTCGATGACACTGGACAAGGTTTTGCTGATCTTCTCATCAAGCACAGCATCTTTCTTCTTTAATTCCACTTTTACAAGTTCATAGATTTGTTGGGCACCTTCAACATTGGCTCTTAAAACCGGAACCGTTGCTCCGCTCCAACGCTCCTCTTCGCCGGTAATCTTTTTGGATTGCGCTTCTTCCATCAGCTCGCCAACACCAGTAACGAAATCGGTTGCTTCGATGTTCGTTGCCGCAATGCTTTGCTGCATTTTCTTACCATCCTCCAGCAAGCGAGCTGAGAATGGCTCAGCTTCTTTGATCGTCTTTTTCACGAATAATAAGTTTTCAATCCGGTGGTAGCCTGTAAACCCAGGATCTGTGGCATCCTTGAAATCATCGACACGTGCATCCATAACGCCGTCAAGCTCTTTGAATTTCTCGATCACAGGCTCAATTCTTTCATAAGGAATACGCGAGGCCACATAAGCTTCCTGCGCTTTTTGCAAATCGCCGCTTTTCACAGCCGTATTTAATTGATCCAACAGGGAGACCATCTGGTTGCCTTGGTCTTGAACGTATTTGTTATAGGCCTTTGCGGCTTCTTGCAGCGCTTGTGAGCCTGAAATAGCTGCATCGTTCACAGCACCTTTATTCTCGTTTAATGACGTGCTTAACTCTGTCAGCGCACCTTTCAAACCGTCATTCAACTGCTCCAAAAGCGCATAATCGAGCTTATCTTTCGTTAAGCCAGCTTCTAATGGAGTCAAAAACTTTTCAACCTTCACATACAACTCAGGGTATTTCAGCTTAACCTCATCTTCGAAGGTTGCCCATTCGACAACGAAGGAAGATGATCGTTTCTTGGGCTCATTCAATTGCTTTTGATCCAATTGTCCTTTCAAACCGTCCACTGTCTTGAGAAAAGCTGCCGCGCCTTCTTTCGCTGGTACTTTCGTTACATTCGGTGTCGGGCTTGCCGCTGCCGGAGATGTGTTGGTCGTTGCTGTAGATGTTGTTGTTGCTGCTTTGCTGCATCCTGCAGCCACTAGTGCAAGTGCTGCTGTTAAAAGAAGGAATTGTTTGTGTTTATTCATAGAATTCAGCCCCCAAAAAGATTAGTTTTATGCGCTTTTACGATCTGATTGCCTATGTATGACTGTCAATTGGAATAACTCTCTCTAATATTGATTATCATTCTCGCTTTCATCCACAACACTATACCTTACCAAAATGAAAATTTGATGAGAGTTTATGTATTTTTCAAAAGCAAAAACACACTGCGCAACCTAAATCGCAGTGTGTTTTTGTGGAAATTAGAAAATCCCTCATAGAGCAGCGTCTAGAAGACGCCGTGAAGCAGGATGCGAGCATGAAAGCAATTCCGTTATCGCCACCTTCTCTACGATCTGACCACCATCCAGAACAGCTATTTGATCGGCCAGCAAACTTACAGCCAATACATCATGTGAAATGAGCAGATAGGACAGACCTTTCTTCTTTTTCAAATCTTGAAGATGTAGTAATATTTGCTTTTGAACGACCATATCCAAACTACTTACCGGTTCATCAAGCACAATGAGCTTAGGCTCCAGCGCAATAGCTCTGGCTATATTCACCCGCTGCAGCTGCCCCCCGCTCAGTTGATGAGGCTTCTTAAGCATATCGTCAGGACGAAGACCTACGACTTCCAAAAGCTCCGTGACCTTCCGAATCTCCTCCTGTGGAGACAAGCGTTCATAATTTCGAAGGGGCTCTGAAATAATATGTTTGACTGAAAAGCGTGGGTTTACAGCCGAATAACAGTCCTGGAAAACGACTTGAATCTCGCGCCGCAGCTTAATTCGTTCTTTCTTATCCGCCTGATATAAATCAGTTCCCAGCATTTTTACGCTGCCGCTGTCCGGCCGAAGAAGTCCCAACATGATGTTGCCCAGCGTACTTTTCCCAGCTCCACTCTCGCCCAAAATGCCTAAGCACATCGCAGGCTCTATGCGAAAAGAAATGTCACGAATGCCTGCTCCCTCTTTCTTATTCAATCCAAAAAGACCGGAAGAGCGATAGGTTTTGAAAATATGCTCTGCTACTAGTAAACTCAAGCTGCCACCTTCTTCCCTCCGTGATAGATCAAAGCGAGGATTAAAGTAGCAACCCCCAAACATGTCGCTGTTCCCAGCATCGTCTCGAAAGAAAACGTTTCAGCCAACCATCCCATCATAAAAGCACCGGAAGAAGTACCGAAATCAGCAGCAGCGATAAACCAACCAATGGAATATCCCCGAACATGAGTCGGAACGATGAAAGAAATATACGTCATTAAAGTTGGATATAACAAAGATAACGCTAAGCCGTTAAACACAGCAGCCGCAAGCAAAATAGGCGTTGAGATCGACATGGCGAGCAGTGCCGGAGACAGGGTAAAACATGCAATTAAAAGAACGACCAGCCATTTGGGAAATGTCTCTGAAGACGGAATATGCTTTCTTCCGAAAAACCGAATGAAAATAAGTACGGCCGTTTCTGTCAGAAAATATAAAGGCGCAGAATGCAATCCCTGGCTCTCTAAGTATAAAGGCAAAAAAGTCGGCGCTACGCTGAAAACAACCGAAGCCAGCAGCATAATGATTGCCGGAAACAACACAGATGAGGCTTGTTTTTTATCATGAACCGTCTGTAATTCACTTCCCTTTGAATCTTCTTTCGAAGCCTGCTGCCCTATTGTCACATACAACCGGATGCCCAGTACAATATTCGTAACGCCCATAGCGGCGAATATCATCAGCAAAGCCGTCATGGAGATCTGATCTTTCATATACAGCACCAGCGCCGGAACGAATGTATAAGGCAGCATGGAAGAAAGCGAAAGTAAAGAAAGCCCTTGTCCTCGCATCTTCTCCGACAATAAATCGATGATAAGCAGATGGATCGTCATGGAGAAAAAAGCGAGAATAGCACCTTGCAGCGCTCTCATGATTGCAAAAGCCCATAGATCCTCCAAGCTATATGAAGCGAGAACGATTGCATTGAGTACTAGGGCAATCATGAAAATATTTTTAGGACCGAATCGGTCCACAACAGCCCCAGCTAGAGGTCTTAGAAACATGGAAACAAACATATAAGAACCCATGATCATGCCAATCTCCGAACGTCCGGCGCCAAGCGTCTGTGATAAGAACGGCAGCGCGATAATGAGCATATGATTCGTTGCATAGAAAACAAATGCCACCGTATATAACCATATAGCCCGATTACTGAACGGATTTTCCTTTAAGGCGGTTTTCAAATCTATATCGACTCCTGTTCATGCCTGCTTCCCAGTGTTAGTCTGGAATTCCATAACAATTGGGTATATTCATTTTGGGGTGAAGTTAGAAGATCATGGGTGGCTGCCATTTCGACCAACTGGCCTTTTTTCATCACAGCTACGACATCGGCCACTTTTTCAATAACGTTTAAATCATGGGAGACCAAAAGAATGGCGGTCTTTGCCTCTTTTTTAATCGCTCGAAAAGCATCTACCACGTTGCGACGATTGATGCTGTCTAAGGCCGTTGTTGGCTCATCCGCAATCAAGAGAGAAGGGTTCAAAGATAGCGATAAAGCGATCATAACCCTTTGAAGCATCCCTCCGCTTAATTCAAATGGAAACTGTTTGAGAATTCGCTCCGGCTCATGCAGATTCATTTGTTTCAAGCAGGTGGAAGCATGAGTTGACGCTTGCTTTCGTGTCATATTTTGATGGGCAAATAAGGTTTCTGCGAATTGGGTTCCAATGGTGACAAGCGGGTTAAAAGCCGTCATTGGGTTCTGCATAATCAAAGACAATTCTTGCCCGCGAATGCGTCGCAATTGCGCAGGCTTCATCGTTGTAAGCTCTTGCCCTTTCAAAGCAATGCTCCCTTGCGACAATCTTGCCGCAGCAGGAAGCAGACCCAGAATAGCCAATGAAGTCATCGATTTCCCACAACCGCTTTCTCCGACAATCCCCAATACTTGACCTGCTTTTATTTGAAAAGACACATCGTCCACGACGGGAGTCCATCCCTGATGTGATTGAACCTGGACGCTTAAGCCTCGAACATCAAGCACGCATTCTTCCTCTTTCATTGACGGCCACCTCTCTTCGTGCCCAGCGCTTCACCTACCAGATTTAACAAAGCAACCATACAGAAAATGAGCAATCCCGGGGCAATCATTAATCTTGGATGCGTGCGTATGAAAGATTTTCCTTCGTTAATCATTGCTCCCCATTCCGGCGTAGGCGATTGAACACCAAGTCCGATAAAAGAAAGGGCAGAAATATCCATGACCACCCAACCGATTTCTAAGGTGACTACAATTAGTAAAGGTGGTAATAAATTAGGAATGATGTGACGGTATACAATCCGGAACGATGAGGTGCCACTGATCTTAGCAGCGGCAATATACGTCTGTTGTTTCAAATTCGTGACCAATCCTCTAATAAAACGAGTGTAATACACGGACATAACCACCACAAGAGCAATGACCATTTGCTGCCAGCCAGGCCCCCAAATGGCAATAAGACTGATCGCAAGGATCAGCGAAGGAAAAGCTAAAATCGCATCGCACGCCCTCATCAAAATGCTGTCCAGTTTCCCTCCTGCATACCCGGATGTACATCCCACGATGAGGCCAATCATTAAGCTGCTGGAGACAATTAGCAAAGCAATGCTGAGAGACACGCGTGTACCATATAGCAAACGCGATAGAATACAGCGGCCTAGCTGATCCGTGCCTAACGGAAATTGTTCGGAGGGTCCTTTTAATTTGTGCGTTAAATCAACCAAACTTGGATCGTTGGGAGCAATCAGCGGTGCGAGAAGGCCAGCTAAGGCAATTCCGATAAGAAGTGCTGAACATACGACTACAACCCAGTTTCTCCCTATAGTAAATAGTAGATTGCGTGAAAGAATCATTTTACGCTCTGCCTCCTTGCTGTCTCCCGCATCAACCGAGGATCCAGATAGGCCTGAATGACATCAGATATCAAATTGCCTACAACAAATACAAATGCCATCATAAAAACAAATCCCTGAATAACCGGATAATCCCGATGATAAACCGATTCCAAAAAAAATCCGCCCATACCCGGCATCGCGAAGATCTGCTCGACAATGACGGTTCCGGCAAAAAGCTTACCTAAATTCATGCCCGCTGCTATTACCACGGGTCGAATGGCATGACGCAGAACATGCCGCCCTATGATGATATAGGTATGAATTCCTCTTGCCTTGGCATATAACACAAAAGGATGATCCATACTTTCTAGCATACTAGTTCTTAGTAATCTGGAATATGTCGAAATCAAGGCAAAGGCAAGCGTAAAGGAGGGCAGCACATAATGAATCCAAGTGTCTCCTCCCCTTAGAGGAAACCAATCCATTTTGACAGCCAAAAAGTAAATGAGCAAATAAGCAAGCCAAAATTGCGGTAACGAAGCACCAAGAAAGGCTAAAAGTCGGCAAATATGATCAATGATAAGATTTTTGCGCAAGGCTGAAATGATGCCCAGCGGTATGCTTATGCAAACTGCCATAGCTAAGCTAAGCAAGGTAATGCTCGCGGTGACTGGCAATCTTGCTGCCATTTCACGTGCAACAGGTATTTTTGTAAAAAAGGAAGTTCCAAAATCGAGCTGACAAAGCTGCCATAGCCAACGTACATATTGCTTCCAAAATGGTTGATCCAATCCTAGCTGTACACGAATGGCATTCACGGTTTCTTCCGTAGGAATCACATTGGAAGCGGACAAATAAGCTCTTGCGGGATCGACTGACGTAAGGCGCAATAACAAGAAACAAACGAATGTGGCCCCCAATAAAACGGGGACCATCATTAAAAGTCTATGACCTACATATACAAGCATCTTCATCGCAAGATCACCTTGTCTTATTTCTGAATGTCCAGCGTATCGAACGGTGTTTCATCACGATGAGCAGGGAATTTCAAATCCTTCACATACTTCGGATAAACAGCAATATTGGTTAAGTAGGATAGAGGAAGATATGCTGCTTGATCATGCAGGGTTGTAAAGATGGACGTATACATTTTTTGACGTTCTTTCTCATCAACTGTCAATAAGACATCTCTCATTTGCTGATGCATGACATCCTTATTTGGAATCCCTTGTTGCGATTCAAAGATACCGTAACCCTTCTCATAGTTCGTCGATACGAAAGAATGCGGGTCATACGGTGCCCCATATGTGCTCCAGAAAAGCAAATCGAAATCCGCTGCAACCATGCGTTTGTTGCGGAGTTCTCTTTCCAGACCTGTCGTTTTGAGGGAAACCCCAATTTGTTTCAAATCTGACTGAATCGCAGCAGCCATAGGTTTCTCAATTTGGTCCGGTCCCATATAAACAAGTTCAATTTCTAATGGTTTCCCATCTTTCTCACGGACAGCTTTGCCTGCCGGAAGCTTCCAGCCAGCTTGATCCAACAAAGATTTGGCAGTTTCCAAATTATAATCGTATGGCTTCAACCCTACATTGGCATACGGGAAATTGCTTGAAATAATCGTATCTGCTACTTTCTCGACACCGTTCGTAACACCGTCCACAATGGCCTTTTTGTTAACAGCATGCTGTAAAGCTAAGCGAACATTGAGATCCGCGAATGGTCCCTTGGTTGTGTTTACGATTAACGCTCGACTAGCCAACGGATCAGAAACAGAGGTTTGGAATTTGCCTGAGTCTTTCAAACTTACGAACGAATCCAGGCTAATAACGCCTTCTCCGTAAATAAGATCAATGTCGCCTTTCTCCAGTGCGAGGACGCGGGCTTCAGCATCAGGAATTACCTTAACAACAAGTTTATTGATCTTTGGCTTAGTTCCCCAATAGTTATCGTTTCTTGTGAAAACAGCAACCTCATCTTTCTTATATTCCGACAATACCCAAGGTCCGGTACTGACTGGTTTTTTAATGGATTTCACCGTATTGCCGTCATCAGGGAATCCAGCAGCCCCAAGGAACCGTAGTGGTCGAACGACTGCAAATTCTTGCAAAGCTGGGTAGTAGCGGTTTTTCAGCGTAATCTTGAATGTGTTTGCATCCACAACTTCTGTCTTGTCGATCTGGCTAATAAGACCAAGCCAACTGTGCATGTCACGATTAGCTAAAATGGTATTGAAATTCTTTTGCACGATATCCGCATTAAAATCAGAACCGTCGGAGAATTTCACATTTTTGCGTAAATGGAAGGTGTAGATTTTTCCATCCTCGGAGATATCCCAAGATTCCGCTAGCTTCGGTACAAGTTTCCCACCCTCCCCATAGTCAATCAGCGGCTCATAATACATGCCTTGGGCAAAAAATTCATTCGGTGTATACTCATGCGGATTTAGCGGCCCGATGTCTTTCGGCCAGGAAATCGTCAATGTTTTGTCAACTGCAGCTGAAGTGCTCGCCGTGGAAGCTGGCTTGCCGTTTTGCGCTGCAGTTTCGGAAACTTGATTGGTTTTGCTTTGACATCCAACCAACGTTACTGAGAGAACAAGTGTAAGAATACCTGATGCAAAGATTCCTTTTTTAAAACGAAACACCTTAATCCATCCCCTTATGAATTTATTGATAATGATTATCATATTCATCGTGAATGATTTTACCTTACTATTTCAATTAATGCAATCCATAAAATGACATTGAGCTGCAGAATTCTCATTTGAAATGAACCCATCATAGAGAGAACAACCATCTCTAAATTGCATAAACTACATCAGGTTATCTTATTTTTCAAGAAAAAGGTGGTCCTGATGTCGGATAGAATCCTTGTCATCGAAGATGAATTGAAAATTGCAAGGCTTTTGCAATTAGAGCTCACCCATGCCGGCTATTCAGTAGAATTAGCTTCCGACGGTTCTGAAGGACTGCAGAAAGCGCTGCATTGTGATTGGGATCTCATCCTAATTGATATCTTATTACCCCTATATAATGGGTTTGATGTGATAAAGTCCTTTCGTGCGACAGATAAAGAAACTCCCATTATTGTTTTATCCGCTTGCGGCAGCACGGAAGACATTGTGCATGGGATTGACCTGGGAGGTCAGGACTATATCACTAAGCCCTTTCAGATGGAAGAACTGCTGGCTCGCATTCGCGCTTGCATCCGTGATCGCAAACATTTTCAGGATATCTTCAAAGAACTTAAGAACAGTGGAACCACAACTTATGCCATCCAAGGAGCATATGTAAATGCAAGAACGCGGGAATTCATACAAAATGGTAAAAAAGTGGATCTTACGCCAAAAGAATTTGATCTTCTCGTTTATTTAATGGAGCATCCGAATGAGATGCTTAGCCGCGAGCAAATTATGAAAGATGTCTGGGGATACGATTTTTTCGGAAATTCGAATCTTGTCGATGTCTATATTAGATATGTACGGAATAAGATATCCCCTCCTTTTCCGGTTATTCGAACCATCCGAGGAATCGGGTATTGTTTGGAGGTTAAGGGAAATGAAACTTAAGACAAAAGCCGCTTTACTCTCCTTTGTCTGGTTAATTGGTATTTTATGTCCGTTAACGAGTATCATTTATCTGCTCTATGCCCAGTCCGAGCAAGAAGAAGCATTGGAATCCGTGCAACAAGTCTCAAGCGCGATCATGGAGAACATTCTGCCCTCCCAATTAGTTCAAGCAGGCAACAGCCAGCTCCTCAGAAGATACCTGACGAACCACACCATGATTCGAGTACTGGATCAATCTTCAACAATCAAGAACCAAGCACAGCGAGGTTATGAGTTTCCTGCCATTCAACCCAAGATTACCTTGACCCCGGAATCTCATACCGAAGAATTTAATCATGAAACTGTGATGATTGTACGTACTCCCATCCTGCAAGATCAAGATGTCATTGGAACATTGGAACTGATTACAGTTCCCGTTGAGCTGCAGCAAAGCTTGCTGCGCTTGTTTAGCATCATGTGCATTGTTGCGTTGATCGCCATCTTCTTCTCTATTTCTGCTAGCTTTCTATTATCCAAAATGTTATTTCTACCCATTTCTCGAATCATTCAAGCAATGAAAAATATTGAAACAAGTCTAGAAATAAAAAAACTCCCCTTAGATCGCAAATCGAAGGATGAGCTTTTTCAACTATCCGAAACGTTTAATCATCTAATGGCGCGTATAGAGGCAAGCATGCAGAAGCAAAGGCAGTTTATTTCCGATGCTTCGCATGAGTTCAAGACCTCCCTTACGATTATGGATGGGTATGCGTCCCTCATGAGCCGGTGGGGATATGAGAACATGGATCTTCATCAGGAGGCTTTGCATGCTGTCCAGGAGGAATGTGCGAGAATGAAACAAGTAACTTATCAATTACTCGAATTGGCTAAGCTTGAACATGAGGGTAGGCTTACAATCAGCAAATTTGACCTGGTGAAGCTCTGCCATGAAAGTATTCAGCTGTTCCAGCCCCTCACGTCCAAAGTGATTGAACTCAGCCACGATCAAAGCAGCATCATCCTGCAAACGGATCTCTTTAAATTAAAACAGCTTATCTTTATTATTTTGGATAATGCCCTGAAATATGGCCAACAGCATATTGGCCTTTATCTCTCCACAACACCGTCGTCCTACCGCATTACAATCGAAGACGATGGCCTCGGTATTCATCCAGAAGAATTACCTTTGGTATTCGAACGATTCTATCGTGTTGATCGCTCCAGAAGCCGACAAACCGGGGGATCAGGCTTAGGCTTATCGATTGCCCAGCGTTTAATCACGCAACTGAAAGGGACTATTGAAATTAGCAGTGTGCTTGAGGCAGGAACAAGCGTCACTCTCACCCTCCCGCTGAGTTGACACCGATCTTGGATATCAGCGGCTGCCTTGCTTCAATAAATATTTGGCGTATTTCAGCGGCGTTTCATAAGTTCGGTAAAATGTTGTTTTCATCTTTGCTTTTCTAAAGGAGTAGCGCTGGTCTCGTCCATTAACTTCAATCAATTTGATATGACCTCGATTCGTAATTCCGATATCCAGCCCAACATCAGCGAGATGCGGCAGCTTTTTGCTCAAATCTCTCAAAATACTTATAGATGCCTGATACAAGGCGGTTTTCATTGTCTTTTCGTCTAGCTCATTATGTTTAAAAAGCTCTTCCGTTCGTCTTACCTTTCCTCCCTTGGCCACATTCGTCACATGGCTTCTAAGCCCAGCCACCTTGCCAACCATGCCCGTTACCTGCCAATCGCCCGTTTCACCACGCTGTACAGAAATACGCAAATCGTAAGGTCTGCCTTTGTAAGTTGCTAATGAAATGGCTTCTTGAATCATATAGGTTCTCTTTCCTACAATCTTGGTAATCTTGTTAATGATTTCTTTAACGGATACCAGCTTGGGATTTCCCCTTTTCCAATAAAACAACCAATTCCCGCTTGTATGCTTAGCAATTTTGAGGATGCCATTTCCAATACTGTCGTTTGTAGGCTTTATGAACAAAGAGGAATACGTAGTCATTGCTGCTTGTAAATTCTTAGTCGAGTACTTCAGCGACACGGGCAGATAACTTCTCAAGCTGGCATTTTGATGCAGCAGTTTATAAATATAGTATTTGTCATATCGATTCCGCCGGTTAAAAACGATACTGGACTTCGATAATTGTTTGAGTTTTTGTTTAAGTACTGGCGACAAAGTAATCGCTCGGTTATGTGTAACTTTGGGAATCGGACGGCGTACCAGCTTATATTTATTTTGCGTATACAAATAACCACGAGCTGACTTTGGGCCAATCTGATGAAGTGACGTATAGAAGGGGGTCAGCTCAAGCTGCTTTGCCGCCCGATTATAGAGGGATAATCTTTCATTTCCGGTTTTCTTCTTTGGTATTCCTTTAAACGTTATTGGATCCAATAGAACACCCACGATTTGATTCATGAACCCACCACCATTTCTAGTTTCGCTAAGATATGGTATGTCAGTTTCACCTTAATCAACACGGTTGTGGCCCGAAACGCAGATGAGAAAGTTATCATAATTGGTTATTCAGCAGCCAATGCGTCTGCTTTCGTTTTATGAATCGTACCAAATGGATGCTCAGGCGGAGCATAGATACTATAAAGTTTAAGTGGGGTATTACCTGTGTTTATTATGTTGTGCCATTTACCAGCTGGTACCATGATTGCATAATCATCATTAACACTTTTTTCAAAATTTAAGTTGTCTTTAGTATCACCCATACGAACTACACCTTGCCCCTCTTCAATACGCAAGAATTGATCAGTAGTGGGATGAACTTCTAAACCAATGTCTTCCCCAACATTGATACTCATTACAGTTACTTGTAAGTTTTTTCCTGTCCATATGGCCGTGCGGAATGTATTGTTTTGCTTTGCAGCCCCATTAATGTCCACAACAAACGGTGTTCTTCCATAATCTTTTAACTGAATTTCGCCATTCATGTTTGATGATTGCCGATAACCAAATCGGTTTGCATGCGCTATTTCTTGTGGAATTACCCAGTACACAGGCTGTCTTACATAATTATATATGGGTGCGTTAACGTAGTATGGATATGGATATGGATACATGTTTACTCATTCCCTTCACAGAAGTATAAATTATGTTATTCGCTATGGCTTGGGAATGGCACATTTATTCTGTGATGTATTCATATCTTTTACTTGTTCACTTTGAAGTTCAATTCCGGATATTTAGCAACTAATGCTTTGAGCGCAGAGTCGTCTTTTCCTTTTAAATACTGGTCGAAAAAGGCAACACTGAATTCGTTCACGATACGGTGATCCCGCCGCGTATCTGAGCCGCCTAACAATGGAGAGAATAGCGCAAGATCAGAGTAGCTTGCATGCTTTGAACCAGGAATAAGTATGGATAAACCGCCGCCTGCCAATGCATTGCCTGATTTTAGCATATATTCTTTCCTGGGAGCTTCAAACTCCTCTCGGCTTCCCACCCCTCTCTGTTTCGGAATATCATCGTAAGAGGTCATTACCTTATTATAGGTCTCTTCTGAATACATCATAAAAAAAGGCTTTCCCAATCCTTTTTCGGAAACCGGCGAACCATAAAACCCACCGTCCATACTTAAGGCAGCCTTCACACGTGAATCGTTCTTCACCATTTGCACTGTAACGGCTCCCCCGAACGAATGTCCGAGCATCCCGATTCGTTCAAGATCGATTTTGTCGGTAAAGCGACCTTTAGAATCGTTCCTGTTGAGCTTCTCCACTTGATTGAGCACAAAGGTAGCATCGTCGACCCAAAGTGGTATATGCTCATCGTACTTGGACATAGAAGTCAGGGTGCCAACTTTGCTCATGGCTGCGCGTCCGTCAGCATACACGGTGGCAGCAGCTTCATAAGCATAATCGATGCTCAAAACGATATAGCCATGGCTTGCAAGTTCCTCCACCTGGTACATATTTTGATTGCGATAGCCGTTCATCCCATGAGAAAAAATCAATACGGGATAACGACTCTCCAAGTCCGAAAGCTTGGCTTCCAGTAAAGAATGTGTTTTGACCAGCCCCAGATGGCTGAACGTAAAAGCTGGAAGCTCCAACATGTTTGATGATATAGCTGCCGTCATTTCCGACGCGTTTTGGAGATAAGGACTCTGCTTTTCCGTGCCTCCTTTGGCGGCTGGATACCAAACTTGCACCATCAGCTCACGTCGGGCGTCTGGATGATCGGAATACTTTTCTTGCCGCTGTTCATCCACCCAGTGATAAACTGTCGATCCCACTTTATAAGGCCCAGTCGGTTTCACAAACGAGAATACCGGCATCATCGCCGGAAGTACAGACGAAACTAACAAAAATAAGGTCAGCAGCACCACTTGAACCGAGACCATAGCCCGGCTTCTGCCCCCCTCCTTCCGCTTGCCTAAGAAGAAATAAGCCGTCAAAACCAATGGAGTCAAGTAAGCCGGAACCATCTGCCAACGCCCGCCCTCCACCGCAATTTGTACCATAACCAAACCGAAGGAGATCATCAAAGGGAAGACAGATCCCTGGCCGCCTTTCCGATTCGCAATAATTGCCCAGTACAACAGACCGAAATTGATCGCGATCACAATTACTTCCAACATCCTCATCTCGATCTCCCCCCCCTATTAACTAGTTTCATCTTATCCTGAACTTCTGAAAATAAAGTTGGGGGAATATTGAATTTATTCTGAAGCATGCCAAACAACGCCAAACTTTTTCGTAGCAACTCAAACTTCGCAGAGAGGATAGATGTATAACCATATTTTCGGAATAACACAAGTGAACATACCCAAAAGCGGTAGCCTTGGACAAGTAAATAAAGTCCTAGACTACCACTGTGTTATTGAACTATTGTTCGCCGTTAGAGCTTAAATAGCGAAACGGACGATTCCACCACTTGATCTACAACCTTCTTCAATTGCTCTAGTTGGTCTGCTGCTGGAATTCCTTGTGCGGTAAGCTCCTGCTGTACTTGATCCAAATAGTTCATCCCCTGAGAGACAGACCCCCAGAATTGCACAGCCATCAGATTAGCGTCACCTTGCTGGATCGTGCCTTGCTGAATGCCTTTTTCAATAGCCAGCGTCATCTGGTGCATGAAGTTTTTGATCCAATCAAATGGTGAAAACTCCTCTGGTGTATACAAATGATGCACATCCAAGCTAATCCGAATGTAAAATCGTTGAGTAACCGGATCTGCCAGAATCCGCTCGCAAACGATCTGCGCATAGCGCTTGAACAACTCAAATACAGATCCCTCTTGCTCAAAGTAAGTCTTCGTAAAACGCTTGGACTCCTCCATCATGTATTCGTATAGCTCGCGAAATAACGCCTTCTTATTTTTGAAATAGTAGTACACTAGGCCGTGGGCAAGTCCGGCCTGATCCGCTACATCGCCCATCTCGGATGCCAAATAACCCTTATCGACATACACCCGAATAGCGGCTTGCAGAATTTCTTGCTTCCGCTGTTTTCGGATGACTTCGTTTTGTTCTTTCGTACGAGGAGACATGTTATGGATCACCTTTTATTTTGACTTTAACGTTAGTCAAATTATAGAGATAGGCAATCTGTGTTGTCAATCGAACATGAAGCTAGAAAAGGGGCTGTGCCCTAAGTAGATAAACCTACTTGAGGGACAGCTTTTTGCTTTTTTGATAATCTCTCGATGAGCCTCCTACTTTCTCTGACTCTAGCTCCAGTTGCGTTCTGTAAACCTGCAATTATGCATCTTTTTTGCTCTTGGAATAGCCGCAACGATTAAATTCCTGCGTTTGTGCAGGTTTTTGAGGCTTTTTCTGGATGATCAGCCGAAAAAGATAAAAATGCCTGCACAATTGCAGGCATTTCCACTTTTTAACCGAATTCGCTCGGAAATCCCTGTATTTTCGCAGGCTTTTACACTCGGGTGAACGGATCTGATCTGGAAGCACTTTCATACCACATGAAAGTAATCATCCCATCTTCTATCGACGTTTACCTACTTAATTTGGCTTATATCACAGCCTCGTTTCTTAACTCAAGCCTCCTGCCACAACCGCCTTGCATTGTCCATTGCGATTCTAGAGGCCGCCTTGCATTCTTCCATCCCTTCGAATTCAACCGTTACATACCCGTCGTATCCCGAATCCTTAATGAGCTTCATAATTCGGCGCGTGTCGATATCTCCTTGACCGAAGATTGCGCCTCTTAAGTAGTTGCCATTAGCGGTTGTGAACCAGGCGCCTTCTCCGGGATGCTCGTCGTACGGCCTGAAGTAGAAGTCTTTCACGTGGATAAGCGAAGCATAGGGCAAATTTTTGCGCACACCGATTAGCGGGTGTTCATCCACGCACATGAAATTGCCAATATCGAGTGTTGTCTTGAAATTAGAGCGATTGACTTCTGTCAGAACGCGCTGCACGCGATCGCTTGCTTGTACGCTGAAACCATGGTTTTCAATGGTCGTGGTGATGCCGTATTGGGCCGCGTAATCGGCAATGATGCGGCTTCCTCTCACCATCGAGGGCAAATTCGCTTCGAACCATTGAATTGTCATGCTCTCAGGCGGCAATGTGAAAGCAGTCACATCATGCCGCATATGTGTCATGCCAAGCTCGCGCACTAAATCCACATGCTGCTTGACGCGCTCCACTTCAGCTGCGAAAGCTTCTTCCGTCTCCTGGACGAAGTTGGCCGGCATCGAATAATTGGACAGCTCGATTCCGACTTCCTTTGCTTTCACGCGAACTGCGGCCGCTAGCTCCGGCTGGTCTACGAGCGTAAAGCCATAGGGAACGATTTCCATATGCTCGCCGCCATGATCCGCAATCCACTCAATCGCATCAAGGACTGTCATCTCTCCTGACTTTAATGCCCCGAGCAAGCTATATGTGCTAAGACCGACTTTCAACGTTTATCACCTCTGTCACTAATTCGAGCGCGATCACGGTATCCATATCGTCCGGCAGCTCAGCTCCGATCAAATGAATGAAGGCTCCGCTATCGGTATCCGAGTACTGCTCTGCCATCCAAGGCAAGGATACTTTAAGCTCCGATCCGTCTGCGAGGAGTCTCGCCTTCTTAATTTTCCCCTTAAGCCCTTGGAAATAAATCGGACCGATACCCCGATCAAATACATGGGCATACAGCATATTGCCGTTCTGCGTATACCGTCCCCATTCTGGCTTAGGCAGCTCAGATGCTCCACATCCATAGATGCTTTGGCCATTACGCTGCATCCAGTCCCCAACTGCCGTCAGGATTTGAAGGGACTGTGTTGGAATCTCTCCTCTAGCATCCGGGCCGACATTCAGAAGCATGTTGCCGTTCTTGCTGATGCATTCTACTAAGGCGCGCACGACCTGCTTCGGTGACTTATAGGCTTGGTCCTTCGCATGATACCCCCAGTTGTCATTGAGCGTGATGCAGGCTTCCCATGGAACATTCAGCCCATTCTCATCAACAATGCCGCCAGGGGGCACGATTTGCTCCGGAGAATAGAAGTCGCCGGCGTACACCTCAGGCTCAGCCGCTTTAATATGACCGCCAAGCCGGTTATCAATAATTATGTCAGGCTGCAGAGAGCGAATCAGATTAACAAGCTCGGTTGCCCGCCACTTTTCTCCCGTCATATCATCATAAGAGAAGTCGAACCACATCACATCGATTTGCCCGTAATTCGTAAGAAGCTCCTTCACTTGTGCATGCATATAGTCCACATAGCGTTCGAACTGAATGCTGCGATCTTTATAGGCTTCATTGTCTCTCATTGGATGAATACGGTCCCCGTATGCGGGATAATCGTCGTGGTACCAATCAATCAAGGAATAATAAAAGCCGACCTTCAAGCCTTCCTCACGAAAAGCTTCGACATATTCCTTGATCAAATCCCGCTGTGCGGGTGTATTCGTTGCTTTGTAATCCGTAAACTCGCTGTCAAACAGACAGAAGCCGTCATGATGCTTCGTCGTCAAGACAGCGTATTGTTGTCCCGCCGCCTTCGCCGCTTTGGCCCAAGCCCGCGGGTCATAACGGTCCGGGTTAAACTCACTAAAGTAAGACTCGTAGTCGCTATTGCTCAATTTCTCAAAGCTGCGAACCCATTCCCCCCTCGCGGGGATTGCATACAATCCCCAGTGAATAAACATGCCGAATCGTGCTTCCCGGAACCACTCAGTTCGCTCCCAACGTTTGTTCATGTTTTTCCTCCTTTTTGAGCTGCGCAGCTGCTTCTATTTCTTATACACTTTGTTGTAAGCATCTTGATAAATTTGGATAAATTGATCCATGCCGGAATCTTTAAGGCCTTTCACGTAAGCATCCCAATCTTTATCGATGCTTTTGGCCCCCATGATGAACTGCAGCATGGACTGTTTGACATAATCCGTAATAATCGGTTTCAACTGCTTCACTTGATTGGCCTGATCATTCGTCAAGAAAATATCCGTCGGGAACTCTTCTTTTGGTTGATGTCCTTCATACAATTCCTTGGTAGCTTTGTACAAGCGAGTTTCCAAGCCATCCATCGTATAGAGATCCTGACTGGCAGCGTACGCAGTTTCGCGATATTCAGCCGAACGAAGGTTAGGTCCCATTTGATTCCAATGGTCATTCTGAACTTGACCTACCCCGTAAGAGGTTTCTTTCACTTTGAACTTGGCTGCTGTTCCACGCGTATTTTTGTCGTTCGCTTCCGCCTTGACCCAATTGCGGCCTTCCTCTCCAAAGTTGGACAATGTCGTGCCTTCATCCGAGTACAGATAATCGGCGAGACGAATGGCCGCTTCCGGATTTTTATTTTTGTTCGTCACAGCAAACACGGAGTTGCCGATACCGATGTAGTGCGGCGTGAACGAAGCTCCGTCTGGTCCTGTAAGTGGTGCGATCGGATCATAGTCTTTGTGCCGTGTTGCCGTAGGCGAGGCATCGGTGAATTCACCGAACCAGCCTGCCGGAATAGCGCCGGCAATCGCCGTATCAGGGCTATTCCCTTTCTGCGAAAGCGCATCCGATTTTTGCGTAAATGCTTCCTTGTCAATCAAGCCTTCCGCGTACAGTTTGTTCAAGAATTGCAGACCTTTTTTGAACCCTGGCTGATCAACAGACGTTGCCAGCTTGCCGCCGCTCATCATGAAATAGTTGTTATCCGCATTGTAATAAACGAACGCGTTCATAATGAACGTTTCAACATCCGTATGCCAACCGGTCGGCGATCCTGTTAACGCAATTTCATCAGCTTTGCCATTCCCATTCGGGTCCTTTTCTTTAAAAGCTTTCAGCATATTGTAGAAATCATCGGTCGTCTTCGGCGCGGTAAGGCCAAGCTTCTGCAACCATTTCGTATTTACCCACATCTTAGCGGAAAATTGGCAATGGTAGCACTCATTCACGGAAGGGATCGCGTAGATATTGCCATCCGGTGCCGTGATCGCTTTCTCCAAATACGAAATGTCTTTAAACGCCTTCTTAATGTTTGGCGCATATTGGTCAATCAACTTATTTAAAGGAATCAGAACGCCTTGTTGCCCATAGAGCAGCTGCTCTTCTTTCGTTAGATCCCCTGACATGAAAATATCGGGATAATCGCCACTGGCTAGCAGCAGCTGTTTCTTTTCCTTCAAAGCGGCTGCTTCTCCCGGTACAAGCTGCCAGTTCAAATGAATATTCGTCTTGCCTTCCAAATATTTGGTAAACCAATTCGTATTCAAGTCAGCAATATTAGCGGATTGCGGCGCGAAAGCGCTCATATTTATTTTATTTTTGGCGATTGGAAAGCCTGTTGCATTCACATTGCTTCCTCCGTCTGCGCTTCCACCCCCATTAGGGCCAGCACTGCCTTTGGGCTCATCGCTAGTGGATGTGCAGCCGATTATGAGCAAAGTAATGGATACAATCAGGACCACCAATAACCCTGTTCTTCTGGTTCCTTTACTTACCATATGCAAAACCCTCCTTGTTTTTCATCGCTAATCAACTGTGGGTGAAAATCTGATCTGTTCGCTGCCCCGCATCCCTCCTCTCATTAGGGCGCTTCATTCAACCTTTCAGAGAACCAATCAATAGCCCCTTCACGAAATGCTTCTGTACAAAAGGATATAGAATGAGAACGGGGGCGCTTGCGACGACAATCAGCGAGTATTTCAACAATTCCTTCAAGCCTTGTCTTTCGGCTAGCTCCCTGACATCCTTAATCATCGTAGGATCGATCGAGTTCAGGATCAGAATGTTCCGTAATATAAGCTGAAGCGGATACAAATTAGCCGTTTTCAAGAAAATCAACGCTTCAAAGTAGGAATTCCAGTAGCCGATTGCATACATAAGTACGAGTACAGCAATGATGGGTTTGGAAAGCGGGATCACAATACGAAGCAAAAACTTGAAGTCGCTGCATCCGTCCAAATGTGCGGCCTCCGTTAATTCCGATGGAATCGACGTCTGGAAAAACGTCCTGGCGAGAATCACCTGCCAGACCGAAATCGCACCTGGAATAATCATGGCCCATCTCGTGTCGAGCAGTCCCATCCCTTTAACGGTCAAATAATAAGGAATTAATCCCCCATTGAACAACATTGTGAAAATGAATAATGCGGTGATGACGTTGCGTCCATAAAAGTTTCTGCGCGATAGCGGGTACGCTGCCGTAATCGTCAAGGAAACGCTAAGCAGCGTCCCGAAGAATAGATAGAACAAGGAGTTGCCGTACCCCGTCAAAATTTGCGGATTTTGAAACACCGCTTTGTAGCCACGAAGGGTAGGTTCAACTGGGAACAGCCACACTTTGCCTGAGATAACGGCTGATGACGAGCTGAAAGATGAACTAATAATGTAAACAAGCGGATAGGCCACAATGACTAAGCAAATGCTCAAAAACAAGTAGACAAAAAACAAATACACTCTGTCGACACTATTTTCAAGAATGCGGGTAGAAGTCTTCTGCGCCTCTAGCTTCAATGTCTGCTCTGGATGGACCATAATAGTTACCTCCTACCACAAACTCGTCTCGGAATTTTTCCTTGCCACATGGTTGACCACAATGAGCAGCAGCAAATTAACGATTGAATTAAAAAGTCCAACCGCAGCGGAGAAGCTGAAGTTCGCTCCAACCAAGCCCATTTTATAAACATAGGTAGAAATGACCTCGGACGCGCCAACATTAATCGCATTTTGCATCAGATATACCTTCTCGAATCCAACATTCATGATTTGTCCTGAATTCAGAATGAGCAAGATGACGGCCGTTGGCATTAGGCTTGGCAAATCGATATGAATCACCCGCTGGAACCGGGATGCCCCGTCCACCTTGGCCGCCTCATACAAATGGGGATCCACGCCTGCCAGAGCGGCAATGTAGATGACCGAGGCATATCCTGTGAACTGCCAAACGTCGGATAGGACATAAACGGTTTTGAAATACTCGGGCTTGGACATAATATTTTCCGCTGGAAATCCGAATTTATCCGCTAAGAGATGAACGAAGCCAAGCTGCGGAGAAAGGAACAGCATAATGATCGAAACCATGATGACCGTGGAAATGAAATAAGGCGCGAAGGTGACCAGTTGTACAGTCCGCTTAAAAACCCCATTTTTCAATTCGTTTAAGGCTAAGGCCAGAATAATCGGCGCCGGAAATCCGACAAGCAGCGAGTAAAGGCTGAGCAGTGACGTGTTTTTGATAACCCTCCAAAAAATGGGCAGATGGAAAAAGTCGATAAAATGCTTAAAACCGATCCAATCACTCCCCCAAATCCCTTTGGTGACCATATAGTTCTTGAAAGCGATTTGCACTCCAACCATCGGTACGTATTTAAAAATAAGTAAGTAAACGAGTGACGGCAAAATAATCAGATAAAGCTGCCAGTTTTTCTTTGCCAATCTTAATGCTATACTCATGATATTCCCCCTCACTGCATTTACAATTTGCTATTATTAAGCGCTTACAGAATCTATGATAAAGGAGCTGCAAATAAATTTATAGTGCTCATTCTTAAGCAGCAGTGTCCGTTTATAAGGTGGTGTGCGGTGTGAAAAAGAAGCCTGCTTTTAACTATCAAAATTTGTCAATTGTGAAAAAGATGGCCATAGGCTACATTGTTATTATCTTCATCCCGATTATTTTATTCGGCCTCTTTCTCTACAACCAGAACTACAACAGCTTTCTCGAAGAATATGCGCAAGGCCGGCAAAAAATTGTTAATCAAGTGCTTAACAACGTTAGTGTCAGTACGGTGCAGATTGAATCCGCTTATCAATTATTTCAAAATAATTCGAATACAATTGCTTATTTAAGTGGGAACTATCGAAGCGATTTTGAGCAAGTATCCAATTTCTTGACCTACATCAGACCTTTGTTTTCCTATATTTTGTCATCCAATCGAATGATCGATAGCATGACCATTTACATGGAGCAGCAGAACGGTATGATTTTCCGGCCAGAAATGGCCAAGATGGACGAGTTCAAACTGGACGAGAGCATGAAAAAGCTCCCGCTTGGCGTTGGCAAATGGATTACTTATAATAATGGATCAGAGCCAGATATCAACCTCCATTATTTCCACAAAATTGGAAACCGCAACTTTGAACAAGACATCGGACTTCTCGATATCAAGGTGACTCCGAATTTAATAAAACCCTTGTTGGAATCGCTGAATACGAACAGCAAAAGCAATCTATATGTCCTTGATCAGGATCGTCAAGTCATAAGTCATATTGAAAAGATCTCCTTATCCAAGGATTCAGAGAAAGCCTTGCTTGCCGATGCTTTCCAAGCCAACACTAAATACGCCTATCAAAATGTGAACGGGAATAAGCTGCTGATTGAATCGTTTTATGCCGACACGCTTAAGCTGCATTTTGTCATGATGGAGCAAGTGGACGACGTCTTTATTGGGATCAAGAAAAACAAATATGTGCTTGTTTTGACGGTCGCTACCCTTCTATTGCTTCTTTCCGGTATATACTACTTGATCGCCAGTTCTATTACGAAGCGCATTTTGAAGCTTTCCAAACATATGCGGCAGGTTGATGAGAACTATTTCCCTCTCTATCGTGGGGAAATTAATAAAGACGAAGTCGGACATCTGACTTCCTCTTACAATGCAATGATCAGGCGTATGGATGAGTTGGTCAATACCGTACATCGTTCGGAAATGCTGCGAAAGGAATCGGCTTATCTCATGATGCAAGCACAAATCAAGCCTCATTTTCTGTACAATACGCTCGAATCGATTCGTATGATCGCGGAGGCCAACGATGACCCTGAAGCAGCCGAGATGTCCTATACGCTAGGCAAGCTGTTCCGCTATAGTCTGTCAGGGACGAAAAGCGAGACTTCCCTGCGGGAAGAAGTAGACAATGTCAAAGACTATATCAAAATCCAGCAAATTAGGCTGGCTGACCGGCTGCAAGTATCTTTTGACATTGACGCAGCTATCGATAACTTTATATGTCCCCACTATATGCTGCAGCCAATCATTGAAAATAGCATTGTCCACGGGATCGCAAATGTAAGAAAACAAGGCTCGCTTTCGATTCGCATTTGGGAAGATTATACGTTCATGTTCATTGCCGTTGTTGATTCTGGTGCAGGTATGGAGGAAGAGCGCCTCGCACTTATCCAAGCCGTCTTAAATGGAAGCATGGATGCCAAACTTTTGCAGAAGGGTGAAGGAGGCCTCGGTATTATGAATGTAAACGAACGCGTGAAAATGTTTTATGGCGAGCGATCAGGCATTCAAATGGAAAGCAAGCTTAACGCGGGGACGACATGTTTACTCAAGCTAGCTAAGGGGGCAACGCAATGAGGCTGTTGGTTGTCGATGATGAACCTATCATTTTGAACGGAATTATCCGTATGATCCAAAAAGCGCATACACCGTTTATCGAGATCGTCGGCGCCGCTGACGGCATTGATGCGCTGCAGAAGCTTGCCCACTTTCAGCCCGATTTGATCCTCACGGATATTCACATGCCGGAAATGGACGGACTTGCTCTAATTAAGGAAATACAAGAGCTGAACCTTTGCAACCGATTCGTTATCTTGACCGGTTATGGCGATTTTGCGTATGCCAGACAAGCACTGCGATATCAAGTTCTCGATTATTTGTTGAAGCCGATTAACAAGGATGAACTAATCAGCGTACTGGGGCGAATCGGGAGTACGATTGAGGAAGAGCAGGAACGAACCGTCGCGCGCGACCTGCTGCTGCTCAAAGAGCATATTCTATACAACACACCTTTGGAGGAACTGCCGCTCAGGGCCGAGCAATTGCAGCTTCTTCTTCCCCATCCGTGTACAACCATCATCGTATTTCAGGCTTGCGAAAGTGAACCGCCTCTTGCGGCCGAACGTCTCGAGGGTATCCTTCATGCTTTAGGGCCTGTTAGCCAAAAGCTCTACATTACGCAGTCGCACTTTTTACGGCAAACCGTCCTCATTGCGAATGATACGCATATTTTGACGGATGATGAGCTGCACCGTGCCTATGGCGAGTTTATCCATACGAAGGACAGCGGCTATTGCATGGGGGCCAGCGGGAGCAAGAATGATAAGGGAAACATGCGCAATCTGTATATAGAAGCGATGGCATCCCTGTTATTCAACCGGTATTTTGGCAGCTGCGGCTTAACCGTCTTCAAGGAGAACATCTATAGCTGCTATGACAATCTTGTGCATTATATTGAACATTCGCTGCAGCATCAAATCTCGATAGAGCAGATCGAGAAGGACATGCAGCCGATCCTTCTATATTTCTCCGGCGATTCCGATTGCCAAAGCAAGCTGCGCGAGCAGTTTCTAGTCTGCGTCGGACTCTATTTGCAGAACGTCGGCCTTGCGCCTGAAGCGATCTGGGGCGAGCAAGCGGCAGCCAATCTATTTTCATCCAGCGGTGCAGTCCTTGAGGATGCCCGTGTAGCGGAGATCCTTTCACAGCTCATTCGCTATTTGCGCCGAACCAACGATTATCAGCCTAATATACAGGCCATTGATAAAATCGTCGCTTTCGTGGAACAAAACTACAAGCTGGATTTATCGCTCGATGCTGTTGCCGATCACGTGCAAATGCATCCAAATTACATCAGCATGTTGTTTCGCAAAGAGATGGGACTGACCTTTCTTCATTATTTGCATACGTTTCGACTTGCCAAAGCGAAGCAAATCATGCAAGAGAACCCGGAATGGCCGATTAACACGATTGCCGAGCTTGTTGGCTACGAAAATCCGCGGCACTTTTTCAAAGTGTTTAAAAAATTCGAAAACATCACACCTGGGCAATTCAGGCTTGGAAATGCCTCTTGTTGAAGAGCGTTCCACCCGCATGCCCCTCTAAATGAAGATAGGGCTGTCCCAAAGGTCATAAGACCTGATGGACAGCCCTTCCCTGTTCGGCAAATAAGAGCCTCTATGAGCTTCTATTTGTCCAAAAAATGGTTGTTGTTCGCGAATAGAAGTCTTTGCAGACTCCTATCAGTGGTCAAGACCACCACTCCCAAGCTTGAAAACAGAAAAATGGGGCGTCCTGCCAAAATGTGGAGGCTTACGCCTGAGGCCAATCGACTGTTTCCTGATGGACATGGCGATCTTGTCGTCAGTTTAATTGAATCCATGAAGGAAGCCTTCGATGAAGAAGGATTGGAGAAACTGCTGGAAATTCGCAATCAGAAACAGGTAGCACAATATAAGAATAAACTAGCATCCTGCGTTCTTTTGCATGACAATTTAATAGCTCTGGCAGAATGCCGCACAACGGAGGGATACATGGCGGAAGTTGCCGAACATGCGGATGGATCTTTTTCTTTCGTGGAGAAACACTGTCCGATCTGCGAAGCAGCCAAAGCATGCTCAGGTTTTTGCAGCAAGGAGTTGGAAATGCTCCAGCAGGTCTTGGGTAACGATGTTGAAATTGAGCGGATTTCACATATGTTATCAGGCAGCAACCGCTGTGTGTATGCGATTAAAGCTGTTCATTGAACTCGGGAAGCGTCGAAATTCCCAGCGCCTCCATACAAAAAGATACCCATAGATTAAACACCTTTGTCGTGTCTAGTCTATGGGTATCTGTTATTCAACTATCAAGGTCATAAATTTGCTGTGAAATGCGTTTTGTTGTCCTTGCCAACAAATGTCCTTTTCAGAAAGACATTCAATCTTTCCGAAAACAGGAGCATGGCTGCTGCGCACAAAACGAGATACAAAGGAAGGATACTGATCGTTGCATAGGAAGCAAGCAATCCGAGAAGTGGAGGCATAAATGTACTGCCCGTATACGCCACAGCCATTTGATAGCCCATAATGGTCTGGGAGTGCTTTTTCCCAAAACGTACAGGCGTTTCATGCAGCATACACGGATAAATCGGTGCCAAGCCTAGACCTATGATCAGGAAACCTGCAAGCGAGAAACCAGGCTGCAAAGGCAGAATCAGCAGCGCTGCCCCAATGAGTGCCGTGATTTGACCTGAGCGTATGAGCAGACGGTTGCTTATTTTGAAGGTGATAAAACCTGTTATCAATCTGCCAACTGTTATCCCTGCGTAATAGAGTGAAATCCATTGTGCGGCGGTGGCGGCGGGCAAATCCTTGATATTGACAAGGAAGCTGCTTCCCCACAAGCCAATCGTTGCTTCAACTCCGCAATAAAACAAAAAGGATACAAGAGCCAGCTTAACCCCCTTAATCTGCCATGGTTTCACAGGTTTGCTAATTTCATTATTTATTAAGCTATCTTCAACTTCCGGCACATCACTTAAATGTACCTTGCTGTTTTTTGCAACCCGATTCCACAAAGGCAATGTGAAGAAGAGAATGACAACTAAGCCAAATTGAATACCGGCAACTGTCAAATAACCGTGTCTCCAAGTGTTTTCCCCTGAAATAAACTGCGCCATAATGATCGGGCCCATCGTAGCCCCGACTCCCCAGAAACAATGCAGCCAACTCATATGATGTGCTTTGTAATGCTCAGCTACGTAATTGTTTAGCCCTGCATCTACGGATCCTGCGCCTAATCCAAGAGGGATGGCACATATCATTAGCCAAATAAGCGAAGGGGCAGCTGCAAAACCAAACAGTGCACCAGCTGTCAGCAGACAACTGACAAGAGTTACCTTGCCTGTGCCAAATCGTTTGAGTACGGCTCCGCTTGCCAAACTAGACACAATCGTACCTGCTGCGATGACCATGAAAAGCAAACCAGCGGTCTCCAGCGGCGCTGCGAAATCCAATTGCATCACAGGCCAAGCCGTCCCCAGCAATGAATCCGGCAATCCCAAGCTAATGAAGGCCAAATAGATAATTAATAAAAAGAATGTAGCCATAATTTGCTCCTGCTCATCAATAAGTTTTAATTGCTTTTTCCAAGTCCGATACTTATTAAATAACTTTAATAAGTATCGTCATAATAGCAGAAATTGAATGATTGCGCAATGAAAAAACAAATTCAGCCAACTTCCGATTCCTAGTTATCGGCAGTTGGCTTCCATTTTACCCGCTTGCGCCATCCATTAACTTTCCATAGTCTATTAAAGGGATAGTAACTTTAATCTCCGTTCCTACTTCGTTGCTCTTTAATATTTCAATATAGCCGCCGTGAGAATTCAAAATGCGCTGAGAAATGGACAATCCGAGTCCCATCCCCGCTTCTTTGGTCGTATGAAATGGCGCGAATATGCGATCCCATTCATTTCTTGGAATTCCTGATCCGGTGTCAGTAAATATAATATTGATAGCATTGTCACTCGTATACGTGTTAATTTTGATGATTTTAAGTTCCTTTTCATCCATTGCTTCTATGCTGTTATTAATTAAATTAATAAATACTTGTCTCATTTTATCTTTATCTATGTTCGCAACCCTATTTTTCTGTTCATTCAGTTCGATGAATACATCCTTTTCTTTTATTTTTATGGACGTTAATACAATCGATTCTTTAATAATTTCCATAACATCGGTTTCTTCTGTATTAATTTTACCGCTTTTTATAAATTGATTATAGTTGATGATAATGCTGTGCATGTGGGCACCAGCTATTTTAATTTGCCCAACCATCCCTTTGGCACTTACATCCAACTGTTCGTTGCGTGACAGAAGTTCTGAATACCCTTTCATAATCGTTAAAGGATTACTGATCTCATGAATTAAGCCAGAGGTGGTTATCTCAATTTGCTCTTCTTTTTCTTTTCTTTTTAAGATTTGGGTTGTTTCCCTAATCATCTTCGTACTCATATGAACAAAAATAAAGAAAATAAAGATGGAAAAAATCATCACAGCAATCTGACTTGAATAAATAAAAGTTCCTGCCTGCAAATTTAAGACGCCAATCAAATAGGTCAGAAGAAACGTCAGACTAAATAAAGTCAGAAAATTTTTCACATACTTATCGGTTACTTTTCTGCTCGAAATGAGTGTTAATAGAATACTAACGATCAATAGTTTAATGTGGTTTACAAATAAGTAACTCCACTCACCGTAAACGGGGTAGAGAACGCTAATCGCGCTTCCAAACCCTTCAATTTTCTTCAAACTTAATACACCATGATCGGTCCAATTGATCACATAAATGAATAACGACCAAGCACTATACACGCCTAGGGTGTACTTATTGATAACCCAGTTCATCCATTTCGCTTCTTCTTTTGTCAAATACTTCAATGTAACATAACCAACGTATAGAAAAGCTGGAGGAAGCATAATCGAACCTATCCGAAAAAGCTTAAATAAAAAAAACAGGCTCTCTTCCTTCAGCAAGTCAATGCCATATAAAACACTTACATCCAACTGCCATAAGCTCATAAAAATCATAAAGACTAACATGGCGTTAGTTAATTTTGTTTTAAACAACATTTTACAGGACATTCCTAAGAACAGCGGTATGAAAGACATTGCTGCCATAAGGATAAAATTCATAACTTAACCTACTTTCGATACCACAATTGTATTATTATTCCCACCATATCCATGAGAAGTGATTGCGATATTCTGAATGTCACAATTCATTGCTTCTTTGACAATATTCACATGCTCATAACCTTTGAAATCACTCAGTGTTGTTGGTGGAATAAAGTGCTCCCGCAAACTGATTAACGAGGAGATGAGTTGGGCAACGCCAGAAACAGCGAAGGGATGACCGATCATTCCTTTAATGGACGTGATAGGTGTATGGGCACCTAACTTTTTCATATGATTTTTGGCTTCATTTTCGTCTTGCAAATCAAGTCCGAGCGCTAGACTATTCGTATATGTAATTTTTTTGCTTCCAACAGCTTGATCAAATGTTTGATATAATCGTTCGCCATTTTCGTCCATTTGATGAATGCTCACACCATCGTTATTCGCAGCGGCACCTGTTAAATATCCATAAATGTGCTTGTTCTCCTGATTGGCTTGCTGCTCTGTCTCCATAACAATAACTGCTGCACCTTCAGAAATGACGAATGAATTGCTGTTTTTGGAAAAGGGATTCCCTGTTTCTCCAATATTGACATTGAATTTGATCGCTTTCTGTTTGGCAAAACTCGCTATAGCGGAATCACAAAAAGGTGTCTCCGCCGCACCAACAATGCAGATGTCAACCGTGCCATTCTCTAATAGTGTCTTTCCTAAGAATATGGCATCCGAGCCTGACGAACAACCGTTAGTTAATGTAAATACAAGATTGCCATCTCCCAAGCCAAAATAATTGGCTATACCAGAAGAAAGACTATGAATATTCGTCATCCCTGCATTGAAAGCACTGATTTTATTATATTGATTGCTTCTATACATATAAGAACATTGTTCTATTTCAGGAAGACTTGAAGTCGAAGTACCTATAATAACGGCTAGTCTCGCCTTCGGACTCGCAATTTTTGCTTGTTCCAGCGCTTCCTTTGCCGCAGCGATACCGAGTAGAGCGGCTCTAGGGTATCCATGCAGTTTTCTTTCACGGGCTTCTTCCAGCTCATCTTCAATCATTCCGCAGACCAGACTTTCTTTCTTGGGGCCTATTCCAGTGACAATCGATTGTGTACAAATCCCATTTCGCAACACCTTTTCAAATTGCACAACGTTTTGAATTTTAGGTAGTCTGAGTCCAAAACCTGTAATGACTGTTTTGTTTTTCACGGTTTGTAGCCCCTTCACTGACAATATCTATACATCATCGTCCATTGAAAAAAAATAGGCCTACAACGGTTAAAGTTGTAAGCCCAGTTTGTATGACAGAGCTGAACAATTAAAGTATTAATCCTTCTGGCTCAATTCAATTTGTACTCAACAATGCAGACACAGCAACTCCTGATCATCAATATGAGTAATCAAATACGCGAGAATTATACCATATCTTCCGTGCGCGTGGAATGGCAATTGTAAAGATTATACTAGAATTGGAACTAGAGATGAATTAAATTTTATCAATCCAATTGTGCCGAAGATACAGATGCTGTTGTGACGGATGCAGCAACAACTGTCACATCCACGATCGTCATCGAATAAGGCTTCAATTGGATCTCTCCAGCGAAACTGGAAGATGGCGTCTCCGGTAGTGGATTAACTTGTGGCGCATCCAACCAACTCGCATTCGGGTTCGTCAGAAACGATGGCAAAGGATTAGCGCCCCCATAAACCCAATTCGTCTTGAGCTCCCAGCCTGGTATTGAAACATTGACAGGGTTCATGGTCCGATTGGCGAAAACGACCTTCTTAATGCCATTTGCATCACCAAAACCCCATGCACCAACATCCGCAACGTTGTAATAGACATCCGTTGCTATGAACCGCAGCTTTTCATTTTGTACATCGCCTTGTGAAAGATTGAGCTTGAAGTAGCTGCTATTGGTATTTAGCAGACCTCCCAAAGCTTTAAATACATAATAATTCGGTAATTCAACGAGTTCACCCGCCGCGGTTTGCTGAACGATGCCAAACCCTTGTGGATCTACCATCGCATGTACGTCAGTAATCGTCACTGCGCCCGACTCGATCATTTGCAGCACCCGTTCCATATTGTGCATCGCAAATGCCGGGGTTTTCATAAATTGTTTGCGTGCCTTTTCGTTAGGGTCTTTCTCGCCGAATAGGACGGTTGGAAGAGATGACCATTCCGTAACCCATATTTCCTTGCCAGGGAATTGGTTTTTCTGAATAGACAGACCTTCCAATGCACTTTGATTATACGTGTATAAGTATCGCATCATTTTGCTGTTCGTTAGATCAAATAGACTGGGAATCGGTGAATACACATGAACGATGATGGCGTCGTAAAAACTGCTGTCTGTCATTAGCGTTTGATTCCAAAGCGCAACTCGTCCCCCTTGTGTAGATCCCCAATCCACATCAGGGTCTGGCAGATTATTAGGGTCGGCAGCTATTCGGTCTTCCAAATCTTTGGCCACAGCCACAATTCCGATTCGAATGGTCGGATCTATGTCTTTGATTCCCTGATAGATCAATTTGCATTTAGCTATATATTCAGAAACTGATGGGAAGCTTGCATCGAACAAGATGGAATAAAGCTCGTTCCCCATTTCCACATAGATGGGTTGTGTCGTTTGCTGCTTCATCTGCTGGACTTGTGTCAGGATTTCACTCACTGACTGAGAGATTACATTTAGTACAAATATGTAGGGAACCTCCAGCGTATTGGCGAGATGATAGGAATCCGCAAGATATAACCCCGGGTACCCAGGCTGGAGATTCACACTCTCTACCGCCCCAACAGTTCGATTCCCATAGAATTGCTGATACCGCGGATCTTTGGAATTCATGACCGTACCTTCGTTGTACAAATAGTAATTCGCCCCCGTACCATCGGGTCCACGAACATTTTGCAGCTGGAGGTCCATTCCTAGATTATCAAAGCTTTCCAGTTGAAAATCAGTCACCCTTCCAACCTTAACGAGTTGTTCGTTATGTGCTCCTAAGAAATGGGACGGCAGAGCATTCGGATTCGGATCAATCGCGAATTCGGCCATCGATACGGTTGGTTCCGGCACAGCATTCACAACTACTTGCGTCGAAGCCGAAAATCCGCCATCTACGGTAGTAACGGTGATGACCGCAGTGCCTGCAGACAAAGCTTTAATCGCTTTGGAAGTACTCGAACCTCCTGCCAAACTGACCACGGAAGGATTACTGGACGTCCATATGGTCAACGGGTTATCTACATCCGACGGGCTAACCGCCGCAGTAAGCTCCTCAGCTTCCCCCATGTATAGGGAAGTACTAGGCTTGTTGAGGGTAACCCCTGTAGGCCGGACATATACGACGATATCGCTCTTTTCCTGATAAGAATTATCATAAGTTGCCGCAGTTACGACTGTCTGACCCTTCACTATAGCTGTAACCACTCCCATCTGATCTACTGTCGCCACCTGCGTATTGCTTGAAGTCCACGCCACACTTTTTTCTGTCGTATTGTTCAGCTGCAGCGGTTCGCTATTCCCACTTGCAATCGCAGTTAGTTTGGCGCCCAAGACAAAGGGCGAACTTTCATGATTCCATATTTGGATGTGATCAAAAGCAGCCTTCACATTGTAAGTTGTCAGCTGCACCTTGCCGAAGGCATAGGAGACATTGGAAATGGCACCTGCATACGTATAGTCGAGGTCAGTTGCGCTTTTCACATAAACCTGAACCCAATTATCCAAAGCGACCAATTTAATATCGTAATCCGTATCCATGTTAAAAGTCATGGCATACATCGACTGCTCTGTGCCACCCGCTTTGACGTAACTTAATCCCGTGCTTCTGATTAGTAAACGTGTATAATCGACCTCGCTGACATACCTGAATTTCACTGAAATAAAGTTGCCTGCCAGATTTTCACCCCGATTAAACCTCATAGCAATCGTCTGGTTCCTCCACATTGCTTCTGCCCCTTTCATTTCGATCAATGAGGAGGCCGTTGAGGTGGAAGATAGCCGAGAATTATCAACCTTCCAAGTCCCATACACCGCTTTCCAAACGCTCATGCCCTCGCTGAAATCGTCCTGGAACTGCAAGATACCAGTAGGATTAATCGGATCCATGACCACGATTTCAGCTTTATCCTGATAGATGCTGTCATTCGTTGCTGCGGTAATGATCGCCTGCCCCCGCGCGAGCGGGGTCACAGTTCCAGTCTGATCTACGGTCGCTACCTGGTTGTCGCTTGAACTCCAAATCACACTTTTCCCGGTCGTATTCGTCAACTGCAGCGATTCGCTATCGCCCTTGTTGAAAACGCTTAACTTTTTGCCTAGCATAAGCGGTATCTTTTCAAGGTTCCATATTTGAATGTTGTCTAAAGCCGCCTTGACATTGTACGTTGTCAGTTGTACTTTGCCGTAATTATAGGAAGCATTGGAAATCGCACCCGCAACAATGTAATTAGGATCAGCAGCGCTTTTTACATATACTTGCACCAAATCGTCAATGGCTACCAATTTGATATCATAATCCGTTCCCGTATTGAAAGTCGTTGCATAAAAAGACTGCTCCGCTCCACCTGCTTGGATATAACTTAATCCCGTGCTTCTAATCAGCAATCTTGTATAATCCGCCTCGCTGACATACCTTAATTTGATCGAAATGAAATTGTCATTTGAGCTTGTGGCGAGTCTATTGAATCTCATGGCTACCGTCATGTTCCGCCATTTGGTAAATATCCCTTTCGGCTCAATCAGTGAGGACGAAGCGGCCGGAGAAATAAGCTGCGAATGGTCAATTCCCCATGCTCCGGATGCGGCATGCCACAAACTCATGCCGTTGCTGAAATCGTCCTGGAACTGCAACACGCCTATCGAATCGAGGGGATCCTTCACATAAATATCAAATCTGACTTGTTCCAGACTATCTGCCGTGGAAGCCGTAATCGTCACCAGACCCCTGCCGGCAGCAGTGACCACACCATTGCCATCTACGGTTGCCCTTGTCGTGTCACTTGATGTCCAGGCAACGGCTTTACCAGTTGTATTGATTAGCGGCAAAGCAGATTGACTTCCCAAATTCAAAGATGACAACACGCTTCCATTCGCCATAAAAGCGGAAGATTGCGTATTCGATACTTTGACATTATCCAGCAGCACCTTGTCGTTGGAGGTTTGGAATTTCAGCTTTCCGCTTTGTACGGGCAGTCCCGCAATCGTCCCCGCGCTCGTGTAATTGGATTCCCAATCCTTCTTGGCATAAATGGTTGCCGTGCTTCCAGACAGCATCATCTTTACGTCATAGTTAGTACCCACGGTAAATGTATAACTGGAAAGGTACGACTCCGCAGCTCCATTTATTGTATAGCTTAACCCCGTAGGTCTGATCAACAAGCCCAAATTGCTTGTGTTACTCACATATCTTGTAAAAACTCTTGTAAAACCGCCTCCTGGCGCTCCCACTATTTGGATGCGAAACTCGACGATTTGATCCTGCCAAATGGAATTCGATCCCTTAGGCTCTATTTCGTTAGTGCTGCCCGAGGTAACCCGGAGAGCACCGTTGTCAACCACCCATGATCCTTTTACCCCCTTCCATAACGACATACCATCGCTAAAATCGTCTTGAAATTGCAGTACGCCCATATCTCCAACCCCAACAGCCAGGCTTGCTGGTGCTCGGAATAACCATGCAGCCAAACAAATACTAATAATCACACCCCAGATAACTTTTTTAGACATACCGCAAACAGCCTCCTCTATGAATATGAAAATTTAACATAAATTGTAAGCGCTTTAGTTTTATCGTAAAGCGAAAACAACAAGGTTGTTCCGTGCCGACTTGAACACAAAGCATCCTTGCTGTTCCCTCTTTGCAGTTACCTATTCCACAATTTCACATACAAGTTCATTGGCTCCCAAACGAATTACTCGGTTCTGGAAAGAGATCAACTTCTCCTCCGTGGAATCATTCCAGAATACGAAGAGTCTTCTCGTCTGATGAACGTATTCCGTTTTGACGACTCCCTCAGGCAGTTCCATATCAGTATCCAGCGAGAAAGTCCCGTGATAGAAAAATTCGGAGTAACGATCGCGTAAGGCGATCAGTTCCTTGACGTGGCTCGCATAGGCCGGAGCCGCAGTCACTGTCGCCCGAGAGCGGTAAATGGCAATGTCAAAGCGGTATCCATACACAAAAGCGAAGTGAAGCTGCTGCTTAAAATCGCTTCTTTCATCATGCATGTAGCGATTGGACATAATCGTCTCGGGGAACGTTTGCCGATAAAGCTCTGGGAACGATTCCTCATCTTTAAAGCTCGCATATTGGCAGCTATGATGGAAATCCAGAAGAGGCGCATAGCAATCGACAACGAATTCAGAGCCGAAAGCTTTATCTCCTGTGCATAATTCACGCATTTGCTGCAAATTGCGCCGCCGATAAACCGTCTCGTTATCTCCACGGTTTCCATGATCATGCGAAGCATCGAAACAGAGATGTGGAAAATGTCCAGCAATCTGATCGTAGAAAATAGAGTCCGGATTGTAGCTTAATTTTTGTTGACCGATCTGGGTAAGATGCTTATTCCATTCATCGGTGGCCTGACAGGCAGACACAAAGCTTTTATAGCCAAAATTGCGCAGCAGCATGCCGTCATTGTTGAATTTATAATGCTCCCTGTACTCCATGCCATCAATATTTTTGCGGCAAATCCGATGCCCGGTTTCCTTGTAATAGTCGGATTTCACATCGATCAGCACACCATTTGTGTAGAGAGCAACCCGTCCCCCCCGACGCTGCACTTCCGAAATCGCTGCTTTAAACCCTTCTTCTCCGCCAAGGGCAGGGTCAGGCTCATAGACGGGATAACCGTTGTCGAATCCGCCTTTCCACCAACCGAAGAGCAGAATCATTTCCACCCCGACTGCTTTGCCTTCCTCGTAGACGCGCGGTAAATCTTCATACCGGAAGTAAATTTTGCCGAACTGATGCTTCATGATGATGCGCTGCCAACCGGGAAGCTCCTGTACCCACTCAGGTTTCTGCGGTTCACTGAACCAACCGTCAGCCCATTGCCGGTAAATGGCCGAGCCTTGCCGCCAATCTCCGGGAACGAACGCTACGACAGAGGTCGGAGAGGAAACCTCTTCTCCGCTTTGCACTAATGGGAACTGAGAAACGGCTAGAACAAGACGCGGATCGCTGTTGCGCGGACCTATTCCTGCGGCCAACACACAAGTAGTGAAGTTGTCATCATGCCGACCTACATATAGGAAATGCGAACCACTCTGCACGCCAAACCATGCCATGCTGCCGAAACTCGGATAGGTCATGTCGAGCCAAATCTCATGGTCATCACTGGACATGTATTCCGTGTGAGCCTTGTCAATTGCCGGCCAAGGATCTGCAAGCCGGTGTCCATGCCCCTGACTGCGGAATAGGACATCTCGAGAACGCTGTTCATCTGCAACGACGGATACATCTACGAATGGAAGTTTGACCTCATTGACCCGTACTTCGCTTTGATTGGTTACCTTGTAGGAGAAGTGCAATTGCTCGCCTACTACCAGGACCTGCACCCGAAACAATACGGGATACGTATTGCCGTCCTCTGCTTCGAGCTGATTGTATTGAATAGCCAATCCACCCTCAATTTCGGTTACGGTCCCGCTTTGAAAACTTGAACGAACGGACATGTCGCGAAACTCGCCGTCGTCGAGTTGAATTCTCCAGAAATCTGCTCCTGTGCTCTCTTGTAATAGAAGTCCCTCAGCCGACCAACGTACGAACCGCCCCTGCGAATCCAGGGCAAACTGTAACTTCCCTGCCTTAATTGAATGTGTCATGTCCCAATCTGTCCTTTCCTTATCTTAAATATAGACCGCCGTTCACATCCAGAATAACTCCGGTAATGTACCTAGCTTCGTCGCTTGCCAGGAATACCGCTGCAGCCGCAACGTCTTCAAGCTTCCCTAAGCCTAGGGGAACAGACTCCGTTAAAATCTTCACCTTCTCATCCCCATGCGTTTGATGCAACAATTCAGTTTCGATGATGCCCGGAGCGATCGCGTTAACAGTAATGCCATAAGGAGCAGCCGTCCGAGCGAGCGTTTTCGTGAAGCCGATCTGTCCGCTTTTACTAGCAGCGTAGTGAACATGGCCATATAAAGCACCCTGATGTCCAACGACGGAACTGATGGAAATAATCCTGCCGCTTTTTTGCGGCATCATGATGTCCATGGCATACTTGGAGCATAAGAAGGTGCTCGTCAAGTTGTTGTTAATAATTTCATTCCAACTTTGCAGCGAGGTTTCGACTATCGTTTCCGCCCGGGAAGTGCCGGCATTGTTGACCAGTATATCTAGGCGTCCATACTTCTCTACCGCCATATGAAACAATCTCTGGACATCCGCTTCCTGGCTGACATCCGCTTGGATCACAATGGCATCCCGCCCCATCACCTTGACTTGCTCAACAAGTTGAAGTGCGCTTTCCGTAATCTCCAGAGCGTTAATAATCACATCAGCTCCCGCTTCAGCCATACCTAAGATCATCCCGCGTCCGAGACCTTGCGATGATCCCGTTACCATGACCACTTTGCCAAATAAATCAAACATAACGATTCTTCACCTCGGTTTCTAAAATGACTTAAAAGTAGTGCTCGGCAGCCGGCGGTCGAATTTGAATAAGTTGCCCGTTATAATGCCTTAAATCGTGCGGGGCATAAGGATGCTTAATGGCTGAGTCTTCATACAGTTCAATGCCTAAACCCGGTTTATCCGGGATTGTCATATAGCCATCCTCGAAATGCAACTGTTCGTCCGTGATCTCTTTGCGCCAAGGCACATCACTTGCCATAATTTCCAGATAGAAAAAGTTAGGCGTGCAGGCGGCCAATTGCAGTGTAGCTGCGTTAGCTACAGGACCGCTTGGATTGTGCGGGGCGAATGGAATATAGTTCGACTCCGCCATCGCAGCAATTTTGCGGCATTCCATAATGCCTCCGGCATGGCTGATATCCGGCTGCACATAGTCAAGCGCTCTTCGCTTGAACACTTCGCTAAATGCTTCGCGTGTAAACAATCGTTCCCCGCCTGCGATGGCCACCGGAGATTTCCGCCTTACGTCTACCATGGCGTCCAAATTATCAGGTGGAACCGGTTCTTCGAACCACACCGGTTTGAAAGCCTCAATCTCCTTAGCGATCTTGATCGCAGTAGGTACATTAAAACGGCCATGCCCTTCAATGAATAGATCCATATCATAACCGACGGCATCTCTCACAACGCCAATGCATTCGAGAGCCTTATCCAGTTCCTCATTCGAGAGGGTCATGTACGCTTTGCCGAACGGGTCCCACTTCAATCCCTTGAATCCTCGATCCATCGCTTCCTTGGCTTTAATCCCAAAATCCGCTACACAAGTGGCACCCGCAAACCACCCATTGGCATACACCTTCACCTTGTCGTGAACCTTGCCACCAAGCAGCCTGTGAACCGGAACGCCCAGTGATTTACCGTTAATGTCCCACAAAGCCATTTCCACTGCACTGAGCGCAGACATCAGAACGGCTCCACCCCGCCAGTAGGCATCGCGATATATATTGTGATAATGAGCTTCGATATCAAACGGGCTTTTACCGATCAGGTACCGTTTAATATCTTCAATTGCCCCAACTACAGCATTCTCTTTATACTCCAGCGTCGCTTCGCCAACCCCTGAAATACCTGCATCTGTATAGATTTTAACGAATACGAAGTTTGTACGGTAACAATCGACGACAAACGTATTCACGCCAGTAATTTTCATCTACGCACCCCTATGAACCTTGTTTTTAATTTATCACTCTATTTCTTCTCTGGATGTTCCTTTTTATAAATTTCGGTGGCTTGCTCGATCCATTTCTGACCGCCAGCGTCCAAATATTTTTTCTTAAACGACTCGTATTCTTTGTCGAGATCGCCTTTCGATAAAATCAAAGAGGAAAAGCCTTCTTTCGTAATATCCTGCAAAACTTTTCCCGTATTGCGTTCGATTTCCGGTATATCATAGAGATAAGCGTCTTCGATCGCATTGTCTGATGAAAGCTTCAAGCCGGCTTTTGTTTGATCGTTCAACAATTGAACCGAGAAGCCATTGATACGATTCATCACTCCGTTGTAGGCGAACCCACCCTCATTTCGCAAACTGGCGGCATCGTCATATGGTTTGATCCACTCGAATTTCCCGTTCTCCATTTTGTAATGCTTGCCTTCGATCCCTGCCCAAGTCAATTTGTCGCCTTCATCGCTGATCAAGAAATCCAACACCTTCATAACTTCTGCCGGATGCTTGGAAGCTTTGCTGATATGCATCCACGGACCGGAATCCTCAAGATATAAACGCTGGGTACCGCCTTGATTGTTCGGGCCTTTAATTACGGTAAACTCAAATTGCGGTTTTGGATTTTCTACGTAACGGGTCAGCCAGTTTTGCGTAATCCCGTTCGGGGTGAATTCAAACGTCCCCATCTTTCCGTTCCATAACTTCTCAAATTCCTTCAAATTAGAAATCGTAGCAAACTCGGGATCCATCAAACCTTCTTTATACAATTTATTCAGGAATTTGATTCCATCCATAAATCCGGGCTGCAATACCCAAGGTATCACTTTCCCGTCAATTAGCTTGCCCCTTCCGACCGGAACGCCGTAAGCTGCGAAGATATGAGAAAACGTACTGTAAACGTCGCTCTCTTTTCCTCCCGCAAAGTAAGCACCCACGCCAATCGTATCCTTTTGACCGTTGCCGTCAGGATCCTGATTAGCGAATGCTTGCAGCACCTTATAGTATTCATCGATTGTCTTAGGCACGGGCAGCTTCAATTTATCCAGCCAGTCTTTACGAATGGTCAACACGTTTCCGAATCCCCAACCACGCGGAATGGCGTACACTTTGCCATCAACTTGAGAAGCGCCTTTTAATATGGAACCCTTGTTGTCCAAAATATTTTTCCCGTTGGATTTCAGTAAATCATCCATAGGAATAATCACTTGATTACTAACCAAATCTTTGATTTTTGCTTTATTCGGGTTCAGGAACGCATCGGGCATATCACTTGACGCGATCATCGTATTTAATTTCGTTTCTAAATCCGGAGCATCCACGGTCAAGAACTGAACATTCACGCCCGTTCTTTTGCGGATTTCCTGAACAACTGTGTTATCTTCAGGAAAATTAGTCGTTTTGTCGATCAAAATTCGTACCGTTACTGGTGCTGCAGGTTTGCTGCTTTCACCTGTTTTATTGTCTTCTTTTCCTGTGGTTCCTGGAGCAGTGCAAGCGACCGCACTCATCATCATCACGCTGATTAAACTAAAAGTGACTGTTTTCTTCAATTTCAATTTCACCATATATATACCCCCTAAGTAATGTATCTATTTTGAGAGCTTGCAATAGCTCTTCAAAACCTAACCTTTGATGGATCCTACCATGACGCCTTTAACGTAATATTTTTGCAAAAACGGATACACGATCAGCATTGGAATCACGGAAACAACAACCGTAGCCATTTTGACCGATTCTTCCGTGACCAATCCGATTGAGGCAGCAAAGTTATCTGTCCCCTGAACCTGCTGTAAGGAGCTGCTCTGCAGCATCGTTCGCAGAAACACTTGAAGTACTTGTTTCGCATCAGAGTTGATGTAGAGAATAGCATCAAAATATGAGTTCCAATGGGCTACTCCGTAAAATAAAGCGATTGCAGCAATAACAGGACCCGATACGGGCAGGATGATCGAAAATAAAATGCGCATCGGAGCGGCCCCATCGATGTTTGCCGATTCCTCGAGCTCAGCGGGCAAGCTCTGAAAGTAATTTTTCAAAATAATCAAGTTCCACGCACTGAGAGCAGTTGGAATAATGAGCGACCAAATCGAATCGATCAAACCGAGCTCTTTGACAATCAAGTAAGTCGGGATCATGCCCCCGCTGAACAGCATAGTGAAGAAAATCATGAGCGTAATGAAGTTTCTTCCCACAAATCTTCGAATGGAAAGGGGATAAGCCAACATCGCGGTCAACACAATATTAATCGCGGTTCCGATTACTAAGCGAAAAATGGAGTTTCCATAAGCATAATAAATCCCTTTGCTCTTAAGCAGCAGTTCATAGGAAGTAAGAGAGAACCCTTTCATCCATAAAAACAGCCCTCCACCCATTGCTAGCTTGGGATCACTTAACGAATACATCAGCACATGCCAAAATGGATACAAGGTAACGATCGATAACAGCAGCATGCCTGCGTTCAAAATGAAATACCATAAACGTTCCCCAAATGACTCTCTCATCAGGTGAACCTCCTTCGTACGAAATCGGTTACATCAAACCACTATCTGAATCAATTTTTTTGGCAATAAAGTTTGTAAATAAAACTAGGACTAGACTAATTAACGATTTGAACAAACCTGAGGCGGTAGCCAAATCATATTTGGCATCTTGAAAAGCCAATTTATAAATATACGTGTCTAAAATTTCACTAACCTCGTAAACCTGAGGGTTATAGAGCGCAAACACTTGATCCAGACCCGTGTTGAGCATGCTGCCCACACGAAAAATAAGTAAAATGACAATCGTCGTCCGTAAACCCGGCAGCGTTATATGCCAAATTTGCTGCCATTTCTTTGCGCCATCCACTTTGGCCGCCTCGTACATCTGTTGATCAATCGTTGCAATGGTAGCTAGATATAGGACCGTACCAAAGCCCGCTTCCTTCCAGATATTCGATATGACAAGCAGGCTCCGGAAATATTCCTTGCTGCTCAGCAGGTTGAAGGTGAAATTCTCATATCCGAAAAACCCTGCGATTTCTTTGATTACGCCAGTAGAAGGCGATAAGATGGCAAACAAAATACCTGAGATAATAATCCATGACACAAAATGAGGCAGATAAATCGACGTTTGAACGAATTTCTTATACAGTTGATGCCGGATTTCATTCAGTAGAATAGACAAGATAATTGGAAACGGAAAAGCAAACACCAATTGGTAGAGCGAAATGATAATGGTATTCTTGAAAGCTCTGTCGAATCCATACATAGTGAACAACGTTTTGAAATTATCCAACCCAATCCATTCGCTGGCGAAAAATCCTTGATAGATGTTGTATTTTTTAAATGCGAGCAAAATGCCGTACATCGGTATGTAATGGAACACGATAAAGAACAAAATCCCTGGAATAGCCATGAGGTATAATAGCTTATCTTTCCGAATATGGGACCATTTCCTCTTCCGCTCCAGTGACTTTGAAGACACCTTAAGTTTTGTCACCGTTTGATCATACAACACGCTCAACCCCCTTCTCTTGTAAGCGTTTTAATTTCTGAGCGAAACGGCCATCTAAGTTTTAGATGGCTTTCCCGTTGCTTTCATTCTTGCAATCAAATCCTCTTTGGCCTTATTGACATGATCTCTGGCTATGTTGGCGGCAGCTTCAGCATCTCGATTTTTCAAAGCCTCCAGCAGCATCCGATGATCGTTAACAATATCGCTCCCACGGTTCGAACCAAAGATTTGGCGCATGCTGTCAATCAGTCCCCAATGTCGGTCAATAATGCGAATCGCTTCGGGATTTTCCGCCAGGTTGTTAATGATTTTGTGAAAACTCTCATTAAGTTTGAGGCATAATAACAAGTCACCTTCCTCGGCTGCCTTTTCGTACTGCTCTTGAATGGCAGCAAGTCTGTTGTAATCACTATCCTTCATGAAAGGCACGCCATTCTGAACTAACATCGTTTCAATCGCCATGCGAATATCGTACATATCAGATACGAACTTCTCATTCACCTCCCGTACACTTGCTCCTTTATGAGGCAGCAAACTAACAAGTCCTTCCCCTTGAAGCTGCTGGAGAGCTTCCCGAATCGGCATCACACTAACGCCGTAACGATTGGATAAATCGACGATCCGCAAGCGTACGCCAGGTTTAAATTCACCGGATAAAATATCTTCACGCAGTTTATCGCGAACCCGTGAATAAGTCGTTTCATTTAATGCTGATTCCGTTGTTACATCCATCTTTTTTTCTCCTCTTCATTTCATTCATTTGATATTTGATATAATATCACATCTGAATTAGCGATGTAAACACAATATTTGATATTTGATCAAATATCAAATATATAAGGTCTCACTAAAGATGGACTGTCACATATGCCAAATTTAGTGTTTTAGCGTCGATAGATTATGGGATTGATTACTTTACAGCTCCACGCGGGATTTTTGGGTATCCAGTTCGGTTCCCAGACTATGAAAACCTGCATAAGTGCAGGAATTTCCGGACGAATTCGGTTAAAAAGTGGAAATGCCTGCAATTGTGCAGGTATTTTCATCTTTTTCGACCGCTGATCCAGAAATAGCCTCAAAAACATGCACAAACGCAGGAATTTCATGATTGAGGTTACTTCAAGAGTAAAAAAGATGCACAATTGCAGGTTTATAAAAAAACTTCCGAATTTCAATAAAAAAGAGCTGCCCTCAAGTAGGTTTATCTACTTATGGGACAGCTCCTTCCCTGCAATCTTCCATCCACTACTGAGTCACTTTTACAATCATCGTATCGCTGGACGTGGCACCTGCATGATTAATGATCTCACCGCGATACTCATAGGTGCCTTTTACTCTGCTCGCTATCGTTGTTTCTGCCGATTGGGCAGAAGGAGTATGATTCGTCAGCACTTGCGTATAAATAAGAACACCGTTCTCATATAAATGATACGTCTCACCATTGATTCCCCACCACATGTTCATGCTCACTTTGAAGTTTCCGTCGCCATCCCAGTTATCGCTCGATAAAACCGGTTTGTCAGGCGCTGCTTTCGTAACAGTAACAATGTGCGTACTGCTCGTCGTTGTACCGTAAGCGTTCGTTAACTCGGCATAGTAACGATAAGTTCCATTATTCTTATCGCTAATGGGGGTAGTCATGTCTTGTGCAGTTGGTGAACTATCTGCTAGAACTTTCGTATCTATTAATACATCATTCTCATAAAGCTTATAGATTCTACCGTTTTCTCCATACCACATGTTCATCTTAATCATGTAATTACCGTCTTGCAGTCCCGTATCGTAACCATTGTCATCGGAAAGGATGGGTGCTCCCGGTTTGGCCTTGCTCTTCGATACAAGATTATTGACAATTGCCGTCGCAGTGCCCTTCCTGCCATTGAAATCAACAAACTCGAAAGTAAAGCTCCCATTGAAGTAGAAGGTGTAGCTGCTTGAACCGCCATTATTCGTGATGGTCACCGGTTTGTTCGGTGTCATCGTTGCATAAACAGCTTGAGTTGCAGTCGTGCTTGTCTGATAAGCCACTGTCGCGGTTGGAACGCCTTTATCCATATTGCTGATCACATAATTGGTCTCATTGGAAATGTTGCCGGCAGCATCCGTTCCTCTTGCATACACCGTACTATTTTCTGAAACGACAACGGGTGTCAAATAAGCAGTCCATATGCCGTTTGCCCCTATTTTGTATTCATTCACCGCAGAGTCATCTGGATAACGGATCGTTATGGTGACGTCGGCGTCAGTCGGTGCTGTCTTATCTGCAGCTAATGTTGCTTCTGCCGGAGGTGTTTTATCAATCTTAATGATTGCCGTATGACGGGCTTCAATATTTCCCACGCTATCTACACTCCAATAAACAAGCGTATGAATACCTTCCGCTGTCAATGTAACCGTGTTACCGGTTTGTTGCGGACCGCCATCTACGATGTAGTTAATAGCTGCGATCCCTGATTCACTATCACTTACGTTCAAGTTTACGGTTACATCGTGGTTTACCCAACTTGTCGGCGCATCGTCTGTTGTCGTTGGTGCTGTCTGATCGACCTGTGTAACTTCTACTACAGCTTCAGCGTAAACAGACGTCAATGGATTCATGACGCGGATCACCGCGCTGCCAACAGCCAGAGCACGCAGATGTCCTGCGGCGTCAATGGCTGCCACATCGCTATTCGTGCTGCTCCAAACCAGATATTGATCCGTTGCATCGATCGGAGTTATCCCAGCCATAAATAGATGCGTATCTCCTGTTTGCAAATCAAGTGCTTGGGTATCCAAGCCGATGCCCGTAGCAGGGATGAACTCAAACTTGGCCGCGTCCGCACGAAGCGGTCTGTCATGAGCTGAATTCGCATCCTCGACCGAGATGTAGCTGGCACTTCCTCGCGGCAAATCATAGATGCCCAGTATCTGCCACGAGCCTTGTAGGGTAGATTGATCGACAATCTTGGAATCGCTTTTTAGGCCATCGATATAAATCGAGTATTCGGCTGCTTTCGTCGTATAAACCGGAGTCGCGGGCGTTCCAGGCAGATAAATCGATACCCTGTATCGTCCGGGTTGGATAATTGTTGGTGTCCATTTGGCCGAAGCACCTGTTGGATTCGTAATCGCTCTTGATATGCCGCCGTTATAGCCTTGGAGAACCGTAGAAGTCACCCACTTATTCGTAGCGATTCCTAGTGGCCCATTGACCTCCGTGTATCCCCCATTTGTGCCATAACTATTATAAATCGTCACCTGCTTTATGATGGGCATCGTTACTTGGATCTTCGCTTCGGCATAAAGGGAAGTTAACGGATTCGTGGCACGAATCACCGCCTCTCCGACCCCCGTCGCATTCGCATGCCCCTCGGCATCGACAGTCACGATTTGACTGTTCGAACTGTTCCAAACCAGCGTCTGGTCTGTCGCCTCGGCAGGAGTAAAGACGGCCTTGAAGGCATGCGTATCACCTACCCCCAGGTCCAGTGAATCGGTATCCAGAGCGATACCTTTCGGAGGGATAGCCTCTAGCTTAATGACATCCGCCCGAAGCGGTCGATCGTGAGCCGGGCTTGTATCTTCGAGCAGGATATAACTGCTTGCTCCCCTTGGAAACTCATACGTACCCAATACCTGCCAAGATCCTTGTAGTGAGAATTGATCAACATTTTTTACTTCCTGTTTTATTCCGTTGATATAGATCGAATACGCAGCCATCTTCGTGGTATTCACCGGGGTGGCGGGCGTTCCGGGAAGATACGCTGAAACTCGGTACCGTCCGGACGCAGACACATTTGGTGTCCATTTGGCCGATGCGCCCGTTGGGTTCGTAATCGCCCGCGAAATACCGCCATTATAGCTTTTGATCACGGATGATGTTACCCATTTGTTGGTAGCTGTTCCAAGCGGCCCATTGACTTCGGCGTAACCTCCCACGCTGTAACCGCTATATAGAGTGATCGGATTGGTAATCGTCGGCGGAATCTCTTCGATATAAGGAGCCTCCAACCCACCTTTGACATAAAGCGGATTCTCATCCAGCCGCAGCCGTACATAACCATTCGTTGGCGTATACGTTAACGTATTCCCCATGATGTCTGTGACATGAAGAGGGCTGCCGGTATAAAGCTTGAGATCGGCTCCCGCAGGAGCGTACATAACCCGAATATCCTCCAATGCTGTATGAAACTTATGACTATACACGCCAGGTCCAATATCCTCCGATGTTAAGAAATCCGCTCCCGTTAATGCACGGGTCATAGTCGCATAAGCGGCATAGGCCGGCTTCGGAACATAAGCCCCTTTGGCATCGTCAGGATTCCGAATCAAACCGAACGTTCCCTCAAATTCATTCGGAACCGTAGATTTATTTTGCAAATTATAAATATTGATTTTTTGGATACCATTTGCCAAGGCAGTGACAATTCTTCGAGCCACATAGTTGGCTTGGACATGCTCGTCGAAATTAAAGTTGCTAAATCCTGTCTCCGAAAGATTAATAGGAATCGTTTGATTGTTGTTATAGGTTTTCATAATATTTCTATGCCTATTGATATCTTTAACGAAATCCTCTGGATTCCTCGTATACGAATGAAACGAATATTCATCCAAATAATTCAGCGCGCCTTTTTGATAAAGCGCTTCCAAAAATGCGTCTGAACCCAATTCGCCAAAGACAAATCCTGTTATTTTCACATTCGGAAAAAGGGGATGTATTTGTTCGTAGGATGTTTTTAACAAATTAAAGTAAAAATCTGCTTTCTCTGCCTCAGTGCTAAGTCCCTTCCCAAACGAAGGAATGTCCGGTTCATTCCAAATTTCCACCTGGCCAATTTCCGGGTACCTGCTCAATACTTGCTTGCCATATTCGGCAAAGGCCATCCTTCCTTCCGAACTCGTAGGCGCATTTCCTCCATCATAGAAATCATTATATAACGCAAGAGTGATATAGGGCTTGAGATCGTTCGCCGCTACACGCGACATGAAATCATCATGGAAGGATTTAAAACGATAAACCCCCTTCGCCGTATCCTCGATGTCCCCCCACCGCAAGGCATCCCTGACATACTTAACCCCCATTTTCTTGGCAATCGGAATTAGAGCTGCAGAGTCTTGAGCAATAAGATCCGTTCGAGCAGCGTGTGTTTGTACGGAAAAATGCGAATCCGCCACTTGGCTTAGATCGAAATTCGAGACGACAGCGAACGTGGTTTCTTTTGACGTCAAAACGTTCCCGTTCTGCTTGGCTGTAATCACTAAGTTGAACCATCCATTTTTCCCAGGATTAACGGTTAGCAGGGTCGTTCCATCGCTTACAGGCTGACTTCCGGACTGCACGGTGTTATTCCAATAATCGGAATACACCCAATCAATCGAATCCCCATCCGTATTGATTCTAAATGTTTTGGCATCGCTTTCATAAAAAATGTTCCCAACTGTGGTTTGCTCAATGGTTAATGATGCAGCATGGGCCACTTGGTTTCCTGAAATTAGAGTGATCCCGTATGTTGCTAGCAGAGCAAACACCATAAATGCAGAACTCAAACGGCTTAACACCTTCTTCATTGCCATACATCTCCCTTCAAATGTAAATCATTTTCAACAGAATTCGAAACCGTGTCTGTCCTCTCACCTCCCTCATCCATTCAAAATTTAAAAAGGCATACACCGTTCATCGTATAGCGCCCAGTATATGCCTTTTTTCTTCATTTACTTAACCAACACATGTGTTTCCTTGACAGGACCTTCTACGAATTGGCCCCGGGTTTGCAGAATATACCGAATCTCATCGGCAGAAACCATACGAACATCACTGAAGCCAGATTTGACGGTTACGGCTGCTGCGGTTCCTGCTGCTTCGCCGATAGCACTGATTCCTGACATCACACGATAAGAAGCGTGAGCTTCAAATGTACCGCTAATGCAGCGCGAGCTTAATAGCAGATTGCCAAATCCTTTGGCGATAAGGCTGCGATAAGGAATATGATAATACCCTGGGCTTGGCAAAATCGTCATATACTCTTGGTGATTTTTTTCCCCATCTGGATCATGTACATCCACATCATAAGCACACGCCGCCACCATATCCTCAAACTTGCGAACTTGCAGACAGTCTTCTCCGGTTAACATGTAGTCTCCGACAACTCTGCGGCCTTCACGAACCCCTAACTTCGTAAAAATAGTCTCGATCTTCGCATCACGAAAAGCAGGATGCTCCCTGATCGCTTCAACTAATTCATATACTTGAACTTTGCCGATTTCAAACGCGCTTTCAACCGATCCTGGAATCGTGGGATCAACATCGTTCACAGCCGTCGAATTAAATAGGAATGCTTTGCCATCTGGATAAGGGAATGCTAATACGCCCTGACGCATATTCGTGCTGTTCGTTCTCTGTTTCATCGCCATGTAATAAGGCTTGAGCGTCTCTTCCAGCCAAAAAAAGCAGCCCCAGCTTGTGACATCCTTTACTTTAAACAGCGAGGGATCGAATCCAGTGAGCTTGAAAGTAACCGTCGCCATCTGCATCTTCCCATCTTTTTCTCGCCCCTTTTGAAACTCTGCCCCTGCCAATGCAGACAAATTTCCGTCTGCCGTGCCGTCAAGGAATACACGACCGAATACACGCGTTTGCTTAGATCCAGTGATCGTCACTGAGCGAATATTCCCATCTTCCACTTGTACAGCGTCCACTTCACAGTCCGTCCATACGGTCAGATTCTTCTCTTTTTGAATTAATCGATGGTACGTTTCTTTTAATTCCTGTTCGTCATAGCTGGATACCGTTTCCTCGTCAAAGGTCAAGCCCGTATTCTGATAGGCCTGAGGGAATAATTCCTTATGAATTCCCGTGTTCACACATCTTCCATCATGATCACGAAACTTGCATACCAAAGCGATTGCCGCATGGACACCTGTTCCGCCAATCTCACTCATTTTTTCAATAAGCAGCACCTTGCTGTGTAATCTTGAAGCAGCCAAAGCTGCACAAATGCCTCCTATGCCTGCCCCAACAATTACAATGTCAAAATCGTTTGTCAAATCATTCATGGGTATCACTCCTTTTATAAATTTCACCTTATATAGGGGGGCTTACCCCTTCAAGCCGCTGCTGGCAATGCCTTCAACAAAAAATCTTTGGAAGATGGCTACGACGATGATAAGAGGAAGCAGCGCCGAGACCGAAGCAGCCATAATCAACGAATAATTCGCACCATATTCATCTACAAAGCTGGAAAGACCAATCGGTAGAGTGAACAATTCACTCGAACGAAGGAAGATCAACGGATTCTCATATTCGTTCCAATGCCATGTAAAGGTCAGTATGAGAAGTGTTACGATGGCAGGCTTCGTTAATGGCAAGCAAATTTGCCAATAGATCCGGAAAAATCCTGCTCCATCCACTTTTGCCGCTTCAAGAAGCTCACTCGGGATCGTACTGAAAAATTGCCTCATCAGGAACGTTCCGAATACAGTAAAAATCCCTGGTAAAATGACGGCCCAGTGGGTGTTCACCAAGCCAATGCGATCGAACAGGATAAACCTAGGGACAAGCAGCACCTGAGCAGGGATGATCATGGTAGCCAAGTACATCAGGAAGATAAAGTCTCTTCCCTTAAAATTCAGTTTGGCGAATGCGAACCCAGCCAGTGAACTGGTGATAATGGAGCCGACAACCGTAAAGAAGGTGATTTTGGCCGAGTTCCAGTAAAACAAAGCAAATTTATATTTGCCGCCCCAAACCTCTTCGTAGTTTGAGAGAATCGGATTCTGAGGAATCCAATTGATCGGGTATTTGAATAAATCAGCTTGGATTTTGAAGGATGAAGAAATCATCCAGATAAACGGAATCAAAACTGTGACACCCAAAGCCAACATGACAAGGGTAACGCTTAATTTTCGCAAAGAACCCACAACAAACCCACTCCTCCATTAAAAATGCTGCTGCCACTTCTTCTGACTGCGCCACTGAACCAAAGTAATCGAAAAAATGATGATGAATAAAACCCAAGACATCGCTGCCGCATAACCCATTTTGTAATTTTGGAAGGCAGTGAGATAAATATGATACGCGATAACCATGGTCGAATTGACCGGTCCGCCTTGTGTCATCACATTCACAACGGCAAAGACCTGGAAAGTGGAAATAATCAGTGTAATAGCAATCAAAAAGGTCGTTGGCTTCAGCATGGGAACCGTGATATTGAAAAACTGCCTCATCCCTGTGGCTCCGTCAATCGAAGCCGCTTCATATAAATCTTTGGGGATTCCTTGCAGTCCCGCCATATACAGCACCATTGTGTATCCGATGTAAGTCCACACGACCATAATGATGATAGCTGGCAAAGCCCACGCCGTACTCCCCAACCACCCGGGAGGATTGTCAATCCCCAGCGATCTAAGAAACGCGTTGATTGGGCCATCTTGGGCATTGTAAAGCACGCTCCATACCACAGAAACGGCCACCAAACTGCTGACATAAGGCAGGAAAAACAAAGTTCGTAATAAACCTTTGGCATAGACATGTCGATTCAGCAGCACAGCTACAACCAAACCTATCGCCATAGCACTAGGCACCGTTACGCCTGTTAGAATCAGATTGTTCCGCAGTGCGCGCCATAAATACACGTCATTCACTAATTTCTCAAGATTTCCTAGTCCAGCAAAACTCAGCCCAGCAAAGCCTTTTAAGTAATCCCAATCTGCAAAAATCAGCATAAAACTGAAAAGCAGAGGTAGAATGACGAAGAAAAAAACGCCGAGAAAATTCGGCAAAATAAACAAATAACCCGCCAATTGTTCCTTCCTGTTATGCTTGGACACTCGTCGCATGATGCCACCTCATTTAGCAATATTAAACCCATACCCGTATCATAATCAGTAGCGAATCAGAGTGGAATGGCGTGATTTAGGTTGTTACAGCGTTGATTTTAAGATGTAGGGAAACGAATCAGAAAAGACAGAAAAGGACCTGACAGACTTCAATTCGAAGTCCGTCAAGCCCCTTTTTTACAAACTAGTTATTTTTTCTCAGCCTTAATCGCTTGATCCGCTCTGGTCTTCATATTCTGAATGGCTTTGTCCAAGGGCTGTACACCCATGACATATTTCTCTGTTTCCTCGTTAATAATTTTGGTCATTTCCGGTAAAGCGGTGGAAATCGTTTGAACGGGGAATGTATAATCGCCTTTAATTAAAGACTTCAGAGAATCTGCGTTTATCAGGTTTGCTGCGTCTCCGACCATAAGCTCAGTCACTTTGTCTACATCGATTTTCTTGGAAGATGGCAATCGTCCACCTGGAATCATCAGAAGATTGCCTTCGGTTAGGTACCACGAAATAAATTGGAAAGCTTCGTCTTTGTTCGAAGACGTATTGTTAATAGACATGAAGTCGTTGAAGCCTGCCGTATTCACTTTGCCGCCTTTCTCCAACTGAGGCACCGGGGCAAATATGGTTTTGAACTCATGAGGGAAGCTTTTCGTGTCCTTCACATTCCTTAGCAAATGTGTCCCTCCGAAGATCATCGCCGCTTTACCAGTCAGGAGCTCATTGGGAGGAAGCAGTTTGTTGGCGATAATTTCCGGCCACTTCACGGATAATCCTTTGTCCTGCAGCGCTTTTTGATACTCCAAGCCCTTCTTGACGGCAGGACTGTCGAAGGTGGACAATCCATCCGCGGTGTAATAGGAATCCACTGGCTTATTCTCAAGAATGGCGAAACGCACCATATTATCGTCTGGAACCTTGATAAAGCTGCCCTTCTGAGCAGCCGTTTGCAGCTTCTCGGCAAGGGTCATGTAGTCGTCCCAGGTCCATCCTTGAGCCGGAATCTTCTCTCCCGCTTTCTCCAAAGCCGTTTGATTAATCATAACGGAAGATAACAGCTTCATGGCCGGCAAATAATGCGTTTTCCCTTTGAACGGGACGACATTATCCTTGCCAATTATATCATCCACATTAAACTTATATTTGCTAATCAAATCATCCAATGGAAAGGTGACGCCAGCGTTCGCTCGGCGATTGTAATTCGTTTCTCCATAGCTGAAGAAGATGTCCGGCGCATCGGAGTTGCTGATAAGAGCCGTATCTAGCTTCGTGTTGCCGCTATCGTCGTTCACATAACGTGTATACTCCACTTGGATGTCAGGATGTGTACTGTTCCATTTCGTGACCACATCCTTGGGCCCACTCTCTTCAGGAATGCCGCCCCACATCTTAAGTTTGACAGCCTTTTTCGGAACTGCAGAGCTTGCTGTGTTCGCCGCAGCGGGCGATGGGCTTGTTTGGCTGTCGCTCTTAGCACAACCTGAAAGCATCAAACTAAATGCCACAGTGAGTGATAATGTGGAATAAATCGTTTTCTTCATACTGGTAAAACCCCTCTCTTACTTGTTTTCATCCGTCTGGAACATCATTAGCATAGCAAAGTGATCATTCCTGCGTAATGAATTCATTTAAGATCTTACCTGTCTTGTTTTATCCAATTTTAGTGAATATAACGCTTACGATATTCTTGCGGGTATATGCCTTCAATCTTTTTGAACAACTTAGCGAAATAATTAGGGTCCGAATAGCCGATTGCGTCGGCAACTTCATAAATTTTAACATTGGGATCCTTAAGCAGTTCTCTGGCTTTCTTCATTCGTATACGGATCATGTAGTCGATCATCGTTTCGCCAGTTTCCTTCTTGAATAAGGAGCTTAAATACGGTTCCGTAAAATTAACTTCTTTGGCCAAGTCGGACATTTTAAAGGAGGTGCTGTACTTTTCTTCGATCATCCTTTGCACGGTCCTAATTTCCGGACGAGGTTGATGAACCACGCATGAGCGCAAATGCTCGAAAAAGACTGAGATCCAGCCAACCAACCACTCACTTATTTGTTGTATGGATTCCGCTGTCCTAACCATATGATGAGGATAATTTCCTTCGTAAGACTCAATCGAGTAAAGGTCCCCTCCTTTATGTTGAAGATGCAGCTCGAATAGATGTACAATATGCAGCCAACGTTCTCTGGCTAATTCGGGATAAAGTCTGGGTGCACCGTCATCCAAATAAGCGTCCGCCATATTTCTTATGGCATTCTGAAGCGATTCTATGTCTTGCCGAGCCATCATATCCAGCCATTCATCCTGTGACGAGATGGGTAAAGCTTGGTGAGCAAACATTTGCGCTCTATAAGGAATGACACGATTCAAGTCATTGTAAAATCTCTCCAAAAGCGCTTCTTCGGCAAATCTACAAGCTTCATACAGGTCGTATGCTCGTTCAACTGGGGAATACGTACCGAAATAGACAGACAGTTTGAGATAGCGTTGTATACATTCCGTCATCTCCTGAAGCATCGTTTCAGCCCCTGTACCAGATATCATGCCGAAACGTCCCCCACCTAGTTCCACAATGTGTCCACCCATATATTTGCGCATAACTTCCCGAAGGATATTCAACGCGGAAAAGTGCAGCAGCTTTTCACTCTTGAAACGATTCTCATCTACAACCGCCTCGTATCGGTCGATTTTCATCATCGAAAACGTCCATGGAAATGAGGGAAGTAAATTCGCATATTCCTCTGAGAGATCATCCGCTTCCCGCTTCGAGTACTGCATGGTCATGAGATCACGCAAATGTTTTTCAATGGTTATTTCTTGGCGAAATTGAACCGCTGTCCGATTAAGCAGTATTGTTTCCTCCTGTTTTTTACGCTCATTCTCGATTTCCTCTTGCATTTGCTGCAGCTTGGTTTGAAGATCATCCGGCTGCATGGTCAGCTTCAAAATATAGTCGGAAGCACCTAACTGCAAGGCCCGCCTTACATACTCAAAATCATTATAATTGGATAAAATTAAAATTTTGATGTGCGGATATAACTCCTTCACCCGTTCCATTAACGTGATTCCATCCATATTCGGCATGGAAATGTCCGTAATCAAGAGGTCACATGGCTTTTCGGCCAGAATGGCAAGCGCATCTAATCCATCCACCGCCTCGCCGATCAATTCAAAACCAAATTCCTCCCAAGGAATAAACGTCTTGAGTCCGAGCCTCACCAGAAATTCATCTTCCACTAATAAAAGCTTGGTCATTCTGGATCCTCCATCCTGTTCCAAGGCAGCTTAATAACCGTCTCCGCTCCAACATCCGTGCCATTGCGCATAAATAATCCATAGGGTTCCCCGAAATGCATCCGAATCCGACTTTGAACATTTTCAAGTCCAATTCCACTATATTTCCCTTGTCTGATGGGATCGGATTCCTCCGTAGCGCCGGCTGCAAGCTTTCGCTCAGACAGCCCTTGTCCATTATCTGTAATCGTAACAAACAATAAGTCATCTTCCTGATAAGCCGCAATATGGATGCTTAGAGGCATACGATTCCCATGGATTATACTGTTTTCCACAATAGGCTGAAGGGTGAATTTAAGCATGCACGCCGACAATAGACTTTCATCGACATGGATCGACAATTCTATGTTATCGTTAAACCGGATTTTTTGCAGCGAAAAATAATGCTGTATAAAATCAAGCTCATCTCGCAATGTAACAACTTCGTTCTCCTGCTTCATACTGTAGCTCAGCATAATACCCAGGGACGTAATCATATCCCCAACGTTTTTGGCACCCGAAAATAAAGCCAGCCACTTAATAGAATTCAGGGCATTAAATAAGAAATGAGGAGAAATTTGGGCTTGCAGGGCATGAAATCTCGCTTCCTCTTTAAGCTGCTGCTCTTCGCGGAGTGTCGTAACCATTTCCTTCAAACTTGACAGCATACGGTTAAAATGGTGGTTCAGCAGTCCAATTTCATCGTTTCCTCCTGCCAAAGCGGGCTTCTCGAAATTTCCTGATGCTGCCTTCCCCATTGCCTGCACGAGAGAGCGAATAGGCTTCATCAAACGCAGGGTAAATAAGACATAGATGAAAAGAAAGCACGCGAATACTACGATAACACTCCATGTCGTTGCAGTGCGTACGTTTTTCAACTGCTGCACCCATTGCTCCTGCATGGGGATCCATCGCAATTGCCAGCCAGTAGCTTTTAAGGTTTGTGCAAATGTGGATGCTTCATCTCCGGATTCCGTCCTGTTCCACAATTCATTCCGCCCCCACAGCAAGCGGTTGTTATCGGATATTAGGAATTGGGCAGGTGAATCCTCCTCTAAACCATTGGACACGAGAAACATTTCCTTGATTGGAAAGGCGATAAAGACCAAACCATACCCCTTTGTCGTCTCCCCCTTAATTAATCGGACCATAGTAATAAAGCCCCCTTCTTGGTTCCCTTCAAGGCCTTTCACTTTCAAAGAAGGGTTCACGTCCCAAGCAGGAGCTCCATTTTTGTCTTTGGCTTGTTTCACATAATCGGGCATCACTTTAAGAATCTGTTCGTCTTGATTGGTCGCATACATGCTGCCATTAAATCCATAAACCGCAACTATGGCATGGTTGTCCAGAATATAGGAGATCAGGTTGTCCATCTTGTTCTGTAGCCCAATTACCCTCTGGTAGGTTGGATAATCATCTAAGTCCGACTGCCCCGAACTTCTTAGCAATTGCAGAACATCATAGTCATTAGTGAGCAAATTCGAAACATTTAAAGTCCGATTGAGCATGTCGTCAGCTCGGTCCGTAACCCGCTTTAGAACCTGGGTTTGTGTGTCCGTCATTTGTTTCATAAATATTTTGTCAGATTGAACGAAGTACAGATATAACATTAATAAAATGGGGGCCACAATAAACAACGTAAAAACGAGTAAAAACTTTAGACGCAAAGAGAAAAATAACTGCCTTTTGTGTATGGTCATCCCTCTTTCCCCCTTTGAATCCAATGGGCAATGGCAACCGTCCACCGAACGGTTGCCATTAGCAATTATATATGTAGTATTATAGCTTACACATTACGTATATAACTAGGTGCTGTTTAATGATTAAACACGGTTATATTTAATTTCCTAATCGATCAGCATAAAAGGCGGATTCGTATCCATATATTCCTTTGTAATACTGGTCGCCACGCGGCAGCCCTCCATCCGATAACTTACTGTTTAGTAATCATCCACGTGATACCGAATTTATCTACGACTTCCCCATAATAAGCCCCCCATGGCTGCAGAGCGAGAGGGTACTTGCTTTCGCCGCCTTCGCTTAGTTTGGCATATGCCGTTCTGGCTTCTGACTCATCGTCATAGTTCAGAGCAAGGCAGATGTTGCGGTTGTACGAGACCCTCTCAAATGAATCAGACATCATTAATGTATTCGTACTCGCCACTGTCAAAGCCAAATGCATGACCTTATCCTTCATCGCATCGGGTATTCCCGGCGTCTCGCCGAATGTGGTCAGAAACTGAATTTCGCCACCAAGCGACTCCATATAAAAATTCGCCTGACCTCTGGCATCCTCCGACATCAAATAAGTGTGAACTTGTGCTCCCATAAAAATTCAACAACCTTTCCACTTGAAATTGTTCTTTCATGAATACGACGAATGAACAATGGTGGAATCGACAAAGGAAATCAAAAAATTACAGATTAATCCTACGATTATCCTTTACTATCAAAGACTTGATGTTATCCTGACGGAGCATATTCAAAATCATCGGTTTACTTTGTTTTTCGAATCCTGTATTCCATTTGAACATCTTCATAAAAATATGAAAGCTTGGTGTATAGTTGGCTTTTTCGGTATGAGCGCCTTCTATAATCCATCGGTCAGAACGAATTATACGGTCTAAGCACTCATCTCGTTCCGCGTCAGATCTTCTTATGTCTTCAGATTTATGCCTTTTCCAAACCACGTTGTCTAATTCATAATACGGAACACTGATCTTACGGGATAAATTTCTAGCAAGTGTTGTTTTTCCGCTCCCGACTGAACCTATGATATGTATTTTATTTGGAATATTCCTATTCAGATTGATCCCCGCTTTTTGTGAAAGTTGTTATTCCTTAATTCTTCAGAACAACTTCAATTTCCTTCCATATGGCATCAAGGTCTGCCCGCTAACACAAAGAAGGTGCCCCAGCCATTTTCATGGCTTTGGGACACCCTCTTCTTGTTGTGCTAGCGTTAGTTATTTTAACTCTGCAATCAGACGATCCACTTCACCTGAAGGGGTATTCAATGATTCATATACTCTAACAATGACATTGCTTTGAATTTGATCTGAAGTCAGATTGCTAAACGTTAGCGTCTGCTTCCCATTCACTAAACGGTCGGTGCCCGTGAACGGGAATGCCTTGGAACCTAGGATACTTCCGGAAGAATCCACGAGTTCAAATTTCAACTTCGAGAAGTTGTTGTCTACCAACACTTTCGGATCGCGAATGAGATCCATAAATAATTGCAATTTATACGTATAATTGATTGCAATTGTCTGTCCTGGGGACACAATCTGACCCAAATAATAATCTTTAATATTTACTGTGTATGGAAATAACGATATTTTATGTCTGTCGTCTTGACCTTGTGCTGTCACCTGATAGGAAGCAATCGTTGATTTGAAGGTTGGCGTCGTTTCTCCGCTTGCTTCCGCATTGATTACATTTTGCACTTTCATCGTGAATGTATCACTAGTTTCAGCGACAGGCAATACAAAGGCATAACTAACAACCGTCGATGTTCCAGGGGAAATAGACTTCTGCACGTTACTTTGTCTAGATCCTGTGTAATCAAAACCTGTTGAACTCGACAACAGCGTTTGGAAGGCTGGAACAGGAATATCACTTAATCCCTTATTCGTCAATGTAAATTTGGCAAAAGCCAGCTTGCTTCCCTGGTCTTGGTTATCTGCAATATGAAGCTCCGCCAAGGCAACGTCCAGATCCTGATTAATGACGTTGTTCCATTTCTCGAAGGCAATCGGAGTGCCATAGCTATAGCTGCCCACCGCGGTCTTCGTACTAGGCAAGCCTACATTCAGCTTACCAATATGGAAAGACGAGGTCTTCACGTTGCCAGCCGCATCGGCTTGTGTAAAGCTTTCCGAGGTCAGAATATTAACACTGTCCAGTACAGTATCCATGTCCGCGCGAATAGCATAATGCACATATTTGCTCTCGCCTGCATCAAGCTTCACAGCGTCTGTCTCTACCTGTTTGCCGGCATATACATTGGTTTTGGACTTCCCGTCCAATTCCAGCATTGGCACCGTTTCAGCTTGATCGCTCGGGTTGGAAACCAAGAGTTTCACGACATACACAACGCCATCATTGCTGTTGCTTTTCGTAATATCCACCGTTTTGTATTGCAGCGGTGAATCCAGTGTCGGTATAGTGAAGATTTCCCCCCACTTCTTCATCAGCGACGCATCTTTGAACTCTCCATGATTGTCATTCCATACCGCTCCGTCTAACGGAGTCTTAAGCAATACGGTCTCCTGCTTCGGATACACATTATAGTTCACATCAACAAGGGAGAGATTGCTCAAATTCACTTCTGTTTGTCGGTTAACTACTTTGAAATAAGTCAACTTGACTTCCGAATCGGGCTGCACTCCACGTGCATTCCCACTGCTTGCACGCAAGCTATAAACAATACCATCTGTCGTCGTTACTCTAAGCTCATAATCAGGAATACGCAGCGTTTGACCGCTAGTGTTATTGACTCGGATAACAGCGCCGATACGCACGCCGTTCGCCGATTTCTCATTATAAACACCCTCCACCGTTACTTGAAGGTTATCACTTATTTGATGAACTACAGCTGCATTTCCAGTTGCAGTTGCTGCATCTCCTTGATCTGCTAAAGCAGGAATCCCCGAAATTAGCAAAGAGGAAGACAATACGAATGTCATAGCTATCTGTTTGAATTGGATTCTCATCGTTCATTTCCTCCATAAATACGGATCTTTGATCGTAGATCAAAGTCTCTCCGCTTTCATTTACATTTCAATCATGACATGGTGCTGAGCATCCGAATTGGCGCTTTCCTCAGCTGCTGCGTTCTTTTTCTTTTTCTGTCTCATGAAAAAGACTAAAACAATGGCAATGAACGCAGGTATTGCTGAAAGCATCAACGTGTCGGCAATCGCTCTTGTCAAAGCTTCTTTTTGCACCAGTCCGTATAATACACCAACCACACCACCGGCCGCAGAACTTGCATCTGTCCCAAGTTCCAAATAACGATTTACGACGTTCGTCTGAAGATCCGTATACGCCGGTGAAATCGTAGATATGGACTCATTGAATCTGGCTCCATATTGTGTCGCTTGATTATTCATATTGCTGGTCAACACCGCAATACCCAGCGATGCCATGACATTACGGATAACATTGGATACCGAGGACGCCCTGCCAATCAGATGATTAGGCAAAGTGTTCATTCCCGCTGAAGATAACGGCATCATACATAAGCCAATGCCAATACCGCGGATAATGAGCAAACCGCTGATCCAATGCGTAGAAGTTTGTTGAGAGAGCACATGCAGTTCTAAGGTCGTACAACCAATAATGGCTAAGCCTAATATGCCAAGCGGAACCACACCGTATTTGGAAACGAGTTTTCCTGCAACGGGCATCATGAAAGCCATCGCAATGGACTGCGGCATCATAACCAATCCCGTTTGCATAGGCGTTAAGCCCGTGACATTTTGCATAAAAATCGGCATCATGTAAATACCGCCCTGCATGGAAATCATAACAAAGCTCGAAGCAGCCAAACTTAGCGTGAAAATGGGGTTCTTGAACAACCGGAAATCCATGATGGGATTATCTTTGCCAAGCTCCACCCAAATCAATAGGATAAAACTAAAGATAGAAATGAAAAACAAGCTGACAATGTAGAGTGAGGTCCATCCGTCGCTTTGACCGTCTGTTAATGCCAGAAGCAGGGTGCTGAACACAATCATGCATAAAATACTGCCGACATAATCAAATTTGAGCCCTGCTCGCTTGGGTGTCTCTTTCAAAATAATGAATCCAAGCGTTACAGCTATAATTCCAATTGGAACATTGATGTAAAATAAATAACGCCAGCTAAAGTTATCAACTAAATATCCGCTTAACGTAGGTCCCATGGCAGGAGCCGCCATAGCGGCAATCCCCCAGATTCCCATCGCAACTTGAATTTTGCTGCGCGGCATAATCTGGTAGAGCATCGCCATACCGACAGGCATGATGAAACCTCCGCCAAGTCCTTGAATAATTCGAAAAACGATGAGACTCGTGTCGCTCCAAGCTATCCCGCACAAAATGGAGCCAATAACAAAGGCAATTACCGTCGTCAGAAAAGTTGTTTTGTAACCGAATCGATCCGATAAAAACCCGCCCATGGGTACAACAACGGCTGAAGCGAGCATGTAACCCGTAACAACCCATTCAATTTCTGTCGACGTAGAGCCAAACACGGCCATCAGCTTTGGTATAGCCACATTCATCAAACTGTTATCTAAAATGGCGAGAAACGTTCCCAGAATGAGCACTAGTAGAGCTAACCATTGGTAACCTGTTATTTTCTCCTCTTGTTTCTCAACTTCGGGGGTAGCCGCTGCTGTCGTTGCTGATGACATCCTTGCAGCCTCCTTTACTCGGCACGAACCTTGGTACCATCTGTTAGCTTATCGCTTGGATTCAAGACGATCTTATCATTGGGTTTCACTGCCGCATCCCCTTTGAGGTATACCCAATCTTGGTTCTTATCTTCTGTCTGCAGCTCTACAGGATGAACGGTATCACCGCTAATCTTATAAACGACTGTCTTGCCGTCTTTTTGCAAAAGGGCGGCTTTCGGTATTTCAACGCGATTATCGGCACTGCTTGCTCCAAAAGCAACACTGGCGACAGCTCCCGCATGCAAGGATCCATCAGGATTGCCCACCGTTAACTTAACAGGGAAGGTGTTGTTATTCGTATCCGAAACCGGACTAACGAATGTAATGGTGCCTTCGAACGTTTTACCTGGAATGCTAGGTACCGTCACGGTTCCTTTCGCTCCTTGTTTAATGGAGCCGACCATTCCTTCAGGAACACTGACTTCCACTTTCACTTGATCTATGTTTACAACCGTCAATAACGCTGCTCCTGCTTGGGCCATTTCTCCTACATTGACATTCTTCTTTACAATAACACCATCAATTGGCGAAACTACCCCAGCATTCTTCACCGCATTCTGAACTAGCGTCAAAGCGGCTTGCTTCGCCGAGACATCGGCTTGCAATTGCTCCAACGTATTGGCTGTCGCGCCTTCTTTGGCCAAACTCAGCTTAGCCTCTGCGGCAGTCAATTGAGCGTTCGCTCCTTGCTGCTGCGATACAGCAGAATCATAAGCTGCTTTTGCTTTTTCATAATCCATTGTCGCTTTATCCAGATCGTCGGTGCTCACATCGCCTTGATCATAGAAGTTTTTCGCATGATTGTACCCTTTGGTCACAAGATCATAAGCTGCTTTCGCTTGCGATACTCCAGCTTTGGCTTGATTGATTGCCGCTTTGGCTTGCTCAACTGCCGCACCTGCCGCTTGCAAATCCTGTGAGCGCGCGCCTGCTGCCGTATCTGCCAATTTCGCCTGCGAAGCCGTCAGTCCGGCTTGTGCTTGATCCAACTGCTGGCTTAAATCTTCGGTATCGAGTTGGACAAGTAGATCGCCCTTCTTGACTTTCGCACCTTCATCTACAGCAACAGAAGTGATTTTACCTGCTATTTTGGACACGACTTGAACCGTTTGGTCTGCCGCTAATTTACCGCTCGCCCCAGCTGCATTCGTACTGCCGATCGTAATCACTTTGACTGAAGGCGTTGTTGATTGCGCAGCGCTGGTTTGTGAAGAACTGCAACCGCTGATAAGCATAAGGGAACCAGCCAGAACACTTAAAGATATAACGACGTTAAGATGTTTTTTCATGGGTAATCCTTACTCCCCTTTGATATGGATTTTGATCGAAGCATTCATGCCTGGCGCCAGATCCAATCCCTTATGATCGTCAATAGATATTTTTACATTCAAACGCTGGGTAACTTTTGTGAAGTTCCCGCTTGAGCCCGTTGTCGGAAGCAATGAGAAAGTAGACGCTGTGGCTTGACCAATCTCCGTTACTCTCCCCTGGAACTCTGTTGCACCGTATGTATCCACGTCAAACGTTACCAACTGTCCAACATGTATCTTTTTGATCTTCGTTTCATCAATATCTGCCGAAACGTATAAGGCGCTCTTATCCACAATCATTGCGACTGATTGCCCGGGAGCGACTACTTCGCCAACTTTCGCAGCCGTTTGAATCACAGTGCCTCCGATCGGAGTGCGCAAAGTCGCTTGATCAAGCAAACTATTCGATAAATTCGTAATATCTTGCTGTCCGACAATTTGATCAGCCACAACCGTATCGCCTACTTTGATGCCCAGCGTATTAATTTTGCCTGCAATTCGAGGCATAACACGGTAAATATCTCCCGCTAGACGGGCATTGTCTGTTGCTATATAATTAGCGCCCTGATACCAGTAATATCCTCCAATACTGGCCCCGCTAATAACCATAACAGCTAGAATAATAATTAGAACCAATTTACGTTTCATTTCGTTCCCTCCAGCTTTTTCTCCAAATGTTCAATGAGTATTCCGATCACTTCTTTACATGTCGCAATCTGCTCGACTGTAAATGTTGTCTCCAAACCTGTGTAGAACTCTTTGGTAATCGTCTCAAGCTTCGTTTTCTTCATCTGTTGACAGAAATCTGTCGTACCAATCCAGACAATTCTTCGATCCTGTTTATCTCTTTTGCGTTCAACCATCCCATCACGTTCCAGCCGATCCACAATACCGGAAACCGTACTATTGCTGAGCTGCACGGATTGGGCGAGATCCCCAAGCTTTCTTGGTTCATTCATAAACAATTCTCTTAAAATAAACAACTGTGGTCCCGTTAACTCTTCCCGTTGGAGTTCCCGATACATTAAAGATACGCGCAGCTTGTGCAGCCTCGTAAATTCAGCCACAAGATCTCTAACTTCTTCCAAACCACTTCCTCCTTAAAAAAAGTAATAAAAATAAATATTTCGAATACAAATGTTTCGCATGCGAAATATAAATATTGTATTGATCGTAACACGCATCTATGACTTTGGAAATATATACTTTATGAATTATTTGTGACTACAAAATAGTCGCAAGCTATCGCTTCCGACTCCATGTTCTGTCCTAAAATGATGGTTATTTCGAGAGAAGGCTGCCGATCTTATGCTGTCGGCAGCCTTCTCCTGATCTTATTTAGCTAATGTTTCCTGTTTCCTGTTAAACAAACAAGCTGCCTGCCCTTATCTCAGTGTCGGGATGTACTTGGGATAGGTTTCACTTCTACTTGTACGGGTGATAATTGGAGAGACCATTCCGATCCAAACAGTCCATGCAGATCAAAGCCCCACATCCATAAGGAACCGTCTTTCTTGATGACAGCATCCGTATTATAACCCGCAAATACAGTAGTAACGTCCGCTAAACCCTCCACTTGGTAAAGAGGTCGATAATTTCTCTTATTCCCCACATCAAGTACATGATCTCGTGGAAAATTCCCCATAGACCAAACAGTTCCATCTTTCTTCAGCGCTAAAATGTGATCACTGTTTATAGACATATCAATAATATCGGTCAAACCATCTATCGGGGCTGGCGGCTCATCTATTCCGGAGCCATCATATTTTGGATTCGACAGAGAACCGCCTCCCCAGATCCACACGGTGCCATCCTTTTTCAGACCAAGCTGATCAGCGGAAGAACCGTGACCTAGCTTCACGATGTCTGTGAGCCCTTGAATCTGTATCGGATTGTTGGAGCGCATCACGTTGAACATATCACAACCCCTGAGGCCGCATTCCCAAGTCCAAATCGTTCCATCGTCCTTGAGAATCGTTGCGCCTGTTAGATCTTTAATATGGTCGATTCCGTTGACTAGTACTGGTTCTGTCTGCAAGGATGGATGAAACTTTTCCCAGTCGTCAGTTTTCCAAAAACTAGGTATATCTTTCCATATCCAGAGTCTACCGTCCTTATCGACAGCCCTGTACGGTTCAATTATCACAATGTTCTCCAACTTGGGAACTTGGGTCAACAATTTTGGAGTTCTCATCCCCCATTTGTCTTTTTCGGCGCTCGTGGATGACTCTATGTATTCAACATTCCACACTGTACCGTCTTCTTTTAAAGCAAATGCAGAGTTCACATTAGCAGCGATGCTTGTGATCTTGTTCAAGCCCTCCACTTTCTCCAGATGGCCTGGGTCGCGAATAAGATCCATCCTATACGCACGCGATGAAATGGAGGTGCCCCAAACGTCACCTTTATCGTCCAGTACATATGGAAGATTGCCTACATCAGTTATATGCACTGCTTTAGTGCCGACTGTCACAGGCGTTGTGACTTCAGCTTGCACGGAAGGCGATGCCCCGGCGAATAACGACAAAACCATTACGAGGCTCAAGGATGCCGCAGATTTGGCCATCCTATTTGCCAACAAAAATAATTTCATTATACAAACCTCCACGTCTAGTTGTACCAATTTACAATCGGTTACCTATATCAGACGCGTTCCAGCAAAGAAAGTTTCTCCTTTTAATACATAAAAAGGAAAATATCTTGGTATCAGGTTTTAATCATATATCATGTCCTGCCACTGGTGTCCACAAGAGAGACACTTTGTAATGGTGTCATTTCTTCCCACTAACCCGGCAAGCATTCCGGGAGCTCCGAACCGGACGACACCCCTTAAGCTTCTGCGGACATTAAAGCCCTTTTTCTCGTCCGCAAGGCTGGGTGATCCGCATTTCGGACATGCATGGCTTTCCGCTCCGGGATCGGATTTCTTTTTCCCGCTAAGCCATCTTCCTCGCTCTCTCCTGCTCATTCTCCTGCCTCCTTGGATTGCTTCATGAGGCAAGTATAAGGCAAATACCAATAAAATTTAGTCCATCCACAGATTGATTTTATTAATCTTGTATCCACCTACAGATATAAGTAACAACGGAAGTCTTATGCAGCCTGAGCTTGCTTATAGGTGAGATCCACCGCTTGCATCAAGCAATTGACTGGTTATCCAACGGCTGTCCGGCGAAGCGAGAAAGGCAACAATATCCGCAACATCCTCGGGTTCTCCCCATCTTTTGAAAGTTGAAAGACCAGCTGCATATTTTTGTCCACTGGGATCTTGCAACGTCCCCGCATTCATCTCTGTATTAATAATGCCGGGCTGAACGGCGTTAACTGTAATGTTGCGGCTACCCAGTTGTTTGGCCAGAAGCTGCGTAAATGTGTCGATGGCCCCTTTCGACATGCTGTAGGTGAACACACTTGGAGAGGCCACTCGCGTCACAAAGGATGAAATATTAATAATGCGCCCTCCGTCTTTTAGACGCGGTAGAGCTTGCTGGGTAACAAAAAGCGGTGCTTTGACGTTAATCTTCATGACTTCATCAAAAGATTCTTCCGTTGTGTCCTCTAGGTTAACGATTTGACCGATTCCAGCATTGTTGACAAGAATATCGAATCCGCTGCCGCCTGTACGTTCCCGAATACCATTATCCAGTGCCGCAAATAAATCATGAATGCCATCGAGAGTGCTCAAATCAGCACCAATTGCAATCGCGTTCCCCCCGCTTTGCTCGATCTGGAGAACAACTGCCTCCGCTTCACTCCGTCTTTTTCCATAGTGCACGACGACGAATGCACCCTCTTGTGCCAGACGCAATGCGATGCTGCGGCCAATTCCTCGGCTCGCTCCGGTTATTAAAGCGATTTTACCTGTTAACTTGTTCATGCTTTTTTCATCTCCTTGTCCGAATTCAAATATAGTTATATCACGGCTCAACATTTGTAATGTTGCTCTCTCATTCAGGACATTCATCCATAATACTTCAAAGTACGATCCCTCTTTGTCCAAGGGGAGGTATAGAACTTATTGCAAACATAAAAAATTAAAACCAGTCCAACACTAAGTTACAGTGTCAGACTGGTTTTCTAGGTTTTCCCTGTTTTCCCATTATCACATGCTGCTAATTTGAGCCTGCTCCGCGCGTGCTTCTTCTTACTAGAAAGAAGTAAGACAGCATTGCAGCAACGCTCGTCAATAATATAATTACGCCCAGCGGAACGGCAGTGTCTTCACCCGCGATGCCCACTAGCGGCGAGACAATCGCTCCGAGCAAGAAGGGAATGACACCAAGCAGCGCAGCTGCACTGCCCGCCATTTGAGCCTGGCTCTCCATCGCCAGCGGGAATGCCGCCGTGGATGTAATGCCGATTGCCGCTACGAAGAAGAATAGCGGAATCACCAAAGCGAAAAGCGGTCCATGGACGATAGCCACCACTAAGACAGCGACACTTGCCAAACAAGCAAGCCATAAGCCGAATAACATAAAGGCTTGTTCGGATACGCGATGCGACATCCGCCCGACCACTTGGGAACCGATGATCAGGCTGATCCCGTTCGATCCGAACAAAAGAGCAAATACGGTCGGCGAAGCTCCATAAATATTTTGATAAATAAAGGGCGTTCCCGAAACATACGCGAAGACCCCCGCGATCATAATGCCCTGTGCCAGCATATAGCCGACAAACTTCCGATCACGCAAAAGCGATCCGTAATTCCGCAGCTGCTGCATGAAATTGCTAGGCTTGCGGCGATCAGATGGCAATGTCTCCTGCAGCTTCCATTTTGTCATCGTCAATAGGTAGATCCCCAGCAGTGCCAGCGCTATGAATACGCCGACCCAAGTCGTGAATGAAAGAATCCCGCTGCCAGTAACTGGTGCCACAAGCGGACCCAAATTGCCAACAAGCAGCAGCAGCGAGAAAAATTTGGTAAGCTCGTGACCGCTGTATAAGTCACGTGCGATCGCGCGGGAAATGACAATGCCCGCCGAAGCGGCAAAACCCTGCACGAACCGGCATGCGATCAACAGGCCGATATTGGGTGAGAATGCGCATGCTAGCGAGGCTATGACATAAACAACCATGGAGATAAGCAGCGGATTGCGTCTACCATAGACGTCGCTCAGCGAACCCATGACGAGTTGACCAATGCCGAGCCCGAGCAAACAAGCAGTCAGGCTGAGCTGCACCAGCGAAGCTGTCGTATCGAATTGCTTCACAATCTCCGGGAACGCGGGTAAGTACATATCAATAGTAAAAGGCCCGAGTGTCGAAAATAAACCAAGCAGTAAAGCAAGTCTAAACACATGCTGATTGTTCTTGTTGGTCATAATAATGAGGGTCTCCTATTCTTCATTCCATATCCATGACTCTTAATCTCTATTTGTCGCTTTCGAATTGGCACAAGATTCGAATTCGGCTTGCACATTTCGAAGCAAAGAGTCTGTTTTTTATCCTATCATAACTGTACAGATTTCGACAACAATTTAAATGTGGAAGCTGCACCCTAATATACGCTTATCTGCATCGGCATAGTTTATCGTTAAAGCAACGAGTGATCATCTCCTGAATACTTGTTTGCAGTGATTGGATAATGGTAGATCTCAATATCCTCTTCAATAAATCCTCTGCGTTGTGCCGCTAGCAATGTTTCATACATATTATTTCGACCCACTGGATTATCAGTATGTAGGAAGATTTTGCTTGCCCTTAGACCATTCTCACAAAAGTATTTAACAAAATCGTAACCATTAGGTAATTCATTTCCGTTCTCATCCTCGCCTGTTCGGAAGTTGAGGGTTATATTGTGCAAATTACTACGTTCATACCGATGCCTACACCGATGTATAAGTCGGAGTGGGATCGGTATATTTTTGTTATTTCGAACAAAGTATTTTATTTGAAATACTACCTTGACAGTCATAGTAGTGTGTCGTATTATGAAGATGCGGAGGTGATTATATGAGCGAGAACAAAATTACATCCGACCTGCTGCGCGGACATACCGATACGATGATTTTACGGCTCTTATCCGAAGCTGACCGCTACGGGTACGAGATTGTCAAACTGATTGCCGAGCGCTCGGGCGGCGAGTATGAATTAAAGGAAGCCACGATGTACTCCAGTGTCCGGCGGCTTGAGACAGATGGCGATATCGAGTGGTATTGGGGTGACGAATCTCAGGGAGGACGGCGCAAGTATTTTAGGATTACCGAAAAAGGCAAGGATACTTACGCCCGCAACAAAAGCAATTGGGAGTATTCGAAGCGTGTGTTAGAAAATTTACTATAAAGGAGATTTGATGTGATGAATCAGAAATTGACGAATTATTTGAACGGCGTTTTTACGCCCTACGATGGAGTAAAAAGCGTCACCGAATTAAAAGCGGACCTCCTCTCCGATTTGCAGGAGCGATACCTTGAACTCAAAGCAGAAGGCAAAGACGATGAAGCAGCCTTTAAAATGACGATTGAGACTATCGGCGACATCGAACAAACGATCCTGGAGGTCGCCAACCTCTCCCGCTCGCTGGAACGGCAAGTAGTGACAAACTTTAACGCAAGCAACCTGACAATGAGCGACTTTGCAGGCGTTAAGGCCCATAAAGGTCAATTTAATGCTAGCGCGTTACGGGGTGCTGACTTTGCAGGTGCTGACTTGACCGGAAGTTCGTTTAAGACCAGTGATTTACGTGAAGCCAATTTTGACGGCGCTAATCTGACGGACTGTACCCTAACTGCAACTGACCTTACGAATGTAAGCTTCAATGAGTCAATCCTTGTACGCACCAACTTCAGCGTTTCGGGGATGGACGGAGCCAAATTTACAGGTGTAAAACTGACCGACGTCACGTTAAACAAGACTGATCTTAGAAAAACAATCTTTGCAGGTTGTATCTTTGACGGCGTGAACTTCGAATATTCCGATCTAAGCGGGCTGCGTTTTGACGGGCAAACCTTTATCGGCGTTAAGTTTGACAAATCGGCAGTAAACGACGTTTCATTTAAGGGCGCTATACTCAAGAATGTGTCTTTTCAGGCGTTCTTTTCGTTGACCAATAAGTATTACCGTGGCATCAAAACCATTTGCTTTGACGAGGCAGTCATGGATAAGCTGACCTACGCTGCGCTTAAAGGCATGGGGGCCGATTTGTCCAAGGTTACAGTTCGATAAGGAGGGGGGAAGTTTATGCAAAACAATTCAATTAAAGTAATTGGGCTGCAAAAATCCTACAAGCAGCATCAAGTCTTAAAGGGCGTTGATTTCGAGGTGGAAAAGGGCAGTATTTTCGCCCTGCTCGGCTCCAACGGGGCGGGCAAGACAACGGTTGTCAAAATCCTCACCACGCTGCTCAAACAAGACAGCGGAACCGCCACCGTTAACGGATTCGATGTTGCGTCAAACCCCGAGAATGTGCGGCAGGCGATCAGTCTGACCGGGCAATTTGCCGCCGTGGACGAAATTTTGACCGGACGGGAAAACCTGATCATGATTGCCAAGCTGCGATACCTCAACAATCCGCGTCAGGTTGCGGACGACTTGCTTAAACGCTTCGGATTGACAGACGCAGCCGACCGCAGGGCGTCTACTTATTCGGGTGGTATGCGCCGCAGGCTCGACATCGCCTTGAGCCTTGTGGGGAAACCGCAGATCATTTTTCTCGACGAGCCTACCACTGGACTTGACCCCGAGGCACGTATCGAGGTTTGGAAAATTGTCAAGGAGCTGGCGGACGGTGGCACGACGGTACTCCTAACCACGCAATATTTGGAGGAGGCTGAGCAGCTCGCCGACCGAATTGCTATTTTGCATGAAGGCAAAATTATCGCCAGCGGCACACTCTCGGATCTAAAAAAGCTGTTCCCATCCGCCAAGGTGGAGTATGTAGAAAAACAGCCGACATTAGAGGAGATATTCCTCGCAATCGTCGGCACAAAGGAGGCAAAGTAAATGGAGACGGTAAAGAAACATTTCTTCAGCGATTTGGGCGTTATGCTTGGGCGTTCCATGCGCCATATTTCCCGCAGTATGGACACCATCATATCGGTCACGATCATGCCTATCGCGATGATGCTGCTGTTCGTTTATGTGTTCGGCGGTGCAATTCAAACCGGAACAGATAACTATGTGAATTACCTGTTGCCTGGTATACTACTGATTGCTATCGCTAGCGGTATATCCTATACGGCATTCCGCCTGTTTACCGATGTGCAACGGGGCATATTCGAGCGGTTTCACTCCATGCCGATCTCACGTTCCACCTTACTGTGGGGGCATGTTCTGACCTCGCTGGTATCCAACGCCATATCGGTTGTCGTCATCATTCTCATAGCGTTGATTATGGGCTTTCGTTCGTCGGCTGGGATACTGTCATGGCTTGCAGTAGCCGGCATACTCGCTCTGTTTACCTTGGCATTAACTTGGGTCGCGGCGATTGCTGGACTGTCCGCCAAATCAGTGGATGGCGCAAGCGCCTTTTCCTACCCGATTATTTTCCTGCCGTTTATCAGCTCGGCGTTTGTGCCGACTGAGTCGATGCCGTCAGTCGTTAGAGCCTTTGCCGAAAACCAGCCGGTGACCTCGATCGTGGAAGCCATTCGTGCGCTACTGTCTGGTCAGCCAGTGGGCAATGATATATGGATCGCTCTTGCGTGGTGCATCGGGATTTTGTTCGTAGCCTATTTCTTTGCAATGAGGGTGTACAAAAAGCGGGTGTGAAAAAGGACAGGTAAAAATACGTGAAGAATTTATTACGATGATTCTCCAATAAAATCCTGGCGCAGCCCCAAGTGCTGACAAATCAGCTCAGCTTAAAGCACCTAGTGGTGCTTTTTATTTTGCCTTACGACTCATTTTTGTAGTCTCCTTCTTCATAATCAGTGTCGTATACATGCTTGAATAAACTGGACATCAGGAACATCTCCGAAGACCGAACTCTGTGATGGAGTTCAACGAAAAAACAGCCGATCATTCTGGCCGGCTGCCGCGGTGTTCATATTGAACTATCGTTCTAGACTAGCTCAATCCTGAGCTGTCCAAACGCTTACATCAACATCACTAAAATATTTGATAAGGCAAATCCGGGACTGAGAATTGTCTATCGTTGCCTTTAATTTTCACCATGACAGGGAATATTCCAGCTTTAACATGGGTCGGAAACCATTCACGTTCTGAATTCACTATAATAAAAAGCCCCTGTTCGTCACCAACAGGCTGAAAAGAGATGCCATTTCCTTTCCATAAAGGAAGATTAATTTCTGATTCTAAGATTGACGCTGCGCTTGAAACATCCAGCACAGGTAGTCCAACTTCACTCACACAAAGAATGTCGTTGTTCGTAAATTCATCTTTGGAATTACTTTTCATATTGTGGCGTGCAATGTATTCCACGATGTTCCCTGAAGGGTCATAAAAATAAACCGCATGTGCGTTCCAATCTACAAATTCAAACTCATCCTGACATTCATTTTGCAACAAAGTTACCCGCTTTGCTAAATACTCTTTCGCTAGTTTAAATTTGCTCTCTTCAATATTAAAAGCGAAATGGTAAAAGGGGCTATCATCTTTTGCATCTGTTTGTACAAAGATAAGGTTCGTTTCACCAGCTGCAACTGTGAATGAACTTTTATCTTCTTTTACTAATTCCAAGTCCAAAGTGTGCATATAGAAATTTTTCAGTTCTTTCAACAAATTTGTTTCAAATTTAACTTCTTCAAAAATCATGATTTATCACACCTCTCGTTCGAAATATTCTTAACCAAGGGAACCTAACTCTATAAACGAGGAGAGCATCTCGGACTTCAATTCCAACAGTGGAAAATTGTCCGGATAAGTGGCATACATAAGCATGATGCCATGCAAGGCGGTCGAGAAGTGAAGCGACTGCAAAGAGGGATTGGCTGCTCCTAGCTTCTTGAAGATATCAATCTGCAGCTTGGATTGGCGAACCATTTCATCTTTCAGCAATTGACTGTATGCAGATACGGTTTCGTCGGCTTCTGGGTGAGTTTGTATATGCAAATAAAAACGATACACATTTGGCCTCTGCTGCACATTAAGAAGGGCATGCTCGACGATGTACGTCAGTTGCTCAACTGGAGTTGGCTTTGCGATGGCTTCGTCCATGACGTGGACGATTTCTTCGATTCGGTTCAGCACCAATTCCTTTAGGAGATCGGCCTTCCCAGCAAAGTAATTGTATAATAAGCCTTTTGAAATGCCAGCACGTTTGGCCACATCATCAATGGATGCCGCATGATAGCCCTTTTCTATAAAAACCTCCACTGCTGCTGTACGTATGTTTTCCTTAGCCAGCTGCCGTATTCGGTCATTTTCCTCGCGCGTTCGCGGCATCTCTCTCACTCCTTCAACATATCCTTTCTCTTTACACATCATCATAATGAACACGGAATGGATAGTCAATAAATGCATTGACTGACCGTTTGTTCAATATAAATCAATGCGCGGTGGTCTAACTATAGATGTGTGAATTTTCGCATATAAGAGCCCCTAGGAGCTTCTATTTGCAAAAAAAGCGGCTGTTGCTCACGAATAAAAGTCTTTAGAGACTCTTATCTCGGGGCAAAACCTCCTAGCTACGGATACAGAAAAAGAAGCTGCCAAGTAGATACATCTACGTATGAGGCAGCCCCATCTAAGCGTTCTTATTCAAATCTATACATATTCTTTGGCGTGATAAGGACCGCCTTCTTTCATTACGGTCCACAATGGGTCCGTATCCTCTTTCATGGACAGCATCATGTCATCATGCCATTCATTTAGCAAGTAGATCGCTTTCAGGCAGATATCGCTTCTTTGTTCAGCAAGATTGTACTGCTCGTAAGGATCATTAACCAAATCAAACAACATCTCTTTGGGGAATCCATGGTGTCCGTCATGGTAGGTTCGGATGTACAGCCAGTTCTCAAATCTGACACTGCGCTGGCAAACATGCGCGCACTGGGACACGACAAGGTACGGCCTGCCCGTATCCGTGCCTTTTGTAATACTATCGGCATAGCTCAACCCATCCCATGAATCCGGCTTAGACGCATCAAGCAAGCTTGCCAGCGTAGGGGCGAGGTCCAACTGATAGTGAAGCCCATCGTCTACGCTTCCTTGCAGACCACCTGGCCAACGGATGATCATCGGAATCCGGCAGGTTCCTTGATCGGCTGTGCCGTGTTCGGAATAAATGCCTAATTCCCCCATGTTTTCTCCATGGTCAGCACTGACAATAATTGCCGTATCCTCGAGAACGCCAAGCCTTTCAAGCGTCTGAATCACTTGTCCGATATGCTCATCCATATAACGAATGGCAGCATCATAATTATCAATAATGACTCTCAAATCATTATGTTCCCTAATCATCTCGCTATGTCGCGGATGTCTATAGTAATGCGATTGGGCGAGCTTATTCATATCTTCAATACTATGCTGCCCTTTTTTGAGCTTGTGCTGCTGAAAGACATCCTCCGTAATCCAAGCCGGCATCGGCTGATCCGCAAACGGGTTACCGAAATGATCCGGGGTTCTGTATGGCGTATGCGGGTCCCAGAAATTCAGATGCAAAAACCAATCATCTGCCTTCGCGTTATCTTCTAACCATTTGAGCGCTACGGGTAAAACTTGTTCAGCAGATTCTCCGCCTCTGCCCCCAACATTCAATACTTCATTAAACCCTGCGTTAAAGGTCCATACGGAATGTCTTTCCGAGAATGTGCTGATCGATGCCGTCTTCATGCCAATCTTGCGCAATACGCCTGGAAGGCTTTCTGTCGCCAAGCGATCACTGAAACCGCGCTCCATCCCTTCACGCCTCATATCCGCTGCTGTCCCACCATGTCCAACTACGCCGGTGTGAATCCCGAATCTGCCCGACATTAATGCCGATCTGGATGGCATACATGGCGCATCGGAGCAGTAATAGTTGTTGAATCGTACACTCTCTTCTGCGATACGATCAATGTTGGGAGATGTCGCACGGTGATAACCATAGCAGCCGAGATGATCTGGACGCAAGGAATCTAAATCCAAATAAAGGATTCTCATAGTTCTTGTAACCTGCCTTTGATGTATTTTGTAGTTGCAGCTTGCCGTTTGCAGCTATAGTTTGTGTCTCATCTGTCGTTAGCCTTTCACTGCCCCGGCAATCCCATCTACAAAGTAGCGCTGCAGGAACAGGAAAATAACAATGATCGGAAGTATAGCGATCGTGCCACCGGCGGCAATCCCCGTCCAATCCACGACATTTTCACCCCGGAGCGCATACAAGCCAACGGCAAGAGGCCGCAGATTAGGCGAACTGAGTGTTAAAATTAATGGGATCATAAAAGAGTTCCAAGACCAGATGAACTGCATGATTGTCACACTACCGACGATTGGCTTCGATAACGGCAGCATAATTGTGAAAAAGGTGCGAAAAAATCCACAGCCGTCCATAATGGAGGCTTCCTCCAGCTCCTTGGGAATCTGGCCGAAAAAAGTAGAAAAGAGCAAAATAAAAATGATATGCGCTCCCCCAGCTTCTGCAAATATAACACCTAGCAAATTGTTCATTAGTCCCAAATGTTTGATCAGATCATAAATCGGAATAATCGCAAATTCCATCGGTACAAACATACTGGCGACGAGAACCCCCAAGACCAGCTTCTTCCCTTTAAATACATATCTGCCAAGCACATATCCGCATGTTGCCGTTGCCAGTAGTACGATGAGGATCGTACTGACGGAAATAACCACACTATTGATAAAATATCGTTCAAAATTGGCTTCATTCCACGCTCTAACCAAATTCCCCATTTGGAAGCTGTTAGGAATCAACCGCAGTCCATTGCTGAAAAATTCGCTCTGCGTCTTGAAGGAAGCGGAAACCATCCATAAGAACGGATAAATCCAAACGATGCAAAAAGCGGTCATGACGACGTGGAACAATGATAATCTGAGGATTTTCATAATTTGGCACGACCTTTAATTCGTTTATTCAGCACGGATTGGATAATCGCGAGCGCACTGATGGTTACTGCAAAGAAGAGTCCGGCAGCAGACGCATACCCAAGTTGCGGAAGCCCTATTTCACTGGAGAAGGCGTAGCGATAAATATAGGTGGACACCACATCCGTTGCGAAGAAAGGGCCTCCGTTAGTCATCGTTTTGATCAAATCGAACACTTTCAGAGAATTGACAACATTGAGCAGTAAAATGACGGCTCCTATAGGCAGAAGCAAAGGTACGGTTATATGAACGAACAATTTAGTCCCTCTTGCGCCATCCACTTCAGCCGCTTCATACAGATCCTTTGGAATCCCCTGAAGCCCGGCAAGCCAATAAATCATATTAATACCGAGATTTTTCCACACCGAAATGAGGACCACGGTAAACATCGACCATTTGGCATCTCCCAGCCAATTAATCGGGGTGCTGAGCAAACCTATTTTCATTAACGCATCATTGACAGCTCCATCGCTGCCCCATATGAAAACCATAATAATACCAACAATCGATGTCGTTGTAACAACGGGCAGGAAGATTAAGGTCCGGTATATGCTGGCTCCTTTTAGCCGGGGACGATTCAATATAACAGCTAGTATTAATGGAATGATCAGATTAAGCGGCACGACACCAAACATAAATTTGAAACTATTTTTAAAAGCGTTCCAAAAGTAGGGGTCCTTCGCCACATTAGCGAAGTTATCCAGTCCGACATAGGTGGCATCGGATGTTAACCCCGACCAATCCAACGTGGCATAGTACAAGCTGGCCGCAATCGGCCAGCCTTGAAACAAGACGAAAAGCAATAACGTTGGAACCAGGAATATCCAACACCACAATTCAATTTTCCACTTGGTTTTCACGATGTGTGAACTCCCCATTATTTGATCGATTTGTAATCTTGTTCTGTGTAATTTTTATCTGGGCTCCAATTGGAGAAAACGAAGTCATTCTTGTCTACTTTGGCGCCTTCCGACTTCGCCTTCGCGATAGCCGTATCCAACGATTTATTAACGAGATCGGAATACTGCTTTAGTGGAGCGGTTGGATCTTTGATCGCCCCGGATACGACGCCTTGCAGGATATCGCCCACACCAGGCTGAACATCCTTATAATTCCCATACACACTTGTAAGCTCAGGGTTTCTAATCTGCGGATTCGGGATTAAACGGGAAGATTTCTGAACAATGTCGTAGTATTGCTTAAACTGCGGAATTTCAGAGGAACTCTCATTAACATCCTTTAAGATCGAGAACCGGTCTCCCGCTTTAACCAATACGGACTGATATTCCTTGCTGAAATATTCCTTCAAATAAAGCGCAGCCTCTTTCGGATGTTTCGATGTCTTCGACATTCCGATCCAAGCACCAATGGTTGACTTAGGCAGATACCCCTTCTGTCCATCGTCCGGCACCGGAGGCATCATCACACCGAAATCCAAATTAGGATTATCCCGTTTCCATACACCGATGGACCATTCCCCTTGCAAAATGAAACCAGCCTGACCTTCGCCAAATAAGGCGCGAGCTTCAGGTGCGGATATGCTCATCGTCTTCGGATGAAAGCTTCCGTCATCTTTCATGCCCTTGAACAAGTTCATGACATCTACAACGGCTTTGCTGTCATAGTTCGCATCATGCGTAGCCAAACTGATCGGCGATTGTTGGTTTAACCCGCTGCCGCCCAGCGCGGACCAGTCCATGGCTGCCAGCTTCCAACGGCCGATTTGTTTGCCACCCTCGATGATACCGTACGCCTTGCCTTTACCCGCTTCTGTAATTTTCTTCGCCGCCTCGCGGAATTCTGTGTATGTTTTTGGCGGGTTGTCGGGGTTTAGCCCCGCATCTCTAAACAGCTGCTTATTGTAATACACAAGCGTACTCGGCACGCTAGAAAGCGCAGGTATGGAATAAACCTTGCCATTCAACACCGTCGAACCTTCCACGAACACGCCATCAATGAATTGGTTCTTAAAAGCATCATCGAGGTACGCATCTAGTGGCTGATACCATTCTCCTTTAACTGCCATACTCAGCGACATATTGCCTGGAATAGGGAACAAATCCGGCGCATCTCCCGATTTAATCGCTGTTGTGATCGTGTTCTGGAATTGATCAACGCTCATTAGCGTATATTCGATTTTGATATTGGGGTATTTCGCTTCAAAATCTTTGATAAATTTCTCGCGATAGGGCTTCTCGCTGTCTGCCCAGTCCATCACTCGCAAGGTAATCTTCTCACCAGTTGGCGCTGCATCGGCTTTATTTCCCGAAGTTCCCGTTGCTGCGGGAGTTCCCGTACTGGCTGTATTCGCAGGAGAGGCAGAGCAAGCCGTAATGATTTGTACAATTAGTGCAGATCCGATTAAAATAGCAGAATATTTCCTTTTTTGTACCATTGATATTTCCCCCTCTTTAAGATTACAAATATTCGCAGATAACCTTGTTTAGTCAACCATTCCGCTAATTGTATGCGCTGTCAAACCCTCCTCACCCTAATCTATACTTCATATGTTATCCTACAACTTATCCGCAGACCATGTAGGCACGATGCCAGTTTTTGTACTTTTGATACTTTTACGAAAATTACTAGGAGACATATGGAACGACTTCTGAAAAACACGATTGAAATGCGACGCGTCATAAAAGCCGCATTTCTGCGAAATTTGCTCGATGGTGTTTTCCTGGTCTTCCAGCATTCGTTTCGCTTGTATTAATCTCATTTTTTGCAGCATCTGCATCGGGGTCAGCTCATATACCTGCTTAAAAGCCCGGCTAAAATAGACAGGATTCATATGGTAAATGTCAGCTAATTCCTCACGCGTAATATTCCGCTCCAAACCCTTCTCAATATAATGAAGCGCATAATTAAAGCGGGCAATTTCGAATGTATCTCTGGATGCACGCTTTTCTCCGATCTTGGAGCTTTCCACAATCTCATGAAGCAGAAACAGCGCCAGAAAACCTGCCTGCACGGACCCCTGTTCATGATCTTTTTGCTGCCACATGTCTTTGAGTTCGTCGAATTTCTTCTCATACAGAGCGGTGTCCCGAATTGTAATTACCTTGTTGAACGAGAACAACTGAAAGAAATCTTCTCCCTCTCTAACATGCAATTCTATACTAAACAGGAAGTGAATCCCTTCCTTTTGCGAAATCACATTAAAAGGCGTATCAGGGCGATGAATCATCACGTCACCAGTTTTGGCGATATACTCCTTGCCGTCGTCTGTCGTGATTACTTCCCCATCTTTGATATAGGATACCGTCAGATAAGGCTGGGTGAAATCAAACATGAACCGGGAGTAGTATTGTATTTTTTTCACATCAAATAACGTTATCGCAAATTGATCCTTCACCTGTGTCGACAAAATAGATTCACTCCTGTCTCTTTTTCAGTGATTATATCAAAAAAACGATCATCCCCGATTAAATATCGAGAAATGATCGTCACTTATGACTAAATCGTTTATGGCATGCTCGTCAAGAAAGTTTTTACCGTGTTTGCAAAGTTATAGCTGCTTGCCCCATCCCAATTAATCGACCATGTCATGGCGCCACGAATATCCGGATATTTCGCTACAGGCTTGTAGCTTCCGCAGTTAGTCCCGGCAGCCAAGCAGCTGAGCGCATTGTTCACGACCGTAGGAGTGACATAACCTCCTCCGGCAGATGAGGCCGTAGCTGGAAGACCCAGCCCAAGTTGGGAAGGCGCTACCCACTGCAGAGTCAAGTCAGATAGTGCCGTCAAGAAATTTATTGTGCCTTGGGAATAACAGAGACCATCGCGACCCAGCATGCAGCCGGAGTTGTAATACTGAACATTAATGACCGTCGTAATATCCTTTAGGTTCGTGTAGAGCTGCATATAGGACGTATTTTGATTCTGCATGTCTATCGTTTGCGGGGCCATGGTCAAAATGAAACCGGAGCCAACTTTCTGCTGCAGTTGACGAATAGCGCTAGTTAAATTCGCAACATTCATGCCGTTCTCCAGATCGATATCGACGCCATCGAACCCGAATTGTGTGATTAGGCCATACATACTATTTACAAAATTGCTCACATTGGGGGAAGCGGCGCTCAAATCAATATTGCCATTTTGCCCTCCGACGGAAATGATCACCTTTTTGCCTTGCGAATGCTTAGCCTGGATATCGCTGATAAGATTAGCATTCGTGTAGCCGCCAAGCGCCGTAGACAACGAAGAATCGACATTAAAAACAACTCCGCCTGGTTTGGTCGCATCCATATCGGCAAAAGCCACGGCAATCAGATCATATTGGCTTGGTACCGCGCTAAGCTTAAGATTCGTTGCACCATTCGTGAAGTTTTGCCAGTACCCTGTGAGGATATGTTTCGGTAGTAGGCCTCCTCCGCCAGAGCTTTGGGTTGTTCCGCTAATCGCCGAACTTGCAGCAGAAACATTGCCAGCAGCATCTTTGGCTTTGACAGTAAAAGAATACGCTGTGCTTGCTGCAAGTCCTGTAACAGTAGCCGTCGTAGCCGTTACAGACACTGACAACGCCGCTCCTACGTAGACGTCATACCCTGTTACGCCAACATTATCCGTAGATGCAGTCCAAGATAAGGAAACACTGGATGATGTAGTCCCAGTTACGCTTACATTCGCAGGAACCGTAGGAGGTTGTGTATCACTTCCCCCCGTATTGGTCGCAGCACTCGTCGAGTTGCTGGCAGCGGACACATTGCCTGCTGAATCTTTCGCTTTAACTGTGTACGTATAAGAAGTGCCCGCACTTAATCCCGTATCCGTGTAAGATAATGTACTGCCGGAAACACTGCCAACTAACGCCGAAGCTCGATAGATATCGTATCCCGTAACGCCAACGTTGTCTGTAGCCGCGTTCCAAGCCAGTGATATGCTGGATGTTGTGGTTCCGGTTGCGTGTAAGTTGGAAGGCGCCGTTGGAGCTTGTGTATCTCCGCCTCCACCTTGAACGAGTCCCCACAAGGCAGGTACGTTTGGCGGTTCCCAGCCTACTAGAGAGGTATGCCCTTGTATGCATTTGTAGCTGCTTCCGCTATAAGTTACCGTATCATTTGCCGCATAGGATACATTAGGCGCCCAAGCACCTCGATCCGCAGCAAAGGCCATTCCCGGAATCAAAGCAATGAGTAAAGCTGCAATCAACAGAAAAGCAACCACTTTCTTTAACCCCGTCGGGTTGTGTGAAGCATTTTTCATAAAATTCCTCCTTTAATTATCTGTACAGTCTCTAATCCTCCATCCGAAAAACGACTGCGGTCGAATTCTACACCCCCTCAAGAATATCCAGATAATATCCAGTTACATTTCCAATTTAATCCATTACCGCACTTCTTCTCAAGTGCAAATACGTATTATAACAGGGATAATATACTCTTACTGGGCTGCCTAGCTCGGCCAACCGGCTTAGCTAAACGATATTTCCAAGCAAACAAAAAAATCCCGTGGGAGCACTATGCTTTCCCTCGGGATTTGATCACCAATTCAAACAAGCAGCAGTTTAATGCCGGACAACCCAAAGCTAACTAGGCAATACCGGTCCGTCCATATCCTTTGGGCACCAGCATCGACCCAACCGATCTTATCCGTGAAGCTGGTCGGTCCGACAAACATGACCTCACCCTTCAGATGATGATGGGGTCCGAACGTATTACGGCCGCTTGTTATTACTTCAATTTCAAGATTCAGCATGTCGTCCACCGGCTCCACGCTCAATTCCAGTTGGTTTGCTCCCCAGAGAACGGTTCCTGCACGTTGTCCGTTCACGGTGACGCCAAAGGCAGGACAGCGCATATTGTCCCATTGCAGGACAAGCCTTTTGCTGTTATTTCGCAGCTCCGTTCGTACACTCTCTGACAAAGGAATGGACTGGTTCAAAACGATGCGCCCCGCATAAAAAGACAGCCCTTGACGCGTGATATCCTCCGCATGGAGCTTCTCCGGCAGGTCAGTCAGCAGAAACGGCCCCTCTGTCCAGAGAGCATCCCCCACTGCGGACTCCCAGTCGACGGCCGGCTGAACGGCAAACGGACCCAGCACATACAGACTCTCGATCTCCACATCGAAGATCAGCTTATTGCGAATGGGGGCCAGGTTGGCTCCTACAACGCCAAAGAAACGATAAGTCTCCTCATTGCACTGAAAAAGCCCGGAGATGCGGATGGCATTCCACCCGGCCTTCACTTGACGTCCAATCGGAATCGTCGGAAAGCTCCTGTCGCCGCCAAGCCAGCCGTCAGCTTCATCCGCGTAGACGGATTGGCCGTTTACCTCCACCTGCCAATACTCGGGACGCTCTATCGCCAGCTTCCATAGCGATTGGTCGGTGTGCAGCAGAAGCTCATCTGCTGTCTCGAACGTGTAGACCATTTCAATGTGAACCGGTCGCTGCATAGCGATGCAGTTCTCTTGAATGTTCAGCACGTATGTGGAAGGCATCCAATCGCCGCCATCTATGCGATATACCGCATAGTCAAGCGTTATAACATTAGGCATGTTCAAACGATACTGCCATGCTGCCTCCAGCGGAATGACGAGGGGGGCAGCTGATGTCTCCTTCGCCACAGGCAAAGCTCCAGCATCTTCGGTACAATCCCGAATCGCGAAAAACTTGGACTCCCCAGGGGCTAACTTTATAGTCGAGGCCATCGCGCGCACATCATCTTTGGATTCCGTTCCCTGTTCCAAGATAAGCTCCGTCCAGCATCGCTTGTCTGCTTCTTGAATTTGCAGCTCGATGAAGCCGGTGTCGCCAGTATGAACAGCATACAGCAGCTTCATTCCTGGCATGCGACGCTCCTGAACATACAAGTACCGCATGGCATCAGGCGAAGCTTCGCTGACCGCTAGCCAGTCTTTTCGTGCCAGCACGTGATCCTCTCGTGCCAAGGAGCTCACATTCGCAACACGGATAACAGCATCGCTCGCAAACCATGACGCCACTTCTCTACAGGGCTTCCCCTCCAAATAACAGGGCGCTTCACCAATAAGTATAACTTTGCCGCTTTCCGCTGCCATTAGCTTCAACAAAGCAAAGGTGGAGACATCCAACGTAAGCAAGCCACTGACGATAACCGTGTCATAATTCTGACAGCCTACATGCAGCAAGCCTTCTGCAGCCTTGCCATAATTGCGAATCAGGGCTTCATCACCATAATCGAAGTCACGCTGAAGAGCCAGCAGTTCAGCGGCTAATGCCTCCATATGCGCTTGCAGATCTTTCACTCTTTGCCCATTCTGCAGCCAAGCCGTGCGAATAGGGTGAAGCACGAGAATACTCGAATTAGCTTCTCCAAGCGTCAACAAATAAGTAAGCCTTGCGAAATAGTCATTGAACTGTTTGTATACGTCCCACCAGGGCTGCTGCACATACAAAGAAGGCGGATAATCCCGCTTGCGGACTCCGCGAATCGAATACGATTGCAAATGCGGACAAAGCCGGTTAACTCCAAGTACAAACTGCCATTCGGCCAGCTTCTTCATCTCGCGGAAGCTCAAATTCCACCCGCAGCAGCCAAACGTTTCCGTAATAACAAAGTCTTTGCCTAGCTGACGGGCAACCGATGCAGCTTGCTTGGGCAGCAGCACACTCCGCGTATCTCGCCCCAGCATGTCGATGCCTGGCATGTGCATCTTCTCATAAAGCGGCATGACGCCTGCCGTATGATGCATTTGCTCAGCTAAAGTATCCTCCCCCATAAAGTGCCCCGTTAACTGCCAGCCGTGCGCGTCACACCAATCAGCGACAAGCCCAACGGAATGCTGGAATCTTTCCGTCACCAGTCTCCAGTATGCATAGCGTAAGCGATACGCTTCTTCCAACACGGGCTGATCCTGTTCATCAGCCTCGGCGAGCAGCCAGCCGACCGCAGCATGTACCGACTCCCCGTAACGTTCCTGATAGACGGTATCGAAACCATCCGACCAAGGAATACCGGAGAACTTGAACTCATCTGTGAAAATGCCGGGAATTCCTCTCTTGCCGAATCGCTCCCCGAAGCGTTGGAAATAGACCTCATGACATGCCTCTATAAAGGCCTCTATCGCCTTTTCCGAAAGAATGTCTATATAGTAAGGATTCACACGACACATGACGGCGATACCTTCGTCCCAGTCCCCCTCTGCCAAGGAAGATTCCAGCATCCGCCACCGCTTCTCTTTCTTATGACGTACGAGCAGATATTTGAAATCCTCGTTCTGGCGAAGCATTTCGATTTGCTCATCTGCGCCTTCGGACATCACCTTAATTCCTTCGAGCGATTTTTGCTGATAACGAAGTCCCAACTGGGGGACTATGCCATTGGCCGTGCCGCTGGGCCACCCGTTTTCGTCATAGCACCAAGCCTCCAGTCCTTGAATCTCAGCCTCATTCACTGCCACTTCAACGGCATCCATGAATGCTTCCCCCATATAAGGGGTAAGCAGCCCCTGCCGGGTATGCATGAAAAAGCCGCCTAATCCAGCGAGCTTCATCTCGCCAATCTGACGGCGCAGTTCATCCGGCTCCAGCTTATCGTTCCATGACCAGAAAGGCACGCTTCGGCAAGCAGCCGGAGGATGAAGAAAGGTCGCCGCTTCGAACAAATTCTGTTTTTTTCCATTTTCAATACGATCCAATGCTATCCGCTCCTCTTCATACCCAATCTCTACATTTCTTCAGCTGTCAGCGAAAAACTTCTGTGGGGAAGTCCCCGTTATTTTTTTGAATAAAGTACAGAAATACTTTTCATTATGAACACCAACAGCCTCAGCCAACTCCAAATTGGAGTAGTTGTTTTTGCGAAGCAGCCCAATAGCCCGCTCAATTCTTCGCTTGGAGACGTAATCAGTGAAATTAACGCCCAACTCTTTTTTGAACAGCTCGCTCACATAGGTGGGATTCAAATGAATATGCTCCGCTACAAGACTGAGTGAGATCGATTCCTTCAGATGATCCTCGACGTATCTCATTGCCTTTACCATTTCAGGACGAAGACCGCTTCCTTCCGCAAGCGTCCCGAGCCGCTCCCCTTGCAGCCGCAAACGCTCCACCAGTTGATGCAGATGCGTACAATCAGCGAAAGTACCCCTTATGGCATCAGATTCGGCATGCTCCGCCGGCAGCAGACCCTGCCGAAGCCGGACACACCAGCCCTCGACATAGTCAACCAGCCTGTCAGGGTTTACTCGGTGATCGTGCAGATGAGGAAGCAGCGGTGCAAGCACTTCGCGGGTAGACTTGGCACTTACCCGCACCAGCGCCCGCTCGAAGTGTTCCGTAAGCTCGCGCCAGTCGTGTTCGGTGTAGCTGAGCCTTCGGTTAAACGTCACGATTGTACCGAAACTGGCATAGAAGGTATCCCTAAGCGCCTCTTTCGCTTCCTCATAAGCGGCCGCAGCTTGACCCCATCCGCTATGCATACGGCTAACACCGACTGAAACCGATATCCTCAAATAGGTTTTGATGGCGTCGCGAACATTGACGCCAAGCTCGTAACAATTGTTATCAAACATTTGTTCACTGCCGGCATGAATAGTGGCAAAGGCCACCATGACACTAGGCTGCAGCTCGCAAGCGAAACAGCCTCCCACCCCCTGCAGCACTTCTTCAATAATGTTCAGCATGCCGTATTTCAGCATGTTGCGGTCTGACGGAGAGAATTCCGAGCAGAAGACGTCGTAGTTATCGAAGCGGATGGCAAAGCAGCCGTATTGACGCGGCTCGAAGCCAGGCGCTAATTCCATGCTGCGACGTTCCATGACAGAAACCGACACTTCGCCCCGCACAAGCTCTTCCAGCAGATGCTTGCGCAAACGATGTGAATTCTCCTTTACGGAACCGCTCAGGCTTTGAATCCTATGTTCCTTCTCTTCTCTGGCAATTAAGTTATCCCGCGCTTTGGATAAGGCGGTGAATACATCCTCTTCACGCAGGGGTACTTTCACCAGATATTCGAACACGCCTATGGCGATAGCTTGCTTGGCGTAGGCAAAGTCGGAATAAGCGCTTAGAATAATGACCTCTACGCTGGGCATACGCTCGCGAAGCTCGCGAATAAGCTCAATGCCGCTCATCCCCGGCATGACGATGTCCGTCAGAATGAGGTCCGGCCGCAGTTCGGCAGCTTTCTCCAAAGCTTCGTCGCCGGAATAAGCATAGCCGACGAGTCGAAAGGGCAGCTGCCTTTCCGCCCAACGCTCGAAATACTTCTCCAGCCGGCGCACCATGGGCGGCTCGTCATCCACGATCAGGCATGTCACCTCTCTCATGACTCCACTCTCCTATCCAGAACTTCCTGCTTCGCAAGCTGCTTTTCGGCCTCATCCGGGAACGTGAGCGTTACGCTGGTTCCCCGGCCCGGCTCACTCCAAACGCTTAGTCCGTAAGGCTCCCCGTAGTTCAACCGGATACGCTGATGAATATTGTATAAGCCAATTCGTTTACGCTTATCCCAATTTCTCTCTACGGGATCCTCTATCAGCAAATCTTTCGTTTTTTCAGTTGTCATCCCGATGCCTTCATCCTCAACAACAATCACGAGCATGCCTTCGCGGATAGCCGACGACAAGCGTATCGCTCCGGACTTGCGGCCTCCTGCGTAACCGTGGAAGATGCTATTTTCCACGATCGGTTGAAGGGCCATACGAAGCACTGGCAGCTCCAGCGTATCTGGATCAATTTCTTCCACAAGATCGAACTCGCAATCGTACCGAATCATTTGAATATAGATATAATCTTTCACATTCTTGAGCTCCTGCTCCAGACTGACACGGTCGGAAAATTCCGTTATTCCGTATTCCAAAATGGATATCAGCGCTTCAATGATGTTATCCACCTCATGATAGCGGCCGAAAGCCACTACATTGCTGATTGACCCCAGAGTGTTATATAGAAAATGGGGATTGATCTGCGATTGCAGTACCTGAATCTCCAATTCTTTCTTCTTGCGCTCACCGCGATTCACATGCTCAATTAGCGTCCGAATCTGGTGCAGCATGTCATCGAATGTTTGTGCCAGCTTGCCGAACTCATCCTGGCGCGTGCTTGATATGTTGACATTCAGATCGCCATGATTGACCTGGTTTATTTTGCGGATGAGGTAATACACGGGCGTTCGGATCATCCGAGCGACAAGACCTGCCGTCACACCGCTGAGCAGGAAGCCAAGCAGCAGCAGACCAACAAAAAAAGTTTCCAACCGATTTAAAGATTTCTGCAGATCGGTGCCGTCGTAAAGGGCAAATACAATCCATTTGGTACGTGGATTAATGCTCTTCATGATCGTTACCACCGTCCCGTTTATCCGTTCCTCAAAGACATCGTCCTTGGCTTCGACAAGCTTGCGCCCGTCCCAGTCATCAAAGCGGAGCCGATGATCAACAACATTGAACAACCGGCTGCCGGTAGGCTCCAGAATTACGCGTCCTTCCTTATCCATAATCCCCAGCTGCAAATCATTGCTGCCCTCTCCTACCCGCTGCAGCCTCTCTTGCAGGGCTGTCAGGTTGAGATCGACGGCAAACGCCATCGGCTCTCCGGCAATCACGATCGCCCGGGTGAAGGTGACCGTCCAGCCAGAAAAAAAGTTAGCATAAGGCTCGCTGACCTTCACTGCACCATTAGCAGATCTGTAAGCCATCTGATACAGCGGATCTCGGTCCTCCCTGGCGTCATTGAACACTTTGCTGACCGGGTTGCCGCCTAGGATAGACAAATCCTTGCGGATCAGGTACACATCAGAAAGCATCACGGAGTTTTCCCGGTAGACGTTCTCAAGCGCGGCCTGCGCAGCAGTGAGATCATTACGCCACGAATCCGCCGATGAGGATAGCTGGGATATCGTATTTTGCACAAGCAGAAAATAGAGGTCGATATACTCCTCCTCCTTATGCAACAGCTGCGTAGCTTGATTGAGCTGACTGGACGTAATTTCATTTTCGATATACCGGTAGGACAGCGCACTGAGAATGGCCTCCGAGCTAAGTACAAAGACGAAGCAGACCAGAAACAGTCGAAACGAGACGGTATGAAACCATCTCTTCATCCACTTTTTCATGCAACCCGCTCCTCTCCGCTGAAAATAGGGAAAAGAAGAGGCGATCCCCCTTTTCCCTGTCGTTTTATTTTAATACCCCATCATCTTGAAGCTGTTTCGTGTACATGGCGATGGCATCGTTCAGTTTGAATTTATCCTGCATCGTTTTCACATACGTATCCCAATTGGTCAATGGCTCTTTGCCCGTTACGAACTTAAGCATCATTTCATTCGCATATTTCAGTCGGTCCTGCGCCATCGGGTCGTTGTCAACAATACGCGGATTGATATTATTGTCTTTCAAGTAGCTGGTATTGATTTTCTGGTTGGCGTTGGTGACAGCCGTGTTCTTGAAATCAAAGTAAACACTGTCGTTAGCTTTGCGAACGAAGGCATAATTATAGCGCCATTCTACTTCCTTTTCATTGTAAGTGGACTTATCGATCAGCTTCGGCTGACCGTTCGCCACCGTAAAGGTCTTGTCCTTAATGCCATAAGCTAGATAAGGATAAGCTTCTTTACTCGTATACAAGTATTGAATGAACTCCATAGCACGCTTCGCCTTGCCGGCATCTTTCAACGCTTCCTTTGAAAGCCCTACCATGGATTGCTGGAACGGTTTCGTTTCCAGAATCTGGTCGCCATACGGCCCCTTCGGAGGCGCTATTTGCTTCCAGTCGGGTACGCTGCCTCCAGTATCCTGCATTTTTTTCGTATCAGCCGGCTCCAGCCGGCGCCAGTCTGCAATCATGATACCGACCTTGCCCTGATACATCTTATTATCGACTTTAAGTCCATCATCAATAGTCACCCAATCCGGATCCACCACTTTGGCGTCAATCATATCCTTAATAAACTGGAGGGCTTCCTTCGTCTTCGGATCCGTGTTGTATACAACGACTTTGCCATCCTTCACATCGACAAAATTGGGCTGTACGCCGAACATCCAGAAAATTTGCTGAAAGCCTTTCGCACCGCTCGAGCTGTAACCCAGAGTTCCTTCCTTCGGCAGCATGGCGACGAAACCATACGTATCGTTCTTGCCGTTGCCGTCCGGATCATTGAACGTGAACGCTTTCATAACTGTCATAAGCTCCTGCGGATTTGTCGGCACGGAGAGGTTCAACTTTTGCAGCCAGGTATTGTTGACCCACCAACCGTTAACGCCTCCGACCCCTTCGGAAGCAGGTATGCCAATCGTGTGTCCTTTATATTTCATAGGCTCTAGACGGGAAGCATCAAACGCCTTAGGAATTTCCGGGAATTGTTTCAGCAATTCGTCAAGATCAGCCAGCAAGCCTTGATCATAATATTTCACAGCCGAAGCTCGGTCAGGGAAAGAAACGATGTCCGGAATCTGATTGGAGGAGATCAGCAGATTGAGCTTGTCTTTCCAGTTTTCGCCGCCCATGGTCATCTCCAGATCAATATTATTGTCCTTTTCGATCATTTGGCGAATCGGGTCCTGCTCTTTGGCCGGCAGCGGCGTCGTCAACCGGTAACCGATCGTATTATAGAAGCTAAGTTTATATTTCTTGTCAGCTTCCTGTGACTTAGCCGTAGTTTGCGTCTGTCCGGATGCCGATGGCTCCGCCTTATTCTCGGCCTTGCTGCATCCCGCAGCAATCACTCCCATTGCTATTGTCAAACTGAGCAACGTACTAACGCTTTTTTTCCTCAAATTGAACCTCTCCCTTTTTATTATTGTAACATGCTATATCGAGAGTTATCTCTAGATATCTTTGAAATAATGGTTGCTTAACCTTTAATTGAGCCAACCAGCACACCTTGGGTAAAATGCTTTTGAATAAACGGATAAACAACCAGAATGGGCAGTGTCGTGACGACAACAGAGGCCATCTGTACGGAAATAGGATTCACGGCATCGGCAGCTTCAGCTGCGTCCCCGCTGATGGCGACAGATGCAAGCAGAATCTGCCTAAGGAACAGCTGGACAGGCTGACTTTCCGGGTTATTGATGTAAAGCAAGGCGTCAAAATAACTGTTCCAGTGCCACACGGCATAAAAGAGGCCAACCGTCGCAATAATCGGCAGCGACAACGGTAGGACGATGCGCACCAGAATCGAGATTTCCCCTGCTCCGTCAATACGAGCCGCTTCATCGATAGCTTCGGGCAGCTGCTCAAAAAAGCTTTTGACGATCATTAGATAAAAAGCATTAATCAGTCCTGGTATAATCAGCGACCACTCCGAATTCAGCAATCCTATTTCTTTGACGAGCAAATAGCTCGGAATAATGCCCCCGTTGAAGAGCATGGTGAAAACGATAAACAGCAGAAACCAGCTTCGCCCCGGCAAAGATTTACGAGAAAGCGGAAGCGCCGTCAAGACTGTAAAGAGCAAATTAAGCAGGGTACCCACAACAACTCGAAAAATGGTAATTTGATAGGCATCGAGCAGTCTGCCTCCTTGCATGATCTCCCGATAAGCCGTCAAAGTCATATGCGACGGGATTAGAACCAGCCCGTTGTTCTTAATAACCTCCGAGATCGGTGTCAGCGAAACGCTGATGACATAAAGAAACGGGAGCACGCAGGAGGCAGCGAGTAAGATAAGCAATGTGTAATTTAGGCCTTTGGCGATCCGGCCACTGGTTGTCGTGTGCTGCATAAGGCGCTTTTCCTCCTACCATATTTGTCCGTCGAATTTTTTGGCGATGCGATTCGCCCCGAGTACAAGTACGAAGCCGATGACGGATTTGAACAATCCGACCGCTGTGGCAAGTCCAATCCGCCCTTCTTGCATGCCGACACGATACACCCATGTTTCGATGACGTCTGCCTTCTCTTGATTAAGCGGATTCAGCATAATGAAAATCTGATCAAAACCCACATCGAGAATAGCGCTTAGACGCAGCACCAGCATAAGGATAATCACATTGCGGATGCCAGGCAGCGTGATGTGCCATAGCTGACGTGAACGGGAGGCGCCATCCACCTTCGCAGCCTCATACAGGCTAGGGTCAATGCCGGCTAACGACGCTAGATAAATAATCGCCCCCCAACCGATTGACTGCCAGATGTCCGTTGTCACGATGAGCGACCGGATGAGCCCCGATTCCGTCAGAAACGATATCCGATCCAGATGGAAGGCGTTCAATAGTTGGTTGATGAGCCCCGATCCAGGCGCCAGAAAAGCAACCAGCAACCCGTAAATAATGACCCATGAAAGAAAGTGAGGCAGGTACGTCAGTGTTTGAATCGTCCGTTTGAAACCGCCTGAGGTGACCGCATTAAGCATTAAAGCAAGTACAATCGGCGCTGGGAATGAGAAAATTAGCTTATACGCCGAGATGATAAGCGTGTTGCCAATAATTTGTTTCACATACACACCATCGAAAAACAGCTGAAAGTTATGCCAGCCTACCCAAGGACTTTGCCATAACCCTTGAAGAACGTTAAAGTCTTTAAACGCAGCGGCAATATATACCATCGGCACATATTTGAAAATGGCGAAGTATAGCAGACCTGGCAGCATGAAGGCATACATCACGCCGTATCTCCGCATAAGGTTTATTGTTGCGTACATGTGTTTAATCTCCTTTCTGTGATTGTTTGTATCTTTATTGTAACGCCACGAAAACGGATATCCTTTTCATATCTTCGGCATTTGGTCTAAAATCTTAGGAAACTTAAACCTAGTCTGCTTAACTTTAGCTTGCCAATACATAAAAATCCCCCTCCAACCATTTGTGGTCAGTGGGGGATTTTGAACTTTTTGCGCCTCTATAGTCCCAACAAGAGATAAATAATTGTGGCAGCTTCCGCACGCGTCGCATTCAACGAAGTGGAACTCGGATCACTGAAACTTGAATAAGTCGTCAAGATATCCACATTTTTGCCCAAAACCGCAGCCGCTTTTTGCGTTAACGCCACCATCTGCTGCTTCGTTAACGTCTGATTCGGGTTGAAATTACCGGCTTGATCCCGTTCCACGATGCCTTTTCCCGCTGCGGCAATAATGGCCGGATACTCCGTGTAGCCCGCAGCGCTCAAATCCGCAAAAACAGTCGGCGAATCGGAGTAATCATTCGGTATTTGCAAAGCTTTGGCAAGCATAACGGTGAAATCAGCTTTGGTAATCAGCGCTTCCGGCAAATAATAACGCGCCGTTCCACCTGCTACAATTCCTTTCGTAGCAACCGTGTTGATGGCCGACTTTGCCCAATAATTGGCGTTGACATCTTCATAGGTTTTTTCCTGAAGTTTCACCACGGTCATCGTATAAGGTTTCAACGTTGTTGTTGCCGAGAACTGACCGACTGGGACAATTGGAAATGGATTGCTTCGAGGCTCTTGTCTCCAGATGGTATAGTCGTTAACAAGAAAATCAGGCACAGGATCGCCGCCGTAAGACCAGATTGGCATCATTTGCTGACCAGGGAGCGACACCTCGATTTCTTTGTTAGTTCTATTGCTGAACACAACGGTTCTGACACCCTCTTGATCACCTAGGCCCCAAGCGCCAACGTCATTCACTTTCAGATCTTTCCCATAAACATAATCAGCTGGCATGGCATTGTTCATCATTCTGTAATCGCCTGCCGTCATATTCATGTCATAATAATAGTCGTTTTCCTTCAGCAATTTCCCGATTTCCCTGAAGGTGTAGTAAGGAGGAAGTACGACCATCCCTGCCTTATTGCTCGCATCGAACCGATCCTGTACGACGCCAAAAAATTGATTGTCAATGAGACAATGGTAGGCCGAAATTTGGACTTTGCCGGATTTCATGAAATTCAAAAATCGTTCCATATAATGCATGGCAAAAGCGGGCGTTTTCCCTAAATGAATTCTTCCTTTTTCGGTCAAATTAGTTTCGCCGCCAAAAATAAGCCCGCTAATACCGCCATACTCCGTAATCCAAAACTCCTTGTTTGGAAATTGCGCTGACTGCTCTTTAATCAATTGGTAGCGGTTCTCATTATTCACAGTGAGAAAGTCCATGAACTTCTCTTGGGTCAAATTATCAAGATCGTGAATGCCTGTATATTCATGCGGGATGACAGCATCATAAATATCCGGATTTGCGGCAATGGTCCTGTTCCATTCTTCCCATCTGACATAACGGTTATGGGCAGTATCGACCAGATCAAGCGGGTCATTCGGCTTATGCGCGTCAGGGTTGCCAACGATAATCGTCTCTTGCCATTTATCCAAAATAACGATGCCTACTTTGATCGATGGATCAATTTGCTTAATCGCCGTGTACACCTGACGTGCTTTATACACGTAATCGGTCACTGATGGAAAAGCATTGCCATAGTGATTCAGATAAAATTCATTGCCCATTTCGATACGAATTGGCTGCTGGGATAGACTCCGAATTTGCTGCACTTCATCTTTGATATCCTCCACAGACTGATAAGCCACATTGAGCACAAAAGTGCTTGGCAAATTAAGCTCATTAGGGCTCTTAAATATATCGTTGAGATAAATGCCATTTTTGCCGTTATTTTTCCCGTTGACGGAGGTGTACTCGAATCCAGTTGTTACATTCGCATAACGGGGATCGTTCGCATTGACCAGCGAGCCGTCTTTATACAAATAATAATTCGCCGCAGTGCCGTCTGGCACCCGCAGGAGATCAATCCCCAGATCCTTCATCAAGGAAATGTTTCTTGCACTGTACCATTGATCGGATCGGCCCAGATCATTCAGTTTGGGATCATTCATGCCATACAGAGCAGAGGGAATTGCTTGTTTGTCCCCATACACGGCGAATGAAGCCGTACTATGCGCCAGGGCTGCCGCCGGCGTAACCGTGACCTGACAAGTAACGACGATGCTGTTATTGGCTGTTACCGCTTGGATCACAGCGCTTCCTGGCGACACGGCTGTTACGGCTCTCGCTTTTGAAGCGCTTCCAGTTAGCTTCACAATTTGCTCGTTGCTGCTGCTCCATATGACGCTGTCATCATCCAATTCAACATTTGCCGGCTCATAGATGACTCGCAAATTTTCCGTGTCTCCCACACGAAGGTTCATCGTTGTTTTATAGAATTGCAAGCTGCTAAGAACAGGTCCTGTATAAGGGTTATCGGCTGCCGAAGCAAATACCCGCACATCGTCCAGGCTCGGCATCAATAAATTATGACCGAAGGTGATCGTTCTCTTGGCGGCTGTGAATAAGCCGGTATACATCCCCATCGTTTGATAGGCAGTTTCATCCTTTTTCTTGATTTGCACGATGACCGAATTGCCGTCTACCAATAATCTAACATCGTAACTAACCCCTGACTCGATAAGATAATCGGCAAGCTTGGTCTCGCCAACGATGCCTGATTTGTAAAATGAGATTTTATTTTGTTTCACTAACAACGAATCATAATTGCTGCTCTGGCTGTCGCCAAGATCAACTCGCATGAAAGATCCTGCCGCTGAGACGTCCGGGATTATGAGATTAAATGTGAGCAGAAATTTCTTCCATGACTTCCCCTTAATCCGCGCCTTGGACACAGAGTTTGCATCCTTGGCTGCAAACCGACCATCCACATATTGATAATTCATATAATTGCCTGGTGCCGCATCCCACTTGGCAGTCGCTTTGGCAAACGTATCCTCAAAAACATTAGGCCATGATGCTGTTAATTGGTCTACATCGGGAATTTGCGGGAATTCAGCCTCCGGCGAATAGACCTTTACATTGTCCAAGCTAGGCTTCAACAGATTGTGCCCGAACGTTACGGTTCTTTTCTCGGCTTCATACAAATTGGTGTACATGCCTATCGTTTGATAGACGGTTTGATCACTCTTCTTCAGTTGCACGATGGCCGAGCTGCCATCAACCAGTATTTTAAAATCGTAACTGACCCCAGATTCCATCGTGTAGTCGGCAAGCTTGGTTTCGCCAACGATGCCTGATTTGTAAAAAGATAGTTTATTTTGTTTTACTAATAGCGAATCATAGTTGCTGCTTTGGCTGTCGCCAAGGTCAACTCGCATGAAGGAGCCTGCCGCCGAAACATCGGGGATCACCAGATTAAACGTTAACAGGAATTGCGACCAATTCCTTCCTTTGATTCTTGCTTTCGAACTAGCATTGGAATCCTTGGCTGCAAACCGCCCATCCACATATTGATAATTCATATAGTTGCCCGCAGGAGCATCCCATTTGGCCGTGGGGCTGGTGAAAGCATCCTCAAAGACGACAGGCCAAGAAGCGGAAACTTGATCGACATCGGGAATGACTGTGCTTTGTGCGGATACTTGTGACGGCGCAGCGCATATGACACTCAACAATAAAGTAAACACCATAAACATACTCATATATCTTGCAAAATAGTTCATTTTCCATCCTCCCATTCACACATCAGATATTAAAACGCTTACATAAAATACCAAATCGAAACATCCAGTTGATTCTAACAGTAAATTCCTTCATCTCACCCCCCATCGTCTGTTATTTTCCTTTAATTACAGGCTTTATTCACCAAGTGCTGCAATGCTGCATATTCCGACACACATGTGCCCGCCTCAACATCTTCTTCGGTGAACACCGCCATCAGTATTTCTTTGGCCTTCTCCCGTTCCCTATCATAAATGACATAAATAAGGCCTTCTCGATCCTCTACACCATCCGGATAGGAGATATCTGATCTTTCATCAAGAACCAACCCGCCCTTCCACGTAAGTCCATCATCCTCGGACAGCATGGCAGTCAGGTGGCTTCGTCCTTTGAACCCATAGTGGTTAACCAGCAGCAGGCGTCCTGACTGCAGTCTGCGGATGAAGAAACGTGAGCTGGGGCCGCCAAGTACAGTCGGCTTGCCTGGCGACCAAGTACGCCCGCCATCATAAGAAATGCTTTCCCCGATTCCATAAAAAGCTCTGACCAGCATCCAGAGACTGCCGTCTCCCCGCTCAACGATCATATGCTCGTCGAAGTGACGATTCGGAATGTCCGCAGAACCTCGCAAGTGAAAGCTTGCTCCCTCATCCGTCGACACATACACATTCGAGAAGGCTTGCTCCGGCAGCTCGTTCAGCGGCGATTCATGACAAGCCCATACGGCAATCGGCAGCAGCCATTCTCCGTTTTTCAACACCGTTGGTTTATTCATCATAATCCCATCGGCAATACGTCTTGGATTCGTCCAGACAACTGTGTCAGCTCCCGGGTCCGCGCAGACCGAAGCCCATACTCCGCAGCGTCCGTCGTACCAGCTGTAACTTTGGGACCAGAATATCCACAAGCGTCCCGCAGGATCCTTCCACAAACATGGATCGAAAGCTCGCACCTGCTCCGGCGGATCAATCACATAGAGCAGATCAGACCACGACTGTCCGCGATCATCGCTCTTCACAAGTGCGACGTAATTGCTGGGGCCCTCACCTGTACCCCCACTGTAGAAGGCCGCCCACAACCTATTGTCAGGAGCGCATTCGATACCCGGGATTCCTTGCCACTGACGAACACGGTAATGATCTCCGATGACGGGCTGTATCGCTGCCCCTTCCAAAGCTAAATCAAAATTAGGTCTCATGACGCTTCCTCTCTTTCTTTAGCTCATCTAGATAGATAACACCCCCAGAGCTGCTTGCTAGGCAAAGCGATCTTAGGGGTGCGATAAGTTCTAGTAACGTTAATTGCTGTTACTTCAGCGGCTTGAAATCCGGCTGCAAATATTTCTTTAACTCCACCGTTTTGGCTTCCACATTGGCAGTCGTCAATTTATTGAACGCATCTCCAAGCTCCTGCAAAGACTTCTCAATTTCTGGAAGGTCCTTGCCTTTGATAAACAGCTCCGTCATAACATCATTGACAACACCTGACTTCTTGATATCGATGGAACCTACTTTGAGCGGAGGGTTCACAACCGAATAATCCAGTCGTGGCGCCATCGGGTAATTCGTTGACTTCCCGTTGATGACAAAACCTTCTGATCCCTTGCGATCCGCTGGTTGAATCGATTTATCTTGAGCGGCAAGGTTTGTAAAAGAACCAAGCCCCTTTTTGGCCAATGTCACAAACATTTCATCGGAGATGAAGAATTCCCATACCTTCTGTGCTTCTTTTAGATGCTCCGTTTTTTTGTTGATGCTGAATCCGCTGGCTGTCTCGTAGGCAGGACCACCGAGAACTTTTCCTCCCCAGGTAGGGAAGTCTGCCACAGCCCAGTCGATTTTGGCTGGGAACTGATCGTTGAATACCCCGATATCCCAAGTAGCGGCGGACAGCATGCCGATATTGCCCTCGGAGAACTGGGCGCGGATCATATCGTTGTCATAATTTCCTACGCCTGGAAAGACGCTGCCTTCCTTATTCACATCAATCCACCACTTCACATACTTTGCAAAAGGCGAAAAATCAAATTTTCCAGTTGCAGCATTCCAGCCTTCCCTGCCATAAATGTCTCCCGATACGGCTGCCGGATAGATCACATAGTAGCGCCAGAATACCGTCTGCTTGATCGGCAGGCCAAGGCCGAACTTCTTGCCGCCTCCACTGGCTGTTATCTGTTTCGCATATTGCTGCATTTCCTGCCAAGTCGTTGGCGGCTTCTCTGGATCAAGTCCAGACGCTTTGAACAAATCCTTGTTATAAACTAATTTCAAATTGGTTACGTTCTCAAAAACACGGTCCAGTTCACCATTCTTGGAGGTTGGCGGCGCTGTAAGAGCCGATTGATCAAAACGTTTGCGAATTTCCGGTGTAATCAGGGGATTCAAATCCAGCGGATAATCCGCATTGGCCAAATCGGCCGATATATTATAAGCAATATCCGGAAGTTTGCCGGCATTCAGTGCAAGCTTCAGCTGCTCATCATAGTTGTCCGAGTAAACCTTATAGTCAATCTGGATATTGTCAGGGTTCGTTTCATTGAACTTTTTGATCAAACTCTCCCTAACCTCAATATCATGCCTGGTGTTGGCCCAAACCTTGATTGTCACTTTTTCCTTCGGTTTTGCAGTGTCTACCGCTGGCGTGCTGCTTGCATTCTTGCCATTGCTTGTACTGGACGAGCATCCGGCAGACAGAGCCAGCACCACAGCAGCTATCGTAAGCAAACTGCGGTTTCCCCATTTATTTCTACTCAATTGCTTCAACCCCTCATCTTGATTTCAATTACACCCTCATTATAGAAAGGAATCCACCCGCAGTTAACCCCTCAAAACTCGTATTTACTGACAAACTAGCCGCGATTATGACAGCTTATCCACATAGGGAAGCAGCAGCTCGAAGCATTTGCCCTGCTCCAGCTTCTTCATCCGCAGGCCATGGGCTTCGCCAAAATAAAGCCGGATCCGCTCATGAACATTACGAATGCCAAAGGAGTCCGGATCGGGAACCTGTTCGCTAAGCAGCCGCAGCACCCGCTCCTCGTCCAGTACTTGTCCATCATCAAAGACACCTATGCAAAAAGCATCCTCTGCAGCACGCCAGCCTTCAACCTTGATAAGACTTCCTCCCGCCTGACGATTCATTCCGTACATGATGGCGTTCTCTACCAGCGGCTGAAGGGAGATTTTCACAATCTCCTGCTGCATGAATTCCTCAGAGATCTGGATGACAATCGTAAACTGTCCCTTGTAGCGGATTTGCTGCATGCCAATATAGTTATTCAGATGTTTCAGCTCCTGCTCAACGGTCACGATATCGACTTGATCAAGGCCCCCTCGAAGGAAGCCGCTTAGATATTCAATCATGCTGGTAAGCTCCCGATCCTTATGCACCAGCGCTTTCCACTGAATGGTGTCCAGACTATTGTAGAGAAAATGCGGGTTAATCTGATACTGCAGCAGCCTCAGACGATACTCCTTCTTCAGCACCTGCTCCTGGCGAATCTCCATTAACAGTTCACGAATGCCGTCATAGAGGACGCCAATTTCATCCCCCCGCACCAAAGGCGGGATGTGCAGATTGGCTCCGTCGCTTTTCTTGCGGACAACGAGCGAGGCCAGCCGTTCAATCGGCCGCGAGAAATTCCGCGCCAGCCGGATGGAGAGCAGCGTCATCCCCAACAGCAGCAGCACCACCAGACCAATGGTCCATTGATACACCTTGTAGAGCGGCAGCAGCACCTGATGCCTCGGCACAATGCCGAGCAGCATCCATTCCTCTCCGATCGTCCGTACGGAATAATAGCTGTCCCCTTCTGTAAAGCTGTATTCCGGCTTGTAAAGACTCTTCTCTTTGGGAAGACGAAGAATTCTCGACTGGAGCTCCGCATTTTTCTCCGTTCCCGGAGAACGGATTAATTTCCCATTCCCGGCATCGACAATGAGATACTGGCTTTGGCCTAGATGCTGCGGCTCCTCCAGCATCGCGCTCATGGAGCTGTACGGGACGGTAATCAACAGACAACCGTGCAATTGCTGGGCCGCAACACTGCCCAAAGGAACGATCCAGGTGAATTCGCCCGTTGTTTTATCGTCAGACAGCCAGTAAGCGTGTTCGAGCGTTCGTTTGTCCAAGGCAAAGCTCTCAATGCGTGCAGGATCTTCTTTTACGGGAAGTCCGTAGCTGGAAAGATAGTGATTTCGGGGCAAGAGAAAGGAAACGCGAAAATCCGCGTTAATATACTTGATATTGGTCAGGTACTGAGATAGCCGATTGGCCACCTCTACCTGCCTGAGAATAGGAGCTTGCGGATTGGCAAATGCCTGCATCAGCTCTTCATCCTGAAGAAACAGCCCCTCTGCTGTTTGGAATTCCTGGTACAGCTGTCCTAGTGGAGCAGCTGTGCGGGACAGAATCATGTCCGCGCTTTCTTCCAATTGCCGGGTGAATAAATTGGAAGTCACGAGAATATTCACAAGACCAACAGCCAGAAGTGGAAGTAGCGCCAATGCGAGCATAAGCAAGAACAGCTTTTGGTGAAACCGGCGGAAAGGCGGGCGGCGCTGCTTCATACCAGCGCCCCCCGATACTCGGAAGGCGTCATGCCATATTCCCTTTTGAACAACTTCACAAAATGCTCTACCTTGTTGTACCCCACTTTGTAGGACACCTCATACACCTTAAGCGTGGGATCCTTCAGCAGCCTGATCGCTGCGCCCATGCGGGCCCGAAGCAGGTGAACACGGAACGTGACTCCCGTCTGCTGCTTGAACAGCTCGCTCAAGTAAACGGGGGAAAGACCCAAATCCTCGGCAATGGTGGTCAATTGGAGATCCTGCTCGTATTCCTTGCCAATCCGCTCCAGGGCGAGCCGAATCAAGCGATGGATTCCTTTGCCGTGCCGCTGACGGAGCAGATGATGAATCTCATGGGTAAAGAAATATAGAAGTTCCTTGATTTTCGTATGACCGGAGATGCGCATCCGGAGGTCATCTGTATTCGGCAGAAGTCCTTCGCCTTGGGCCTGAGCATGTTCCCGTATCGTGGACAGCCATTCAAAGCACCAGCGCTCGGCTGCTTTCAGCTCCCATTCCATGAAGGCCGGAGCCAATTGGTTGAGCCACTCGATCACTCGGTCTGTATCTCCCTGCAGGATCCATCCAATGAGTTCTGTCATAGGCTTCGTCCATTGCATATAAGTCATTTCGTCGCGAGACGGCAAAAGAAAGCGAACCGGCTCCTCCGGATTCGCCCCCATATAAGCCATCATTTTCTCTGTTTCCCAAAACAATCCAGACAATTGAAGCGGACTTTGTCCAGACTCTGAAATCATAATATGTACTTTCTTCTTGGTAAACCGTTCAATCGAGTCGTATAGCCGCCGGGCAAAAATGAGAAGCTCCTCTTGGGAACTGATGCCTCCCGTAACCAGCAGCCACTTGCCGAAGGAAAGGCGAATCGGGCAAATAGCCTCATATTCGGCTATAAGCTCGAACATCACATTCTGCACGGCAAACTGGTCAATTTTGGCAGACTCCATATGACCGTGTTGATCAGCCCCATCCAACGTAATCAGGTGCAGTCTCAACTCGCCATCCAGCAGCCATTTCAGCCCAACCTGAACACACTCCTCTTTCCACTCATAGCCAGGTTGATCTCCTAATATGAGCTCCTGAATGTACTGTGAACGGATGGATTCCTCGTAATACCGATTGCGGCGGTCACGGTTTCTCAGCACCTTAAGCTGCTCCAGCCTGTCCACCTGTTTAAGGAGAACCTGCAGCAATTCTTCCGGTTTGGTCGGCTTGAGCAGATAGTCGGTTACCCCCAATTGGAGCGCCCTGCGGGCATAATCGAATTCACTGTAAGCACTGAGAATGATAAATTGGGTATTCGGCCGATACGCCTCCGCACGGGCTATCATCTCTAGTCCTGTCATATCCGGCATCCTGATGTCCGTAATGACAATATCCGGAGATACAGCCCGGATCTGTTCGAGGGCGCTTTCTCCATCCTCTGCTACACTGGCAACTACGAGATCGTATTCTTCCCAAGGAATAATTGTGACTAGTCTTTCCCGAATAAAATGCTCATCATCCACAATCAACACTTTATACATGCTGCATCCTCCGATCTGTCAACCCTTCACAGCACCTTGCGCAAGTCCACCTACAATTTGCCGGTTCAAAACAATAAATACGACGAGTACGGGAATGACAGAAATCATCGAACCCGCCAGCAATAAATTCCAGGCCGCTGCTCCTGAACCCATATTCCGCAGTTCAACTACACCTACAGTCAGTGTTTTGGTATCTGGATTGCCGATACTCATGACCAAAGGGAAAATATAATTATTCCATTCCGCAATAAATTCCAATAGGAAAAAAGTAGCGGTAATCGGAGCCATGAGCGGCAATGTCAATCGGTAAAAACGCTTGAAATAGGAGGCTCCATCCACAATAGCCGCCTCGTCCATCTCTTTGCCGAGCGATTTAACGAAACCTTCGTACAGGAAAACACTAGCTCCCAAACCGTACAAGGCAGCAAGAGGGATCGTAAAAATGCTGTCCGTGAGTCCCCAATCCACAGCAAGCTTGAACTTGGGAAACAAGGTCATCGGACCCAGACTAACGAACATCACCCCAATAATCAGCAGCGAGAGAAGTCGTTTGCCGGGAAATTGAGTTCTGGCAAATACATACCCGGACATCGCCCCCATAAACACACTCAGCCCAGAGCTGATCGTAGCAAAAACCACCGAGTTATAGAAATACAGGGAGAAATTCAGCTCTTTCCATACCTCCGAATAGTTGGAGAACACCCACTTCCGGGGCAGCAAGCCGCCGCCTGTAATCAGCTCCTGATTGGATTTGAAACTATAAAACAACACATAAATCACAGGAATCAAGGTTATGATGGCGACGACAGACAAAATTACATACTTTAACCACTTTAACAGATGTTTCACCTTGCTGTCCTCCTTAATTATGATAATCCATTTTCTTGGTTAACTTGAAGTAAGCTATCGAGATCACGACCAGGATAAGTGCGGTAAACACCGCCACCGTTGCCCCGTAGCCATAGTTGGTGCCTGCATCTCCTCCGAAAAACTGATGAAAAATATACAGGAAAGTCAGCTCAGTAGCATGGTTTGGTCCACCATCCGTAAGGACGAGAAAAGGGCCCATTGACTTGAGGGTTCCTAGAATAGACAGGAACAAAATCATTTGCAGAATCCGTCCCATCATCGGAAGGGAGATATAACGCACCCTCGTCCACCCCGTAGCTCCGTCGATATCAGCACTTTCATAGACATCTTTCGGAATGCTGGTGAGGCCTACAAGCAAAAGCAGCATATTGATCCCGAAATTTTGCCATGCGTCCAAAACCATCCCGCTAACAAAAGCTGTCCACCCGCCCGACAGGAAGGCAATGGGTTGATCGATCAAGTTGAGAGCGAGCAGCAGTTGATTAAGCCCCCCGTTGTACGGGTTCAGCAGGATATAAACGACCAAGGCCATCGTTGAGGCCGGCAAAATGTAAGGCATAACAAACATTGCCCGAAACGCATTTTTCCCTCTCAATTGCGAGCTGAGAAGCAGAGCCAGCATGAAGGCCAAAGGCAGCTCAAGAATGATTTTCAGGGAGAAAAGAGCCTGCTTCCAGAGGCTGGACCAGTAGACTTGATCATCCATCAACCTTTGGAAATTAGCGAGCCCCGTAAACCGCTCCGGCCTAACCCCGTCATAGTAATAAAATACGTATTTAACCGCCCAAGCGATCGGGTACAAAGAAAAAAGTACAAAGCAGCAAACAGGAATCAGCAGCATAAGGTAAGCAGCGCCATACTTTCTGCAAAAAAGTCGAAAGGGGTTTAGGGCTCTCACACTGGCTGCTGGTGTCATGTCAGACTCTACGGATAAATCAGTCATAATGGGTATTGCCCCCTTATTTATATTGGTAACGCCATTATAGCACCGCCTTTTTCGACTATCCCCCCCTTAAACTTTATATATACTGCACAGAATACGAGAAATTTAATGACGGGATTGATGCTTCTTCCAAATAACTCCACAAAGGCAAGAAAAGGGGGCTGTCTCAACGCGCGAAGGAAGGCTGCTTCCCCTCCAAAGCACGCTGAGCCTGCCAAAAAGGCCGTCTCCGGAGGGTGACAGCAGCTAACACGCTATGAGCCTGCGGAAAAAGCAGTCTCCACGCGCGAAGTAGGCTGCTTCTCCTCCAAAGCACGCTGAGCCTGCCAAAAAGGTCGTCTCCGCAGGGTGACAGCAGCTAACACGCTATGAGCCTGCGGAAAAAGCAGCCTCCACGCGCGAAGTAGGCTGCTTCTCCTCCAAAACATGGACATGCGCGTCGGGGCAAATGCTTATTTTCTGGAGAGCGGTAATCAAGAAGTTAAAGTCAGTCTGAAGTACTTACGTTTGAAAAACCAAGCACGTAAAAAGCTCCGAAGCGAAAAAGGTAAACCCTTGCGGGGCAGTAGACACCAAAAACAAAGCAGTTCCAGTCCGAGCGTTTCCAGTATCGTCTTGCCTCCCGCATTAGCACAATGGACGGTGCTCGTGGGATACAGTCGGCTGGTTTGGGACTCAGAGTGTGCCCTACCCAAAAAAAATCGGCCTATGACCTGCAGTTCCAGCATGGAACAAACAGGCTCACAGGCCAAGTATATTTTCATTCATGGTGGTGGCGGTCAGGTCATGTTAATTGGGGCAGTTTCTTGTTTGATTAATTTCTACTAGCTATAGCATCTGATTTCATAAATGGCTGCCGAAGGATCTCCATTCGTTGATTGGATCGTGACGCGCAGGCGATCTGCTGCTGCGCTCTCCGGCAGTTCATGCTTGCGGTGCCGCTGATAATTGCCGGCTACCTGAACAACGGTCTTCCATTGTCCTTGAACATAAGTTTCAATTGTATAATCTTTGGCACACTGAGGATCTCGATAGAAAGGTGAGTAAGCATGGTATTCGCGAATCAAATGACCAGGGAAAGTAAGTTCCACATGCCGAATGGACTGCGTTTCTTGCCAAATCAGCTCCAAATAAGCGCCAAGGGGTTCATTCGGTTCCGATCTCCACAGATTCGTGAATTGATGAGGACGGGTTACGCCGCTAAGGACATTCTCAGGCCCGAAACAAGGCTGAGCCGGCGATACTTTAAAGCTCATCGTAATTCCGTTATCATACCTTCGCATGCGATTAAGTCCAATCTCATTAGCAGACATATGCCCCGGTACGATGCATCCCGCACGGTGCCATTCCAGATCTGGATTCCCCAATAAATCCAGTCGAACGTAGCTGCCAGGCTGCAGACCGGTGGCATTTACTGCCCATTCTACCCAAATCCGTTCACCTTCTGGGATCTCCAGCGTTTGTTCATTCAACAAAGTCCCTGTATTTACACGATAATCCCAAATATGATCGACCCTTGCAAGAGCAACTTTAAGCTGCTGTACGTGCCCGGAATTGTTGCTCACACAGAAAGACAGGGTGTCAATATGGTCTGTGCCAACAGCAATCCATTGCCCTCTGCGCTGCAGCAGACGGTCGTGAGGGATTCTATGGTTCTGATCTCTCCAAACGGTTAAGCCCTCATGGAACCCCTTGCTTTCAGGGCCCGCTCCGTACAATAGAGCTTGACTGCTCGCAGATACGGAAGCCTTACGCGCCAAATCGTACGGGTCTTCATTCTTGTAATTGGGCAAGAAGCAGCCATCCCTGAGCAAAGCTTGTTGTACTTCCGTAATGGAAGTATCAGGAACTTCTTGAATCGAGATGCCTTTGCGAATTGCAAGCGCAGCGCTTAAACCTGCCGCTTGCCCCATCAGCGCTGTGGTTCCCATCACTCTCACTGTACCCAACGCAGCATGTGTAACGCTGACGTTGCGGCCAGCCATCATGAGATTGTCCACATCTTTGCTGATCATGATGCGAAGCGGGATACCATAGGGTCCGCAGTAGCTTTTGATGGCGTATTCGCTTGATTGTGTGTAGCCTTCCGCGCTTGCCGGCTCGCTATGAGCTGCCAAGAGTCCGCCTGGTGTATGCAGGTCCAGGAACCAACCGCCGAACGCGATTTCATCGTGAAATACGGTTCGTTCCGCTGGATCGTGTTCGGTCATGAGATACTGCCCCATAATCCGGCGGCTTTCCCGTTTGCCAGGCACTTGACCAATCCAGTCAAGGGCATAGTTGGCCGCCTTTTCTTTCGTTTTCGGATCTTTATTTTTGATCCAATCCCAAATGCCAAGCGTATGACGGGTCAACTCGTGGCGAATATCCTCCGCCTCATAGATTGTATTCCAAGGGACTCCGATCTCAATCCACCAATAGCCGCCCTTCATTTCTTTCGGAAGACGCCCCTGATCGTAGAAATAGCTTGGATCTTCGTGTTTGACAGCCCAATCAGGCGCAGTAAACGGAACCGGCCGCCCCATATCTCGGGCTTTGAAATGTATGGAGTTGCCCATGGTATCCTTGCTTGCCGCTTCAGGCGCATGGAATTCTTGGAATTCATCGCGGCCTTCCGAGCCCATTCTCCACTCGCAGCCGGCCAAATGAGCAACCGTGCCGTCTCCCGTACAATCGATGAAAGTTTTCCCGTGAATCGTCAGCTTGGTTTCTGCATTCGCCACGTAGCAAACGACGGAGGCGATTTGCCGCTCATCTGTCATGTTGACGGACTGGACAGCCGTATTCACATGAAACTTGAGATTCGGCGTTTTCATTGCCAAATCATACATCGTCATATCCCATACGCTGTTCGTCCAACCGTTCTCCCATATTTCTTCGTGATTGGCGGCTCGTTCTTCGATCAGCAGTTCCGACAAAATGCCGGTTTCCCTCGCATAAGCATGAAATGCTGCGGCGCCATGCGGCGTTACGCGAACTTCCGAAGAACTGTTGCCTCCGAACACCGGCCGATCCTGAATCAGGCAAGTTGTCGCACCTTGGCGAGCGGATGAGACGGCTGCGCAAAATCCAGCCAGCCCCCCGCCGCAAACAACAACGTCGTACGTTTCTTGTGTTATTTTCATCTTGTAGTTCCCTCCGCTTCCCATATCCTCTTTCTCTTATTTGGTCATGCCTAAGCTTTTCAACTGCTTCTGCGCCGATTCTTGAAATGCTTTGTAATTGAACTGCGTATCGAGCGTTTTGAGGAATTGGTCATATTCGGATAAAGGCCGCTTGCCATACAAGAATTTGATAATTTCTTCCGTTCCATAACGATCCGCTTCGGCTGGATTATAACCGGACGGAATGTCCAAGTAACCATTCACCGCCTGAATGCGCGGTTGTTTGCTTGTAAAATCAATATAAGAAGCCTGATTTACAAAACGAGCGGATAAATACTCTAGCTCAGGACGACCTGTAAATTGATAAGACCAAATGTAGCCGCCTTCTTTACCCAGCAAATCGGTCGGTTTGGGCTTGCCATTTTCAAGCGTATAATGCTTGCCTTCAATACCGTACTGAACAAGCTCAGCACCCTTGCCTTCAGACACGTAGTTAAGCAAATCAAACACTTTCTGAAGCTTGACAGGGTCTTTCTCAAGTTTCTTCGGAATCCCCAGCATCATTGGCGATTTGCCGCTGTCCCAAGTGCCGTCGAATTGTCCAGCCGGACCTTTTGGCGCAGCAATTTGAATCCATTCCGCTTTCGGATTCACCGCTTTGGTCTGCTCCACGAATTGGTCTTTCTTGATGTTGGCCCAGTCGATGTACACGATTCCTGCTTGCCCCTGAATCGCTTTCTGCTGATGCTGCAACCCTGTATTGGCCGCAACCTCGGAATCGATCACTTTCGCATCAAAATATTTCTTGGCGTCCGTCAAAGCCTCAATCATGGCTGGATCATGATAAGCGTCGACAGCCTTGCCATCCTTAATATATACGCTGCCCGGAATACCTACGCCATGTCCGCCCAGAATCGGAGATATCGCCGCGCCTACACCGCCATTAAAGTTGAAGGTATGGAAGCCGCCCCCGCTTCCTCCCGTAATTCCGACCGTATCTTTCTTCCCATTGCCGTCAGGGTCATTCTCCGTAAAAGCTTTGGCAACCGCATACAATTCATCCAGCGTCGTTGGTACTTTAAGGTTTAATTTATCGAGCCAATCCTTGCGCACCCAGTAGGTCCAATAGTCGATTTGCGGCGCTTTATTAATCGCATATAATTTCCCGTTGTAGTAACCTTTTTTTAAGTTATCCTCGCCTAGAAATTTCTTGACACTCCCAAGTTTATCCAGGTAAGGAGTCAAATCGAGCAGAACATCGGATTGCGATAATTGAGCCAAAGCTTGACGATCGACAATTTGGAACAGATCCGGATAGTTAGCGCTTGCAACTCTTACATTCAGGTTGTTCTGATAGTCGGCAACAGCCGCATAGGAAGTTACCATTAAATTAAGACCAAGGGCTTTGTCCAATGCCTGTTTAATAAAATCTGCATCCGGAGCTGGCATGGCGGCAGCATTCTCAATAACCTCGAGCTTCACAGGATCGCTGGACTTTGCTGCGGGACTGACTGTGGTACTGCCTGCGGGACTGGGAGAAGCACTATCGGCTGACTTGGTACCTGAACTGCTGCAACCTGCTAACGTTGTACTTGCGAGCATAGTGAAAACTGCTAAACCTAAGGCGAAACGTCTTTTTTGGCTAATCATGTATATTCCCCTTTTCCATCTAATCATTTATGAAGGGAGGTCGCCCTCCTAGTCACCGATCATTAACCTTTTACTGCGCCTAAGAGCATGCCTTTCGTAAAGTACTTTTGAATAAACGGGTAGACAAGAATGATCGGCAAGCTTGCCGAAATCACCGCAGCCATCTGCATCGTAACAGCAGGAACCATGCTTTCCGTATTGCTCATGGATGACAGTGTTTGCATCAGAATATCTCGGACGACCACCTGAAGCGGATACAAATTCCGGTCCGACACATACATAATCGCTTGAAAAAACTCATTCCAGTGCGACACTGCGTAAAACAAGCATAAGGTTAAGAAAACCGGGGTAGAGAGCGGCACGACAATTTGCCACAATATCCTAAATTCTTTGGCCCCGTCGATTTTCGCCGATTCGAACAGTTCCTCAGGCAAATTGTCAAAAAAACTTTTCATAATCAGCACATTGTAGCTCCAAATAATATTGGGAACGATCATGGAGAATAGACTGTCCAGCATGCCAGTTGATTTGACAATCAGATACGTCGGGATAATCCCTCCGTTGAATATGAACGTAAACACGATGGCGAATAAAATATATTTCCGTCCTGGAAATCCTTTGCGACTCAGCGGGTAAGCCAGCAGCGTAGTCAGAACAATATTCAGGAACGTTCCCACGACGGTGATAATGATCGTAACTCTAAACGCTCGCGGGATGGTCGATTCTGAAAATAACTGCTTGTATGCCTCAAAGGTTATCGATTTCGGTATGATCACATACCCGCCATTTTTGAGAACCTCGCTGTAAGGCGTAATTGATACGGAAAATACATAAAGCAGCGGAACAAGTGCAATCGCGCCGAGCACGGCAAGCAGCACATACACGAAGGTATTAAAAACAACATCGCCTTTTTGTTTTACCATATGGAACCTCCCCAACGCTTAGCCAGCTTATTCGCGCCGAGCACCAAGACAAGCCCTACAATCGATTTAAACAATCCGACAGCAGCTCCCAAGCTGAAATTCAATTGCTGCAAACCCGTGCGGAATACCCACGTATCGATGATATCGGCAACTGGGTACACCTGAATGTTGTACATAATATAAATTTGCTCAAATCCGGCATCAAGGAAATGGCCCAGACGCAGAATCAGCAGCAGAATAATCACATTCCTAATACCCGGTAGGGTAATATGCCAAATCATTCTTAATCGACCTGCTCCATCCACTTTGGCCGCCTCATATAGCGTAGGATCGATAGCAGTCATCGCTGCCAAGTAAATGATCGCTCCGTAACCGATTTGCTGCCAGATATCTGACCCAACAAGGATCGATCGGAACCATGAGGTAGATGTCAGGAAGGAGATCGCTTCTCCGCCGGATTCAACAATCAGCCGATTCACAATGCCTGAACTTTCGGACAGGAAAGCAATGAGTATGCCATAGATGATGACCCAGGAGAGGAAATACGGCATGTACGTCAACGTTTGAATCAAATTTTTGAACCAAACAATTCTAGCCTCATTCAACAACAAGGCCAATAGGATAGGGGGGAAGATTCCGAACGCCAACTTGTAAAAACTGATTAAAAACGTATTCGTCAGCAATTGCGTAAAATAGGGCGAGTCATAAAATGTTTGAAAATGCTTATACCATGGATTGGCCCATGGGCTTGAAACAATCCCCTTTGTGAAGCTGTAATCCTTAAAAGCAATCAACGTGCCGTACATCGGCAAGTATCGATACACGATATAATACAGAACACCTGGCAAAATCATGACGTATAACGCTTTAAACTCCCATATTCGCTTCCATAGGCTTCTTGCTCTGCTCCCAAACAAGGGCCGTAACGATGCAGGTTTTCCGATACCCGCTTTAGTCTCCACTCTCTCACCTCTTATCTAAATGTTTGCGCTTTCAACTCCCCCTTGCTACTAATCATAACAAGCTGCAAACCGATAAAATATACATGAAAATAGTCAAAATGTACGTGAAATAAACATAAAATCCATGATTGTTCATCATGGATTCGGATGGATAGGAATTTTAATGCGAATAACCGTGCCGGCGCCTTCTTTGCTGATCAGCTTCAAGCCAAATGGGGCGCCATAGTGCAACCGGAAACGCTCATGCACATTAACAAAACCGATGCTGTTGAATCTTCCCTTTCGGTTGCTGCCCTCCCGATTATTAAACAATTGCTGCTGTTTCTGCTTACTCATGCCTACACCATTGTCTGCAACGTAGACGAACAAGGATTGGCCGTGGACTTTCGCCCGAATCTGAATGATGCCCGGCTTCCTGGTCGGCAGAATGCCATGGAATATCGCATTTTCCACGATCGGTTGGATGGATAGCTTCAAGATCTCGCATTGCCGCGCTTCATCAGAGATATCTATTTGTAGGTCGAAATGGGGACCATACCGGATCGACTGAATTTGCACGAACATTCCGATGCTCTCGAGCTCCTGGCGAAGCTGTACTTTCTCCGATATCTTATCGAAGCTGTAAGAAAGCAGTCCACTTAACGAACGGATCGTCGCCTCCACCTCATGAATGCGTTCCTGCTGAGCCAAACTGTGAATGCAAGCCAGCGTATTGTGCAGAAAATGGGGACCGATCTGACTTTGCAGCATTTTGATTTCCAGTTCTTTTCTGCGCTCTGCGTTTTGCTCCCTTTCATTCATCAAACCTACGATGCGATCCATCATCAGATTGTAGCTCGTAATCAAACTGCCGATTTCGTCATTGCGCACATCCAATATTTTCAGAGGAACGTCCAGTGTGCGTACTTTATTCATTTTGACAACTAACTTCTTGATTGGATTGGTGAAATATCGGCTTATTATCAATGTACAAAGAAACAGAGCAGCTACCCATAGAAGAAGCGTATTGCGCGCATTCGTATACAAGGAAGAAACGCTTTGGTAGAAATAGTTCTCGTCATAGATCGAAAACAAATTCCAGCCCAAATAATTCGCCAGCGATTTAACGATAATGAGCTTCCCCTTAGGTCCCTCTACCTCATTATAGCCATACTCCAAATCAGACAATCGTTTCACAAAAGCGGGTTGAATTCTGGAAGGAACAACGGTATTGTCATAGGGCAGGAGCAAGCTCTGATTGTCTTTGGTTACAATATTCCCCTCTTGGGTAATCACCACGAAGGTTTGATGTACGCCGGCAAGCAGCGGCGCCAAGCGTATGGCCAAATTCTCCAAGTCAATTTCCCCTATGACAACAGCTGAAACATGACCGTTATTATCCTTTACAGGCTTCATGAAAGCAACGGTTCTTCCGGATAACAGCGAATTATAAGGTTCACTCCAGGTTAAAGCATTCGCATTCTCCAAAGCGCGCTGATACAGCCCGGGCAAATTGGGATTGCCCAAAATGTCATAATACAATTGACTATTCGTAAATACCTCGCCGTTTTCCGTCACGACATACAGCGTTTTGATATTCAGTTGATTCAAATTGCCATATCGCCTGAGCGTGCTCTCAATTATTTCCTTCTTGTCTTGGGACCACTCCCTTTCTGCTGACAAAATGGAAAGGATGCTCTTAATATTTTCCACATATGCATCGATAAATTGATTGGTCCGAACCATCAGTTCCTTCGAATCATTCGTAATTACCTGTTTGTACAGTACTTCGGAATCTTTATAATTTTTGTAGGCCATGCCGAGAAATAAGGCAACCGTAACGACAAAGAGAATGACAAACAATTTCCATACCATGCCCCAACTCTGAACCCAGACCAACAACCTCTTCAACAGCTTCACCCTTTCTTGAAATCGGATGGTGTGAGCCCTGTCCATTCCCTGAATACATTGGAGAAATATCGGTAGCTGGGGATTCCCACTTTCTCGGCAACCTCATATACTTTTAAATTTGTTTGATTTAACAGGCGAATGGCCGTTTCCATCCGCAGCCGGGTCATGTACTCATTGAACGACTCGCCTGTTTCATCGCGAAACAGCCTGCCCAAATATTGAGGGCTTAGCCCAACTTGCGCCGCTATCGCATTCAGCGTGATCGGCTGTGACAAATCCGCCTCAATCATCGCCTTGACTTCCCGTAGTTCAGATCGCAAGCTGGCGATCGTCCCGCTGCTTCGGATGGCATGCATCAGCACCTCCAGAAAGGATCCCAATGATTCCTCTTGCAGAAGGGAAGCACCGAAGCCGCTTTCCTTGGGATGATACCCCCATTCGCGAAACAACTCCGTGCAAATTCGCACAAGAACCTGTTTGAACTCGGCAGGATTCCATCTCTCGCTTAGCGCATACGGCTTTAGGCCCTCATCGATAAATTGGCAAAGCTGCTCCGGATCGCGGCCTACTTTCCGCAACTCTTCCCGCAAGCTTTTCTCTTGAGCCTCCGTTACGGGCTTTAATTCAGGCGGGGCGCCTTCGAATAGCAGCGGCGAATCCGCTTGGTAGAAAACCGCCTTCTTCCATTTGTATATCGTCAGGTAATCATCACGAACAGATTCCGGCAGGAACGGAGTACTGAGCAGGACGGCGAACCAGCGAATTTCGTATTGCACAAAAGAACATTTATCTTCCATCCGTCTCTGCAATTGAGCTAACAATTGCTCCATATCACTTGTCCAATTCACGCCCGATGACGCCGAGGTTCCCATGAATAGAAACCATTCACCGGACTGGGAAGGAACGAAGCTGAACCCGTCCTGACAGCCTTCGCGTCGCACCAATATATCTTGTACTTCCTTCTCGAGAAGCAGGCTTGCCTGATTCCTGTTTTCTGTGAAGAGTACGGCATACCGCTGTCCTTCCAGATTGCTGACAGGCGCCTGCAAACCTGTTGACGCAATGGTGTATCCGCGGTTGAGATAAAGCATAAGTTCCCGCGCCTTCTCCCAACGGTGCCTCTCCGCCATGGATGACTGGAAAACGGCGGCGCGCTCGAGATTCTCTCTCGCCCGATCGAAGAGCTTCACGAAATCATGCTCCGTGAAGCTCATCTTCAGCAAGTAGTCTAGTGCTCCGTAATGGAGACTTTTGACAGCATAGTCAAAATCGCTATGTGCGGTGAACAACACAACTTGAATCGATGGAAGCTGCTGTTTCAGTGCAATCAGCAGACTGATTCCGTCCATAACAGGCATCGTAATATCTGTGATGACGACGTCTGGCTGAAGTTCTTGGCACAAGGACAAAGCCTCTTCGCCATCTCGTGCTTCTCCGATACATGCTGCTCCAAAAGCAGCCCAGTTCAGGGATTGCAATCTTTGACGCAGCGGCAGTTCGTCATCCACAATTAACACCGTTAGAAGTGCGTCCCGCATTCTTTCTCCATCTCCTCACATTTTCGACACATTTCGATAATAATCCTAATCATAAAACACGATTGGAATCTCAACAAGCTGAATTACGAACCCTATCTATATGGTTGCAGTCGCAGTTGGATAGGCAGTCGAAGGCCATAAAACAGAAGGGGCTGCCTCGCAGTCATTTTCGACTTTTGAGACAGCCTCTGCTGACATGAACGCCTCGTTCTACTGGGCTGCCCAGAATTCAATCGAATTGCCTGGCAGCGTTATGCTCACATTGCTTCCTGTCACATTGCCGAGCGGTAGATCGGCAGTATTTTTGTCATAACGGTGGCCTGCTAGTGTGTACGCGCCTCCAAGATCCATGTTGAATGTGTACGACCCGCCGCCTCTGTTCGTCAGTGCAAAGACAAGTTTGCCCTCTGGCGTTTTCCATGCCATGATGCGGTTGTTAAGTTGAACGGTTGACTCGTCTACCTGATAGCGCACCGAATTCCATGGCATATATTTCACAAATCCTGCGACGGCATGCCAGTTGGTTTTGATATAATCGAAATGCCCTGGCTGGATTTGGCTGTACTTGGAGAAATCCGTATCGTCGGCCGGTCTCCACAGACCCAGTCCATAACCTTCTGATTCCGCGTTATACGTTGGTTTTAGCGCATGCAGCCAGAACCAAGTCGGCGAATTCTCGAACGTCATCCAGTTCATGATGGACTGGGCTGTATTCATCATTTTGTCAACGCTCGTTGTGTTGTCCAGATACTCAAACTCATTGTTGAAAACGGGTTTGCCGGCTGTGTTTGCATTAAAATAAGCGGCATTCGTAATTTGCTCATTGGATGAAGTACCAATTTTATGCCAAGTCCACCCATCTACATATTGAAGTGTCGCGGGATCATTGCGAGTTAATGCCGAACCTCTGCCGTATTGCCCACTCAGACTTTCGGCTTGAATGAACATATTCGGGTATTTCGCTTTCACTTTGGGAGCAGCGATTTTAAACGTATTATAGTACTGCGAATCCGTGTATACAGCCGAAGAGTAAGGTGTCGAATAGGCAGGCTCGTTTTGCAATCCCCACATGACAACAGGTATTCCTTTGCTTTCCAAGTAATCAATATCCCTTACCAAAGCATCTCCAAACTCGTTCAAGAAAGGAGCATCAAACTGTTTCAAGCTGCCTCCGATATAACTTCCATTCGATTTCCAGTAAGGAGCCGGGGACCAATATTCCGCTGCTACCCCTTCCATACCGGACTGCTCAATCATCTCCTTTAGTTCATCAGCTTGGCCTGGGAATCGTTCCACGATGTTATTCTGATCGGGCGTCAACCCGCGGAAATAAAGCCCCATTGCCAAACGCGCATAACGGAAGCCCTTCAACATATCGTTATAAAACCGTGTTTTCTCGGATGGAACCAAATCGTGAGGAACGCTCGTCGTCTTCTCAGGCAATCCGTTATTGCCGGATCCGATGCTGTCGCTTTGAATTTCCACGCCTAAACCTAGAATTGTTTGTTTCGGAATATCTGGGCGGATCTTGTAATTGCCTTGCGGAGGTTTAGGAAGCATATCCTCCGGTACGGCTGGACCGAATTTAATGGCATCTGCGATGACATAGCTGCCATTGGCATTATCCGATAATTCCACATACCCGCCGTTTCCAGCAGCAAATGTGTGATTGCCGAGCACCTTCCATACGCCTCCAGGCGATTCCTGCTCGTTCACATAGTACGTCTGATCTCCTGAAGCATCATGAACCGTGAATGGGGCGTCGTTCACGCGGTCACTTGTCCCATCCGGGATTCTATAATAGACCGCATAGGTGCCCGCTTGCGGCAAATTGGGGGTCCACCTCATCGTTGCCGCTCCCGTACCCGTTGGTTTGGTTGCATAATTCGAACCATAATAGTTGGGCTTAAATGTACTAATATTCCATATTCCCGTTGATGTCGCAGCTGTATTATCCACAATGACTTCTCCAAGTGGGACCACATACTCGAATTTCACTGCGTCTGCAATGACAAATTGGCCGTTAGCATTATCCGATAACTCGACATACCCGGCTGATCCTGCACCGAATGTATGACTCCCCAGCAAAACCCATCCTGCGCTGGGCGATACCCGCTCATCAACACTGTAGGGATGGTCCCCTGTTGTATCGTGTACGTTGAACGGAGCATTGCTTGCCCGATCGCTTGCGCCATCCGGGAGCTTGTAATAAACCTTGTATGTTCCGGCGGTCGGCACATTTGGCGTCCATTTTACTTTTGCTGTTCCACTCCCGGATGGTTTCGTCACATAGTTCGTCCCATAAAAATTCGGTTTAAAGGTGGATGATGTCCATGAACCGACAAGCGCTGCATCCGTATTGTCCACAATGATTTCAGTATTGGCTTGAACGATACTACTTCCGCCTGGGCCTATATTACTGAAGAAAACGCTTACCATTAATACAAAACTTAACAAAGACAACAAACCAAACTTTACTTTACTCATATTTACGCCTCCCCATTCGTTTAATGACCAGCTACAATCTTCCTTACTCTCTCATGAGCTGCTTATCCCCTCCCAACTAATAGGTCTCATCAGATGTATGCGTTTTCAACGATGTGTATTTAGAATAGTTCATATTCCTGCGTTGATATATACATGAAAACAAGAAAAAAGTACGTTTATTGTATAATTACCTGCAAAATGTACACAAAAAACGGTCGGTCATCCGCCCGAAATCTATAAAGACAAACAGCCCCTCCGGATGGGGGAAGTTCGTCTTTTTCGATCCAGGAACGCGCAAGCCGGCTTGGCACATCAGCACGATCATCTGTCCACGGTGGTGAATTTCGTGCGAGATCAGAAAAATGGTTATCCTTTGATACCGCTTGAAGTGATGCCTTCCACAAAGAACTTTTGAGCGAAAACGAATAGCAGGATTGGCAATAAGATAACAAACGCAGCACCAGCCATTTGAAGAGAATAGTTAGAACCATACTGTGTTGAAAAGTATTGAAGTCCGACGGTTACCATTTGCTTCTTCTCGCTTGAAATAAAGATAAAAGGAGTTGCATAGTCATTCCAAATATAAACGAAAGAAAATACAATCATTGTCATCAAGGCTGGAACCGCAAGGGGGAGGATGATTCGAAAATAAACACGATAATGGGAGCATCCGTCAATGATGGCTGCTTCCGTGAGTTCCTTGGGAATTCCCATGAAAAATTGTCTCAAAAGAAATAGAAAGAATACATCAAACACAGCTGGAATAATTAGCGCCCAATGCGTGTTGATTAAATGCATATACTTATAGATTAGAAATCTGGCTACGATTGTTGTATCGGGTGGAATAGCTAATGTGGACAAGGAGATAAGCAGCAGGATATTTCTTCCTTTGAAATTCAATCTGGCAAAGGCATATGCGGCCATGGTAACGACGATCCCGCGTAATACAATCGATAAAGCCACCACTTTCAACGAATTTCCGATCCAGAGAAAGTAATTCGGAGAGGTTAATAAAGTTTGATAATTCCCCCAATAAATCTGATCGGGAATCAGATGTTTAAGCGGTTCGTTAAACGCTTGAGCAGTCGTTTTAAGAGAAGCAGATATCATAAAGATAAATGGAAACATCATCATCAACGCTGCAATCAATACAAATATGGAGTAAGAGAGAGTAGCGATAGATCGTCTGCTTTTATGGATGGATGGCTGAGTAGATTTCTTTGCTATTAATAATGCACCCATTTTTTCTGCCCTCCCCATTGGACCACTGAAATAACCATAATAATCAGAAACAGGACGATTGCTTGTGCTGCAGCATAACTATAGTGATTGAATGAAAAAGCCTCTTCATAAATATTGAGTGAGCTTACTCGGGAAGCTGTCCCAGGGCCGCCTTTGGTCAGTGCGTTGAAAATCGTGAAATTTTGAAAAGAACCGATCGTCGCTGTTATGATCAGAAAAAAGCTTGTAGGAGAGACAATCGGCAAGGTAATACGAACCAATTTGGTAACCTTCGATGCTCCATCCATGTCAGCTGCTTCGTATAAATCCTTGGACACACCTTGTAATGCCGCCAAATAGACAATCATTTGAAAAGGGAAATTCAACCAGACGGCGACCATTGCCGTTGTAGGAATTGCCATTTGGCTACTAGCAAACCACAATGGCGGATTAACAATCCCTAGTCCCTTGAGCAAGGCGTTCACAACCCCTCCGAATGGATCGAACAGCAATGAAAACACCATTGAAATCGCAACGATGTTAGCCACATAAGGCATTAGAAACAAAGATCTGCTAAAGCTCTTCAAATAGAAATGTTTGTTCAAAAGCACAGCAGCAATAAATCCAACGACCGTAAGACAGGGGACATAGAGGAGTGTATAATAAAAACTTTTGAGATAAGATGAGATTGCAATGGGGTCATTCCATATCGCTGTATAGTTGGATAAGCCCACCCATTGAACAGCGTTCAATGGTTTGAAATTATTCAAGTCCACGAAGCTAATAAAAAAGGCATAAAATAATGGCGCAAATTGAAAAATGAGAAATCCCATAAAAAAAGGTAATACAAATACCAACGCGGCTCGTGCCTCTTGTTTCTCCAGACTTCCGATATTTCTCTTTATTTTAAGCTTAGGCATGATATGACTCCTCCTGAAACAAAGGAGCACCCTATCTTCAGAAGTGCCCCTTTCGAATGGATTAGATGATTAATTCTTCGAGGTTTTAGCCTTTTCAATAGCTTCGTCTGCACGCGATTTGATTGCTTTAACCGCATCATCCAGTGGTTTTTGTCCTACAAGATACGACTCGCCTTCCTGTAAAATAATTTTCCCGTATTCCGCAGCAATCGAACCCGTAATTTTCTCTGGTTTGAGACCCAGATTAGGCGTCAGAAATACGTCTTTGAGATCCTCCGTCGTAATCCCATCTGCAGCAGGGAATTTAGCTGCCATTTCTTGGAAAATCTTATCCGTATCTTCTTTGGTTAAATCCACACGCGCTGGCGTTCCGGAGCCGCCATATTTATATTGATTGTCTGCAAGCCAATTCACGAAATCTGCTGCTTCCTTAGGATGTTTGGAATATTTATTGATGCCATTTCCTGAAGTAATGCCGATCATGTTCTTTCCATTAGGATCAACTGGCGGCTGCGTGATACCAACCTTCCAATCGCGTGGATAGGTCTTCATATCTATTGGCGCAAAAGCAAACCATGTACCCGTAAATTGCATTGCATATTTGCCATTCATAAAGGCATCATAAGGAATTTTCTTTGACTTTGTTTCAAGCCAGCTCGGTTGAATTTTCAATTTATTTCCCAGATCACCCAACCACTGTAAAGATTCTTTAAAGGCAGGATCATCATAATTCGATGTACCATCCGCTTTATAACCGCTAATGCCTCTCTGGGCTGCTAATAAATAAAAGGTATTATCGTAATCAGGGAAGCTTGAACCATAGATCCCTTTGCTTGAATCCGTTAATTTCCGGGCTGTTTCCACATATTGATCCCATGTCCATTCGCCCTTTGGATAAGGCACTTTGGCATCATCAAAAATCTTTTTATTATAAAATACGGCCCATGTTCCAGCCCCAGTTGGCAGCATATAAACTTTATCGCTGAATTTGGTTAAATATTTTCCGAATTTCTTCTCATAATCAACACCTGCATCCTTATAAATATCATTCAAGGGAAGGAGAAACCCACTGTTTGCGTATTTAGCATGTATGATTGGGTTCTGTAGAGGGATAACATCTACGGTCCCAGACGTCGAGAGATCAATATCGATCTTTTTGTAAATGACATCTCCATCACCAGCAACGGTTTCTAACTCCACGGTGTTGCCCGAATATGCCTTATAAGCCTCTAATAGTGTCTTTGTTGCTGGCAAGTTGGCATTGCCAGAAGTCGAATACCATTTGAGGGTTACGGCTTCCTTTTTGGCAACAGGTGCGGCCATTTCCGTACTAGCTGGTGAAACGGTTGGGACCGAGCTTGATGCGCCGCCTGCATCATTCTTGCTGCTGCAGCCTGCTAGAGACAAGCCGATCATTCCAAAAATTAATAATGAAACGCTTGCAGTTCTATACTTATTTTTCTCCACTTTTTCATACCCCTTTTCGTTTGGACATCTATTGCCTCTTTACTATAATTCTTTAAAACATCCGTTCAAATGTAATATCTTTCGAATTTTTAACCTTTCTCATCATCTATCCAATAGAACATCATTCAATTTGTAAAATATAAAGAAAAAATGGTTTTTTTTGCACTCTGGCAGGTGGCTGCCAGCGGTTGAATCATTCATGTTAACTTTATTCAAACGTAACTTAGTAATGTCCTAATTCCAGATAGTGATTTTGTGATGTAGTTAGAGTGAGCATAATTCCATTCATAAAAGGAGCTGTTACCTTTGAAATTGCATTATCTAAGCTGCGCAAAAGCGTGGACGGAAGCGCTGCCTATCGGAAATGGCCGACTGGGCGCTATGGTTTTTGGCGATCCGGAAGCTGAGCATTTGCAGTTAAATGAAGATACCCTGTGGTCAGGCCAAGGTCCTGTCGACGGAAACAATCCGAACGCGAAGCGCGTTCTCTCAGAAGTACGCGAGCTGATAGCAGCAGGGCGCTACGCGGAAGCGGACAAGAAGAGCAAGGAGATGATGGGGCCTTACAATCAATCTTATATGCCGCTTGGCGATCTTCACCTGAAATTCCGCCACGGGGGCATTGTTCAGGCCTATGAGCGCAGCTTGGATTTGACAGATGCCATCGCTAGAGTGGCGTATCAGATTGGCAATATTGCGTATACGCGTGAAATGTTTGCTTCCTATCCGGACCAAGTCATTGTGATCCGTATCGAGGCAAGCGCTCCGGGCGCTCTGAATTTCACAGCTCGGCTGGATAGTCCTCATCCGTATCGAACAAGCTTTACAGCAGATCATCTGTATTTGCAAGGTATTTGCCCGGAGCATGTTGATCCTAATTATTACGATAGGGACCATCCCGTCGTATACGGTGAACCCAAAACAACGGAAGCCATGCGGTTCGAGGGGCGTATTGGCGTTCAGCTTGAGGGCGGCGCTTATGCGATTGATCATGACGGGCTTCATATTCAAAGCGCCAAGGCGGTTACGCTGCTGTTCAGCGCGGGAACCAGCTTTCAGGGATATGATAAGCCGCCTGCCAAGGAAAGCGGTGAAATAGCTGCTGCAAATGAGGAGCGCCTGCAGCAGGCGATGGCCAAATCCTATGAGCAGTTACGGCAAGCTCATATAGATGACTACACGGCATTATTCAATCGCGTGGAACTGAGGCTTGGCGCTTCCGAGGAGGCAGAGCGAATGCCGACTGACCGGAGAATCGCCGAGTATGGAGCGAAGGATGCCGGGCTCGTGGAGCTGCTGTTTCAATATGGCCGATACTTGCTGATCGCAAGCTCTCGCGCAGGGTCACAGCCGGCCAATTTGCAAGGCATTTGGAACAAAGAATTGCGCCCGCCATGGAGCAGCAATTGGACGTTGAACATTAATACCCAGATGAACTACTGGCTAGCAGAAACGTGCCATTTATCCGAATGTCACGAGCCGCTTCTTGGGTACATACAGAATTTGTCCAACAACGGCCGGAAAACGGCCGAAGTGAACTATGGCTGCAGAGGCTGGGTCGCGCATCATAACGCAGACATCTGGTGCCAGTCAGCGCCTGTCGGGGACTATGGCCAAGGCGATCCGGTGTGGGCGCTATGGCCAATGTCGGCTGCCTGGCTGTGCCAGCACCTCTGGGAGCACTACGCGTTCACCCAAGATGAACGTTATCTTCGTGAGCAGGCTTATCCGATGATGAGAGAAGCGGCGCTTTTCTGTCTGGATTGGCTGCATCCGGACGAAAACGGCCATCTAATCACATCGCCCTCCACCTCGCCTGAGCATAAGTTTGTGACTGCGGATGGGCAGATGGCAGCGGTCAGTCAGGCAACGACGATGGATATGTCGTTGATTTGGGATTTGTTGACGAGCAGTATCGAGGCTTCGGCCATTTTGAACGTTGACGAGCCCTTTAGAGCTGAGATGGCAGCAGCGCGCGAGAAACTGAAGCCGATGCAAATCGGCAAGCACGGCCACCTGCAGGAATGGTCGAAAGATTGGGATGACGAGGATGTGCATCACCGCCATGTCTCGCATCTGTTCGGAATCTACCCTGGCCATCAATTGACGGAACTGGGAACGCCTGAACTGTTTCAGGCAGCAAGAACCTCCTTGGAGCGGCGTGGTGATGACGGGACAGGCTGGAGTCTGGCTTGGAAAATTTGTTTGTGGGCCCGTTTTCAGGACGGGAACCGAACGCTTGCGCTCATCTCCAATTTGCTGCAGCTAGTGAAGGAGAACGAGACGAACTACCATCACGGTGGGGTTTACGCTAACTTGTTCGATGCCCACCCGCCTTTTCAAATCGACGGCAACTTTGGATTTACCGCCGGCGTAGCGGAGATGCTGGTTCAATCTCATGCCGGCGAGATTTCACTGCTGCCCGCCTTGCCGGATGCATGGCCGACCGGCTTCGTGAGGGGCCTCCGAGCAAGAGGCGCGATGAGCGTTAGTCTATCGTGGGCAGGGGGCGCTCTTCAGGAAGCGGAAATCGAAGCGCAATTCGGCGGCAGCTGCCGTATTCGTACGAAGGGGATTTCGCTCACGGTCGATTCGGAAGGCACGCATGTACCTTACGAAGTTGTGATGGAGGGTGTCATCCGCTTCGATACCGAGGCAGGTAAACGATATACGCTGCGCAGCGTGTAAGTTCATACAACGGCGGACTCCATTCGGATCCGCCGTTTGATTTTATCTATACTTGATCGGTGATTCTCCCACATTTTTTTTGAATACTTTGCTAAAATAATATTCATCCGAGTAACCTACTTCTCGCGCGATTTCAGCGATTTTTAAATCCGTCGTTTTTAATAAGAACTTCGCTTGACTGATCCTAACTTCCGTCAAGTATTCAATTAAATTCTGGCCTGTCTCTTTTTTATAGAGATTGCTTAAATAGGCTGTAGACAACTGTAAATATTCGGCAACCTTTTCCAAGGACAGATCTTCTTTGTAATGCTTATTGATGAATTGTTTGGTTGTAAACACCCGCATATTCTCATTGTTATTTATCAACTGCTCAGTAAAACGCTGCTTCAAATGATGAATCCATTCGATGAAATCAACCTTTAAATTCATTGTATTTATATCCGTGTACATCTCTTTATTGACGATATCTTTGCCTGTTAGTTTGAATTTTTCCATAAAGGTCTGAAATAAATAATAAATGGAATAGCATAATCCAGTTAATAATTCCTTCGTTAAGTTATTGGATTGACGCATTTTCTGAATTAATAGATCTAGAGCGTCCTTAATCGCCTTAATGTCTCCATCCAGAAGCGCGAATTCAACCTTCCTCATTTCTGCAGAAATATCTTCGTTTTCTTGAATCGATATTCGTTTCATTTCACCATAATAAATATTGCTCCCCCTCGGTAAAATAAATTTGTATCCTATTGCTTCTTTCGCTTCCTTAAAGGCTTGCTTGATGTACAAATAATTCGAATGTCCATTGCTAATCCCCATGCAAACGGATGTGTTTAAATATTTTCGCAATGAAGTCCTCATATTGGTTGTCAACTCATGCAACCTTTCGCCACTATCCTCCCTCTCGTTTTTCTTTAAAGCGAAAATGACGACAAATTGTTTGGGATGAATACTTGCCACATGCCCGTAGGCATAACTGGATAAAACCTCCTCTAAGATGTTGAGAATAGAATAATCAAGCAAATGAGGCGCTTCCCCATATTTATCATAAATAGTCAAATCATCAACTTCGACGATCATACAACTGAGCGGTTTTTCCAAAAAATTCAAATTAAGCGCATTTAACTGCTGCAACATTTCATCGCTATTCTGAATAACACCTAGAAGCATATCTTTGAAAAACTTTTCTTTATGCAGGGCTGTATGTATAATTGGATATTCTTGTGCAACAGACGCATTCACAGCCCTATCTTTTGCTGCTGCTATTGAAAGACTTAACTCTTTCATAATCTGAATCAATTGCACGGGCTCCAACTCTAGTTTCAACATATAATCTTCCGCCCCATGCTTCATGGCTTCCTTGACATAAACCAAATCATCATACGCGCTTAATACGATAAATTTCGCCGGATGATTCTCTTGCCTTAATTGCTTGATTAATTCAATCCCCGTCATCACAGGCATTTTAATATCTGTCAAAATAATATCAGGTGAATAGGCTCTAGCCATCTCTAATGCTTTCTTCCCATTTTCCGCTTCACCCACAAGCTCGAATCCCAATTCTTCCCATGGTAGGATCGTTTTAATACCTATCCTGACAAGCGCTTCATCATCAACGATTAATATTTTCAGCAACTTTTTTCACCACCTACTCGGTATGCAAAGATTCATCACTAATATCCAAAGGAAGAACGATCTGAACTTTCGTATAGACACCTAATTGACTATCAATCTGAATGCCATAGAGGTCACCGCAGATCATTTTGATACGAAGGTTTACATTTTGTACACCAATCCCGCCTAAGGAATCTTCCGATCTGATACTACTCCCCAAAATTCGGGACACCTGAAAAGCCGACATTCCTACGCCGCTATCTTCAACTGTAATTTGGAGTGTTGTATGATCAGTGAATATCTTAATTTTAATAAAACCAGGCTCTTCCAGTGGTTCAATTCCATGAAATATGGCGTTCTCAACGATCGGCTGTAGAATGAATTTGACACATTTCTTAAGCAGCAGTTGTTCATCTATTTCATAAGAAACCTGAAATTTCTCACGATATCGCGTTTGTTGAATATAAATATAATCCTTAATCATGCTCAATTCTTCACTTACTGTTGTCAGCGCGCTTTGCTCTTTGAATGTATTCTTCAATAATCTTCCCAGAGCATCTACAACCTCTTTAATGCCGTCTGACTTTTGAATGATAGCCATCCATCTTATTGTATTCAAGGTATTGTATAGAAAGTGAGGTGTGATTTGTCCTTGCAGCGCCTTGATTTCCGCTTTTCTTTTCATGGCTTCTTCTTCTACTGCTTGGCTAAAAAGCGAATTAATCCGCTCAATCATGTAGTTGAAATTAACGCTAAGCAAACCAATCTCATCGATATTGGAAATGTTGGATTTCACCAGCAGATTGGAGCCTTTCACATCTTTCATCGTTAACGTTAACTTTTGGATAGGTTTTACAATCCCCGCTGAAATAAAAAACCAAAGCACTCCTGAAAACAGCAAAGAAAAAATACATACCGCAGTCGTGATTTTAAATACAACTTTATTATCCTTCGTCAACAGTTCGAGAGGAACCATTTGTACGATTTTCCAGCCATACTTATCCAAATCATAATTAGATACCAAATAAGATTTCCCGTTTTTCTTGATTTCGAAGTTCGTAAGATTCTTTTCTGTAGGCAGTATAATGCCATCCGACTCAAGACTCTGGGCGAGCTTCTCTTGCGGGTAGACGATTTTTCCAAGCTGATCAACAATATACAATTGACTTTGTGTATTGGGGGATGCCTTGCTTAAAATATCCGTGAAAACATTCGTATTTAAACTCAAATATAAGCTTCCAATGTTCCTGTTGTTAAAATCCCTGATCAATCGGGAGAGTGAAAACACCTGTTTAAACTGGGTCATTCTTGACTTATTATCATTGTCATGCACGCCAATCCAAAGTACGTTCCCTCCTAAATCCTCCGATTGTTTATACCAATTCGATGCTAGCAGCAGTTTCGTATCTATGGCGTAAGCATCACTCCCATTCCCATATCTAAATTCACTTCCGTTCATGCCAAAAATAAAAAGAGAAGTGACGTATTTATAATAATTTGAATAAAACGCTAAATTATTCATAACCTGATCCACTTTCTTATAATTGGCATAGTAGTCCAATGGATTGTTATTATCCGCGCTAATAGCCTGCTGAATATCTTCGTTTATAAAAATTAAGTCTGTTATTTTTTCTATTTCCGATAAATCCTTTTCAATGGAACTTCCAATATATAGAAGGTTTTCGTGGAATGAATCACTTACTTTCTCTTTTAGTATTTTCACGGATATGAAGTACGAACTTATGCTGATAGATGAAGTAGGTATAATCATAACGAACAGGAAGGAGATCATTATTTTATTGAAAATGCTCTTTTTGAAAAAGCGAATTGGATTCACTCCACCCTCCCCTTACCAAAAACTGTGCTAAGCTCAACAAATCGTTGAGCTTAGCACATGTTTCAAATCATTTTTAATTAATCAACTTCAAATATTGCATCGCTTGTTTGATAAGCACCGCAGCCTCGGCGCGAGTGGCTGCATCTTGTGGAGCGAAGGTTGTTGCTGTTTTCCCATGTACCAAACCTTTGCTAGTTGCATCCGCTACCGCGCTGCGGGCATAGTCCGACAACTGGTCTTGATCGGCAAATTGGGTATTCGTCACAGCCTCCGGTTGCGTGTCTCCCTGAACGAGATGGACAGCTTTCATCATCATGACTACCATTTGCTCTCTCGTAATCCGTTGATCCGGGTTGAATCTGTCTTCGCCAACACCTTGAACCAAGCCGTACTTCGCGGCTGTACCTACTTCTGATGCATACCACTGGGTGGCAGCAACATCGGTAAATACGGATGGTGTCGTTTCTGTTGGTAACCCCAATCCTCTTACGAGAAGTGCTGCAAACTGAGCCCGGGTCACTTGCATTTCCGGCGTATACGCGCGATCCGTTGTTCCGTCGATCACCATTTTGGAAGCCAGGTTCTCAACATCTTTCTGTGCCCAGTGTCCGTTCATATCGTCAAAGGTTTTCTTGTTTTGAACGATCGCATAGAGACTGTTCGTATTTCGGGTTATGGTTGCTTCTGTTTTGCCGTTTTTCACAGTGAACACCGATGGTACAAACTTCAGCTCTCCTGTGATCGGATCGTAAACAACCGCAGTCGCAATCGAAGAATCTTGAATGGTGCCGTCTACATTCATCACACGTGTGATAAAACTATTGCCAAAGTTCGTAATTTCAACTTCTTTATCCTTGGCTTTCAGAATCACTTTGTAATCGATCATATCGCTTACGCGTTTCATACCTTTATTTGCGATGGATTGTTCAAATTGCTTCTCATGCTGCGATTTCGCTTTATCCATGCGAATGATCAGCGTCGCGCCTTCGACATTTGCCAAACTCGCAACATCCTCACGGTTCAGGATGGACAGCGGCAAGTTATATGATCCCAAATGGCTTCTTAGGGTCAGAACCGTTCCTTTATTTTCTTTCATACTGTTGTACAAAATATCAAGCGGCAGCTCTGCGGCATTCCTTTCATACTCGCCTGGCATCTCGAAATTAAGGATAGAGCTCGCTTCAGCCTTGAGGTCTGCAAATTTCTGCGCCAGTCGTTCGCGATCGATGATTGCAGTTACAACTGTTTGACTTTCTTGTACAGGCTCGATCCTAAGTTCCGTATCCTTGGGTACGTACTTAGTTGGATCTTCTTTCACTGGCGATGCAGTTGGATTGCCAGAACTGCTGGAACTGCCAGATCCAGAGCTAGGATCAGGGCCTGAATTGTCATTTTGCCCGCTTATTGAAATCGCCTTTACTCCAAAGACGGCTGAACCATCCGTTGCTGTGGCAACTACCTTCACGGTTCCATCCTTCACGGCCTTCAGTACGCCTGTTAGATTGATGATCGCTTTATCCGTCACTGTTGCGCCATCGGCTTCATAGACAGCCCATGTCACCGACTTATTCATAGCAATGACAGGAAGCACCGCAGCTTGCAATTGAAGGCTTCCGTTCTTCGCGATAATCGCCGACACATTGCCTGCGCTTGTGATATTAATCGTTGCCACTTTCACAGGATCAGTGCCTGGATCGATAATATCCGTTTGACCGCTTAGGGTAATTACCTTTTCCCCATGAACACCGGAACCGTCCGCTGCCATTGCAACGACTTTCACAGTTCCATCCTTCACGGCCTTGAGCAAGCCGGTTTGATCGATGACTGATTTATCCGTTGCCGTGCCACCCACTTCATAAACAGACCATGTCACGGACGGATTCGTCGCATGAACCGGAAGCACTGCTGCGTTTAATTGAAGGCTTCCCCCCTTCGTATTAATGATGGACGACGCGCTGGTGACAACGACCGACAGAACCTGAACCGTCGCATGTTCAACTTTGGAAGCCTCAAACACTTGTAATGCAGCGTTCAAAGCAGTCGTTGCTTGTTCGAATTCCTCTTGGGTAGCAGAGTGATTGTCTGCAACCGACTGCGCGTCGTTAATGGCTGTCTGCAACGCTTGTTTCGAGCCTGTGCCATAATTGCCGGCAGCCGATCCTTCCACGGCGGCATCGTGCTTAGCTTGGGCATTCGCGATCAACGCGACAAGCGCCGTTTTGTGCGCATTTTCCGATACCGTTACGTTAGCAACTGCATGTAACTCAGTTCCCGCTACCGTTCCGTTTACGCTAAAGCTGCCAGCTTGCTCATACTTGGCAGGATCGATCGATTCCCATTGAACCGATTTTTGTTGCGTCGTCGCATCGCTGTATTTAACCGTTACGACCGCCGGCAACTCCGGTTCGATTCCGATAGGCGTTGCTACAGCTACCGGTATGATTTCGGTAATTGCAGTGTTCCACTTGGCGTACAACGTCATGTTCGTACCTGAAACCGTATCCACAACGAAATTCCATGCTTGGGTCAGCGCCGCATCCTTATACCAGTCGACAAATGTGTAGCCTGCTTTCGTTGGTGCTGCCGGAGCTGCAATCTTCGAACCTTCATCTGCAACGACAGGGGTGACTCCGCTGCCTCCATTACTGTTAAAGCTTACGGTCGAAGTTGTCGTAATGAACTTCCACTGCTGGTTTAGACTGCCATTGTCGTACCATTGGAGCGCTAATGCACCATCTGCAGTTGATCCACCATCGAGATCAAGAAACTTACCACTGTTGCGATTCTTGATTTTAAAGTATCCGTCGCCGGCATCAACCAACTGCCACTGTTGGTTCATCTCTTTCGTTCCATTGTCCGGCCATTGTATATTTTGAGCACCATCAGCCGTTGAAGCCCCGCTAATATCCATCATCTTGCCACTGTTCACATTTTTAATCTTAAAGTATCCGTTGCCTGTAGCGATAACCTGAAATTTCTGGCTAGTCAATCCGCTAAAGGTCCGCTGTTCAATTCTTGCACCATCTGCTGTCGAATTGCCTTCTACAGTCAAAGGTTTATTACTATTTCTACTGACGATTTGATAAGTTTTAGTTAAATCAATAGGTGCTTGAGGAATCTCTCCTGAAAACGTAAGTTTAACGACATAAGCATCCGCAGTATACGGTTGAGTTGGCATCGTAATCTTCAAGCCCGAAGTATCTTGTGTAGGGGTTGGAAGATCAATATAGCTGCCTGCTGTTGCACCCAGCAATTGAACACTTGTTAATTTGCTTAAGTTCATACTCGAACTAAGTGATGTAATATTTAATTGAGAGCCCGGCCAGCCCAATACTGTAGCATATAGGGTATTATTAGCTTTGTTTCTTGTAAAACGAATATCTGTATTTTTTCCTTCTATTGGGGTAACAAACTGTCCGCCGCCCATACTAGTAGGCCCTTCTCCGTATGTTGTCCAAGGGCGCGTAGAATAAATCGACTCACCAAATTTCTTGAGATAGTCACCCATACCCAGCAAAATATCTTTTTGTGCTTGAGGGATTGTACCATCCGCCGTTGGCGAAACATTCAAGAGCATATTCCCATTTTTACTAACTCGGTCTATTAAAGAATGAAGCATGGCTTGACGTGAATAATATTCTATGCCATTTGTATAAGACCAGCTTGAACTGCTGAGCGCATCATCCGTTAACCAATATGGGGTAACAATCTCTGCAGGTCCACCTCTTTCATAATCAACCACTTCACCATTTGTGTTAAAAGCAGGATCATGTATTTTATACGTGGCCACCACTTCTTTGTTCCAATCAATTGCTTTATTGTAATAGTATGATAAAAAATTTAAACGCTGTGTTTCAGCTACTTTATTCACATCAAAATCTTGCCATAAAATATCCGGTTGATAACCATCGATAACTTCTTTTAATTTATCATACCAGAGTTGGTCTGATTGCTCTTTCGGCAATTTACCATAAAGCTTTTGTAGCGAAGTCGTGCTCGGAGTTGGGGCATACTCATAAAATCCATTAAAGTTATATGCATGATGCATGGATGCTAATAGTTTCATGTCTTTTGCGCGAATTGCTGTTGCAAATAGACCTAACAGATCAAGCTTTGGTCCAGTTTGTACCGAATTCCATTCATTCACTGTACTGTTCCACATCGAATAACCGTCATGATGCTCCGCAACTGGACCGGCAAATTTCGCACCCGCATCCGCAAAAAGTTGCGCCCATTCATTGGGATCAAAATTACCGCCTGCAGATTTCAATTTAGGTGCAAATTGTCGGAATACACCTGATTTATCGTATCCGCCAGTAATAAATTTATCATAAGGAAATTCAGTCGGTGTACCAAACGTATTGGTATGGTAGGTATTAACGTAGTAATCAGGAATATACATATTTCGACCGTACCATTCATTGTTGAATGCGGGTACACTAAAGGCTCCCCAGTGAAAATATATACCAAATTTAGCATCTTGAAACCACTCTGGGGATGCAGTATGTGTATCTACTGAAGCCCATGTCGGCTGATACGTAGTGGCCGCATTTGCCGTAATAGGTACTGTACATGTAAGTACCATCGCAATCATAACAAAAACCGTCAACATTCTTTTGGCATAGCCTTTTACTTGTTTCATAACTATATCCATCCTTTCACTATAATAATGTCCTGATCTCGGCTCAATATATGATTGAACCAAGATCAGGATATTGAGCTATTTGGTATTAATTAATCAATTTCAAATATTGCATCGCTTGTTTGATGAGCACCGCAGCCTCTGCGCGAGTGGCTGCATCTTGAGGTGCGAAGGTTGTTTCTGTTTTCCCATGAACCAGACCTTTGCTGGCGGCTTCTACTACCGCGCTGCGGGCATAGTCCGATAACTGGTCTTGATCAGAGAATGGGTTATTCGCCACTGCTTCTGCTTTCGCTTCTCCCTGAACGAGATGGACAGCTTTCATCATCATGACGACCATTTGCTCTCTCGTAATCAGTTGATCCGGGTTAAATCGACCTTCACCTACACCTTGAACCAAGCCGTACTTCGCTGCTGTACCTACTTCTGAGGCATACCACTGGGTGGCAGCAACATCTGTAAATACGGATGGCGTCGTCTCTGCCCGTAACCCAAGTCCTCTTACGAGAAGTGCTGCAAACTGAGCCCGAGTGACTTGCATTTCCGGCGTATACGTACGGTCCGTTGTCCCGTCGATCACCATTTTGGAAGCCAGGTTCTCAACATCTTTCTGTGCCCAGTGACCGATCATATCGTCAAATGTTTTCTTGTTTTGCACAATCGCATAGAGACTGTTCGTATTACGGGTTATCGTTGCTTCTGTCTTGCCGTTCTTCACGGTGAACACCGATGGTACAAACTTCATTTCTCCTGTAACCGGATCGTAAACGACCGCAGTCGCAATCGAAGAATCTTGAATGGTGCCGTCTACATTCATTACGCGTTTGATAAAGTGATTGCCAAAGTTTGTAATTTCAACTTCTTGGTCCTTGGCTTTCAGAATCACTTTGTAATCGATCATATCGCTTACGCGTTTCATACCTTCCTTAGCGATGGATTGTTCAAATTGCTTTTCCTGCTTCGATTTCGCTTTATCCATGCGAATGATCAGCACTGCGCCTTCCGTATTGACCGCACTCGCAACATCCTCACGGTTCAGGATGGACAACGGCAGGTTATAGGATCCCAAATGGCTTCTTAGAGTCAGAACCGTTCCTTTATTTTCTTTCATACTGTTGTACAAAATATCAAGCGGCAGCTCTGCGGCATTCCTTCCATACTCGCCTGGCATATCGAAATTGAGGATAGAGCTGCCCGCAGCTTTAAGATCTGCTAATTTCTGGGCCAGTCGTTCACGATTGATGATTGCCGTTACACCTGTTTGATTTTCTTTTACAGGCTCGATCCTAAGTTCCGTATCCTTGATTACGTACTTAGTTGGATCTTCTTTCACTGGCGGTGCAGTTGGATTGCCAGAACTGCTGGAACTACCAGATCCAGAGCTAGGACCAGGGCCTGAATTGTCATTTTGCCCGCTTATTGAAATCGCCTTTACTCCAAAGACGGCTGAACCATCCGTTGCTGTGGCAACTACCTTCACGGTTCCATCCTTCACGGCCTTCAGTACGCCTGTTAGATTGATGATCGCTTTATCCGTCACTGTTGCGCCATCGGCTTCATAGACAGCCCATGTCACCGTTTGATTCGTCGCATTCGTCGGAAGCACCATGACCCCTAACGGGAGACTTCCTCCCTTCACATTAATACTTGTCGATGCGCTTGTGACTGCGATAGACGTCACATTAACAGGACCAGTACCGGAATTGTCATTTTGCCCGCTTATTGAAATCGCCTTTACTCCAAAGACGGCTGAACCATCTGTTGCTGTGGCAACCACCTTCACTGTTCCATCCTTCACGGCCTTCAGCAAGCCGATCGGATTGATGATCGCTTTATCCGTAACTGCGCCATCCACTTCATAGACAGCCCATGTCACGGACGGATTCGTCGCATGAACCGGAAGCACCATTGCGCTTAATGGAAGGCTTCCGCCCTTTACAGTAATAGCGGACGATGCGCTTATGATGTTGATCGACGCCACATTTACAGGATCAGTGCCTGGATCAGGATTCACATTTTGCCCAGAAATTTGAATGGATGTTTCTCCGCGAACCCCCGAACCGTCCGTTGCCGCTGCAGCGACTTTCACAGTTCCATCCTTCACGGCCTTCAGCACCCCGGATTGATTAATGATCGCTTTATCCGTTGCCGTACCATCAACTTCATAGACAGCCCATGTTACTGTCTTATTCACTGCATTTGCCGGAAGCACCTCCGCACTTAGCAGAAGACTTCCTCCCTTCACAGTAATAGCGGACGATGCGCTTGTGATGTTGATCGATGCAACAGTGGCTTGACCGATAACAGAAGCTTCAAACTGCTCCAGTGCCGCGTTCAAAGCATCGGCCGCTTGCTGCAGTTGCTGCTGCGTAGCCGAGCCGTTGTTAGCTGCTTGCTGCGCCGCATCAATCGCTGTTTGCAGCGTTTGTTTCGCGCCAGCCGGATATTGACCGTTGCCGCTGCCTTCGACTGCGCCGTCATGCTTGACTTGCGCATCCGCTACGAGCGCAGCCAGTTCCTGATACTGAAGGTCGCTCACATCCTTGCTGACATTGAACTCTGCCGCAGAAGCGTATCCTCCATGGCCTGCCGTAGCGCTAAGCTTCACATATCGGCTAGCAACCGGTGCAAATTCAGCGCTTTTCTCCGTACTGTCATCGTTCCACGTTCCGCTTGCCGCTGTGTTGAAGGTTACCCCGTCCACACTTGTCGAGATCTCATATGCCGTGATGTTGCCGTTGGCGTTACCGTCTTGTCGCGGTAAGTACTTCAGCTTCGAAACGACATAAGCACCTCCAAGATCGAGGGTAATCGACTGCGGCACATTCCCCGACGAATCCCATTCCGTATGCCAGAAAGTCGCCAGATTTCCGTCGATCGCCTTGGTTGCTTCATTTCCGCTGTGTTGGCTGGTCGAAATCGCTGTCATTTCGTTTTGCGGAATCTCGTTCGGATCATACCCAGCAGCAACGATCCTCGACTGGATGTCCGCGCGGTCTATCGACACAAAGGTATTGTTCGCGCTGGCACTCTTCTGTCCCGTCAGACGGATTCGCAGGACATGCCCCTGGTTCGCCAAATTTTTGCTTTCAAAGAGCAATTGCTGATCCGACCTCGATGAAGCATACGTGTCAACCAGCGTTTCAGGTCCATCGTCGATCGAGATGGCAGCAATTCCCTGATTATTGTTTTTAGCACCGTATAACTGCACTTTGGAGCCTGTAAAGTATAAGAGCGCATAAGCGTCCGATGTGTTTGAATAGTGGTTGTCACCGCTGAACGCGCCTGACTCGGATGCTGCGTAGCCCCAATCTGGGCCATACACAAACTGGTCAGCGCCTGCCCCTGTCACATTATCATTCACAGTTCTGTCGAATGAGAACTGAAACTTCTGATTGCTTCCCGTACCGGCTGTGCGCTGTACGAATTGTACGCCGCCTGATGTACTGCTTCCTGGAATCTCAATGACTTTACCGCTGAGCCGATTGTTAAATTGATAGTAACCGTCACCGGCATCTAATATGGACCATTCGTCATTATAAGTTGCATCTTTCGTGTAGCCAACTTGGACGATCCCCGCTCCATCTGCTACTGAGGCATTCTGAACAGCAAGCACTTTCGAACTGATTCTCGAGACAATTTTGTAATATCCGGGATCCGTCTTCATAAACAACCATTGTTGATTCGGCCCTGTGCCTGCTGACCATTGAATGATCTTGGTCCCGTCTGCGCTGGAACCGCCGTCTACATCCATGCGAAGCTGGCTGTTCTGAACGGTGAGGTTGAACGTTTTTTGATCGAATGGATCGCTCACGGGATTGACTTTCACCAATTGATTATCTGCATTCGTCAATGACGATTGGACCAATTGTGTACCTGAGGCACTACTGGCGCTTGGAACAGTCAATGCTTTACCGCTGCCGCGATTGACCAGCTTGTAATAACCGTTTGCTTGATCAACTAGTTGCCATTCATCGTTTAGATCAGCATCTGCGGTGTACGTTTGCTGCACAAGTAGTGCGCCATCGGATGTAGAGGCTCCAAGGACGGCGATTGCTTTATTGCTCTTGCTGTTGACGATTTTGTTGTAGCCATTCCCGAGGCTCACTACCTGCCATTGTTGGTTCGTTGCCCCAGATGATGGCATCTGAATAAGGGAAGCTTGTTCATCCGACGATGCGCCTGCGATATCCAGCATTTGGCCGCTGATCTTCATTTTTAGACTGTACAGTTGCCCATCTTTCGAAGGAATCGAGCTTATGGTGTACACATCCCCCACTTGCGTGTCAAAAGAGATCTGATTGCTGCTATCCGTCGTATAAGTAACGTTCTGACCTGCTTGATTGGTAACAATTGCCCCAGCAATATTGGGGTAAGAAAGCTTGGCTCTTGTTCCGGCAAGCGATTTGACCTGGATACTCGTCGCCCGGGATTTCGTCCAATCTACGCCAACTTCAAATCCGCCTCGCGCCACTATTCCCGAGAAATTTCCAGTTGTCCACGTTGAAGGCAAAGCCGGTAATATATCGATGATGTTGTCCACTTGACTTTGCACGAACAATTCCGGATAATAAGCGCCTCTTACTTGCCATTCGTTCACAAATTCACTTGTCGGATAAATGTCTGCAAGGGAAATTGCTCGATCCCCATCATATAGACGAGCCCACATGAACGCACTATCTGGATGGTATCCACCCGATCCACGCATGTTCAGCGAAACCTTAACGGCATTAAATAGTTCAGGCGTGTACTTTTTCGTGATCTGGTCGAGAAATCCAACGCCAATTAAATGGGAAGCATGGCGGTGGCTCGGATCTACGATCGAGTAGTCATTATTCCATTCCTTTATTTCTCCGCTGCTTCCAATTTGATAAGGAAGCAATTTCGGCAAGGCAGTTCGGATACGATTCAGCAAATCAACCTCCGCAGGAGAGTTTGCTTCCAGTATATTCCCTGCTTCAAGCACATTTTCAAACAACTCTCGAATGACTGTCATATCGATGGTTGAACCTTGACTGACTGCAATGGCAGTGCCATCTGACAATACATACTTCGTCTCGGGAGAGCTAGAAGGCGATGCAACCAGATAGCCATCCTTGTTTGTAACAAGTAAATCCAAGGCAAACTCTGCAGAACCCTTCATGAGCGGGAATGCTGTGCCCTGAAGATACGATTTGTCCTGTGTGAACCGATAATGATCATACATATTAAACATGAGCCACATGCCGCCCGTAAGCCAGATTGCCCATTCATTGTCACCTGCACTAAGTTCCGTTTTCGCCCACAAATCAGATGCTTGGGGCACCATCCACCCGTCAAAGCCGAAATCGGATTGCGCCGTTTTCGCCCCGTTTATTGATAAATTTCCAAGATACTTCCAGAGTGGATCGCCATTCTCTCTCAGATTCCCCGCCTCAATTAACGTATACGTTTTTTCTACGTTTTCATTAAACCAATGTGCCCCATATGAGTTCGTGTACCATTTGTTCATCCACATGCCATTCTGGTTCAGAGGACGGTCGAATGTATTGGCCCTAGAACCAGCAATGGAAACGTAACGGGCGTACTGGTAGGTAAGTGTGAACGGTTTGGAATTACCGTTAGCTTCCGTCCATAACCTGCGAAACAAACTCCGATGATCAGCTTGGTGTACATCCAAGAGCTGAGTATAAGTTTTGGCAAATGCAGCGTCCATGAGGCCCGTTACAATCGGAGTAGGATTATTGCCGCCTTGGCTCGGATTCGGATTGGTAAACGGATCTTTGTAACTAGTCGCGTCCGCATAGAGCAATTCGATAACCGCAGCGTTAGAAATGTTCAAATTACCATCAACTGCTGTTATGGTCCCTCCCGTCGTTCTGGCTCGAAGACGAGCATCAAATGTCATGCCTCTCCCGTTTTCCCACTGACTTGCGTAGTCATCGTATGGAGCCGTTCCTGTCATCTGGATCTCGCTCCCCGATGAAGATACCGTTCCATGTGTGTTCATTTCTGCCGGGAGCTCCATCTTAGCAGTCATGCTCATCGGCTGTCCGCTGTCATTGGTCATGCGTACGACCATAACGCGATCGGGGTTACTGGCAAATACTTCACGCGTATACGTCGTGTTCCCCACTTTATACTTGGTTGTAACCATCGACTTATCCAGATGAAGCTCTCGATTATAGTCCGTATATCCCGTCGTATTCGGGACATCCAGGACGATATTGCCAATCGGCAGAAATTCAGCCAATTTCTCTGATCCCCACATCCCCATTGCTGCCGTCTCAGCTGACTTTAATTTATTCTCACGATCCGTTACTGTCGTTGCTGTATCCGCCCCAGCAAGCAAACTTCTCGTCGCATCCAGCGCTGTTATGCGATTCGGATCAGATCGATTGAACGGTTCGCCGGAATTAAACGTTTTGTCATTAAGTTGAAGAATTTCGGTCGCTACGCCACCTGAAACTTTAGCGCCGAAGTAACCATTTCCAACGGGGGCTCCGTTAAAATCTGTCCCACTTGCCGGCGTTGACCAATTTATTTTCAAATCGTCCCAATTGCCCTTTTTCAGAACAGGCATTTCTGAGTTCCCTGTCTCAGCCGCAGATGCCTGCGAGATGGAAGGAACTCCTGATGCAAACAGCAACGTGACCAGCATTGATAACGAGGTTGTAATGGCTGTCATTTTTCTTAATTTTCGTATTCTCATCAAAATCTCTCCTTATTCGGGACAGTATCCGCATGCTTCGTTCTACTCATCATGCAGATGCATAGCCCTTATTTCATCAACAAGAAGAAAGGAGACTTACTGAATAAAGTCTCCTTCCCCGCACACACTTTTCTTTAATGAGTGATCAGATGTTTCGCATTAATTAATCAACTTCAAATATTGCATCGCTTGTTTGATAAGCACCGCAGCCTCTGCGCGAGTGGCTGCATCTTGCGGTGCAAAGGTTGTTGCTGTTTTCCCATGAACCAGACCTTTGCTAGTTGCTTCCGCTACCGCTTTGATTGCATAGTCCGACAACTGGTCTTGATCAGAGAATTGGTTATTCGCCACTGCTTCTGCTTTCGATTCTCCCTGAACGAGATGGACAGCTTTCATCATCATGGCGACCATCTGCTCTCTCGTAATAAGCTGATCCGGGTTGAATCGGCCCTCACCTACACCTTGAACCAAGCCGTACTTAGCGGCTGTACCTACTTCTGATGCATACCACTGGGTAGCGGCAACATCTGTGAACACGGATGGCGTTGTTTCCGTCGGTAACCCCAGTCCTCTTACGAGAAGTGCTGCAAACTGAGCCCGAGTCACTTGCATTTCCGGCGTATATGTGCGATCCGTTGTTCCGTCGATCACCATTTTGGAAGCCAGGCTCTCAACATCTTTCTGTGCCCAGTGTCCGTTCATATCGTCAAATGTTTTCTTGTTTTGAACGATCGCATACAGACTGTTCTTATTTCGGGTTATGATTGCTTCTGTTTTGCCGTTTTTCACAGTGAACACCGATGGTACAAACCTCAGCTCTCCTGTGATCGGATCGTAAACAACCGCAGTCGCAGTTGAAGAATCTTGAATGACTCCATCTACATTCATCACGCGTGTGATAAAACGGTTGCCAAAGTTCGTAATTTCCACTTCTTTATCCTTGGCTTTCAGAATCACTTTGTAATCGATCATATCGCTTACGCGTTTCATACCTTTATTTGCGATGGATTGTTCAAATTGCTGTTCATGCTGGCTTTTCGCTTTATCCATGCGAATGATCAGCATTGCGCCTTCCGTATTGACCGCACTCGCAACATCCTCACGGTTCAGGACAGATAGCGGCAAGTTATATGATCCCAAATGGCTTCTTAGGGTCAGAACCGTTCCTTTATTTTCTTTCATACTGTTGTACAAAATATCAAGCGGCAGCTCTGCGGCATTCCTTTCATACTCGCCTGGCATCTCGAAATTGAGGATAGAGCTGCCTGCAGCTTTAAGATCTGCTAATTTCTGCACCAGTCGTTCGCGATTGATGATTGCCGTTACAGCTGTTTGACTTTCTTGTACAGGCTCGATCCTAAGTTCCGTATCCTTGGGTACGTACTTAGTTGGATCTTCTTTCACTGGCGATGTGGTTGGATTGCCAGAACTGCTGGAACTGCCAGATCCAGAGTTAGTGCCTGGATTGTCATTTTGCCCAGATATCGTAATGACTTTGTTCCCATAGACCAGCGAACCGTCGTTTGCTGTGGCAACCACTTTTACGATTCCATCCTTCGCAGCTGCCAACAAACCGTTTACGTCAATTCTGGCTTTATCTGTAGGTGTTCTGCCATCCGCTTCATATACCGCCCATGTCACCGACTTATTCGTAGCATTGGCAGGAAGTACCGTAGCGCCTAATTGAAGGGTTCCGTTCTTCGCGGTAATCGTCGACCCATTGCCTGCGCTTGTGATGTTAATCGTTGCTACATCTACAGGATCAGTGCCTGGATCGATAATGTCCGTTTGACCGCTTATGATAATAACCATTTCCCCATGAACACCGGAACCATCAGTTGCCGTTACTACTACTTTCACGACGCCGTCTTTCACAGCCGTCAACAATCCGTTTGCGCCAATTGTCGCTTTATCCGTTACCGTCGTGCCATCCGCTTCGTATACAGCCCATGTCACTGTTTTGTTCGTGGCATTGGCAGGCAGCACCGCTGCTTGCAATTGAAGGCTTCCGCCCTTCGAGGTAATCGTCGTCGTCGAACTTGTGACAGCGATCGATAGTACGTTCACCTGTCCAATCTTGGTTAGCACAAACGCTTGCAGTGCGGTGTTCAACGCTGCCGTTTCAGCTTCGAATTCCTGCTTAGTAGCAGCATTCAGGTCTACAAGTTGCTGCGCATGTGCGATTGCTGCTAGCAGGGTTGATTTCGAGCCTGCTGGATAATTGCCGACTGCTGTTCCTACTACAGCAAAATCATATTGAACTTGGGCATTCGCGATAAGCGCCACTAGATTAGCTCTATACGTGTTTTCTGTAACCGTTACGTTCGCTACAGCGGGTATGACGGTGCCATCTACTGAACCATTCACGAGAAAACTGCCAGCTGATTTATACTTAGACGAATCTACCAGATCCCACTGAACCGACTTATCGGCAGTTGTCGCATTGTTATACACAACTGTGACACTCGCAGGCAGAACCGGCGGAACATACGTAGCCGTAACTACGTTTACTGGCATAACTCCCGAAATCACGGGTGTCGCTTCAACATTCAGCTTAGTCAGCTTCGCATTCGCCCAATCGCCGTGATCTTCACTGTTTCCATTGCCGGAATCAGTAACTTCCAATATTAGCTCTTTATAACCTTTAACATTCACCTTCACAAATTTGGCATCATCCGACACTCTCAACAAACTTCCGGAGTAAAGCGATTCGATCGTGTCATCGTTCTTCACTCCTGACACTTTAAACTGTATCGAGCCGTTGCCTTTGTAACTTCCGCCGTTCACTTCCTTATCTACACCGATAAAGGCGGAGAAGGTTTCATAATTAGCTCCAGTAAGATCATACTTGATCGTTGAATTGGCATGAGTCCCAAGGCCTTTGGCAAAGGAGATATCCTCGGCCCCATTCTTTAATACGATCGCATTGCCGGCGATGCTCTTGTCTTTCTTCACATCCAACCAGCCTGAGGATGCGCTTAGCCAGTTCAGATCGCTCAAATAGTCAACTTCAGGCAATTCTTCCTTCTGTTCGGATTTGCCTTCCGCAATTCTAAACGTTGCATTGGCCCAGCTTGCATGATCCTCGCTATTATCGTTATCGCTCTTCGTCACAACAAGTTCCACAACGCTTGCGCCAGCTACATTGACATCAACCGCTTTGGCCAAATCAGTAACCTTCATCACACCGCTCGCAAATTTCTCTACGCCGTCTACAAGTACCTTGAATTCCACGTCGGCATAAGACGGCGATTTGGCCATTTCTTGGTCGACCCCGACAAGAGCCGTGAAGGACTCATAATTTTTATCGGAAATGTCAAATATAATTCTCGACTCGGCATGTACGCCAAAGCCCTTCTCGTACGTTGCAGCGCCGCTATTGCCCATCAGCCTTATTGTATTTCCGTCCAGGCTTTTGTCCTTCTTAACGGTTAACCAACCTGAAGATGCACTTAACCATTCCAGGTCGCTCGCATAACGATCCGCCAATTCAAAGTTCAGCGTGTAGATTTCCTGTGTCGCTCCGCCGTCAGCTGTAGCTGTGATGGTCGTTGCGCCTGGCAAGCTGTCGGCTGGGTGGATGACCAATTGCACGTCTTCAGATGCTTTGTCCGCTGTCACTGTTGGCACTTCCAGGTTTTTCTCTCTCAAAACAGTCAGCGTCGCCGTACGATTCTCAGAATTAAGACCTTTGACGGACACTCCGTTCACTTTCACATTTTTAATCAGAGAAGGCAGTTTTTCCACTTTCCATAATTGACTGTCGCTTCCTGTATACGTGTTTTGAACAACCGGATTTCCGTCAGTTGCAGAACCGTTGCTGATTTCCAAGGCCAATCGGCTGTTTACGTTGGTAATTTTGAAGTAACCATTGCCAACATTGGAGATGGTCCACTGCTGGTTTATGGCTGGAGGATCTGCAGAAGTTTCAGAATCTGTCCATTGAATGACTGGTTTTTCTGGCGTTTTGCTGGCACCTGGAACATCCATCACTTGTCCGCTTTGCTTATTGGCAATCTTATATTTGCCCAGACCTACATCATCGATAACCCATTGCTGATCCAGCGCACCCGATTGGGTTCGCTCAGCAACAGCCGCTCCATTCGCTGGCGAATTCTCAACTCCCAATGCTTTGCCAGTCGCTTTATTGACGATGCGATACAACGTGTTGACATCAAAGGAGTCAATCCCCGTCCGAGTTGGAACTTCATTGGTGTATGAGCCGACTGCCAGCTCGCCTGCAGCAGCGAAGCCGCCTACGGCCGAATTCACTTCCATTTTGACATAGCGTGCTGTTTGCGATGGGAAAGTCACACGTTTCATGGTCTTGTCCCCATCCCATGTTCCGCTAGTAACCGAAGTGAAGTTCGTACCATCTTCGCTCACGTATAACTTATAGGAAGTAATCATACCTTGTGATAAATTTTGCGAAGGCAAGTAATTCAACAGATTAATCTTGTTGTACGTGTAGCCCAAATCCAATGTAATGGATTGAGGCAGAGATGTGTTGGTTTGCCAAACAGTCTCAGAGTAAGTGTCGTTTACATAATCCATAAGGCCATCAATCGCATTGCTTGCATTCCCGCTAGTAGCCGTTGCCGAATTAGCTGTAATCGGATGCTCCATCACGATTGGCTGCCCAGGCAGTGGAGGACGAGATGCATTCGGCGACCATGCTTGTCCAATCTCCCCCAATCGATTGACTACGTTGTTATCCAGTTCCCCATCCGGATTCGGTGAAACGTTGAGCAAAAAGTTTGTATAACGCGGTTCCAAAAAACCGAGATGATCCTGCACAATATTCTGCACGCTTGCCGGCTCTGTATTCGTCATCCAATTGTGCCAGAACCATTGACTGGACACGAGCGGCATGCCCTGGTTAGCGGCATACGCATTGTTGGAAGGCGCCCAAACGCCCTTAGGTTCTTCAAAATAAATAATGTCCTCATCCCATGGCTGCGTTTGTCCATTGTGATCCACAATAAGAATATTAGGCTGTAGTCGCTTTATGAATTCGCGGATTTCTTGATATGGAACTTCATTATGACCCATCTCCCAGGCCCAGCCGTCGATAATTAGAACCGGTATTTCGCCGTAATTCGTCAGCAACTCTGTTAGTTGCCCTTTAATAAATTCGATATCCGCTCTGCTGACGGAACCCTTTTGAATACCTTGCTGACGATCCCAAATGGAGAAGTATAGCCCCGGCAAAATTCCTTTAGCGCGCATGGAATCTACATATTGCCTTACGATATCTTTCTTGTAGGAGCTGTTCATCACGTTATAATTGCCATATTTGGTTGGCCACAGGGCAAATCCGTCATGATGCTTGGTCGTTAGAACGGTATATTTGATACCTGCGGATTTGGCGGCTTGCGCCCATTGGTCTGTATTCACATGCTCAGGATTAAAAGATAGTGGATCTTGTCCTGGCGTCACCCATTCCTGATCGTGATAGGTTCCCATGTTATAGTGGATAAACATACCAAACCTGAGATCCACATAGTTTTTCTGATTCGTGTAACTATCATTCACAACGGGGCTTGCTGTGCTTTGAATATTTGTACTCGCAAAAACGGGAGCCACCGTGACAAAAAGAAGCATAAATATAAGTCCTACACATGTTGAAATCTTTTTACACAATTAATTCCCCTCCTATACACTTGTTGTTTGTTTCACAAACATAATGATAAAGCGCTTACAATCGTGCGCTTCACAAAAGATTTTTCATCGATAATAATAAAACCTGATCTCGGCTCAACTTTTAATTGAACCGAAATCAGATTATCGAGCTGTTTGGTATTAATTAATCAACTTCAAATATTGCATCGCTTGTTTGATAAGCACCGCAGCCTCTGCGCGAGTGGCTGCATCTTGTGGAGCAAAGCTTGTTGCTGTTTTCCCGTGTACCAATCCTTTGTCAGCGGCTTCTGCTACCGCGCTGCGGGCATAGTCCGACAATTGGTCTTGATCAGCAAATTGGGAATTCGTCACAGCTTCCGGTTGCGCTTCTCCCTGAACGAGATGGGCAGCTTTCATCATCATGACGACCATTTGCTCTCTCGTAATCAGTTGATCCGGGTTGAACTTGCCTTCGCCAACACCTTGAACCAATCCGTACTTCGCCGCTGTACCTACTTCTGAGGCATACCACTGAGTGGCAGCAACATCTGTAAATACATTAGGCGTCGTCTCTGTCGGCAAACCAAGTCCTCTTACGAGGAGTGCTGCAAACTGAGCCCGAGTGACCTTCATTTCTGGCGTATACGAGCGATCCGTTGTTCCGTCGATCACCATTTTGGAAGCCAGGTTCTCAACATCTTTCTGTGCCCAGTGCCCGTTCATATCGTCAAACGTTTTCTTGTTTTCAACGATCGTGTACATACTGTTCGTATTACGGATCACAGTTACTTCTGTCTTGCCGTTTTTCACGGCGAACACAGACGGCACAAAACGAAGTTTTCCGGTAACCGGATCAAAAGCAACCGCTGTAGCAGCTGAAGGGTCTTGAATGATGCCATTTACATTCATTACACGTGTGATAAAGCTGTTGCCAAAGTTCGTAATTTCTACTTCTTTGTCCTTGGATTTCAGAATCACTTTGTAATCGATAATATCACTTACGCGTTCCAGACCTTTATTTGTAAGCGATCGTTCGAATTGCTCTTTAGGCTGCGCCTTCACTTTATCCATGCGAACGATCAGCGTTGCGTCTTCTGCATTAGCAAGACTCGCAACATCCTCACGTTTCAGGATCGAAAGCGGCAAATCATACGTGCCTAAATGACTGTGTATCGTCAAAATAGTTCCCGGATTTTCTTTGTACCCGTTATACAAGACCTGAATCGGCAGTTGTATGGCGTTCGATGCATGCTCACCAGGAATTTCAAAATTGAGAACAGAACTACCTTTCCCATGAAGATCTGTTAATTTTTGAGCCAACCGTTTAGGATCGATCGTCGCCGTTATTGAGGTCTGCCCGTCTTGTGTAGAATCGATCCGAAGTTCCGAATCATTCGGCACATAACGAGTCGGATCTTCTTTCACAACTGGCGGCGTAGTCGGGGTTACAGACACAGGATTCGAATTAGAACCTGAACCGGGATCGGGATCGGGATTTGATTGGTTGCTTGTGATCGAAATCAATTTGGAACCGACGACTCCAGAACCGTCATTTGCCGTTGCCACTACTTTCACAACACCGACCTTGGAAACGGTCAAGAGGCCAGAGTCTTTATCAATCGTCGCTTTATCTGTTGGCGAGCCGTCTCTTTCATATACAGCCCATGTTACTGTCGCATTCGTTGCTTCGTCCGGCGACACGACAGCGCTCATTTGCAGGGTTCTGCCGAGCAAGTTAATAAGATCGGTCGGGCTGGTGACCGTGATGCTTTGAACTTTCACTTCTGTGATCGCACTATTTTTGAATGTTGTCAGTGCGTTATCCAACGTACCCCTTGCTTGTTGGAGCTGCTCGTTGGCGGCAGACTCGTTATTGAAAACATTCTGTGCGGCATTGATGGCATTTTGCAAGGTTTGTTTCGAGCCTGCAGGATAATTGCCGACTGCCGTTCCTTCTGTGGATGCATGAAGCTCCAATGTAGCATTCAGGATAAGCGTCTCAAGCGCTTTTCTATCAAAGTAGACGCCCTCTATTACGCTTACATTGGCAACAGCAGCAAGCGTAGTTCCATCTACCACTCCGTTCACGCTAAAGCTGTTTTTCACCGCATAGAGGGAAGGATCGATCGCATTCCATTGCACCGCTTTGTTTTCCGTTTTGGCATTGTTATAACGAACCGTTACTGTCTGAGGCAGTTTTGGCGCAGTATAAACAACTGTGGTCACATTTACCGGCACGACTTCCGCTATGTCCACTGGCACCCATTTCGCATACAGCGTAAAATCCGCCTGAACCGTGTTTATTGTGAAATCCCAAGCATTTTGGAATACGACATCTTGATACCAGCCGTCAAATATATACCCTTTTCTTTTCGGATTCGCTGGCGCATTTATCTTCGAACCTTCCGTCACTCCGAAAGCACCTCGAACCACACTGCCGCCATTACTGTTGTAAGTAACCTTCTTACCTGGCTGGAAGTAAGAGAAATCCCACTCATCCTGCCACCAGAATCCGATTGTTTTGTCTTGCGTGTTCACATCGATCGGCAGCCATACATATCTGGAATCTTTTAGATTCGAAGCATTCCAACGATCCCCCATAAAGATGAACTTATTCGGAACGACATTTCCATTTCCATCCCTATACGGAAGCACAAAAGTACTTTGACTGTAAAATGTCTTGTCGTTATTATAGCCTCTGGCCGGGTTGTCTTTATCTGTCCATGGACCTAAAATATTGGTCGCTGTATGATATTGGGCTGCGACTGGTTCCCAGCCTTTAGTACCTGACGTAATCATATAATACACGCCGTCTTGCTTGAAGATCGCCGGAGCCTCTCGATGATTCCAGATAGCTTTAGCCCAGTGAACGCCTTCTACCGACTGGTTATTCTCGTTCTTCGCAGGTCCGGTATAGTCATCATTCAACTGCATAACAATCTCTGTTCCGTTACCTTCGGATGCGTAGATGAGATATGCTTTGTCATCATCATCGACGAACAACGTCATATCGCGAAGCATACCTTCGCCTTCGCCGCCGCCCCATCCATTGTTCGGCAATCTGGATGTACCTAGAAATTTAAACGGACCTGTTGGCGAATCACTGATCGCAACGCCGCCTTCCGCCGCCCAATATTCACCAGCGATCGGTCCGTCTTGATGCCACCACATCACATATTTGTCCGTTTTCTTGTTGTAGACAACCTTCGGACGTTCGACAACTTTATCCCAGTTAAAATCTTTATACATCACTTGCTTCTCGGCATTCGTTTTGTCCGCATACAAGGCATTTAGCTCAGCTATGCGTTCAGGTGAATTATACCTGCTCAAAGAATTAATTGGCGATTTCATTGATCCAGTATAGTCGTCATCTCTTTTTGTAATCGTAACAACACGTTTAGGGTCAAATGGTTTCCCGCTAGTCTTATACGTCTCCGAATTTTCGCTCAAGTACAATGGCAGATCTCCGGCAGGCAATACATCTTCGCCAAGTTGCGGGTTGTTGAATACCGGCAATACAATCCCTTCATTTTTCCAGTTGTACAGGTCTATAGAAGAGTACGCATGAACGCCTGTTACTGGTACATAACCCGAGCCCACATTATCTGCCGATTTGTCTTCGCCATACCAGTAGTACGTTTTGTTCTTCTCGTTGTACACAATGCCTCCGCCATGAGCCTGAATCGGCACGCCTTCTGTATCCAGCCATTTTTCGCCGCTAATAATGGACTTAACGCTGCCTAAGCCCCGATAGAAATTGTACATATCATTCAAGACTTTCGTGTAGTAGATAATCGATTCCCTGGTCATATCGCTAAGAACGCCGATCGAGGCAATTTGTTTTTCAATCGTGTCCTCCACTTCAGGACTGATACCTACTACCGTCCGTACTTGATTAATGGCTGCTTGCAAGCCGCTTGTATTGAAAACGGTTGTTCCTGCTTTCTGACTGACTGCAATCTCCGCTACACTGAGCGTGTTGCCGTCGCCGCCAGTCGTGATGGCCTGAATCGCAACATATCTGGCTTTGCTTGAATTGAATGTAGCATTTTGAACACTCTTGCTGGTTGAGTCGAAAGAACCATTTGCTGCAAACCGGAAATTATCCTTTAGATACTGTTCAGTACCGTCTGGCGTTTTCCCGGACAAATCGTTATCGCTCAAATAAATTTTGTATTCTTTAATTCTGCCGTTCTCATTGTCTTGCCTTGGCGTAACCAATAGCTTCCCAACGTCGACCTTGCTCTCGCCCAGATCCATAATGATATAATCGCCTGATCTAAATTTTCTGCCATTGGATGCCCAGTTTGATTCATAGAAAGTGTTGGCATTGTTATCCAGAATAAGATTGGAAGGATTGGATGCATAAGCTTCAGGCGCATAGAAGAGACTAATTCCACTAACCTGCTTGAAACCCGAGTTGATCGTGTTGATTTCAGCCGTAATTTTGCCTGCCAATTTCTCAATCTCTTCTTGCGTTGCCGCCGGGCTGTTCAACAGCGCATCAGCTTGCGCAAGCTGAGCTTTCAACGTAATCAAGTAGGCAAGATCTTTGTTAAAATTGCTTATTAAATCATTTGCAACGCTAATTGCTCCAGTTCCCGCTGCATTAAGACTGGACTTATCGATAGCAAATCCGTCCTTGTTATAAAGATTGATTTCGGCAGCCGATCCGTATTGCTTGCCGGCATCGCTTCTGGATTCAAGCGCAGTAAATCTTACATAATTAGCGCCTTGCGCATTAAAAGTTGCTGTTTTCTCCGTCTTGTCTGCGTTCCAAGTTCCCTCAGCAGCTTTGTTGAAATCGGTGCCATTGTCACTCACGGAAATTTCAAACTTGGTGACAACACCATTCCAGTCTGCGTCCTGCCGAGGCAAGTATTTTAGCTTGTAAACACCGTTATACGCCTTGCCAAGATTATACGTGATGGAGTGCGGAAGGGCCGTATAAGAACCATCCCACGCCGTATGCCAATTTGTTCCGGCATTGCCGTCCAGCGTACGTTCCGGACCTTCAGTGGCTGCAGAATTGTCTGATGTTGCCGTCATCTGATTTTGCGGGATAATCCCGTTCTCATCGCTGCTTACTAGCAGGCTATACTCTGTGTTAAGTTTTGCTAGTGTAGTATCGACTAATTCCTGAGTTACATTAGGAGTGTTTTTAACCGTGTTAGCTTCGTTAACTAATGATTGCAATTTCGTAATGTCAACGCTTGCACTATTGGCAGTAATAAAATCTGTAGCTCGCTGGATAGCATTGGCAAGCATCGAAATATCCACTGCAAATCCGGGCTTTCTCAAAATATTAATCTCGGCAGCCGATCCGAACTGCGTACCGTCTCCGTTATTTGATTCATTGATTGTAAGCTTCACATGAGTAGTATGAGGCCTTGGTGTGAACGTTGCCGTTTTTTCTGACTTGTCGTTACTCCACGTCCCTGCGGCAACCGGAGAGAAATTCGCTCCATCTGTGCTGACAGCGATTTCATACTTGGTCGCAACACCGTTGTAACTGTTATCCTGTCTTGGCAAATACTTCAACTGGTACACATCGTCATAGCTGGCTCCCAAGTTATATGTAATCGTGTGAGGAGCCGGAGCCGGTGTACCGGACCAAGCGGAATGCCAGTTTGTATTCGCCTTGCCGTCTAATGTTTTGTCCGCATCCTCACCAGAAGCGGAGGTGCTTGCCGTTGCACTCATCTGACTTTGAGGGATAACCCCAACCTCGCTGCTGTCCGCATAGTTTGCTCCGTCAATAACGAAAGTAGTAATTGATTTCGGAGAAACAGTCGCATTCAACATTTTATTCACGACCGAAACTTCGGCCTTCTGTGCCACATTCTCCGTAGCGGAAGAAACGTATGGCGTTGCATTTCCTGCAACAGCATCAAACTGTGACATGTTCAAAGAAATATCTTGACTAGTCGTATTTGCATTTCTATACACGACATAGATTTTTTTCTTGGAAGGATCGTAAGCGGCTAGTGTGTTGTCATTGTTGTCTGCGATGAATCTGGAGCCTTGCGGGATAAATTTGCTGAATTGCTGCATGGCATAATATTTCTTCGTATACCACCACTCTTGCGTATCGAAATCGGCATGAATGATACCCCAGTTCATGTCCTCATTATCTCTCATGTTTTTCTCGCTCTCAATAGCCTGCCAGAGTACCCAACCATTAGGCTCAAGCCAAGTAACGTCCGTCATAATTCTATCCGCTAAGCCCAATGCCGGTTCAAAATCATCATGATTGTGAGCAATTCCAGAAGGACCAATATCCACTTCAGACATCCATAACGGCTTGCCTGCAGCTTTGGCTTGATTGCTGACTCCGACCCGATCTGAACCGCCGTAGGAGTGGGTGTTCATTTTCCCGACATTTGCTTTCGTTGTTTCATCATACGAATTCCAATTGGTTATAAAGGTATCCAGAACGGATTCATCCATTGCCGCAATTTTAACCGATTGAAGGCCTTTGGCATCCAGTTTCGCACGGGTTGCATTAATGATCTTCATTTGCGAAGCAACGTCATAATGGGAACCTTCTTGATTCCCTTTGAATTTCCAGTAGTCCGTGCTAGGTTCATTGACCGGAGAAAGATAATCGAAATTAACTTGCAAGTCCGGATCATCTCTAAAATGCTTTACAACGGTTGCCATATAGTCGGCAAAGTTATTGTATTGATCCGACTTTAAGTTATCCTTACCACCATTTCCCGTTGTACTTCCGCTAACCGTCATATAATAGGGAGCCGAATTGGAAAACGCTTCCAATTTATTGGCACCTCTTGCTTTTGCTGCTTTCAGCCACCAACGCTGATTGGCATCCTGCGACCAGTCGAATACACCAGGGGATGGCGAGTATCCAGGAACTGCACCGCCTTGACGCATAGTCTTATAGGCAGGATTTTCACCGCCGCCAATATTATATCTGGCAATATTGAAATTTAATCCTTGAGGCGAATAAAGCGCATCGGCCAGCGCATTTCTCGTTGCATCTTCCCAGCCGCCTGTTATATTGCCGAACCAGGCGAGCGATGTTCCCCAACCGTCCCATGATTGCTGCATGTGGCTTGGATCTAAATCAATCGTAGTTGTAGCGGCGCTCGCCTCTTGAGCCGTTAACCCGTAAAATGCTGGTGAAACTAATGTCAAAGCAAGGCATGAAGCAAATAACTTTCTTCCAACTTTTGTAGTCATCCAGATAACCTCCTTCTTAGATGGCATAACCATCGGAACCATAATTTGGAAACGCTTACCAGTCTCTTCAAAAAAAACGGGATCTGATTTACATCAATTCCCCCTAATAAGGGGAGGAGATGACCATGCATCCCTCTCCCATTCTCAAGCGCAAAACTTACTTGCTTGCTCTCGCTTTTGTCCATTTATCATTCAGATCGTTAGCAATCTTATCAAGCGGAGTACCGCCCATCATTTCTTGACCAAGCTTTTTCCAATCCAATTGGATCGAGTTTACATATTTATTGAAGTTCTCTCCGCCTGGAAGAAAGCTGAACTCTTCAACTTTGTTCGCTTTGTAGAAATCATTAAGGAAAGGAACATCGGCTTTAACGCCTTCCATGACAGAGTTCGCTTGCTTCTTGTTCACATAGAAGGAGTAAGCATCCGAACTGAACATCCACTCTTGGAATTTCTTAGCTGCCTCTGCATTTTTGGATTTGTTGTTAATACCGAAGAAGTTGTCCGTGAACGTCATCACTTTCAGCGGCTCCGTCTCCGAATGACGAGTTGGCAGTGCGAATGCTGCTAAGTCATCCGTGTTGCCCACTTTCGATTTGTACTGCGGCAAGTACCAAAGTCCAGCAGCAATCACCGCTGCCTTTTTCGCTTCAAACAATCCAGTCGCTTGGTCATTGCTTAAGCCAAGCGGATCAGCGCCCATTACTTTGGCATCATAAAGGGTTTGAATATCCGTGTAAGCTTTGTAGAAAGGCGTACCTTTGTCAAAAGGTTTGTCCATTCCGGCCATTTTGTCGTAGTAGTTGGCGTCACCGGATGCCAATATCGGCATGAATTCATTAAACGGATAATTCGGCCAGGAGTCCTTGCCGCCCATCGCATAAGGCTGATATTTGCCGCCCTTTTTAATCGCCGTTAATACGCTTACAAACTGCTCCCATGTTGTTGGAACGCTTAAGCCCAACTCCTTAAATACACTCGGATGATAGTAAACAAGTTCAGGGAACGAGATAACAGGCAATGCTAGAATTTTACCATCTACAGCATATTGCTTGGCTTTCGTATTTTTAGCTGTAACGCTCAAGTCATTCAGTGGAAGAAGTTCCGCTTTGAAATCATTGATGAAATTCGGCTTCAATTCGATAATATCCGGAAGCTCGTTAGCCGCTAATCTTACTTTCATCGCTTGCAAGTAATCGCCATCACTTTTGAACGTTTCGACTTCCATTTTCACGTTTGGCATAACGGTTGAAAACTCTTTTACCTTTTTAGTCCAGCTATCCAAGAATTCACTGTCGCTATCCCACATCGCCAGTTTTAATGTAACCGCATTCTCTTTTGCGGTGTTCGCTGCTGTAGGAGCAGCTGAACTGTTGTTGTTCGTAGGTGCCGCAGGTGCCGTATTAGTACCGCACCCTGCTAATCCAAACGTCAAGGCAATTGAAAGTACAGATGTTACTAATCTTTTTTTCATAGTTTTTCTTAACCCCCTCAGGAATACGTAACTTGTTATTTACACCCTTATCTTACAAAAATACAGAATACGCTTTCATTGATATATTTGGTGATTCCCATGATATATTTTGGGGTTAATCTTTTTTCCTTGCATAGTTATCCCGATACTTCTGCGGACTCATGCCCCGGTATTTTTTAAACACACGGCTAAAATGTTCGGGGTTCTCATATCCCACTTTCACGGCGATTTCATACATTTTCATGTCGGTTTCGATCAGCCTGGTTGCCTCATTAATCCGCAGTTTTGTCACGTATTCAATGAAATGCTCGCCCGTTTCTTTGACGAACTGTTTGCTGAGATGGCTCTCCGTCACTTGTGCCCACTCGCTAACTTGACCAAGCGTAATTGAATTGCAATAATTTTTCTCTACGTAACGCTTGACTCTCTCCACCAACCGCTGCGGGTTTTCTTCGCGTATTTTGTCAGGATGCAGCAAATCTGCTAGGCGAAATACAAGCTTTTCAATCCACTCATGCAAGTCTTCACGGAAAGTGAATTGTTCAACAATCTCATAAGGTCTTCGCCGCGTTTCTATCACATGTGTCCAGTTCATCCCTTTTGCATGCAGCAATGCCCCTATATTCCAAATCAATTCTTCATAAATCGGAAGCGAGTTTTCCAGGCTTACATTGGGCATTTCGCTCAATTGATTTAATCCCGTGTACAATTGCTGCTGCCACTTGCTATCTCCCTTCTCCATGAGATACATCATCACCGTGTAATCATACGGCGTAGGCAGCTGTTTGTCGTGTATGCTTACCGTTTCAGGATAATATACGCGCCCAGGGCCTTCTGAGAATCGCAAACTGGCAAGACTGCTTGCCTGACTGTATCTCAAATGCCAGCTTTTCCAGTCTGTGCACGACTCGGCTACCCCGATAGACAGCGAAACATTCAGAAAGTTTTTGACTGTATTGCGCAGAGAATCCAGAAGTTCCATCACGTATCCCCGCAAATTCAAAAAGCTTGTGGATGACTCAAAACATAGCAGAAGTGCAAGCTCGCCCTCTTGGATCTGCAGTAATTCATAGGGATGCTTGACGATTTCCATCCCTTGTTTAATAATCCTGGCTACATGAACATCGTTGTCCGAACTTCCATGCAGCGTCATATCCGTTAGCGGATTGGGTTTATCCGACTTCACGGATACAAGGACATGCTGAAAGTTCGCGAATTGCAGCATCCATTGTGAGAAGGAGTCGTCCTGCGTTAAATTATGGCTATACATGTAATCTTTATCGCATAATAATCCACGAAGCCATGATTCTCGCTGCTTAAGCTCAGCGTCCCTATGATCTTTACTCAATCTAGCGGAAGAAATCGTGTTTTCTTTTAACTGATTAACAGCTTTCTCAATCACCGGAATGATATGTTCCGGATCAAGATTAGCTTTCTTAATGTAATCCACGGCCCCCAGCAGAAACGCTTGCCGGACGAAATCAAAGTCAGAATAGGCGCTCAATACAATACTCACTGGAGAGACAGCTAAATTCGCTTCCTGCAGCTTGGAAAGCAGCGTAAGGGCATCCATGATCGGCATGGTCATATCGACAATCATTAAATCAATGTCCTGCTGCCTTGAAATCCGTTCCCAAGCTTCATGACCATCCGCAGCCTCAGCTACCACCTCGCAGTCCAGCTCACTCCACGGAATAATTGCACTCATGGCAAGTCTCACTAGAGGCTCGTCGTCGACGATCATCACTCTAAACATTTCTTCATCCCCAATCTGAATAAAAACCGATAGGCTCGTTCTACTCCTGAACAATAACCTGATCATACCTTAACTCGATGACACCCGGAACTTCGTATAGCAAGTAAGAACGACCGCTAACTTCTCCACGAAATGAACTGGGAAAAGACAGGTATTCTTTCTCTGATAGAATTGGAAGTACAGCAATATCAACAGACAGAGCGAATTTATCCTTCAACGTCAACGCAGTAAGAAAGTTTTTCTCAATGAGAATAACTCGGTCATATTTGGTATCATATAAGCAAAACTTCATAGAACAAGTCGCCCCCTTTATCCATCTCTCTGTTCATCTGGATAAACTTATCGTGCCGGCAATCATCGGTCTAAACAGGCTTTTCATCAATCAATACACGAGTAGTCGCAGGCTGATCTGGATTGTTGGGCAAAAGCGGCAATACAACAATGACCTCTGTTCCAACCCCCAGCTCACTGTCAATTTCCAATCCATACGGCTCTCCGTAGTTTAAGCGAATTCGATCATTGACATTGGCAATGCCTATACCGCATAGCGACTCCACTTTTTTCGTTTGCAGCAAAGCTTCCATGGTCGGCTGCTTCATCCCCTTCCCATTGTCAGTGATTGTAATGATGAGCTGATCTCTCTGTTTTTTGCATGAAATTTTGACGATCCCCATCGCTTCTTTGCCGTAAAATCCGTGAATAATCGCATTCTCCAAAATGGGCTGCAAAAGCAGCTTGAGAATATAAGTGTCTGTCACACTTTCGTCGAGGTCGTATTCCACTTTGAATCGGTCGCCATAGCGGACTTTCATAATATGAACATATTTTTCCAAGCTCTGCAGCTCATCGTATAACTGAATATAAGAACCGCCGCGATGAAACGTAGATGATAACAATTTGATGAGGGAATCCGTCATTTCAACCAGATTGGTTGCTTTGGACAACATCGCCATGATTTTGATGGCATTTAAGGTATTGACCAAAAAATGAGGATTAATTTGAGATTGAAGCGCATCTATTTCTGCGCGGTTTTTGAGCCTTTCTTGTTCTTGCCTTTCGATGATAAGTTCCTGGATGCGCACAGTCATATTTTGAAATGTTTTTCCTAACGAATAAATCTCAAGTGGCCCTGAAAGCTCCAGATCGACATGAAAGGAACCGCTTTTCACTCTATTCATCTGATAGATTAATGATTTGATCGGACCTACGATACTGCGAACGAGGAAGAAAGATACAATCAAAAATATGACCAAGCCTGCCGCAGATACATTCATAATAAATTTATAGATTTGCCTGACCTCAGAAGTCATCTGATCGTACGGAGTAATGTAGATGATTTTCCAATCCGCTCGCTCCATGGTCAGAAAGGTAACGAACATCTGCTCACCATAAGCCATGGTTTTAAAATTGCCGGTTTTCTTATTCTGGGCTTGTTCGATCGCTTGCTTTTCAATACTTTGATTTTTATCTTTGCTCGTGTCCAACATGATATTTCCACTTCCATCAAGGATGATATAGCTGCCGTTTTGGTTGGAAGTCGATTCTGCCAAATTCTCGAACATTTTTGCTTGTATCACAAAATAGATCATCTCTACGTCGCTGAATGACCTTTCATACGGAGGAGCTATAGCTGCGGACAAAATATATTTGTCATTCGACTCAATCAACACATTCTCTTCAGAACCGAATAACTGGACTCGCCCTTGATTTTGAAGCGTTTTCCGATAAAGAGACGTTGCCTTCAAATAATTTTCGTTGATCCGCGTGTCGATGTTATGAAAATGGGTACCCTCAAAAAAGTAGGCGCCCCCGTCGCGATAGACGAACATCGCAGAAACAACGTCAGGCATATCGTGCAAATAACTTTTCAGTTGATTTTCTAGTTGAAAGGAATAATTGAATAAATCTTTGGATTCCGTGCTGCGATGGAAGGAAGTAGCAAGGGAAATGACATTATTATCGGAGGCAATGGCGGCAACAGTCCTGATATACCTGCTTTTTTCCTGATCAATGGAGTAAGAGACTTGTTCCAGAGTCTGCATTGTACGTGAGGTAATGTTGGTCAGTAAAATATTGGTGTAAGCTCGTAATGACAGCAACGCAACTAAAACAATGGGCATCACAACAACGAAAAAGAACATCACGTATAGAATCGATGTAATTGGCCATCTTTTTTTGATAAGTCTCATAGCGCTCGTCCCCCATTCTCAAGATACAACTGTGCACTGAGATTACATATTCCCTTATTTATCGGGATGACTGGGAGACCAGGTAATTTGGGTGAAATTAGTTGCGCTCTCATGAATATCTGATCCTGATTTCAGCAGGATTCGACATTATCTACCGTCATCATAGATTTTATTATTCACTTCGTCAATACCATTTTATTTCCAATTACTTCCTAATAATAAGCAAGAATAGGAAGAGAAGACATGACTGCCTTCCCTCGATAATCATAAGTCTAAATCTTCTAAAATCGCTACCCCGTGCGGCTCTAACACCAACGCATGCTCGTAAACTCGGTGAGACAATAAATCCTTATATGTTCCTTCATTTAATAGAATGACTGTTTCGTAAGCATTATGGTTCAAGACAAAGGTATACGTTCTGCCTTCTTTGTGTCTGCTCTTAATCTCAACACCATAAGGTGCTTGATGAGCCGGCCGCAAATTCAAGCGCTCGCACAGCGTTTGGCTGAACTCCTCCAAAAACTTAGGATCAGGGTCTGTTGCTACATAAAATGCTTCCCCTAGCCCGAATTTATTGAGGGTGACTGCCGGCATGCCAGCGTAGAAATCGCGCCCATAGACGCCAAGCGCCTCTGCTCCTTCAAGGTGAAGCAAGTCACATAAGAGTCCACATTCGTATTCTCCCCGCAGCTTTCCGAAAGGTGAATGCATGATAATGGTGTTGGTCATTTCTGGTTGAAGCGCATCTATTTCCTCAACCCAAATCCCCAGCAGATCGCGCAATTCACCCGGATAGCCGCCAAGTGTAACAAGATCGTTCTCATTCACAATCCCACTGAAGAATGAGGTGACGAACGTTCCACCCTGCTTCACAAACGACTTCAACCGTTCACTCACCCCAGGTTTCATCATATACATCACTGGAGCAATCACTAACTCATACTTGGAAAAGTCGCTTAGCGGACTAATGACATCAATGCTAACGTTTAAATCATAGAAGGCTTTGTAATATTTCTGCGCTTGCTTGAGATAATCAAGATCAACGTTCGGACCGCTGGTCATTTCCACTGCATTCCACGTATCAATATCAAACAGCAGCGCTACTTTGGACTCAGTGACAGAATCCAGCAGCGTATCTTCCAATGCATGCAGCTCTTGTCCCAATTGCGTACACTCTTTAAATACCCTTGTATGCTCATGACCCGCGTGGGCAATCAAAGCGCCGTGATACTTTTCGCATGCGCCGACTGAACGGCGCAATTGGAAAAACATTACCGTATCCGCTCCATGCGCTATCGCCTGATAACTCCAAAGGCGCATAACGCCCGGCCTTTTGAGACTATTATAGGGCTGCCAGTTTTGCTGGCTTGGCGTCTGCTCCATCAGCATGAAAGGCTGTCCATCCTTGAGCCCCCTCATGTAATCATGCCTCATCGCAACGTTGCTCATCGGCTCATTCATTTGAGGATAACTGTCCCAGGAAACAACATCCATCCGATCGGCCCATTTCTTTAAATCCAGACCGTTAAATAGTCCCCATATATTCGTTGTGATTTTGATATTCGGCGTGATCGCTTTAATCGTGTCATACTCGCCTTGGTAACACGCCAATATAGAATCCGACATAAATCTTTTATAATCCAGTGCGATCCCTTGAAAGCATTTATTATTTCCATTCAAATTCGTAGGAAGCACGATTTCTTCCCATTCATAAACCGTATGAGACCAGAAACTCATGTTCCACACACGATTAACGACTTCTAAGGAACCGTATTTATTTTGCAGCCAAGTTCGAAATGCTGACGCACAGGTATCGCAATAGCAATGCGGTCCGTATTCGTTGCCGATGTGCCAAATGAGCAATGAGGGATGATTCCCGTAACGTTCTGCTAATCGGGTTGCCAAGCGCTTGGAGAACATTCGGTATACGCTGCTGTTGGGACAGAAGTTCACGCGGGAGCCATGCGTGCGCTTTCTTCCATCCACATCAACGGGAAGCACTTCCGGATACAGCCGAGACATCCAGGCAGGCTGCGCCGCAGTTGATGTAGCCAAGCACAGGAAAATGCCTTCCTTCGCGACCGTGTCAATGATTTTATCCAGCCACTCAAAATCGTAGCTATCCTCCGATGGCTGCAGCTTCGCCCAGCTGAAGACGGGCAGCGTCACGATATTAATGCCCGCTAGTTTAAACATTCTCATATCTTCTTGCCACACTTCTTCAGGCCATTGGTCAGGATTATAATCGCCGCCATAATAGATGTATGGCAGTTTGTCATTAATCATTGGAAATACCTCCAAATAGAATAATCGAACAGATCTACTCTTTCATCGCTCCGTCCATGAGTCCGGCAAAAATAAATTTACGCAAAACCAAGTAAATCACAATGGTTGGAAGCATGACCAGAATAATAGCGGCTGCCAGCTCGTTCCAATAGGTCGCCCGTTCGCCTACAAACGTCATCAAAGCGGTTGATAACGTGCTTAGCTTCTTAGAGGGCATGTATAGATAAGGAATATACATGTCGTTCATAATATCAACCGCTTTGATAATCGCCAGCGTAGCCGTAGCCGGAAGCAAGAGCGGGAAAAGAATAGAGCGGAAAATCCGGAAATACGACGCGCCATCGAGAAGTGCGCTTTCATCTAATTGCTTGGATATCTTCTCAATGAACTGCAAATAAATGAAAATTTGCATCAAATCCGTACCCGCATAAATAATGAGCGGCGCGAAAATTGTGTTATACAGCCCTAGTGACTTAATGGTTTGAAAACGGGCTACTTCTGTGGTATAGGCAGGCACGACAGATGCCACGATAAACAACAGAAAGATCGTTTTCTTGAAACGGAAATTAAATCGATTCAGCACGAATGCCGTCATTGCTCCGAGAATTGCATTAATGACCACACTTGATACCGTAACGCTAAGCGAGTTCATTAATCCTACCAGCATATTCGCTTTCTCGAATGCGACGGCGAAATTGTGAAACGACAAGCTCTTGGGAAGCGAAAACGGCGATGTAGCCGCAAGCTCAGGCGATGTTTTGAAAGCAGCAAAAACGACGACAAGCAGCGGTACGAAAATAATTAACGTAATGATCGCGAGAACGACGTAATACAGTGTTTTACCGAGGAGGGAAAGCCTTCTAGCCTTTTCCAATTGGTTTGGCTTGACGGCAATCTCTGTTTGGGACAGGCTCATGATGATTTTTCTCCCTTCTCACGGATCAATAAGTTCTGAATGAAACTGAATGCAATGATCATCACCATCAGAATAATAGCCATTGCCGACGCTAAACCATAACTATTAAACTTAAATGCTGTATTGATCGTGAAAATCGTGAACGTACTGCTTGAAGTTCCCGGACCGCCTTGTGTAACTAAGAAAGGAATATCGAATACTTGCAGCGCTCCCCGAATATTCAGGAACAATATAATTTCAATGACGCGGCGAATGCCTGGCAGAACGATAAAGCGAATCTGCTGTATTTTATTTGCTCCGTCTATCGTTGCAGCTTCATACAGATCGTTCGGAATAGACTGCACGCCCGCTAGAAACAAGATGATATGAAAGCCTGCAAACCGCCAAAGCGAGATCGCAACAAGCGAATAGTTTACAATTTTCACATCGCTTAACCAGTTATGAATCCATCCTTCCATTCCGACAGCTGTCAGCAGCTCGTTGATTGGACCGTTCACTGGGTTGTACAGATAGCTGAAAATGTAAGCGACAGCTACACCATTGATGATGTAGGGCAATAGAATGATAGAGCGAAAAAATTCACTAGCTCTCATCTTGGCATTTAGCATAACCGCTAATAAAATTTCAAATGGTATCAAGAGCGCATGGATAATGAAATAAAGCCAGTTGTTCGAAAGCGACTGCCACACCTGCGACATTTTGAGCGCTTTCAAATAATTCTCAAATCCTACAAAATGCAGCTCCCTGCTGATCCCATTCCAGTCAGTCATACTGTATTCAAACAGCTTCACTGTAGGGTAAATCAGAAATAACAGCAATAATCCAACCGGCAATGCCAAAAAAGAAACAACAAGCACTCTCTTTTGCATCATGTTACTCACGTGCTACCCCTCATTCCTTGATCTATGATGTTGCAATGACCAGGCATATCCCTTAGATCATCCTTTTGTAAGCCTAATTCTAGAGAGATTGGACGCGCTTTCACATGATAATTTTTGTGCTTTTAATTGATAAATTTTGTTGGCATACTGCGCTTAAACAAACCGTTATCCTTCAGAAACAGAAAAAAAAGGTACAGCCTCCTCGAAAAAACAGAGGATATCTGCACCTTTCTTTTCATTAAGGGACTTTGAAATCAGCGAATTTCTGGTTATCCTTTGACTGCACCAGCCGTTAAGCTGCGCTCAACCTGAGAACTCATAAGTAAATACAGAATGATCGTAGGCAGAGTTGACATGAAAAGCCCTGCTCCGATCGGTCCCCAAGAAGTTGAATGCTGCCCCGACAGCGACATGATCCCAACCGTCAAAGTCTTCAGGTTGTCACTGCTGATAAACGTAATGGCAAACATTAATTCGTTCCATGAAGACAAGTACGTAAATATGGAAACGGTTGCGATAGCAGGCGCCACCAGCGGCATCATGATCACAGCAAATGTCCGATAAATTCCACTGCCGTCAATAAAGGCCGACTCTTCAAGCTCACGGGGAAGCGTAACGAAAAAATTAACGATGACAATTATCGCGAGAGACAATCCGAACCCTGTGTAAGGAAGAATCAACGCTAGTCGGGTGTCCAGAAGACCCGTGTTTTTCAGTATAAGAAATACTGGAAGCAAGGCTGCATGAATAGGAATCATAAGCCCAATCATAAAAACCATAAGTGTCACTTTACTGAGCTTCCATTTCAACCTTGATAAGGAATAGGCGGCCATAGTCGCCAAGATGGCGGTAAGTACCATCGTAACAAATGTGACAATCAAACTATTGATAAAATATAGACTTAATTTGCCGCCTGCAAACAAGGAACTATAATTCTCCCAATGCCATACCTTCGGAAAACCGATCACGTTGCCGCTGAATATATCTGCGTTATCTTTGAAAGAAAAAAGGAAGAGCCATACCAAAGGAAATATTTGAATAATAGCAAATACGATGAGAAAAAACTGCATGATCAAGGCGCTGATCCTGATCCCGCTTTTTCGTCGTGAAGCAATCGTTGCCTGTTGTACAGTCATTTTTAGGCCTCCGAAACGAAAGTATTGGGCTAGCGTCTTTTCAACGAAACATCCGACGAAAGACTCCCTAGTCCGTTTTAAACAATTTTTGAATCATAACCGTAAACAATAAACACTCTAGAATGATAATGATCGCGAGTGAGCTTCCGTATCCGTATTGATACTGCTTAAAAATATTGCTGAACATCCACGTACTTGGCACTTCAGTAGCATGCATCGGGCCGCCATTCGTCAACACATAAATGAAATCAAACGTTTTTAATGATCCAATAACAGCAAAGATCGTCGATAATTTCAACATCGGTTTAATTAGCGGAATAGTGATATACAGGGAGGATTTCATCCCCGTTGCTCCATCTATCCGCGCAGCTTCATAAAGATCCTCCGGTATGGACTTTGCCGATGCAAACAGAAGAAGCATATGATAGCCGATATATTGCCAAACGATAGGTATGAAGGCGGCAAGTAAAGCGGTTTTCTCGCTGCCTAGCCATTCACTCTGCCAGGATTCCAAACCTAATCTCCCCAAAAACGCATTCAGAAGGCCAAAAGAAGGAGAATAAATTTTCATCCAGAGCTGCCCGATTACAACCGTGGACATGACCACAGGGATAAAATATACAGTTCGATAGAAACGGTTGCCTTTCACGTAACCAGCCAGAATGAGCGCTAAGACTAGTGAGATCGGAAGCTGTACAAACACAGAAAGGATAGCAAGCACAATGGAATTCCATAACGACAGCCTGAAAATATCATCATCACGAAACATGGTTACGTAATTCTCTAGACCGACGAATACGCCCTTTCCTACGCCGTCCCAATCCAGCAGACTATAGTAGAAGGAGATAAAAACAGGCAGCAGCACAATGACTGCGTACCACAATAATGCCGGTAATGTAAAAAACAGTATCGCTTTCTTGTTGCTTAAAACGCGATCCATGACAAAATCCTCCTTGAGGGAAAGGAGGAGAGCGATAAACTCTCCTCCTCACGGATATGATTATCTCTCTAACGCCTGCATTTGAACCCCAAATTCTTGAGGCGTTATTTTGTTTGCCAACAGCTTCGCGACAAGGTTCATATGCGTTTCCCCTTGTTTGCCTCCCAGGTACAAATCATACAAAGGTACAACACCCGTTGATTTATTGAAAGCCGCTAGCACATCTTTTAATACCGGGTCGATTTTAGACTCGTCGACCTTCGTTTTCCAAGTAGGCAAACCCGCGCCCGCTTTGTAACCTTCGCTCGAGAGATTTTCAGTCAAATACTTCAGGAATTGAACGGCTTGTTCCGGATACTTGGTTTTTGAGCTTACCATGAACGTGTCAAGCACGCCGCCAATCCATTCGTTTTCATTCCCTGCGGCTCCTTCAATAATAGGGAATTTCATAACCTTAACTTTGGCTTTAACATTCGGAGCAGCATCCAATGATTTTGCAAACCAGCTGCCATTGTAGTACATCGGTATTTTACCTGCCAGAAAGACCGCTTCCGACTCATCCCTAGATAAGCCCATATACCCTTTCATAAAGGCATCGGCTTTCGCTAATTCCTGAAGCTTCTCTGCCGCTCTGGCAAATGCAGCATCTTCAAATGATGCTTTGCCTCTCAATGCATCGAGATTCAGCTTGGTTCCGCCTTCACGCAGTGCGAATATGTTATGGTAAAACTCGCTTGTCCAGAGATCCTTGCCGCCTACCGCCATCGGATCGATGCCTTTGGCACGGAACGCTTTTACAACCTCAAGGAGCTCGGGATATGTTGTTGGCACTTTAATATTGTTCTTGTCGAACAGTTCTTGATTGACGAAAAAAGTGCCAAGCCACATCGTATACGGCAAGCCGTAAACTTTACTGTTATATGTTAAATTGTCCAGCGAACCGGCTGTAAGCTTCTCCTTTGTTCCGTCGTTCAGATATTCGTCCAGAGCGAGAACCTTCCCGCCATCAACAAATGGCTTCGAGAAGCCCGCGCCATAACTGAAGAAAATATCCGGAAGCCCATCACCCGCTGCGGCAGTTTGTACTTTCGTTTTATAAGCGTCATTCTCGGCGGACTCGACATCCACATGAATATCAGGGTGGTCTTTGTTCCATTTGTCTACCAGCTCATCCCGTATAGGCTTGAAATCTCCTGAAGGCCAAATTGTCCAGAGCTTCAGGTTGACTTTCTTTGCTGCTGCCGGAGATGTACCACTATTTGACTCTTTGGTGCTGCTTGAGCATGCCGTTGCAGCAAACACTAAGAATAATGCTAATATCAGGACCCAAAACCTTTTCATCTTGCAGATTCCCCCTTTTATTAACTGCACCTTTACTATTCGCCTTCATAGTCAAGCATAGTCGCCAGGCTGCGTCTTGCTCTGCATGGCAACTCCAAAGTCCGTGTAGATCCGACAGGTCAAGTCAATGCCCCGCCCGCCCGCGATGTGATGCGCAAGGATCTGGAAGGGGACGATAAGTGCAATTGGCGCTTGGTATTCGTCCAATGACACGGGCAGCCCAAGCGTCCTTTCATCTTCTCCTTTGCCTAATCTAATGGTGTATGTATACGGTGTGATGCGAGATTCATATGCTCTCAACGCCTCGAGCCGTTGCTTGACCGGACTCTCCGTCTCCAAGAAAAAGATGCGGTGCTCGCTATTAACTTCCAAGTACGGGCCGTGCATGAATGCTTCCAGTTCGATCCCTTGTGTCGGCAAACGGACTGTTTCTGAGAATTTCGTTTCGGCCTCCTTCGCTGTTCCAACGGCCGGCCCGTTGCCGATCACCGTGAACCTGGGAGCACCCACGAATTCCTCCTTATAGCGCTCATAGAAATTTTCCGTTGCTGATATGATGTCAGGCAGAGCCGCTCCGAACTTTCGAAATGCCTCTAGCTCCCGGCTTACTTGGTCATGCGAAGCAATCCCTTTTCGCTCTGCGAGGCGAAGTCCGGCGAGCATGAAGGTGAGCACCGTCGCAGTGAATCCCTTGGTCACGTACCCTACTCGTTCTTTGCCGCAGCCGATATTTGTCGTCACATCCGCCGCCTCAGAGATCGGACTCGTTGTATCGCTTGCCATCGCAATTGTCCTTATATCGGATTCCTGACGTACGCGGCCCAAAGCGCCGATCGTCGATGTGCTCTGACCGCTCTGCGAGATGCCGATGGCAAGATCAACATGCGGGGAGATACGATCATAATGTGTAAAATGAAACGGCTCCCTGATTTCCATTCGGACATCCGCCCGATTCTCGACGTAATACTTAGCGCTTAAAGCAGCGTTATAGCTCGATCCCGTTGCGAATACGAGCCAGTCGGACGTACCAAGCGCGATGTCTACGAATTCCTCCACGTTGCCCGGAAAGCGCGAAAGGATCGATTCGACCATCTCCGACTGTTCCAGAACATAAGTCATCATTGTAGGTTTCATATTCTATAGCCCTCCTTGGTTATGCCGATCGCTTGCAAGCCTGCCAGTGCCGCCCCGACAAGTCCGGGCTCCGGCAGCTTCGTATTCACAAGCGATCGGGCAACGAACCGCATCGTTTTCGAATTCAAATGCGATTTGACTCTGCCGATGAAATAATCACTCTTCGTGACGCCGCCTCCTAGAACGATCGTATCGGGATCACTGACGCGCACGAGGTTCATGACGAGTGCCGCCGTGGCGCTGGCCGCTTCTTCGCAGACGCGTGCGCAGAGCTCGTCACCGCTTTCCGCCGCAGCGAAAATGGCTTGCGCAGTTACGCGTTCACCGCCCTGAACAGCAAGAGACGAATTCGGGAATTGGCTCCTCAGCGCCAGTATCCTCTCATGAAGACCAAGACCCGAAGCGATCCGTTCGACGCATCCTCTGCGACCGCAGCCGCAAATCACATCGCTGTGCAGATCGACAACCATATGCCCCACTTCACCCGAGTTATAGCTCGCGCCGCCCACGTAGTGTCCATCCACAATGAATCCTGCCGCGATACCAGTGCCAATATTCAAGTAGATGAAATTGTCGGACTGTCCTCCCCATCCGAACCGCTGTTCAGCCTTCGTTGCACAAGCAACGTCATTCTCGATGCCGCAACGGATTCCGAACGTTGATTCAATGATTGCCTTAACGTCGGTCTCTTGGGATTTTCCCGGCTCGATCTCTAGCCAGACGCCTCGCGTCCCATCAACACGCCCTACGACCCCAATGCCAATCGCCATCGGCTCAAACTGAATTGGAGAGGTCTTCTTATAGTCATCGATCGCATCGATAATTTTGTGCAGCGCGATTGCTTGACTTGTCGTATCGCTTGGATAGGATTTCGTTCGAATGACCTCCCCCTCTACCGTGACCTCCCCTATGAGAATGCTGGTACCTCCCAGATCAACCGCAATGACCGATCCTATAGACTGTTTCTCCATAAAATATCCTCCACCGATTTGGTAACGTTACCAAAAATAAATGTGTTAACCGGTTACAAATGTTAGCTTATCAGCAGGATGTTAGCGCTGTCAAGACCATATTTTACTTAATAACGCAAGTTTTCGCGCCTATTATTGTAGGTGTTAAATAAATGAGAATAATTTGGTATCCTTACCAAATATCTATTGCATCACTTTATAAGTTGCGCTAAAATCTAACTAGTGGGCAAGGTTTGCAAAAGGATGTGTCATAGTGAAGAGCAAGATTACAATTATAGAAATCGCCAAAAAAAGCGGCGTATCCGTATCCACCGTATCTCGCGTGCTGAACAACAGCCCCTCCGTTTCCCAGAAGAAACGCGAGCGTATCCAACAGATCATCGACGAGAACAACTACACGCCCAGCGTATTCGCCAGGGGCATGATTAATCAAACGACCAAAAATATCGGTGTTATTCTACCAGATATTACGAATCCTTATTTCGCCTCGTTATTTCTACAAATCGAGAGTTTCGCTTTGAAAAACATGTACGCCACACTCATGTTCAACACGATGTTCTCTCGCGACTCGAAGCGCTTCGACACACACTTAACTGAAGAAGATTACTTTAAGATCATTCTCGAGAAGCAAGTAGATGGCGTGCTCATTCTTGGCGGCCAGATTGACAAAGAGGAAATCGCAGATTCATTCATTCTCGCCCTTAACCAGCTTCACCAGCACGTGCCAGTCGTTATCGTCGGCAGCAGAATAGAAGGATGTGAATGTCTATTCGTCGAACGAAATCTCAAGCAGGGCGTAACGTCCATCGTGCATCATTTCATTGCGCTTGGCCATGACAGAATTGGGTTCATCGGAGGAGAACCCGGCATTCGCGTCACCTCTTCCCGGATCGAGGCTTTCACCAAGGCGATGAAATCGCTCGGACAAACCGTCTACGACCCTTACATCGTGACTTCGGATTATTACGCGCCGGACGGCTACGCCGCGATGATCCAATTGCTCGATGCCAACCCGAACGAGCTGCCTACGGCCGTTATCGCCCATAACGACATGGTAGCGCTCGGCGCGATTCGCGCCATGAAGGATCGAGGGGTGCACTGCCCCGAGCAGATTGCCATCGCGAGCTGCGATCAATTTCAACTGAGCGAATACAGTATTCCACGTCTGACTTCCATGGATCAACATAACGAATATTTGGGACGAATGGCCGTACTGCAGATGATCAGCGCGATTAACGGCTCCGACGAGACGATCACCATCAACCACTCTCCCGAGCTCGTGGTCCGCGAATCGTGCGGCGCCACACTCAAATCCTGATAAGAAAGACCTTCGGCGGTTAAAGGAAACCGCATACGAATCCCAAATATGATTCAAATCGAGTAGACCCATGCGCAATTGCATGGGTCTCTCAGAGGTTGGTACGTGATGCTGGTCCGGTCCAGTTGCTTACAGGAAAACAGCCGTTGAACCGACCATGAATCTGGCGTTTATTCCAAACTGCCCGCAGCCTTTTTCGTATAAACCACAATCTTCGGTTTGCCGCCTCCGTTCTCCTTCGCATAATAATAGTGAGAAACGTTGTTGGTCGTTTGTGACGTGATAAGCAGACTTAACTGCTTATCACCGGCAAGTTCGGTGGTATATGGAGAACTGATATCAACTTCCACGGAATTCTCAGCCGATGGCATGCTCCACGTTCCCAATACAGTCCCTCCCGCAGGCTTGTTATTATAGGCAATTGACGTTTCTCCCCAAGAATCATCTTGAACAAACTGCGCTTGGTCGGTAAAAGTTCCCGCTGAAGCCGATGTCAGCTTCAGTTTCGCAGCAAATGCGTTTGCACCTGCCGGCACATGACCCAAATCAAATCGTAGATAAGAATGGCGATAAACACTTGAACTCGTTGAGTTTCTTACCTCCAATTTTTTGCCGGTTCCATAGTTCGTCGTTGGATTTCCTGCCCACACATACGCATCTGAGGTGACATCTAATTCAAAAAAATCAGGACGGCCTAACGTATGGTTGTTGATCCGATACTGATCGTTAATTGGACTATTCATCACTAATTTTCCAATATCCGATAAGCCAGGAGCTCCTGTTTGAAACACAAAGTGGTCTGCAATCTGAATTTCCGGTTTGCCGTGCGGAGCGATATAAACGTTATAGGTTCTCGTGTCCAAATCGGCAAGCAATGTGACATGATAAAGCTCATTTGCTTGATAGTTCAGTCTGACATTTTGTCCATAAGTATTGCCATTCCGGACATCGAAATAACCGTCGGCATTCAGTCGGAGAATCATTGGCAAAGCAGACTCGCTGTTCGTGGCGGACGATTGTCCTGTATAGCCGACTATGCCCCCAATTTGATTAGCTGTCGGCAGCAGATCGAATTCAATGGATTGAACCCCGGAATGCCCCGCTCCCAAATCGATGCTATTCTGATAACCGGTTGAAGATGACCATGACGGCACACCTACCGCATAAATATACCCACCGGAAACCGTAAAGTTGGCAATCGGGCTGCCATTCAATTTCACCGCAGTAATGCCGGGGGCTCGTATCGCAACGGCCGAAACGGCATTAGGATCATTGGTGGCGACCAGATTCGATCCGCTAATTTCCAAGGTCGAGCCTTTCCAATCAACCGCAATATCGGTTACAGGCATTCTGGATGCAATCACATTTACTCCATTTTGCGCCAGTGTCGATCCCGATTTGATGATGGCTGATTTGACCGTACCGCTGCTCGTCTTTTCGATATAGGTCAGCTTCCCATCAAATGAAAAGGTATCAAAGTTGCGTCGGAACTGCGGATTTTCTTCGTGAGACACATAATAATACCCCGAAGTTCCAGCATCTCCAATGTTGTCGATCTTCAGCGAGCTGGCTACGGCAGTCGGAACCGATAGAGGAAGGCGACTGGCTTTGATGTCGCGCTTCTCGCCGCTGGCGGTCGGATACAAGACCGTGTCAAAGGTCGTGTTTCCGGACATGTTTTTGGTATAGGAAGCATATGTGGCACTCGACACCGAATAGAAAGCATTCGAATAATAGCCGTTATCGAGCGTTGCCGTTAATTGCTCGGGATCGGCAGGCACGACTTGGATATCGCCGTAAGTATCGCCAAAAACGGTGCTTACTTTCTTAGTGGACGCATCTAACGCCGGATTGGCCCTAGGCAAAAAGTGCCAAGTTTGCTGGTACTTATTCGTTCCTGAAGGCGCTTGCACAACATCTGAAACAATCGAGAAGGACGATTTCAGGAAAAGCGTATCACGAGAGTGCTTAAATCCAGGCACATTTTGGGTAACCCCCGTAACAAAGTTGAACTTGCTGTTATCCGTCCAATCTTGCAGCCAGCCCTCCGCCAAATTTTGCGGCGTATCGTTGATTTCAATCGTATTGTGCGATTCAGTCGAGAATCGCAGCCAGTTGGAAATCGGATCATCACTGTAGGAATAAGCACCAGGATCGACCAATAAAGGCCTGCCATATGCATAATAAGAGATCGCGTTATCATCGGGATGCCTGTGGGGCGCTGCTTGTTTCACGTTCGTAAACAAGAAGCGGTCATTTGGCGACCAACCACTGCGCATCACGGCAATTTTACTGTCCGGATACAGAATGGACGTGTAGGAAGGCATGGTTCCTTCCGCTCCCGCAGTTCCTACATAACGTAAGGCGTCATCGTTAGTAAGCTCACCTATTTGCTTAATCGTACCTTTGAGGTCGGTGTACTGACTGTCACCAAGACTGACGGAGTAACCGCCCGGATACGAAATATCGGCTAAGTATTTACCTAACCTACGCAAGTTACTGTCAAATGCTCCTTGGAAAGGCACATGATTCATCATTCCGAGTTGTTTGATTGCAATCATCGGAGCGGTTGTTACCGTCGTATAGGTATCACTGGACTCCATGTACGAGCCATCTTTATAAATCAGTGTCGTCATTAAAAAGTCATATCGGGAATAAGCCGTAGACAGCCAAGTTGCAGAATCGGTAAACTCAGGGAAATAAATGCCAAGGGTATATAACCCCTCTGTTTCAACCGTTCCGTGATTGCCATCGGGACTAAAGCCGCCAGGACTATTTAAGTAATCCCCTTTTTTCCAGAACGTTTTCAATATATCCGTATTGGACTCAGCACTCATGGAGGAACTCTCTCTTAACACATGGTAAGCTTTCACCCAACTGGAAGCCCGAATGCCCGCATCAAAATTTCTGGGAAACGACCCTGCGCCAGACACGCTCGTAGAGGCATCGCCATCAATGATAAAATCGATCATGTAGTCGATATATTTCGCCGCATAGATTTCATTCCCCGTATTGATGTATTCCGCTAAAAGAGGACTAAGCCAGTAAAACCGAGTGATCTGATAATGGTATTCGATATCTGCAATGGTTGGTGCAGGACCAGCCCAATCCGTACCCGTGGGCACACCTTGCCAGGAAAATGTTTTGCCATTATGGTTGGCATAAGTGAGCGTATTTTCATCCCAAGCCGTGTCGCCCGATTTATAGATCATCACATCTGTATTTTCATTTGAGCTGGAATACCCTGACAGCTTCAGCGTTGCCGCAGTAACCGTTCCCTTAATCGACGATAAATCAAAATTCAGATAAGCTTTACGCGTATTCGAGTCATAAGGAGCACCGGATTCCTGAACCTGAAGCAATGGCTCGCTAGCATGGATAACCGTATCATTTCCGCGAATGTAGGTATCCTTTGATGGCGTCAAGTTTGCTGTATGAGCACCCGCTTCATCCGAATACGCAATCTCAAGCGTGGGACGGCATTGCGGGAGCGGTGTTTGCGAGCAGTCTTGCTCACGGCTGTAAATATTCGCTTGATTCGTTCCTTTGTAGCGTCCCATCAGCATGAAGCTAAGATCGGATCCGATAGCGCCTTGAACCGTAGCAAGCATATTAACGTTGTACGTTGTGGATGTTGGCCCAACGGTAAAAGTATTCAAATAGAATTCTTTAAGCGGAGTTGCAATTTGATCCATTAAGAGAGGCACCATAGCTGGATTTGATACGAAATCTGTCGGAATCGTTCGGGTTGTTCGATTTTTATAATAGTCAAGCAAATCCGTTTTAGCCTGATCGTACTTTCCAGCTTTTACATTGGATTGCACCGTGCTTAACCCTGGAAAACCATCGTAGTTCAGTTTGCTCGGCGTTGTCCAACGTTGCCCAGTTTGATCCCAAACCCCGAAGAAAGACGCATCTGACATGCTGCTCGCTCCAGAGGAAGCGCTTACAGTTGGTGATTCAGTAAATAAAGTGAATACAACTTGAGAAAAAACCAATAAAGCAATAAGTAAGCAAGACCCCCTCTTTTTCCGTACGGCCTTTGCATTTTTCATCATACTGCCTCCCTTTCATTCGAATATTCATCCTTCCATGATGAGACCATTCACATTCGCTGAATGGGTTATTTGGACAATAACGCCATCCAACGAGGTTGTGAATTCATTTTGCTTGTTCAAGATGCACTAATAACCATATCCTGTTCTTCAACGGCAACCAGATAACGCTCCCCATAGCCGAATTCGAAGACTCCGTCCCTCACCTCCTTGATCTGAACAGCGGGCTGCTGCTCCCCTTTATAAGGAACAAGTACCGTCAAGAAGGTCTTCGTCCCGCTGCTGCGTCCCTGAAATTTCACTCTAGTGGAAGGCCTTGCAACATCATTGATGTCCGACAGTCTTCCGGGCAAAAATTCCAACTGCCCCTGCTCACTCGTAAAGATGGCCAGATTCGCGATATCGCTTGCTGCGATTATGCCGCCTGCCGCTTCTTTCACATCCGTGAAATCGAGATGCAAATAGCGCTGCACCCTATGCTGCTCCAGACCCTCAACCCGATCGGCAATCACAACGAAGCTGCCACCCACGAGGGAAATATGACGATGATGGACAATCGGCTCATAGTTCAGATGGCAAGCGCTTGCGATCTGGTAGAAGCCTCTATTTTCCACCTGATAGATTTCTCCCTTTTTTTGCGGACCATAACCCCAGGAGCCTCTATATTCAAAGTGATCACGGTCATCAATGAGAAGCGTAGAATGAAAGTTTGCGCTTTTGAATTGCTTGCGGTCTTCATCGTCCCTGAAGCAAAAAAGACCGGGATCGCAGATCATATCTTTACCTAGCGCAGTAAAATCAAAGCTCATCAGATCGATATGGGCATGAAGATTTTGGATCGGGCTGCGGCAAGTAAACAAAAAGCTAGAAGCCTCGCGATCCCAACCGCTGCGAATAATCGCTTGATGAAGCGTCCGATTCCAGAAAGTGGTTTGCTTATCGCATATGTATCGCGTTCCCTTCAAGGCCTGCAAATCGAATGCGAATTGCTGCACATCCAGCGCACGCCATACATGTCTGCTTGCTTCCTCCATAATCTCGCTCATATCGATCAAGTTAGCAGCAAGACCCAGCCAAGTCATATCCCCCAAAGCAAAATAACCGTATACGCCGCCCATGATCGCAAGATTGTTAGCATGTGAATCACCCACGGGCACACATTTTCCTGTCGGCCTTAGCGAATAGATCGAGTAATCCAGATTTTTCTTATAACGTTCCATGTATGATTCCGAGAACTGGAAGCCGAAGCGCTTGGCGAGCACAACGGCGAGGCCAAACCAGAACATGCAGCCATTATGATAGGAGGGGCAGCCTTCAATCTGCCCGCCATCCTCCGTCAGCTGGGCGAAGCAGCACTTCTCGATGCCATCGATCGCAAAGTCTCTCCATTCCTCTGCTTCCTTGAGTTCGGGAAAATAAAGCGCTGTGGTCAAAATCCCCAAGCATTCCATCAAATAATGGTTATGATCCGCTTTGGGCCATAGCTGCGGCGATACTTTGCGTAATATGTTGATCTGCTTATAGACCGCAGCTACATACTGCTCCAGCACTTCCTCCGTAAACAGCTCGGAATGCCCCAGATGCTCCAAGACAAGCGGCCAAGTTTTGTAGCTGCGTATGCCCATCTCCAGCGCACGAAGCGGATGACATTCCGAATAATAGCTGAGCGGAAGATCGATCATTTCTTCGGTAATTTCTACGGTTTCGATCCAGTTCAGCATTTCTTCAATCACTTTGCGGCCATATTTCTCATTCTTCGTGAAAGAATAAGCTTGCAATAAACCCTGCCAATCAGTCATACGGTTAAGCTGCCACAAATACTCGTTGTCATTGTGTCTGCGTTCCAGCCAGCGAGGCGGATTGCCTACGAATTCCCTGATACCGCCGGTGCCGGGAAGCATGATCATTCCTTGATATGCAAGCTCCGCCTTGGCTATCGTCTCCTGCACAAGCTCAGGCATATGACTGGCGATATAAGCGCTCTTCTCGTCCATCCGCTCTAAGCGGGAACGCAAATTGCCTAATAGCTCCGTTGTCGAGATCGGCTCCTTCAGCCATTTTTGTATGCTCATAGGTTCATCCCCCAACTTCTTCTTACCAGAATAACGTTTGACGTCCTTTCAGTTTCAAGAGAGCTTCAATGAAAAAATAGTCGCCGTATATAACAGGAACTTCAATGTGTCTATTATCAGGGAAGCTTACCGTAGCTTTCTTGAGCAAACCTTCCTCATCGGAATCATGAGAGAAGTAATTAGAATAGAGTGATTGCATGATGTCACATGCTGACCTATGGCAATGTTCAGCGATTTCCCCATGTGAATGTTTGGCGATTTCCAGCAATCCACTAGCCAAACACGCAGCTGCCGAGCTGTCTTTTGCCCAAATTTGATCCTCAGCCGCCTTGAAATCCCAGGGAGGCACACTATCTGCGGGAAGATTTTTCAACACATACTGGGATACTTCTATCGCCTTATCGAGATAGCTTTGATTCTGGGTATAGCCATAGGCAAGCGTCAGCCCGTACACCGCCCAAGCTGCGCCACGCGACCAAGCAGAAAATGCCGAGTAGCCTTGACCGCCTAACGCGCCTACGCGCAAACCCGTCTCAGGATCAAATACAACAACATGATGGACAGACCCGTCTTCTTGCAGAAACTCGCGCATCACAGTATCGGCATGCGCCTGCGCAATATGCTTGAATCTCGGATCACCCGTGGTTTCACTTGCCCAAAACAGCAAAGGCAGATTCATTAAGCAGTCAATAATCGCCCAGCCTTCTTTTCCCGTCCCGTTCCATGCCCTAATAAAGTTCCCTTTGCTGTTAAAACGACCCGCTAAATGACTCGCAGCCGTAAGCGCCCTCCGCTTCGACAACGCATTGCCCGTTAACTTGTAGGAGGCTACAGCAGATAAGCTCCACATGAATCCAACATCGTGATGAAGAGGCTCGAAATCCTGAAGAGGCATATCCAATTTATTTTCACAAGATTCAGCGATTTGTCTATACACCGGATTGCCGGTCTCCTGATGCAGCATCCACAGAATGCCAGGCCAAAAACCGTTTGTCCACCAATCAAGCTCGTTGTCATCGTAACGTCCATTCACCGATACATGCGGAAATGTATCTCCGATTCGTCCGCTAGTCCGCTCCATCTTCTTCGTCACATCAAGCCAGGCAGCATCGACCATTGTTTCTACTAAACTGTTCATTTTTGTGATTACCTCCATTTGACATAAAATCTACGAACGGCTCATTCTTATCCTTTTAAAGCTCCGACCATGACTCCCTTAACGAAATATTTGGAGACAATCGGATAGAAGAACAGGATAGGCAAAGTCGCCACCATAATCGTTGCATACTTGATCGTTTCGGCAAGCTGAAAGCCTTGATCGGACCCGCTTGTCATGCTTTCGGTCGAATTGGCAAGCAATATTTCGCGCAATATAAGCTGCAGTGGGAACAAATCTCTATCCTTCAGGAAAATCGAGGCATAGAACCATCCGTTCCATTTCTCAACGGCATAAAACATGATCATAACGGCTATGACAGGCATGGATAATGGCATAATGATCCGAAACAGGATGACAAAATGATTAGCCCCGTCTATTTTTGCCGATTCTTCCAAACTATCTGGAATAGCCGAAAAGGACGTTCTCATAATAATCAAATTAAAGGTATTTACAGCAAATGGAAGTACAAGCGCCAATAACGAATTGTAAAGTCCTACTCCTTTAACCATCAAATATAGAGGAATCAAGCCGCCCTGAAAGAACATCGTAAACAAGATAATAAAAATAAACATGCGATTCCATAACACGTTCTTTCGCGACAAAACATAAGCGCCAAGTGAAGTCAGGAGCAAATTTACCAATACTCCCAAGATAATAATAATAAACGTGTTGCTGTAACCCGTTAGAATACTACGATTGCTTAATACTTGCTTGTAGGCCTCGAGATGAAATCCGTACGGCTTTAGAAGCAAGCCCTTATGGGCCAAAAGCGAGCTTGCATCGCTAATCGAAGCCAACCCTACATAAACTAAGGGATATAGGGTAACAACAACGAGTACAAGCATAATCATTATATTAACCGCATCAAACACCTTTTCGGACCGACTTATTCTGTTCATGTCGCCCCTCCTCCTTACCACAATCCGTTTTTACTGATTTTACGGCTAATCTGGTTAGCTGTTACTAATAAAATCAAGTTAATCACGGAGTTGAATAGTCCTACAGAAGCACTGAAGCCCCAGTTAAATTCCAATAAACCTTTGCGATAGACGAAGGACGAAATCACATCAGCCGTGCTGTAAGTAACCGGATTATACAGCAAAATAATTTTCTCAAACCCGACATTAAGCAAATTGCCCATCCTCAAAATGAACATAATGGCGATCGTAGGAGCTATCCCTGGCAATGTAATGTATAGCATCTGCTTCAACCGGCCTGCTCCATCAATCTTGGCGGCTTCGTATTGCTCTTGATCGATTCCCATTAAAGCGGCCATATAGATAATAGATTCCCAGCCAATTTTTTGCCAAATTTCAGAGAGAACATAAATAGGACGAAAATACTCAGGCTTTTGCAGCAGTGCCTGCCCGTCACCGCCAAAATTAGCCATGAGAGAGTTAATCACGCCGCCACTATTGGTGAAATCCGTAAGGATTCCGCAAATGACGACCATTGAAATAAAATGAGGCATGTAAGAAATCGACTGTACAAACCTGCCGAACAATTTGTTCTTCAACTCATTCATGAATAAAGCTAACAAGATCGGAGCTGGAAACTCAAACAGAATGGAATATAGACTAAGGACAAGTGTATTCTTAAGAATACGCCAAAAATAAAAACCGTTCATAAAATCCTTGAAGTTCTGCAAGCCAACCCAATCGCTTTCCAAGATTCCTTTCATTGGAGAGTAGTCCTTAAAAGCAATAATGGCTCCATACATAGGTGCATAATGAAAGACAGCATAGTAAACAAGGACTGGAAGCATCATCAGATATAAGGATTTATTCAGAAGAAAATCCTTCACGAATAGATCTTTCTTAGCAGTCATAAGGTTTCCTTCTTTCAAATTGTAAGATCTGTTTGTCACAACTCATTCATCGCTTGTTGTATCGATCCAAAGCAGCTTTTTGGATTTCAATCGCTCTGTTAATATTCAACGTTTGCAGCTTCGACAAGTACTTGTCGAATTCTTCGACCGGTGAAGCTCCAAGAATAATTTTAAGCGATGTTTCATCCACCAAAGCATTCACTTCGTTCATAATTTTAGCCAATTCCGTACTTTCTTGCGGTGAAGCCGTAACTGGAGGAAGCATATACTTCGAAGCATCTGTATCTTGCCAAGCGACGATAGCGTCTTTTTGCTGCTTCATCGTATAGTACTGCTCGAGATATCGAATATCCTGAACGAATGGACCGCTTGTATTTCCTCTGATGTAGAGGCCCATCGCTTGCGCAAGGGATAGCTTCTCAGGGTTGTTCATAATCAAATCCGTGTATTTCGGATATCCATTTTCCATTTTGTAGCTGACTCCCTCGGTGCCAAAGTTAAAGAAATTATGTCCTTCTTCACTATAGCCGTAGTCGAGGAATTTAGCGGCAAGCTCTACATTCTTGCTTGTTCCCGTGATCGCAATCATTCCACTAGGCTCCGAGCCAAATGCAAAGCTCTTTTGACCGAATTTTGGTTTATCACCCTTGTTCAGAACGGGATATGGAGCAGCAACGAGGTTATATTTGGGATCTTTGCCTTGGACAGCGCCTATCCATTTCCCCATTCCGCTTCCAGCAGCACCGATCGAGGCACCGGATTTACCGGATGTCATATTGGCGTCTTGCGCTTTGATATCGACAGTAGCGATATTTTTATCAAGCAGCCCCTCGGCATACCATTTACGCATCGTAACAAGAAAATCCTTGTAAGCAGTCTGTCCCGGTCCAAACTTCACTTGGCCGTTATCGACATAGAAAGAGCGGTTAATGCCGTAGGCACCTATGAAAGCTCCATTATTTAGATCATTTAGACCTCGGAATGTCAGAGGAGACTCTATCCCTTTCTTCTCTTTAAACGCTTTCAGTACCGTATGCCACTCGTCTATCGTGGTCGGCACTTGAAGGCCCAGTTCAGTTAAATAGTCTTGTCTCAGCATTGGCCCTTGGAAAACCATCAGAGATTCATCTCCACGAACGAACGGAAAGGCATAGTAATTACCGCTGTCGGTTTTCACCATTTTATCGACCTCAGGATGCTCTTTTAAATACTTCTTCAGATTAGGAGCGTACTTATCAATGACATCATTGAGTTTCATAACAACTCCATCTTTAATCGCTTTTTCAGGGCCGCCCGGAAAGTTCGTCTTCCAATTATATTCAATCATGTCCGGCAAATCGCCGGAAGCCAGCATGACGTTCATCTGCTCTTTCTCTTGACCGGCAACAGGATTCAAAAAATTGATGGGAATCCCAGTCTTCTTCTGCCATTCCTGATAAAAAGGAATATCTTTCACGCTCGGCTTAATCTGTAAGATGGGGGTGTAATCCGCTGTCCATAACGATAGAGTTTTGTCTGTTTTCATTGGATACGTAGCTGCCGTTTGTTCGCTTGGAACGGACGACGATATTGGCTGTTTATCCGTTTTGTCACTGCATGCGATTGTTAGTGTACTTAGCATGATCATGGATAAGGTGCTTGATATAAGTTTCACTTTCTTCTTCATCTGTCTTTACCTCCCTATAATGTGTACAATTTCGCGCAATTTCCTTTCGCTTCTTTATTATGCTTTTGTAAACCCGATTTGAATATCTTAAAATCCTCCAACGGCATCAAAAAAAACATAAAATCGATCTGAAATTTGTACAATCGCATATTAAATTTTTCATTCCAGCAGCTAAAATAAGAAAAACGGCATCGCCGCCCTGATAGATCAGTCTCTTCTTAGCGGCAAAACCTAGTAAGGGAACTAGGGGACGCTAATTAGGCAAAAAGTAGAGATGCGAGGGCAATAGCGGAACTACAGGGTCTTATTTCCACAAAAAGCGTTGAAATTCCCATGAAACAGCAAAATAGCGTACTGTAGTTCCCTCAACCTCCCAAAAATGATACTTTTGGCTAGAATAGCGTACCATAGTTCCCTTACGTCCGCGCGAGGCAGCTGGATCAACTCTGTGTTCACTCCAAAACATATAAAACGCTTAAATTTCGAATAAAAAAAGACCGCTTTGCAGCAGCCTTTTTAGTTATTTTAAATACATTTCTTTATATTTGCCGGGCGTAACCCCCTCATATTTCTTAAATATCCGGATCAATGCGTTGACATCGCTGAAACCGACAAGACTGGATATCTCATTCATAGTGATATTCTGACTTTCAATCAATTCCTTAGCTTTCACAATACGAACCTTATTCATGTAATCGAGAAGCACTTCTCCTGTTTGCTCTCTAAATAATTTGGATAAATAGGTTGATTTCATATCAAACCGCAGACCGATCATGGAGATATTCATATCCGCGTCTTTATAATTTTCTTCAATAAAACGTACGATGTTTTGCGTTAATGTCTGCAGATCCTGATGTCTGATTTGAGTCAGCGTTGATTTTCTTTTGGCCAAGTTGTTGCTGCATACTTCTTTCAGCATTTCTGTGAGCTGTTCATGCATATCCTGCATGGTTTCGCATGCTGTCAGCTTCTCAATCTCTTTCAAACTGCCGCCAGACGATTCTTCCTGTGTATCGCCCATTTCATGAAGCGCCTTCAGCATCGTACTTACCAAATCAAACATTAGGCAGCGAGCCAACGGCAACGAAATCTGGTTAATCTTCAAATTCCTGTCCACGATATTATCCAACGTTTCCTTGGCCCTGTCATATTCGCCAATTTTCAAAAAATTAATGAGCTGCTGTTCCACCTGCAGCGGGTAATAATAGCCTTGAGGGATTTCGCCCAGCGCTTCATTCTGAATTTCATGAAAAGAAATAATTTCTTTTCTGCCCATAATTAGCTTATACTCCATCGCGTCAACGGACTCTTTGTAGGCAATCGGAAGATCGACAATGGAAGTGTGAATATTGCTGATCGAAACCGTAAGTTCGATTTGAAATTTATTTTTCAAAAATTTCTGCGCTTCGCTTGCCATCTGACGAAGTTCAGTCAAGCTGCCCGCCTGCCCCGTGTTGCGGAAATTAATGATGCAGGCAAGCATGTCATCGATCTCCGTCATATACCCAATATGCCTGGCGTTCATGATCTCCTCAACAACATTTGCAACGATAAACTGAAGCAGTTTGGCCTTTTCATTGCCACTCTTTCCTTCGATGCTCGCAAAAAACTGATCATTTGTTTCTAGATAAAGTAAAAGAACAGCATACTGTTCACTGTCAAAATGCATCTCGAAAGCAGGCAGCGCATCCTCGATCGGAATTTGGTTGTCTAACCTGCCTTTTAATAATCGGGTCATAAAATTAGATCGCAGCAAATAATTTTGCTGCTTGAGACGGACCTTAACTTGCTCCTTTTCATTTACAGTATGGGAGATCATGTTCTGAATAAATTGAAATTCGTTACTCCCGTCATGTCGTCGATCCGCCGACTCATCTGTGAAGGTATGAATTAATTGTTTAATCGGGTTGTAGTTCTTTTTCAAGAAGAAGAAGGTTAACAAACTGCCTCCGAGAATACTCAAAATGATGCTAATGTAAGTAATCCACCTCACATTAATTGCTTTTTGCCATACTACCGCGCTAGGCATTATGGTCACAAATTTAAGATTGGTTTTTTGGGAAGCAATATAGTAAAACACGGAGTCTTGTCCATTGTAAGTTTCATGGAAGAAGCCTTGATCTTCAGAAAGAACCCGATTCGTTAATACCGGATGCTGATTAGTTTCCAAAGAGGATAAAAGAATCTGGTTCTCATTATTTAATACCAGCACTTCGCCCCCATTGAACATTTGAACGTTCTGAAGAGCCGTTAATAACTTCGAACCGTCGACAAGAATTACGACCGCTCCCTCAGGCTTTGTGTCAAGGTCCGATGTAAAATAACTAATATGAGCAATGGACTGATGCGTGCTGCCGTTCACCCCTCTGTATGCCATTGGAACAAAAGCCGGCGCTTTTTTCGAAGTTATCATGGACATCCAGTCTTCATAGCTGAAATCCGGGTTGTTATGGACTTCCTCATACACATCCTTGCCGCTTCGTACTACCCCTGGCATTAGACCGGTATCACCCGGCGTGTAATAAACATAGAAGCCAGTAATTTGCGGATAGAAAGTTTTGTACAGTTTAAAATCCATCGCCACTTGATACAAGGAATACGGGTAGTCATCCCGGCCCAATTTATTCGCATACATGAGATCTTGGACTTTGGTATTCCAGGTAATCTCTGTATTCAGTCTTAAAACACTTTCAAATTCATTGTCCATAATTTCACGAACTTGTTTCAACAATGCATCATTAGCTCTATGTATTTCATCCTCCAGAGCCGCGTTGGATTCACGATAGACAAAGACACCAATTAGAATCGGCAGAAACAAAATGGCAACATAAGAAAATAGCCAGGTTAAGATAACACTTCGTCTTTTCATCCAAATACTGTTTAGCACGATGTGAGCCTCCAATCCCAAACAAGAAAAAATGTGTAGCTTCATGGTACACTACCACATCTTGATTTGAATAGAGCGAATATTAATCTTCATGTAACAACGTTGAATTGGTAGAAAAACCGCCAGGGGATTCCCTGACGGTTTTATCTTATGACGTGTATGCACATATTCACTTTTGAACCCTTAATTTCTTCTTGATTCTTCCAGCTATTAGCTCAAGCAGGATGGCAAAAGTCAGAATGAGATATGTAATAGCTCCGATTTCCCTCACATCATAATAATAGGAGCTGGCCATAAACATATCAAACCCAATCCCTCCAGCTCCAGCTGCTGCACCCATGGCCAGCGCTACGGAGAAGTTTATCTCAAATCGCATAAACGTCCATGAAATCAAATAAGTGATCGACGACGGCAGAACGGCTTGGAATACAATTTGAACCCAATTAGCGCCGCTTGCTCTTAATGCTTCGATGACCCCTTTATCTAACTCCTCGAAAGATTCCGAATATGTTTTCACGAGATAACTGACAGAATGGAACGTCATGCCAATGACTGCAGCCACACTGCCCAATCCCGCAGCAACGGCAAAAATCAATACCCATAAGACAGTTGGAACCGCTCTAATAAAAGCAACTACACCTTTAACTGCGATGGAAAGTGTAGGATTGGATAGATTGGTAGCGGCCATTAACCCCAGCACCAACGCAATGACAGCGCCGAACAACGTCGTCAGAAATGCCAATCCCAAGGTCATGAACAAATAGGTAACCGCCTCGATAAAGGTAATGTGTTTGAAGAGCGGCTGAAAGAACATGGTTTTAAGCGTATGGGCTGTCGATATGACAGCATCTAGAAACTGAATTTCCTTATAGTCAAAAGTTGCGAATGCGAATAGCGTCAATACTGCGATTGACACCAAAGTCAGCCGGATCACCATCTTTTGTTTGTTGAACGGCCTCTTTCTTTCCAGTTCGTCCATGGTCATTTCCATTTTACAAAATCACCTTCCTGATATGGGTGGAAACCGTTTCTATGAAAAAGATAGCAAGGACGAGAACAAGGACGATTAAGGATGCAGCACTGAAATTAAGACTTTTGTAATACAAGCTGAAAAGAAAACCAATACCCGTGCCGGTCAAAATGCCTATTAAAGTGGCCTGACGGATGTTCGTTTCCATCATGAACAAAATCCAACTGATCAACTGTGGAATACAAGCTGGAATCACGGATTGAGAAATGATGGAAAAATAGCCCGCTCCCGTAGATCTTAATGCTTCTACAGAGCTGCCGCTTACTTCGTCAATCGACTCCGTGAAGGCGCGGGTCAAAAAGCCGAAGGAGCCAAAGAATAGTGCGAAGTATCCGGTCAGCACATTTTGACCAAAAGAAATTAGCAATATCATCGACCATGCGGAAACATCAATGTTGCGAAACACTGTCGCGATCGATCGACTTACAAAACTGAACACGCCACCCGCTCCAGTCGTATGGGAGCCTGCAATAGCGAACATCAAGGCAAACAAGGCTGCCACGGCGGTTGCCGCAATAGATACAAGTACCGTCTCGGAGAGACTGCTGATAATAACAGGAAGCCGTTTCAAAGACTTTTCGTTCGGATAAAAATTGTTGAATGCCCATTCGGCCGCCTTAGGTATAGAAGTGAAGCCTTTAATGACGTTATAATTCGTTATGAGTATGGCGATTAGTGTTATGGCAAGCAAGAAAGCGCAGTATAACAGCGTTTTCATTCGCTTTCTGGCAAAGAAATTATGTTGCATAACTGCCCTCCAGCTCTTCTAGCTCCTCCAACTCCTCTTGATGCTCATGAAACTCTGAACCGTAAATTCTGCCTAGCTGCTCGCGGTTGATCCCGCTCGGATGACCGTCATAAACGATCGTTCCCTTGTTCACACCAAGTATCCGATCTGAGTATTTCAGCGCTGTATCCACTTGATGCAGGTTAACGATAACCGTGATGCCCATCGTGGTAGAAATATTGCGCAAATGATCCATGATTACCTTGGAGGCGTTAGGATCTAGGGAAGCAATCGGCTCATCGCAAAGCAGCATTTTCGGATTTTGCACAAGCGCTCTGGCAATCCCAACCCTCTGCTTCTGCCCACCGCTCAGTTGATCACACCGCTTATAAACCTGCTCTTCTAGTCCGAGAGTTCTCAAAATGGTAAAGGCTTGATGCTTCTCCTCCTTGGAGTAAAGCCCGAGAACCCCTTCCAGTGTCGACTTATAACCAAGACGCCCGTGCAAAACATTTTCGATGACAGACAGTCTATCCACTAAATTATAATGTTGGAATACCATTCCCATCTGAGTTCTCAGCCGTTTCAATTCGCTCTTCTTACTTGCCAACATATCGACGCCATGAAATAGAATTTCTCCACTGCTTGCATCAATCATACGGTTAATACAGCGAAGCAGTGTAGACTTACCGGCCCCTGAGGGACCGATAATCGACACAAACTCGCCTTCACTCACAGCGAAATTAACATTTGTTAACGCTTTGGTATCCGTACCATACTGCTTGGATACCTGCTTGAATTCCAATAGCATTGTGGCTGCTCCTTAATCGGTTTTACACGTTATTTTACCATTTAGTTGTAGAGCGTCCTGATTGGATTGAAAAACGCATCATCCACGGTAAGAAACTTTTCTTTGCCAGTCTTTTGCTTGAACATACCTGAATCCTTCGAATCTTTGGGCAGGAAAATCAGAGGGTTGTTCTTTACCGCATCAGCTGTAAATGCATCCTTTAATTTCTTCGTGTCCTCTGCGCTTACCGTACCTGTGTTAATGACAAATGGTTGATTCAGTACTGGCGTAACGGAAATGACCTCGAATTCTTTGCCAACCAGTGTATTGAACGGTTCTGCTGCCCCTTGCTTTACTTTATATACCGCACCAGGCATGTTCGCCTTCCCTGAGCTGAGCTCGATATAGTTAGCCACGCAAGTATCGCAGAAAGCAGCTACGTCAGCCTTGCCCGTCAATAAATTAACAGCGGAACCTTGGTGTGTTCCTCCAAAAAGCACATCGCTAAAGAACTTATCCTTGCCGCCTAGAATCAAATCATCCACGGTCAAATTCTTATACTTATCTTTTTTGTTAAAGAAGGTAAGGATTCTGCCAGAAGGAATTTTGAAGCCGGAAGTAGAGGAGTTGGATACGAACGAAAACTTCTTGCCGGCAATATTCTCAATGGAATAGATGCTGCCGACTTTATAGGCATCGCCATCGCCTTTGCGCACGTTTAGCCAGCTATTATAAACAGCATCATCCAGCGTTCCGGACTCCCCGCTCTGAACGACTAGCGGTTGCACTTTCTTATTCTTGGCATTCGCTTCGACATAACCTTGCGCTCCCATATAAACAATATCCGCACTGCCGCTGGCAATGGCTTCGATAGCGATCGTGTAATCAGTCGTCGTTTTGTGCTCTACCTTTTTTCCAGTTGCAGCTGCAACAACTTTCCCTATTTCTTCCCGAGAATTTTTCATTTCTGCACCGGATTCATTGGGGTACCAAGCGATAGTAATGGTATCTTTGCTCTTAACCGCTTGTGTGCCATTCTGTGCTTCACCGGCTTTCGTACCGCAACCTGCTGTTACAGCAACCAAAGATAAGGAAATCATGAGCGTTAACATCTTCTTTTTCATAATCAAAATGCCTCCCTAATTGTTTTTGATAAAAATAGCTATCCTATAATAACGAAACTAGCATACGTTCAAGTTCTTCTGGGGATATTTCAACTGGATTATTATCCATTCTCCCCTTCGTATACGAGTGAGACACAACCTCGCGGATGCCTTCAACTGTAACGCCATATGAGCTAAGACTACTCGACAAACCGTATATGTTATAAATACTTTGAATGAGATTGTCCACTTCGTTCACGTCCGCTGCTCCAAATGCACGGAATAATTTATCCGGTTCTATTAATGCATCCAGATTATGTCTCAAAACCGTAGTTAATGTGATGCTGGCGGCGATGCCATGGTCGATGCCATAAAGCATCGTAAGCGGATAAGATATGGAATGGCAGGCCGTCGTTCTCGTATTGCTGAATGCCAATCCGGCCAGCAGACTTGCCAAAGACAACTGCTCTCTCCATGCCACATTATCTGGCCGCTCGAGTAACAAAGGAAGCGTCTGTCGAATTCGTTCGATCGCTTGCAGCGAATAAGCACGGGTAATTGTGTTGGTATGAACGGACCAATACGCTTCCGTTGCATGGCACATTGCATCCAGTGCGGTAGCAACACTTAAACGCAGCGGCATCGTAACCGTCAACTCCGGAAGAATCAGAGCTGCGCGAGCATACAGCCTCTCATCGGAAACCGAATATTTGCTTCCGTTTTCTTCGTCCCATACGGTTGCCCAGCATGTGACCTCTGAACCCGTACCCGATGTCGTCGGTATCCCGATCCACGGCGTAAAATCCGGCTCCTCACGGTAACGCTCACTTGTAATCGCTTCTCGAACTTCGGCTGCTGTTTGAAACGTCTTGTGCTGCAAAGCCGACAAGACTTTGGCTGCATCCATGACACTGCCTCCGCCAATAGCCACAATAAGTTCATACTGGAAAGGCTCAATCTGCTGTTTCAGCTTGAAGATATCTGCCACATTGGGATTGTTCAAGGTCACTTCAATCAATAAAGTTTCCTTCTTGGAGATTGCGTTCAAGACAGGCTGTAAACAATCACTCTGTTCCACACCCGCTCCTCTTGTAAGCAACAATACTCTCTTGACATCTGCATAACGTTTGTTAAACAACTCAGCGAATGCTTCCGCCGATTCTGCTCCTAAGGATACAGCTACTGGATTATAGAATTGGTTCATCGCATTCCCCGTTCCAAGCCGCTTCTTTCAAGCTCTTCAATGACCAGTGGAAGCTGCGTGATTGAGCCGATAATATAGTCTGCTCCTGCTCGCTCAAATGTTAGTCTCGTTTGGTTCATTCGCTCTGCAAGTTCATCGTGATGCAAGTTCTCAACCTCAGCCTGTGTTAAACCTAATTCACTACTTCCGAGTATGATAGCAACCGTCCATACCCCTGCATTCCTGCCTTCATGAATGTCGGACACCGTATCTCCAACCTTGATGACGGATTTCGGAGGAAAAATACCAAGCTCCACTAGGTTCTGGAATATCATATACGGATAAGGCCTGCCAGCCCTCACTTCATCCGATGCAATCATGCAATCTGGTGAATATCCCTTCCGCTTTGCTTCCGGTACGATAACCGCCATCATGCCTGAGGTATAGCCGGTCGTCGATCCGATGGCAAGCCCCGCATCACGAAGCAGTTCCACCGTTTCCAAAGCACCCGGAATAGGATCCGTATAAGTTTTCAACGTTTCCATCAATATCGCTTCGAATCGAACATAGAGACGATCAATATCCTCCTTGACGGCTTGCGTACCGAACGCCTCTATCCATGCCCCCTTTACTCTTTCCATCTCCAGAATAGCTTGAATATGATCCCATTTCAGAAGCCCCATTGGAATTCTTGCTTCCCGAATCGTGATCGGCACCCCCGCTTCTTCAAAAGTTTGAATAAATGCATGCATAGGCGCGAAGCAACCATAATCAATTACGGTTCCGGCCCAATCGAAAATAACCGCCTTTATGCGTTCCTGATAAATCATCATGACTCCTCATTTCTTGCTAGCTGTGATAGTTCCAATTATAGATGAAAATAACGCAAACAAGCAATACTTTTTGCGATAATTTACGCATTATTAACATAAATATGCTGTTATATGCTGTTTTTTACACTGGGAAAACAAAATAAAAACGCAAGCTATAATAAGCTTGCGTTTTTGAACGAAATATTAGGGAAATTGACTTCGCCCTATCCTCACGGACTAAGGACTATGCATCAGCTTGCTGTATATTCAAAAGCATCTATTGCAGTAATCGTTCCAGAGGAAGAAGGATTCTTCGTACCTTTGTTCACGATTTTTATCGTATGCGACGCGTTCGATAGCCCCGTCTTCGAATAAGCGATTACTTGACCAATCCCTACTGGTGAATACAAATCAATATTGCTTTGATCAAGCACTCCGTCCAAATACACATCCACTAGGCCCATATTTCCCTGCTTCATGCTAATAAACTTGATGGAGGTGCCCGTAAATGTTAACTCTGCGTAGTTTCCAGCTATTCCTGTGTATTTCTCCGTACCCAGGTAATCATTAGCCTTGTTATAGTTCGTCCATGTGCCGCTGTGCGTGATACGGCTATCCCTGTCGTCCAGCTTTACGGTCGAAGACTGCTTAAATTGGAACCAGTTCAGATTAAAAAGAGGGCCGCCAGCTCCCTTGTAAACGAGGAATACGTTCTGCACGCCAGCGGCGCCCGTTACTCCGCAACTAACGGTTTGCCACGCTTGCCATCCTGCTGTAGACGGAACCGTACAAGTGCCTGCCAGCGTACCCGCTACACTCCCCAAACGGACCTCAATGCTCCCTCCGGGTCCGTTGCTTGCCACCCTGGCTGAAAATGACACGGCGCCGCTTCCAAAATCAACATTGTTGTAGGCGGTGTAGTCGTTATTGTCAATCGATGCGAGATGATAACCTGTGCCTTTATCTAAGGCAGTCTCAAGCTGGAGGCCTGATTGGCTGTCATAGTTCTCTGCTTCAATCTGGTTGAACGCAGATTGACTATTCCCACGAACGAATGTAATCCGGGAATCCGTAAACGGATTCAGAAGTTGATTACCGTACCGAATTACAGGTACCGTACCAGTCGGGGAATCGATTTGAGCGGATACGAGCTGACCGTTCGCCCATTTCATGCTGAGCTCATATCCGCCTCTCGCTTTCACACCCGTTATTTCTCCACTGGTCCAGGCTGAAGGCAGCGAAGGAAGAAGTTCAATTTCTCCAGTATGACTTTGCACAAACAGTTCTGGATAATAGGCGGCTCTCACTAGATATTCGTTCACCCATTGACCTGTCGGATAAACGTCTGCAAGGGAAACAGCTTGATTCCCATCATTCAGACGCGCCCACATGTACGCGCTATCTGGATGGTATCCACCCGATCCGCGCATGGTCAGTGAAACTTTAGTTGCATTAAATAGATTCGGAGTGCCCCTCTTCGTGATCTGGTCAAGAAAACCGACGCCAATTAAATGGGAGGCATGGCGGTGGCTTTGATAAGAGTTAACGTAGTCATTGTTCCATTCCTTGATTTCGCCGCTAGTTCCAATTTGATAGGGTAGCAGTTTTGGCAAGGCCGTTCGAACACGATCCAGCAAATCAACATCCGCAGGAGAATCGGCCTCCAATATCCCCCCTGCTTCGAGAACATTTTCAAACAACTCTCGAACTAACGTCATATCGATCGTCGAACCTTGACTGACTGCAATCTTGGTTCCATCCGATAGTGCATACTTCGCTTCGGGTGAAGTAGAAGGCGATGTAACGAGATAGCCGTCCTTGTTTGTAACAAGTAAATCCAATACAAATTCTGCCGAACCCTTCATAAGAGGGAAAGCCTTATCACGAAGAAAGGACTTGTCTTGCGTGAACCGATAATGATCATACATATTAAACATGAGCCACATGCCGCCCGTTGTCCAAATTGCCCATTCATTGCCCCCGCTTGAAAGGTGTGTTTGTGCCCAAACATCGGATGCGTGCGGCACCATCCACCCATCAGAGCCGTATTCGATTTGTGCAGCGTTCGCTCCGTTAATGGCTAAATTTTTGATATACTTCCAAAGTGGATCTCCACTTTCAGAAAGATTTCCTGTCTCAATTAACGCATACGTTTTTTCTACGTTCTCATTAAACCAATGCGCCCCGTTAAAGAGAGGCTTCCAAGCGTAATGCCACATACCATTCCCGTTTTGAGGACGGTCAAATGTACTCGCCCTGGAAGCAGCAATCGTAGTATAACGGGCGTACTGGTAGGTCAGCGTGTAGGGTCTGGAAGCGCCTGAGTTACCGTTTACTTCTGTCCACAGCCTGCGAAACAAACTCCGATAATCGGCTTGATGCGCATTCAGGAGTTGGGTATAGGTTTTGGCAAAAGCCGCGTTCATAATAGCCGTTACGATCGGAGCAGGATCATTGCCGCCTTGACTTGGGTTCGGATTGGTGAACGGATCCTTGTAACTTGTCGCGTCGACATACAGGAGTTCAATAACCGTAGCGCCTGAAATGTTCAAATTACCTCCTGCTGCTGTTATCGTTCCTCCCGTCGTTCTGGCGCGAAGACGAGCGTCGAACGTCATGCCTCTGCCATTCTGCCACTGAGTTGCGTCGTAATCGTAAGGGGCCGTTCCTGACATCTGGATCTCATTGCCAGATGAAGATACCGTTCCGTGTGTGTTCATTTCCGCTGGCAGCGTCATCTTGGCCGTCATACTCATCGGCTGGCCCCTGTCATTGGTCATGCGTATGACCATAACGCGATCTGGATTACTGGCAAAAACTTCACGCGTATAAGTCGTGTTTCCCACTTTATACTTTGTTGTTACCATCGCCTTATCCAAATGAAGTTCTCGATTATAGTCCGTAAATCCCGTCGTGTTTGGGACATCCAGGACGATTCTTCCAATTGGCAAAAAATTAGCATAATATGTGGGACTCGGTCCCCACATCCCCTTTGCCACCGTCTCAGCTAACTTCAATTTTTCCTCGCGATACGTTACTGTCGTTGCCGTATCAGCTTGAGCAAGCAAACTTCTTGTAGCATCCAGCGCTGTTTTACGATTTGGATTATAACCGTTGAAAGGTTCGCCGGAATGAAACGTTTTGTCGCTAAGTTGGAGAATTTCGCTATCCACACCTCCTGAAACTTTAGCTCCGAAGTAACCATTCCCGACAGGTGCTCCGTTAAAATCAGTCCCGCTGGCCGGCGTTGTCCAATTGATTTTCAAATCATCCCAATTTCCTGTTTTTTGGACAGGCAGTGCTGTACTCCCTGCATTGGCATGAGCTTGATTAGACGTCTCAACTGAAATCAAGCTTGTTACAAGAAGAGAACTAACAAGTATGCTTATTAAACCTACTTTTTTCATAACATCTCCTCCTTTTATGTTTCTTGCGTCATCAGTGAACAGCATATCAAATGCTATTCACATCAAAAGGCTCGACTTGACAAGCGATTAACGGCTTTCGGCCGTTAATGCTTCGTTGTAAACGGACTTGCCGGAAGTCCCGCCTGATTGAACAAATTAGGATTTTGAGGTACCATTTTGTACGCATAACGGACATAGACGGGAGATGGAACGGAAGCTGATGTTACCTCGATGGTGTTATTTGTACTATTGATCGTCGCTGTGGCCAATTTAAAGATCCCATCCGAACCCGCAATCTCGAACTCTTGCAGGGCGCCGCCGCTCGTATTTCCATATACGTCCTTGACTATGAGGCCGCCGCCGAGTGAGTTCGCTTCAAATGCAACAATCATTTTGTTGCCGTTTATGGTTGCGTTTTTGAATAACGGACCTGTGAACACAACCGAGGACTGACCCAGGATCATATTTTTTGCCAACAAAGACATCCGCTTGCCGATCACATCTTTGCCGGGCGGATGAATGTTGTTAGAAAAACCTAGGTCAGTATCTAATGTAACGACCATACCGATTTGAGATGGATTCGTTACATTCGTCAACGTAAGACGTTGAGCTTCACGCACAGCCGTGAAATCCGAGGTTTTGAAACGTGCCAACTGCGCATAGAAGAAGGGCAGGTCGGCTTGGCCCCATTGGTTCCGAAAATCATTGATCAACGTAGGGAATGCTTCCGTATAATTAGTTCCTCGGGAGGCGTCACTCTCCCCTTGATACCACAAAACTCCGGCTATTTTATACTTGGTTATCGGGGCTATATGGTTATTATAAATGCCTCCATTATTTGCCGTGAAGTTCGGCGAGTTGTTTTCCGGCGCGCTGCGAATCCATCTCGCTATATCGGTGCCGCCCCAGGAAACCGACATAAGCCCGATGGGGACGTTCGGATTTTCTTGCAGCATTTGTTCTGCAAAAAATAGGCCGACCAAAGACAAGTTCTTGTTATTATCCTCGGATAAGGTTAACCACGAGTTGCTGCTGTATCTAAATGGAACATTGAAACGAGCTTGGCTTGCATCGATGAAAGCTAGCGAGAAGTGTTTAATCATTGGGTTTGTGGGCAGGGGAGGGACGTATGGCGCAGACGCGGGCGAATGGGAATAGCTCCACTCCATGTTGGACTGTCCAGCAAGCACGAACACGTCGCCCACATATACGCCGGTAATCGTCTTTGTATAGCCGCTGCCTGCAATTGTAAGCGTGTATGGCCCTCCTGCAGGCAGCGGGGATAAAGAGGTTGTCCAATTCCCGCCTGCGTCAACCACTGTGTTCTGTTGTGACAGGGAACTTCCATTTGTCAAACTAACGGTAAGTGTTGTCCCCGCAATTCCTTTTCCCCAAATGACATGGTTTTTGCCCCGTTGCAGGACCATATTTGTCGTGAAGAAATTAGGCAATGTAATCCCTGTTTCGCCATTGGGAACCAGGATGACTTGAAGTTTGGAGTTATCCCCGTTATCTACGGTTGACTGAATAAATGGGGTTGCATTCTTTGTCGATGAGCCGGGTATACTGATCTCCTTGCCGCTATTGCGGTTCAAGACCTGATAATGTCCGCCGCCGAGGTCAGCCAACTGCCATTCATCATCAGCTGTATCCCCTGCCTTGTAAGACCTTTGGATAATTGTGGCTCCATCGGACATAGAATTGCCCCAAACGGCAAGCGCTTTACCGCTGTTTTGGTTAATAATCTTGACATATCCTCCGTCTAATTTAACTACGTTCCAAAGCTGACTGGGCGAGCCTGAATAAGGATTTTGAATAACCAGCGCGCGATCGCTCAAACTGTTTTCCGCCACATCCATCACCATTCCCGAATGGGCGACAACAAATTTATAAGTCGGAGCAAACACTTGTTTGATCATAAATTTCTGCGAATCGCTAGGTTCAATTGTCGATTGGGTCAACGTAGTCCCAGCTATTTGACTCGCCCCTGAAATATTGAGCGCTTTCCCGCTGTTTCGGTTAATTAGCCCGTAGTATCCGGATCCTGCGTCCGTTAGCAACCACTCATCATTTGCAACATCCCCGGATGTATACGTATTTTGAACAACGGTAGCATTGTTCGTAATGGCAGCGTCTTTAACGCTTAACGCTTTGCCGCTGTTCTTGTTGATAATTTTATAGTAATTGCCGTCCAGATTCGTAATTTCCCATTTGGCTTCGTCCATGCTGGCATCCGATCCTTGAATAACCGAAGAGCCTTCCTGGGTATT
>NZ_MBTG01000033.1 GCF_002027705.1 Paenibacillus ferrarius | reverse complement strand
CCACGCGTTCCCATCTCGAACACGACCGTTAAGCCCTCCAGCGTCGATGGTACTTGAACCGCAGGGTTCTGGGAGAGTAGAACGTTGCCAAGCAGTATCCCTTTTGGGATATTAACAGCAAGAGATTGTAGGGCATCTAACTATGACGCGGGGTGGAGCAGCCCGGTAGCTCGTCGGGCTCATAACCCGAAGGCCGCAGGTTCAAATCCTGCCCCCGCAACCAATGATGCGAGTCATTAGCTCAGTTGGTAGAGCACCTGACTTTTAATCAGGGTGTCGTAGGTTCGAATCCTACATGACTCACCATTTGCCTTATTTACAGCATGCGCGTATGGCGGAATTGGCAGACGCACTAGACTTAGGATCTAGCGGGCGACCGTGGGGGTTCAAGTCCCTCTACGCGCATCAATCATCCCCAAGGAGTGTCACACGCCTTGGGGATCCCTATGCGGAAGTGGCTCAGCGGTAGAGCATCGCCTTGCCAAGGCGAGGGTCGCGGGTTCGATCCCCGTCTTCCGCTCCATTTTATTAAGCGCCCTTAGCTCAGCTGGATAGAGTATTTGACTACGAATCAAAAGGTCGGGAGTTCGAATCTCTCAGGGCGCGCCATTTTTTCTCAACAGATGTATACACTTCGGGACGTAGCTCAGCTTGGTAGAGCACCTGCTTTGGGAGCAGGGGGTCGCATGTTCAAATCGTGTCGTCCCGATACAGAATTAGCATAGTCAGTCAGCTGAAAGCTGATTGGTCTATGCTTTTTTTACTATTCCTTGCAGTAATGATTTTACCATAGGATTAATGATCAAATTCATGTATAGTAGTAGTATATAGTAGTTGGTACGATTGACATAACTAGTTGGTGGTGGCATGGAATTCCCAGAGAACGTATATGCGTGGCTTTGATTGGAAGCTATGCATTCCTGTCGATATGGGGAAGACGGTACGCGGATGAGTTATTTCTTCTGATACATGCAGACTGGCAATCTTGTTGTTTCCAAAAGTGGCACCTGCTGAATCCGCAGGTGTCTTTTTTAATAGATTTCTTAAAAGATGTAAACAATTGTAAACAAATGAATGAGACTGGAAGGGTAATATCTTTTTTTGTCGAATTAGAATGAAAGAAATGATTTATAGAAAATGGATATGGAGGCTTCGAGCGCAAGCTTCAAAATGTCCTAGAATGGAATAATCATTGACTTAAACACATAAATCCCCAAACAAGATGATGCTACTAAAAAAGTTTAAATTAATGGGCGGTGGTTGAATTGGAACAACTGAATCAAGAACCTGACTACATTGTTGAGTCTAAAAGAAAATGTTTTGACGCGGGTATGGACCCAAATGAAATCAGAAAGCCCAAACGTACGATGTCAGAAAAGCAGTTGTTGGCCAAAAGAAATACTTATAACGAAATTTTATCAGTCATAGATTTTTTTTCTGAAAAGATTTTAGATTCGTTAAGCGGAACGCCAGTATTGATTGTCATATCGGATGAGAATGGTTTTTTGATTCACATGGTTGGAGATGAAACGATCAGAATCACCATTAATCAATTAGGCATACGCGTAGGCGCACAATTTACGCAAGAAGATATGGGAACGAATGTAGTGAGCTTAGCGCTTCAACAAAGTCATCCGATTCAATTGGTTGGCTCCAACCACTACCACACTATTCTTCACGGAACAGCGTGTTATGGCGTTGCATTTCGTTACACGGACATCAATAATTTATTAGGCAGTATTTGTATCATGACGGCTTGGGAATTGCATAATCCGTTTTTCTTAACCATGCTATCGACAGTGGTAGACTCTATTGAGAGAGAGCTGCTGCTAAGGAAGCAAAATAGAAAGTTAGATATGCTGAATCAGATTATGGTTAACAAAAATAGGAACGGTATTATTATTACGAACGCTGATGGTATTATTAATTCTGTGAATGATTTTGTTGTTGGCAAATTCGGCATTCAAAAAGATATCAGTATTGTAGACCGAAGCTTAGATAATCCAAGCTGCTTAATAAGCGGACATATGAAAAAGGTTATTCAGAACAAGAAAAGCTTTGATAATGTCCAAATGATTTTAAATACGATAGATAATCAAAAGGTGGTTTGCCTTTTCGATGCGCAGCCCATCTATGATGAAACGAATAATTTCATTGGTTCGTATTCACAGCTTCGGGATATTACTGAGCGTTATTTAAATGAAGAGAAGCACAATTATCTAGCCTATCATGATGAATTAACATCGTTGCCTAACCGAAGATCTCTGAAAGAAACATTGAATAAATATATCTCTATTTCACTTACCTCAGGAACCAACATTGATTTAGCTCTTATGTTTTTGGATTTAGATCACTTCAAAACGATTAATGATGCTTTTGGTCATTCCAATGGTGATGTTTTATTAAAACAAGTGTCAAGTCGATTAACAGAGTGTTTAGGCGATTATGGAAAAGTATTTAGAATGGGTGGAGACGAATTCATCTTCCTTTTCAGTGACATGACCGGGCAAAAAGAAGTCACTCAGAAAGGGAAGCAAATTATAGATTTATTTGACACCCCTTTTACGATTAATAACTCTAAGTTCCATGTGACTGCAAGTATTGGTATAGCTATATATCCTAATGATGGGACGGATGCGGAGACGTTCATGGTTTATGCGGATAATGCCATGTATAAATCGAAGTCAAAGGGGCGAAATAATTATACACTATTTGATTCAAATATGAAGACCCATTCGAAAGAGAAAGATAAACTATCCTTGGAAGTACTGCTAAGAAGGGCTTTAGATAAAAAAGAATTTTTGGTGTATTACCAACCGCAAGTAGATCTGATAAAGAAGAAAATTATTGGCGTAGAAGCACTATTGAGATGGAATAGTCCGGAGTATGGCATCGTATCTCCCGAAAATTTCATCCCCATCTTAGAAGAAAATGGCATGATTTCTCAAGTTGGCGAATGGGTGCTGAGCGAAGTTTGCAATCAAAGTAGAAAGTGGGTGGAAAAAGGCTTTCCTCGTGTTCGTATTGCGGTGAATCTCTCATCCCAACAATTTTTGAAAGATAACCTGGTAGAGATTATCAACAATACGCTTATTGAATACGGCATGGATCCTAGCTTCTTGGAATTAGAAATAACGGAAACGATGACGATGGATGTTGAGCGTGCGATTAATGTTCTAGGTCAATTGAATGCTTTGGGCGTAAGGATCAGCATCGATGATTTTGGAACCGGCTACAGTTCCTTGAATTACTTGAAGAAGTTCTCTATCCACACGCTAAAGATTGATAAATCCTTCGTTAGAGACATCATGGTTGATACCAACGATTCCAATATTGTCAGTACGATTATTTCGATGGCCCATAATTTGCATTTGGATGTTGTAGCAGAAGGTGTTGAAACGAGAGACCAGCTTGATTTCCTGCAGAAGAAAAAATGTGATGTCGTTCAAGGATATTATTTTAGCAAGCCTCTTTCTGTTGATGATTTTGAGAAGTATTTTTACAAAATCAATGAGGAGATAGCAATCAATTTCACAAATGAAATGGATGGTTTAAAATGAAAAAAATTTCCGAGCTATTAGCAATTCATTTCAAAAAGTGGGGAATTAACCACGTTTTTGGTATTCCGGGCAAAGCTGTCACTGCACTCATCCTTGACTTACACAATAATGGAATCGATTTTGTCTTGTCTAAACATGAATCCGGGGCTGGTTTCGAAGCTGCTGGTTATGCACTAATGACGAATCAATTAGCCGTGGCTATTGGGACGTCGGGGCCGGGAGGCACCAATCTTCTGACGTCTGCGGGTCAAGCCAAAGCGTCGCATCTTCCTGTACTATTTATTACGGGGCACCCTTCTATTAAGGATTCGGGGAAAGCGCTTGGTCAGGATTCAACGATGTTTGGAACGGATGTCGTGAAAATGTTTGAGCCTGTGACTAAATTCAGTGCCAGAGTGGAAAGAGCGGAAACGTTCAAAGCTTATTTTCAGCACGCTATTGAGAAGGCTTATTCAGGGGTTAAAGGACCGGTTCATCTGTCAATTGCTGGAGATGTTCTGGCGGAGTATATTGAAGAGTTTGAGCTGGATTTGCCGGAGATCATGCATCCTGTCGCATCGAATTTAGACAAATGCAAGGATTTAATCAATCGCTCGGAGCGGAAAGTCATCTTTCTGGGCAAAGGCGTCCATTCAAGCAAAGCTTATCGCGAAGTGAAAATGCTTGCAGAGATTTTCGATATTCCAGTGATGACTACGCCTGGGGGTAAGGGGGCTTTTGAAAGTCAGCATCATTTATCTCTTGGAGCTTACGGCCTTGGGGGGACTGAGGAATCCAGTGCTTATGTTGAAAGAGGTCTGGATTTGATGATCGTCATTGGAAGCAAGCTTTCCGATATGTCGATTGCCGGACTAAGCCCTTCTTTGTATCCGAAAAAGGTGATTCATTTTGATTATGAACAGACGTTTATTGGCAAAAGCATTCAAGTAGAAACAGTCCCCATCATCGGCGATATCAAAACAAATCTTAATGCCTTGTTTGAAACACTGAATTACCAAGATATTATTAAAACACCTTTTCATATCGAAGATTATAAAAAGCAAGATACCTACATAGAAAGCCGTTCCCCCATGTTGGCAGCGGAGGCTGCTAAAGTTATGAGCGCTGCGTTTGATGAGGATACCGTTGTTTTTGGCGATGATGGAAGTCATACGTTTTATGCCATTAAACATTATGATGTGAAGAGACCAGGGTCATTTTATTTTGACGATGTGTTCGGTACGATGGGTCACGCAATTGGCTATGCGATTGGAGCCAAGCTGGCTAAACCGGAAGCGAAGATCGTTTGTTTAACTGGTGATGGTTGCACATTTATGCACGGTACGGAAATCTCGACGGCAGTCAATTACGGGGCGAACGTTATTTTTGTTGTATTCAATAACGGGAAGATCGATATGGTTGATACAGGGATGACTTTGCATCTGGGCAAAGCCATCGGCACCGTTTATAAAACGATGTTAGATGCCCAAAAGTTTGCGGAATCCATGGGAGCACTTGCGTTCAAATGCTTCGATGCCGAAGAGTTGAAAGCCGCTATCGAACAAGCGAAAACGGCCGATAGAACGGTTGTTATTGAATTGATAGTGGATCCATTAGAAATGCCACCAACAGCAAAGAGGGGATAAGTATGAGCAGAGATCCAGTCAATTATAACAAAGGTATTGAAGTATTGAATGAGATGGTTGGAGCGCCGGGCTTGCAAGCCATCGATGCTTTTCAGAAATTTTACCCGGATTTTGCGGATTTCCTTGTATCCTTTGGATTTGGCGAAATTTACTCCAGAGAAACATTAGATTATAAACAAAGAGAGCTGATCACGCTCACAGCCTTAATCACTCAGGGTGCTTTTGAGCAAATGACCTTTCATTTGAATGCCGCGCTTAACGTTGGGTTAACCCCCAAGGAAATCGTGGAGCTCGTTATCCACTGTGCAGCCTATGTGGGCTTTCCCAAAGCATGCAGCGCCATGACACACGTTATGAATGTGTTTGAGCAAAGAGGGATTACAGCTATTTAAATCCTGATTTGTTATAATAATAGTGAAGTTAGCGGAATTGAATAGGAGGCGCTTCACCATGTTAAAACGAACCATCGGTCGTTTAGGTCATGAGAGCTCGGTTGTTATGTTCGGAGCTGCAAGCTTAGGGAATGTCACGCAGGAAGAAGCAGATGCTTCCATCTCGTATGCCTTGCAGCAGGGAATTAACCATTTCGATACAGCCGCCAGTTATGGCGATGCTGAATTACGGATGGGCCCCCTGATCAGCCAAGTTCGCGGGGATATTTTCCTAGCTACCAAAACAGGGCAAAGATCGAAAAGAGAAGCGAAAGAAGAGATTTATCGTTCCTTGGAGCGGATGCGGGTTGATTCGGTTGATCTGCTTCAGCTGCACGCCGTGGGCTCAATGGAAGAACTGGATCGCTGCACAGCGAAAGGCGGCGCATTGGAAGCCGCTTTGGAAGCGAAGGACGAAGGCATCGTGAAGGAGATTGGCATTACCGGTCATGGACATGATGCGCCGATTGTCCATTTGGAAGCTCTGCGTAGATTCCCATTCGCCACCGTTTTGCTGCCGCTTAATTACTATATGTACAGCTTGCCTGAATATCGGGAGGCTTTTGACGCCTTGCTGGAAGAGGCTAGCAAGCAGAGTGCCGCTGTAAGGGTGATTAAAGCGATTGCCAAGGCTCCATGGGAAGAAGGCGTGAAGCGCCCCTATGCGACTTGGTATGAGCCGTTTGATCAGCAGCAGATCATTGATGCTTGTGTGCATTTTGTCTTGTCTTTCCCTGGAGTGTGCGGGTTTGCAAGCGCTGGGGATATTCATTTGTTCCCCAAAATCGTTGATGCTGTGCAGCGGTATGGCTGCATGAACGATGAGGAAGCGACGCAAATCTTAAGTAAAGTCAGCGGGTACACGACTGTTTTTGGAGCTCCGACCTCGATTGCATAGAGATATGAAACGTGAAAATGAGAAAATGAGAAAACACGAAGACAAGAAGACAAGAAAACGAGAAGATAAGAAAATAAGAAAATACGTTATTTCCTTAGGGAAATGCGTGTTTTTTTGTTTTCTCTGCAGAAAAGACGCAAACCCGCCGCTGAGCCTGCCGAAAAGGCAGTCTCGAGCCGAAGAAAGGACTAAAACCGAGCAAAGCGGAACTGAGCCTGCCGGAACCGCCGTCTCAGGGGCAAAAAGGCTGCCCCCCACCGCTGAACCTGCCAAAAAGGCAGTCTCGAGCCGGAGAAGGACCAAAACCGAGAAAAGCCGATCTGAGCCTGCCAAAACCGCCGTCTCAGGGGCAAAAAGGCTGCCCCCCGCCGCTGAGCCTGCCAAAAAGGCAGTCGCGAGCCGTAGAAGGACTAAAACCGAGCAAAGCCGATCTGAGCCTGCCGAAACCGCCGTGCATCAGCTTGTTAGAGCAACCCTTGCGTCGCTAACCTTAGAAATGCTGCGAATATCTATAAGCGACTAAGGGGGAAGACTAGATGAAGCAATCATTTTGGAAAAGGAAACGGTTTTGGCAGCTAACCTGCGGCATTCTTATTTTGGGATGTATAGTGGTTTGCTTGGCTTGTTATTTATATATCCGTGGACTGGATGTCTCGAAACTGAATCAGCCGCTGCCTGAAGCAACGCTCGTGCTGGATAAAGACGGTAAAGCAGCAGCGCAGCTGTCCGCGTCAAAAGTTGATCCTGTGCTGATCGCTCAAATGCCAAAGGTGCTGACAGATGCCATTGTCGCTGTCGAAGACCGAAGATTCTATACGCATACGGGTATCGATATGAAATCCATTGTTCGTGCACTCGCGCGCGATGTGTTCAGAGGCGGTTATTCCGAAGGGGCCAGTACGATCACACAGCAGCTAGCACGCAATCTGTTTCTGAGCGCAGATAAAACACTTGGCCGCAAATTAAAAGAAGCTGCCTACGCGATAAAAATGGACATGACATTCGATAAAGATCAAATTTTGGAGATGTATCTCAATAGTATATATTTCGGGGAAGGAAGCTGGGGGGTCCAGGGGGCGGCTAGAACGTATTTTAATAAAAACGTGCAAGGCATATCCTTAACAGAAGCGGCTGTTCTTGCTGCACTTCCTAAGGCTCCTAGCAAGTATTCTCCTTTCAAAGATGAGGACCAGGCTTTGGAACGAAGAAATACCGTGCTGGCGTTGATGCGGGACGAAGGCAAAATATCGAGTGGAGATTATGAGAAAGCGAAGGCATCTCCGCTTGGTGTCGTGAAATCGGACAAAGGCAATGAGCTGAAGGGACGCTATCCGGCTTATGTCGATGCGGTTATTCAGGAAGCTGTTCAGCTGTATGGATTCACGGAGGAACAGCTGCTGACTGGAGGCTTGCGAATCACGACAGAGCTGGATCCGTCCGTACAGAATGCCGTAGCCGAGGTGTATAAGGACGAGAGCCTGTTCCCGGCAAGCAAGCCGGATCAGCTCATTCAAAGCGGCGCAGTCATTCTGGATCAAAGAACCGGAGGTGTCCGTGCGCTCTCGGGCGGTCGGGGGGAAGGGGTTTTCCGCGGATTCAGTCACGCCACACAATTGAAGAGACAGCCAGGTTCATCTTTTAAACCTATCGCTGTCTACGGACCTGCCCTGGAGAATGGATATAAGCCGTTTACTCCGCTATATGACGGTCCTTTGAACATTGAAGGCTATCAACCACAAGATTGGGATCACCAGACAAGAGGGCAGGTGACGATGCAGGAGGCCATTGTATCTTCATGGAATGTTCCTGCAGTTTGGCTCCTTCATGAAATGGGAATTGATCATGGCTTGCAATTCGTGAAGAAGTTAGGCATTCCTTTGCCTGCCCAGGATAGACAGCTTGGCATTGCGCTTGGCGGGCTGTCGGAAGGCGTATCACCGCTCCAGATGGCACAGGCTTTCAGTGCATTTGCGGGCAAGGGAGTGCTGTATCAAGCGCATACGATTGTAAAAATAGAGACGAGCAGCGGGCATGTACTTGTGCAGCATAGCGATAAGGGAGTTCCGGTCATGCAGCCAGAGACGGCTTATGCCATGACTTCGATGCTGCAGGTAGCGGTAGCACAGGGAACCGGTAAGAATGCGGCTATGAATCGCCCCGTTGCGGGGAAGTCAGGCACAACCCAGCTGCCGCAGACGAAGGAATTTGAAGGTATAAGCAGCGGCAGTGCCAAAGATGCATGGTTCGTCGGATACACGCCGGAGCTTACGGCTGCTGTGTGGGTCGGCTATGATCGGACGGATAAGGAGCATTATCTGACGACTTCCGGCGGTGCTGTTCCGGCGGTTTTGTTCCGGGAGATGATGAGTCGGGCTTTGGCAGGGGCGCCTATTATCCCGTTTGATATGCCTATTGTGAGCGGTGAAGCACCAGTCATGAACGATACAAGGGGAAATTCCGGCAGAGATAAGGAAACGGGGCAATCAGACACGCCACCGGATAAGCCAGACAAGAAAGAGAATAAGCCCGACAATCACGGGCACGGCAAAGGGAAGAAGCATTGAAATGTTAGAAAGCCGTCAAACCTCTAGCAGGGGTTTGACGGCTTTGTTGTTTACCTATGTGTGATGGCCTGTGTGGATGATAAGACTGTATGATGACCACCTAGTCGCGGTGGCCATTGCCGCGCTGTTTATTCCCTGGATCATCGTCATGTTTGCTGGATTGATCTTCTTCATGTTTTTCTTTGACTTTGTGCTTAGTATCCGGCTTTACTTGCTTAGCAGGAGCTTGATCTGGCATCCATTTGGTTTTCATTTGGACGTTTAGCTTGTTCGCATCCAACCGGTAATGCTCAGCAAGCTGCTGGGCGATTGCTTTCTCAGCACCAGATGATCTTAGATCCACGGAGGCGAGCAATTGTTGGATCCACGCGGATGCTTGCGCATCTTTCAGGTGAATCTTCCCCGCATCTTCGGGCTTAATACTTAGATCATAGGTAGCCCCTTTCGGACCTTTGGATTGCTCGATATGCAGTTTGAAGTGCTTGCCATCTACGGAGAGCTCCATACTCTCTAAGTCGGGATAAGCCTCTTTCAACTGGCCATTCGTCGTTCCCACAGGTACTGGGGTTGGTGAAGGAACAGCAGATGCAGCAGGTGCAGTTGAAGATATAGGTGCAGGTGCTGTAGTTGCGACGGGAGCCGCAGATCCAATCGGAGCCTGCTCACCAGCAGCAGCTGCCGTTGTGGCTTTCACAGCTGCAGCTGCTGATCCAGCTGATGCTGCTTTGATATAGGCAGCCTGCTGTTTACTATTCAGGATGAGTTCCAGTTGATCTCCTGCTTGCAAATCGGCTAGCTGGGCTTTCAGCTCATCACGGAAAACCCAGATGGATTTGGCAAGCGGTATCGTTTGATCACCAGTAGCTGTGGATAACTTAATTGTATCTGGACTGGTTGAAATGAACGTGCCTTTGATGGATGAGGATGTGCTCTGAGCTGGCAAAGTTGCCGCATAAGCTGTCCATCCGTAAAACAGTAAAGCAACAAGGGTGATGGAAACGAGAATAAATGGCCATCTTGTGCGCATGACAAACACCTCCACATACAGCTTTCGCTCATGAAGGTGATTTTGGGGCCGTACATGCAAGCCCTGAGCAGCCAGGCTCCAAGGATAGCCGTTTTGGAATGAGCTGTCATGACAAAGCCGCCTCTGGAAAAAGGACGGCTTGCTTTACACTCAGTCGTTGCCGCTCTGCAATCTTTGCATAAACTCCTCAGCTGCACTGTACCCCTGCTGACGCAGGTACCAGTTGTTGGCGGCCGCTTCAACGAGTCCTGCGACATCTCGACCAGGCTGCAGTTGGATTTCGATGTGCGGAATTTTGATATCCATATATTCCGTGAACTTCGGTTCCAGCTCCAAATCGTTGTTGAGCGCATGCTCCTTCCACTGGGTCAGCTCAATATCAAGCACGATCCGTGTCTCGTCCTGAAACGCTTTGCGGCCATAAAGCCGAGAAACGTTGACAAGCCCGATGCTGCGCAGCGCGAGAAATTCCTTCGTCTTGCCGTTATGAGTACCGAGAAGTGTTTCCGGACTAATCTTCTTCAGCACGACGACATCGTCAGCGACGAGGCGATGCCCTCTGCGGATTAAGGTATGAGCGGTTTCGCTCTTGCCAACCCCAGATTTGCCGCGCAGCAGAATACCGATACCAGACACATTGACACAAACGCCGTGGACGGCAATCTCCTGCGCAAGGGATTTACTTAAATATAAATCAACTAAGTCCTGGAATTTGCTCGTAGGCGCTGCAGTACGGAGGAGAGGGATCCGTTCTTCTTCGCAATATTTGGTTAAATATTTCAAGCCTTCTTGGTTTCTCGTAACGACAAAACAAGGCGGGTGATATTTGACAATATTACCGATGTGAAGATTGCGTTCATTTTCGCTAAGTTTATGCAAATAAGTGATTTCTTTGCGGCCTAACAACTGTACATGCGCTTGCGGAAAATATTCAAAATAACCGACAAACTCAAGTCCAGGGCGATGGGCCTTCGTTTTGCTAATCGGACGGTGGAGTTCCGAATGTCCGGCAAGTATCTCGAGCGAGAAGCGCTCTACCAAATCTTTGACTGTGACGGGCTTCACATTAGGTCCTCCTTAGATGAGTAGATGAATAAAACGATCCTCTTCAAACAGGATAGGTATGCTCTGCTTGAACAGCTTCTATGTTATTTCGCTTGCGAGGCTTGAAATTCCTGCTATGAAAGCGTTTGTATGTGGAGGAATTGTGAGTATTTTCATTGCATTTGCACCCAGCCTTGGTATGATAGGAAGGAGAAAGCTGACTAGGGGGATTTAAGAAGATGGAAACGGCCTATAAGAACTGTCAAAGCTGTGGAATGCCTCTTGCACGTGATGAACAGGGCGGAGGAACAGAGAAGAACGGCGAGAAAAGCACAGTCTACTGCAGTCACTGCTATCAGGATGGGGAATTCACTCTACCGGATATGACCGTTCAACAGATGAAGGAGCGCGTCAAGCAAAAGCTCGTTGAGTTTGGGTTTCCCAAATTCCTGACAGGGCTCTTCACAAGAAATATCCATAAGCTAAAAAGATGGTCCTCTATTAAATAGTCTATACGATGTCTATCTGATAGCCCGCTTGAAGGTAGAAAAAGCGCTCCTTGCAGAATCGCAAAGAGCGTAATAGATGGTGGGATTTCCTATGTTTATGTAAAAGCAGCTTACCTGTTGAAGCCGCATTTTTTTGCAAGTGTTGGCCATGTCGAGAGAAACATGTTTTCCCACCTGTCTTCTGGCAATACCATAATCCATTTGGCGATTTGATCCAATCCCATCTCACATAAAGTTTGAACCACTTCATGTCTTTCACAGCTCGTTTTTAATGCTAACATCTCAAAACCACCTCAGTCGAATGTATTCAAACAATTATCTATATGCGGCTCCATGAAAAGATGTGAGTATTTTTTTCATAAAATGAAAAATAAGTGGCCGTAGACGATATGTTCAGTGTCTGGGAAAAGCGAAAAGAAGGCCATGCAGGCAGGACTGCATAGCCTTCTATTTTGTGCACCTTTATTTAATCTGATTGCGGGTGCGGGAGTCCAAAGTTTGAAGCACCTGCTCAAGCTCTTGGTCAGATAGTTCTGTGTTTCCATAACGCACTTCGTTATAGGCTGAAGTAACGGCATGGACGGTCTGATCCGGCAGTTGATCTATCCTTCTGAGGTCCTGCTCGGTTTCATTTGGTGTTAAGGCGTTATTATAGGTATAGCCGTTCAGAGCAGCCTGCCCCATCACAAGGCGATATAGAAAGCGGATCTTTGCTCGATTGCTGGGCAGCTGTGACCACTTGGCAGGAGCTTTCTCTTTGACTCTGCGCTGCATGGCTTGCTGCCACCATAGACGAGGAAGCTCTTTCCAGGCGAGAAGGGCTTCCTTTTCGTCCGTAAAGCCCTCGGAGTCTCCGCTTTGGTAGCTGCTCATCGAGCGGTTCATTAAGCGCCTCAGAAGTGCCATCAGAGCAGGTGCAACCTTGGATAGCAGGAGGTAGAGCACGAATAAGACAAGAGCAATGACGAGCACATAACCGATGATGATTTGGGCATAGTGCAGGAAGATGCTCAGCCAGCTTGGTTCGTCTGCAGCGGCAGGCGGCGGAAGCTGGGGAGGTTGGATAGATGGACTAGGCTCTGGCACGTCCGGCGGTGAGTCCGATTGAGACAACTGCAGCAGCCAAACTAAGGCAGAGCGGAAAAAGGTAGAAATGGCTTGCTGTATAGATTGGAAATAAGCCACGATAACGATAAGAAAGATGAATGTGATTAGCCAAATTCGGCTTGAGCGTTTTACGGTACCAGAGAGAGAAGAGGCGGCAGTCTGCTGGGTATTCGCCAGCGTTGCGTTCAGGAGATGAATGCGGTTGATGGCTATGAAAAAGATGACCAGCGAACAGAAACCGAGTAAGTTCAAGCTCTTCATAAAAGGCATAAAGAGTTCCAGTCTACTCATCACTGGAACGCCAATGAAATAGAAAACCCCTGCGATCACAACGATCGTCATGGAGAAAATGCCTTGCCACCCATCCTTGGTAAAGTGAATACCTCTGTAGGCAAGCAATATGCCGAAGGCCGCACAGACCCAGCTGTGCCAGCTTGTGCCTTGAAGGAGAACGGCAGTGATAGCGCCAGCCAACGCGCTAAAGGCAAGTTCATAAAGGATACGGTTAAGCCATTTCAGATAGCCTAAATAGCTGCCGAGCACAAAGCAAAGCCAGAGCTGCAAGCAAGTAGCCCAAAGCTGCACCTCTGACACATAGAGGTGAACCAAGAGGATAATCGGATAAAAGAAAATGAGCTCGATGGAACCGAATAAAGCTGCAAGGCCAAATACATTCAGCCAGAGAGGCAAGTTAAATCGCCGTGTTGGCGCCGGAAGGGGTGAATTCATCAGATAAGTGCACCTCCTTATCCGCAGCGGCAAGAAGATGATGCTGCAGCGGTACGATATAGACAGTATGGCCCAGCGACTCAAGCCGTTCTATACTTTCTTCAATCCCTGCGGATATGAAGGCGGTCAGCAAGATAATGTCCATAGCGCTTCCTTCCTGCTCAATCTCGTTGTCGAGGTAGTCGCTGCAGGAGCGAGAGCAGGAGATCGCGAGCTTCGCCATCGTTTCGAAAAGGTGCTCCAAATGCGAATAGCCCCCTTCAGGCGCTAAATAAATAGGAACACCGGATTGCCCTTGCACAAAGCCGTTGTAGCCAAAGCCAACCGGAATCCCTTGGCTGATCGCATGTTCAGCTAGTGTAGCTGCGTAGGACAGGCCTTTCTCAACAAGTTCCGGATCGCTTACCGCATCCCACATGGTTTCTGTGATTTGCGTATTCACGACCAGCAGCAGTCTGGGGTCAGCCGTGAATTCACGGTTGTACACCTGAAGTCTCTGGCTGCGGGCGGTTGCTTTCCAGTGAATGCTGTTCATCGTATCTCCATAGCGATAGTCGCGCACGCCGGATACGAGGAATGGATCGGGCATGATCCAGCGTTTGACTGTGATGTCGCCCTGCCACCGGCTGGATACTATAGGGATGTCGTCCCTGCTCACCAAGCGAGGGTAGACAAGCAGCTCCAGCTGAAAGCGGTGAGTTCTCGTTGCCGCTTCCATGCCTACGAGATCTCCGATGGAAGCGGCAACCGTTTCGAGCTTATACCAGCCTCGTTTGGCAGCTTGCACCTTGTGGCGGCGAACGATCTGCGTATAAGGCATGAGGCTGAACAAGCTGCGATGGTTTTGAAAAATTGCGCCGCTGCTCACTGCCAGATTGCTTTGCTTCGCGAAGTGAAGGCCCGCATGAATCGTGGATTCCAGGCGAAGCCAAGGGATGGGAGCGAGCTTGCGATTGACGATCGTTTCGATCATCTCGATATGATCACCCACATGAGCGCGGGATTGGCTAAAGGCTCTTTCAATGCGCAGCCCGCGAAACCCCAGGCGGGCTATGCCTATATGCTGGAGAAAGTACAGAGCGGCAGCGATAATGAGAATCCAGCTTATTCCCATGGGCTACCCCAGCTTCACTTCCGTAGGAACGGGGGCAGCGGCAAGAATGCCGGCCAGCAGCGCATACACCTGCTGGTCTTGCTGGCGCGAGCGCGTGCGCAGCATAATGCGATGCGCCCAGACGGGCTTCACCAGCGCCTTGATATCGTCCGGCAGCACGTAGTCGCGGCCGCGCAGCGCCGCGTACACCTGCGCCGATTTCATCAAGGCGCGCACGCCGCGCGGGCTGACGCCAAGCGCGCTATCGGCATGCGAGCGCGTCGCTTCCGCGAGCCGCACGATGTACTGCAGCAGCTCATCGCTGACGCGAACCTGCGTGAACAGATGCTGTGCTTCGAGCAGCTCAGCGCGTCCGACAACCGCCTGCAGCTGCTCCAGAGGGTCCTGCTGCCGGTAGCGCTGCAGGATCAAGAACTGCTCGTCGGCCGAAGGATAGCCGAGCGAAAGCTTCATCAGGAAGCGGTCGAGCTGAGCTTCCGGCAGAGGAAATGTCCCCTGATTCTCGACAGGGTTCTGCGTGGCAATGACGAGGAACGGCGCTTCGAGCTTACGGGTCTCCCCGTCGATGCTCACTTGACGTTCCTCCATGCTTTCGAGCAGGCTGGACTGCGTGCGCGGTGTCGCGCGGTTAATCTCATCGGCGAGTACGATGTGAGCAAACAGCGGTCCTGGGCGGAATTCAAACTCGCCCAGCTTCTGGTTGAAGAAATTGATGCCGCTTACATCAGACGGCAGCAAATCGGGCGTGAATTGGATGCGCTTCATGGTGCCATCCAAGGAGCGGGCCAGCGCCTTGGCCAGCTGTGTTTTGCCTGTGCCTGGCACATCTTCCAGCAGAACATGCCCAGAGGCGATAAGTGCGATGATCATCAGCTCAACGGTGTCTTCTTTGCCGACAATGACCTTGCCGACATTTTCTTGTATGAGTGAAGCAATGCGTCTAATTTGTGCGAAATCCAAAATAGTGACCTCCTAGGCGTGGGGAAATGATTTTTGTGGGAATGGGTATGAGTGTGAGAGCCTTGTAGATGATCTTAATTTTAACAGACTATAGGTGATTTTTACCATTATTTCCTCATGCACGCATCCAGCTAGTTGTGTAATCGATAGGCAGTTAGTACAATGATGGTGAAAAAAGTCGCTCAAAAAGTAAAAAAATGGAGGAGAAACTCCAAATCCATGCGGAAAAAGTCAGTTATGCTTAGACGAAGCTTATAGGGGGACGATCATGTACAAGCTGTTATTAGTGGATGACGAAGAGGATGTACGCGAAGGTGTCGTCCGAGAAGTTGATTGGGACGCGATTGGCTTTGAAGTGGTAGAGACAGCAGAGAACGGCAGAGAAGCACTGGAAATGGTCGAAAGATTGCAGCCGGATTTGGTAGTAACGGATATTCAGATGCCGTTCATGAACGGACTTCAGCTTGCTGAGGCAATCCGGGAGCGTTTTCCGACGATTAAGCTCATTATTCTGACGGGGCATGATGAGTTCGAGTATGCTCAGAAGGCGATTAAGCTGCATATTGATGAATACGTGCTGAAGCCGTTTTCCGCTCAGGAAGTCATCCATGCCTTACTCAAGGTCAAGGCGCAGATTCAGAAGGAAGTGGCGCATCGGGAAGATGTTCAGTTATTGAAGGAGCATTATCGGAAAAGTATGCCTGTGCTGAAGGAGAACTTCCTGGCGACGCTCATGAATCGGAAGCTTCCGCGAGATGAGGTCTATGAGAAAGCAGCGAATTACGGGATCGACCTTAGCGGCAACGGGTATGTTGTGGCGGTACTGAGCATTGATGGCATGTTGATTCATGAAGATGATCTGGAGAATCGCAGCGAGTTGGCGAAGTCTGTTTCTTTGAAATATTCCGAGGATCAGGCGCTCAAATATTTTGCCTTGCTTAATATTACGGAGGAAATCGCAGAGAAGCACGGGCTGGGCCTCGTTTTTATGCATAATGATGAGGTTGTCGTGTTAGGCGCCAGGGAAAGCAGGGATAGAGATACGGCGCTTCAAGAAACAATGAAGATGTTGGAAGAAGTCCGTCAGAACGTAGAGAAATATTTGAAGTTCACGTTAACGGTAGGGATTGGCACGGTGATGAATGATGTCACGAAGCTCAGCTATTCGTACGAAGATGCTGTGCTTGCCCTTGATTACAGGCTTATTCTGGGCAACAACCGGATCATTTGCATCGATGATGTGGAGAAGCGGGCCGTCGAGAAAATTCGCTTTGATGATGTGAAAGAGCATGCGCTGACGCGCTGCATTAAAGTGGGAACGAATCTGGAGATTCGCGAGACGATGGATGAGCTGTTTCAGGGAATAGAGGGGGGTGTTTCCGTTAAGGACTACCAAATCTATTTGCTTGAAATATTAACTTGTATTCTGAAGGCAGCGAAGGATTCAAACCTGAATGTGGACGAGGTATTCGGGGACAACTTCGTTCCTTTTACCGAGATTAATAAATTCACCTCACTGGAAGCAGCCAAGCACTGGCTTGTTGATTTATGCGCGAATATGATGAATCATATTGCGACCGATCGGCAATATACCTACAAGAATCTTGTCGAGATGGCCAAGGATTATACGAGAAGCCATTATCACGAAGGGGATATCAACATCAATAAAGTGTGCGGCCATCTGCATATCAGCGCAGGCTATTTCAGCAGTATTTTCAAAAAAGAGACGAAAATGACGTTCGTGAACTATTTGAACCATATTCGGATGGAAGCGGCCAAGGAGCTGCTGCGTTCAACTGATATGAAAGCGCTGGAAATCGCGGAGAAGGTTGGCTATGCCGATGCCAATTACTTCAGTTTCTCTTTCCGCAAAAATGTCGGAATTTCCCCAAAAGAGTATCGCAATAACAATGAAAAAGGGTTGTAAGGGCTGCAGAGTGGGGGTGAAGGCTTGAAACAAAAAGTAAAATCCATAGCCAAGTCCTTATATGATGTGCTGTTGGATACGGTGAGGGTGAAGAGCATTCAATTTACGATTACGATGTCGTTTATTCTCATTACGGTGATCGTGATGCTGGTCGTTTCGCTCGTGCTGTACAGTAAATTTTCCAAAACGGCGGAAGAGAATGCGTTCCTGAATACGCAGCAGGTGATTGAACAAGTCCAGTTTAACCTGGAAAACTATATTAAAGGGATGGCCGATACGTTCGAGGTGGTGGATGCCAAGGTGGCGAAAAGCCGCGGCATTCCGTCGGACAAGCTGCTCGAGCAGTTGGACACCATCGCCAGCACACGCGAGGATATCGTTTCTATTAACCTGTTTACGGCCGATGGCGGCCTTGTTACAGGCATTCACACGACCGAGATGCGTAAAAACACGCGCCTTCTCGAACAGTCGTGGTTTCGTTCTGCCCTCGATAATCCCAACCATCTGACATTTTCGCTGCCGCATATTCAGAATCTCTTCAAGGACCCTTACAAGTGGGTGGTCTCGATGAGCAAAGGGGTTTCTATTATGCATGATGGGAAATGGCAAGATGCCGTTCTGCTGGTAGATGTGAATTTCAAAACGCTGGATGATGTATTTCGGACGGTTTCTTTGGGCAAAAAGGGGTACGTTTACATTATTGATGATTCTGCCGGGAACATTGTGTATCACCCGCAGCAGCAGCTTATCTATATTGGTTTGAAATATGAAAATGTGGAGCAGGCGCTCAAATTCTCCTATGGCAAGTATATGGATGTCAGCGAGGGGGAATCCAGGCTTAATGTCGTGCGGACCGTTAATAACATTGGCTGGAAAATCATCGGTGTTTCTTATCTGGATGAGATGATGACGACCCGCAAGGAAGTAAGCACGTTCATGATTTGGCTGCTGGTTATTGTGCTTATTTTTATTTTATTGATTTCCTCTTTCATGTCAGCGCGCATATCCAAGCCAATCAAACGCCTGAAGAAGTCCATGGAAATGGTGGAGAAGGGAGACTTCGATACGTATATCCATGTTCGCGGCGCGGATGAGGTCGAGCAGCTTTCGCGCAGATTCAACCTCATGGTTTCACGGGTTCGAGAGTTGATGGATCAGAGCATTCTAGAGCAGGAAACGAAGCGGAAGAACGAGCTGGAGGTTCTGCAATCGCAGATTAATCCGCATTTTTTATACAATACACTCAATTCGGTCGTGCGGATGGTCGGCAATGGGCGCAATGAAGAGGTCGTAACGACGATCACTTCTTTATCGAAATTTTTCCGTATTTCCCTCAGCAAAGGGAAGAACATCATCACCATCGGAGAAGAGATCGAGCATATTCGCAATTATTTGATTATCCAGAAGATGCGGTATAAGGATAAGTTCGACTACGACATTCAGGTGGATGAAGACGTATTGTCCTACAAGACTTTGAAGTTAATTTTGCAGCCATTTGTAGAAAATGCCCTATATCACGGCATTGAATATATGGTCGATGAAGGTCACATTCATATATCTGCCAGCAAAATCAACGACAAGATTCTGTTTCAGATTCGCGATAACGGGGTTGGTATGTCCGAAGAAACGCTCGCTGCTATTTTGTCCGGTCAAGTAAAAAGTGAAAAGGGCTCCGGTGTGGGGCTTCGCAATGTCCATGAGCGTATTCAGCTCTATTTCGGCTTCGACTATGGAGTTCATGTAGAAAGTGAGCTTGAGGAAGGGACTTTAGTCAAGATCTGGATTCCCGCGGAGGAGTTATAGACGATGAATAGGAAGGAGAAACGATGGATAAAACAATGAAACAACTAGGCCCCTTGCTGTTTGCCATCCTGATCGCTGTCGTCTCCGTGTCCTCCTGCTCGCGACAAACCGAAATCACCCCAACGGAACAGAAAAGGCATTTGGAAGTCGTGCTTAGGAGCCAAAACGGTGATTATTGGAAAACGGTAAAGATGGGTGCAGAGGTAGCTGCCAAAGAATTTGATGTTGCTTTGGATTTCCGCGCACCTGGTGACGAGGCCGATGTGTTGGGACAAATTGCTTTGGTAGAGCAATCCATTAGCAGCAGACCGGATGCTATTGTTCTGGCGTCGAACGATTACAAGGAGCTTTCTCAGGTCGTTGAGGATGCAGCGGGCATGGGCATTCCTGTTATTACGATCGATTCGGAAGTAGAGTCTCCTAAAGCGAAGAGCTTTATAGGGGCTAACAACTATGAAGCAGGGCGACTGGCAGGGAAGCAGCTCATTAAACTCGCTGGCACCAGCGGACAGATCGCCATCGTAAGTTTTAAGCAAGGGGAGCGCAATACAGAACTCCGGGAGCAAGGTCTTCTGGATGAAATATCGAAATACACAGATGTTCACGTTGTGGACAAGGTGTATAGTTTGACGGATCGCGAGGTTGCCTCGCAGATGACGCAAAGTATTGTGGAGAAGAATCCGGATTTGGACGGGATTGTTGCGTTGAATGAGATTTCTTCGATCGGCGTGGCCGATGCTGTACAGCGGTTGAATGTGCAGGACAAGATCAAGATTATCACCTTCGACAGCACTTCTGAAGAGCTGGAGCTGCTGCAAGAAGGCGTTATTCAAGCGACGATTGTTCAAAATCCCTTCAGCATCGGCTATTTAGGCGTCAAGAACGCGGTCGAAGCTTCCAAGGGGAAAAAGGTTCCAAACCGCGTAGACACAGGGATTAGGGCGATTGACCTCGAGAATATGTTCTGGTCGGACAATCAGAAGCTGTTATTTCCCTTCATAAAGTGATGAGAATTTCGATAGAACATGTGAGGATATTGCATTTGTTTTGAACATGCGATCCCGTATAGTAGGAAATGTAAATAAACAAAACAACCTTTTAGGGAGGGTCTTACTTTGAAAAAACTTCTTACTCTTGCAGTGGCAGGCGCATTGGTAGCAACCGTTGTAGGCTGCGGCAATAAAACAGAAACAGCAACACCAGCTCCGGCAGCATCTACAGGTGCAGCAGCGACAGCAACGCCTAAAGCAGCTGACACAGGTAAAAAACCGACAATCGGTGTAGCGATCTATAAATTTGATGATACTTTCATGTCTGGTGTTCGCGCAGCGATCGCTGATGCTGCAAAGGATAAAGCAACGGTTGATATCGTAGACAGCCAAAACTCTCAACCCACACAAAATGATAAAGTTGACCTTTTCATCACGAAAAAAGTAAACGCTCTAGCGATCAACGCGGTTGACCGTACAGCGGCAGGCGTGATCATCGACAAAGCGAAAGCAGCGAATGTACCGGTTGTTTTCTTGAACCGCGAGCCTTTGGCTGATGACATGAAGAAATGGGATAAAGTTTACTACGTAGGCGCTAAAGCCGAGCAATCCGGTACAATGGAAGGCCAATTGCTGGTTGACTACTTCAAAGCTCATCCGGAAGCAGACAAAAACAAAGACGGTAAAATCCAATACGTGATGCTTAAAGGCGAGCCAGGACATCAAGATGCTGAGCTTCGCACGAAGTTCTCCATCCAAGCGATTACGGATGCAGGCATGGGTGTAGAAAAAGTAGCAGAAGACACAGCGATGTGGGACCGTGTTAAAGGCCAAGAAAAAATGGCAGCCTTCCTAGCTTCCAACGAAAGCAAAATCGAAGCAGTTCTTGCGAACAACGATGATATGGCTCTTGGCGCTATCGAAGCTCTGAAAGCAAAAGGCTATTTCAAAGACAATAAATTCTTGCCGGTTGTTGGCGTAGATGCAACAGCTCCTGCTCTTCAAGCGCTTAGCGATGGCACATTGCTCGGAACTGTTCTGAACGATGCCAAAAACCAAGGTGCGGCAACGACGAACGTAGCAACAGCTCTTGCTAACGGCAAAACGCCTAGCAAAGAAACAACGGGTTATGATGTAACTGACGGTAAATATGTATGGATTTCCTACAAAAAGATTACTAAAGAGAACATGAACGAAGCGAAGTAATCCAGAGTGAAGCGGGCAAGAGCAGCAGCGTCGAGCTCTTGCCTTCCTTATTTGGAAACCCGTGCAAAGGCTAAGAGACATAAGCTTCGAAGAAAGGCTTCACTTTGTGGGGATTATCGTGAGCTGGTAGGGGGAATTACCATGACTGCAGACTATTTACTGGAAATGAATCAAATCTCCAAAGAGTTCCCTGGCGTGAAAGCGCTTGATAACGTTACCCTCCAAGTTCGCCCAGGCAGCGTGCATGCATTGATGGGAGAGAACGGGGCTGGGAAGTCGACGTTAATGAAATGTTTGTTCGGTATTTATAAGCCGGATGGAGGAGAAATCAAGCTGAATGGCGAGGTTGTCTCCATTCAGAATTCGAAAGATGCGTTAGCGAACGGTATTTCCATGATTCATCAAGAGCTTCACCCCGTTCCTCATCGCAATGTGATGGAGAACATTTGGCTGGGTCGCTTCCCGCTCAAAGGTATCGGTCCTTTGAAATTAGTCGATCACAAAAAGATGCGCAAAGATACAGAGAGCCTGTTCAAACAACTCCAAATGGATATTAAGCCGGATACCCTTGTGGGAACGCTATCGGTTTCCAAAGTACAATCTATTGAAATTGCTAAGGCGGTTTCCTTCAATTCGAAAGTCATTGTTATGGATGAGCCGACATCGTCGCTAACAGGCAATGAAGTTGAGCAATTGTTTCGCATTATTCGCGATCTAAGAAGTCGTGGCGTTTCTATCATCTATATTTCACATAAAATGGAAGAAATTCTTGAAATCTCGGATGAAGTGACGATTATGCGGGATGGTACCAAAATTGGCACGTGGGCGTCGGCTGATCTTACCACAGATATGATTATTTCCAAGATGGTCGGGCGTGATCTGAAAGAGCGATTTCCTGAGCGCAGCAACGTACCCAATGGTGTATTGATGAAAGTTGAGGGACTGACTTCGGTTGTTCCGAAATCGTTTAAGAATGTTTCTTTTGATCTTCGTAAAGGTGAAATATTAGGCGTTGGCGGTCTGGTTGGCGCACAGCGTACAGAGCTGATTGAAGCCTTGTTCGGAATGAGAGGCTTGGCTGCTGGCAGCATTTCGATGCATGGCAAGCCTGTTAAACTCAAGTCACCAATTGATGCCATTAGAAATAAAATTGCGCTGCTGACGGAAGAGCGCCGTGTTACGGGAATTTTCCCTGTGCTTTCTGTGTTGGAGAACACGGTTATCGCCAATTTGAACCGTTATATGAATCCGCTTGGCTTCATTAATGAAGCGAAACGCAAAGTAGAAGTGGAACGCAGCATTGAGATGCTGCGCGTCAAAACACCGAATATGCATGCGTTAATTAAGAATTTGTCTGGCGGCAACCAGCAAAAGGTGCTACTCGCCAGATGGCTCCTGACAGAGCCCGATGTCCTTCTGCTCGATGAACCGACACGGGGGATCGACGTAGGGGCTAAGTTTGAGATTTACTCCATCATTGCCGATCTTGCGAAACAGGGGAAAAGTATTATCATGATCTCTTCTGAAATGCCGGAGCTACTTGGGATGTCAGACCGAATCATGGTCATGTGCGAAGGGCGCCTTACGGGGATTGTAGATGGAAAGAAAGCAACAGAAGAAGAGATCATGCGCCTTGCTGCACAGCATATGGCATAATGGAGGGGGCAAGAAACATGAGTACTAAGACAGAAACTTTAAAATCCAGAGATATCAGTGGGTTCGTGACCAAATACGCAATTTACATCGTGCTTGTCGTGTTAGTCATCGGAATCGCGATCTATGATCCACGTTTTTTATCGGTGAATATTCTTAGAGATATTTTGCTGCAATCGTCTACACGCGTTATCATCGCCTTGGGTGCTGCATTCATCTTGATTACAGGAGGAACAGATCTTTCGACTGGACGGATCGTTGGTCTGACTGCTGTTATCTCGGCTTCCATGCTGCAAACGCAAGATTACGGTCGCCGATTCTTCCCGGATCTGCCGCATCTGCCGCTCTTGGTTCCGATTATTCTAGCCATTATTGCAGGCTTATTGGTAGGTCTTATTAACGGATTGATTGTAGCGAAATTAAAAGTTCCGCCATTCATTGCGACCCTAGGGACAATGGTTGCGGTATACGGAGCAAACTCCCTTTACTTCGATATGAAGCCGAATCAATCTCAGCCTATCGGTGGCTTGAGACCGGACTTCAGTAAGATCGGCACAGGTTCCATTGGATCAGATGCCACCTATTCGATTCCTTACATTGTCATTATCGCGATCGTCGTTGCCATTATCGTTTGGATCGTTTTCAACAAAACGAAGCTTGGGAAATACATGTATGCCATTGGCGGCAACATTCATGCGGCAACTGTTTCCGGGATCAATGTTAACCGTTACTTAATCTATATCTACTCCATTGCAGGAGCATTGTACGGATTAGCCGGGGTACTGGAAGCAGCAAGAACAGGCGGAGCCACGAACAACTATGGAAATATGTACGAGCTGGATGCCATTGCGGCTTGCGTAGTCGGCGGCGTATCCACTTCCGGTGGTATTGGTACAGTTCCGGGCGTACTTGCCGGTGTATTGATCTTCAGCGTTATCAACTATGGCTTGACGTTCATCGGGATCAGCCCATACTGGCAGCTGATTATCAAAGGTGTCATTATTGTCGCCGCAGTAGCATTCGATATGCGTAAATACATGAACTCGAAATAAGTTAATAGAATAAATAAGTTAATAGATCAAATAAGTGAAGCAGGCTGTCGCAACTTAAGGGCAGTCTGTTATCGCGTCAATTATGAAAGCGGTTACCAAAAAGAGGGGCGTGTTCATGATGGCTAAACTGAGGTCCACTATTTCAAAGAAAACGATTCTAGCATTGTCCTTGAGAAGCAAAATCGTAGGAACCTTCGTCATTGTATCATTACTCGTTGCGGTGACCAGCGGGATGTCATATGCCTATTTAAATAAAGTAGACAGTTCTTACTCTAAGCTGCTTAGTGATAATGTGGCCATTCTGCATCATGTTTCGGAGATCAAGGAGAAAACGCAAATGCAGAACAGTATGCTGCTGGGCTATGTGCTTGATCCAACTCCGGATAAAGAGAAGCTTTTGACGGATATGAACGCAAGGCTTGCTTCGATTATCACTCAGATGGGGGAGCTTGCCCACGTTGAGGACGAGCAAGGTGCCATCCAGTCCATGATCGATTCGAATATGACTTTTGCTCGTCTGGTCAAGAAAGTCACGGAATACGCGAGCAAAGGGAACGCGGCTTTAGCCAAGGCCGAAGCTGCCCAGTGGGCGATCCCAACCACGGAGACATTGACACAGGCGGCAGCGAAAATAGAAGAGCTGGAAAAAGGCATCGAGGATGAAGCAGCTGTGCGCAATCATGATGTGGTTGAATCAACCGTACGAACGCTTATTTGGGTTAGTTTGATCGCATTTCTGTTTGCTTTGGCTATGGGCTTGCTGCTTTCGCGGATGATTGTTACGCCGATGCGTGCCATGGTGCGGGCAGCGGAACGCATCGCTGCTTGTGACTTGACGGTCGGTGACATTCAGGTGAAGAATCAGGATGAATTAAGAGATCTGGCTACTGCTTTTAACCAAATGAAAGTGAATTTACATAGCTTAATTAGTCAAGTAGGAGGCAGTGCCCAGCAGGTGGCTGCCGCTTCGGAAGCACTGAGCAGCAACTCCGAGCAAGTCAGCCAATCCTCAGAACGGATAACGAATACCGTTCAGCTTATCTCGATGGGGACGGATGAACAGGTAAGAAGTATACATCGAGGTGTTGCCATAATGGAGGAAATGTCAGCTGCGGTTATTCAAATTGCGAGCGTAACGCAATCCGCCAACGAGCAGTCCTCACTTGCCCTGCAAGAGGCAGGCGAAGGGAATGCGGCGGTGGAAACAGCGATCGCCCAGATGAATGCGATTCATCAGAAGATGAGGGAGCTGGCGAATTCGGTGCAGCGGCTGGGCGAACGTTCGGAACAAATCGTTCATGCCAACGGTTTGATTGCGAACATTGCGCGACAAACGAATATGCTCGCGCTGAATGCTTCGATAGAAGCGGCTCGTGCCGGGGCTGCTGGCAAAGGTTTTGCGGTTGTGGCCGACGAGGTCCGCAAGCTTTCCATGCAGACAGGAGCGGCGGCGGAAGAAGTGGCTTATTTGGTGACCAGCATTCAGGAGGAAACCAGAGAAGTAGTTCGTTCTACCGAAGCGGGCAGCCGTGAGGTAGAGACCGGTCTTGACGTTGTTGGGGTCGCGCGTGACACCTTCGCGCGGATTCGGGAGGCGATGGACGAGGTCGCCAGACAGATTTCGGAAGTCGCCGGCAGCTCTACGTCCATTTCAGACAAAACCCGAGCTGCGGTAGATGTCATTCAGGCGATTGATCAAGTCGCAGGACAAACCGCTTCGGGAGCGCGAGACGTTTCATCCAATATCGAAGGTCAGTATGCGAGTATGGAGGAAATCGTATCCTCCGCCACCGTCTTGAACGGCATGGCGACGGATTTGCAGACGCTTATTGGCCGATTCCGTGTGTAATTGTTTTGATCGTGAGATTTACGAGATAGAAGTTGAACCGTGGGCGATGCGCCTGCGGTTTTTCTGTTTCGCTGAGGCTGCGACTTGGCTGAGCAAGTGAGGTGCTAACCGTTTAGGAACATCCCAGTTGGAACAACGTTATCGCCAGCAGGAACGGGAGCTTGCCGAGTTGTATGATTGCACATGACATGCGCTGTCGCCGATGGCGAGGCCAGACGGATCTCGGTTCCATTTGCACAACGCTAACCTCATAGCAAACCTCCCATTATTGATAAGTAACCCCGAATTTGTGTAAGATGAAAGGCAAGAATAACATAGAGGCCATTGAATGGTTGCATGGAGGAGGGAGAGCTATGGCGCGCTCGAAGCCGCTTTGGTTGCTGGTGATGTGGTTTCTGGCCGCTGGAGCCGGCCTGCTCGTTTTGAAATGGACTGGGGTGTGGTATAGCTTGGATCTGGACGAAATTACCGAGTGGTTGAGAGACTTAGGACCACTAGGCGGCCTGCTTTATATTATCGTCTACACGCTCCGTCCGTTGGTGCTGTTCCCGGCAACTCCATTAACACTCTATGGGGGCTATGTGTTTGGCGCGTTCTGGGGAACCGTTTATGATTTCATTGGTGCAGGCGCAGGTGCTTTGCTATCTTTTTATATTACGCGAAAATGGGGCCGCAGCAGCTTTCAGCGCATATTGAAGAGCAAGAAGCTGCAATCCTTCGATCAAAAGGCAGAGCAAAGAGGCTTCATGGTCATTTTGTATATGCGTTTGATGCCCTTTTTCCCTTTCGATGGCATTAGCTATGGGGCGGGACTTTCCAAGATTCGTTTCTGGGACTACACATGGGGCACGCTGATCGGAATTATTCCGGGCGCTGTGGTGTATAATGTGTTTGGCGCATCGTTTCAAGAGATTGGCTCATGGAAGTTTTATGCTGCTGTGGGGATGTATGTCCTGTTTGCGGGCGTGCCGCTGCTTATTAACAAGAGACAGGCTGCTAAAGCAAGGAATGGCGTTTAATCAAAATGCTGTCATAAAGTGCTTCTCTTGCCATACACTTTTAGTAAGTATCAAGTTGGATGACATGGATTTTTACAATAAGGGACAATGCCTGTGAGGGTTTGTCCTTTTTCTTTTGTTGGCTGGCCGTTGTATAATCAAGATCAGCAGATGATTCAGAAAGAAGGTATAAATGTGCTGAAGCTAAGTATCCTTGATCAATCGCCGGTTTCCTCCGGATTTACACATAGCGATGCCCTGCAACAAACGCTTGCTTTGGCGCAGACGGCGGATCGCCTCGGTTACACACGCTTCTGGGTATCGGAGCATCACAATTCCAGAGGACTTGCAGGCTCCTCGCCAGAGGTGCTTATTTCTACGCTCGCTGCACGCACAAGCCGCATTCGGCTTGGCTCCGGAGGTGTGCTGCTGCCCCATTACAGCGCCTACAAGGTCGCTGAGAACTTCCGCATGCTCGAGGCGCTGTATCCGGGCCGCATCGACCTTGGCATCGGGCGTGCCCCCGGAGGCACGCCGCATACAGCCAAAGCGCTGCGCGGCGTCAGCGCGGATCTGTTCGAAGGACTGGAGCGATTCCCGGCGCAAGTCACGGATCTGCTCGGGTTCCTCACCGACACGGTGGAGCCCGGTCATGTATTCGAGGGCATCCGCGCCACACCTCTGGTGAGCGGGGTGCCCCAGGTATGGCTGCTCGGCTCCACTGGACAGAGCGGGGTGTACGCCTCGCAGGCAGGCGCAGCGTTCTGCTTCGCGCACTTCATCAACGGAGCGGGAGGGCAGCAAGCGGTGCGCAGCTACCGCAGCTCGTTCCGACCGTCCGCGCTTAATGTCGTGCCGCAGGCGACGGTGTGCATATACGTGCTGTGCGCAGAGACGCAGGCCGAAGCGGAGGGACTTGCCTCTTCTGTGGATCTGCGCATTCTGCAGATGGAAAAAGGCGAATTCACCGGAGTGAAGTCGCCTGAAGAAGCCGCGCAATATAGTTATTCGGATTGGGATCAAACCAGAGTCAGAGACAACCGATCCCGGATGATTGTTGGCGATCCGCAGCAGGTGAGGAAGCAACTGCTGAGCTTGGCTGAAAGCTACCAAGTGGACGAAGTTATGGTCGTTGCCGGCGGCTACACGTGGGAGACGAGAGTACGAACGATTGAATTGCTGGCTGAAGCTTTTAAGCTTCGCTAAGCTTTAGTACCGTTTGTCTCGGGGACGTTTCTCAATTTCCTGTGTGACGATGAAAGCAAGCTCTTCATTGCCGAATAGGGACAAAACGCCAAGCAATGTGTCATCCGGTACTTCTCCGGCTTCCTCTTTGGAGACGGTAAGGGCCAAAGCTTGCTGCAAAGCCTCATTATTAGGCTGGTCGGGATAGGCGCTGTGATATAGCGCTGCCGGATCCAGATTATGGTTAATGCACCACTGGGCAAACACGAGGATCATCATATGTTTCTCACGCTTGTAATTTTCAATCATTTGCTCTTCTAATTGTTTATTATTCATCTAGCAGACAACTCCTTAACAACCTCTTCGTAGGGATGGGTTCATTATAGCGAAAGATTAGGTGTATTCACAATGATTAAAAATGAGAAAATCAAAGCCTCCGAAGTCCACGTCACAGGACTGAACGGAGAGGACCTAGGCATCCTGTCAACGAAGGAAGCATTGACTTTGGCAAAGCAGCTGAAGGTGGACTTGGTCTGCACGTCTTTGATGAGCAGCCCGCCGCCTTGCAAGCTGATCGGCTCCTCTCAAGCGAAGCAAGAGGTTTTGCAGGAAAAGCAGCAAGCCCGCAAACGGGAGCAAGCTCCTAAGGTAAAGGAGCTTCGGCTGACGCCTCAGATCGAAGATCATGACCTGGAGACGAAGCGCCAGCAGGCGCAGCGTATCCTGCAAGCAGGGGATGCCGTGCTGCTCGTTGTGAAGATTTCAGGCAAAGAAGGAGCCAAAGCCAAGGAGCTTCTGGAAGATTTGCTCAAGGAGTTAAGCCCCTATGGGCGCAGGCAAGCAGGCATTCAGCTTAGCGGGAAGCAGGCTGCCGTACAAGTAAATCCCGTATGAACAAAGCATGGACGAGCTCAGGTTAGCTGAGAACGTTCATGCTTTTTTTGTGGTGAAGGAGCCTAGTGGCCTTGGATGTTGAAAAGGAACTAGGATACGCTATTTCGTTGAAAATAGGTGGAATTCTGGTTAAGGGGGAACTATGGTACGCTATTTGCCTCATTTTGAGCGAATTGTGGCTTGTCGACAATAAATAACGTATCCTAGTTCCGTTTCATGCTCATTTCGCCCTGTTATCCCTAAATAGCGTAACGTAGTTCCGCTTCAATGCTAGTTGTTCACTATAATTGCTTGTGAACCCATCAGCTCCCACGCGCTTCTGAAATCTGCGATGCCGTATGATTCTCGCTTTCCTGTCATAGGATCGTTCAGATAGGCAGTGTCCTCATCCCAGCCGGTTAAAAGCAAAGCATGCTCCGGCTGATACCATTGTACCAGCTGATCATCTTCATCCTCCCACTCCAAGTCGAGATATGGCGTGTCCATATGCTCAGTTGCCCAGACCATTGCGGGCCTGCCGCTAGAAATAACAGCCAGCAGCTCCTCGAACGAGGCTCCTGAGATGTCCTTCACTCGCCCAGGCAGCCAATGCTCCATCATATGGGCTATCGGCTTATGATAGATTCCGTAGCCGATGCCATAAGGATCACCGACAAAGACGTCCTGCGGGTTGCCTCCTACAAAAGCGCCATCTTCGTTCTCATACGGCATGGGACCTCTGGGAAGGGCATCAGCCACTTCTTCTTTGGTAACAGGTACTCCTGCCCAGTTTAGCAGCATGGTGGCAGCGACAGCTTCACAGCCATTGGGCAATTCGGGGAGTTGAGAGATAGCAGGGATCGACTGCAAAGGAGCCTGCTGATCTTGATTGGATGGTAGAGAGGCGGCAAGCGGCGTTAATGTGTTTAAGGTTGAAATAGCTGCTGATGTTGGTGTCGAAGCTGGTGAGGACGCAGGTGCAGCTGATTTTGCAGGAGCATCCGCAGGTGTTGATCCAGCAACGGATGCAGGCGCGGGCTCAGCCGCAGCGTTAGCCGAAGCCTTGCTTGCAGACTGCTCGAGAGCAGGCGAAGTATCATTAGCAAAGGCAATACCCAAGAAAGTGAAAACCACAAGAAAGCTCAAAACTATTTTTTTCATATCCGTCTCACTTCCAATTTTAACTGTTTTTTCATTACAACATGGTCATCTTGGAAAAGCAATGGCATCCCTTAAGTTGACGGCAAATCAGTTCCCATGTTATAAAATAAATAGGAATAAAGTCCCAGATTAAAATAAGCGAATAATCCGTAAAAGAGATAAGGGCAAACTTGATGAAAGTCAAGGACGCAAAGCTAGAGGGGCTACTCGATCATGTCGAATGCCAGCCAGTTCCCGCTTTTAGGTGATGAAGAAACCTTGAAGCAAGGTTTCTTTTTGTTGATTACGAGGTACTCAGGATGAGGAGCGGCTGTATGTTAACTTCGTTTATTTCGTTATGGTTGTATGTCATTCCGATCGCAGCCTTGATAAGCATGGCCTTGGAAGTGTTCAGGCGGAATCGGTACAGCTCACTCAACCAAATAGCGGCCGTCTGCTTTTTTGTAACGGTCATTCCTTATATGGGGAACTTTATCATCAGCTTTGCACCCGCATCTTACTCAAGGCTAATTGTGCTTTGGGTCATGTATTTTCCCTCTTTTATTTTAATGTCTTTGATGCTTCATTTTTGTCTGCGATTAACAGGGAGATTTCAAAAATTGTCGAAATTTTCTATCTTTTTATTGTGTTATGGGCCTTTAGTACCAAGCGTGGTGCTTTTGATGCCTTTTTCATGGATTTCGGTTCAGCTTATACATGTGGGTCCTTGGAAGATAGACAAATGGAGCAGTGGTCTGCAAGCTCTTACTCTGGGAACCAGTGTATATGCCTTGATGATTTGCCTAGTCCTTTTGGTGGCTGGTATTCAGCATGTGAAACGTTATGATTTGCATTTGAAACGCAAGCAAATCCGCATTATGTTCGTGGGATATATAACGACTTATATATGGGGTATGTTTTTTTCGTTAATCAATTTCTCGCACGTGTGGGGTGGGCGTATCAATTTCCCAGACCTTTCGATGCTTTCCATGCTTTGCTTTGGATTTTTCTTGCGCTATGCGATGGTGAAGTACGATTTTCTGCCTTCGATCGATAGGACCTACCATACACTGTATGAGGTTTCTCCGGTGTCTATTATTGTTGTCAATCAAGATGGGATGATTATTGATTTCAATCCGCAAGCGGCTAAGCTGCTGGAATGCCAGACAAACGATTTGATGTTTTATCATATTGGGAAATTTCTGGTTGAGGATGAGCTGGCAGATGAGTGTTTTTTCAGCCATACGATGACGGGTGAGCGTTCGATTATTACGTTGACAGGAGAGGTAAAGCATGTCATTGCGGAGAGCCAGTATTTGAAATCTCAGGAAGATTTGCTTCATTATATGGTATGGAGGGAAGTGCGGCAAGACGTGACGGCCGAGCAGAAAGCCCGTTACCTCGTCCAGCACGATAGTTTGACAGGACTCGCTAATCGTGCATCTTTCCAAGCTGATTTGGAGGAACATTTGGCCCATCTCAGCTCACGTTCTTTGGCAGTAATCCTATTGAATATCGATCAATTCAAACAAATTGAGGCCGCGCTAGGCTCAGGGGCGGGAGATTCGCTGCTGAGGAATATGGCGGAGCTGCTAAGAAGGACGACTCCGGCAAGCAACAGGATTGCACGCTTTGGAGATGATAACTTTGCTTTGATTGTGCCGGAAGTGAATAATCAGAGTGAAATTGAAAATATCGCTGTGGACATCCTGGTTGCTTGCAATCATTGGTTTGCTTTTGAAGGGAAGGGTATGCCTGTCACGATAAGTATGGGAGTATGCCAATCGCCACACCATGGGACGCACGGCGACGAGCTGATTCATTATGCTGAGATGGCGATCTATGAAGCAAGAAAAAGGGGTCCGGGAGGCTTCATCATCTATGAGCCTGCTCTTCAACGAGCGGAGCAGCATCAGTATTTGCAACATCTGGGCATCCTAAAGGGAATTGAAGAAGACGAGTTCGTGCTGCATTACCAGCCTTTGATCGAGATGGAAACAGGCCATATTATCGGTGTAGAAGCTCTGATTCGCTGGATAAGGCCAGGCATTGGCTTCTTCCCGCCGGATGCATTTATGGTTGCCGCTGAGGATGATGACAGTATTATCGGTATTGGATATTGGGTATTGCAAACAGTATGTGAACAACTGCGGCGCTGGGAGCAAGAGGGTCTGTCAACGCTGCTCGTATCCGTGAATTTATCGAAAAAGCAGTTCTTGGAGCCTAATTTTCTCACAAGACTGAAGGAAACCTTGCAACAAACGGGAGTAAATCCGGCCCAGCTTTGTTTAGAAATAAAAGAGCAAACAGCTTTATACGATAAAAGTAAAGCGCACCAGCTTTTTAAGCAGATTCAAAGCCTAGGGGTGAAATTGTCGATTGACGATTTCGGAACGGGTCAAGCGTCCACTTCGCTATTGCATGACCTGCCCTTCGATGCCGTGAAGATGGAGCCAACTTTCATCAAGGAGATGCTGAGCAGCGAGAAGAACCAAACTGCGGTACATACCTGGATCACTTTATCGCATAGTTTAGGCAAGCGCGTTATTGCCAAAAGGGTAGAAGATTTTGAACAATGGGAGCTGTTAGCCAAAATGGGCTGCGATGAGATTCAAGGGTATTTCTTGAGCAGACCGCTTGAAGCGCATCATATCATTAAATTTATGAATCAAAAATTGGTAGGAGCGTAGGAGCATAGGAGCATAACCCTGTGACGCATAAGCTCATAGATCAGGGTAAACTGGTAAAAAAAGACCCGATTACGAATATGAGGGAAGCTTATGAATAAACATGAAGATGAGAAGAAGGCGATGGAGCTCGCCGCTGTAGATATTTTTCTGGCATTATACAATAGAAATAATCCGATTGACCTGCGATTGATTCAGCAGCAAGAGAAGCCAGACGCCCTTCTTGAAGATGAAGCCTCTCATCCAATCGGGCTTGAAGTCACTCATTTGTTCTATGATACCGAAGAGGCAAGAAGAATGATGTCGCTGTCTGAGCTGACAAGACCTGGCCCCGAATTACTGGAAACTTTTATTAAGGTCATTAATGACCGAATTCGCACGAAGGAGCACAAGTTTAAAGACTATTCCCATGATTACCCATGTATGCTGCTTATACGCAATGTCTCGCTCTTATTCGGTATGTCCGATATCCTAGGCATGAAGAATAAGCTGGTGCTCCCAGAAGGCTATTTCACGCAAGTATGGTTGTTATCCCGAGATTTTACACCGGACTGGCTACTGATCAATTTATCGACTATGGATGATGGAGGCAGGGAATGAAGCGTCTGTATGCGGTACTTATCGCTGTTTTTGGTGTGTATGCGTTGGCCTCGATTATTTATTTTCTGAAAGGGGATCTATTCCACATACCGCTTGCGCTTGTTGGTTCCAAGGCAGACCCGCATACGTTCATGACGGCCCAAGAAATCGGAAATGCGGAATCCTTATCGCGTATTCGTTCATTGGCTTACTTCCTTAGCTCACCGCTGCAAATGGGGCTGCTGCTCGTACTCCTTGGCGTCGGCGTTAAATTTCGCATGGCAGCGGAGAAGCTGTTTAAAGCTTCTTTTCTCCAAATCGTTGTTTTTGTGCTTTTGTTTACGCTGCTTATGGACGTGCTCTTCCTGCCGGTGGATTACTTCCTGTATAAAATGGATCAGTCATACGGCATATCGACGGAGACTTTATTCACCTTTTGGAGCGATAAAGGGAAAGACTTTGTCCTTAATCTTCTGGGATCGATTGTGATGGTTCTCATTTTCAAATGGGTGCTGAAACGGAGTCCCAATCGTTGGTGGCTGTGGTTCTGGCTTATTTCGATCCCGCTTATTCTATTCCTGACGTTCATTCAGCCTGTAGTGCTCGATCCTTTGTATAATGATTTTCAGCCGCTGCAGGATCAAGTGCTGAAGGAGCAGATTCTCCAGCTTGCCGCCCAATCGCATATCCCGGCTGATCAGGTGTACCAAGTGAATATGTCGGAGAGGACTTCGGCAATTAATGCTTATGTGAACGGGATCGGAGGCAACGCTCGCATTGTTCTATGGGACACGATACTGAATAAGCTGCAGCCGGATGAGATATTAACGGTCATGGCCCATGAAATGGGTCATTATGTAGAGCGGCACATCTATCTGGGCATCGCCTATGGCATCGCGCTTAGTTTTATTGGCTTTTGGCTGGCCTTCCATGCATATCGATGGTTTCTAGGGCGGTGGGGGGCTCGCTGGGGGATTCGAGGAGAACACGATTTAGCGGCGCTTCCTGTTCTACTGCTAATCGCAACCGTCATGAGCTTCGCTTCGGCGCCTGCCCAGAATGCATTCTCAAGGGTGATCGAGCATAGAGCGGATGTGTATTCTATGAAAATGACGGGAGATGGCCGCGCGGCGATTCGCGCTTTTCAGCAAATTGCTAAGGTCAATTTAAGCCCAGTTACCCAGCCGAAGCTCGTTCAATGGTTTCGAGGCTCGCATCCTACGATCATGGAGCGTATTTTGTATTTTGAGCATTATGATCACTAAACACATTAATCATGAAAAAGCACGAATGCAGCCCTGAACAATCAGGAGCCCATTCGTGCTTTTTTAAATCTCTATGCTAATCATTTCTGCGCGTCATTTGCTGCCAGACGGAGCCTTCAGCCGCATGGCCGCCTTCGATGCGCTCCAGCGCGATTTTCACCTGCATGCGGACTTCAAACTCAGGATCATCGATGGCGGCATGAAGATCATTCAGCACGCTGTTGTCACCGACTTCGTACAAAAAGCGTGCCGCACGCCAGCGAACTAATTTGTTGCGGTCCTTCAGCGCTTTGGCCATCGCCGGCATGGCGGCAGGGTCGCCGATATCGGACAGGGTATCCCCGGCAGTCCGGCGTACAGAAGGAGTATCGTCCTCTAAGGCACGATACAGGAAGGGCAGCACCTCGGGTTCCTTGATGTCTCCGAGGTAGACAGTCGCCAGTCGGCGGATCGACGTGTTCTCGTCCTGCAGCGCATGGACGAGAAGAGGAAGCGTCTCCAGCGACGGCTGAATCTTCTGAAGCGCGGCGTAGCGCAGCTTCCAATCGCTGTGGCGCAGCTGCGCGGCGGCTGCGCCTGCGTCTATCGCCTCTGCGGTTTCCTCCGCAGAGGCATCCGGGGTCTCCTGCATCGCCGAGGAGACCAGGCTTTCGACGCGGGCGTCGTCGTAAGAAGCGTCCAGCTCCTGGACGACTTCGCCCGCGATGTCCTTCAGCTCGCCGTAGCGTACGCCGAGCTCCTCGAGCTTCCGCTCCTTGATCAGGTTCGGCGATGCCGTACCTGCGCGGACTGCGGCTTGCGTGAAGCGCTCCGGCATGGCCGCGCGCACTTCTTCAGCGCCAGCGCGCACCCTCACCTGGAGCGGAATGCCACGGAACATTTGCACGAGGACTTGTGCTTCCCCGAAAGCAGCCTCGGCCTGCGGCTGCTCCGGCGTTGGCCCGCCGTCAGCAGAAGGCTGGGCCTCACCGAAGATCTCACGGGCTCTGGCTAGAATGAACTGCCAGTCCCCTTTGGACGTGCGGTCAGCTGCGATGAAGTCCGCTGCGTGGAACACGCTGATAACACCTTGGACCTCGAGCAGCTGCCGAATGTTATCGGGGGCATCGGCATGATTCGTTTTCGTATAGGTTTTCCGTATACCGGCCGGAAGCGATTCATCCATATTCAGCTTCATCGAATTCGGGCTTGGGGTAGGTTCGATAGAAATAATTTTCAACGGGAACAACTCCTTCGAGAAACGCTTCTGATTACGTGAAAAGACCCGAACGAAGTTGCTCCGTCCAGGCCTGATATAGGCAGTTATGCCGGTTAATCTAAATCAACCAAGTTGCGATTCAAATACAAGTCTAACGTTTTGGTCAAATCAAAAACAGTGTGCGCTAAATCGACATTCTCGAAGACATGGTCGCACTCATCACGGAAGCTAAGCTCATCTTCGTAATAAGAGAGATACTTCGCAATAATGTCATCGGGGTCTCCGCTTTCTCGCATCCGCTGCTCAAGCTTATCGCGATCCGCATAGATGAAAATGAGAACAACGCGATCTCCATATAGCTTTCTGAGGGTTTCAGCGCCGAATCGGTTCAAAATCAGATAGATGCTGCCGCTGAGCTCGAACATGCTTTCGATATCTGCACTTTTGATGCCGTACAAATGATCATTTACCGTGCTAACCTCGATAAATTCATCATTTGCTTGCGCCTGAACGAATTGAGCAGGCGAGATGAAGTGGTAGTCCTGACCATCTTCTTCGGTAGCTTTCGGTGGTCTGGTTGTGTAAGAGATGACTTGCTTCATGCCGAGCGTAGATCCTGACATTTCTGCAACCGTCTTACGACCAGCACCGTGAGGACCTGTGAATACAAAAATCATTTCCTTGTCCTTCAATGCGTACATGGAACATACCTCCTTTATTTATGAAGAGTGGGGGGTAAATCCTACGTGCGTGCAACGGTTTGAAACGATTTTTGACCACATAAGAAAGGAGAAAGTGGGTTTCACGTGAACTGCTTTCTTATTGGCGATAAAAAGATCGTGTGAACCCTACTTATATTTTACATGTTTCCGCTTATTCGGTAAAGACTTGCTGTGAAAGCGCTAATTTAAATCGTAAGGGAACTATGATCCTCTATTATGCTGAAAAAAGCGTATTCCAGGGATGAAGCGGAACTGGAGGGACTTATTTCGTGAAAATAGGTTCCCGCAAGGCGGAAATCTTGAAAATAACGTATCACAGTTCCCTTCGTCGCAGGTAATCTGCTAAATAAGCATAATTAGCGTACCTTAGTTCCTCTAAATACCTTTTAACCGCAGTATTTGCGGATTAGCGTTTTCCGCCACGTCCGCCGCCGCGCGGCGCGCTGCCGCGAGTGCCGCCGCGCGGGGAGCCGGATCTGTCGCCACGCGGCGCTCCGCTGCGTGCACCCGGGCTGTCGCCGCGTCCGCGTGCTTGGCCGGCGCGCTCGCCGCCTTGCCCGCCACGCGGAGCTCCGCCGCGAGCGCCAAAGCTATCGCCACGCGGCGCTGCACCGCGTGCTCCGCGCTCCGCGCCATCCCCGCGGGGGGCGCTGTCGCCGCGGCCTTTGCCGCCGCGAATCGTGCGCGACGCGCTTGCCGCGTCGTCACGGCCCGTGCCGGCGTACTTGTTGTATGGCGAGTAAGACTTATCGCCATGTGGGGCGGAGCGGCGCGCACCGCGCTCTGCTTCGCCGCGACCTGCCGCACGCGGTGCGCGTTCGGCATCGCTGCCCCAGGACTTGGTGACACGTGCTTTGGCAGCATTCATGTTATCACCGCGTCCAGGTCCAGCCTGCGCTGCTGCCGGCTCTTTGCTGACAGCACGTCCCCACGTATTCGGATTGCGCTCCGAATTCACTTTGGCCGGACGTGCACCGAAACGTGCAGTTCCGCCAGTTTCACTGCGTGAACCGAATTTGTCGCCTCTGGACGAGGTGCTTCTGGCTCCGTATTGAACGTTGGCTCTGTCGCCGCGGCTTGCTTCGCTGCGTCCGCCAGATCGTCCGCGTCCACTGCGTTGTTCTGCTGGAGCGCCGCCTCGTTCATTGCGTCCACCGCGCGAAGGCGCATTGCCGCCGCCTCTGCGTGCGGAACCTCTGCCTTCGCTTTCAAAGTTGTCCTCTGAGCTGGAGCGAACGCGTCTTTGCCCCAGCTCACCGCCGCGCAAGGACATTTTAATGCCTTTTTCGATCAATTCAATCGTATCCATATCACGCGGAGTTGCGAAAGTAATCGCAACGCCTTTTTCTCCAGCACGACCTGTACGGCCGATACGGTGGATATAGCTTTCGGCATCTTGCGGCACATCATAATTGAAGATATGCGTAACACCTTCCACGTCTAATCCACGAGCTGCAATATCGGTGGCGACCAATAGCTCAATGCGGCCATCACGGAATCGCTTCATGACCTGCTCGCGTTTCGCTTGAGATAAATCACCATGCAGTTCGTCGGACATCAGGCCGATTTCTTGCAGTACCTCATTCAAAGCGATAGCTCTTGCTTTGGTACGGCAAAATATCATAGCTAAATAAGGCTTATGTTGTTTAATGGCGGCAATCAAGGCATCTTGCTTCTGACGATCGGTTGTCGGAACAACCATTTGTTCAATTTCCGTTAAGGTGACTTGTTTGCTTTGAATCTTAATTTCCTTAGCTTCCTTCATGTAGGCCTTGGATAAGTTCATGACCTGCTCCGGCATCGTCGCCGAGAACAGCATCGTTTGGCGATAAGGCGAGCATTGGGCGATAATATCCTTCACTTCATGAAGGAAGCCCATGTGCAGCATTTGATCAGCTTCATCCAAAACGAGCACTTTCAATTTATAGAAGTTGATGGAACCGCGGCGAAGGTGATCGAGCAGTCTTCCCGGAGTTCCTACTACTATATGTATGTTTCCTTGAAGCTTTCTAAGCTGTTTTTCTACATCCTGACCGCCATAAGCCGCCAAAACCTTTGCTCCTGTAACTGGGACAAGGTTTTTCAACTCATTGCTGATTTGGATAGCCAGCTCACGCGTAGGCGTAAGAATTAAAGCTTGTACATCAGAGCTCTCTACATCAATTGTTTCTAATATAGGAAGGACAAAAGCAAGGGTTTTCCCTGTACCTGTTTGTGCCTGCGCGATAACATCTGTACCTTTTAATAGAACAGGAATAGCTTCCTTTTGAATGGGGGTCGGTTCAACGACTCCTTGGGCTTGTAAAACTTGAACTAGACGATCTCTGATTCCTAATGAGGCAAATCCATTTGACATGGGTAATTGGCCAGCTCCCTTTTTTCCTACTATTTATAGGGATCTTCGGTCTTGGACCAAAGTCTCTCCTTGTTGTAGACGATTCCCTCATTGTACAGGAATGCTAGACAAATGAAAACAGGAGCCGACCCACAAGCAGCAAATATCTACTTTATATAGAAGCAATTCGCTTAAAGGAACCATTATTCTATCAATCCGGCAGAACTTGAGCAGTGCCAAATACGCGAGCTACCGTTTGATTGAAAGGGGTCAATAAGGGCATGAGCGAATTCCCTTTCCAGCTTTCTTGAGCATAGCTATTCATTTGATTAAGGAAATCACGGTTAGCTGAAATATAGACATCCATGATATTCGGCTGCAAAAGTCGAATCTTCTCCGCCATAGCTTGTTTAAATCGGTGAGAGAGCATATCATGATGGACCGCTGTTTCATAATTGTTATAGCCGTTGTTTAGGTCAGTGGAAGGCAAATAATCGTTAAAAGGCTGTTTGTCATTATAAAAGCCTTTTTGCGTTCCTTGATTATTCGTTTCTTTGGTCGTTCCCTTGGTGCCTGTAGCGCTGCTGTCAATCATTAAAGCCACATAAGCATTCTTATCCGTTGTCATGACAATAGCTGTATTGACACCATTCATCGCGTTCAGCTGATTAGAAAGAAACTGACTGTACTCCAGCTTGGTGTTATTGTGCGTGACAGGGCCATACAATTGCTGTGTTTGATAAGCTCTTTCGGTTTCCTCTGTTTTTTCGACAGGAGCACCGAAATTGGTATGATCGGGACTTCTCCCAAACTCTCTTCCTTTCTCTGAACAGCCGTTTAATGCGAGCATGAGGAATATCATTCCACAAATCGGAAAACCTAACTTCCTAAGCATCTGAGATGACCTCCCATATTGAGTGTAATGTCTATAGGATGGGATGTTTCTGTTCTTTTATTCGTCATCTCAAATATAGGCTTTCATGCATAAAGAGGTGGGGGTATGGAAATAACCATGAAGGGAAAATATATCGTTACAAAGCGGTTTAAGAACAATTTGTGAACTTCCCTCCAGCGATTGACAAAAACTTTTCACGAATTTATAGTTAATAAAGTGAATTGACATGGGCATGGCCTTCGTGGTAAAAATAATGTTTTAAAAGTGGGGTTGATACAATGAGTCGATTGAAAAAGTTGTGGCGTCTGCTACCCCTAATAGCGGTAATGACGTTCTTGCTAACCGGGTGTGGAGACCCAACCTTGTCTGCTTTACAGCCAAAAGGGCCCGTTGCTTCCGAGCAGCTGTACCTAATGAAATTAAGTCTCTTTATCATGGTATTTGTCGTAATTGTCGTATTTGCAATTTATGTGTATGTTTTGATTCGCTTCCGCAAACGCAAAGGCGATGAAAGCATACCTAAGCAAGTTGAAGGCAGCCATGTGCTTGAGATTATCTGGACTGTTGTCCCGATTCTCCTACTGTTAGTGCTTGCGGTACCAACGGTATCTTACACATTCAAGCATTCAACCAATTACACGAAGGATAAAGCTGCTGTGCATGTTAAAGTTACTGCACATCAATTCTGGTGGCAGTTTGAATATCCGGATCTTGGTATTGCTACAGCTCAACAGCTTGTTGTGCCGAAGGATAAAATCATTGCCTTTGAGCTGGTTTCCGCTGACGTATCCCATGCATTCTGGGTACCATCGCTAGGCGGTAAAATCGATACAAATCCAGGCATCACGAATACTTTGTATTTGCAAGCTGACGAAATCGCAACCTTCCAAGGTAGATGTGCCGAGCTTTGCGGAGCTTCGCATGCCTTGATGAATTTCACCGTTACCTCCAAATCCGAAGCTGATTTCGATGCATGGGTAGCTAAAATGAAAGCGCCTGTCACTGTGCCGGCAACTGCACAAAAGGGTGAAGAGCTTTTCAAAGAAAACTGTATGTCTTGTCACGCTGTTAACGCGAACGGTCCTGGTGTTGCTCCGAACCTCAAAGGTTTCGCTGATCGCGATACGCTTGCTGGTATTCTGGAACACACTCCTGAGAAGATGGCGTTGTGGATCAAAAATCCGCAAGACCAAAAACCAGGCAACAAAATGCCTGCTTTTGGTAAAGAAGCTGGCGGAAAGCTTGACGACGCTCAGATTAAAGATATTGTTACATACTTACAGACATTGAAATAAACTTCTCAGGTAAAGGAGGTTAATACGTTGGCTCACGCACATCCAGTAAAAAAACACACCGGTCTGATGGATTGGCTCACAACAGTCGATCATAAGAAAATCGGGATCCTGTACTTACTCGCGGGCGGTTTATTCTTCCTCGTAGGGGGACTTGAAGCCATCCTGATCCGGATTCAGCTTGCTTTCCCGGATCAAAAAATCTTCATCGGAGATTCATTCAACCAATTAACAACGATGCACGGAACAACGATGATTTTCTTTGCGGCTATGCCGATCATCTTCGCTTTCATGAATGCCATCGTACCACTGCAAATTGGTGCAAGGGACGTTGCGTTCCCGTTCGTTAACTCACTTGGGTTCTGGCTGTTCTTCGCGGGCGGCGTGCTTATGAACACAAGCTGGTTCTTGGGCGGCGCGCCAGATGGCGGGTGGACGGGATATGCACCATTATCCTCGATTACTGACGCCAGCTGGGGTCAGACGATTGAGAATAACTTGCAAGGAACTGATTTCTACGTTCTTGGTTTGCAGATTGCCGGTATTGGTACACTAATCGGGGGGATTAACTTCCTAGTTACCATTATCAACATGCGTGCACCAGGTCTTACGTACATGCGTATGCCGATGTTCACATGGACAGCTTTCATCACTTCTGGTTTGATCGTACTTGCTTTCCCTGCGATTACGGTTGCCCTTGTTGAACTTATGTTTGACCGTATCTTTGGCGGTGCTTTCTTCGATGCAGCCAGAGGCGGAAACAACGTACTTTGGGAACATTTATTTTGGATTTTCGGGCACCCCGAAGTTTACATTTTGATTCTTCCAGCTTTCGGTATCATTTCTGAGATCGTATCAACGTTCTCCAAAAAACGTCTTTTCGGATACAGCTCCATGGTATTCGCGACTGTATTGATTGGTTTCCTAGGCTTCATGGTTTGGGTCCATCACATGTTTACATCAGGTCTAGGTCCAGTAGCTAACTCGATCTTCGCGATTGCAACGATGGCGATTGCTGTACCAACAGGTGTGAAAATCTTTAACTGGCTGTTCACGCTGTGGGGCGGACAAATCCGTTTCACGACTGCGAATATTTTCGCAACAGCGTTTATTCCTACCTTCGTAATGGGGGGAACAACAGGGGTTATGCTTGCGATTCCTGCAGCTGACTTCCAATACCATGACACGTATTTCGTAGTTGCTCACTTTCACTATGTTATCGTTGGTGGTCTAGTACTTGGTTTGTTTGCAGGTCTTTACTACTGGTGGCCAAAAATGTTCGGTCGTATGCTGAATGAAGGCATGGGTAAATTACATTTCTGGTTGTTCTTCATTGGTTTCCATTTGACATTCTTCCCTCAGCATTTCTTGGGACTTATGGGAATGCCGCGTCGTGTCTTTACGTATCAGCCTGGACACGATCTTGAAGTAGGTAACTTAGTTTCCACTGTAGGTGCGTTCTTGATGGGTATCGGTACATTGGTATTCCTGATCAACATTATTGCAACACAAAGAAAACCAAAAACGGCTCTTGCAGATCCATGGGATGGCCGTACATTGGAGTGGGCGATTCCGTCACCTGCACCAGAATACAACTTCAAACAAACACCGCTTGTTCGCGGATTAGATGCACTTTGGAAAGAAAAAATGGCGGGCAACAAAGAGATGACGCCGGCAGAACCAGTAGGTTCGATTCACATGCCATCATCATCCATTTTACCGCTTGTAATGTCCGTTGGCTTATTCATTGCTGGTTTTGGTTTCATGTACAGAAACTACTATGTAGCAGCCGCGGGTATCGTAGTTACATTTATTGCGATGTTCTTGCGTTCCGTTTATGACGACCATGGTTGGCATATTGAACCGGAAGAGCTTGAAGATGACAAGGGGGTAAAGGCATGAGTACTCATCATACGGGCGCACTGCCTGCTAATCCGGAAACGGCTACCCTCGAAGGGAAAAATAAGGTTCTCGGTTTTTGGTTATTCCTGGGTGCCGAGGTTGTTTTGTTCGGTTGTTTATTCGCAACGTACATTGCGCTTCGGAACTCTGTTCCAGATGGTCCTACAGCAGAGGAAATTTTCAAGCTCAAAACTGTGGGTTGGTCCACATTCATTCTCTTAACAAGTAGTTTAACGAGTGTTTTCGCTATCATTGCGATGCACAGACACAAGCTTGGTCAATTATTAGGATGGTTAATTGTTACTGTATTGTTTGGTCTTACGTTCTTGGGTCTTGAGATTTATGAGTTCGTTGAATATGTGCACGAAGGTCACAAATTCACAACAAGCGCGTTCGCCACGTCCTTCTATACATTAGTTGGCTTCCATGGAGCGCACGTTGCATTCGGTGTTTGCTGGATTACCTTGTTAATTATTCAAGGTTTCAAAAAGGGTCTGACCGTCGTTACAGCACCGAAGTTTTATGTTGCCGGATTGTATTGGCACTTTATTGACTTAGTTTGGGTATTTATCTTCACAGTCGTTTATCTGATGGGGAAGGTGGGTCACTAAGATGAGCAGCAATTCTCATGATATATCCGCACCTAAACGCGTTAAGCATGAATCAACTTTGAACCACTACTTGTCTTACATTATTTCGATCTTGCTCACGATGCTTGCATTTGCTGTCGTGCTATACGGAGATTTGGATCGTTCGTTTATCCTGATCTTCATCGTTACTCTGGCTATTGTGCAAGCTGTGATCCAGTTGTTATTCTGGATGCATGCCAAAGAAAGAGGACACTTATTCCCGCTTATTTTCATCGTGGGAGGGGCTTTCGTAGCGCTGACCTGTGTAATTATGGCCGTATATTGGGTTTGGTGGTAAGCTTATTAGGAAGAGGCAACTTTGTCTAGACAAAGTGCCTCCTCTTTTTTTACCGTAATAGAGAAATTGTATTATCCATATATCACCTACCGTTGAAAGGAGATCGCATACAAGTATGAACCAAATTGGCGGATTTTTCGAGTTATGGAATCCTGTTTTACTGTTGGTGCTCGTTGTTGTCGGATATGTTTATCGTCGCTTTGTCGTCAAGGGGAATGGGAATTCTATAGAGGTCGGATCCGTTACGGTCGTACAGCAGCTATCTTTTTATACGGGGCTTTTTCTCTTCTATGTGGGCCAGGGTAGTCCGATTAATTACATAGGACATCATTACTTATTCAGCATGCATATGCTGCAGCAAACGATTCTGTATCTCATTGTTCCGATCTGTATCTGGTTGGGGACTCCAGAGTGGTTGCTAAGACCATTCATGAGGAATGTGGTATTCCGCGGTTTATTTTCATTCTTCTCCCGTCCGTTGATAGCGTTGTTCTTGTTCAATATGCTATTTTCGATCTATCATATGCCGCTTATTATGGATAACTTAATGAAGAATGAATTAGCATTATTGGGTTATCATACGCTGCTTCTGTTCACAGCATTCATGATGTGGTTTCCAGTTTTTTGTCCAATTCCGGAATTAAACCGTTTGAACGATCTGAAGAAAATAGCTTATATTTTCGGGAATGGCATTCTGCTGACACCGGCATGTGCACTTATTATTTTTGCAGATTCCGTTATCTACGATATGTATTCGAATGTAACGGTCCCTTTTGCTCACCTGTCGCCGCTTGATGACCAGCAATTGGGCGGTGTTATTATGAAGATCATCCAAGAAATCGTTTACGGCGCAACGCTTGCTTACATTTTCTTTCGGTGGTACCGTAGAGAGCGTAAGGAAGATGATGAATTGGAAGCACTGGAGAACCATGAAAGCTTGAATAATCAAGGCGGGAATTGGAATCGCGCTTAGAGAAAGGATTTAAGAGATGCACATTTTACCCACGATTTCTACGATGTTTATCGTCATTAGTGCCATATTTGTCGGCTTCGGCTGGTATCATATTGTCAAAGGGAACCGTGAAACACATCAGAAGCTGATGGTTTTTGGTGCGATATTCGCACTTGCGTTCTTCATCATTTATATGTCTAGAACCTTGTTCGAAGGAAATACAGCTTTTGGCGGACCTGAGAGTTTGAAGCTGCCATATCACCTGTTTTTATTTTTCCATATTACACTGGCAACTATTGGAGGCGTACTGGGCCTTGTCACCCTTTGGTTTGCTTATAAGAACAAATTCCTTAAACATAAGAAAATTGGACGAGTTGCCGCTATTGTATGGCTGCTTACAGCTCCAACGGGTGTATTGGTTTACGTATTATTGTATCTCATGTATCCAGGTGGAACGACGAAGCCCGTCATTGATGCGATTTTTGGATTGTAAATTAGAAGCTGAACCTGTGAGATTCACAGTGTTTGGCTTTTTTTGTTTGTGGATTTAGCTCATGTACCAGAAGTCAGAAACGTAGCATGTCATTTCTACGTATAGCGTATAGACACCTGTGATGAAGAATGTCAGGGATCAAAGACGGGGGCTTTTGTACTAATGTGACGAAATCGAACAATATAACGAAAATCATCGAACAAAATGACCCCGAAACCTCGGAGAGCCCTCAGCGCACAACAAATTGCCTGCCCATCACAAACAACTGTCGGTTCTTCCGCGCCACTCCTTTCGATACAATGAAAGCGCATACTGTTTTCGCAAAGGAGACTAATTATGAACTTTGACTTGAACGTTGTACCTTTCAGCCGAAGAGAATCGTTTCTAGCGATTTCGCTTCTGCCTGAAGCCCAAGATCGACAACAAGGCCTATATCTGCGCACAGTGCGCGGTGGCGATGATAAATTCGGCGAGGCTTTTCATATGGATATGCTGGATGAAAGCGGCCAAATCGTGCCATTCCAGACTGAAGCTAGCCCTGAGCTGATCAAGCTGCGATCGACGAAAGGTTTAACGGCTGAGATCTGCATCTCCGATCATCGAACCTTTCGGATTCGCACCCAAGGCTGCGGAATCCGCCTAACTTTTCGCACGGCTGCCTACGACTATGCCTATCAAGCAGCCTCCAACAGCTGGGAAGTGAACAGCTTCACCCATGGATGCAGGTTCATGCTGACAACGCTGGCTGGCGACTTGAAGATGGAGGTTCCATGGGACAAAATCAAAAGTTCCTACGTCATCGCTGACTTCATGCCAGACCGCAAGTCAGGCATATCCGAATTTGCTGTTGAGGAATTCCGCACTGTATGGGAGCCGCGCGCTGAGTGGGACTCTTTCGATGAGGCTGTCAAGCAGGTGAAGGAAGAGTTTAGTCTGTGGCTGGGCAGCAGCTTGTCTCTGCCGGAATGCTGGCAGGAAAGCAGGGAACTGGCGGCTTATATCACTTGGTCCTGCCTTGTACCGGCAGAGGGGTGCTTGACTCGTCCAGCCATGTATATGTCGAAGAACTGGATGACGAATATTTGGAGCTGGGATCACTGCTTCAATGCGATGGCGCTGGTTCGGCATGATCCGAAGCTGGCTTGGGATCAATTCATGATTTTCTTCGATCGGCAGGATGAGAGCGGTTTGATTCCGGATTTCATCAATGATAAGTATGAGCTTTGGAACTGCAACAAGCCGCCGATCCACGGATGGACGCTAGCTTGGATGATGGCTAGAACCGACTATATCAAGGAAGCGCAGCTTCGGGAAGTGTATGAACCGCTCGCCAAATGGACGAAATGGTGGTTCCGATATCGCGACGGAGATGGAGATGGCATTCCGCAATACAATCACGGTAACGACTCTGGCTGGGATAACAGCACTGCCTTCAATAATGGCATCCCGGTCGAAAGTCCGGACTTAGCAGCCTTTCTCATTCTTCAGGCTGAACTGCTTGCTGAGATTGCGGGACTGCTCGGCCATACGGGAGAGGCGGCCGAATGGCGGAAGCTTGCGGAGGGTACACTGGATAAAATGATCCGGCATTTCTGGAAGGATGGCCGCTTCGTGGCTTGCCGCTCCGGCACGCACGAGCTGTCCGAAGGGGATAGCCTCCTTCTATTCGTTCCTATTCTGCTGGGCAAGCGCCTGCCTGAGAAGATCCGCACAGCGTTGCTGGAGGGGCTAAGGGAGGAAGGCCGCTTCTTAACGGGCAATGGCTGGGCGACGGAAAGCGTGAGTAGTCCCTTCTATAATCCGGATGGCTATTGGCGAGGTCCGATCTGGGCGCCATCCACGATGCTGCTCGTCGAAGGAGCAGCCGCAGCGGGGGATCGCGAGCTGGCCCAAGAGGTTGCGCGCCGGTTCTGCAGCATGCTCGATCGCAGCGGCATGGCCGAGAATTTCGATGCGATGACGGGACAAGGCTTGCGTGATCGCGCCTTTACATGGACATCGAGTGTGTTTTTGATTTTAGGTCACGAGTACACGACCACCTAAATATAACCGCACTTCTCTCTGCATGAAATTCGCAGATGGGAGGTGCTTTTCCCGTTTCACTCGGCAGAGGGAACCATGGCTGGACAGCTGTCTATCGCCCTTGCTGGAAGGCAGGTTCCATTGTTCGCGGAAAGTGTTCCATGCTACACTTCAAGAGTAGGAAGTACAGAGAAATCTGGAGAGAGGGTGCGGTCATCAAAGATTATTTGCTCAAGAAGCTCAACATCCGCCTATTGTCCAGCTCTTATCGGAGTATTCGCACGAAGCTGCTCTTTTGTTTTCTCATTGTGACGCTTATTCCGCTGCTGTCCCTTGGTGGCTTGTCCTATTATCAGTCTGCGAAGGTGATTAACTCTCAATTTGGCAAATATGGCGAGAATGCGGTGGCGCAGCTGGAGCAGCAGATGAGTTCTTATTTGAATCGAATGAATCAAACGACGGAAACCGTTTATTCCTATCTGCTTGATCCTGCAAGAGTTGATCTGGGTAATCAAGTTCCGACAACGTATAAAGAGATTATGGATAAGGATGATTTTGAAGTTCTGCTGAAAGCGCTTAAAACTGATCGGACAGCTGGCATTTATATCATTACAAATTCCGGCTACTATTACGGTGAAAATAATCTCGATGTAGCGAAGCTCAATCGCATTCCGGCTTGGCAAGCGATGTCGGATGCTTATGTGGGGAAGTATTGGCTGGGATTTTACCCTCAGAATCATGGGATGAAGGAAACCGAAGAATCCGGGATCACGGTGCTGGGCTTGGCTGTACCGATCAACAATCCCTACGGTGCGCTGCGAGGCAGCAAGATTCTTATCGAGGAGAATGCGGAAGATCTGCTGCATATGTTCAAGCTGTTCGAGAATGATACGAAGGCCCATCTGCGAATAGCTGATCCTCAAGGACTAATTATTTATGAGACAGCAGCGGTCTTCACTTCACAATCCAGTGATATAGTCTGGAACAAAACGCTTGCCGCTAATGAATGGACGATAGAGGCGAGGTTGCCAGCTAAGTCGTTCTATCGTTCTTCGGGCATTATAAGATCGAATACGATGATGGTTGCCGTTGCTTCATGCTTGCTGGCATTTGGGATCGCTTATGTATTTTCGTCTCGATTCACCTCGCGGATTCGTCGACTGAAGGATGCGATGCAGAAGGTTGGCTTTGGCAAGCTGCATACAAGAACTCAGGTGGAAGCCAAGGATGAGCTGGGGAGCTTGGATACGAGCTTTAACAATATGGTAGGCGGTATTCAGTCGTTGATTGGCGAGGTTGAACGAAGCGAGCGGCTCAAGAAGGAAGCCGAGCTGAAGGCTTTTCATTATCAGATCAACCCGCATTTGCTTTTCAATACACTCAACTCGATTCAGTGGAAAGCCAGACTGCAGGGAGCGGAGGATATCCGCCAAATGCTGTATCATCTTACGATGGTACTAGAAGGCAATTTGGACATCTCGCAGGAGCTGATTCCGCTTAGCCGAGAGCTCTGGATGATCGAACATTTTCTGAAAATCCAAGAGGTTCGCTATGGCCCTGTATTCGACTATGAGCTCGAGTGTGACGAGCCGCTCAAGCGCTATCTCATTCCACGCATGACCTTGCAGCCGCTGTTCGAGAATATTTTCTTCCACGGTTTCGAGGACGGCAAGGGAAATATCCGCTTAAGTGTCAAGGAAGAAGGCAGTCATCTGATTCTAACCCTTTCTGATAATGGAGCAGGCATTCCTGCGGATAAGCTGGAGCGTCTGCTTCTGCCAACCGCTGCGAACCGCAAGGGCAGGGGAGGGCTTGGTGTGCAAAATGCCGATCAGAAATTCAAGCTGCATTTTGGTCAGCAGTATGGGCTGACTGTGCATTCCAGCCAAGGTGAAGGGACAACGATCATCATGAAATGGCCTGAGAAGGAGGAGAGTCCACATGGAAGCAAGCAAGACGATTAAGGTGATTATCGCTGATGACGAAAGCATCGTCCGCAAAGGACTTCGTTCTACGGTGCCTTGGGATAAATACGGCATGGAAGTCGTAGCGGACGCCTCGAACGGACGCAAAGCATGGGAAGCTTATCTTGAACATCAGCCTCAAGTGGTCATTACGGACATTGTCATGCCCGAAATGGATGGGATTGAATTGCTGCGCCGCGTTAAGGAAACAGCTCCCGACACCAAAATCATCCTGCTTAGCTGTCATCGCGACTTCGAATACGCCCAGCAAGGAATCAAGTTGGGAGCAGCCGGCTATTTGCTCAAAACTGCTTTTGAGGATGACGAGCTGGAAGGTCTGCTTGCGAAGTTTCAACAAGAGCTGGCAAAAGCAGCATCTATGGCGCCGTCAGTCACTCAGGCAGCTGCCAGCGAAGAGGAAGATGAGCGGCTGGGCAATCTGCTCTATGCGTGGTTGAACGGCCATAATGACAAACTCGTTGATGAGATGAAGAAACGTACTCAGGAGGCATGGTCATTTCATGGCGAGCCTGTATATGTCTATTTGATTAAGACTTCGGGGTGTGAGGTATCTTGGCTTGAGCTATTGAAGGAAACGGCCAAGGAAGATCGGCAGCTCTATGAAGGGGCTGTGATTCCTTACGGGAATGAGCGCTGTTATTTAATTGTGCCGCAGTCGCGGCTGAATGCTGCGGAGAGCGTGCTTGTTGAGCAGAAAAGCGAGAATGCGAAGCTGCAGTGGGCCAAAAGAGGGCCGCTCACAAGCACGGAGGAACGTCTTGAAGCGTTGTCAGCCCTGCATAAAGCAGCAGAATTGGAGAAAACCTATGGCGTAACGGCTGCGGACTGGCCGGAGCCAATCTGGAAAGCCGTGAAGCTGCTGCATGATCATCCAGCAGCGGAGTGGTCTGTGAGCGATGTGGCCGGACAGGTTGGTCTGAGTCGGAGCCACTTCTCCATCTTGTTCAAGAAAGCGCTGGGAGACAGCTTCGTCGCTTTCCAATACAAACGAAAGCTTAAGCTGGCCTATGGATTATTGAAAGATACAACGCTGACGATGCAGGATATCGCTGAGCGTACAGGGCTTGGAGACAGCAAATATTTCAGCAAATGGTTCAAGCGCTGCACAGGTCAAACGCCAAGCCACTACCGCGCCGAACAAAAAGACGGTCACCTTCGAACATAAGGGCACCCACCCTGATAAATCGAACAAAAAAGCACAAACATTCGAATAGATATCGGTTTTGAACCGCTTTCATTTTAGTTATGATGAAAGCGGTTCAATTATTATATACTCACTCACAGATAGGGGAGCTGACGGAATGAACAAGAAACTTTCACTCATTGTTCTTACGACTGCAATGGCGATGACTACGCTTACGGCATGTGTCGCTAATAAAGAAGGTACGAGTGGCAAAGCGGCACAACCGACAGCCGGCAACAGTTCGGCTAACGTGAAAACGCTTCGATTCGCTACCTGGGATACCGGAGATGCCCTTAAGATCGAGCAGGACATCGCGAAGAAGTTCGAAGCGAACCATCCTGGAACGAATGTTCAGGTGGAAGCCTACGCCGACGGTTTCGATCAGAAGCTGGCAGCAGGCTTTGGGGCAACGAATCCTCCGGATGTGATGTACATGTGGGATTTTCCAACGTATCATCAGTCCCTTGAACCGCTGAACAGCTATGCTGACGGAGATAAGGACCTCAACAAGGATGACTTCTATAAAGGATTGTTCAATTACGCAACGATCGACAGCAAGCTCTATGGGATTCCAGCCGGCTTCACAACTCGTGTGGTGTATTACAACAAGAAAATGTTTGATGATGCCAAGATTCCTTATCCGAAGGATGGCTGGACATGGGATGAATTCCAGGAAATCTCCAAGAAACTGACGGATAAAGCCAAGAAGCAGTACGGTTTCGGTGTTCGAGCCGAAAATGATACGTACGATTTGCAAGGTTTTGTATGGAGCAACGGAGGCTCTTATATTTCGGATGACGGCAAAACCATTAACGGCTTCATGAACAGCAAAGCCACAGCTGGAGCTATCCAAATGTTCGGAGATATGATCAAGAACGGTTCAGCTGTGTTAGCCGGCGGCAAGGGGCAGCAAAGCGGTGAGGATATTTTCAAAGGCGGCAAAATCGCCATGTGGGAAAGCGGCATCTGGCCATTGGAATCATTCAAGGAAGCAGGAATTGATGTAGGCACTGTGGAGATGCCAGCGTTTGCAGGCAAACCAGTTAAAGGTGTTGTCGCTGAATCGGCTCTATCCATTGCGAAGGATTCCAAACAGAAGGATCTGGCTTGGGAATTTATCAAATATTACGTTGGGAGCGAAGCGATCAAGATGCGCGTAGCGGATCTGCCGGTCAGAGTAAGCGTGGTGAATGAGCTGAAGAAGGATCAGGATCCGTTGTTCAAGCCTTTTTACACGATGCTGCAGCGTTCCGACAATTCCCCGGCCTTCTTGCTGAATGCCAAGTGGAATGAGATGAATCGTCAGCTATCTGCCGCCGTGGAGGCTGTCGTGCATGGCAGCAATGCCCAAGATGCGCTGGATCAAGCTGTCAAAGACAGCGAGCGGTATTTGAAATAATAGGATAGCCTCTACAGAAAGAAGGTTAGGAGATGGCTCAGACCTACCCGCAGCAAGCAAACACAGAACAAACAATGGCCAGCCTCATGACTAGAAGGAAAAGAAGTTGGGGTGGGGTCATTCCCTACCTCTTCATTTTCCCATGGATCTTCGGATTCCTAGTGTTCACGTTAGGGCCGTTGTTGTTCTCGCTCATTATTTCATTTTTTGATTGGCCGATTGTAGGAGAAGTGCACTTTATTGGTTTAGGCAATTATGTGGCTATGTTTACCGATGATCCGTTGTTCTGGAAATCGTTCGGCGTGACGATCAAGTTCGCAGCGTTGTTTGTCCCGCTCAATATCGCGGTGGCGCTTGGACTTGCGATTCTTCTGAATCAGAAGATGCGCGGCAGCGCGATCTTCCGAACGGCATTCTACCTGCCCTCTGTCATCTCAGGCGTTGCGCTGGCTATGATCTGGTCTTGGGTATACAGCGGCGATTACGGCATTCTGAATTATTTTCTGTCGATTATCGGTGTGCAAGGTCCGGACTGGTTAAATAATACGCACTGGTCGCTGGTAGCAATGGTCGTTGCCAGCCTATGGGGACAAGGCTCGATGATGCTCGTCTTTCTGGCCGGGCTGAAGGGGATACCGAAGGATCTTTACGAATCCGCGTCCATGGATGGTGCTGGGAAGCTCAGACAATTCTTCAGCGTTACGATTCCTATGCTCAGCCCGACCATTATCTTCAATCTCATTACGTCCATCATCGCAGCGTTCCAGCAGTTGACTCTTGCCCTTCTGCTCACAGGAGGCGGGCCGCTGAAATCAACGTATTTCTATGCGATGTATATGTACGAGAATGCCTTTAAGTTTTTTAAAATGGGATATTCCGCAGCAAACGCATGGTTCATGTTCCTTATTGTGCTCAGTTTGACGTTCCTTGTTTTCAAGTCGTCGGAGGCTTGGGTGTTCTATGAAGGTGAAATGAAAAATAAGCCGCAAAAGAAAGTGAAGTCTGGCGGGAGGAGGAAGTCGGCATGAAACGGATCATCGTCTATTCGCTTCTGATTGTCTGTTCGCTGCTGTTCATAGCTCCGCTGTTCTGGGCGGTGACAACAGCGCTGAAATCGCAGACCGAGCTCTACCTTTTCCCTCCCAAATGGATTCCATCCGTTTGGAAATTCAGTAATTTTGCCGATGCATGGACGATTCAGCCTTTTAATTTATTCCTGAAAAATACCGTCATCGTAACGTTGATGTCAACGCTTGGCCAACTGATCTCCTGTACACTCGTTGCCTACGGGTTTGCGAGATTTCAATTCAAAGGGCGCGATCTATTGTTTCTGGTGGTGCTTGCTACCATGATGATCCCTTGGGAAGTCACGATGATTCCGCAGTATATGGAGTTTAATTACTTGGGCTGGATTAATACGCTCAAACCGCTTATTGTTCCGTCGTGGTTCGGTTCGGCTTATTTCATTTTCTTGCTCAGACAGTTCATTTTGACGCTTCCCCGTGAGTTAGATGAGGCGGCAACGATTGATGGGGCTAATAAATTGGCCATTCTGGTGCGAATCATCGTTCCTCTTATGGGACCTTCGCTCATCCTAGTCGGCGTGTTTCAAATGATGAGCTGCTGGAACGACTATCTGGGACCGCTCATTTTCCTCAATGATCAATCGAAATACACATTGACGCTGGGATTGTCGCAGTTCAAGGGGATGTTTGGCGTCGATATGCAGTCCATTATGGCGATTACCTGCCTGATTTCCATCCCGCCGCTGGCCGTGTTCTTTTTCGCGCAGCGTTATATTGTCGGTGGGATCGCAAGTACGGGAATTAAAGGGTAGTTTGAAAATAGTTTAATAGACAGAGAGAAAGAGATTCGGGAGGAGAAGCAGCCATGCGTAACGAGAAGGTAACACGCGATTGGGATAATCTTGCAGTATTGGAGCGCAACCGCGCGAAGGGTCGGGCGTATTTTATCCCGTATTCTGATTCAGCCGAAGCTTTGAGCTATGACCGTGGGAGCTCCCCGTGGTTTAGATCATTGAATGGCAATTGGAAGTTTCACTATGCGAAGGGGCCAGAATGGGCACCGGAGGATTTCTACGAAGAAAATTATGATCTGTCCAGCTGGGATGAGCTTCAAGTTCCGGGCCACTGGCAGCTTAAGGGTTATGGAAACCCGCATTATACAGATTTATATTATCCGTTCCCGGTTGACCCTCCACATGTGCCAAACGATAATCCTACAGGAAGCTATGTACGGGAGTTTGAGCTTCCGCAGCACTGGGACGGCAGGAAACTGGCTGTGAAATTCGATGGCGTGGACAGTGCGTTCCATGTATGGATGAACGGGACATTCGTTGGTTACAGCCAAGGAAGCCGATTGACCTCCGAATTCGATCTGACGCCGTATGTGAAGCAGGGAATCAATCGCTTGGCAGTGCGTGTCTATCAATGGTCAGACGGCAGCTATTTGGAAGATCAGGACATGTGGTATATGAGCGGCATTTTCCGGGATGTTTATCTGATTTCGGAGCCGTCTTCTGTCCGTATCACGGACTATCGAATCGTGACCGAATTGGATGCGGAGTACAGCGATGCGATGTTATCGGTTCAAATTGAGCTGCAAGGCGATGCTCTGCAAGGAGGAATCCAGCTGCAGCTCTTCGATAACGCAGGTCATCTCGTTGTTTCGGCCGAAGAGCTGATTGCTGCCGCCACGACAGCTGAGCGGACGGTTCTGGAGCTCGCAATGCCGGTCGCGAAGCCTGCGCTCTGGAGCGCAGAGGCTCCGGCACTCTATCATTTGACCATATGCCTGCGGGATCAGAATGATAAGGTGATAGAGGCCGTGGCCCAGCGGGTTGGCTTCCGCAAGATTGAAGTGAAGGATGGCCAGTTTCTGGTGAACGGCAAGTCGATCTTGCTGAAAGGCGTCAACCGTCATGATCACCATCCCGATACAGGGCGTACTGTAACACTGTCAACCATGATACAAGATGTAAAGATGATGAAGCAGTACAACATCAATGCAGTCAGAACCGCTCATTATCCGAATGATCCGCGATTCTACGACATCTGCGACGAGTATGGCTTGTATGTTATGGAAGAAACCGATCTGGAGACCCACGGCTTCGAGCCTCTGGGCAATATTTCACGGTTAAGCGATGATCCTGCTTGGCAGGAAGCTTATGTCGACCGCGTACGCCGCATGGTGGAGCGTGATAAGAATCATCCATCGGTCCTGTTCTGGTCCCTTGGCAACGAGTCCGGCTTCGGCATCAACTTCCGAGCGATGTCGGCATGGTGCAAACAAGCAGATCCAACCCGGCTTATCCATTACGAAGAAGATCGGGAAGCGGAAGTGTGTGATGTGGTAAGCACCATGTACTCCTCCGTTGAGAAGATGACCGGTTTCGGTCAGCTGGTTGATCATCCTAAACCGCATATTCTCTGCGAATTCGCCCATGCGATGGGGAATGGCCCAGGCGGACTCAAACCGTATTTTGACACCTTCGATGCGTATAGAAGGCTGCAAGGCGGTTTCGTCTGGGAATGGATTGACCACGGAATCCGCCGAAAGACGGCGGATGGCCAAGATGATTATGCCTACGGCGGAGATTACGGCGATGTGCCGAACAATAGTAATTTTGTTATTGATGGTCTTGTCCAGCCGGACCGGACACCATCGCCGGGTCTTATTGAATATAAGAAAATTATTGAGCCTGTAAGGGTTGAGTATATCCAAGAGGATCGCATACGCATCGTGAATCGTTATGATTTTCTGACGCTGGATCATCTTCATGCGGCTTGGAGCGTGACGGTAGAAGGGCGGACCGTTCAGAGCGGCGTGCTCGTTCTTCCACGCATTGGGCCTGGTGAACAGGCAGAGCTGCATGTGCCTGTAACAGCAGATCCAATCTTATTGGAGCAGGGAGCGGAGCGCTGGTTGAATATCAGCTTCACGCTTGCCTCCGATTGCCTCTGGGGTGCGCAAGGCCATGAGGTAGCTTGGGGCCAGCTTGCTCTAGCCGCAGCTGTGAGCAGCGAACAAACCGGGAATGCGGAGATCAGCTCCAGCAGAGCTGCTAATAACGCTACGCCAATTCCGGCTTTATCCTGTGTAGAGAAAGAATATCAGCTTATTCTCGCGGGCGATTCATTCCGAATGGTATTCGATACGAGGCTGGCAAGAATCAGCTCGCTGCGAATGAACGGCCAGGAGCTTGTGAACAAGGGCCCGCGTCTTAATTTCTGGCGTGCGCCGATCGATAACGATATGTACGTCCTGCCGGATTGGCGCAAGGCGTATCTTGATAAGCTCAGTGAAAGAATAGATCATTGCCGCTGGGAGCGGCTGAACGAAGGCACGATTCGGATAATTTGGTCGTCTCGCGTTGCCCCTCCGGTATTCGACTGGGGTTTCCGATGTGAAACGACCTACACCATAACGGGTTCTGGTCTCATCGTGATCGACGTGCAGGGTGTTCCTGAAGGCAAGCCGCCTGCCATGCTGCCGAAGATTGGACTCCAGATGGAGATGCCCGGTGACATGGATACAGTGAAATGGTATGGACGTGGCCCTGGAGAGAACTACTCTGATAGCAAGGAAGCTGGACGGTTTGGGGTGTATCGGAAATCTGTCGATGAGCTGTTCACTCCTTATATTTATCCGCAGGAAAACGGCAACCGCACTGATGTAAGATGGATATCCATCGCCAATGGCGCCGGAATCGGCCTGCTTGCGGCAGGAGCGCCAACCCTTGAATTCAGCGCAAGACGATATACGGATGCTGACTTAGAAGCAGCCAAGCATGCAAGTGAGCTTGTGCCGCGTGACTTCATTACACTCAATCTGGATTACAGGCAGAATGGTCTAGGAAGCAACAGCTGTGGACCTGCTCAATCTCCAGAGAACACGGTCACCTCGGAAGCATTTCGCTTCCAGCTGCTGCTAAGGCCTTATTTATCCGAAGATGCATCGCCAGAACGATTGAATCATCAAATGAGACGAGAAATGAAGCAGTTACAACAGGAGGGAACAAACCATGCTTAATACACATGACTTATTAAATGTAGCGGGAAAAATTGCTGTTGTGACCGGCGGAGCATCAGGCATTGGCCTTGCGACCGCTGAGCTGCTGGCCAGCTTCGGAGCTTATGCCATCTTGCTTGATATTAACGAAGCGCAAGGAGAATCGGCAGTTGCTGGCATCAAACAGCAGGGGGGGCAGGCGAGCTTCTATCGCTGTGATGTGTCATCCTCTGCGGATTGCCAGCGTGTTGCCGCAGACATAGATGCAGCTCACGGACGAATCGATATATTGTTCAACAATGCCGGGATTATTCGTCGTAAAACGGTCGTTGAGCTGGAAGAACGCGACTGGGACTTAGTTATTGATGTCTCTTTGAAGGGTGTGTACCTGCTGTCCAAATATATCGTTCCGATCATGGAGCGGCAGGGCGGTGGAAGCATCATCAACTCCGGCTCCGGCTGGGGACTCAAAGGCGGAGATCGCGCTGCCGCCTACTGCGCGGCCAAAGCGGGCGTCGTCAATTTAACGCGGGCGATGGCTATTGATCATGGCGCCGCCAACATCCGCGTGAACTGTGTATCGCCAGGCGATACCGATACGCCGCTGCTGCGGGATGAAGCCAAGCAGCTTCAGCGCAACGAGGCTGAATTCCTTGTTGCCTCGGCAGGCGGCCGCCCGCTGGAAAGGCTGGGAACACCACGCGATATCGCGAATGCGGTGCTTTTTCTGGCTAGCGACATGTCTTCATGGGTAACGGGAAGCGTGCTTGTCGTAGATGGCGGGGGCATTGCCTAAGGGCGATTCAAGTCCAGCCGCTGCTCAGCGGCAGCTAGCCAAGCAAGCCAAGAATCTAAGCGTACACAACGATGAATGGAGGCGTTACCTTTGCCTAATAACAGAACTTATGCTCATCCTTATATACCGAATACCGTGCCTGAGGTTCGTGATGCGATGCTGAAGGAGATCGGATTGACCTCGATGGATCAACTGCATGATGCTATTCCAGACAGCTTGAAGCTCGATCGGGAGATGAACCTCCCGCCAGCCATGACGGAATATGAGCTGCGCCGTCATATTGATGGCCTGCTCGCCAAGAACAAGCATGGTGCCGCTTATCTGAATTTCCTCGGAGCGGGCTGCTGGCAGCACTTTATTCCGGCTGTGTGTGACGAAATTAACCAGCGTTCCGAGTTCGTGACGGCTTATGCCGGTGAACCCTATGAGGATCACGGGCGCTTTCAAACACTGTTCGAGTATCAAAGTCTGATGGCGGAACTCGTTGATATGGATGTCGTCAATGTCCCGACCTTCGACTGGGCGCAAGCGGCTTCAACCGCGATTCGGATGGCGGGCCGTCTGACAGGCCGCCGTGTTGCGCTGATTCCGAAGTCTGTCGATCCCGACAAAGTGATGATTATTAACAACTACTGCACGCCTGTGATGGAACTGCGTTTTGTTGAAATTGACGAGACAACCGGCAAGATGGATTTGGCTGATTTGCGCAGCAAGCTGTCGAGCGACATAGCTGCCGTTTATTTCGAGAATCCGGGTTACTTGGGCATCATCGAGGACCAAGGCAATGAAATTTCCGAGTTGGCGCATTCCGTGGATGCCATCTGCATCGTTGGCGTGGACCCGATCTCACTTGGCGTTCTGCAGCCTCCCAGCCAGTACGGCGCAGACATCGTCTGTGGAGATTTGCAGCCGCTGGGAATGCATATGAACTACGGCGGCGGGCAAGCCGGATTTATCGCGACACGTGACGAAGAGGCTTACGTTATGGAATATCCATCACGCTTGTTCGGCATCGTGCCAACGGAGGTTGAAGGCGAATATGGCTTCGGCGATGTCGCCTATGAGCGGACATCATTCGCGCTTCGTGAGAAAGGGAAGGAGTCTGTAGGTACCCAGACCGCATTATGGGGGATAACCGCAGGTGTCTATCTGTCCTTGCTTGGGCCAACGGGGATGCAGGAGGTCGGCGAGACGATCATGCAGAAGGCGCAATATGCAGCCATGAAACTTTCGGCCATTCCGGGCATTTCCCTGCGCTTCGGAGAGACAGCTTTCTTCAAGGAGTTCGTTGTTGATTTCAACGATACAGGCCTAACCGTCGCAGAAGTGAATGCACGCCTGTCTGAAGCGGGTATATTCGGAGGCAAAGATTTGTCCTCTTCTTTCCCGGCGTGGGGACAATGCGCTCTCTATTGTGTGACGGAAATTCATTCGCAGGCCGATCTAGAGCGTCTGGCAGACACCATTCAAACTATCGTTCGCAAACCGTGATCGACTTATATAGAGAAAGGACGGAACGCCATGAAACGAATTCGCAGAGACCATAAAGTTCGTAATTTTCATCAAGCTAAATGGGATGAGCCCGTCATATTCGAGCTTCACCGTCAAGGGGAGCGAGGGGTTATTCCGCCAGGGACGGAAGCAGGCATTGCAGCTCAGGTAGGAGACGGTATTGGGCGCATTCCGCTATCCATGAAGCGAAGCAAAGCCCCTGCTTTGCCTGAGATTGGTCAAGCCAAGGTACTTCGGCATTATTTGCGCTTATCCCAAGAGACTCTTGGCTCCGATTTGAATGTCGAGATCGGGCAAGGGACTTGCACGATGAAGTATATTCCGCGCATCAACGAAATGCTGATCCGTACGCCGCATATGATGGAGCTTCATCCCTTGCAGGAGGCAGATTCTGTGCAGGGCATGCTGGAGATCTTCTATAAGCTGGACCTTGCTATGCGTGAAATCAGCGGGATGGACGCCTTCTCGTTCCAGCCAAGCAGCGGCACGCAAGCCTTGCTTGCGATGGCCTCCATTGTTCGCGCTTATCATGATTCGCGGGGCGAGGGAGATCAGCGGGATGAGATCATCACGACGATATTCTCCCACCCCTCACAAGCGGCGACTGCTGCGGTCAAGGGGTACAAAATCATTACGCTGCATCCTGACGAGGACGGCTTCCCGGATCTGGAGAAGCTGAAAGCTGTCATCTCCGAGCGAACAGCCGGTTTTGTCGTTGCGAACCCGGAAGACACAGGCATCTATAACCACCGAATCCGCGAGTTTACGGACATTGTTCACGAAGCAGGCGGAGTCTGCTTCTATGATCAAGCTAATGCCAATGGCTTGCTTGGCATCACGAGAGCGAAGGAAGCCGGCTTCGACATGTGCTTCTTCAATTTGCATAAGACTTTTGCGGCTCCACATATGTGTGGTGGTCCGGCTACAGGCGCACTGGGTGTAAGTGAGGAGCTTAAACGCTTCTTGCCGGGACCGCTCGTGGACTACGATGGAAGCCGTTATGTGTTGAAGAATCAGACGTCAGACAGCATTGGCAAAGTCCGCAGCTTCCATGGGGTAGCTCAGACGGTGCTGCGCTCCTATGCTTGGATTATGAGCCTTGGCCCCGATGGGCTGAAGGATGTCGCCCAAATTGCCGTTCTGAACAACAATTATCTCTATCACAAAATCCTGCAAATCCGCGGAGCGAGCGCACCGTATATCAAAGGACGCCGCCTCGAGCAAGTGCGCTACAGCTGGAAGCAGCTGACCGATGAGACGGGTGTCACGACAGAGGATATTACCCGCCGCATGTGTGATTTCGGCCTGCATTACTGGACGTCCCACCATCCATATATCGTGAAGCAGCCCTTTACCTTGGAGCCGACAGAGTCGTATTCCAAAGAGGATTTGGACGAATACATTCAGGCGCTGGCGCATATTTCGAATGAAGCCTACACACAGCCTGATATCGTACGGTCAGCTCCACATAATAGTACCGTTCACCGGAACGATGAATCGTCGCTGGATGATCCGAAGCAATGGTGCATCACATGGCGGGCCTATTTGAAAAAGACACAACTGATGTAATAATGCTACCTATGAAGGGCTCCGTGAGGGGCCTTTTCTGTTTTTCCCAGTTCTCATAGTATAATAGCTCAAATAGCTTATGACATTCGAGGAGGAGCCCTTTTATGAACATATTAATCGCCGATGACGAACCCTTCATGCTTAAGATTCTAAAAGCTTATTTCGAAAAAGAGACCTTTACAACCTTTCTGGCCAAAGATGGAGAAGAAGCTCTGCAAATGTTCTATGATCATAAAATAAATCTAGCGGTTCTCGACTGGATGATGCCTAAGCTAAGCGGTATACAGGTATGCAAGGAAATAAAAAGACTGAGTAAAACCAAAGTATTGTTATTAACCGCCAAAGACGAGGATGAGGACGAGCTGACTGCCCTGCAATCGGGTGCTGATGACTATATAAGCAAACCTTTTGATCCGCGGATATTAATGCTGAGAGCCAAGAAAATGCTGCAGCTGGATGCACAGGTTAGGATGGGAGATTTGACCATCGACATGGAAGGACAACGGATTTTCAGAAATGGGAAGGACTTGCAGGCGACGAATAAAGAGTTTCATTTGATCAAATATTTTATCGAGAACAGAGGGATGATTATCTCCAGAAAAGCTTTATTGGACGGGGTGTGGGGCTTCGATTATTTCGGGGAAGAACGAACGGTGGATACGCATATTCGAAGGCTAAGAGAGAAGATTGGCGATCATCGGATAAAGACGCACCGCGGCATGGGCTACAGCTGGGAAGAAACAAATGACTAAGCTAAATAAAAAGTTAATTGCCCGAATTTCACTGGTATTTATTCTTGTCTCCTTGTTTTCTTATGGGGTGAATACGTTTTTTTTGCCGCAATATCTTTTATACCAAAAAAAGCATGAGCTAGCGGCAATAACCGAGCAAATTCTTAAGATGGATACAAGTCAGGTGCTGCAAGATGCACAAGGTATTGAAGAAAAGTACGGTGTGACTATCGTATACGCCTCAAGTGCGGAGAACATCGATCATTTAAATCAGATTATCAGTGATAAATTGAGCAAAAAAGGGATTACTCTGAGCAAGTTCTGGATAACGGAAGAAAGTATGGTCAAGCTCAATGAGAATAATATGGTTAGAAAAATATACAATCAAGAAAAATTGAAATCGAGCTTTCTTGTTACTTTTATGAAAAAAGATGCCTATCTGCTCGTCGTTGGCGAATCCATATCGCATTCCACAGATACGCTTGCGATCGTTAATCAGTTTAATGTCTATCTTTATATCGGAGGGCTGCTGCTGCTGATTCTATTGTCAGGACTGTTTACGAAACAAATCGTGAGGCCCTTGACCCAAATTCAAGAGGCAGCGGAGGGGATATCCAAGTTATCGTTTACGAAGGTGCATATTCAGACTGGGGATGAAATTGAGTCCTTAGCGCTCAGTATTAACCAAATGAGCGAGAAATTAGAGCAGGCCCATCAAGCCTTGGAACATAAAAATCAAAATTTACGTGACTTTATCGCCAATATTTCACATGAGCTGAAGACACCGCTTGCGTTAATTAAAGCCTACACTTCCGGAATAAAGGACGGCCTCGATGATGGCACATACCTGGATGTGATTGGACAGCAAACCGATGATATTTCGGGCTTAGTCAGCAAATTGCTGGAACTTTCCAAGCTGCAAACAGACCACTATCAGATGAACTCCTTTGATTTTCAAGCCTTGCTGCATAAAATAAGGGAAAAACATCGCATCTCTGTGCAGCAGCAGCACATTGAAATTTTACTGAATGACGGCTTGCTCGCAGATTCATGGGTATTCGCAGATGAGCAGAAGATCGAAATGGTGCTGAACAATTTGATTTCTAATGCTATAAAATATACAACCAATGGGAACATCCGAATGGTTATGGGGAATAGGGAAGGCCAGTTGTATTTCTCGATTGCCAATGGTGTTGAGCTTGTAGAACCCATGAAATGGGATCAAGTATGGGAACCTTTCTACGTTATGGAAAGTTCGCGGAGCAAGCAGCTAAGCGGAACTGGCTTAGGATTGTCGATCGTAAGAACCATTTTGCAAAAACACGGCTCACAGTTTGGTCTCAATATTCAGAACGGAGAAATTGAGTTTTATTTTACATTACCGATACATACGAAGGAGCAGTAGGGCATTGCGACAATTCATGTTGCGATGTCTTTTTTTATTTTGTCATATTGATGTAACATTCGGAACTTATGATTGTCCCTATGATTCGTGCAGCTTTGCTGAGGCAATCACACCAACTAAGGAGAATGGAGGTATTATGTGGTCAACTTCAACACGGATTAGTCGGCGGGATTTTCTGAAGAAGAGTGTTCAGGGGGCGAGCCTTATACACACCTCCTCACGCGAGTAAATATACAGCCGGTTTGTATCAAGTTCCGAACACGACACGCGGCATAGGGATGACTCGTTTTCCTTTAAGGTTTAATTGTCGCCCGGAATTAACGGTGATGACATTGCAAACAGAATCCATTGAATATCAGGAGATGAATAAGTGATGCGAAATAAACTTCGTATGTTTAGTTTCATAAGTGTTATTACGGTGTTGGCAGCAGGAATCTGCCTGTACACGATAGATTGGCAGAGATCCGAAACGATCTCCGTCAGGCCCTCTGCTTCTCCCCAAGCAGCTGATAAAATCATGGATACGGCCGATGCTACCCTCATAGAGCCTTTACCGGATGAAAAGCAGATAGACGGCTCGCAAGTCGATTTAGTAACGAAGGACCTGACTGTTCGAATTGTTCCCAGCACTTGGGAGTTCAAGTTAGGAGCGGTCGACAAGTCTTGGATCACAATTTCTCAAGCGCAGCCTACGGTCAAAGTACAGAACGTAAAGCTGGGAAGCTCAAGCGCCAGTTGGGAAGTCCCTTCTAATGGCTTGAAAGTGTTTATCCAAGTTGTTAATAAATCGCTGAAAGTCAAGGTAGAGTCGAGCAAAGAAACTTCGATCACATGGCCGATTCTAGGGAAGCAATTGGACAGCAAAGCTATGATTCTTCCGCTTGCAGAGGGGCGTTACGTGCCAACACAGGACAAAGACTGGCTGCAATATCTAACAAAGAGCGGTGAATCGAGCCTGAACGAAGCATTTTCCATGCCGTTTTGGGGAGTGCAAGGGGACGGGTTTTCTTTGACTTATCGGGTGGACAACCCGTTCAATGATGCCGTTCATTTTACGAATGATCAGGAGCAATTAGGGCTGGGTGTGAAGCATGATTTCACGGCCAAATCCGTGCATCAGCCGTACGGGGTAGCGATTTATTTAGGTACGGAGAACCTGAACGAACCAGCCAAAATCTTTCGCCAAACCTTGCAGGACCGCAAGCAATTCGTAACGCTGCAGGATAAAATCCAGAAAAACCCCGGTGTGCAAAAGCTGTTGGGAGCGGCTCATGTATACATGTGGGGAAGCGGAAATATAGCTCCGGAAGATATTACGGATTGGGGCAAACTTGCCAAACTAATAACCAGCCAAGGCAAATCCACAACAGCTTCGCCAGCCAAACAAGTGTGGCAGCTGCTGGATAAAGAGGGGCAGGAGGCACTTTCCGCCATTGCCGCGCAGAATTATGCCGATTCGTTTCAGAAAAATACAGCAGCCCGAAGCCTAGGGGATGTGCTGAGCAAGCAGGAGTTTTATCAGGCAGATGCTTGGAGCGGGGTAAAGCTCGATTCGAAGGTGCAGACATTGCTGAGCAAACCGAATACAGCTTTAAATGAAACGGAGCTTTATCAACGAAATAACCTGTTGTTAACGGATGCGTTCCCGGGAATATTTGCCCCTGTGGAGTCTTGGGGAGACGGGATATCAACAAAAATGCTGAAACAATTCCAAACGGCTGGCTTGGACCGCTTATGGTTGGGCGTGTCGGACTGGCAGCTGGCCTACAAACATCCAGAGTTCGTGCAGCAAGCGGAATCCATGGGCTATTTAGCAGGTACCTATGATTCCTACAATACGGTTCTGGACCCGGTGCATCCGGCTGATCCTTCGTTTACGACAGCCATTTTTGACCAATGGCTTTATGACAATGGGGCTGTGGTCCGTGCCGACGGCAAGAAAGAGCCCGGCTTTCAAAAGAAAGGTTATACGATAAGCCCTCTCGTTACGCTGCCTTACATGGAAAAGCGCTTCTCGGCCATTATGGCGAATACCCCATTAAATTCATGGTTCGTTGACGCCGATGGCGACGGTCAATTGCACGAAGATTATTCAACCGAGCATCCTGCAACCGAGCAAGACGATATGAATGCCAAAATCAAACGATTGAATTGGTTTGCGAATCAGCAGATGGTCGTTGGCACAGAAAAAGGAGAATGGTACACGGCGGCCTCGGTCGCATTTGCTCATGGCATGACAACGCCGGCGCTTGGTGCTTGGATGGATAAAGACATGGGAGATAAATCTTCGAAATACTATCTGGGTTCGTATTGGCCACCGGAGGGCCCCGATTTCTTTATCAAACCAGTGCCCTTGAAGCCAATCCTCGATAAAATATATGTGGACCCTCAGTTCCAATTTCCCTTGTATGAGCTTGTGTATCACGATTCGGTGATTACAACCCATCACTGGGGAATGGGAAGTTTGAAAATTAGCGATAAAGTGAAAACGCGGTCGTTGACCGAACTGCTGTATACAGTTCCTCCTTTATACCATTTGAATCTCAAAGCCTGGGAGCAGGATAAAGGAACGATCAAGAAATATTACGACGTCTTCTCGCCGCTGCATAAACAGGCTGCTGTATTGGAAATGACACGATTTGACTGGCTTTCACCCGATCGTCTCGTACAAAAAACAACCTACGGAAACAAGCTGGAAATCGTAGCGAACTACTCATCCCAGAGCTTTTCATATGAAAATGCAAACGTTCCTGCTCAAAGTGTATGGATTCATTGGTTGGAAAAGGGAGAGACGCAGATTTTCACACCTTAGTTTTCATGGTGCAAGAAAATATGGATCGATCCAGTTTGAATCGGCCAGCTAGTCGGCGCCCAGTTAGGCGTTGCGTGGTGGTGGCGGGGAGTAGAGGTGTAGTGAGCGTTAATGAGAGACAGCGGACTGCACGCGGAACAGAATGCCTGCAAAAGTGCAGGCATTTTCAGAGATTATCGTGTGAAAAGCGAAAAAGCCTGCGATTATGCAGGAATTTTCCGCTTTTTCCTCCCGAAATCAAACAAGTGGCTCAAAAGGATGCACAATCGCAGGAATATCTAGTTTTCGAGCTTTATAGAGCGTAAAAGGATGCACAATTGCAGGTTTTCAGCGGTTATCGGTCTACAAGATGACTTCATTGCTTCAGGTCATCCGTCTGCAGAGTGGCGGGTCCCCCTCCACAAGTTGATTTCTTGGCGCCCAGTTACCGTTCGACAAGTAGACTTCATTGCATCAGGCTATCCGTCCACAGAGAGGCGCGTTCCCCCTCCCAGAGTCGACTCTCCGCTGGAGTTCACTCGCTAGTATATGTCGGATCCCACTTGGCGGCTCATGCTGCTAAGTAGCAGTCGCATCATGATACTGAACAAGTCCCCAATAACATACAAAAACGCCTCCAAAACCACTAATCAAGTGGGGGAGGCGTTTTCTAATTGGTGAGCTCGATGGCATAGGGGACAGCCTCTTGTTAATCCTTCCCTCTGCGGTTAACGATTAGCAGCAAGGCGAATGAGATGGCTGTTATGGTTGCCACCCAGCACCATGCGAGTGTCTGATTGCCGGATTCGACGGCCAGATAGATGGCGGTTGGCAGCGTCTGTGTTTTGTGCGGGATGTTGCCGGCAATCATAAGCGTAGCGCCGAATTCGCCAAGCCCGCGGGCGAAGCCAAGGATGTAAGCGGCCGCTACGGAACGCCATGCCAAGGGGATGGTGATGTAGCGCAGCACTTGCCACTCACTCGCGCCCATCGATCTGGCTGCGTCCTCCAGCTTGGTGTCCATAGAGGCAAAACCAACCTTCATCGTCTGGTAGACGAGCGGAAAAGCGACCACGATCGAGGCAATGACAGCAGCGCCCCAGGTGAAAATGATCGATTGATCAAACAGGTAGGTCATGGCTTGCCCAAACCAGCTTCGCTTGCCAAGAATGATGAGCAAGATGAATCCGATCACTGTCGGAGGCAAGACCAACGGCAGGAGGATGCTGGTTTCCAGGAAGATTTTGCCCCTGAATGCCTTGCGAGACATCCACCAAGCACAACAGCCTCCCAATAGCAGTACAAAAATGCTAGAAACGACAGCAACCTTCAGCGAAAGGAGAATGGGGTCAATGAAATCGCTCCAAAGCACCTGATTCATCCTTATTTAGGAATGGAAAAACCGAATTTCACAAACACATCTTGGGCTTCTTTGCTTTGCAAATACGTGTAGAATTCGTTAATTTCCTTGCTATGCTTGGTTGCTTTGACGATGCCAATCGGATACTCAATGGGGGTGTAGGTTTTCGGGTCAACTGAGAACGCAACTTTCACCTGCTTGGAAGTCAGCGCATCGGTTTTGTACACGAAGCCGGCTTCAGCATTGCCAGACTCCACATAGGTGAGAACTTGACGAACGTCTTTCCCTTGAACAAGCTTGCTTTGCAGCGGATCCCACAGCTTGGCAGAGGTCAAAGCTTCTTTGGCATAGCTGCCGGCAGGAACCGTCTGAGGCTCGCCAACGGCGACATGCTTGATTTCTGCGCCGGAGAGCTCGTCGATCTTTTGCACAGCGACTTTGCCATCGGCGGGTGTTACAACGACTAGTTCATTAATGAGCAGATTTTTTTGCTGCGCGGGATCAATAAGTTGTTTATCTACGAGTGCTTTCATATTTTTGGTCGCTGCGGATAAGAACATGTCCGAGGGAGCGCCTTGCTCGATTTGCTGCTGCAGGGCTCCGGAGGCTCCGAAGTTAAAGTTTAATTTCAATTGTTTATTTTTACTTTCGAAATTGGTCTGAATTTCTTTCAAAGCATCGGTCAAGCTGGCTGCTGCCGAGATGGTGAGCTCTACCTTTTCCACAGATGCTGAAGCGGTTGGAGTTGCTTGTGCAGAAGGTGAGCTGACAGTTGCAGGTGCTTTTTGACTGGAGCATCCTGTGAAGATGACGGCAGCAAGGGTAAGAGCAGATAACATTGTGCTGGCTTTCAATAATTTAGACATGATTTCCCCTCCGATATGATTTATCTATCTATTTACATCTAAATAGTTATATTTAGATATAACCTATTATATAGAGTTGCATTTTCTAAGTAAACCATTCGTACCGAAATCCATCATTCCCCGGGTTGTGTTACAATATAAGGAATCTGAAGAGCTTTAACGGAGGATGACAATGACAACGGACATATCTTATACAACTGAAGAAATTTCCAAATTATTAAAGATATCCAAGCTTACGGTCTACGATCTCATCAAAAAAGGTGAACTCTCCGCTTATCGTGTCGGGAAGCAAATGCGTGTGGACGCCTCCGACCTCGAAGCTTATAAAATACGTGCCAAAGGCGGTAAAGTGTATGCCTCCATGCCGGATATTCCCGTGCAGCAGCTTGCTCAGCCGACTCTAACATCGAAGAAAGACATTGTCATTACGGGTCAAGATGTCAGTTTGGACATTTTAAGTAAACATATCGAACGGAAACTCACGAGTTATAGGCCGCTTCGCTCCTACGTCGGAAGTTTGGATAGTCTTATATCCATGTACAAAGGCGAGTCGGATATCGTCAGTACGCATCTACTCGATGGCGATACAGGGCAATATAACCTGCCTTATATTCGGAGACTGCTAACCGGGAATTCCTATGTCGTTATCAATCTCGTTTCCCGTATGGCGGGGCTGTATGTGCCGCAAGGCAATCCGAAGCAGCTGCAAGGCTGGGACGACCTCAAACAACCAGGCTTGCGGGTTTCCAATCGGGAGAAGGGATCAGGTGCACGTGTGCTGCTGGATGAGCAGCTTCGGCTTCGCGGCATTTCACCACGGATATTAAGCGGCTATGGGCAGGAAGAATCCAATCATATGGGCGTTGCCGGGAAAGTAGCTTCTGGGGAGGCAGATTTTGGAGTCGGGATTGAGAAGGCGGCAAGCATGGTGGGTGGTGTCACATTCATTCCACTGATTCAGGAGCGGTATGATCTAGTCATGCTAAAAAAACCAGAAAACGCCGAATGGCTTGAGAGCGTGATAGCTATTCTGCAATCGAATGTATTTCAAAATGAATTGCGTCCCATTCAAGGTTATGATTTATCACAGACCGGCCAGATTTTATTTGAAAATTAGGAAGTTAGGGTCCATAAATTTTCGATGAAAAAGGGTCTTTTCGGCACGTTTGGGTAACGTGGATGAAGGGATTCCTTTCTTTTTATGTTGACATCCTTGGCGAAAAACGATATAGTCCTTTTTGTAATAAGTAATAATTACGATTAAACAACGACGCGTACTTTCAGAGCAAAAGTAAAATAGTGAACCGCAATGGACGCCTGCGTGTTTGCACAAGTTTAATTTAAAATCGTAAAATTTACATTTAATCAATATATATTTTATAAATAAAAAGCTTAGGAAGGGAGTTATGCGTATGTTAATTGCCTCAATGAAAGAAGTTGAATATGGCTATAGTGATACGCCTTGTATTCAAGATGCGAATGTTAACATTCAATCCGGCGAATTTGTGGCCGTAACCGGGCCTAATGGCGCATCGAAATCAACCTTATTAAAGCTGATGCTGGGCTTGTTTAAGCCGTGGAAGGGGCGAGTATTTCTATCGCCTACGAATAAAGAAGGCCAACCGCTGAGGGTCGGATATGTTTCACAGCAAATTGCCGCGTTTAACAGCGGATTCCCAAGCACGATTCTCGAATTCGTGATGTCCGGCAGAGCAACAAGAGGCTCCTGGTTCCGCAAGATGAAGCAAGAAGATCTGGACCAGACCGAGAAAGCACTGCGCCAAATGGGGATGTGGGGATTAAGAGATCGGAAAATCGGTGAATGCTCAGGCGGGCAGAAGCAGCGCATTTGCATCGCGAGGGCGCTAGCTCAAGAACCGGACTTACTGGTGCTCGACGAGCCTACGACGGGAATGGATCAAGAGAGTCGGCTTGGCTTCTATGAGCTGATGAATCAGCAAGTCAAGGAACAGGGAAGAACGGTTATCATGGTTACACACGGTCTATCCGAAGTAGCGCCTTACCTCGATCGTATCATTGAACTGGAGCGGAAGGAGGAGGGGGGATGGAGATGCTGCACTACGACTTCATGCAGCGGGCATTTTGTGCCGGTGGGTTAATTGCGCTGCTCGCTTCTGTGCTGGGCGTATATCTCATGCTGCGCAGGCAAGCTTTGATGGCTGATATGCTGTCGCATGTCTCGCTTGCCGGCGTTGCGGCAGGAGCCTATCTACATATCAATCCGACCTTAACAGGTTTTGTTGTAGCGACCATTGGAGCTATTGCAGTGGAATATGTAAGAAGGTCCTTCAAAACCTATAGCGAAATTTCGGTAGCCATCATCATGGTGGGAGGCCTTTCTACGGCAGTAGTACTGATGAGCCTTAATCAAAGCATCAATAAAGGCTTCTCTGCTTACCTTTTCGGATCGGTTGTTGCCGTCAATCAAACGGAATTGATCCTGATGTTTGCCGTAGCGCTAATCGGCGGCACCTTCTTCTACGTGCTTCGGCGGCCCTTATATCAAATCACCTTCGACGAGGATACGGCCAAAACAAGCGGCTTGCCGGTGTCCTGGATATCCTTGGGCTTCAGCGTGGTAACAGGGATGATTGTTTCAGCAGCGATGCCGATTGTGGGCGTTCTGCTCGTCTCTGCGCTTGTCGTCTTGCCTGCGGCGCTGGCTATTCGAATTGCCCCCAGCTTTTATGCAGCGCTCTTTATTGCAATGGGGATTGGGCTGCTTGGGGTATTTTCGGGGCTAACGGTTTCGTTTCAGCTCAGCACGCCTCCGGGCGGAACGATTGCTTTGCTTCTTTTGGGCTTCCTTCTTGTGGGTCTAAGCTTGAAAAAGGCCATCCTCAAATGGGGCAAATCCAGAAATGCTGTCACTGCCGATGCGGACACTGCTCCGATTAGCAGCATACCGCGTTTATCCAAAGAATCATCTTTATAAAGAGTATCTATTATTTTAGGAGGAACTACACAATGTACAAAACATGGATTAAACAATCAGCAGTACTCACAGTGCTATCCGCTGTTCTGCTCTCAGGGTGCACATCGAACTCGACTTCAACGACGGCGGTCAGCACGCTAAACCCGGAAGTAACCGGCACGAGCAAGCTGAAAGTAGTCACGACCTTTTATCCGATGTATGAATTCACGAAACAGGTCGCAGGCGATTATGCCGATGTGATCGGGCTTATTCCGGCTGGTGCCGAGCCTCACGATTGGGAACCAAGCGCCAAGGACATGGCGCAGCTCAAAACGGCGAATGTATTTGTCTATAACGGCATAGTCGAAGGCTGGGCCAAGAAAGCGTTGGAGAGCGCAGCTAACGATAAACGTGTAGTGGTAGAAGCAAGCAAAGGCATCCAACTGATGGAAGGTTTGCCCGAAGAGGAAGAAGGCGAAGCTCATGATCATGGGGAAGCTGACGGCGGTAAAATCCTCGATCCGCATGTATGGCTTGATCCGGTTCTTGCGCAGCAGGAAGTGATCGCCATTCAAGCTGGTTTGGCGCAAGCAGATCCGGCGCACAAGGCAGATTACCAGAAGAATGCGGATGCTTTCATCGCCAAGCTGAAGAAGCTGGACGAGTCCTATAAGTCCGAGCTGAAGGATGTGAAGCGCAAGGAATTCGTCACTCAGCACGCAGCATTTGGCTATTTGGCGAAAGACTACGGCTTGAAGCAGATTCCGATTGCCGGCTTGTCGCCCGAGGAAGAACCGTCACCGGAAAAGATGGCAAACGTCGTCAAATTTGCGAAAGAAAATCAAGTGAAAACGATCTTTTTTGAAACATTGGTCGATCCCAAAATCGCCGCCACCATCGCCAAAGAAATCGGGGCCAAAACAGATGTGCTGAACCCTCTCGAAGGACTCACCGATGAAGATAAGAAAAATAATCTGGACTATATCGGTATTATGGAAAACAACCTGAAAGCTTTGAAGAAAGCTTTAAATGAATAAGAAGTAATTTCAGCAGCTCATTAAATCGTAAAAATTACTGTAATGATAGGAGGCAACATGCATGCGCGAAGCGGATAAAAAGATTCCTGTAACCGTATTAAGCGGGTACTTGGGAGCGGGAAAGACGACCTTGCTTAACCATGTTTTGAATAATCGTGATGGTCTTAGGGTTGCTGTTATCGTCAATGATCTGAGTGAAGTCAATATAGATGCAGACCTGATTCGAGAGGGCAGCGGAATTTCGCGGACGAATGAGAAGCTTGTTGAAATGTCGAATGGCTGCATCTGCTGCACCCTGCGGGATGATCTGCTCAAGGAGGTAGAGAAGCTGGCCAAAGAGGGCAAGTATGACTATATTTTGATCGAGTCGACAGGTGTAGGCGAGCCATTGCCAGTAGCGCAAACCTTTACTTACATAGATGAGGAGCAGGGCATTGATTTATCGCAATTTTGTCGTCTTGACTGCATGGTGACGGTCGTAGACGCCTACCGTTTCTGGCATGATTATGCCTCCGGCGAGACGCTGCTGGATCGCAGCCAAGCGGTAGATGAGCAGGATACGCGTGACGTGGTCGATTTGCTTATCGATCAAATTGAGTTCTGCGATGTGCTCATCTTGAACAAATGCGATCAGGTGAGCGCAGCTGATCTGGAGGAGCTGGAAGGAGTGCTTCGCACCCTTCAGCCAAGAGCCAAGCTGCTTCGCGCGGTGCAGGGGGCTGTGAATCCTGCTGAGATCTTGAATACGCAGCTGTTTAATTTCGATGAAGCCAGCACATCAGCTGGCTGGATGAAAGAAATGGAAAAAGAGGTGCACACGCCGGAAACCGATGAATACGGTATTGCTTCTTTTGCCTATGAGCGTGTAAAGCCCTTCCATCCTGAACGCTTGATGGAGTGGATGAAGGAGTGGCCGGCTGAAATCGTCAGAGCCAAGGGGATCATGTGGCTGTCCACTCGGAATGATTTTGCCCAGAATATGAGCCAAGCAGGGCCTTCCATTCGTTTCGGGCCAGCGGGCTATTGGGTCGCGGCACTGCCGGAGGAAGAGAAGGCAGCCGTACTCGAGGAGGATGCAGATCAGATTCGGCATTGGGATGAGGTCTATGGAGATCGTGTGAATAAGGTCGTCTTTATTGGCATGGATATGGACAAAACTGAAATTACACGCGACCTGGATGCGTGTTTGCTGACAGATGCAGAAATGCTGGAAGATTGGACGCATTATGAGGACAATCTCCCCAATGCCATGATGGAAATAGAAGCAGGTTAACGAATCGCAACCAACCGACGAACCAACCAACCGAGGAACCAACTGAGGAACCAACCAATCAATCAACCATAGGAGGTGAATCTCATGAGAGTCGTCATTACTTTGGCATGTACCGAAACGGGTGATCGGAATTACACTACGACGAAAAATAAGCGAAATAACCCGGAACGTTTGGAGCTGCGCAAGTATTGTCCGCGTTTGAAGCGCCATACGTTGCATCGTGAGACGCGTTAACGTACTATGAATAAGCAGGAAGGCGGGCGAATCGGCACCGCCTTTTTTCTTGGGTATAGCCGCAGGAAGCAATCTTTCAATGAAGGGGGAAATGTCGGCCATGTCCAATAGAAACATAGACGAACCCAATGAAATTATACTTAGCACTCATTCGGAGGCCAGCTGGGGACGTAGACGGCAGGAGCTGCGGGACTGGACGGACAGCCTTAAGCTTCGGAGGCAGCCGAAAAGAACGCTGCTGCTGGACGAAGTGTATGTAGACGCGGAGCTGCATAGGACGCTCACGCTGCTTCGAGAGAAACATATTCAGACGGAATTCTCCTGTGCAGGTGTAAGTCTGCTGGATGAGCCCGAAGATCATTCCCTTTACGCCTATCTAACCTTGATTGCCTCTAAGGAAGCGGAGAATTTTATCCAGAGTACGATGAAGCTGATGAGACATCGCTTAATGGTCACGTTTGAACCGAATCGCAGCCGATATGATTTATCTTCCTTTTATATAGGCCATAATCGGTCCTTCTGTCGGCTGCTGGAGCGCAGCGCTGAATTATTTGATCCTCCAATTTCCATCTGAGGAACTGTTTCCACAAGCCACCCCGTCCGCAGGTCACCCGTCTACAGGTGGCGGGTCCCCCCTCCAGAGTCGACTCTCCGTGAAATTACTCCCTCCGTATATGAGGGATTCCGCTTGGCGGCTCATGCTGCTAAAGAGCTGTTTCAAAAAGGTGTTAGGAGATGTAATGAGCTTTTGGTGAGAGGTGGCGAGGTGGTGCGGTGAGCGTATGTGAGCTTTCAGTGAGCATGAGTGAGATGCAGCGGGCCTGAATTCCTGCAAAAGTGCAGGCATTTTCGATATTATCGTGTGAAAAGCGGAAAAGCCTGCGATTATGCAGGCTTATTCCGCTTTTACCTCCCGAAATCAAACAATTGGCTCAAAAAGATGCACTTTCGCAGGAATATCTAGTTTTAGAGCTATATAGAGCGCAAAAGGATGCATAATCGGTTACTACTCAGGACTCCGAGTAAAAAAGCTGAAATCACCAGCGTAAGCCAATTTCAGTGATGTAAGAATAGGATGATTTTGTTTAATCAACGTGGAGATAAAGCTTCGGATGGTCGCAAAGAAGCCCGGGGTCGTTTCCGAACGAAAACAGCCGGATATTTTCCGCTTAACGGCAATCATGCGAAGATCACGTTCGGCTTGGTTATTATCAAAGGGAATATTGGCATCTCGAAGATACCCCAAGATACTTTCCTTGTGGTCACGGAATCGTGCCCAAAGATTTGCGGCCTTACTCTTACGCGGTTTTCCCCTGCGCCCTGATTGGAGCAGGGGCTCCTTTTCGAGCTCGACCTTTCCCATCTCTAGAATCATCTCATACCGTCGTTCGTAGTTGCCGATGGCTGTTTCGGTAAGTGGCCTACCTAATTTTCTGGTCTTGCGGGTGATGGACCAGCTTGTATGCAGCAGTGTGAGCATAGCGCTGGCCCATCGATGCCCGTCATATTCCTCAATCCCTTTGCACTCCCGAGATAAATGGGCATTGCATAAGGCATGTTTGAAGGTAAAGTCTTTATCCTGTTTAAAATACGGCCCATAAAAGTCGTGGATCACTGTACCCGTATAGGAAGGCAGTACGTTTAGCGACTTCATCCCCGCGGTTCCGCGGCTAGAATGGACACCAAGCAAGGTCCAGTTCTTCGTACTGTTCACATGAACCCAGTGTCCCTCTTTGTCTACATGCACGCCCGTTTCATCGGCATGGATTACGGGACTGGCAAGGAGATTATGACGAATGACCTCTTCGTAGGGAAGTAAGCTTTCAGCCATTTTACGGATACTTGAAAGAAGTGTTGCCTGACTTGGCCGACACCCCGTCAACACATGAAGAAGATCGGTTGTGCGAGCAAGCGGGAGCATTTGGTGCGTATGCAAATAAGCGGCTACAGCAGTGAACCGCTCACCGTATTGGGCACGTGCATGGACGCCTTTAGGGAAGATGCCTTTCTGCAAGGTGTGGCAACATGGGCACTTTTTCTTCTCGGCTCGGTGCTCCGTCACCTCCATGACAGGAACAGGGATGTCAAAAACCTGTCGACGCTCATACCCTAGACATGCGACGTCCTCAAGTGAGACCGCACAGTTCTCACAGACTAAAACCGGATGAATAATGGTTGTAGTGGGATCGTCTATGCAAGAAAGGGTATGCCCTTTATGGCCGACAGGTCCTCCCTTTTTTCCGCCGGACTTCCGGTGATTCTTAGGTTCACGCTTCAGGTCACTAGACGGCGGCCA
>NZ_MBTG01000032.1 GCF_002027705.1 Paenibacillus ferrarius | reverse complement strand
ATGGAACTTTACAAAACCTTTATTTGATAACATTACTACTTTGACGGTTCAGGAGGGATTGTTATAAAACCATTGGTCATAATAGCAGCATTACTACTCGTTACAGGTTGTTCAAGTAATAATTCGACTAACAATCAAATGAATGCTAAACAAATGAAGCTTGAAACTCATGCTCCTAATGCTGCTTCAACGTCATAACTCAAGCATCATCCATTTCTACTGCGGGTGCAGGGAAATCACCGATTACGATTAAACAAGCACCCAATGACGCTTCGAATTGGCTGGATTGGTTCCAAGGCAACTATGCACCGGCAGAAAGCCCAGCGAATCAAGCCGTAAATCCGCAACAGTCCGCCAATCCTCAACAGTCCGTAAATCCATCCCAATCTGCTCAGCAAGTCTTGGATCTGGTGAATCAAGAAAGAACGAAAGCAGGCTTGAATTCCATTAGCTTGAACAGCAGTCTCTCGAAAGTAGCGATGGCTAAGGCTCAGGATATGTACAACAATAATTATTTTGATCATCAGTCTCCGACTTATGGATCCCCGTTTGATATGATGACTGCATTCGGTGTCACATATAACTCTGCAGGGGAAAACATCGCCAAAGGCCAGACGAGCCCGACGGAAGTGATGAACCAATGGATGAGCAGTCCTGGCCATCGTGCCAACATCCTGAATAGCAGCTACACCCAAATCGGGATAGCTTACTATAATGGTGAGTGGGTTCAGGAATTTATAGGATAGTAGGTCAAGGACTTCAAAAAAGAGTATCAAATCCCACAAAAGGTGTCTGCAGAAGTTTTGGAGGATATTACGGAGTGGATATTGACCAAATAATAAAAAGATACCCGTTTATCTCATCGTCTGTCGGTTCCGGTAGATGAAGGCGGGACGGAATATTTTCTAGTGCCTGAACTGTGTGACCCTCAGCCCGTTGCTGTGGGTCACTTTTTTTTCTATTCAAACTAAATGGCAGAAGAGTGCCAAAAGAATCAAAGAAATAATCAAAAATATGTTTGGGAATATGATAATTTAGGAGTAAATAATTTTAATGAAGCACTAAAAATTCTTCCTACTGGTATGCAATTTCCACATCCAAGGAAGTGGAAGGGGGGATTTCAATATGAATAAAGAAGGGTACTTTGAAGGGCGTTGTGGTCCTAAAAACTTAGGGGAAATTCTATTAATCTTCAAAGATTGGGTAGAACGGTGAACGTTATTTTAAAAACGGGAGCAGATCGCTGCGGACGGCATCTGTTCCCGTTTTCATTGAACGGGCAGGATAGTTCAAGAGGTCTCGGTGGTTCTGTGTGTTACCTGCGAGTATAGATTTTGTTATACCGGTAGCAGCAGTTTTGCTGTTCTTAGAATTTGCACTTCAAGTAAAGAAAGGACAGCGGTGCCCTGTCCTTTCTTAAAAGACGAGTGTAAAATCGTGATGAGTTTACGGTTCGATCAAGGTTTACAGATCGACTTTCAAGGTGCCAAGCATCTTGGCGAATTTCGGATCGTGGTAGGATAAGAAAAGACTTTCCCGTGTATCGAGGGAGGAAATCTGTTCCATATCGTCTGCGCTCAACTCAAAATCGAAAATGTCGAAGTTTTCGACGATCCGCTCTTTTCTCACCGATTTTGGAATAACAACGACTTCACGCTGAACAAGCCATCGCAGCACGACCTGGGCGGAGGACTTGTTGTGTTTTTCTGCTATCGAGGCCAGCACTTCGTTGCCGAACATGTTGTTGAGTCCTTCAGCGAACGGCGCCCACGACTGGTGCTGCACTCCCTGCTCTTTCATAAAAGCGGCACTCTCATTCTGCTGGTAGAACGGGTGCGTTTCAACCTGGTTGACGGCAGGTACGATTTCGTTATGCACGATGAGATCCATCAGACGGTCGGGCAGGAAGTTGCTGACACCGATCGCTTTGATCTTGCCTTCGCGGTACAGGTCTTCCATCGCACGCCATGCGCCGTAGTAATCGCCGAATGGTTGGTGTATAAGGTATAGATCGAGATAGTCGAGCTGTAGCTTCTTCAAGGATTTGGCAAACGCCAGCTTGGCACTCTCGTAGCCGGCATCCTGAACCCACAGCTTAGTCGTGATGAACAGCTCCTCACGCGGTACGCCGCTGCGCTTGATCGCGCGTCCGACCGCTTCCTCGTTCAGATAACCGGCGGCGGTGTCGATCAGGCGGTAACCGGCCATCAGCGCTTCATATACCGCGTTCTCGCATTCTTCAGCATCGGGAACCTGGTAGACACCGAAGCCGATGATCGGCATTTTCACTCCGTTGTTCAATGTTACGTTTTGCATTTTAACTCCTCCTAGTGTTTAAATGTATAACAGCAAACGGCGCGTATCTCGGGAATCGGGCATTGCAACGGTGATTCCACTTACGGCTGAATTGCATTACAATAAGCTTAGAACCTTCGTGTTACACGAAGTCAAGCCGTCATCAAAAATTTATTTTCAAGGAGGATTTCACATGCATACGGTCAAAGAAGCCGCCCAGATAACGGGACTCACCGAGCACGCCGTGCGCTTTTACACGGATAAAGGTCTGGTGCCAAGCGTACAGCGCAATCAAAACAACATTCGGATGTTCGACGATGAATCGATCAACTGGCTGCATGGCGTCAAATGCCTCAAGCAATCCGGGATGCCGATTGAATTCATTAAAAAGTATATCGATCTCTGTCTCGAAGGTGATTCGACCATCCCGCAACGCTTCGCACTCATGATGGAGCATAAAGAAGCGGCTCTAATTCAGCTCGAAGAAGCCAAACGGCACGTTGCGCATTTAGAACAAAAAACGGCCCTATATCAGGCCATTCTGGAGCACCGCACTCCAGACACGACCAATCCCGGTAACTGGGACAAAATTCAGCATATGCATGCTGACGTATTTTACTCGCCCTCTGTTCGGAAGGCGTGAGAGATATTCATGAGCACATCAACCGTTTTGGAGAAAATCCTTGGTTTAAAACTCTTGATTGGCTTGCAATGAACTAACAAGATTCATATCAGTCTAGATTGAACAAACGGATAAGTATGACAAGTTCTGCCATTGTTGCGACCGAAGATTTTTATCCCGCCTGATCGGATGAAATCTTACGCCATGCTGTGAAACTATTTCTGAAGAGCCCGGTGCGGGAAACCCGCACGCCGGGTTCTGTGGGGGTTCGGGCCACCAGGGGTGGAAAACGTAAAACGAACGCCGCAGCCCCGCTTTACGATGGCGCGAGAAATTGCGAGGCATTCAACTAGCCAATGCCAAGACACCGCCGGTTCACTTGCCACTGGGTAATGCGATTTGTACAGAGATTTATCGGAACAGCTGGAACAGGATATCAAGGATTGTCATGAGATCATTACGGGAACGGACCATGACGACGTAAACGCTTAAGCGAGAAACGCACAAGCCGCTTGCCTACTAGGGAAGCGGCTTGTTGCTGTACAATTGCGTTTCTATTCATATATAATCATGAAGAATTACGAATATAAGTTTGTTCAGGAGAATGATAGGGATGAATAAGAAGATACTGATCGTTGAAGACGATGTTCATATATCCAAAATCATCAAGATGAATCTGAACCTCATGAATTATGCCACCACCGAGGTATATGATGGTCTGGCGGCATTCGAGATGCTCAAGAGGGAGAAGTTCGATCTGATTTTGCTGGATGTGATGATTCCCCATCTGGACGGATTTGAGCTGATGGAGAAAATTAAGCCTTACGGCACCCCTGTAATCTTTTTGACAGCGAAAAACTCGGTCTACGATAAAGTGAACGGTCTGAAGCTGGGTGCTGATGATTATATGGTCAAGCCCTTTGAAGCGATCGAGCTACTGGCCCGTATAGAGACAGTGCTGCGCAGATATGGTAATGAAGACAGAGTGGTGGAATTTCAGCATGTTCAAGTGGATCTTGATAAAAGAGAAGTCGTGATTCAAGGAGAGCCCGTGGAGCTGACACCGAAGGAGTATGATCTGCTGGTGGTCCTACTCAAGAACAAGAATATCGCCCTGACGCGGGAACAATTTCTGGATAAAGTATGGGGCGGCGATTATTATGGAGGGACTCGAACGGTAGACATGCATATCAAATCGCTGCGCAAGAAGCTAGGATTGCAGGAGCAGATCAAGACGATCTACAAAATCGGGTATCGGCTGGAGGATTGATGGATGAAGTTTTGGCAGAAAATATATCTGTTCTCGATTCTCGTTTTTGTCATTATCTTTAACATTGCTTCCATTTTGGTAATTGAACGCAGCCACAACAAAATGCTGGGACAGGCAATTAACGTGGCTCTAAGCCAGAACATCAGCATTCATTCCAGCGTGGATGCCATCGTGCCGATTCTGAGAATCTATGATTCGATTGATTATGAGAAGATGGTCCTGACTCGTATTGCCAATGAATTTGTAGAAAAAAACAGTGATCAGGGCGTATATATGGATATTACAGATGATTCGCAGCGTACGGTGTTTAATAACTCCGATTTCCCAATGCCCGTGGCACGGAACGAACTGGATAATCTGGATGAGGACAGCATTCATTCTATCTTGCTGGAGATTGATGCCCGGACGATTCTGTTTACCTCGAACATTACAGATATTAATCATAAAAAATATGTATTCACCTACATGGAAGATGTTACCGCGGTATATCAGGATCGGATAGACCAGATCAGCTTTTTTGCCAAAGTCGATTTGGCGGCCTGTCTTTTGTTTATGGTGATTATGTTCTTCGTGAGCAGAGGGCTGACAAGATCCATTGACCGCCTGAACCGCACAGCGAAAGTCATTGCCCAAGGGGATTTCTCGGAGCGCGTCACTCTGAAATCAAGGGATGAGATTGGTATTCTGGGGTCTAATTTCAATGAGATGGCGGAGGTTGTCGAAGATAAAATCAACGAGTTGGAGCGTAATAACGAGGAAAAGCAACGGTTTATCAATAATTTTACGCATGAGCTAAAAACGCCACTGACCTCGATTATCGGGTATGCCAATTTTTTGCGGACGACAAAATACAATGAAGAGCTGTTCGTGGACGGTCTGAATGTCATTTATTCCGAAGGGAAGCGGCTGGAGTCGCTGTCACTAAAACTGATGGATTTGATTTTGTTGCAGAAGGAACAGTTTCAGATGGAATTGCAGGATCTCGGCCAGATTATTACGGATATAAAGCCCGCGCTAGAGGTCATGGCTAAGGAGAAGAACGTGGCGATTGTGCTGGATTGTGAAATAGGGGAGCTGCCCCTGGAGCGTGATCTAATCAAGGTGCTGATTTTCAATCTCGTGGATAATGCGCTCAAAGCCTCTTCGCCGGATCAGACGATTACACTGCGTGCGTATTGGCGGGGCGGGAATTATATTGTTGCCGTTATTGATCAGGGTATCGGAATTGGCGAGGAGGATCGGGACAAAATATTCGAGCCCTTCTTTATGGCGGATAAATCCAGGACAAGAAGCAGTAATGGCGTAGGTCTGGGTCTGGCGATTTGTCAAAATGTTGCCGGTATACACGGTGCTGTCATACGGGTAAACAGTGTTGTGCAGCAAGGGACAACGGTGGAAGTTGTCTTTGCGTCGAACCCTGTTGCGGAAAGCGAGTTACGTCCATGAGAAAATATATGATGCTTTTGCTCTACTCGGCTATCCTGGTGCTGGTGACAGGATGCCAAGGCTGGTTCAACAGTTTTCCCAAGGATACCGTGATGATCAAAAAAATCGTGCAGGAGCATAAGAACAGTGAGATCAAGTACGAAGGGGTTCTGTCCCAGGATGCGGTTAAGACACTGAGTGTACAAGCGGTGGACAAATATTTGAACAAAAAGCTGGCTCTTGATCATGCGCAGTTCGAGATTATGGCTGTCGATCAGAACAAGCTCAAGGAGCTGCTGAAAGAGACCAGTCAGGTTGCCGGGCTGGTGGTCACGCAAGGCATGTCCCAGCAACAGTTTACCAGCGATATCCAAGCTATTACCGGCGGACTGTATTATGTGACATTGACGTCGTCGGAGGTTCCTGAAGAGTCTTATGATATTGTATTAAATGCCAAGAATGGCGACGTGTTAAAAATTCTGCGTTCCTACCGGGAAAGCAGAGTTATGTCGCGCTATTCGGAAAAAAGGGTATTTGATCTTACCGATCGTTTTGTAGAAGAACATGGAAGCTATCCATTGACTGAGTTAACCCTGCAGCTCGATATGACCCGTTGGGGTTCCAATGTGGAGCTGTATTATACGAGCAAGGATAACAAGACCCTGAAGTATTGTGTCGTGGTTAATTACAGCAGTGATGCAGTCGTAGGCTTCAGCAAGGATGTCATGGCCCTGCTAAGTTATAATTCCAAACGGTAGAGGGATTAAACTTAATCTATTTAGAAGGTTGGTTCAAAGTCATGAATATGGCTTGGAATCAGCCTTTTTTTTTGCGTGCTGCCACCCGCGCTTCAAACTTTACAACTTCTATATAACTCTATCTCACTTATGATATATCCGCTCTCTATAATGTTAATGTACCCGGCAAGGGGGAGTCAAGAACACTATCAAAGAAACGGAAGGAAGTATACGTTATGAAAAAAGTCATGCTAGTGTTGACAGCTATGTTCGTATTAACCATTTCTGCTTGCAGTGCTGGTACTGGAAATCCTAAGGGGAGCGCCGAAGGAAATAATGGGGGAGCCAGCAGTGCAGGAAACAGTAACGCCGGCGGCGCTGGTGAAGTGAAGACTGGTCAGCTGCCAACGGATCAATCGGCGTCCTCATCAGGTCAGCCGGGAGGCTTGGGCGCACCCTCCACTACGGAGAAGAAAACCGTGGTGTTCTCTACCTTTTTCCCGAGTGATTACTTTAAAGAAGCTAAGAAAAAATATGAAGCTAAGCACCCTAACATTACAATTGATCTGAGATCGGTTGAGACGGATGATGCGCATTTGGAAGAGAATCTAGAGAAATTCGTGAAAACAACGGGCACAGCGATGCTCTCGGGAAAAGGGCCTGATTTAATCGAGATGGATCAGCTTTCGTCTGGCGACTATGTGAAGCGAAAGATGCTGGCCAATCTTGGTGACATTATGGACCATGACCCTGATTTTAAAAAAGAACAGTATTTCACGAACATTCTGGAAGGGATAAAGGTTAACAGTGGAATGTACGGCTTGCCAATCGGGTTCTTTATCTATGGTCTGATGGGCAATGAAGATGCTATTAAGAAGAGTGGCGTGACATTCGATGACAGCAAGTGGAATTGGGAGCAGTTCATCACGATAGCCCAGGCTATGACTAAAGGTGCCGACAAGGACCACCAGTATGCTTTGGGCAGAAGCACACCGGAGGATATGACCACGCAATTTGTGAATGAACGATATGCAACTTTCATCAATCTGGAGCAGAGGAGCGCCAATTTTGTATCCAGCGACTTTACCAACCTACTTCAACTGGTAAAAACGTTGTACGATAAAAAAGTAGTCGGTACAGATGCACGCTTCCCGTTGTTCCGCACCGCTCTGATCAACTCACCAAAGGTTTATATCGAGGAGTTGCGGAAGAGTGAATTCATTACTGGTGGCAATGCCTATACCTCGAAGCTTTATTTGAGTCCAAATGCCGATCCGCAGCATCCGGGTGGTTCCTTCCGAACCTACCAGACGATTGGGCTGAATGAACGTTCAACTGTAAAAGCCGAGGCGTGGGATTTTGTGAAGTTTCTGCTGTCGGATGAAATGCAGAGTAAACCTGACGGTACCGGATTTCCGCTGAATAAAGCCTCTTATTCGAAAAAAGCGCAAGCGTTGGTTCAAAAAGGGTCCATCCAGTCTGATCAACCGATCGGGCCGATGAAAGGCAAGAGCTTCAAAATCACACAGCAGGATATTGATGATTTGGGGAAATTCCTGAACGGAGCGATGTACACGCCACAATTCAAGCCCTCCAAAATTGACGAGATCATCACCGCGGAGGCACAGGCTTTTTTCACAGGTCAGAAGTCGGCTGACGAAGTAGCCAGGCTCATTCAGAACAGAGTAACTACTTGTCTGAATGAGTAGCAGCAAGGGAAGGAGGGCAATAGATGACAGGAAAACGTGAGGGGATCAAGGGGATCAGAGGAATCAGGCTGCTACGCAAAGAGTGGATGGTTGCGGTTCTTTTCCTAGCACCTAGCTTGATCGGATTTTCCGTATTTTATCTCATACCGTTTGCCACGGGGCTGCTCTACTCCTTCCAGGATAGTACCATCGACGGTACGTTCATAGGCCTCGATAACTATCAGGCGGTGCTATCCAGAGGCTCGTTCCGCAAGGCAGCCGCCAACACGCTGCTCTTTACGGGAGTAAGCGTTCCGCTCCTTATTGCGCTGTCCCTTTGCTTTGCGCATTTGCTCAACCGGAGATTGTTTATTCGGAACTGGCTCCAGACTGCTTTTGTACTACCGCTGGTGGTTCCGGTAGCCTCGATCGTGATGATGTGGCAAATCCTGTTCGATTGGAATGGAACCCTGAATGTGTGGTTGCAGCACTTGCATATGGGACGGATGGATTGGATGAAGTCGGAGTGGTCCATGGTGGTATTGGTGGTGGTGTATATATGGAAGAACATCGGCTACAACATTATTTTATTTCTCGCAGGCCTGCAAAGTATTCCGAAGGATTACTATGAGACTGCGGAAATAGAAGGGGCGAATGGGCTGCATAAGTGGGTACATATCACATGGGTCTATTTGACGCCAACGATGTTCTTTGTGGTTCTAATGTCGATCATTAACTCCTTCAAAGTGTTCCGGGAGACGTACCTGATTGCTGGCGATTATCCGCATGATCGCATTTATATGCTTCAGCATTATATGAACAACATTTTCATGTCACTGGATGTACAAAAGCTGACGGCGGCAGCTACGCTCATGGTAGCCGGAATCCTTCTCTTCGTAAGTGTCATGCTGATGATGGAACGCCGCTTCCGGAGCTTTATGGAATAAGGAAGGACCGTGGGCATAATGGTTTTGTTTCGCAAAGTAGCGTTGACGGTAGTGGTGAGTATCTTCGCATTGGCCATGCTATTTCCAATCCTAATCACATTCTCGAACTCTGTCATGACGGAGAGCGAAATTGACTATAATTATCATCTTATTGGGAAAATGGTCAACGTTACAGCAGGGGGGAAGAACGGTTTTATTAACCTGAAGCTGATTCCCGACTGGGTTTCTTTGAGCCAATATGGGGAAGTGCTGGTACATAAACCTCTCTTCCTGCACATGTTCTGGAATTCTGTCTTTATCGTGCTGCCGATCATCATCGGGCAGGTCGTTGTAGCTTCACTAGCAGCCTATGCCTTTGCCAAGTTCCGCTTCTGGGGAAGGGAGAAGCTGTTCATCGTATACTTAATGACGATGCTGATGCCGTTTCAGGTGACGCTTGTCCCCAATTACATTATTGCGGACAAGCTGGGGCTGATGAACAGCACTGCTGCGATTATTTTGCCGGGAATATTCAGTGCGTTCGGTGTGTTTATGCTAAGGCAGTTCATGCTATATATTCCGTATTCTTACCTAGAGGCAGCCAAAATGGACGGGGCCGGACAGTTGAGGATTTTCTACTCGATCATGCTTCCGCTTATCAAGCCGGGCATGGCGGCCTTGACGGTACTGCTGTTCGTGGATAACTGGAACATGGTGGAGCAGCCACTGATCTTTTTAGAGGATGCCTTCAAACAGCCATTGTCTATATACTTGTCACGAATTAATGAGGGGGCCCGCGGCGTGGCGTTCGCTGCATCGGCGTTGTATATGGCTCCCATGGTATTGCTGTTTTTATATGCGGAGTCGTATTTTATTGAAGGCATTCAATTATCGGGCATTAAAGGGTAGTTCATTCACGGGGTGATCACATTGGAAGTGCAACATGCAGGGCGCAAGAAAACAATCGCTGTAATCGCAGGCGTGTTTATTGGGCTGCTGATCTTATTCACCTTGTTCAGCAATACGTTAATGTCTTTAACCTTGCCGAAGGTAGCGCTTCTCACGGTGAGCCGTGGCGTGCTGAGTCACGAATTTCAGAGTTCCGGCGTTCTAATATGGAAAGCGGAGACGGAACTAAGGAGTACCTCTGGCTGGAAAGTGAAGGAGGTGGCGGTCAAGAAAGGCGAAGTGGTGCAAAAAGGACAGACGCTCATCACTTATGACGGCAAGGACATCGAACAGCAGATTCAGGATGAACAAGGAAGTCTTACCAAATTAAAGCTGTCCACGGGCAGTTTGCAATATGCCTTAATGGAGGCCGTTCAAGGCGGGGATGAAAAAACAATCAATAACGCAACAACCGCCTATAAAAGTCATGAGATTGATATCGAGACTCAGCAGCGGCGTATTCAGAAACTGCAGATCAGCTTAAAGGAGAACTCGAAGCTGGTCGCCCCCTTTGCGGGAATCGTAACCAAAGTGAACGCAATGGAAGGTTTTCCTTCCAGCGGACCGGATGTGATGATTTCGAATCAAAGTCTGGGCTTAATGTTAGAGCTATCATTGCCAGCACCGGCAGTTACCCAGCTCAAGGCCGGGGATGAGCTGGATGTGCACGTGAATGGCAAGGAAACCAGACAAATGAAGGGCCAGATCGAGAGCATTCAGGATGGTGATCCTGTGAATTCAAATATCGGGGAACGAGCAACTGGGAATTCCACGGTTCCCATAAGGAAGCTTATCCTCTCCATTCAAGACCCTGCTGCTAAGGAGGGTGATGCAGCCAAGGTTGATCTGCTCCAAACACTGGAGGATGTGGTGCTCGTACCTAATGCGGCCATTCATGATGAAGGTGGTAAGAAATATGTATTTGGTGTTGAGCAGAAGGATGGGCCGCTCGGTAATGCCTTTTATGTTCGAAAAGTTTATATCACGGTTGATGATGCCAATGCGTCGCAATCTGCCGTCACCGGCGGACTGTTTGAGCAGGAATCTATCATTATAGAAAGTAGTGAACCCTTGCAGGAGGGCAACAAGATTCGCATGTAGACATCCGACACAAAAGTGGCTAAAAATTGATTTTCACATTGTTTTGGAGAAGAAAAATCGAAGTACACGATTAATTGCCTTCAATGATTTCAGTAATAAACCATTTCACCTTTTTTTATCTTTTTTATCAAGAAATACGGAAATAATTACTGGAATTCTGACGATCCAAAAGAGTCGGTATGTTCTTGTATACACCTTTTGCTTTCATTGCCCTTACTACTGAAAGTAAAGTGGAACCTTCAACATCATACCTATAATTTAGACCATGGAAAAGTAAAGGCAATGAGTTTTATGTTATAGACTAAGATAAATTAATAATTGATGCTGCTGGAGTTTATTTAGAATTAGTTAGAAGATAAATTTAAATTTAACCGCCTTGTGACAATCGCTTGGCGGTTCTATTGTTCTGCCGCTGTATCTCTAATAACGCAAATAACCGCTTAGAGAGAATGAGCGGCGGAATTTCAAAAATGGAAAGTCGTCGAGCCCAACGGTTCGATGGCTTTCTTTTGTTGCATCGTGAAAATATGACAAAAGTAACGTTGAACGCTGGGATGTGGTTGTTACACCAGACCTTCATACTTGTTGCCGTAAGGAGAGTCTTACGAATGGACGTCGCTAACAGTCATGTATGCGGATGACCGACGATTTAATCTTGCATATCGATTGGCTCAAGGCTAAGGGGTGTACTCACACCGCTATGGCAAGCACAGGAGCATACTGGAAACAGGTCTACAATCTGTTGGAACTTGAGGATATTCAGACACTTGTTGTTAATGCCCCACATATCAAGAATGTTCCAGGTCGCAAGAATGGGACCACATCAGAAATTGATGTTGGGCTCTAATTTTTTGAACCAATTCTAAGATGTAAGATAGAAAGCAAAACTTAACACAACAGGTTTAACGAAAACATTCAAATAAGCATTTGACTGAATAAAAAATCGGGAGTATGATAAAACTATACTCAAAAGATCGTTTGATTGATGTGGGGGTGCTTTAATGACTGAAAAAGATACATGTGAACTGTATTGTTTTGATGAAGAAAAGGTGCAGCGGGTGCAAAACTCGCTGAAGCAGCAAGATATTTCAGGTATGGCGAACATGTTTAAAATGCTTGCCGATGAAACGAGAATGAAAGTGGCATTTTCTCTATGTCAGGAAGATGAAATGTGCGTTTGTGACGTGGCAAATGTGATTGGTTCCTCGCTTGCAACAGCTTCGCATCATCTGCGAACGTTAAAAAAACTAAACCTTGTAAAGTATCGCAAAGAAGGAAAGCTTGCGTTTTATTCTTTGGAAGATGAACATGTGCGGCAGCTCATCAAGCTTGCCTCTACGCATAGTCAGGAGATGATGACAGTTGGAAAATAATACTCCAAAGCAAGAAGAAGATAAAAACGTGTATCGCGTTCAAGGATTCACGTGCACAAACTGTGCCGGTATTTTTGAAAAGAACGTAAAAAATCTCCCTGGTGTTCAGGATGCTCAAGTAAACTTCGGAGCATCCAAAATAACCGTTTTTGGCACCACTTCTGTAGAGGAATTAGAAAAGGCAGGGGCATTTGAAAGCTTGAAAGTGACTCCTGAAAAAGAGCGGGTGATCAATAAGAAGGATCCGTTTTGGAAGGAAAACTGGAACGTGATTCTCTCCGCTCTGCTGCTTGCTGCAGGCTACGTTTTGGGAGAAGAACATTCGCTTTCGTTTATTTTCTACTCTGCATCAATTGTCATTGGGGGCTATGAATTATTTATTAAGGGTGTCAAAAACCTCGTCCGTTTTCAGTTTGATATGAACGTGTTAATGACCACCGCGATTATTGGTGCTGCAGCGATTGGGCAATGGGGCGAAGGGGCAACAGTTGTTATTTTATTTGCGATAAGTGAAGTATTAGAGCGGTATTCGATGGAGAAAGCTCGCCAATCCATTCGCTCGCTGATGGACATTGCACCAAAAGAAGCACTCATTCGTCGCACCAGCATAGAGCTTATGGTTAACGTCGATGAAATCCAGGTTGGAGATATCATGATCGTAAAACCTGGGCAAAAGCTTGCCATGGATGGAGTCGTTATTAAGGGAGCGTCTACCATCAATCAAGCAGCTATTACCGGCGAATCGATTCCAGTAAGTAAAACCATCGATGACGAAGTGTTTGCAGGTACGCTCAATGAAGAAGGTTTGCTTGAAGTACAAGTAACGAAAACGGTTGAAGATACAACGATTTCAAAAATCATTCACCTGGTGGAAGAAGCACAAGCCGAGCGGGCTCCTTCACAAGCGTTCGTTGACAGGTTCGCGAAATACTATACGCCAGCGATAATGATTGTGGCACTTGTTATCGCAGTTATTCCGCCGCTGCTTGGTGGCAGTTGGGGGGATTGGATTTATAGAGGATTAGCACTTCTTGTTGTCGGTTGCCCTTGTGCTCTTGTTATCTCAACTCCGATATCGATTGTAACAGCAATTGGCAATGCAGCAAAACGCGGTGTGCTCATTAAAGGTGGTATTCACTTAGAAGAAGCTGGCAAGCTTACGGCAATAGCTTTCGATAAAACTGGAACCCTTACGAAAGGTGTGCCCGTTGTAACCGAAATAGTTACGCTAAAAGGCAAGGAAGAAACCGAATTACTCGGCATCGCGGCGTCGATTGAAAAATGGTCTCAACATCCCTTAGCTTCGGCAATCGTTCGTAAAGCCGATGATAACAACCTAGATCTTACAGAATGGGAAGCTCAGGATTTTTCCTCGATCACAGGGAAAGGAGCAAAAGCAGTTATTCACCGAATCACATATTACATTGGAAGCCCGCGCTTATTTGATGAGCTGAACCCGGAAGGTTTGACAGAACGAGTTGCTACAGAGATTTATCGCTTGCAGGAGCAAGGTAAAACCGTCATGGTACTTGGAACCGAAAATGAGGCGTTAGCCTTGATCGCTGTTGCCGATGAAGTTCGGGACTCCAGCAAAACCGTCATTCAACAGCTTCATGAGCTTGGAATTAAGAAAACTATCATGCTCACCGGTGATAATAAAGCGACTGCAGATGCTATCGGCAAGCGATTAGGCATTGCAGAAGTCAAAGCAGAGCTCTTGCCACAGGATAAATTAGATTACATTAAAACGCTTCGCTCTCAGTACGGCAATGTTGCCATGGTTGGTGACGGGGTAAACGATGCACCTGCTCTTGCTGCTTCCACTGTAGGTATAGCGATGGGTGGAGCTGGCACCGATACGGCCTTAGAAACAGCTGATATTGCATTAATGGGTGACGATTTAAGCAAGCTGCCCTACACAATGAGTCTTAGTAGAAAGACGCTCGCAATCATCAAGCAAAACATCACGTTTTCGCTTTTAATTAAAGTGGTGGCACTTCTGTTAATCGTTCCGGGTTGGCTTACGCTATGGATGGCTATTTTTGCAGATATGGGTGCAACCTTAATTGTCACACTGAATAGTTTACGATTGCTACAAGTCAAAGACTCTGAACAAAGTTAAATTAATTGGAGCTTTAAATACGGCAACTGGGGCCGTGAAGGAAATGTAAACGAAAATTGGAATTTTGAATGTTGCTTCTGAAGCATCACGCAGACATGGTGAACTTAAGCTGCCCGAGGACTTGACCCATACATCTACTTTTACGATGAGAGGTTCCTCTGAGCTTTATGGAAAAACAAAACTGCTTGATATTATGTTTACTGCTGAACTGGCGCGTCAATTGGCTGGAACTGGAGTCACGGTTAATGCACTAAATCCAGGTTTCAATGTAACGGGCCTTGGACGTGAGCTTTGGTTTGCCCCTATTCTTGAACGGATCTTGAAGTTATTGCATCTCGGAGATCCGAGTAAAGGAGCAGACATTATTACTCGTTTAGCCGTAGAGCCGGAATACCATGGGGTGACGGAGGGGTATTTTCAAGTAGGAACTGGCAAGCCAATTACGCCTGTACACCCTGGTGGAGATGTCGCTATGCAAAAAACACTGTGGAATTCAACGAAATATTTATTCCTACAAAGAGGGTTCCTACTTGAGTAGACTGCTCGAGGACAAGAACATATATGCATAAGATGCCGCGGTTTATGCGGTTTTTTATTTTTATGGATACAACTTCTTGTCCTTTCCGAAAGACAAGAAGTTGCACAGATTACCGAAGGAAGACATAAAAATGATATGTTCTCCACAGAAGCAGAACAATACATATTTAGTGTTCACTTTTCAGGAATCCATTTCGGGAAGTGCTATAGGTTCAGGGATTGAAATTTGTGATCGCATTTTACTAATGGCTTTGCTCATGCAACGGGATAGGAAAAACAAACAGTTTGAAGTCAATTAAACGAATGATTCAGCTGACTTCATTACGGGCAGTTTAACGCAACTTCCAAGTAATGGAATCGTATAAAGTATGACAACAGAGGAGGGAAGTATATTTTCTATTTCCGCACTAGCTGCAAAAGATATTGCCCCTCTGAAGGCTCTAGCTAAGGTAGCTAAGGATAAGGAAACTATTGAGCACAATTTATTGGATGCGATGCCTAACCAAACAAGAGAAGATAAAGATGCAAAAAACCAACAAGGTATTAAAGTTAAGAGTCTCGGTAATGAAACAAGAAAGCTCGAACTAGAAGCTGATCCTGACGATACTGAGAATTTCGTCATGCAGTTAGATTTAGCCATTGAAACCTGGTCAATGGCTGTCAATGAATTGAAAGAAGCTGCTGTAAGGTATAACGACGATAAGTATCTCAAACGGACAGAAGAATCACTGAAAATAATCGAAAAGTTTAAAAAAGGAAAAGAGGAATACCAAAAAAATGAAAAGACCGTAAATCAACTTCGTAAAGAACTCGATATTCCTGCCAACTAAGCTCCCTCGGTATGATTTGATTTCCTCACGCAAGCTCGTCTATTCGCAGGATTTCATCCCTTAGGTATCGATGATGAATGAAAGAGAGCGAGAAATATTAGGACGTGACGTTAAAAAGGCATGCGGGAACAGAGGTGGAGTTGAATCACCCAATTCATTCCAATGCTGCACGCATACCCCACGGTGCCCTTAGCGATTTTCACTCCCATGTCGGGGCTAGTCTGAGCCCTTACATTCCTTCGTCACATCTATCTAAGGGATGGAGGCCGGTCTTTCTAACGGAACGGGTCTGAGCCCTTTTGCGTAACGTATCCCGATACTCCGTGCTTTCTATGTCATCCTGCGAATACGCCAACTTGCGTGAAGTAAGGTTTATATTTAAGCTGCTAATGCAAAGATTTTATTTGGGTTGTAGGCTTCATCACTACGAGCCATTCCTACTAAGAGTCGAGCTAGCTTTCCACATAATTTCATAATAGATTTCATCTTTTTGAGTTTTTTCACTTGAACATTATGGTGATGTAAGGCTTTAAATTCTTGGTTACTCATGACCATACACATCGTAATTAAAAAGAGAAAGTGACGCAGACGTGGACGACCTCTTTTACTGAGCTTCAGTTGTCCCTTCGATTTACCCCAGCTTGCTTCGGTCATATTAAGTCCTGCGTGGTGGAGTAAAGCGTTCCCGTGCGCATAACCTCTAAGATCTCCAGCTTCTCCTAAAATACCAGCTAGGGCAATTGCCCTTATACGGTAATGTTTTCAATGAGTTGATTTTGCTTATCTTGTGATTTAAACTTCATAGTAGAGCGTCCTCCTGAATGATGGAATTAAAGGGCTTTTGACCCGTAGCGTACTTCCATCGTACAGAGGCGCTCCTTTTTTTACAAAGCTGAAATTTATCCATCTACAGGAATCTAACGGTGAACGATAGCGTGGAGTTGCCATGAGGGCAGTTCCTTTTTGGTGTTCATTAAAGTAACGGCAGACTACTTCAATACGGAAAGATATAATTGATAAAAAAACGGGTAAAAGGAGGATGTAAAATGAAGAAAATTTTTTGGTAAATGTCAGTTACTATGTTGAAATAATCCATATATAGGGATATTTTGTGCATTAGACAACAATTTCATGTATAGCGACATTAAAATGGGATCATTGATTTCCTAGATCTAACAAAGGTTTTCCGACTTGATGGGGGTGGTTTATTGTCACGATTCAATGACATTAAACCACTCCCTTTTACCGTTATTGACAATAAAAACAACCCCTTAACTACAGCGGAGATTTTTTGCTCGGTAGAGATACAATGACATTAAAATAGCCCTTTTGTAAGATTGAAAACAAATCAAAAATACGACAAAAGCAGTGTTTTTTCGAGAAAGATTTTCAATAAAATAATTGAATTTATGAATATTTGGAATATTCATGTAAGTTAGCCGAAGATAATGTTGAATAGGAGAGAGAAAATGTAAACTCCTGTAATCAAGGAAAACCTTGGCAGTAATACAATGGTTCTAACATTCTGTGAGAAACCTAGAGAGATCATTTACCCTTTAAATGGGAAACCATAAAATCAGCATTTGATATGTGGATTAAATGGAAAGGTGGGAAAGAGGAGTTTGTTGCTGTTAATTACTCATATGAAATTGATCCAAACCACAAACGTAAAAAAACTCAGTGCAATAGAAAAAGTAAATTCTCAAAGTTTATGGTGTGAAGAGCATAATATTTTGTATACCGTAAAACTGGAAAACGAAATTAGAAAAAACCAGATATTATTTGAGAATAAAAAATTGCTATTACCTAAGAGATGTTGTCCCGACTTGTTGGCTTAGCCAAACGCATACTGCCACTAAATCTTGGGCTCAAATTTACTTGAACGAGTGACAAATCCTATCGCCTTTGCCAAATCAGCAAGGGAAGAAGAGGACAGATGCCGTGTTAATTCCTGTGAAAAGAAATGAAGATCTTCTGCAATACTTAGGTTCATAAAAAAACTATCCTTTCGTGGTTGAATCTACCAAAAAAGAATAGCTTATTTCGTTTTGGGCGGGTAGCATTTCCCTTAGCATGATGGGCATGGAGCGGAACCCCTAGTAAGGCTTTGGAATTATAAAATTGATTCGATTGCCTTTAATCAAGAAGTTGCAGGTATGTCCTCAAACTTGCTAAAAAATTTTTTCCAAGGTTTGATTTGGAAGTCGAATATTCCATTAGTAACAAAGGGATCGTTCTCAATTAATGTCCGGACCTCTTCTTCACTTCCAACATCCATTACGATCGCTCCTCCCGAGCTATCAAGAAATGGACCTGCAAGTACAATCTTCCCTTGATTAAACATTTGTCGAACATAAGCGATATGCTCAGAAATGAAGCGTTGATTAATCAATAGAACCCCTTCCTCCCAGTTATTTCCTTGACTAAATACGATTAAAAATCTCATTCCAACCATCCTCCAAATAACCTCTTATAGGGAATTTCATCCACCCATTCGAAGTGCAGCATAAAAACTCAAACAGAGCCACAAGCAGAGTGGTACAAACAAATACGAATCAAATTTGGCGAAACGCGAGTCCCGTACCTTTTTGAACAATCCAATGTATTTAAAATCACCAATCACTCGAAGACCGAATACGAGAACGCAGATCCGGCAGCCCCATCGAACTATAGGATAAGGATGAGTAGAAGCTAGTCCTGCGCCTTGCACCAAGAGTAAAAGCGATGTGCCAAACAGAAGGACAGAGACAAGGAGCGTCGCCATTTTACCTGGAACAAAAGCACGCTGCTTCGATGAGACTGCAGTAGGCAAGGCGACGTTCATCCCCCATTTTCCACCGAGTGCCCAATATACATGAAGACACCCGATACCAAACAAAAGTAGCGAGGAAAATCCTAACCATCCAACCATTAGCTCGCATCCCTTCTTGGATGAATCCCTTCCCAAACAACTTCAAATTTGGGTCGGAAAATCGTTTCGAGCCTCTGAATTCCCTCGCCTGTGGAAACCCAAATCATGATGGAGTGAAAATAGATCCCGATTAATACAGATGCGACATCTGCGCAATCCATATGCTCGGACAATTGACCGCTCTTCTTGGCCTCTTCGAGTATGGACATCAGAACATCTTGGAATTTTTTCACCAAATTTAATTCTTCTCGCATCAGCAGCATGGAGCGCATCATTTCAGAGATGGTTAGCCCAATCATATCGGGATACGCGGCATATTGATCAAACAAATGGTGAAAGATAAGGATAAGTTTTTCTTTTTGATCGGTCATATGGACGTATTGACGCATACTTTCATGAACAGATTCTATTTGCTTACTGCCAATATGAAAGAGAACCGCTTCTTTTCTCGCAAAATAGTTAAAGAACGTTCCTTTCGCAATCCCGCAAACTTGTGTAATTTCCTCAATTGTTACCTGATCGAATCCTTTTTCCTTGAATAACTGCAAGGATTGCAAATAAATTCGCTCCTTTAATTCCACTTTTCTCTCATTCCGCAACATTTCAGGGAACACCTCCACACAATAATGAAATAATGACCACAGTCATTTATTGACTACAATCATAATTTTAGGCTTCTTTTATTTTTTGTCAATAAGATCTTTCGCCAATACTACGATCTGGATGCTAATTCAAAAAACATGGCTCCCTGCAATGATATCTGCTGTCGACAACCGAGTAGCCTCATAAATATAACCTCTATAGAATTCCAATATGTAGGTTGAACAAAAGAGATTGACATTACTACGAAGATGTAGTAAATTGACATTATTAATTACGATATCGTAGTTTATTGAAAAAGAAAGGGATGCTCATGCAACAGCTTTTTGAACTTATTTTTAAAAATGGGCTTCGTCCACTCAGTATGTTTCCTGACACAACACATTTGGAACTTCAGCTCACTAGTTCAGATTTTTCCGCATTGCTGTTGCTGAAATTTTATGAGCAGTTGACGATGTCCCAAATGGCCGATCACCTAGGCGCGCCGCTTAGCACGGTGACCAGTATTGCCAAACGGCTTGTGAAGAAAGGCTACATCTATAGAGAGAAATCGCTGCAAGACCAGAGAATCATCGTCAATCGTTTGACTGAAGACGGGGAGCAAATCGCCGAAGAGGCCCTCAGTACTATGAATACGATGTTTGGCCGTATTGAACTTGCCCTGACAGCCGAGGAACTTCAACAATTTATTCATCTTTCGCTGAAAGTGGCTAAAGCTTTACAGCAGAATTTGGATCCAGCCGGGTCTTCGAAATCACCGACGTCTAGAAAAATTAAAATCGAATAATTTTTTTGCGTAAATACTACGATATCGTACTAATGGAGGTGCGCTTTTGCGTATAATTATTTACACAGGTAAAGGCGGCGTTGGAAAAACCAGTATCGCCGCAGCAACGGCTTACCAAATGGCAGCCGAAGGAAACCGAACGATCGTCTTAAGCACCGATGCCGCCCATAGTTTGTCGGATTCTCTGGGGATTCCACTCCAGCACGAACCGACATTAGTCAGTGAGAGACTGTGGGCACAAGAAATCGATAGCCTAAAGGAAACGCAACGCTACTGGGGAAACGTACGCAGTTGGTTATCAAATTTTATGCATTGGGCCAACTTAGACGATATCGGATCAGAAGAGCTGATGGTATTTCCGGGCTTTGAAGAATTGTTCAGTTTGCTAAGAATTAAAGAGCATGTAGAAAGTGGGCAGTTCGATGCAATCATTGTGGATTGCGCACCGACTGGAGAGACTCTGCGGTTGCTTAGCTATCCCCAATTGCTTCGCTGGTGGGTTCGAAATATTTTTCCTTACGAACGCAAGATTCTCAAGCTGGCACGCCCGATTATGAAAGTGACCAAGGGCTTGGAATTGCCCAGCGACGACGTTATGGATAGCTTCATCCAAGTTGTTGATAAATTGGAAAAACTGCAACTGGTAATTTCCGATCCCGAAATTACCAGCATTCGTCTCGTCGTGAACCCGGAAAAAATGGTCATCTCCGAAGCGCGGAGGGCTTTTACAAATCTAAATTTATATGGGTTTCACACTGATGCGGTCATTGTCAATAAAGTGATGTCCGAAGAAGCGGCCGAAGGGTATTTCGCGCAGTGGAAACTAATACAGAACCGATACGAAGAAGAAATTACCCATTGCTTCAGTCCTCTACCGATCTTGAGGGTTCCATTGATGCCCTTGGAAGTCATTGGCAAGGAGATGCTTGAGCGCGTTGCGGCCGCAGCTTTTCATGAACGAGAATGCGGGGCAATTCTACACAGAGGCATATTGGAGGAAGTGAGGAAGATAGAGTCAGGTTATGAGCTTCGAATCTCACTTCCTTTTACCGAGAAGAGACAACTCCAATTGAATCAAAAAGGTGATGAATTGACGTTACAGGTCGGCAGTTATAAACGGATCGTTGCACTGCCTAGGGTCTTACTGGGACGCCAGGTGGAGTCCGCACGTCTTGCAGAGGGTGTACTAATGATACATTTTGGCCATGTCGTAGAATCGTAAGCATTCAGAGGGGATGAAGATGAAGATGAACATGATGATCGACCGTTACATGCCCGATTACCAGTTTGGAGAGCGCCATGAGATTGTCATACACGCGGAGCAGGAAATCGTATATCGAGCGATTCGTGAGGTGACAGCGACTGAAATTCCGCTATTGCGTCTGTTGTTTGCGATCCGTACGCTTCCATCCTTGCTAATGGGTAAAAGAGGAAAGGTGTTGGCAGATACACTTCCATATGTTGAAGAGATGGAGCGATATGGGTTTCTATTGCTGGAGGAAGAACAGAACCTTGAATTTGTCGTCGGTGTCGTCGGTAAGTTTTGGAGACCTGTCGGTAACTTGCCAATCAAGCTGAAGTCAGTAGTCGACTTTACCAAGTTTATCGATTCGCGATATGCCAGATCTGTTATGAACTTCAGTGTGCAGCACGGAGAACTGAACGGGAACACTGTTCTCCGTACAGAAACGAGGGTTCAAACAATAGGCAGTGCCGCTAAGGTGAAGTTTGCTCTGTACTGGGCGATCATTTATCCTGGCAGTGCTTACATTCGTAGAATGATGCTGAAAGCGATCAAGAAACGGGCAGAAAGCAACCACGGATGATCCCAGATGATGATTCAGTCGTTCGTCCCGATTATTCTTTTGGAATTGCGTAAATAATCAGCAAATCGACAGAGGAGAAATGATTAAGATGAAATTAAAAAAACATAGTGGTGTGATGCTCACTTGGACAGCTGTGATACACACGGTAGTCGGAATTATCGTTTACTGGGAGCAGATCATTGATATCGCGAATGGCGGTTTTATAAACGCGATTGAACCCCAACTGCATGCTAACAGAGCTGCCGCTTTCTGGTTCTTGTTGTTTGGTCTCCTTTTGTTTATGCTTGCCCGCTTGATGAGCTGGCTTATTCAGGTCATGGGAGTGGACTTACCGAAATTCGTTGGTGTCCACCTGTTGGTGCTTAGCTTGATTGGTGTATTATTATTGCCGGTATCCGGCTTTTGGCTCGTCATCCCGCAGGCAGTCATTGTCATGCGCAAGTAAGCGTCAATCTTTATCGCTCCGCATGCTTGTACCAGCATCGCTTCCAGTAAAGATGTGAAAAAATCCCCATACAAAAGTTGGAGAGAAGCGAGGTAGATAGTATAAGGAAACCTATGTCCATCTACATCGGCGAATGAGGAGTAACTACTAAATTAAGAAGGAGGAAATGGATCATGAGCATTCGAACAACCATACAAGACCTAGAAAGCATCGCGCACTGTTTCGAGGATATGAAGAACATCGTAGTGGCAAGATTAGTGCCTGAGGATGTAAGAGCTCATTTTCGTCAAGTGGAAAAAGAAGCGTTATCTGGATTCAGATCTCTGCTTGATGCGGCTATCATCCGGTTGGAAGAAGATAATTCTGAGAAACGTGGGAACGACAGATACAATTTGAAGCAGATCCCTGTTGAAGATTAATTGTATGCTTACGAAGGGGAGGTACAGCTAACGTATAAAACCAACGCCTGTTGATTAACCATTATTTAGGTGATCAAATTTGAAAAGAAGTTGTACTTTTTGTAGAATCCATGTTCTCATACAACGATTTGTCAAGAAGAAGTGTCGGGTGACAAGAACATTATCTCATTAATTACCGCGTAAATCGCGGTTTTTTTATTTTATGGGATCAAGTTCTTGTCACGAGCCAATGACAAGAACTTGATCCCATTCCCGATTTTGACAAGAACTTGATCTCATTCCCGACAGATGGGTTCGGGAGTGAATGAGGTGGATATAGAAATACCTGGAAAGGATACCTATGATTGAAGTAACGGGAGGTTAGTGCAAGAAGGATAACAATTTATAAATATTGTTGAATAGTGTAAAAAAGAAAGAGATAAACAGTTGTTTATCTCTTTTTATATGATTTCTTTTTTTATTAATTCTATATATTTCATCAGTTCTTCGATGCCTTTAAATTGAAGAAAATGTTGTTCATTTAGATTTTCCAAAGCAAGTTGAAGAGAGCGTTCGATTTGACCATAGCTGTGTGTATCTAAATCATGTAAAAGCTTCTTCATATTTTCAATATAAAAAACGGTTTTTCTCAAACTGCTAATGACTAGAATTTTACGTAGTTCAGGCATTGTGAACATCCTATAACCGTTGTTTTTGTTTCTTTCTGAATGAACTAACCCTTCGTGTTCCCAATGCCGTATAGCTGAAGTATTTACGACTGCTATCTCTGCGACCTCTCCAATACTCATAAATTCTTTTAATTTTATTTTTTTAAATTGGTTAAAATCAGTAGTCTGAATCATAATAAGTATTTCTTCCACTCTTTGTTTCTCTACTTGTATATGGAATAGTTGTTCATTTACTAACCAAAGAGCTGTATCAAAAATTTTTTTCTTAATCATTCTCATTACATCATAAACCATGGGGATTTCATACCCTTTTAACAAAGTTCTAATAGCATTAAATGCTTGGAAATGAACCGATGTATAGATGCGGTGATTACTTTTCGTTCTTGGTACCTCTGGGATGAGATTTTGTTCTTCATATCTTCTCAAGGTTGTTGTGCTGATATTAAAAATTTCCGCAATGTGTTTTGGGGTGTATTTATCCATTTTTAATACTCCTGGTTTAAAGTAAAAGCTTCAAGTGCTACAATAACATAATTTTAAAACAATCATGCTGCCTGTAGCTAAAGAATCTGTTTTTGGCCAAGAAGCCGAAAACTTAAAGTTGTGGGGAGTTGATCCTGAGCTAGGAAAACACTTTATTGAGGGACTGTTAGACGAGTTTCAAGTTTTATATTTTGACTATGAAGGACATCGATTCAAAAACCCGAATCCAGAGAATCTTACACCTAATAACATTGTAAATGATTTGATATTAATTGCTGATGAAATGAACGTTAATAAGTTCAGCTATTATGGTTACTCTTGGTTGGCTTTAGTTGGCTTACAATTAGCCATTAGGACAAATCGATTAGAAAGTTTAATTATGGGTGGTTTTCCACCATTGGATGGCCCATATAAAGAAATGATGGTAGTTACCAATAAAACGTACCAACAGGCTTTGGATAATCAAAATTCTCCTGTTTTCGATGAACAAGAAAACATTGAAAGTCCAGAAGAGATCGATTGGGATAACATAAAGGTGAAGATTGACACGAATCAAACCAAACAATTTGTAACAATGTACAAAAATTTAATGGATTTTGATGATCGAAAAATTCAACATCAATTATCTATTCCAAAACTGACGTTTGCAGGTGAGAAAGATACAATTGTTTATGGAGAAAACTTTGGGAGCGTTACAGTTGATATTGTAGGTATCTTACAGAAAAATAAAGAAGAATTAGAACACTGGGGATGGAATGTAGAAATAATAAAGGGAAATGAGATGGATCACACCAAAGCAATGCAACCATTAACAGTTCTGCCATTGTTAAAGGCTTGGTTGATTGAAAAATTAAAATAAACTCATTAAACTATATTTTTCTTATTGAACTAACGGGCAGGATAACGTGGCGGCTACCTTGAATTAATGAAGGAAAAAAACAAAAGTAGGTCGAGATAACATGGACGAAAAACGGATATATAAACCACTTGATGTTCTTTCCAATGATGAAATAAAAGAAATGTTGAATAGAAATCAATTAGACGAGCTTTTGACACTTCCCCTTTCTGTAAGTGAGAACCACACCAATTGGAAGTTTGCTCAAGACATATGTGCTCAGCTCTCAAATCATGAATCTCCTGCCGTTAGAGCAAATGCTGTTTTGGGGTTTGCTTACATAGCTAGAACAAAAGGAAAGTTAGAAAAACATATCGTTAAACCGATTGTTCTTAGAGAACTCCGTGAGAATCATCAATATAACTGGAGAATCCTCGATTCAATTGATGATATCAATATGTTCTTGAAGTGGAAATTGGGAAAAAGTGCAACTGAGGGTAACTAAAGTAACGCAGAACAATAGTTCAATATCATAAGGGATGCCACGTGGCATCCCTTTGCTCAGTTTTCGGGCAGGATAGTTGAATTGCAACAAATTTTATAAAGAAACTTTTTCCAATTTATGTGCGTCTAACTAGTTATGCTGACATATAATATGCCGTAAATGAGGTTAGATCATCAGCGTCGTTTGCACAAATATTTGTAATAAACGTGGATTATGCATCCAATCATACGAGAGGAGGCTAATAAACATGAAAGCTAGAAAGATGCTCTACATCACCTTACTTTTTATAACAGTAACGGTTGCAATTCTATGGTCATCGGGGTTATTCAGCTTATGGTTTGGTGGGATGGCTTTTCTTGCAAACAATACAGTAGAATTTACAGATAAAAATGGTCACCAGATAGATGGAAGGTATTCACTTGAAGTCGATTTGTCAGATTTAGAAAGTAACATTGGAAAAGTGATCTATAATGATGGAGAGCATAGGATTTACATATCATGGCTCAAGGTGACACAGAATGGAGGATTTGATATCGGATTTAGATCAAGTGGACAATATTCTTTATCAGGTGCAACGCTAATCTCTGCTCTCCACCATGAGACGATCAACATTCATTCCTTCACTACATCTTCAACTACAATATTGACAGCCGAATATAATGGAGAAACATACAACGCTCAGCTAACAGGTCAATGTGGTTTAAATTATAAGGATGGAGATTGTTTTTCTTTCACATTCTTTTTGAGTGAATTACCAAATGAAGATAACATTAAAGATGTTGGTATAGTTAATCTTACAATTGCCGACCTATATAAAAATATTTGGATAAAAAATAAGGTGCTGAACTAACGTAACAAGAGCTCAATATTATTAACAAGAATAGACTGTAAAGACTTATTGGCAGTCTGTTCAGTTAAAGGGTAAAATGCAACTGAAGGAATTTCGGCAAATATGGTGAATTCTATCTTTATCCCATATGGGAGATATCGCAAAAGTGAGGGAGATACAATGAGTCAAACCGCAAATAAATTGGAAATAGAAATAACAAAAAAAGTGCGGATAAAATACCTCTTACATTTGCCAGATCGTTATGAAAAAGAATCCTCAATTAAGTGGCCTTTAATCTTATTTCTTCACGGGTCAGGTGAGCGTGGTGATGATCTGGAGTTGGTAAAAGCACATGGAATTCCTATGATAGCAGAACGGGATCCTTATTTTCCATTCATTACGATTTCCCCTCAATGCCCGGAGGATTCTTTTTGGAATGCTGAACAAGACGGATTGATGGCCTTAGTGGATGAGATCGTCGCAAACTACAACGTAGATCCAGATCGGTTATACTTGACGGGGCTAAGCATGGGTGGTTATGGTACGTGGCACTTAGCAGCAGAGTATCCAGGAAGATTCGCGGCTATCGCCCCAATATGTGGTGGAGGTAACCCCAACCGGATAAATGAACTAACAGGAACGCCCACCTGGGCATTCCATGGCGCGAAGGATGATGTAGTTCCTATTGCTGAATCGGAAAAAATGGTAGATGTACTTCGCGCAAATGGTGGGAATGTCACTTTCACAATTTATCCTGAGATGAATCATAACTCCTGGACAGAAACATACGATAATCCGGAATTATATGCCTGGTTTCTAGGTCATTCTTTAACGTTAAGGAAATAAAGTTGTTTCTACGCTCTAACGAGAGACACAAATGTGTTGTTGATGAAAATAATACGCTTGTTTTTAAAAAATGTTATTTCGATGAATCTTGGTATTCGTCATCTCTTGACGAAAGTACGCTAACATTATCGGACCGTACACTATCAACCTATGTGAATGCGTTGGCTAAAGCGGGCTTTTTCATTGAGCAAATGATTGAGCAGTCTGATGATGAAATTATTCAATCACGGGGTAACAGCAAATTTGCAAAAAAAGCAAAGATGCTTCCTGTAACTTTTGTAATCAAAGCAAGAAAACGATAAGAGAACAGTATAAGCATTCGATATCCAAACCATTAAAATCAAGCATAAATGAGGGACGATTGTTGAAGTAACGGATAACAAGAGTTCAATATTAAGATGAAGGCAGCCGGTCAAAGTTGATCGGCTGCCTTTGCAATTAAATCCAGTTTTAGAAAAAAGTGAATCAATATTATGGGGATATCTGGTAATATGGATAAATAATTAACTCAGGGGTTTACACCTTGGTTCGGACCCATTGCTGAGTGATGGACCGCAATGCTTGCCTCCACGTGCTGCGAACGCTTCGTGAATGCCGATAAAAATCGGCATTCACAGCCAAGCTCACCCCTGCGAGGCCCCGCGAGCAAGCTCCTTGTGGACGATCGGCGCGACCTTCGTGCCGAGCAGTTCGATGGTGCGCAGCAATTCGTGGTGCGGCATCGTGCTGACGTCCACGTGCAGGAGGAAGCGCGTTAGGCCCAGGTTCTTGCGAAGCAGCACGATCTTCTCCGCAACATACTCGGGATCGCCGACGTAGAGCGCTCCACGAAGGCTGCGGGCGGCGTCGAACGAATCGCGGGTGTATGGCGGCCAGCCGCGCTCGCGCCCAATAGTGTTCATCTGGGCTGCCGTCGACGGGTAGAACAAGTCGGCAGCCTTCTCGGTCGTATCCGAGATGAAGCCGTGTGAATGCGTCGCGATCTGCAGCTTGCTTACGTCGTGTCCGGCCTTCGCGGCCGCTTCCTTATAGAGGTTGACTAGAGAAGCGAACCTCTCCGGCATGCCGCCGATGATCGCAAAGACGACCGGCAATCCTAGAATGCCGGCGCGAATCGCGGACTCCGGATTTCCGCCGGTTCCAATCCATACGGGCAACGGTTCCTGTACGGATCGCGGATAGACGCCCAGGTTGTCGATGGCGGGGCGGTGGCCGCCGCGCCAGCTTACTTTCTCCGATTCGCGGATCGCGAGCAGAAGCTCCAACTTCTCCTCGAATAGTCTGTCGTAGTGGTTCAAGTCGTATCCAAACAACGGGAAAGATTCGATAAACGAGCCGCGGCCTGCCATAATTTCGGCCCGTCCATTGGACAGGCCGTCCAAGGTGGAGAAAGCTTGGTACACGCGAACCGGATCGTCCGAAGACAACACGGTCACGGCGCTCGAGAGCCGGATTCGTTTTGTCGTGGATGCGGCAGCGGCCAGAATAACGGCTGGTGCCGAGCTCGCGTAATCCGCGCGATGATGTTCGCCGATCGCATAGACGTCCAGACCGACTTGCTCGGCCAGATTAATCTCCTCTACCGCTTGTCGGAGCCGTTCGGCGTGAGTGACGCCGCCGGCTCTCGGAGCAGCCTCGAGGAATGTGCTTAGTCCTATTTCGATTGAAGAAGTCGTAAGATCGGACATAATGATTCGCTCCCTTCTAGATACGCTTATTATACTTTATATTTTAATGTAACTCAATAAAAGTAAGTTAAGACGGTTATCAGCTGGCGTGACGTACATAATATCGGTACCGGAGCCACCCTCTTAACAAAGAATAAGCAGGCTGCCGATGATAAGCTCGGTGGCCTGCTGTGCTAACGGGCAGTTTAGCGAAGTAGATAAGTTGACTATGGTTTGTGTGAGAACTGACCAAAGGGAAACGGGAGGAATCTTGATGAATATTAGAGTTCTGGATGAGCACGATGCAAGGTTCTATCAGGAATTGCGATTAAGTGCCCTGAGAACTAATCCGGAGGCTTTTGGATCGACTTATGAGCGAGAAGTAAAATTTTCATTGGAAATGGTAGTAGAGCGAATTAAACCCACAGAGGGCAAGTTTGTACTTGGAGCTTTTGAAGATAGTGGTTCGTTAGTTGGATCGTAGCTTTTGTAAGGGAAAGCGGTCTGAAAACCGTCCATAAAGGCAATGTTTTCGGGATGTATGTGGCACCCGAAAAGAGAGGATTAGGCTTGGGGAAATTCCCATAATGGGATCGGTTGACTTTTGAGCTATCGGGCAGTTTGACGTAATAGACCGTCACCGCCTTACGAGACACCGAGCGCTTGGGTCACCATTTCTTGTTTCGGCCAACACTCACCCTCCGCATTCGCGTACGGCCAGGACGTAAAGTGTCTGCCATCATTCTGGTCAAAATCCGTTTCTAAAGTTTATTCAAATTTAGTGTAAAGCAAATTTTATAGCCATTTACATCCTTTCAATAAAATTGCATAATGATCTATTATAAAGTATGAATATTTATATCACATACTTACCAAAAGGAGAGTGTTACTTGTGCGCGAAACCTGTGTTCCGACTGGCGTGATACTAAAAGACACTGGCTTTGGGTACACGTTGTCCTTAATAGGCGGTAAATATAAGATGACCATTATGTATTGGCTGTCTGAAAATAAGGTTGTGCGGTTTAATGAGCTGAAGCGATGTATCGGTACCATTTCCTTTAAAACGTTAAGCATCATGTTAAAAGAGCTGGAAGCAGATGGCCTTATCATACGCAAGGAATTTCCACAAGTACCTCCAAAAGTTGAATATTCATTATCTAATCGTGGTCTTTCTCTCATTCCATTGTTAAATATGATGTGCGAGTGGGGAGAGAAAAACAGTTCGCCAGCTCTGGAGGCTGTACAGCAGTAGACATAGCTATTTTTTAAAATCAAAAGAAGTATCTCCTGAACAAGGAAATACTTCTTTTTTATATCAGCTTTAATAAAGCTAACTTTAAAGGTTATCAACAAAATTCAAATAATTTAGTGCGCTTTTTTCCAATTGGCTTACAGAAGGTTCATTTTCTGTACCAGGCACATTTTCACCAGGCTCATTTTCCTTACCATAAAATGCAAAGAACGAACGATAATTTGCATTGCAGTATAGGAAAGTAGATTCAAAAGGAGATAATATATGTTCAAGTGTGTAGCCGTATCTTCCCTCTTCACTATAATCTTCTTTTTTAATACCGGCAGATACTGCTAAAGCAGCTTTGCGATTCTTTAATTTATCGCCTCCATTTGAACCATATGCCCACCCATAAGTTAAAACATCGTCAAGCCATTTTTTAAGGAGAGGGGGACAATTAAACCAATATATAGGGAACTGAAAAACAAGATTGCCATGCGATTCAACCAATTTTTGTTCTTTTTCCACGTCTATATTTCCATCAGGGTATACCTTATGCAATTCGTGAACAGTATACTTTTCCGGATGTTTTTTGAGTTCTTCTACCCATTGCTTATTTATGACGGATGTTTCTATGTTTGGGTGTGTTACGATAACCAGAGTTTTCAAAGATTTGTCCTCCTTGATTCTTATTTATTTCCTTTGTTTGAGTATAAAGATTGCACTGTAAATATGTAAGTACGCACTTTTAGTACAGGTACTGTCATTAAGGTGAGTGTCACGCGAACTTACTATACTAAATGTATTTAACATCGTATTATGATTATTGAACTAACGGAAACGATAGCAGAACGATAGCAACAATCATCATGACGAGGATAAAGGCATGGTCCGAAAGCTGTTCTATGAATTTTAGAGGGGGTGCAGGATGGAGGAACAGGAATTCCAGTATTATTTAGGACTTCTCAAATGGAGTATGCCAGAAAACGCTCAGGAAGAAGCAGTGAATTATTTTTCTAATAAAATTGAAGATAAATATATATCACGCCTTATTCAAGACACCGATAAGGACACGTGGGGCAATTCAATGAAAATCATACGTAGTTTGGGTAAAGATAGGGCTATCATAGCTATTCAATGGCTACTATATTTGCTAAAAGATCTAAACTGGCCAGGAGCAAGTGAGTCGATAGAAGTCATAAAGCAATTTGATACCAATGAACTAATACCTTTTATTGATACAGTATTAGATCAAGCAGACTTAGAAGAAGATAGTATGTGGATTTATGGAATAAAAGAGCTTATCGGCAGACTAGGCATTGAGCAATCCGTATTATCAAATAAAGTAGTATTAAAAAAAGCGAGAGCCTAAAATATAATACAAAAAGAAGCGCTCTAGAAATATGAAGCTTTTAATCATTGAACTAACGAGAAACGTTAGTTCAATGAGAACTATTGATGTTTGTAAGAAGTACTTCAAAACTTAATTGTATTTTAGCTTAATTTTTCAACATAACCACTTCAGAACATTATTTGTATTTTATATTTCACAAAAAAGCCAGCAAACCCTTGAATTCGCTGGCTTCTTGCACTTCAAAACTTTATTGTCACCCAACAAAAAATATCGGGTGACAAATAAGATTTGAAGTAGACAATAAAGTTTTGAAGTGAGAAATAAAGTCTTGAAGTAACAAATAAAGTTTTGAAGTAAACTAGTAAGCGTTCACCCAATCAACAGGGTGAACGCTTATTACATTTTGTGTAATTAATGAGCTAGCTAGTTATTAGTTACGCCTGCGGGAGGGGGGAGGGTTTAAAATAACGGGCAGGTGTAACGTTTAGTAGTCGGCCTACAGCCGTGGAGCAACTCGGACCTCACAGTTTTCTCATTTCATCCTCGTAAGTAAAAAAACCGTTTTACGAACTAATTTGGTAATTGGTTTACTCATTTCATCGAGCATAGTTTTCGAACGATTATAGGATTGGGATCGGGAGATGAGATATGCTTCACATAGTCTGAGGCGTTATTTTCGATCTGGTCAACCGTCGCCAGACTGCTCCATAGAATTTATAATGCGGCAGAAAAGTCATGCCGATTTGATTGGAAAATACTTAAAGGGGGCGAATCTGTTCGCTGATCGTATAGCTAATTAAGCCACGTAATTCCGCCATCCAGCGTTTATTTATACGCGACTGTTCTACATTCGGATGGGCCGAAACAACTAGAATTCTCATTGATCTCGTCCTTTCGCTTCGTCCTCAATGGTTGCGGAAGCCGAGATGGAGCTCACGTTCCGGTTCAAGATGGTTTATTTTCAGTATATTGTCAAAGAAAACCGTCCGGTCTGCCTCGAACTGTACTTGCAGATTCTGGAGAGGAATTTCAAAATTGTTGCAGACTTTGAGTGGTATCTGTTACAGCACAAGCCAGAGCCTGAGAAACAGCGCGTGCAGCTACTGTGGGTGTTCGATCATCGCAAGCGGATGGGAGAGGTCGAGATTCAGTGGATGAAGGAAGAGATAGAGAAAGTCCGGACAGATGAAGTCTAAGGAGGATGACATGGAATGACTATGGACAACGTCTTTTATTCAATTGACGCTAGGGATGCTGTTCTTATTCACAGGATTCTATATCCTGCTGCCCGCGATGCCGTTATTTATTAAGCAAATGGGCGGCAGCAAGTTGCAGGTCGGACTAGCGGCTGGGGTGTTCACACTGACCGCTGTTGTCTTTCGTCCGATTGTCGGGGGGCTGCTTGATCGGTACGGCAGAAGGCCGTTTATGATTTGGGGGCTTGTCTTCTTTGTTATATCGATGTATCTATACGACTGGGTTGCCGGCATAGTAATGCTGCTCGCGCTGCGTGTTCTGCATGGCGCCAGTTGGGCCTTTTCCACGAGTCTATCAGTACATCGGTCACTGATATCATTCCGGACTCGCGCCGGGTGAAGGCATGGGTAGGTTCGGCATGGCGATGACGGTCGAGATGGCGATTGGTCCGCTGCTCGGCTTATGGGTGCTGCAGAATGGTTCATTCCAGACCTTGTTTTTACTCGCAACAGGACTGTCTGCGGTTTCGTTTCTGCTAATTTCCACAACCAAAATCCCGTTTCAACCGAAAGGTGCAACGAAAAGATCGAAATGTTTGAAAAATCGGTACTCCCCGTTACTACAGCGCTCTTCTTTCTGGCCGTTGCCTATGGTGGCATCACGACTTTCCTGCCGTTGTTCGCGGAATCCATCAGGGTCAACGCCGGCACATTCTTCTTGGTATACGCCATTGCGCTTACGGTGGTAAGGCCATTGGCCGGCAAGCTGTCCGACTGGTTCGGCGAAGTTTACCATCGTGCCGGCCAAGCAAAGTGGATAGAAGTGACGTGTTCGAAGTAAGATTATTTACGAATCACTTGAAATCATACCAGCTCCGTCGAGCATATATAAGGTATCGAATTAACGATAGCACAATAAACAGGGAGTAGAATGCCGCGGCAGCTGCTTCCTTGTTTGCATTCAAGTAACGGGAGTTGTATCTGACAATCAAATCGAATTTATCTAAACGGAAAATTGATTCATCTTGTTTCTGTGAATTCAGTAATGATCTTTACGACATGCTTTTAAATCTTTATCGTCTAGATTATGGTTTGCACCATGACACCAGCGCAACTAACGGAAGCTAGAAAAGCATACACCGTCGAATTTATCCACCCTGCGCCGGAGAGAGCTGCAGTTCCATTATGCTCCAGCATCCGCTGAGCGTGTAGGTCCGAAAGTGTATAAGCGAATGTTTACAAATGAGCTTACTGGGCGGATTACTAAATACAAAATGAAGGCATCAAATCTAAAATGGAGATATTTTATTCTAAGAGTACCAACGCTAAAGTGGAGAGGAGGAAAAGAAACCGCTGTCATCTCTCATTTCGGGAGGAGTGGGGATACGGCTTCATAAGGGGAGATTTGAGAACATGACGACTGACTTCAAGGACACAAGTTCAGCGGGGAATCAATCGGCAAGAGCAAGCAGGCAAAAGACAGAGAAGTACGACGTTGTCGTGTGCGGCGGCGGACTTGCCGGCTTCTGCGCGGCCGTTGCCTCGGCTAGACAAGGGGCGAGAACCTGTCTAGTTCAGGACCGTCCCGTCTTCGGAGGGAACAGCTCTTCCGAGGTCCGAGTGACCCCGCATGGTGCGGCTGCCTTTCACGTGTATGCCAAGGAAACCGGGATCATCTCAGAGTTGTTGATTGAGGAGCGCGCGCGCAACCACGAGACGGTGTTCGAGAACGGCTGGACGAACAGCGTGTGGGATATGACGATGTATGACATGGCGCAGCGGACCGAGAATTTAACCTTTTATTTGAATACGACCATTCTGGATGTTCGGATGGCGAATGCTCGCAAGATTGCATCTGTCGTAGGGTATGTGGCGAACGCGGAGCTGGAGCTTGAATTGCTTGCAGATGTTTTCATTGACTGCACAGGTGATGGCATTGTTGCCGATCGTGCAGGCTGCGAATGGCGGATGGGCTCCGAAGGACGCGCGGAATTCGACGAACCGCATGCGCCGCTTGAGGCTAGCGGGGATGTGATGGGGAATTCGATTCATTTTAAGACGAAAGATATGGGCTACCCAGCGCCATTCACGGCGCCCGATTGGGCGGCGAAGCTCGATAATCCGGACTTTTTCTATAAACAGGGACGGAACCCCAACGATGTGCGCGGTGGTTACTGGTGGATCGAGATTGGCGTGCCTTGGCATACAATTTATGAAAATGAGGATATTCGCCATGAGCTGACGCGGTATGTCTTAGGAGTTTGGGATTGGATCAAGAACAAGGATCCGAAGACGAAAGAGCTGGCGGCCAACCATGCGATCGATTGGATCGGTCAGGTGCCGGGCAAACGCGAAAGTCGCAGAATCATGGGGCACTACTTGATGACCGAGCATGATCCTTTGAATAAAACGGTGTTTGAAGACGAAATCGCTTACGGAGGCTGGTTTCTGGATCTGCACACCCCGGGGGGATTGCTTGCGCCGACGAGTGAGCATGCCAGTGCCGAAGGCTATAATGAAACGTCCTCCTATATGGTCAAAAGCTATTGTGGCCCGTATGGCGTTCCACTCCGATCGACGATCGCCAAGGATGTCGATAACTTGCTGATGGCCGGCCGGAACATTTCGGTAACCCATGCGGCACTCGGCACCGTGCGTGTCATGGGGACGACCGCCATTGTCGGGCAAGCGGTTGGAACAGCGGCAGCGGTCGCTTTGCGGAAAGGGCTGGCGCTTGCGGATGTGCCGAGTGAAGCAATCAGGGACGTGCAACAAACGCTGCTTCGCGATGGCTGTTTTCTACTGAATACGACGAACGAGGACGAGCTGGATCTTGCCCGCAGCGCACAAGTGATCGCGAGCAGCCAAGCGGCGTGCTATGGCGGTGAAGTGAGAGCGGATCTGCTGGCGGCGGGTCAGCTTGGACCGCAGGATGATGCGCTGAATCAGCGGAAAGGGCAGTGGATTGCGATCTCGGAGGGCGTGTTGAACCGGGTTTCGGTATGCTTGACGAATCGAAGTGGAAGCCCTCAAACCGTGAAAGCAACCATCCTTCCCGTCGATCATATTTGGGATTACCGCACGGAGGAGCAGCCGTTGCTTGCCACTACGGAATTGCAAGTCATGCCGGGGGATTATCAATGGATTGATTGGGAGGTGCAACTAAGCGAGCGTGACGGTCTGAAGGCTGGCATCTACATTCGCTTGGATCTGCATGCGAATCCACACCTCGTCTGGCATTGTGCAGACGGCATCGTGCCAGGGCAGACGTGTGCCTATGAAATGGGCCAAGGAAAGATGCGCAGGGATTGGAACGGGCCAACCCGCAGCTTCCGGGTTGAGCCTTCTCAGAATGCATACCCTCCGGAGCATGTGATCAATGGGGTCACAAGACCGTATCGCTTTACGAACCTGTGGCGTTCGGATCCGCGCGAGTCGCTTCCGCAGTGGTTGGAGCTAAGCTGGGAGGAGCTTAAACTGATCCGGCAAATCGAGATTTCTTTCCCGGGCAGTCTTTTATGGGAATATCGGGGGTATGCACCGTTTTATCGTGACCCGCAGTGTCCGAAGGATTATCGGATAGAAGCCTTCGTTGGCGGCGCTTGGAAGCAGCTTCTTGAGATAAGGGGGAATTACCAGCGTCATTGCCGCCACGCGCTGGAGCAGCCTGTTCATACCGATAAGCTGCGCGTTGTCATCGATGCAACCAACGGTGACCAATCGGCTGCTATTTATGAGATTCGATGTTATTCCTAGGATAGATAACAACAGAGGGAGATGGATATTATTTCCATAGGTTGGATATGCCAAATACGGACACAAACGGTCTAAAGGAGGGCTGCGCGTGATTTACATTCGTTCGGACTATGCAGGCGGCAATATAAAGGTAGTCTCCCTGGATAAAGTTGTGAGGTTGGAGCAGGACATCCGTGATTCCTCCTATTGGTGGTTTTACTGGAACTTCTGTATTCGCTGTGAAGAAGAAAGGGAAATCGTCTTCGAATTCATGAATGGCGAAGTGATTGGACCATGGGGACCGGCTTATAGCTTAGATGGCATGAACTGGACATGGCTCGGAGAACAAAGTTTAATTAACTCCAAATCATTCGTTTACCGATTCGTTTCGGATCACCCCGAAGTTTATTTCGCATTTTCGCTGCCCTATCAATTGCTGCATTTTGAAAGATTTTATGATAAATTCAAGGATTATTCGATTGTGCGTCGTGATACCCTTTGCCTATCTGAACAAAAGAGAGAAGTGCCTCTCTTACTAATCGGCAACGCGGATGCGCCGCAGCATATTTTCTTTTCCAGTCGTCACCATGCCTGCGAATCGACGGTGAACTACGTATTGGAGGGTTTGTTGGAGCTATTCATAGAGGAACATTCAGTATCTGGGATTCTCGATCAATTTTGCATACATTTCGTACCTTTCGTTGACATAGACGGGGTCGAAAATGGTGATCAAGGTAAAGGAAGGGCGCCACACGACCATAACCGGGATTACATCGATCAACCCGCTTATGCAGCTACACCAGCGATTATGCGATATGTGAGTTTTCTGCAGCCCGAAGTCGGCATTGACTTCCATTGCCCGCACAAATGGGGCGAACGCAATGATCATGTCTTTTTCGTTAAGACAGGTACCGAGGCAGACCGCCGGATCGAGCGACTAGGGCAATTGCTGTATGATCTGACGCAGGGTTTAGACAACAATCGGGAGATCCCGTACGATCCGACCTATGATATAGAGATGGGCGACGATTGGAACCAGCCGTATCCCACTTGCTCATCATTTATGATTCAGAAGAACGTACCCATGGCTGTTTCGATGGAAATCCCCTATTTCGGTCTCGTCAATATGCAGTATACGACGGATTCACTTCGGCGGTTAGGCAGGCGTTTGGCTCAGGCGTTGAAGATCTATATGAGTGAATCATAAAGGGAATAATAACGAAGCAAGCCCCGGTCGATATCGATACCGGGGCTTGCTTTCATTGCATTGTATTGCGAAACTCCTTGGGAGAAATGCCACAGTGGTTTTTAAAAGCCCGCGAGAAATGATAAGGGTTGCTGTAACCGACCTTTTCCGAAATTTCATGGATGCGCAAAGCGGGGTCCTTCAAGAGTTTTTGCGCTTCCTCCATGCGTATCTTGGTCAGGTAAGCGGTAAAGGTCAACCCCATCCGTTCTTTAAACAGCTTGCTGAAATAAGAGTAGTTCATGGATACCCGATTTGCCACTTCTGCAAGTTGAATTTCGCGATAAAAATGTTGCCGAACGTATGACATCGCATCTCCAATGACGGCTCCCTCCAAGCTCGTGCTTTCGGATACAAGCTGCTTGGCCGTATAGACATAACCTTTTAAATACTGACGAAGGTCATGCAGGGTATGGAAGCTGGTGAATGCCTGGGCCTGCTCGTTTTCTTCAAAGATGAGGCGGCTATTGAAATGCCGATGAATTCCCGTCATTAAGAGATCGAAGACGGCCTCCAACTGCTCTAGAGATATTCGCTCAACCAGACTGTCGGGCAGCCAACGATCGATCCAAAGATGGATACGCTCCAATTGAAGTGTTTCAACTGATTGCCGGAGCTCATCAATATCTTTGCGGGCGGGAAGCCACTCATCCTGTCGTTTTGGAGGCTCATTCAGATACAGCACCGTGTCAGGCTCCCGCAAAATTCGGTAAGACATGGCAAGCTGTGCTTGCCTGTATAGCTGCGGCAAATCCTTTAATCCTCCGATCTTACTGACGGAAACGACGGGCTTATCCGAGCTATCCAGGCTCAGCTGTTCAACCGTCTCACGAAGCAGGGCGTTAAACGCGTCCAAGGGGAGCGTTTCAGCCAAGTTGAAAACAGCATAAACCTTCCCTTGCGTATCGTGAAAAGCAAGTGTTTGAAGCTGGGCTGTGTATCCGGATGCACGAATCGACTGATTCAAGCATGCATCGGTGCGTGCTAGCGCTCTTGTGCTGAAGGCCGCTTCACCCATGCTGAATAAACCAACGGCAAAGGAAGGATGGACAAAGAAACATTCGAGCATATGCCACGACTCCAGCATGTCTGGAAGGTCATGCGTGTCAGTCACGAGAGAGGAGGGCTGCAGGAGGCGTTCATCTTTCTCAGCAGCGGCGTTCAGCAGCAAATTCAGTCTAGCAGCGAGCAAGGTTTGCTTATCCTGCTGGGTTCGCTCCAACGCGAGGGCTTGGCGGCTGTCCGCTTCGATGGCGGCGATGGCTGCCTGCACTTGGCCCGCCAGCTCTGCGGAGCTGGCGGGCTTCAGCAGATAGTCAAGCACGCCGTATTTAAAAGCATCCCGAACATAGCTATAATCGTCATGCCCGCTCAGCATGATAAATTTCGTTAGCGGCAGCTGCTGGGAGAGCTGTCGAATCAGCTGAATGCCATCCACTTCTGGCATGCGCATATCGGTGATAATAATATGCGGCTTTATCTCCTCGGCAGCTTTAAGCCCTTGCAGGCCTCCGTAGGCGACATTGATTTTTCCCACAACTGGTAAGCCAGCCCGTTCCAGCTTAGCTTTGACCCCATCACCTATCAATTCCTCGTCATCAATGATTAACACACTATACATGGCTGTCTTCCTCTCTGGCATTGTAAGGAATGGTTAGAATCGTTTCGGCATATTGGCCTGGCACACTGTCGAGTCGAATGGAATAGTCCTCTCCGTAATACAGCTTCAATCTTTCGTTGATATTGCCAAGACCAATGCTCTCCCTGAGAGGGCTGCTGCTTGGGTTATAGGCGGACGTACGAAACCGTTCATTTAGTTCAAGCAGCCGCTGGGGTGCTATGCCAGGGCCGTTGTCATGGATGGACAGCCGAATAGTGTTGTCCGGCTGCAGCGAGATGTCAAGCTCGATGCGCAGGGTTTCTTGCTGCGGGAAACCGTGCTTGATGCTGTTCTCAACGATGGGTTGCAGAATAAAGCGAATGATCTGAAAGGGAAGAAGCGTGTCAGGCACGCGAATGCCTAATTCGATATTGTCGCCATACTTGATCTTCTGCAAGTTCATATACTGTTCCAGGTAGCGGATTTCCGATTCCAGTGTTGTAAAACGGAACTGATTGTCCATGTTGTACCGCATCATTTTCCCAAAATCGGCCATGGCATCCGAAACGTCAAATTGGCCGGCAAGCTCCATCTTGGCGCTAAACATATCCAGGGTGTTGTAGATGAAATGCGGGTTGATCTGGGACTGGAGCGCGATGAACTGGGCATCTTTGTGCATCGTTTCCTGGCGGATCCGATCTTTCATCAGCACGGTGATCTTATTTAACAGTAGGTTAAATTTCTCGGTGATCACCCCGAATTCATCCTGCCGATCGTTCGGAATGGGCTCGAAGCCAGATTCAATGGCATGTGCCATCTGCCCAATGCTCGTTTTCATTTTTCTTAAAGCGAACTTCAGCACTGAATAAAAAGCAAACAATAGTAAAACCATTGACGTGAGGAAGGCGAGATTCGTCACCACCCGAAGAGAGCCGAACGATCTTGGCAGTGTAATCGTCATCAGCATGGATAAGTCGAGTCCCTTTATCGGCTCCGAAATGAATAGCTGGTTATTTTGAATGACGTAGCTTCCAGATGGAGGAGGCTTGAGCGATGGAGCGCGATCAGCTGCACCTGATCCTTCAGGAAAAAGAATGCGGCCTTGGGCGTCCATGAGGACAATATGCCGGTTGCTTTCTGCTATTCGTGCGATAGGATCAAGCAGATCGCTTGGCCGCACATCGACAAGGGTAAAACCGAGATCACGGTCTTCCAGGGAGATTATTTTCTGCATATACCCGAACGTTTCTCCAAGCTCCTGGCTTTGGCGAATCACCCACAGGGACTTTTTCTCAGCATGTTTGAAGGTATCATACCAAGGCTCCTGTATCGCTTTCGTTTCATGGTAAAAGGCCCCGAATCCTTCCGGAATCGTTTCGTTGCTCATATACACCGATATTTTCTCTGTATTGATTTTTTGGAACAGCATGGCGTAATTAATGAGCGGTACGGCATAGCTGAAATAGTCATCTAAGGAATTATTGGCTTGCGAGTAGGGGGCAGCCAGAAATTGCTGCAAGCGATAATTGTACGTGATGCTGTTGCTAACGCTTTCAATGAGTTCGGTTTTGTTCTCAATCGTAGATTTTACTTGCTTCAAGGTCATTTGCGAATTCGCAACCAACTGATCTCTCATGTAGCGTTGCGTTTGGTCGTAGGTATACAAGCCCAGCACGATGAAAGGCAGCAGAATCAGCAGGACAAAGGCGAGAGTCACTTTACTTTTGAGGCTCATGGTGTTCAGATAGCGGCGCAATGGCAGACCTACTTTCCCGAGAGAAGTTGTTTTTTACCCTATTCGACAAGGTGTGTTAGAAACCTCCCTCGCTGCTTGCCCATCCAAAATGAAGGTATTAAAACAAAAATGAAGATATTTTTATAAGCGCTTACAGAACGTATAGTAGACGTATACCTCCGAAGTCGTTGGCAAGAGGCAAGCCGCAGTAAAGCGATTTCGGATCAAAAAAATGCAAACGTTATTTACGCAGATGCCATGTTCAGTGAATAACGAGACAGGGGGCAAGAAGTGGAAAGAGCCGTAACGACAGATCGTCCCTTTCGCGCAGCAGGCAAAGCGGCTACTAGCCGCCATACAAGATGGAAAAGCCAGTTCGCCCTGCAAAGCATGGTATGGCCAGGGGTGCTGTTCCTGCTAATATTTTCCTACATTCCCATGTATGGAATATTGATTGCGTTCAAGGATTATGATCTATTTTTAGGTGTGTCGGGATCGCCTTGGGTTGGTTTGGCCCATTTTCGGGAGTTCTTTACCGATGCTAATTTTATGAACGTGCTGCGCAATACGCTGGCCATGAATATCCTCGTTCTCATTTTTGGATTTCCGGCGCCAATCGTGTTCGCGCTGTTTCTGAACGAACTGACGACAGCGAAGTTCAAACGCTTTGTGCAAACGATTTCTTATTTGCCTCACTTCGTCTCTTGGGTCATCTTCGGCGGTTTAATTATGACCGTGCTGTCACCCTCGAACGGGGTCATCAACATGATCTTGCTGCAGCTGCACCTCATCAATGAACCGCTCAATTTCATGGGCAAGCCGGAGTTATTCTGGTTCATCATGGTCGGGTCGGAGATGCTGAAGGGAATCGGGTGGGGCGCTATCATCTACATTGCGGCCATTGCCGGGGTCGATCAGGAGCTGTACGAAGCGGCCAAAATCGACGGCGCCGGGAGGTTCCAGCGTATGTGGTACATTACAGTGCCCAGCATTATGGGAACGATCGTCATTATGCTTATTTTTGCTGTCAGCTCGATTCTGAATACCGGTATTGAACAGATGCTGGTCATGCAGAATCCGCTGAACCTGAATGTCAGTGAAACGATTGACACTTACGTCTACAAGGTGGGACTGCAGCAAATGCGATATTCTTACTCGACAGCCGTGGGGCTTGCCAAATCACTGGTCGCCTTGATTCTGCTGATCGGCGCCAATCAAGTCACGCGTAAAATATCCGGTAATAGTCTGTTCTAACTTCACTCAGGAGGAGCCACTAATGAAAATCCGCTCAAGAGGAGATCAATGGTTTGTTGCTTTCAATGTCTTCCTCATGCTGGCCGTCGTCGTCCTGACGCTTGCCCCCTTCTGGTTTGCGCTGGTCGGTTCATTGAATCAGGGAGTCGATTATATGAGGGGAGGCGTCTACTTATGGCCACGCGAGTCTACACTCGCCAATTATAGGTCGATTTTTGCCGATAACACGATTTACCATGCCTATTTCATCACGGTGTCTCGCTCGCTGATAGGCACGACTCTTCACGTCGCGTTTACTGCGCTGGTTGCTTATGGCATGTCGCGCAAAGCGTTGGCGGGGCGTAATGTGTATCTGATTATCATGCTGTTTACGATGTTTTTCTACGGCGGTTTGATCCCCACCTATTTGCTTTACAAGCAGCTCGGCTTGTTGAACAATTTCCTTGTTTACATTGTGCCGACGATGTTCAGCGTGTGGGATATGATTATTATCATGTCATTTTTCCGGACGATCCCGGAGTCGATTGTAGAATCCGCGAAAATCGATGGTGCTGGCGAATACCGCATTTTCCTGCAGCTCGTTCTTCCACTGACCAAGCCGGTTTTGGCTGCGATTGCGCTTTTCAACTGTGTGTATCACTGGAATGCCTACACGGATGCGCTGTTCTTTACAACTAAGGATTATCTTGAGCCCGTGCAACTGTTTTTAAAGCGAATCGTGACAGATGCATCAGTCGCGCAGAAGTTCGGTGAGCAAGTAGCGGGGAATATGCCGGAGGAAGCGAAGCAGATCAGCTCCGAAACCTTGAAGCTTGCCATGATGATGGCCGCAACCGCTCCAATCTTAATTGTGTATCCGTTTCTCCAAAGGTTTTTCGTCAAAGGCGTTTTAATTGGTTCTGTGAAAGGTTAGTCTGTGCAGCAGCAAAAGCATGCAAGCGGGGTGCTTTTGCTGTACATTAACACTATATAGGCGTACATGAAGGGGAGGAAAACAAATGCATAACAGAAAGCGTTTTCAAAAGTCAGGAATTGCCTTAATGATGATTGGTTCGTTATTAGCAGGCTGCTCTTCCACAGGTGACAACCAAGGCAAGTCGTCTTCGGCGCCAACATCGTCGGAAACCGCATCCGCTTCACCGAAAGCAGCGACAGAGGACAAGTCGCCGATCAAGATTACCTGGTTTGTCGATCAGGACTACTACAAGAAGAACTGGGATGCGGTCAACGATCTGCTGGATAAAATGATTACAGACGCGACCGGCGTTTCGATTGATTTCACCTCAGGAAGTTCGGATAAGCTAAGCGCTATTATCGCAGCGGGAGACATTCCGGATGTGATCACCGTCGATAAAGGGTCCCCTCAGCGCGGAGTGCTCGAGAAGTCCGGCTTGGTTGCACCGATGGATACCATGATCGCGAAGTATGATCCATCCTTCAAGGTAGCGAAAACCATGCAGGATTGGTTCCGCAACCCGGACGGACACTTCTATGGATACGCGAGCTATTTCTGGGCCAAGGAAACGTTCCAACCTGGCGACTATATCGCCAGCAACCAAGGTTTATATGCGCGTCAAGACATTATGGAGCAACTTGGCATCAAGGCCGACGATTTTAAAACGAAAGATGGCTTGGTCGCAGCGCTTCGCAAGGTGAAGGATTCGGGCGTTAAATATAATGGTTTTACGCTAACGCCTGCATATTTTGACAGTTGGATTATTTACAACTTCTTCGGGGCGCCTCGTGAGGATGCCCAAGGCAATCTCATTGACCGCGAGCGTACGCCGGAATCACTGGAAGCATACAAGTACCTGAATCTTCTGTATCGGGAGGGCTTGATGCCGGAAGACAGCCAGACACTGAACAAGAATCAGATTCAGGAAAAGGTCGCCAATGGTGCGGTGTTCGCTTACACGAACAAGAATATTGACTGGAGCGCCCTGTATCAGAAGGATCCGAAAGCGACGTATGTGCATGTCGGGCCTGTAGTCGGCAGCAAGGGGAGTAAGCCATACGTTGACCCTGTCAATGTAACAGGCTGGACACTGTCCATGGTTAGCTCCAAATCCAAATATCAGGATCGGATTATTAAATTATTCCATTATTTATCCACGGACGAGATGAGTCTGAATGTGAACTATGGTCCGAAAGGCGCAGCTTGGAACTTCGATGAGAATGGCAAAGTGAAACTGTCGGACGAGTTCAATAAGCTGAATGCCGAAGATGCGAACAAAGCCAAGCTGAAATATGGCAATGGCACACTGAACTGGCTGATCAACTGGGTACCGATTCAGAGGACTGCGCCAACAACGAAAACGTTGGATAACACATTGAAGAAACAAGCGACGGACTATTTTGCTCAATATACGTACGATATGCTGCCCTTCGAATCGACGACTCCGTTAGGCGGGACGAAAGAATCGGGAATTAATGCCAAAATTGAAGAAAGCCGTGTGAAGGCAAGAGCCAAAATGTTCCTAGCCAAGTCGGAAGCCGATGTGGAGAAGTTCTATAACGAAGAGATCGAGCTGGAAAAAAACCTCGGTTATCAGGAACTGTATGCTTACCAGAACAATCAGTTTTTGCAAGCCAAGAAAGCGCTCGGCATCCAGTTTGCTTGGCCGACCAATCAGAAGAAATAAGGACTAGCCGTTACATCAGTTTATACAATGGCATATGCAACGTTCGTGAGTGGATCGCTTTCTTCACACGCTTGCATATGCCTTTTTGCGCGATTTAATAAGGGAAAGACTGCTAAAAAGAAAGGGATTAAGCCTATGAGACAGATTTTAAATTTTAACACGGAGTGGTGGTTCTGTCCTCAGGATGAGCCGCAAAGCAAACACAAGAAATATAAAGATGATCATTTTGAGGAGGTGCATATACCGCATACGAATAAGCTTGTTCCCCATCACTATTTTAGCGAAACGGACTATCAATTTGTTTCTTGGTATCGCCGTCACGTTGAGGTTCCAGCGGACTGGACGGGGAAAAGTCTAATTGTGGAGTTCGATGGTGTGATGTCGGTTTCGGAGGTTTATGTCAATGGAGCCTTCGTAGGTGAGCATGAAGGGGGCTATACTTCCTTTTCATTCGAGATAAGCGAATGGGTTGTATGTGGGGAATCCAACGTGATTGCTGTCAGAGTGGATTCGACACGTAGACCAGATATCCCCCCGGAAGGGCGCTTGGTCGATTATATGCTGTTCGGTGGCATCTATCGGAATGTCCGACTTATCGTGACGAACGCTGTGTATATCGAGTGGGCCTCTTATGAGTGGAAAGATGTGACTGCACAAGAAGCTTCAATGGATGGCACATTTCGGATTAACAATCGGGGTGAAGCGAAGACACTTATGCTGCATACCTCATTGCTCTCTCCCCTAGGTAAAGTCATTGAGCAAATCACCACGCCAATCATGGCGGATGCGGGAGAAACCGAAGTGAGTCAGATGACACTGCACGTGAAAAACCCGCATTTGTGGAACATCGACGATCCCTATTTGTATGTAGTGAGGACGTCCTTGTGTGACACGGGGGTGGATAGCTTTGTGAATGATGATCTGAATACCAGGGTGGGTATACGAAGTGCCGAGTTCCGTAAGGATGGGAAATTCTATCTGAATGGATGTCCGCTTAAGCTGCGAGGCTTGAATCGCCATCAGATGTTCCCGTATTTGGGAGGTGCGATGTGTGAGAGAGGGCAGCGTAAGGACGCGGATATGTTAAAAGAGGAGCTGGGATTGAACTTTGTTCGCTCTTCTCACTATCCCGCAGATCCATCTTTCCTCGATCGATGTGATGAGATTGGCTTGCTTGTCTTCGAGGAGCTGCCAGGCTGGCAATACATTGGCGATGCGCAGTGGAAGAACAAAGCGCTGTATCAGTTAGAAGAAATGATCGTGCGTGACCGCAATCACCCTTCCATTTTCTTGTGGGGCGTTCGCATTAATGAGTCTCAGGATGATACTGAGTTCTATTTGCGGACGAATGAACTTGCGCACAAGTTGGATCCATCACGGGCTACCGGTGGCGTGCGCGCTTTACATGACAGCGAGTTTCTGGAGGATGTTTTTACGTACAATGATTTCACACGTAATCGGGAAGGGAAAATCATGCAGCCGAATCATTCCCCATATCTCATTACGGAATATATGGGGCATATGTATCCGACGAAGTCGTATGACAGCGTGGAGCGGCAAATTAAGCATGCCCTTGGTCATGCCCATATTCAGAACGGGCAGTATGGCGTGCCCCATGTTGCGGGAGCAGCTGGCTGGTGCGCGTTCGACTATAACACGCATCAGGATTTCGGCTCAGGTGATCGCGTTTGCTATCATGGCGTCTGTGATATTTTCCGATTGCCGAAGTTTGCGGGACATTTTTACCGCAGTCAGCAGGAGCCTAGCAAGCAGCCTGTCGTATTTATTGCTCGTTATTTGATCCCGTCCTTTAATGAGGACTTTCGGGATGTCGTACCTGTTTTCACGAATTGTGAAGAAGCGGACTTATTTATTAATGGGGTTCAAATTGCTTCGGAGCGCCCTGACTATGTGAATTACCCCAGCTTGCCCCATCCGCCGATTATGTTCACAGGCTGCAGTTGGTGGGAGTGGGGATCGAGTCTGCTAACGAGTCTTAGGGTTGTTGGCAAAATCGGCGGTATCGCAGTAGCCGAGCATGAGCTGTTTCCAATGGGGATTCCAGATCACTTGATCCTGCAGGCGGACGATCTCGAGCTTATCGCAGACGGTGCAGATTGCACCCGAGTCGTAGTTGCTTTGCAAGACAGCAAAGGGCAGACACTGCAGCTTGCTCATCATGCGGTTTCATTCCATATCGAGGGTCCAGGGAAATTGATTGGCGAGAATCCCTTCAGCTTGGAAGCCGGCAGAGGCGCTGTGTATATTCAGGCGACCCGAACGCCAGGGACTATTCGTTGTATAGCAACAGTGAAGGGGGTGATGGCGGCAGAGCTGGTACTTCGAACGAGGGCGCTGCAAGCGCAAATCGTTCCTGTTCCACAGCGAACCAAGCAACTCACATAGAAAGCACAGGCTTGTAAAGCACCAGTCTGTGCCATCGGATTAATGGAGGGATCGACTGTAATCGGAATCAAAGGACCTAAATGATGATGTACAAATCGATCCGTAAACGCTTGCACTCCTTGCTTATTTTTACCATGGTGCTTTCTGTTATTGGCAGCGGCGGTATCCTAGGCCATGCACCGACTGCTCAGGCAGTTGATGTGTGGAAACCCATCGACACAGAGCCGATGATCGTAACCGGCAGTGCCTTGGATTTATCCGGCATGAATGACGCGCCGGCAGGTAAATATGGCTTCATCCAACAAGGCGGTGATGGCGACTACATGTTCGAGCAAGCGCCGCAAAAGAAGGTGAAGCTGTACGGAGCCAATTTAACATGGAATATGTTCTACGACTCACATGAAGGTGCGGATAAAACCGCAGATCGCCTAGCGCGGTTAGGCTTTAACGTGGTGCGGCTTCATACGCTGGACTCAATGGCCGATTGGGCACAGGGCATTTTTGTCCAAAATAGATCCACGACGCCACAATTAAATGCTGAAAGATTGGATAGTTTGGACTATTTGATTGCCAAGCTGAAGGTCCAAAGGCATCTATGTGACGATCGATATTTTCCACCTCTACGATTTCAAAGAGATCCCTGGGCTTGGCAATTATGCGGATGGGACGAAATCCGCGTACTTGCTGCCACTTCTACCGCAAGCGCTCAATATGTGGAAAGCGATTGCTAACACGTGGTTATCCCATGTTAACCCTTATACGGGACTCCCCTTGAAGAATGATCCCGTTCTGATCGGTGTAAGCCCCTGGAATGAATCCTTACTCCTGATAGCGCGACAGCTGCCAATTATCCGAAGGCATGGCGACGGATACCCATTTTGGGGGTTACTATCCGGGTCTGTCACTCAGGCAGCCCTATAATAAACCATTCTTGCTTACCGAGTTTCAGGATACTCAACCTGTCAAAGGACGGGAAGACGTCGGGATCTTTAACGGTGCTATCGGTGCTTACCAAGGCTGGGATATGATGAACCGCTATTCTTTTGGCACGAACCAGGGGGATGCTTATAAAAATATCAAACTGGGCGCTCCGGAGCAGTTCTCCATTGCGGGGGATCCGTTGGCGATCGTGTCCGAGACCCAAGCTTCGCTGCTATTCCGAAATGACGCAGTTCAGGCTGCTAATGGGTTTTGATAAAAGTGTACAGGAGGATTGAAAAATGAGAAAAGGAATGATTACTAAGGCTTCAGTAACGCTGGTTATGGCTTTACTCCTGCAAATAGTGGGGGCTGCAGGTATGGCGGGCCCTACCGCAAATGCAGCTCCCATAGTTGCTGACAGCACATGGAAAGCTATTGATACGACATTGGCGGTAGCACCTGGAAGTGCGCTGGACTTGTCCTACTTGAATCAAACACCAGCTGGAACGAAAGGCTTCGTAAAGATTGATGCGGATGGCGATTATTATTTTACGGATGAGCCCAATAAGAAAGTAAAGTTCTTTGGTACCAATCTTAACGGCAGCTATGGTACGGATCCAACCAAGGCCGAAATGGTTAATATCGCCGACCGGCTTGCTGCTATGGGTTATAATGTGGTGCGATACCATTCCAATGATGATAATGTTGAGTGGGCAGTAGGACTTATGGTGAAACCTACTTCCACTACGGTTACATTAGATCCGGTTAAACTGGATAATTTTGAGTACTTCGTTTCTTTGCTGAAGGATCGAGGCATTTATATCGATCTCGACATTCTGGCTTATGCGGATTACTCTAGTGTACCAAGCTTAAGCGTCTACGGCTCATTCGCTGCCAAATATATGGCAACGCTTTTTCCGGACGGTAAAGCGATTTGGCAATCATTTGCTCAGCAGTGGCTTACTCATGTTAATCCTTACACCGGACTTGCCTTGAAGGATGATCCTATATTGATGGGGCTGTCTCCCATGAATGAAACTATTCTTTATAATGCTAATTTTTCAAACGCAAGTGTAAATGAATGGTTAAAAGCAGACTTTAATACGTTTCTGGCTGGTAAAGCACGTCCGCCTATCACAACATTTCCAAATATATTTTGGAGTGCATCACCTGCGAGTATTCGTGATGATCTTGCCGAATACTTCACAGAAAAAACGTTATCTTCCCATAATGAAATGAAAAATTACCTTAAAGATGTAATTGGAGTAAAGGTACCCATTGGAGGAATTAACTACATTAATGATTCTTTGGCCAACTACTGGCGAACACACACAGATGTTCATGAAACACACTTATATAATGGGCTTGTAGATGGAAGGGGAGCAACATTCTCTTTTACCCCGGCGTCACATCCTCGTTACAGTATGGTATTTGCTCCAGAATCAGCAGCTAATTATGTGCCGCAATCTGGAGGGACTATATTTAAAAATTATATTCCTGGTCTTGCCCTTGGGCAGCTGTACCAGAAGCCTTTTGCATTAACTGAATATAATCAGGAGTTTCCGACGAAAGGCAGAGACGACCTTGGATTGATGGTGGCCGCGACCGGCGCCTTCAATGGCTGGGATATGCTAAACAGGTTTCAATATGTTTCCCGTGTAAAAGAGGCTACTCAACAAAGTGCAACTTTGGGTGGTTTTACTTCATTTGATACCCTAACAGATACCTTGGTAACGATGTCCGAATATCAAAGCACCCTTCTTTTCCGTAAAGGTCACATCACTGCAAGCGAACCTAAATTTGTCATTGTCAGGGACCAGACATCGGTTAAGACGCATGCGGCATCAACGGAGAATGAAGATTTAGAGATTAATCGAATGTATATACCGCATCTGTTCAAGATGGTTACCGTGTACGCAGATAAGCCTGGTGAACCCTATGCCATCTATAAAATCACACCTGAGCTTACACCTGAGCAAATCGCAAGCGGCAATTTACCTGCCCAGAATAAGATATCCATTACGAATAGCATGACTTTAAAGCAGGTTGCGGAGACGTTTATTAATGCTATTGATGATGTCAATCTGAAAAACAACATGCTCTCTAATCTGAATCAAAATAAGCTGGTTTCGGACACGGGTGAGCTTATATTTGATCTTAATTTAAATACTTATCTGATCAATACCCCTTACGCAATTGGAGCTGTAGGCACGTTGAATAACAACTTATTCGAGCTTGGTCCTGTATCCATAAAGGCAAGTGTGGATAAAGGAACCGTATCCGCAGCAACGCTTGATGATAAATCGCTAGACAAAAGCGAGAGAATGCTGGTCATCTATACAACCGATGCAGCGGCGACAGGGGAAGATACGATTCAAGATCTGACGGATGCCAACAAACGGACCTATGTAAGAGGGAAATTGCCGACACTTGCCAAACACGAGACAATGGAATTCCATCTGAAGACGACACTCATCCCAGCAGCGTACAAAGCTTACAAGCTGGCGACAAACGGTGTACGGCTGCAGGAAATTCCCGTGATCGCCACAGGAAAAGACGTATTTGTCCAGCTTGATACGGATAAAGGCTTCGCCTTTGAACTGGTTTACGATCCATTGTACACGAATGATTTTGAGTCAGGTGCGGCGGATTGGACCTCCGTTAAAGGGGACTTTGCGCTTCAAACAGAGAGTAGTGGCAATCATGTGTATCAGTCGACGAAGTCATCGACAGCTGTGGTCGCGCAGACTGTGGGTACAGACTATTTCGTAGAGTCAGATGTGAGGATTGTCAGTCATAAAGATACGGTAGGACTCCTCGCCCGGTATGTGAATCCAGACCAGTATTATAGCTTTACCTATGATGCGCTATTCGGAAAGGCAGTTATTGAGAAACGCAGCAATGGTACATCCGTTGTGCTTCAAACAGCGACCGGTGTGACATTACCGTTGGATGTTATGAACAAGCTGAGGTTTGAAGTGGTAGGCAGTAACCTATATGGCTATATCAATGGTCAATTGGTGGTCACAGCAACAGACAACTCGATTGCAAGCGGCTCCGCTGGGATCCTAACGAAGGATCTTGAACTGCCGGCAGGCTTCCCGTGGGGGACAGCAACACAACAATGGATAGCTGCACTAGGAAACGCGGTGAAAAGTGAAATTAATGCAACCCCTGGCTCTAATGGGGCATTCCTAATTGAATTAACCGAATTCTTGAAGCGGGTTAAAGGCCCAGTCTCCTATGATAATTTCATCATCTCGTATCGAGATATGACGGCGCCTTCCGCACCATCGAATGTGACAGCAACGGCGCTATCTTCTTATGAAATGTCATTGTCTTGGACCCCGTCTACGGATAATGACAGTGTGGCTGGCTACATCGTCTATCGGGATGGGCAAGAAACTGCGACCTTAAATGGCGCAACCACGAGCTATAAGGACACGGGCTTGAGCCTGGCCACGACTTACCATTACACGGTTCAGGCCGTTGACCCTGCGAATAATCGTTCTGCAGTTAGTGTTGAAGCTGTGGCTGTAACGAAGAGCACACTGCTCGAGGATAATTTCGAGTCGGGGAGTGCAAGCATATGGTCCGTTGTATGGGGAACTTTTGGCGTGGTGAATGACGGAGGCACGAAGGCTTACTTGTCCGATAATGCGGGTAAAGGGGCTACAAGGTCCGTAGCTGGACTCTCCTCGTGGACCAACTACCGTGTGGAAGCGAAGGGGAAAATGGATAAGCCGAGCGGCCGAATCGGGCTGGTGGCGAGATTCGTTGATTATAACAACTATTACAGCATGACTTATGAGAATTATACGCAAAAAGTATACATCAGTAAGCTGGTGAACGGTACGACTGTCGACTTAGCGATTTCCAATCCGATAACACCGCTTACCGCTGGAGCGTACCATTCGTTTGGATTCACGGTATCAGGCAATATCCTGCAAGCGTATGTGGATGGGCAGCTGGTGGCTATGACTACGGACAGCTCCTTCTCAGCTGGGAAGGTCGGCGTATATACGCACCTGTTGAAAGCGTATTTTGACGATATTGTTGTGAATCCCCTGCCGAATCCCGACGTCACAGCGCCTACTGCGCCAACCGGCTTGACGGCTGATGCGCTCTCGTCTGCGGAAGTTGCGCTGTCTTGGGCGCAAGCCTCCGATGATACCGGGGTAACCGGCTACACCATTTATCGGGATGGGCAATCTGTGGGCACGGTGACGGGCGCGGTGTATACATTCAAAGACACAGGCTTGAATGTGGCGACGACTTATCACTACACCGTCAAAGCGAAAGATGCGGCGAACAACATCTCCGAAGAAAGCAGTGAAGCCATCGTCACGACGAAAAGCACACTGCTGGAAGATAATTTTGAGTCCGGCAGCGCCAGCGGTTGGTCGGTGGTTTCCGGATGGGGAACGTTCTCCGTTGTATCCGACGTGTATGAGTCCAAAGCTTACCTGTCTAACAATGCGGATAAAGGCGGGGTGAAATCCGTAGCAGGATCCACATCCTGGACCAACTACAGCGTAGAAGCCAAGGGGAAAATGGAGACGGCCAGCGGCAGAATAGGACTGGTGGCGAGGTTTGTTGACTATAACAACTATTACAGTATGTCCTATGATAACTACACCAAGAAAGTATACATCACAAAGCTGAAAAACGGTGTTCAAACCGATCTTGCCATTTCAGCAGCCATCCCGCCTCTTGCCGCAGGAACCTATCATACGCTGCGATTCACGGCGAATGGGAATACGCTGCAGGCATATGTAAATGGTCAGCTTATTCTTACAGCAACAGCCAGCACGTTCTCAGCGGGGAAAATCGGGGTATACACACACCTGTCGAAAGTTTATTTTGACGATGTTGTGGTGAATGCAGCTCCGTAAATAGGAGGTCGCACAAGTAGATGTCTCTACTCGTGCGACCCCAAATACAGAATAACGTCGGAGGGGTACAAGTGAAGAAAGTTAAAGTAGGCATTATTGGCTGCGGAAATATCAGTTCCGTTTATTTTGAGGCAGGGAGCAAATTTAACATCCTGGAGATCGTGGCTTGCGCCGATCTGGATTTGGCACGGGCGCAAGACAAAGCAGAGGAGTTCCATATTCCGAAAGCATGCTCTGTAGAGGAACTGCTGGCAGACCCTGAAATTGAGATCGTCGTGAATCTTACGATACCAAGTGCGCATGCGGAGATTCATATGCGGGCGTTGGAAGCGGGGAAGCACACCTACGGGGAAAAGCCGCTGGCTATTGAACTGGAAGACGCCCAGCGAATTCTCGCCTTTGCGAAGTCCAAAGGCCTTCTGGTAGGTTCTGCCCCGGATACCTTCCTGGGGGGAGGGATTCAAACCTGCCGCAAGCTGATCGATGATGGTTGGATCGGCAAGCCAATCGCCGCGAGCGCTTGCATGATGTCCCGTGGACCTGAAAGCTTCCATCCTAACCCGGATTTCTTGTATCAGAAGGGAGCGGGTCCGATGTTTGATATTGGGCCGTACTACCTTGCGGCTTTTGTGAACTTAATCGGACCTGTCCGCCGAATTGCAGGTGCTGCACAGACTACGTTCCACGAAAGAATGGTGACCTGCGAACCGAATTACGGCAGGAAATTCCCTGTTGAGACGCCAACACACATTAGCGGTACGTTAGAGTTTGAGAATGGTGCGATTGGAACGATTACCACCAGCTTTGATGTCTGGGGAACGCGTTCGCCGAATATCGAAATTCACGGAACGGAAGGCTCGTTAATCGTGCCGGATCCGAATCAGTTCGGCGGTACGGTTTATTTGAAAAGACGCGATTATGCGGAGTTTAAAGAGGTTCCTCTTACTCATGGCTTTACGTCCAATAGTCGTGGTCTCGGTTTGATGGATATGGCCTACGCTATTAGGAATGGTACGGAGCATCGGGCGGACGGCGAATTTGCCTATCATGTCTTAGAACTCATGCACGGATTTTTCATCTCATCGGAGGAAGGCAAGTACTACGAGACCAAGAGTACGTGTAAAAAGCCGGAGCCTTTCCTGCTCGACATGCAGAAAAACGGGTTTTAAAGCAGTGTGATCTTCTACTTCTCTTCCAATATGAAGGAGTGGTTATGATGAAAAGAGTTTCATTTGTGTTTTCAGTGGTTTTGGCCATGGCTTTTTTACTGATTGCATCTGGAATCATCCATCAGACAGAAGTTAATGCGGCTGCAACCACCTATTATGTATCCACCACAGGAAATAATAATAATCCCGGAACACTGAGTCAGCCCTTTGCTACGATTCAAAAAGGGGTCAACGCGGCTGGCGCTGCCGGCCCCGGTTCTACCGTCATTGTGAGAGGTGGAACATATAATGTTACCGCACCGATCAATATCTCGACTTCAGGGGCAAGCGGCAGTCCGATCACGATTAAAGCGTACACGGAAGAGATTCCTATTATCTCCGGTCAGAACACCTATCCCAGCAACGCGCCACAAGACAATACGTATACGGGACCGACGGTCACCAACGACGGCGTGACCTATTTAAGCGGACAGCATTTCACACTATCCTGGAATTCTTTGATGATGATCACGGCCAATTATATTACCATTGACGGACTCGAAATCGCCTATTCCTATGGCGGGGGCATTCATGCAGGCAGCTCGGGCACAACCAGATATCATCACATTATCATTCAAAATTGCAATATTCATGAGAACCGTGATGAGGCTGTGCAGCTAGAGAATGTTGATTATTTTACCTTAGACGGCAATACAGTGTGGGAAAATGCGAATTTTGCGCGCTTCAGTCGATTATCCAGTGAATTGAACTGGCCGTTGATTATCATGATCAGGAACAGCGCGTATGGCACGATCAAAAACAGCACCATCTACCACAACTGGGGTGAGGGCGTTGGATTCTGGTATGACAGTCATGATGTCGTGTTAGAGGATAGCTCCATCTATGATAACTATGCGCTGGAAGTTTACATCGACAAGGCGCACGACGTCACCATACAGAGGAACATGATCTACAACACGGGGAATCCGATTTATTTCAGGGGCAGCAGTCCCAGCATGGGGATTGCCATCGCAGATGAGGATTTTCAAAATCATGTGCCCGGGTATAGCAGGAAAATTATCAATAATTTTCTGAAAGGCAACAGTAAAAATTTCGAGTATTGGAACTCTGGAATTACAGGCACTCGCTTGAATAATGAACTCATAGCCGGCAATACCTTTCTTGATTCGACGAATACGAATATCTCCATTGTCGGCGGTGCGAACCATACCAATACGCGAATTGAAAATAACATTTTCAAATCGAGCCAGGGAACGCTGCAGAATGTCGATCAGAATTCGCAATTGCTTTTCTCCAATAACTGCTGGAGCGGCGTCGTTACGGGAGTTGCCTCGAATGTGAATGATGTTATCGGAGATCCGATGCTTGCAGGCGGAACGTTCGGTCGGGACTATTTTAAGCTGAGGAACAGTTCGCCTTGTATAGGTAAGGGCAAGAATAATTTAGCGGACGTGTCGGATGATTTTTTTAAGACCCTGAGGAGCAATCCGCCAAGCATGGGCGGACATGAGTACCAGGCGCCTGCGCCAACGGTCATCATCGTCGATAACAGCGATCCGACAGGCGTCACGCAGATGGGGGCAGCAACATGGGCGGTCAGTTCTTACAGCGGCCAAAGGTATGGTGCGGACTATCTGCATGACGGCGATACTGGGAAGGGTTCGAAGAGCGTCAAGTATGCACCTAACCTCTTAACTGCAGGTTCTTATGATGTGTACCTATGGTGGAACGCGGATACGAATCGAGCAAGTAATGTACCGGTCACGGTCAACCATGCGTGGGGGGCAACCCAAACTACGGTCAACCAGCTGGCGGGTGGAGGCATTTGGAATTGGATTGGAAGTTATCCCTTCTCTGCAGGGACGTCGGGTAGTGTGATTATCGGCAATACGGGGACAACCGGATATGTAGTTGCGGATGCGGTAAAATTTGTTCCAAGGGAATAAATGATAGATAGGCTGCCAGCTGTCATCGAGGATGACGTAGAGCAGCCTATTTCTTTGTATTAAGCATTCACGGCGATACTTCTTGGACGGTTCCCTTTGGAGTCGTACCTGGGATGATAAGCCGTTGACTCGGGGGTTGTTATACTACGACGGGGAACGTTAGCAACAAGTCGACTGATTATATTTAATTAGTCAGAAGTACTTCAAAACTAATTTGTAAATGAGACAATTTAGCCAAAAATCCACTTCAAAACTTTATTTGTCATTTTGTTTTCATCAACAAAGCCAGCAAACCCTTGAGTTTGCTGGCTTTCTGCACTTCAAAACTAATTTGTCATCTAACAAAAAAAATTATATTTAGGAGCTGAAAATATATGCTTAATAGAGAGAGAGGTAATAAGGTCTTGAAATAGACAATATAGTTTTGAAGTAATTAGGCGTTCACTATATTGGGTGAATTCCTGTTGAAAAGCAGTGCAGCTATATACCTTCAAGCAGGTTAAAAACTGTTTGAAGGATATTTTTTAATTGTTTATCTTATTCTATCGCTAAATATTATTTGGGGGTTGATGACCTTGGCAGTTATTAAAGAAAAAGAAAATAGTCTAGTGACTGAGTATGATAATGCTAGAGTAAAACTAAGAGGTTTACTATTAAAACCAAGGCTAATTATTGGAGCTGGTTTGTTAAGTGGAATTATAGCCATGGTGGTACATTTATTAATTGGAAATCAAGATCCATTTTTGTTGTTTATCATACCATTGGTTATTTTTTTGTATGGCATACATTAGTACTATGAAGTATTGAGAAATTATGGACACCTCGTTCACAAATCGAGTGACATTATGTTAAGTGGTATAGAAGGTGAACTTCGCTCACTGGATACTCTTAGAAGTTTACCGAACATATACGGTAATTCCAGACGTACTCTTCAAAAATTCTACGGGGAATAATTCCCAAATTGACTTCATCGTAATAGGAGAAACCGGAATATGGGTTGTAGAGAATAAAACCTAAATGGAACTATAAGAGGGAATTCTGAAGATAAGGAATGGATCCAAGAAAAGATAGGCAGGGGTGGAACTATATACTCTAAGAATTTTTATAGTCCTCTTAAACAAGTTTCTACGCACGTTTTTAAACTAAAACAGTATTTTAAGGAAAATGGAATTAATCGTGTGCCTTGGATTGAAGGAGTAGTGTTTTTTTTAAACAATGATACAGTCGTAGATGTTGATAATATAAAGGGTAAGTCCAAGTCCATTATCAATGGTCACCAATCTTTAATTAAGTACTTTGAAAAAATTGACCATAATACATCAGATACGAAGAATTTAGAGGATATGTCAATAATTCAAGATTTGATATGGAAAATATCATCATAAACAGAATATATAATTTCGAACTTTGTACATACAAGGGACCTCGGAATCGTTGATAGTTCGTTCCCAAAACCGGTGATCTGAGCCACCAACAGTACATTATACTCCGGTCGGCAGGCAAGAAGTTCATATGCCCTTTTCAAGCGGTACTCCATCATATAATCGTTGAAGGTCACGCAAGTTACGCGGCAAGCTGAAGAACCGTAGCATGAATTGGTTTTGGAAGAGGACGATGCAAACAAGGGTGTTCCTGAAATAGAATGATCAGTGTATCAAGACACTCTTTAGGGAGTGTTTTTTGTTAGAAGGAAATAAAGTTAGACTAGAAAGAGAGACTGACGGCTGACATCAGTGGCCGTTCGCCAACGCGAAGCCGGTAGTCACTTGATCCTTTGAGCTTCTTTATGTCACCGTTCGTAGGTAGTCCCCGAATTGCTGCCACTATACGTTGCTGGACTTGATCCGGTTGTTTACGGATAAATTTTTCAGCTTGATGACTTGCTACATTCCGATAATAAGTCACTCCAACTTCGCCGTAGAGTTCATCGATTTGCTGCTCGTAGTTTGTTTCACCTTCGTGATGTCTTTACGATCATCGACAAACCAATTGAGAGAGGTTTTGGACAGCCTCTAATTTCCATCGGTTGAGGACATTCGTATGAATACCTTCCTTAGATGCAAGTTGCGATACTGTTTTTACATCTTTCAGAATTTCCAGTTGCGAAATAAAATGGAGGCACATTTGTGTCATTAGACACGACAAAGCGGACAGGGGAGTAGTAGCCGTTTTTCACCATGTCGGCAATAACTAAAGCATCTTTTTTGTCGCTTTTAGAGCGTGTATTGTCGCGGTTTTCTTTATTCTTTTTAACTAGGTGAGGATTAACAAGTACGGCTTCAATGGCTTTGTATTTGAGCCACCCGGCAAGGCTTAACCAGTAATGGCCAGTCGGTTCCCTACCAACGATAACTTGAGATAATTTAAATGAAGTTAACAAGTCGCGAATCCAACGGTCGAGGGACTTGAAACCATCATCGTCATTACTAAACACTAAAGGATTACCGAGAGCGACACCTCGAAAGTTAACCGCTCTGGCAACATGGGCCTTCGTTAACGGCGGTAAAAAAGGACCTATTCAAAAGACATCAAGTTCTTGTCAAACCCGGCAACAACGTACAACAAAAGCTGTCGGGTGACAAGAACATTGTCTCATTAATTAACGCGTAAATCGTGGTTTTTTTATTTTATGGGATCAAGTTCTTGTCACGAGCCAATGACAAGAACTTGATCCCATTCCCGATTTTGACAAGAACTTGATCTCATTCCCGACAGATGGGTTCGGGAGTGAATGAGGTGGAAATAGAAATACCTGGAAAGGATACTTATGATTGAACTAACGGGCAGGATAGAGGAACAGACGGTAAGGTTGTTCTCGAACAGAAGAACAAATTAATGATATGATGTTGTAAATGGAACAGGCTAGTCGAGCCTATTTTCTATTTTCGTGAGGGAGTCGATAAATGGGTATGGGAAGTACGAATCAATGGGATGCGGAATGGGAAGTATCAGAAGAATTGGCTCATAAATTAATAAGCAGTCAGTTTCCGCAGTTAGCTTCACAAAGCGTACAAAAACTAGGATACGGCTGGGATAACACTGTTTTTCTTGTCGGGGCCGAATATGTATTTCGCTTTCCAAGAAGAGAAGTTGCAATTAATCGTTTAAGGATGGAAGGAAAGATACTACCTAAGCTTAAAGATTATTGTTCCATTGCATATTCGTTACCGCTATTTTTTGGGGGAGGGGATTATAATTATCCTGCACCTTTCCTAGGCTACCCCTATTTATCAGGAGAGTTTCCAATCGGATTAACTGACAAGCAACGTGCGTTATCAGCAACAACGCTCGCGCAATTTTTAAAAAGCTTACATGCATTCCCTGTGCAAATTGCCCAAGAAAATGGAGTTCAACATGACCATAGAAATTTGATTGATATTGCAATGCGTAAAGAAAAGTTGCATAAATTCATTTCCGACCTTGCCCTTCATTTTAGTGAAGAAGAGTATCGTGAATTATCGAACTATTTGGAACAGCTTGGAACTGAAAAAGTGAAACCAAAAAACGTATTCCTCCATGGAGACCTTCATTTTAAAAATATGCTGGTAGACGAGAATGGAATAGTTTCAGGGATTATCGACTGGGGAGATATCAATATCGGACATCCTGCTTGCGACTTGAATGTCGCGTATAGCTTTTTGCCTCCGGATGCGCGTTCAGACTTTTTCAAAGAATATGGGGATGTCGATGAAGAAACGAAAATATTAGCTCGATTGATAGCCATATACATTCCCATTTTGATCATGATGCAGGCAATTGATTATAAAGATGAAAAGTTGGTTGCTGAAGCAAAAGCGATCATAAAACGTGCTCTCGCTGATTAAGAAATGTCATTCCGCTAACTGGGAACTATAGTTGAACGAAAAAAAGGAGCAGTTTACCGCGGCAGCTGTGACATCTTGCGGCTGCCTTGTTTGAACAATAAAACGTCATCTCATGTCATTGGTCCGTGCCTGGATGGAACGGGCGTTTTCTTTGTTTCTAAACCCTTCTTGGGAGGAGTTGGGTTTAGAAATCCTGTTTGAGATGAATGGGAGAGGTCTGATGATCGGAAACTCAAAAAGTATAAGACGGAATCTTGAAAGCAGGCAACCCATCTATACATTTATTATGAAGGGTAAGATTACCACAAATGACTATAGGCGCTATAAACTGACAAGAAACGAATAGATTGCAAGACACAAGGAGCACTTTTGGCAATCAGGTATCATTGTCAAGACGATCAGAGGAAACGAGCCGTAAAAGTCATGCCGTCCATGTGGTAAAATAATTATCATTAAAGGGACGAAGGGAACATGGACAACATGAGAAAACCACCTATTACAATATTCAATTCGCTCCGATTTAAGCTGATCACGGGACTCATGCTTATTATGCTGCCGCTTGTTCTCTTCCTGATTTATACAAACTTCTATTCGATCCAGGTTGTTCGCAACCAGGTCACGCAATCTAACAGCAACATGATCAGCCTCTATATGGGGTTGGTCGACAAGTCGTTAGCCGACATTGACAGCTATTTGCTGAAGTATGCCTCGGAGGAAACAGGGCTGCACGTTCTCGACCGGTCTCCTGAGATCGATATCGATTTGTATAAAATGGAACGCATTTGGCAATTTAAACAACTGGTGAATAATGTGACTTACTACAGTGGACTCGACTATTTTTTCATATATTAGCCCATTAACAACGATTTGGTGTTTGCTCCCAAGCAGCCAGGATCGGCTGACTCCGACAATCAGCCTATAAAGGATGCCATCGTCTCGCTTATTGATGACGGGCAATCGGCAGAGAGTTTTCAGACCGGGAGATGGTCCGTATTTCGCGTTTTTAAAAAGGATTATTTGTTATATATCATAAAGGTTGGTGGTTTATATATCGGGGCTGGCGTAAATACGCAGGATGTGACGGGGCCGCTCAATCTTTTGGATCTCGGCGCCGATGGGAGAGCGCTGCTGGTCGATGGCAACCACAAGCCGTTAAAGGACGAATCATTTTTTAGAGAACAGGGAATCGATCTTTCCTATACGTCTAAGTCGTACCGTTTAAGCGGTTTCGATAAAGGGTATCTGGTGATCGGTGAGCATTCCGGCAAAGGGGATTTCGGACTGGTCGCTGTGGTCCCCGATCAAAGCATTCTCCAGAAGCTGCCTTATTTGCAGAGGATCATTTTACTAATTGCGGCAGGGACCGTCTTGATCTTACTGCTTGCCTTCTATTTCATGAGGAGAGTCGTACTCCGTCCGATTAACCGAATCGTACTGGCCATGCGCAGGATCAAAGAGGGTCACTTGGAGATGCGAATAGCGAAGAAACCGACCTCTAACGAATTCGAACTGATGAACGAGATGTTCAACAGCATGGTGACCGACATTCAGAAGCTGAAAATCGATGTCTATGAGGAGCAATTGATCAGTCAGAAAGCGGAGCTGAAGCATTTGCAGCTGCAAATCAACCCGCACTTCTTTTTGAACAGTCTGAATGTCGTTTATTATTTGGCCCAGGAGAGGAAATACGGGTTGATTCAAGAGCTTTCCCTCTCATTAATCAGATATTTCCGCTTCATTTTTCGCAGCCCTACGGATCAAGTTCTAGTTCGGGACGAGCTGGGTCATACGAAAAATTATTTGAACATCCAGAAGATCCGGTTTCCGGGAAGCTTGACTTACGCCATTACCGTCCCGGATGACCTGCTCGATTGTTGTATTCCACCTCTGATCATTCAAAGCTTTGCCGAAAACACGATCAAGCATGCGGTCAACACGGACGAGCCTACCCATATCGAGATTTCAATCGAACGGGATAGCCGGAATGATGGGGAACGGCTTCATATCCGCATTTGCGATACGGGCTTGGGTTATGAGGACGAGGTGCTCGAGAAGCTTAGACAAGAGATCAAGCTGACGACTGAAGAAGGTGAGCATATCGGGATTTGGAATGCCCGGCAAAGACTGCGGCTGTTGTACGGGGGGCAGGCGATCATCGGGTTTTCAAACGATAACGGCGCCATTGTCGATATTTTTTTGCCGATCATGAAAGGATAGGGGCGAGAGTATGTATCGGTTATTGATCGTGGACGACGAAGAATTTACCGCGAACGGCATTAAGGCAAGCGTGAACTGGTCAAAATTCGGCATCATTCACGTATCTGTAGCGAACAATGCACGTCAAGCGAAGGAAAAGTTTAGTCAACATCCGTTCGATATGATGATATGCGATATCGAGATGCCGCAAGGAAGCGGACTCGAACTCTATGAGTGGGTACGGGAAAAGCATCCTTGGACGGAGTGCGTCTTTCTGACTTGCCATGCCGACTTTCAATACGCAAAAAAAGCGATCCATCTAGGAAGTTTCGAGTATTTGCTCAAGCCTGCGCCACCCGAAGAGCTGGAGCAAGTCATGACGGAGATGATCAAGAAAATAAGCAAAGACCGGAAATCATCATCGATCGTCATCGAGCGGTTCTGGCAGGATGTGCTTCAGCAGGTCATTCCATCCACGCCGGACAAAATCATGGAGGCTATCGGAAAGCACAATATACCGTATACGAGCAAGATGAAGTTTTTACCCATTTTGATCGGTATCCAACACTGGAAAAAAGAACTGAGCGCTCGCGATGCCCAAATTATGGAGTACGCACTAACGAACGCCTTGGAGGAATTGGTCATCCATCAAGCTGCCGCGGCTCACATCGTTCGCGTCAAGGCCAATCAGTTATTGGCGGTGTTTTCTACGGAACATGCGATAGAGGCGAACGGAGAGAAGTTCCGCAAAGAGCTCATAAAACGTTGCGGTTTGTTCATCGAGACGTGTAACCGATATTTTTATTGCCATTTGTCCTGCTATATCGGTCAACCGTCGGAGATACACGGCGTGCGCGATATGGTTGAAAATTTGGTAGCGCTTCGAAAGACTCAAGTGAACGCCGTCGACCGGGTCGTGCATATCGACGAGAAAATGGCAAATGAAACGCCTTTTCCCATGCCTCCGATGAGATTATGGTCCGAGCTGATCAAGCAGGGGGACAAGCAGAAGCTGATGGCTGAGTCACAAGATTTTCTGGAGTCGCTTAAGCGGATCGAAGGGCTGAACTCGAAAAGCCTGCAGCAGTTTTATTTAAGCTTCCTGCAGATGGTTCTGCATACGCTTCAGCAGAAAGGGTTGTATACGGACGATACTTTAGCGGATCATTTCGCGCCGGAACGTATTTCGTCTGCCGCCGAGAGCGTCAAGAATCTACAAGACTGGGTAACGGACGTCCTTGAATTTGCAATGACTTACATCGAAGTGCTAGGTTCGAACGAGACAGTGGTGGAAAAGATCATACGGTATATATCGGCGAATATCGATCAGGAGATGTCCAGACAGTACATTGCCGACTACATTGGGCTCAGTCCCGACCACATTGTCAAGCTTTTCAAAAAGGAAACAGGTCTCTCGATATCGGAGTATATTCTGAAAGAAAGGATAGATCTTGCGAAAGAACTACTGGCCAAATCGGAAACTTCGATAAGCAACGTCGCTTTGGCGGTAGGCTTCGCTAATTTCTCTTATTTCTCCACCCTCTTCAAGAAGGAAGTCTTGATGACGCCTCAAGAATATCGGAAAAGATTCTCTTCCAGCATGTAAACGAAATATGTACATCAAGGACGCCAACTGGCGTTTTTCTCTTTATGTGGACGGAATCTCGAAACCGCGAGAACGGATTCTTGAAAGCGGGTAAACGGGAACTTCAATAAAATAATAATAGCAAGCGGCAAGACCAATCAAAATAGGGGGTTCATACATGAAGAAAAGAATGAAGAGCGCTTCAATGCTTCTGATTTCCGTGCTGGCAACGTCTACTCTGGTCACGGCCTGCAGCTCGGGCTCGAGCAACCAACCGAATGCGAGCGGAGCTCCTAAGCTGTCGGACAGCGCGAAACCGGACCTGAAGCCCATTGAACTGACGATGGTATTTCCGGTTGCCAGCGAGCAGAAAGACTTGAAAGCCGTACAAGAAAAAATCAACAAGATTACGCAGGAAAAAATCAATGCGACCGTGAAGCTCGTTCAGATCACGAAAGGCGCCTGGGCGCAGCAAACCACACTTATGCTGTCCGGCAACGAGAAAATGGACCTCATCGTAAGCGGCCGAGGCACGTATGAGCAGCAAACGGCCAAGGGCAACTATCTTGCGCTTGACGACTACATTGCCAAATACGGTCAAGGCGCCCAAAAAGCGCTGGACGATCTGGATCCGGCTATCCTAAAAGCGGCTAGGATCAACGGGAAAACATACGGGATAACGAGTATCCGGGACCTGGCGAACGACTTCGGCATCTCGATGCGCAAGGATCTTGTGGACAAGTACAAAATCGATACGAAAGCGATCAGATCGCTGGACGATCTTGACGCCGTATTCAAGGTGATCAAGGAGAATGAGCCTGATGTGATTCCGGTGACCAAGTTTGCCAACTCGATTCTCGGCAGCCCTTTCTCCCTTGGCATGATGGATCCTTTGGGAGATGGCTTCGGTGTGCTGCCGGCGCACGATAACGGGATGAAGGTGGTTAATTGGCAGGAAACTTCGGAATATGCCAAGCTGCTGGATACGACAAGAAGATGGTATTTGGCCGGATATGTTGCTAAAGATGCGGCAACCAATAATGAAATTTGGCAAAATTTGATGAAGGCAGGAAAGGTCTTCTCGACGTTCCACCATATGAGTCCATTTAGCGAAGCGGCAAATTCCTTAAGTGTAGGAAAAGATTTGATCGAGGTGCGCCTGTTGCCGGCTGTCGCGACCACTACCAACATCACCGGGTATATGTGGAGCATTCCCAGAAACGCGCAGAACCCGGAAAGGTCTATGATGCTGCTTAATTTGATGTATACAGACAAAGATTTTATCAATTTGCTCGACTGGGGAATCGAAGGGCAGCATTACGTAAAAAAATCGGATAATGTCATCGATTTCCCGCAGGGCGTCAACGCTTCGAACAGCGGATATTACCCTTACGAAAACTGGCTATTCGGAAATATGTTCCTCTCCTATGTGTTCAACGGGGAAGATCCGGACCGTAACAAGAAGCTGGCGGAATTCATTAAGAACTCGAAAAAATCGAAAGCGCTCGGCTTCGCTTACAATCCGGAGTTTGTTAAGACGGAAATCGCGGCTCTTACGAATGTGGCGAACCAGTACGCTCTCGCTTTGGAGACCGGCACGGTGGATCCCGCTAAGATATTGCCCGAGTATATCAAGCAAATGAAAGCGGCGGGCGTCGACAAGGTCGTTGCCGAGAAGCAAAAGCAGCTTGACGCTTGGGCAGCGGCCAATAAATAATCCGACGGATCCTCCTGTAAAAGACGGAATGTCTCAAGCGGGGGGATTCTTTACGCCATCACGGATGCAGTCAAGCCAATGTCGGAAACTCAAAAATATGATGTCGGGATCATGGAAGTAGGGGCGGACAGATTGCTATAAGATGAATACATGCACAAAACAATGACAGCAAAAGGTGGTTGTAACGTATGAAGGCAAGTAAAATGTCGGTGTTGCGGCTTGAGATGAGGAAGGCAAAAAGATACCGGATGCTCGTGCTCATGACGCTGCCGGGGCTACTCTACTTTCTCATCAACAATTATTTGCCGATGTTCGGCATCGTCATCGCGTTCAAAAACGTCAATTTCGCGAGGGGCATATGGGGGAGCGAGTGGGTCGGCTTTAAGAACTTTGAGTATTTGTTTAAGACGAAGGATGCATACATCATCACCCGCAATACGCTATTGTACAATCTCTCTTTCATTTTCTTGAATACGGCAATCGCGATTTCGCTTGCGATCCTGCTGACTGAAATCCGTAAGCGAATTTTATCGAGAGCGTACCAAACGATGATCCTACTTCCGTACTTGATCTCCATGGTGATCGTCGGTTACCTCGTGCTCGGTTTCCTGGACGTCGAAAAAGGCTTCATGAACAAGACTCTGCTCCCCTTGTTCGGCTTAGAGCCTATCTCTTGGTATAGCGAAACGAAATACTGGCCGTGGATCCTGACGATCGTACACGCCTGGAAAGGCGTAGGACAACTTTGCATCATCTACTTGGCTGCGATTATCGGCATCGATCAAGAGTACTATGAGGCGGCCAAAATAGACGGCGCGAACCGGTGGCAGCAAATCCGTACGATAACGATTCCGCTCATTGCGCCGGTTATTACGATTATGACGCTGCTTGCGATCGGGCGCATTTTCTATTCCGACTTCGGCTTGTTCTTCCAAGTGCCGCTTAACACGGGCGCCTTAATGCCGGTCACGAACACGATCGATACGTATGTGTACCGCGCGCTGATCAATATGGGCGATATCGGGATGTCGTCGGCCGCAGGCTTGTATCAAGCGCTCGTCGGATTTGTTCTGGTACTGGCTTCCAATGCGGTCGTGAGAAAATTCAACAAAGACAATGCACTGTTCTAGAAAGGGGCGCTCCCATGCTATCATCCGGTAAACTTTATCAATGGACGATCAACATCGTCATGCTGGCATTTACATGTTTCTGCATCATGCCATTCTGGTTGCTGCTCTCCGCTTCTCTTACGGACGACATGGAAATCATTCGCCATGGATATGCTTTCTTCCCGAGAGTCGTTAGTTTTTCGGCATACGAATATTTATGGACGAACTCAGCTAATATACTGCGCGCTTATGGAATTACGATTCTCGTGACGGTAGTCGGAACGGCTGCAGGATTGACGCTAACGGCGTTGCTTGCCTATCCGCTGTCACGGACCGAGATGCCATTTCGCAAGATACTGTCCTTCTACGTATTTTTCACGATGCTGTTTAACGGAGGCCTTGTGCCGACCTACCTGTTATACACCAATTTCTTCAATTTGAAAAATACGATATTGGCTCTGATCATTCCGAGCCTGTTGATGAACGGTTTTTTCGTCATCCTGATGCGAACGTTCTTTGCAAGCTCGATTCCGAAGCCGATCATCGAATCGGCCTATATCGACGGGGCGAAGGAATGGAAAATTTTCGCGACAATCGTATTGCCGTTATCGACGCCGGTATTGGCTACGGTCGGGATGTTTTATACGATTATGTACTGGAACGATTGGTTTAACGGACTAATTTACATTACCGACAGCCGATACTTCAGCCTTCAAAACATGCTCAACCGGATTTTACTCGATGCGCAATTTTTGCAGTCATCGACGGAGATTGTCGCGACAAGTCATCTTCCGCTCACATCCATGCGCATGGCCATAGCCGCGATCGGGGTCGTTCCGCTGCTGGTCGCATACCCATTCTTTCAGAAGTATTTCGTAAAAGGCCTGACGGTTGGCGCCGTCAAAGGTTGAAGCTATTATTTTGGAGGTGGTTAAAGATGACCGGCACGAGAACGATCTTATGCTTCGGAGATTCAAATACATGGGGAGCCGATCCGCAGAATCGAGGAGTTCGGTATCCGGCGGATGTTCGGTGGACGGGTGTACTGCGTAAGGAACTGGGAGACGGCTACGAGATTGTCGAGGAAGGCTTGCCCGGGAGGACGACAGTGTGGACGGATCCGATCGATGGAATCATGAGCGGAAAAGAGTACTTGACGTCTTGCCTGCAGTCTCACAGGCCGCTTGATCTTGTCGTGATCATGCTCGGAACGAATGATTTGAAAGAGCGATTTTCCGTCTCGGCGCTGGATATCGCGATGAGCACCCTGTCGCTTGCCGGACTCGTAAAAACGACTTTTTCAAGGCCGGGGATTACGATAGTCCCTCAGGTTCTGATTCTAGTTCCGCCGCCAATCAAGGAAACTGGATTATTTGCAGGTATGTTCAAGGGCGGGGAAGAGAAGTCCAAACAATTGGGCGAGGCATTCACAATGCTTAGTCCGTATACCGACGCTTCTATCATGGATGCTTCGACCGTGATCGTTTCCAGTGATGCAGACGGCATTCATTTCGAAGCGGAACAACATCGGAAGCTCGGAAGTGCCGTTGCGGAAAAAATAAAAAGTATGTTGGTGGAGTTATAACAATGAACATTCCTTTGTGGCACGACCAACCCGCATTACAGGGATTCAACGAAGGTTGTCCCAGCTTAACACCGTACTTGCTGGAAGGGGAAGGACCGTTTCCTGCCGTCATCGTTTGTCCTGGCGGAGGCTATACGCATCGGGCTGGTCATGAAGGCGAGCCTGTCGCCAAGTGGTTGAACGCGATCGGCATTTCGGCTTTTGTCCTTCATTATAGGGTTTCTCCGGCACAATATCCGAGCCAGCTTCATGATGCTCAGCGGGCCATACGAATGATCAGGCACAGAGGGACGGAATGGAATATTGATCCCGAACGAATCGGTATGCTGGGATTTTCAGCCGGAGGCCATCTTGCTTCGATGGCAGGTACGCATTTTGACAACGGCAATCCGCAAGCCAATGATCCAATCGAGCGATACAGCAGCCGTCCCGATGCGCTCGTGCTCTGTTATCCTCTCATTACGATGGGCGAATTTACGAATGTATCGTGCAAGTCGGTATTGATGGGGGAGCGGCAGAACGACCGTGCTCTGATCGAGCTGTTATCAAGTGAAAAGCAAGTAACGGAGGAAACACCGCCGACTTTTATGTGGATCACGGCAGACGATCCGGTCGTTCAGGCTGAGAATTGTTTAATGTTCGCGACAGCGCTCAGGAAGGCTAGGGTTTCTTTCGAAATGCATCTTTTTGAAAGTGGCCCTCATGGACTCGGACTGGCCAGTGGCGATCGGGAAGCGCAAGCATGGACAAAGCTGTGCGAGGCATGGTTGAAATCCAGGGATTTCCTTCTTGTAGAACGAGTGGTTGACGAGTATACAAAAGTAGGCCAGTTGCTGGCCGATGATTGCAGCAGTGCCGTATTGGAGCGGTATCTTCCGGATCTTTTGGCATCGCCGAAGATCGACTATATCAAAGCGTTTTCGTTGAAGTCGCTGTTCAATTTTTCCGATCCGATGTTTACGGACGAGAAAATGGCAGCCATCTTAAAAGACTTGAAATCGGGCGCAGAAAAATAACAACGAAGTGCATAGGCATGCAACGCGTAATTTCTTTTTTAAGGGCAGGGTACTCTGCAAAATATATGTTTGTAATAAGGAGGGGACGATATTGACCGGTGCTGCTGCTAATGTTTGGCAACTTGGTCATTGGGATTTGTTCGTACGCATGGTCCTCGCCACAGTTTTGGGCGGATTGGTCGGCATCGAGCGGGAGTGGAACAACCATGCGGCAGGGTTCCGCACCCATATTCTCGTCTGTCTCGGCTCGACCACCATTATGCTGCTTTCGATTTACGGATTCTCCGACTTTGTTGCCGAATCCAACGTCCGGGTCGACCCTGCCCGTCTAGCCGCTCAGGTGATCAGCGGGATCGGCTTTTTGGGTGCGGGCGCGATTCTGCGCAACGGGTCTGTCATCAAAGGGCTCACGACCGCGGCTTCGGTTTGGGTTGTGGCGGCAATCGGCCTTTGCGTCGGAGCTGGGTTTTTGTTTGTCGCATTTCTGTGTACGTTTTTCGTCATTATCAGTTTATACGTGCTGAACAAGTGGGAGAAACATTTGATGCGCCACCGCAAAAATCATGAGGTCAAGTGTACGTTTATCGATATACCAGGCGTTCTTGGGAAGGTTGCTTCCAAATTGGGCGAACAAGGGATCCAAATCGCCAACGTCAAAATGATGCCGGATGAATACGCGCCGCCTGAGGCTAGGGGGATGCCTACGATGCAACTCTGCTTCACGGTCAAAAATCATCAAGAAGAAAATATCGTCCAAGCGCTGGAAGAAATTACGGCGCTGGACATGGTGCTGCGGACGGAATCCAGTTATTTGCCTGCTTTGAAACCGGCAATTCCGGTTACCGGAAAAAATTCGACGAATCTATGAATCGGGAAGACGATACTCTATCGAAAATAAGATTTAGACGCAAAAGGAGCCGTTGTTTATGAGAACCAGAGAAAATTTTGATCGAAACTGGATGTTTCACGTCGGTGAGGTAGGGAAAATTGTCAAGACGGTAAAAAAAGCCGGCATGATCGCCGGCCTGACGAATGCGTTAGGGGAGGAAAGGCATGAGCCTTTTGCCCTCGGCGAAGCTGGACGTGTTACTCAGAACGTTATTCGTGAAAAAACGGGGGATCCGAATTTCGAAATTTCCCAAATATACGGCGCAGATACGCCCAAGGATAAGATTACAGGCTGGGTGGGTGTTAATCTGCCACATGATTGGAGGTTAGAACAGCCGTACAACCCGGAAAGCGGGGGCGCGTTTCAAGGTTATCTGCCCAATGGAGTGGGTTATTACCGTAAAGTATTTCAAATTCCACAAGAGGATGAAGGCAAGAAGATCATCATTGAGTTTGACGGTGTAATGCGGAACAGCTCAATTTGGGTGAACGGATGCTTCGTCGGCGACCATCTCAGCGGTTATACCAGCTTTCATTATGACATCACGGACTTGCTGAAATATGGGGATGAGGAAGGGGATAATGTCATCCTGGTTCGAACGGATACGACAGGCGGAGACGAAGGCTGGTGGTACGAAGGCGGAGGCATCTACCGCCATGTCTGGTTAACCAAACATGATTACCTGCATGTGGACCGCTGGGGAACCTTCGTCAGAACCGAGCGAATGGATAATGAAAGGGCCGCGATTACGGTAGAAACGACGGTAAGCAACGAATATCCGCAGCCGATGAAGTATAGCATTCGAACAAGCATTCTGAATCTGGATGGGGAACTCGTCGCCGTCAAGGAATCCGGCTGCGAAACGTCGGGAATCGACAAGCAAACGGTTCTTCAATCGGTTCAAGTGGCGAATCCGCTGCTCTGGTCGCTGGACATGCCGCATCTGTATGAAGCTATAACTGAACTGATTCACGATAGGCAAATTGTCGACACGTATCGGACCGTTTTCGGCATCCGTACGGTGGAATACCGACGGGACGGATTATACCTGAATGGTAAGTACGTACAAGTGAAAGGTACTTGCAATCACCAGGATTTCGCTGGCGTGGGCATCGCGCTGCCGGACAGTGTGCATGAATATAAAATCAAACGCCTGCTGGAAATGGGCTGTAACGCTTACCGCTGCGCCCATCATTCGCCGGCACCGGAGCTGCTCGATGCATGCGACAGACTAGGGATGCTGGTTATGAACGAGAACCGGATCTCGGAGAGTACAGAGATCAAGCTCGATGATCTGAAATCCATGCTATACCGTGACCGCAACCATCCAAGCATCTTTATGTGGAGTCTCGGCAATGAAGAGAAGATCAGCGGCAGCTATCAAGCCAATCGGATGCTGAAGCGACTTCATGATTTGACGAAGCGAATCGATCCCACCCGTCCTGTTACGGCGGCCAATCTAAGTCAGGAAGGTATGGACGTTGAGGTCAACGGCGCGAATTATGCGGAGTCCATAAAAGGAAGACAGACGATCGGCGAATGGTTCCAATCCCTTCCTGAAGCCAAAGTGTTGAATACGGAAAATGTCTCCTTCTTCTCGGCAAGAGGCGTCTACGAGGATGATCGGGAAGGCGGGCGCTGCTCTAGCTACGGCTCGAAATATACGATGTTCGGCAAGGAGATGGATGTCGGGAATCTGGGCGGAGCGGGCGGTACGTCGACGCCTGAACGAAGCTGGCGTTATTTCTTAAATAACCGTTTTTCGGGCGGCTTGTTCGTATGGACGGGTTTCGATTATCGCGGGGAGACGACGCCGTTCCAGTGGCCGTCCGTGTTATCGCATTTCGGCATCCTGGATTATTGCGGATTTGCCAAGGACTCTTACTATTTCTATCAATCGGTCTGGAAAGACGAGCCGATCGTTCATCTCATGCCGCATTGGGACTGGCCGGACCGGCTTGGACAGCAGGTGGAGGTCCGCGTGTATACCAATTGCAGTGAAGTGGAGCTAATACTGAACGGCCAAAGCTTGGGTAAGAAGATAGCGGATGCTGAATTAGGCGAGCACACGTTATCGTGGCACGTAGCCTATGAACCCGGTCTTCTCGAAGCCATCGCTTATCGGGATGGTGTGATGGTAGCAGAGCGGAAAGAGACCACAACGGAAGCATACTCTGTTCATTTGGAGGCTAATCGGTCGGAACTCCTTGCTGACGGTCAGGACGTGTCCATGGTCACGGTTTCGGTGCGAGATGAATCGGGAAGGGTAGTGCCGGTTGCGGGCAACCTGATCCGATTCCATGTAGCAGGTGAAGGCAAGCTGCTTGGTTTGGGGAACGGAGACCCAGGTTGTCACGAATCGGATAAAGGAGATACGAGATGCGTGTTCAATGGATACGCTCTAGCCTTGATTCAGTCGTTGGAAAAAGCAGGGGAGATACGCATTGTAGCGTATTCGGAAGGGCTGGTGCCGGCGGTATTGACTCTTCAGGCACGGAAAAAGTTTGCAAATTGAACACTATGAGGTGATACTTATGTCAACAACACGTGATGGGGCGTATCCGGGGCAGAGAATAATCGTTCTCGAAGGAACACATAATTTCCGCGATATGGGAGGCTATCAAACTGCCGATGGAAGGAAAGTCAAATATGGTATTTTCTTCCGTTCCGATGAATTGACCGGTTTGACGGAGCAAGATTTAGCGGCTGTTCAAGCCTTGAATATCAAAACGATTTTCGATTACCGCAATGACTATGAAGCGCAAAAGAAACCGGATCCGGTTTTTGCCGGTGCAAAAAATATTCGCATTGCTGCTATTCAAGCAGATCAAGCATCTCGAATCAACATGTCGGGAGATGCTGGGAACGCCGATCGAAACCAACGTGATATCGCCGATATGATCAAAAGCGGCTATTTCAAACAATTTCGCGCAGATACGATGATGATGGAAGTTTATACAAAGCTCCCGCTCGGCAATCCGTCATATAAACGGCTAATAGAATTGATCCAGCATTCGGACAACCTTGGGCTTCTGCATCATTGCACAGCGGGCAAGGACCGTACGGGAGTCGGTGCCGCCTTGATCTTACTGGCGCTCGGCGTCCCGGAACAAACGGTGATGGAAGACTATCTGCTCACCAACGAAACGATGAAAGCATTCAATGAGAAAATGTTGAACCAGATTGCCGAACATGTGAATGAAGCAGAATTAAAAAATATAGAACACATATTTGGGGTCAAAGAACAATTCATGGAAGCCGTTTTAGGATCGATCAAGAAGACGTATGGCAATGTTGACACTTATTTTTCTGAAGAATTCGGCTTGACCGATCAAAGACGGGAAGCCTTGCAAAGCATGTTTTTGGAGTAGGGGGCAAGCGTGGTAAAACGCATCCACTGGATGATCTCAAAGCTTTTCCCGTCATTAGTAAAACAGGTAAAGTGCTATTCGTGTGATAGAACTACGAAACAACAGAACTACCGCACGTTGCATGGGGGGGGAAGCAATTGAAGAAAAGAACGAAGAAATGGCTCGCCGCCGCGGGAATCGTCGTCGCCTTGCTGGTGAGCGCCGATGTCGGGGGGGCTTTTACTTTTATCATCTGGCGGTTGAACGGACGCCGAAAGTTTTCTTGTTGAGCAGCCCCGATTTGGGAGCGAGGCCTGCCGCAGCCGGCTTTAACGTGGACGGCAAGGCGTGGATCGACTCGCATCCATACGAAGAGATGGAGCTGACATCAGACGACGGATTGAAGCTTCGCGGCTACTACTGGCATGCGCCTGCGCCGACGAAGAAAACGGTCATCATCGCCCATGGATACGCCGGAAAAGCCAAAGATATGGGCATTTATGCCGCCTTTTACCATGATAAGCTCGGCTATAACGTGCTCATGCCGGACGACCGCGGACACGGCGAGAGCGAAGGCGATTATACCGGGTTGGATGGCTGGACCGCAAAGATTACGTGAAGTGGATCGATCTGATGATCGGAAAAGTTGGTGCCGATGCCGAAATCGTCCAGCATGGCGTGTCGATGGGTGGCGCCACAGTGCTGATGACGAGCGGAGAACGGCTGCCCGCAAATGTCAAGGTGGTCGTTGCCGACTGTGGTTACACGTCGGTCAAAGACGAATTAAGCTACCAGATCAACCGCCTGTACCATCTGCCGAGCTTCCCGCTCGTGCAGAGCACGAGCCTGCTGACGAAAATGCGTGCCGGTTAGGGCTTCGCGGAAGCGTCGGCGCTTGAGCAGGTACGGCGAACGAAGCTCCCCGTACTGTTCATTCACGGAGATGCCGACACGTTCGTGCCGTTCGAGATGGTCGGCGAGCTGTACGATGCCGCCGGCGGCAAGAAGGAGCTGTTCGTCGTCCCCAAGGCCCGCCACGCCAAAGCGTACCAAACGGATCCGACCGGATACGAAAACCGCGTCACCTCATTTATCGCGAAGTATATTCGGACGTAGCCTGCGCATCGCAAACCAATAGGCCACTTGGCGTCATTGACGCCAGGTGGCCTTTCTTTCCGTTTACCCGCGAATAACCGATACGATATTTTCCACTTGATTCACCATATAAACAGAGCCGGTGCGCTCATTGGAGGGTAATCTGGGGGTCAGTAAGGAATATGAAGTATTTTCTTTGAGCAGCTATCACTTACAAGAGAAACGATTCGTACTAAAAAGTTGTATTTCCTGATCGGTCGTAAGTTTCTCGAACCAACTTACGAATAATCCAAAACCTTACCGATTGTTCTCAAACGCAATTGGCTTCCCGAACTCGACTCCACGGTAGTTTTGTGCCAGAGTTAAAAGGTGATGATTCATCATTATTGAGCGGTTTTTTGGATGAAAGAGTTTTTTTAACTGATGATATGGTTGAAGCCGCAATTAATTATATAGAAGGTCTATCACAGAATGCACAAAATAGATATATACCAAATCACGTTGCTCGCATCAAACAAACGAGCATTGTAGAATACAATGGTGAGTATTAAAATATCGATGACATAGCCACACACAAATTGTGTTTCTGAGGAACGGGATTAAACTAACGAGAAACGTTAGTTCAAAACAACCAGGGAGCAGAATGCCGCGGCAACTGCTCCCTGTTATCATTCAAGTAACGGGCAGGATACTTCCAATAAGGTTTTCGAAAAAAAGCATTGCTCAAACAAAGCCGATAATATTTCGCCGAATATTGTCTGGCGAAATGGCGACAGGATAGTATTACCTTCTTCGCCAAAGAACATTTGGAAAATACCAATTGGTCAAACGGGGGAGAATGAATTGTATGGTTTTGGATATATTCATTTCTCTTGGAATATTTATTGGCATTTAATGCTTAAAGTGTGTGTTCTGCTTTCTTCACTTAATTTGTTTGATTCAACAAGCCAGATTTCAATCTTCTATGATAATAAATATAGGATCCTGCGATCATAATATAACCAAGTAGAAAACTAATTCCAGCCGTTAAGCCGTCTACAACGATGGTTGAATACATGGCGCCTGTCAAATCAAAGAGCAATCCGGCATATGCCCACTCCTTGATTCGTGGAAAGCCGGGAATAAGGATCGCTATGACCCCTAATATCTTGGCGATTCCAAGAAAGGGAAGAAGGTAATCGGGATAACCTAAGTGTTCGAAAAGTTTAACCGCATCAGTTGCTTTTATAGTATCAGTAATCGCACCTACACCCATAAATAACACAAGTAGCACAGTAAAAATCCAGTAAGGAATTATAATTTTTTTCATTGAATTTCAACCTCCATAAGTTTACATCAATTGGTTTTACAAAAACGATCAAGTATCGATTTAGATTCTCGATCACGCCGTACTCCTTAACCATTTTTCCCAGTATCTCTTGACTACACATTCTTGCAGGATTACTACCTAACGCTCTTCACTTCCTTCCCTTGTAATTCCTGCGATATAACCCTGATCGTGTCGAACCTCTCCTCCCATAGATGGAGATAAGTCTCAACCCAGCTGTCAATTTCGATAAAAGCTTGGGGGAGAAGTTTGTAGATTCGACGGTTAGTGACTGCTTTCATTTCAACAAGTCCAGCATCGCAAAACACGCGAAGATGCTTCGATGCCAGCGGCTGATTGAAGCCAAGATGATCAGCTACTTCCCCTACAGAAAGTGCGCCTTGGCGCAGCAGTTCCACAATACGGAGCCGATTGGGCTCAGCAATAGCACTCCAGATCGAATTCATGCGTCGAATATACCTTTTTAGGTATATACCTGTCAATGAATATTTAAATCATTTTTTGCTCCCATCGTTTCTCACATATGATGATCAGGCTGATAACGCCCCCTCGTTCGTTAAAGCGTTATGATGCTTTGAATATTGAAATCAGATACAAAGATTTTAGGATGAGTTTATTTCGAATATTCCTTGACGAGTATATTCCTTTTGGCGTATATTTAAGCCGCAGGATGAAATTTATCTTGAACAAAGGACATGATTAAACATAAAGACACAAAATAAAGAGGTGAGTCACATGTCATGATAAAGTCCGGAATGGACATGACGATGCTGAGTGCTTTAGCTGAAACAAACCGTATAAATATCGTTCATCTTTTGCGCGAAGGTCCTCTTACCGTAGGTGAAATCGCCGATCGGCTGGGGCTGTATCAAGCAAAAGCGTCGAAGCATTTAAAAGTGCTTAGCGATTGCGGGATTGTGGAAGTACGAGTCGATATGAATCGTCGGATTTACAGGCTTCGGTCTGAGTCCTTCCAAGTGATGGAAAATTGGGTGCAGTCCTTCCGGCACATTATGGAAGATCGCTTTGATAACTTGGACAATTACTTGCGTGAACTGCAGAACAAGAACAAAGATAGAGAGTCATAAAGTCATTTGAGAAGGAGGGGAATGTCAATGTCTAACAGCGCAATGGTTTCGAATGTAGAGAACGATCGATTCCTGTTGCTGGAGCGAGTATTTGATGCGCCACGAGATCTCGTCTTCCAGATGTTCAAGGAAGCTGAGCATCTCAAGCGTTGGTGGGGACCGAAAGGCTGGGAAATCCCGGTTTGTACCATCGATTTCCGTCCGGGTGGTGTTTGGCACTACTGCATGAAGTGCGTTGATCAGAATCAAGGTCAATTTTACGGCATCTATAGGGAAATCGTAGAGTCGGAAAAGATCATCTATAACGATTACTTTTCGGATGCCGAAGGCAATATCAACGAGAATATGCCAGCGCCACTAATCACAATTGAAAGAAAGCTTTAGGCTTGACCCCAAAATTATTCAAATATAAGGAGTGTTTAAATTATGTTAAACAAAATTGGTCAAATTATGCTGTATGTGAACAACCAAGACGCATCGAGAGATTTTTGGACTGAAAAGCTAGGTTTCGAGGTCATCGCGGATGAAACCAATGGACCGATGAGATGGATTGAAGTCGCTCCTAAGGGTGCAGCAACTAGTATTGTTCTTCATAGTAAGGAGCTCATTGCGAAAATGAACCCTGAAATGAATCTCGGAACACCATCCATCATGTATTACACAGACAATTTCGATGCGTTGTACAGTGATCTCAAGAACAAAAGTATCAAGGTTGGAGACATTATGGAACTTCCATCCGGCAGAATTTTTAACTTTGCAGATGATGAAGAAAATTATTTTGCTGTTTCGGAAAAGAAATAAGATAATTTCATAAGTTACTAAAGCAGCTGATCAGAAATAATTCAGCTGCTTTTTGCCTTGCTTACTAGACAAAACTGGTGGTGTTATTCAGCTAACGGGAAAGTACGACAAGTTCTGCCATAAGCACCATACAGTGCGAAAAGCAGGAGATTACGGCAGTGATCTCAACTTTACAACCGAGGATGGGAATGACGGAACCATGTATCCTGAAACCATCCCGCCAACACTCCTGCGCGTGTCATGTTTAACAGAGCATGAGGTGTGAAGTACAGGTAGATTCGGCAGAACGAAGGCTAGAGCCATTTTGAGAAAAAAAAAGGTGCGCCAACGGATATGTCGCGCGGCTGAGAAACTGGATATGGTGAGAATGCTCGCATAGAAGCGAACTGACGAACTTCCGAATGTACAGGTCTAAAGTTAGAGCATATGGAAACATATGTACCATCAAACAATGGGGTGAGTGGCGTAGAGTAAAACTTTTTTAAGATCGGCAGCCTGTTCACGGGCAGATTTTCATAATATTAAATGCGCAATTCACAATAAATCACAAATATTTCAAAATGTTATAATTTAAAGGGATACTTAGAATAATTTCAAGGAGGAGCCAAATGACATCGAACCAAACAGCACTTCCACAAATCGTTTCAGAACAAGAGTGGCTGGCTGCTCGAGAAGATCTGCTAGTCAAAGAGAAAGAACTCACTCGCGCTTTGGATGCACTGGCTGCAGAACGTCGCATGTTGCCGATGGTAAGGATCGATAAAGATTACGTATTTGAGGGCCCGAACGGTACAGCGAATCTTATTGATCTATTCGACGGCCGACGGCAGTTAATCGTCTACCACTTCATGATGGCTCCGGGATCGGACCAACGTTGCAGAGGTTGCTCGTCATTTGTAGACAATATTGGCCATCTTGCTCATCTGCATGCTCGTGATACGACCCTTGTTCTAGTCTCCCCTGCACCATTATTACAGATCGAGCCCTACAAGAGGCGCATGCGTTGGACTGTACCCTGGTTCTCTTCGAATGGCAACAACTTTAACATGGACTGTGGTGCAGGTAGTGGATTCGGCCTGAGTGTCTTTCTCCGTGATGGCGAACAAGTTTATCGCACCTATTACACGACGGCTCGTGGTGTTGACAGGCTCAGAGCTGACTTCAATTTCCTTGATCTGACACCATACGGGCGCCAGGAAGACTGGGAGGATTCACCTGAGGGTTGGCCGCAAACACCGCCTTATACGTGGTGGCGGCTGCACGATGAATACTAAGTGTGACCCGAGGAAGGAACAAACTTGATGAATTGCTGGATTTTCGAGCGATAGCTATCATCACTTTTTCGGAAGCATTCCCTGAACAGCAGGAGAAGGAAGTCAGCTGAGGCTGGCTGCCTTTTAACGGATACTTTAGTTTAATCAGTGAATCATCAAGGCAACCGGTCAGACGATCGGTTGCCTTTTCTCAACTAACGGGCAGT
>NZ_MBTG01000031.1 GCF_002027705.1 Paenibacillus ferrarius | reverse complement strand
TAAGGCTGGGCTGTGATGGGGAGGGAAACTTTAAGTACCGTAGGTCATGATTTCACACTGCCAAGAAAAGCTTCTAGCCAGGCGAAGGTGCCCGTACCGCAAACCGACACAGGTGGGTGAGAAGAGAATTCTAAGGCGCGCGGAAGAACTCTCGTTAAGGAACTCGGCAAAATGACCCCGTAACTTCGGGAGAAGGGGTGCCTCGGTAGGGTGAATAGCCCGAGGGGGCCGCAGTGAAAAGGCCCAAGCGACTGTTTAGCAAAAACACAGGTCTGTGCGAAGCCGCAAGGCGAAGTATACGGGCTGACGCCTGCCCGGTGCTGGAAGGTTAAGAGGAGTGGTTAGGGGCAACCCGAAGCTATGAATTGAAGCCCCAGTAAACGGCGGCCGTAACTATAACGGTCCTAAGGTAGCGAAATTCCTTGTCAGGTAAATTCTGACCCGCACGAATGGCGTAACGACTTGGGCGCTGTCTCAACGAGAGATCCGGTGAAATTTTAATACCTGTGAAGATGCAGGTTACCCGCGACAAGACGGAAAGACCCCATGGAGCTTTACTGCAGCTTGATATTGGACTTTGGTACGATCTGTACAGGATAGGTGGGAGCCTTTGAAGCCTGAGCGCCAGCTTGGGTGGAGGCGACGTTGGGATACCACCCTGATCGTATCGGAGTTCTAACCTGGTACCGTGATCCGGTATGGGGACAGTGTCAGGTGGGCAGTTTGACTGGGGCGGTCGCCTCCTAAAATGTAACGGAGGCGTTTAAAGGTTCCCTCAGAATGGTTGGAAATCATTCGCAGAGTGCAAAGGCATAAGGGAGCTTGACTGCGAGACCTACAAGTCGAGCAGGGACGAAAGTCGGACTTAGTGATCCGGTGGTACCGAATGGAAGGGCCATCGCTCAACGGATAAAAGCTACCCTGGGGATAACAGGCTTATCTCCCCCAAGAGTCCACATCGACGGGGAGGTTTGGCACCTCGATGTCGGCTCATCGCATCCTGGGGCTGAAGTAGGTCCCAAGGGTTGGGCTGTTCGCCCATTAAAGCGGTACGCGAGCTGGGTTCAGAACGTCGTGAGACAGTTCGGTCCCTATCTGTCGCGGGCGTAGGAAATTTGAGAGGAGCTGTCCTTAGTACGAGAGGACCGGGATGGACGTACCGCTGGTGTACCAGTTGTCTCGCCAGAGGCATAGCTGGGTAGCTATGTACGGAGGGGATAAGCGCTGAAAGCATCTAAGCGCGAAGCCCCCCTCAAGATGAGATTTCCCAGTATGTAAGACCCCTTGTAGACGACGAGGTTGATAGGTTCGAGGTGGAAGTGCGGCAACGTATGCAGCTGACGAATACTAATCGGTCGAGGGCTTAACCAATAGCTGACTAAGCAGCAAATGAAGCTACGCCAGTCGTAGTAGAGTTGATCTTACCTTTACGCAAGTTTCGTATCTAGTTTTCAGGGTGCAAGACAGCCTGAACAATGATTTTTGATGTTTCCTGGCAGAAGCATCCCGTTTGGTGATGATGGCGGAGGGGATCCACGCGTTCCCATCTCGAACACGACCGTTAAGCCCTCCAGCGTCGATGGTACTTGAACCGCAGGGTTCTGGGAGAGTAGAACGTTGCCAAGCAATTTAAGGAACCTTACATGGAGAAATCCGCGTAAGGTTCCTTTTCTATTTTAGGATCGAATACCTCGAGCCAATAATTCGGATTAGCCGCAGCATGAAACGGAACTAGGGTACGCTATTTTAGCTAAATGAGCTCAAATCCCACCCCAAGCGGAACTACAGTACGCTAATTCCTCCAAAATGCTCAATCAATCGCTCGTTTTGAACAAATAGCGGATCGTAGTTCCGTTTCGATGGAATTTCCGGCTTTTTTCCGCATATAGCGGATCCTAGTTCCCTTTGTATGAAAAGCTAACACTTTTTACCTCAAGCAACACAATCTAAAAACTAAAACCATCAAAATTCACTTTACAGTGGTTTTGATGGTTTTTGTCGATCGAATTATAGTTATTGCATGTAGCAAGATGTATCTTTGTCGGTGATCTTAATTAGACCCGCTTTGCGGTAAGGGCGAAACCGGAACAACATCCAAAGCCGCGGCATAACCATCCAAATATGAAAAATAGTTAGATAAATAAGCCATCTGTCCGGAATCCATGGGTATAGGAGCATAATGATGGAAAGACCGATCCAGAATAAGTGCAGTTGGATTCTAGAGACAAGTCGGATGGAGGCATTGCCGTCAGGCAGAAAGCCGCACCAGAAAATACCCCAGCGATAGGACCAGCCTCTCATGGCCATGCCGATCGTAAATTGAAAATAAGCGCGCACGAGCAGCGCGTGGAACATTAGAAGAAGTGGATAGCTCACTAACAGCGGCAGCCAGTTAGACGTATCGAATTTATACAGCAGCGCTAAGGCTAGGAGCAAGAAATAAAGAATGGTTTTGTAAAGAGAATGGTAGAGGCGCTTGACTAACGTATAACTGTAAATTGTAGATTGGTTGGACAAATTAGGATCTTGTATGGTTGACATGATGAAGACCTCCGCAAGGCGGTTAACCTGATATAAGTGTATATCGGCAGAATCCTTCCAAAAGATGAGCGTTTAACTAGTTTAGGAGAATCGAGAAATGGCTATACTAGAGGTAAATGAAGATGGGGTGATCATATGGAGGAGAACCGTTTTGGGGTATGTATGATCTGCGAGCAGCAAAAATTAGGCGGAATTCATATTATAACAGCATTTATCTGTGATGACTGCAACAATGAGATTGTTCAAACGAATGTAAATGATCAGAAATATCCCTTTTTTGTGAGACAGATGAGAAAAGTATTGTATACGGGAAATTCAAAGCAATATATGAATTAATAGGGAAGCTTCTTATATAGAAGCTTTTTTGTTTTTTTAGCGTCAATCCACTACTATAAGGGTATAAAATAGAAAGCTCAAAGAGCGCAAGGAGCCATAGCAGGATGTGCAGTCAACGTTTAAACTCGCACCATGCGCCGCTATATGAGGCCATGGTTGCTCACCACAAGATGAATCCTATAAGTCTTCACGTGCCAGGACATAAATCAGGACAGGGCTTATTGGAAGAAGGCGAAAGATTTCTCAAGACGGTGATGTCTATTGATTATACGGAGATTACAGGACTTGACGATCTGCATCATGCAGAGGGGGTCATTAAGGAGGCAGAGGAGTTAGCGGCAGAATGTTTCGGAGCGGAGGAAACTCATTTTCTCATTGGCGGGAGTACAGTGGGGAATATGGCGATGATATCGGCGGTATGTGGTCGTGATGATGTCATACTCGTGCAAAGGAATGTACATAAATCGGTCATTCATGGTTTGATGCTAGCGGGAGTTAGAGCTGTTTTTATAGCTCCTGATATTCATCCAGAAACCGGCGTGGCGACAAGTGTTCCTTTAGAAATTGTACAACAAGCCCTTGAGCAATACCCTGAGGCAAAAGCCCTTTTTGTAACGAACCCGAATTATTACGGCATGGGCGTTAACTTGAAGCCGTATGCGGAGCTCCTGCATGCACAAGGAAAAATGCTTCTGGTAGATGAGGCCCATGGAGCCCATTATGGCTTTCATCCCGAGGTGCCTGCCTCAGCCTTGTCGCAAGGAGCAGATGCAGTGGTCCAATCCACGCATAAAATGCTGACCGCGATGACGATGGGCGCCATGCTGCATGTGCAAGGCCCGCTCATTGATCGCGCAGCGGTTAGACAATTGCTCGCCATGCTGCAAAGTTCAAGTCCTTCTTATCCGATCATGGCCTCTTTGGATTTAGCAAGAAAGAGGATGCATACAGAAGGGAAGGCCTGGTTGGAACAAGGAATTGCTGTAGTGAACGAGTTTATACGGCAGCTAGACAAGCTTCAAAGGTTCGATTATCAACCGCGAGGATGTCAAAATCACACAAATAAAGGGCATAATAATACGACGGATCCATTTAAAATAGCAATCTCTGATAAAACTTATACATTAACCGGGACGGAATTGAAGGATAGACTAGAAGATCAAGGTATTTTTGTGGAGATGACGGATGGCCGGCAAGTGCTTTTGGTTTTCACGCCTGCTACAAGTAGGGCAGATATGTTGAGGGTTATCGACGTTTTACATAACATTTGTTTGGAGGAGCCCTTGGAAAAGAAGGAACTTCAGAGGCCTATCTCGAATATACTTAAATTACCCTACTACGCACAAATCTCTTCACCCATTGCTTTTGATATGAGAGACATCTCTCGAGCAAGGGAAGCGGATGCTGCATGCAGTACGGTTAGTGTTCAGGAGGCAGTTGGCTATCGCTCAGCGGATATGGTCATTCCGTATCCACCGGGAATTCCTTTTCTGTATCCTGGTGAAGTGATCTCAGCTTCAATAGCAGAGGCTTTAAGGCAATTAGCCGCAAGTGGGATTAAGTTCCAAGGCACTCAATTTGGTCAGACACACAAGCTAAAGATATACACATAAACCATTATAAGATCTGGTAAAGCAGTATGTAGGAGGAAAGCGTGAACGGAATATTTATTACCTTTGAAGGTCCTGACGGTGCCGGGAAGACAACACAGCTGCGAATGCTGGCGGATGATCTTAAGAAACTCGGACATGATGTCCTTGTAACCAGGGAACCGGGCGGAACGGCAATTAGCGATCTGATTCGAAGCATTATCCTCGATCCTGCACATAAGGAGATGGTAGATCAAGCAGAAGTTCTGCTCTACGCGGCTTCTCGAGCGCAGCATGTACATCAATTGATTCTTCCGGCACTGAAAGCTGGACGCATTGTATTGTGCGATCGTTTCATTGATGCCAGCGTAGCTTATCAGGCGTATGGTCTTGGTATAGAGGTAGATATCGTTAAGGAGATTTCTCGCTATGCCAGCTCAGGCCTAGAAGCTACACGCACTTACATTCTGGATGTTCCAGTAGAAGTAAGCATGGCCAGATTGCAGGGGCGCGCCTCAGCTTCGGGGACTAACGCTCAACAATTAGATCGCATTGAACAAAAGCATGTTGACTACCATAGCCGGGTACGGGCTGGATTTCATCAGATTGCAGCCGATCATCCTGAGCGTGTAAGAGTTGTGAATGCGAATCGCAGCGAAATGGAGATTGCTACAGAGATTTGGGAGGATTGTAACCGGTTGCTAGAGGAACATATTTCCGTCTAAGCAGAAAATCCATTCTTAGTTTATAATAAAAGGGAGGCAACACTTATGAAACTAGTCGTAGCCGTTGTACAAGATAAAGACAGCAACCGTCTTTCCAATGCGTTAATCAAAGAAGGGTTTCGCGCCACGAAGCTGGCGAGTACGGGTGGGTTTTTGCGTGCTGGGAATACCACTTTTATGATTGGTACGGAAGATGAGAGGGTTCAAGAGGTTATGCAGGTTATTCGTGCCAATTGCAAAATCCGTGAACAGCTGGTTACACCGGTTTCGCCCATGGGAGGAACGACGGATTCTTATATTCCATTTCCTGTGGAAGTTCAAGTGGGTGGGGCCGCGGTTTTCGTATTGCCGGTTGAGCGTTTCGAGCACTATTAAGTCTAATCATACCTATACAAGGATGGATGCGTCTTGAAAATTAATCCGGGGTGGCAGCCCATCGGTAAAAACGTCAAGGTCAATGAGAACGTCCCACCGCCACAGATGGCCCCCCGGAATTTCTCTGACATTATGCAGCAGCAGGATGAGAAATTTACGCAGGAGCAGTTGTCCAAAATGGTGCAGCAAATCACGCTGCAAGGTGACCGTCTGTCGCGTGGGATGACTGTGAGAGATCTTCTTCAATATAAATTGTTGATTAGACAATTTCTAGAGGAAACCGCCAGGCGTGGTGTTAACTTAAGAGATACGAAGGGCTGGGATCGTCGAGGCCGTTCGAAACGATATAAGTTGTTGGAAGAGATTGATCAAGAACTGCTCTCTCTGGCAGATGAGCTGCTGGAGAGTGAGCAGGGACGAATCGACATTTTGCAGAAAATCGGAGAAATCCGAGGCATGCTGATTAACTTGTTATTTTAGGAGGGGGAGAACCGAATGTCCTTCCAAGCCATACCGGGGCAAGCGGCCGCCAAGCAGCTGCTGCAGAACGGGCTGCGGCAAGACAAGCTGTCTCACGCCTATATTTTTAGCGGACCTGTCGGCACAGGCCGATCGGAGATGGCTACCGCGTTAGCGAAAGCGATTTACTGTCAGCGTGGAACGGATGAAGCCTGCGGTGAATGCTTGGAGTGTCGGAAAGTCGAACACAGCAATCACCCGGACCTGCACGTTGTTGCGCCAGATGGCGCCTCGATCAAAATCGAGCAGATTCGTGAGCTTCAGAAGGAATTTGCTTACCGGGCAACAGCTTCCGGAACCAAAATTTATATTCTGCACCGTGCAGAGAAAATGACGGTACAGGCTGCGAACAGCTTGCTTAAATTTCTAGAGGAACCGACCTCGCATGTAGTTGCGATTCTAATTACAGAGAATGGCAATGCCTTGCTCCCTACGATTCAGTCACGGGCGCAGTGGATTCATTTTACACCAATGCCTCGGGAGCAGATGGTGCTGACGCTTCTTGAAGAAGGCCATCCGGCAGCACTCGTGCAGCCAGCTTCTTATCTAACGGCAGGTTTGCAGGCAGCTAGAGAGTTGATTGGTGCGAATTGGTTTGCAGAAATGAGAACCGTAGTGTTACAATTAGCTAAGGAGACGCTCACACGTTTCCCTACTTCTATAATTACGGTGCAGCAACGAATTGTGAAAACAGAACTTGCGGATCACATGTCGAGTCTGTTCGACTTGTTGATTCTCTGGTTTAAAGATATGGTGCAGTTGCGCCTGGAGCGCAGAGATAAGCTTGTATATAATGATCAGCTGGACTGGATGAGCTCCCTCGCGTTCAGCCGGGATGTCTCAGCTTGGGTAGGTATGATGGAGCAAGCCGTAGAACTGCAAAAGCGACTGCGCTTCAACGCCAATTCTCAGTTGGTGATCGAGAAAATGCTCGTGGAGATGCAGGGGGTGTAAGATGTATTCGGTAGTAGGCGTCCGCTTTAAGAAAGCGGGTAAAATATATTATTTTGATCCGATTGATTTGCCCATCGAGAAGGAAAGTGCCGTTATTGTTGAAACCGCTCGCGGCGTAGAATACGGCAAAGTCGTAGTAGGCAAGAAAACGGTCAAAGAGAATGACGTTGTTCTTCCTCTCAAGAAGGTCATACGTATCGCGGATCATACAGATGCAGATCTGGTTGAAGAGAATAAAAAAGCAGCCAAGGATGCGTTCCAAACATGTCACGAGAAAATTAAAGACCATAGTCTTAAGATGAAGCTCGTGGACGTAGAGTATACCTTTGACCGCAATAAAATTATTTTTTATTTTACGGCCGAGGGACGCGTTGATTTTCGTGAGCTGGTCAAAGATTTAGCAAGCATTTTCCGCACACGCATCGAGCTTCGCCAAATTGGCGTACGGGATGAAGCGAAAATGCTTGGTGGTATAGGTCCGTGTGGGCGGATTCTATGCTGTTCCTCATTTTTGGGGGATTTCGAGCCGGTATCCATTAAGATGGCCAAAGATCAGAATTTATCGTTGAATCCAACGAAAATTTCGGGGTTATGCGGTCGATTAATGTGCTGCTTAAAGTACGAGCATGATAATTATGAAAGTGCCAAAGATTCGCTGCCAACCGTTGGAAGGCATGTAATCACCTCTTTTGGTAACGGTAAGGTATTAGGGTTAAATATTAGTGAGCGTACCGCGAAGGTTCAATTGTTCGACCTTGGTAAAGCACTTGATTTACCTTTCGATGATGTGGTTGAACAAGAGTAGCGGCATAAGATCCAAGGAGGCGCTGGCCAGTAAGCATGCATGGCACTAGAGGTGAAAGCGTGGATAAACAAGATATTTTTGGACAAATAGATGAAATAGAAGAACGCATGGGTGCCACTTATGCCGAGTTGGGTGCCTTAAAGAAACGAATCATTATCCTCATCGAAGAAAATAAGAGACTAAGCATAGAGAACCAGCAGCTTCGCAAACTGATCCGACAAGAGGAAACGATTGTCGAGCAGCCTGTAGGAGAGGCAGAAGAAACGCTTCCGTTACCAGGAGCCGGGTATGATAATTTGACCCGCCTATATAATGAAGGGTTTCATATCTGCAATGTGTATTACGGACACCTTCGGACTGAAGGAGATTGTTTGTTTTGCTTATCCTTTTTAAATAAATAAGTGCTTGTGACCGTAGGGGTTTATGCCTTACGGTTTTTTTCCATAAGGAGCAAGATCAAGAGAGGAATGGACGAAGAAACAGATGGTGCCTTTACGACCGACAGAACGTATTGACGATTTATTGACGTATGATTTGAAAATTATTCAAAGTGACGAGGTGTTCAGCTTTTCGCTGGACGCCGTCCTGCTGGGCAGATTTTGCAGTGTGCCGCCTAAGGGGCGTATGATTGATCTATGCACAGGTAATGGCGTCGTACCCCTGCTGCTTGCAACGAGAACCCGCGCCGAAATCTGGGGCGTAGAAATTCAGGAGCGGCTTGCCGATATGGCGGTGCGCAACGCGATGATTAACGGCTTGGAAGAACGGCTGCATATGCTGCAAGGCGATCTGAAAACCATTCATCAAACCTTAGGTCATGGACAATTTGATGCGTTGACCGTGAATCCCCCCTATTTGCCGGTGCCAAATGGCGAGCAAAATGTGAATGAGCATTATGCTGCTGCACGTCATGAGATACATTGCACCTTGGAAGATGTTATTGCGGCGAGCGCGAAGCTGGTCAAAGCAGGCGGTAAAGTGGCGATGGTCCATCGTGCAACGCGGTTAATTGATATTTGTTATCTAATGAGGAAGTACCGGCTTGAGCCCAAACGCATTCGTTATGTACATGCTCGTGCGGGCGAAGAAGCTATGATGGTGCTTATCGAAGGCATGAAGGACGGGAAACCGGAGATTCGGACGCTGCCCCCGCTCATTGTGTATGACGAGAATCAGGAATATTGCAAGGAATTGAAGGAGATTTATTATGGGGGCCGAGCCTCTTTGGAATTCTCAGCAGAAGCAGCGGAGTAAACGAGCGAGAGTCGATATACAACTAAGTCGAATAGTAAAGAGGGAATTCTGTGAGCTTGAATGTGCAAAAAAGTTATCGCGACGATAGAAGCGGCGCGGGTACGCTATATTTGGTTGCTACGCCGATCGGCAACTTGGAAGATATGACCTTCCGCGCGATCCGCATCCTCAAGGAAGTGAACATGATCGCCGCGGAAGATACGCGGCAAACGCGCAAGCTGCTGACGCACTTCGAGGTCGCTACGCGACTCGTCAGCTATCACGAACACAACAAGCAGGCAAGCGGACCCGAACTCGTCCGCTTGCTGCTTGAAGGGCAGAGCATCGCGCTGGTCAGCGATGCGGGGCTTCCGGCCATCTCCGATCCAGGTTACGACCTGGTGAGGATGGCCGTAGCGCAGGACGTGCCGGTGGTGCCTATCCCCGGCGCGAATGCGGCTCTGTCGGCGCTGATTGCATCAGGCCTGCCGACCGAGCGGTTTGCCTTCGTCGGGTTTCTCCCCCGGGAGAAAAAGGATCAGACGAAGGTGCTTGAAGGGCTGCAGCACGTGCAGGACACGCTGCTGTTCTATGAGTCCCCGCACCGCGTCGATAAGACACTTGCCCGCATGGCGGAAGTGTGGGGAGCGGAGCGCCGGGTGTGTCTCGCCCGCGAGCTGACGAAGCGGTACGAGGAGTTCCTGCGCGGCACGATCGCAGAGTGCCTCGAGCACTTAGAGCAGTACCCGCCGCAGGGCGAGTACTGCATCATCGCCGAAGGCACCTCAGCGGCCGCAGCGCGGGAAGCGGCAGACGGCTGGTGGGAGGCGATGACGCTGGGCGACCATGTGGAACATTACGAGCAGCAGGGCAGCGACCGCAAGGAAGCGATGAAGCAAGTCGCGAATGATCGCGGGTTGTCCAAACGCGATATCTATAATGCACTTCTCGAGCGCTAAGGCGCTCGGGCCCGTGCTTTTGCCGCAGAGTTCGGACAAAAAAAGATCTCTAATCCGTGGCCGAAGCCAACAAATTAGAGATTAGAGGAGATATGAAAAAGGTTAGAATTACCAATAGGATAAGTGCTACTTCTATTATACACTAAATTTCTTATTTTGTCACAGGTGTTGGCATTTCTGCTAAACAAATATGACAAACAATTTTTCCTTTGAAGTAGGAAACGTTTTCGGCGTTGCCGCAGAAGATACAAGCAGGCTCATATTTCTTAAGCATGATGCGCTCGCCATCAACATAAATTTCCAAAGCGTCTTTCTCGCCAATACCCAAAGTGCGGCGCAATTCGATCGGGATAACAACGCGCCCCAATTCGTCAACTTTTCTTACAATGCCTGTAGATTTCAACATATATAAAAAACCCCTTTCGATTTTATTAAAACTTTATCAATATCGTCATGTTTCGACATATCTTCTTGCCTAATGATACCAACCATTCCCAAAATAGTCAACCATATTTTCGTGCAGTTTAGTCTTTAATTCATAAATTTTCAAATTCTTGTCACTAACCAATTTAAGCCAAAAACCAAGTGCAACAAGGATTTGTAAGCCTTATACTACGTAAGAGGGTCTTGGTTAGTGAAATTTATATAGGAAATGCCTGAGAATAAAGCACATCAAAAATGGAATTAGAAATTCGACAAAATACTACAAAGCATGTCGAAGTATTGATTTGGAATTGTCGAAAAGATTAAACTTATATAAAGAGAGGTTGTGAAGGGATGAAGGAAGAGAAGGTTTTCAAAGATCCGGTTCATAAATACATTTACGTACAGGACGCGACCATCTGGGATTTAATTAACACACGGGAGTTTCAGAGGCTGCGCCGCGTTCGGCAGTTGGGCACATCGTACTTAACTTTTCATGGCGCTGAACATAGCCGCTTCTCCCATTCATTGGGTGTGTACGAGGTCACTCGCAAAATTATTTCACAATTCGAACGCAATCAATATGATGACTGGCCTAAAGAAGAGCGTCTTCTCTGCTTGTGTGCGGCCTTGCTGCATGATCTAGGGCATGGTCCCTTTTCGCACTCGATTGAAAAAGCCTTCGGAACGAAACATGAGGATTGGTCCTGCCGAATTGTGCTGGGGGATACAGAAGTCAATGAAGTGCTTAGCCGGGTATCGCCGGACTTTCCGAAGAAGGTCGCTGGTGTTATCTGCAAATCCTACAGTGAAGAGATTGTCGTGAGTCTTGTCTCCAGTCAGTTGGATGCCGATCGTATGGATTATTTGCTGCGCGATGCTTATTTCACGGGTGTTAATTATGGCACCTTCGATCTGGAACGGATTCTTCGGGTGATTCGGCCGTATAAAGGGCATATTGTGGTCAAGGAAAGCGGCATGCATGCGGTTGAAGATTATCTGATGTCCCGTTATCAAATGTATTGGCAGGTCTATTTCCATCCGGTGACCCGCAGTGCGGAAATATTGCTGCACAAAGTTTTTGCGCGTGCTAAACATTTATATGAAGACAACTATGTGTTTGGATTTATGGTAGAGCCTATTTTGCATCTGATCCAGAATAAAATTACACTGGAGGATTATCTGCTGTTGGATGAATCTGTCATGCAGACAATGTTGACATTCTGGTGCCAAGAGAAGGACCCTATCCTTGCGGATATGTGCAAACGGTTTTTGGACCGCAAATTGTATAAGTACAGTACCTTCGAAGAATCGAATCAGCATCTGATTAAACGGATGGAAAAGGTGATGGCGGAAGTTGGCTTCGATCCGATCTATTACATGGAAATTGATTTCCCTTCGAATCAATCTTATGATGTGTACAGACCAGGTGAAACAGATGACAATTTGCCTATCTTTCTGCTCGATCATAAGGAGAATTTAACGGAAATTACACATCGCTCTGAAATTGTGCAGTCTATAAGCGGTTTCCAAATGGGGAAACATCATGTGTATTATCCGGAAGAGCTGTTGGAGCGCTTGAACGCAACGAACTACCCGGATTTGTGGGAGCTGCTGGGCGAGCAAGAATAATGAGTACTTTCAACATAAGGAATAAGGAATAAGGGAGAACGGAGAACGGCCATGCTGACAGATTCACATACACATTTGAATGCAGAGCAATTTAACGAAGATCAAGATGAAGTCATTCAGCGGGCGCTGGATGCCGGTGTCACTCGCATGGTGAACGTAGGTTTCAACCGCGAGACGATTCCAAGCTCCATAGCTCTTGCGGAGAGATATGATTTCATCTATACGACGGTAGGTTGGCATCCCGTAGACGCCATTGATATGATGCCCGGTGATTTGGAGTGGATTGAAGAACTGTGCAAGCACGAGAAAGTTGTCGCTATCGGGGAAATTGGTTTGGATTATTACTGGGATAAATCACCGAAGGATGTTCAGCAGCGGGTGTTTCGCGAGCAAATTCGTCTAGCTCGCAAATTGAGCTTGCCGATCGTTATTCACAATCGTGATGCGCATCAAGATATTTTGCATATTTTAAAAGAAGAGAAGGCGGAGGAAGTCGGAGGGATTATGCACTGTTTCTCGGGGAGCTGGGAGACGGCCAAGCAATGTTTGGATATGAACTTCCATATCTCTTTCGGAGGTCCTGTGACGTTCAAAAACGCCAAACAGCCCAAGGAAGTGCTGGCGCAAGTTCCTTTGGACCGTTTGTTGATTGAGACTGATGCTCCCTATTTAACCCCGCACCCTTTCCGCGGCAAACGCAATGAATCTGCCTATGTTCGTTTAGTGGCTGAAACAGCCGCGGAAATTCGCGGGATGACGCTCGAGGAGATCGCCGAAATTACGACAAACAACACCATTCGCTTGTTAGGCCTCAAGTAAAGCGTTCTTCTGAAATCTGCGGCGGAGCACAATTCCGCAGATGAACGTGAGAAGCAGGAGTGCAGAGACTGGAACTAAGCTGTAAATAAGGCTTGATCGAATTAATAGTGGAATGCTCAGAATACATAGCTCTATCAGCAAGACCAGCCAGATAATAAAGGCGAGCGAACCGGCTTTGGAATCGCGATCCAGCGGATACATATCCAGCCAGAAGGTGTAGCGGTGAGCTCGCTCAAGTGAAGTCAATTGAATGAGTGAGATTAGCAGGCAGACAAGCATGATGAAGCATCTTGCCGTTTCGCTGCTTGACACAGCAATTGCGAGCGTGCCGATCAAGGTAAGACGCAGAACGATCGAGAACAGCTCTGTACGCAGCAGTGTTTTCATATATATGTACAAATAGGTGGCATCTTGTCTAAAAGGAATAAATCGTGTCAACCCGCTGATCCATCTTCGGCGGGTTATTCGCGTTGGGAGACCTGGCACATCCACGAACCAGTTGAAAAAAGCGTATAGTCTAGCCTGCTGCTGTTTCTCCTTGGCGATCAAGTAATCCCATGCGATGACATATTTGGAGACGAAATGCGTTGCGGCTAACCAGATAAGAATAAGCAGAATCGCAGCAGCGCTTGCCCATAGAACATTGTAGTGAAATTGTATGACAATCAGAGCGATAGTCGCGATCCAGCGATAGCTGGTGGACAGCAATCGGGCACGTTCGTGAGCGAAGCGGCTCTCTTGCCAGCTGGCTGATAAATTAGCTATCTTCATTAGAAGGAGTAGAAACAGCATCCATAAAAAATGCTGTGAATTCGTTCCTAAGCAGTGATGATAAAGGGGCCACAGCACAACCCAGGCGAGAAAGGTTCGAAAGCTCTGCAGTGCCAAGCTATACATATATCCACCACGAAAATAGGTGCCCATTTGGTGCTCAATACGCAGTAGAAACATGCGGTCGGCACTCCGGAGCAATGTGCGAATGGGGCTTGAAGCAATAGACGGAACAAGCAGGAGCAAGACGAACCATAAATAGGGATAATCTGTCGGAAGACGCTGTAATATTTTTGCGTAATAATAGGAAGAAAGAATGACAAGAAACAACACGAGTCCAAGGAAGTTGCTGCGCGCTGCATATTGCCAATAGCCCATGGATTCCTTCATATAATGTTGAAATCTTTGCTGCCAAAGGGTACGCGTGTCGATCGTCATCGTGCTCATTAGGATTCCCCTTTGACCAGCTTGTAGAAGATGTCGTCCAGTGACGCCTCAGGAAGCTCGGTTTGACCGCGCAATTCGACTAAATCACCTTGTGCGACCATATGGCCGCGATGCAGAACCACGTAGTTGTCGCAATATTTCTCAATTGTAGACAAAATATGCGAGGATATAAGGAACGAGGCGCCTTTATTCTTCATTTTGACCATTAATTCCAACAAGGAGCGAATTGCCAGCGGGTCGAGGCCGAGGAACGGTTCGTCGATGATGTATAAAGAGGGCTCGATCAGGAAGGCATTCATAATCATGACCTTCTGCTTCATCCCCTTCGACAAGTGGCTGGCAAAGCTGTTCAGCTTGTCCTGCATTTGAAACTGCTCCAGCAGCGTGCTTGAGCGGGATAGATAATCCTCTCGGGACAAGCCGTAAGCCATGGCGGTCAGCTCCAGATGCTCACGAATCGTAAGCTCTTCATAAAGCTCTGGGCTCTCGGGTACATAAGCGTAGGTAGAGCGGTAGGGAATGGGTTGTTCGGCAAGTGTTAAGCCGTTAATGCGAATCGTGCCTTTTTGGGGCTGGAGCAGGCCAAGAATGTTTTTGATTGTGGTACTTTTTCCTGCGCCGTTGAGTCCGATCAACCCCATCATTTCACCTTGAAGGATCGAAAAGGTTAAATCATGAAGGACAGGTTTGTTCGGTAAATATCCTCCGTATAAAGCGTCAACTTGTAAAATGGGCCCCATCATAGTGCCTCCCTGAATAGCAAATTATTGGTATTTTTCAATTGGTTTTCTACACGATCATTATAAACAAATTTGGTTTCTAAGCCTAGTTTGAGTGCGTAAATACGAAGAAAGTTAGTATTCGTACGTTATAAAGAGTTAAATGTAGATAAAAGGCAGTTTTATTGGTTAATTAAGCTAATTTTAAACGATTTAGCCCTTTTTAGTAGGTGTTATTGCCTTTACAGGTTAAGATTAACAGCGTAATATACTTTTCATAATAACTTAATAACCAATTTGCCATTTTTCCATTCGCTGAGTTCCAATTATGGGAACGGGGGAACCACTGTAAGCTGGAACAGTCGATAACTGTTGTAGTGAACAGAGTGAGTAACAGGGGTGAATCTTGGAGTGTACTTCGTATACTTTGAGTAGGGCGACTCTCACGTCCGAATCCGTCAGCTAACCTCGTAAGCGTAAGAGAGGTAACGATTGTCGTTCGTGCTATTTGTGTATTTCACTATGCAAACTAAGCCAGCGAGAAGAGTCCTCTTCTTGCTGGCTTTTTGTCTCCTTTTGGTGCTTTGCACATTTCGGACGACTAAAGTGTACCTGGAATTCATAGGATGTTGAGTGGTTGAACTGGTGTGGGACGACCAGAAAGCAGCGGTAATGACCTTAAATTACTTTGCTGTCGAAGGCGAACACGTTAAGTTAAACTAAAAAACCTTAGTCGCGTCAAATTTAATCATGCTGTAACCTGGCGGCGAGGCTTTGAAGGAGGACCGAAGAAGTGGGCAGTATCTCAATTAGCGAGACCCATGTAAAACGATCATCCAGCATGTCCTTCGCATTGCGATGGAAGCATGAAAACTTGCGTTTGATTTTAAGCTTAGCTCTAATCTCAATCGCAATGACTTTCATGTTTTTGGTGTTGTTGTACGGTACGGCTACCAAGAGCGTATCCGTGGTTGTGAATGGACAAGAAACCGTTGTACATACGAAACAATGGGTCCTGCAACGCCTACTGGATGAACAAGCCATAACGATTGGTGAACACGATGAAATATCTGCTGTGCCTACGACCAAAATCAAAGGCGGAGACAAATTTGTTATCGAGCATGCTTCACCAATTCAATTGACTGCTGATGGAAAGACCACCACTGTTTACACAACTGCAAGAACGGTAGAAAGTGCATTGCAACGTTTACATATTGCACTTGGGGAGCACGATCGAATTACTCCCGAACCGACAGCCGCTCTGGCTTCCGGCGATGAAATCAAAGTCGTCCGTGTGAAAAAAGAGACGGAGGAAGTCACTGAGCCGATCGCGTTTGATACACAAAAGAAGAACGATGCATCGCTGCTCAAAGGCAAAGAGCAAATCGTCCAAGAAGGTAAAGAAGGCGTGCGCTTGAAGAAGAAAGAAAAGACTTTCGAAGACGGTGTATTAGTCGCGGAAGCAGTTGTGGGTGAAGCAGTACAAACAGAAAGTATTAGTAAAGTGGTGTCTGTAGGCACCAAAAATCCGGTTGTCGCGCTCTCGGCCTCTTCGCCAAGCGTGGATGAGATTTCGAAGAACGGTGTGACTTTCGGATACAAACAAATCCTGAAAAATGTGAAGCTCACGGCTTATTCAGCGGGAGCCGAATCAACAGGTAAATCCGAAGGGACTCCTGGCTATGGGAAAACCTATACAGGTACTACGGTAACAGAAGGAAGAACAATTGCTGTAGATCCGAAGGTTATCCCACTCGGATGGTGGGTTTATATCGAGGGGATTGGTTTCCGCCGTGCAGAAGATACCGGCAGCGGTGTGAAAGGCCAAACCATTGATGTTTACTTTGAGGATAACGGGTATGCCAATAAATTCGGAACCAAACAAGGGTACACGGTCTATGTGGTCGGGCCCAAAAAACCGTCAGAAAACTAACGTGTAAACGACTGTTTCAGCGGGAAGAATGACATATATACGTTGCCAGGCTTCAGCCTGGGCGAAAGAAGAGGGGACCCCTCTTCTTTTTCTACGTTACTCGAAAGGAAACCGAGTATGATTAAAGAAGTCATCGTCGTCGAAGGAAAAGATGATACAACTGCGATACGCCGAGCGGTCGAGGCGGATACGATTGAAACCGGCGGCTCCGCCATCGGACAAGCCGTATTGAAACGAATCGCACTTGCGCAGCAGCGCAGAGGCGTTATTATATTTACGGATCCGGATCATGCAGGTGAACGGATTCGGAAGATTGTAGCAGCCAAAGTGCCTGGCTGCAAGCATGCTTTCATCACGCAGGAGCAAGCTGCGTACAAGGGCGATATCGGCGTCGAGAATGCCTCGCCGGAGACGATTCGCCAAGCTCTTCAGAGCCTTCGGACGGAATATGAAGGTGTGGTCTCGCAGCTGACGATGGAAGATCTCATGGCGGCAGGGTTGATTGTACATGCTGAGGCGGCGTCTCGCCGGCTTATTGTGGGAAGTGCATTAGGAATTGGCTATTGCAATGGCAAGCAATTCTATAAACGCTGTGCGATGTTCCAGATCTCGCGAGAGGAATTTGAAGCGGCTTTAGAGCATTTGGAAGCGACGAACTAGATTTCAGTCGAGATTGCGCTTGCAGCGCTCGTACGGGCCGTTAGAGGCCTTTGAGAGTTTCGGAGTAAGCTCCGAAGCAAGTCTTCTTGAAGAAGCAGATTTGAACGATAGACATTCAGGAGTCCAGAACCTATAGATAATGAGGCCTATATGATGAATATACCCGGCAATGAGGTAATTGTAACAGCTGAAGACGTGGCAACACCGAGTAAAACGAAACAAATTATTAAAAAGAATGGTCTTGTGCTCAAAAAGAGCCTAGGACAGAACTTCTTGATCGATCAGAACATTCTAAGCAAGATCGTTATGGCAGCTGAGCTTGGACCTAACAAGGCTGCGCTTGAGATTGGCCCAGGTATTGGGGCGCTCACGCAGCAGCTGGCTAAGCTTGCAGGCCGCGTAGTGGCCGTTGAGATCGACCAGCGCCTGCTGCCCATTCTGGCCGAGACGATGGAGCCCTACCCGCATGCGACTGTCGTCCATGGGGATATCCTCAAAACCGACGTGCAGGCGCTGTTCCAGCAGCACTTCGAGGGCATGGATGGCGTCAGTGTCGTCGCCAACCTGCCTTACTACATCACGACACCGATCATCATGAAGCTTCTCGAGGAGAAGCTGCCGCTGGAGAATATCGTCGTGATGATTCAAAAAGAGGTGGCCGACCGCATGGCGGCTCGCCCTGGCACCAAGGATTACGGCAGCTTAAGCATTGCCGTGCAGTTCCACTGCGAGCCGGAGCTTGTCACTATCGTGCCGCGCACCGTCTTCGTGCCGCAACCGAACGTCGATTCCGCCGTGATCCGGCTGCGTGTCCGCAAAACTCCGCCGGTTGAGGTGGCGGACGTGGACTTCTTCTTCGCCGTCGTTCAGGCGTCTTTCGTCCAGCGGCGCAAAACCCTTTATAATAACCTCGCCGCTCGGTTCTTCACCAAAGAAAACAAGCCGGAGCTGGAAGCGCTGCTGCTTGGCATTAACATTGAGCCTTCGCGCCGCGGCGAGACGCTCAGCATGGAAGAGTTCGCGCGCTTGTCGTCGGCTCTTCGCGCGCACGGCTGCAAATAACCCGCACCAAATGCCCAGCCCCGCCATAGGATACCCCTAGGAGGGGATTTCTGCGATGAGGCAAGGAGACTTTGTTACCCGTAAATCCTATGGCGGAGACGTCATGTTTAGAATTGAGCGCATTGAGCAGTTGAAGGCTGTCTTGCGAGGTGTGGACTATCGATTGCTGGCAGATGCGCCCTTGGTGGACTTAACCATCACCAATCCGACGGAAGCGATGGATCACCCGCGATCCAGCTCGCCCGAGTTTCGCGAATCGCTGCGGCGTTTGGCGGAATCCCAGATGCAATTGCAGGAGAAAAATCAAATCTCCATCACCAATAAACAGAAAACGAATATGAGTTATTTTGAAGTACCGGGCAAAGTATTGCATCTGGATGGCGATCCGACCTATTTGCGGAAAAGTATGCAGATCTATGGAGAATTACGCATACCCGCAGAAGGGTATTACATCCCTGAATCACAGATGGCGGAGGCGCTGCATAGGCTGCTGCCGCAGATTAAGCCCGATATTGTGGTGATTACAGGTCATGACGGCATACTTAAGCATCGTAAAAGCAGAGGTCCTAACAATCTGAGCAGCTATAAGAACTCACAGAACTTCGTAAACGCAGTACAGATAGCCAGACAGTACGAGCGCAATCGGGATTCCTTGATTATTGTGGCTGGTGCCTGCCAGTCCCATTTTGAAGCGTTGCTGAGGGCTGGAGCCAATTTCGCCAGTTCGCCTGCCCGTATTCTCATTCACGCCCTAGATCCGCTGTGCATCGCCGCCAAATTGTCTTACACCTCAGTAAGAGAGACGATCTCGATGCTGGACATTGTTGATTTGACGGTGACAGGTTTGGAGGGCTTAGGTGGTGTGGAGACGAGGGGAAGCTATCGGATGGGAATTCCGGGTATTCAACATTCGGAAGAGCATGTTTAACGGCCTATATAGAGCACTTGCTTGTCGTTCCTCTCTTAGGAGAAGGATGGCGGAGTAGGTGTTCTTTTTTTGTTGGAAAAGTGTGAATAATTTGCGAACTTTGGAGACAACCTGTAGAATGGGGAAAACAGAAATTAGGCGAAAATGCCGTTGACAACAGGATTGTGGTGCTGATATAATATTTGCCCCTGTTTGACATGCCTGTCTGAATGGGTTATAATTGACAAGGAAAGAGGTGGTAGTTGACAATGGCAAAAAATGCGCTGTTGGAGATCAAACGCAGTTTGGAGCCCCACGTTGGGCAGAAGATCATGTTGAGAGCGAATGGTGGCCGTCGTAAGACTGTTGAGCGTTCCGGTGTTTTAGAAGAAACCTACCCTTCTGTGTTTATTGTGAAATTAGATCAAGAGTCACACGCCTTTAAACGAGTGTCTTACAGCTACGCCGATATCCTTACTGAGTCCGTTGAAGTTACGGTATGTAACGATGATGGCCAGGTTCGTATCACCTATATCCAACATTAGCTTAAATAGTTTCTTATATGAGCAGACCCTGAGGGTCTGTTTTTGCATTTGTATGGACCTTCTTCCCATGGGCATACTAAACCTACTTTCAGATGAAAAATAACGAAGGAGGTTAGGGTATGGGTCGCAGAAGAGGCGTTATGTCCGAAAATTTCAAATATGAATTAGCCAAGGATCTTGGGTTTTACGAGGTGGTGCAGCGTGAAGGCTGGGAAGGCATTCGAACGAAGGATGCGGGGAATATGGTGAAGCGGGCGATTCAAATCGCTCAGGAGCACTTGGCGAAGCAGTATACGGGCTCGTCTCCGTCAACTATGCAGTCCGCACAATCCACTTATCATCAGCCGACGTATAATCAACCAACTTACAATCAATCAAGCGGCTATGCGCCAACTAATTATAATCAAGCTGTGCAGACGCCTGTACAGTCTCAACAGAACTATTCACAGCCTGTCTTTCAGCAAACTGGATACGGAGGGATGCAGCAAGGTCAATCCTCCTATAAGCCTGCATACGCCTATTCACCTGCTGTTACAAACAGCAGCAATTATGGAAGTTCAACTGTATCCAGTCAGCCCAATCCGGCTTTTCTAAATCAGCTGATTGCGGGCTCACAGCAGGCTTCGCAGATGGAACATCGTCCCCACTAAGAGCTAAAGCGATTGCTTTAGCTTTTTTTTTGCGCTTTTGTTATAATATTTTAACGGCAATCGAGCAAAAGAAGGTGATCGTATGAAGATTTTTGAGAAAGCACCGGCGAAAATTAATTTATCCCTTGATGTTTTACATAAAAGAGCGGACGGTTACCATGAGGTTGAAATGGTGATGACGATGGTCGACCTAGCGGATCGAATCGAAATGCAGGAGCTTGAGCGCGACACGATCATCATCTCCAGTCAAGCGGGATACATTCCGCTAGATGAGAAGAACCTGGCCTTCCAAGCGGCACGTCTGATTAAGGATCGTTATGACGTCAAGCAAGGGGTCTACATTCATCTGGACAAGCAGATCCCTGTGGCTGCGGGCTTAGCTGGAGGCAGCAGCGATGCGGCGGCAACGCTCAGAGGGTTGAATCGGCTATGGAACTTGAATATTCCCATGGAAGAGCTTCAGGTGCTTGGCGCAGAGCTTGGCTCTGATGTGCCCTTCTGTGTCACGGGAGGCACGGCTGTAGCAAGGGGGCGCGGAGAGAAGCTGGAGCCTATCGTTTCTCCGCCTCAGTGCTGGGTGATCTTGGCGAAGCCGCCTATCAATGTGTCAACCTCGGAGATTTACGGGAAACTGAATGCGCGGAACATTAAACATCATCCTTCTACGGACAATGTGCTAAGTGCCATTCGTCATAAGCAGTTTGATCAGCTATGCGGGAGTCTTGGCAACGTGCTGGAAGAAGTGACGCTGGATCTTTATCCAGAGGTGAGGCATCTCAAAGAGTGCATGCAGCGGCTGGGCGCGGACGGAGTATTAATGTCAGGCAGCGGGCCGACAGTCTTCGGGCTTGTTTCCAAAGAAGCGAAGGTGGCAAGAATCTACAATGGTTTGCGTGGATTTTGCAAAGATGTTTATGCAGTGCGGATGTTGACGTAGCGTGGTGTGTGATGCAGGCGGGGGCCCCTGAACAGGGCCCTTTTTCCTTGTGTAGGAATAGCGTGACAAAAGGCTGCAAAATTTGATTATATGTTAGTTTGATGTTATGTTTGTGTTAATATAATTTTCATGTGAAGCTTGAATAAATACGTATAAAAGTGGTATATTTTCTTTATAATATTCGGATTTATGGGGGGTAGTGCGATGAAAAAGTTGAAAAGGAGCGCTAGGCTGGTAGAAATGACGCAATATTTGTTGTTTCGCCCCCATTCGTTAATCCCTTTAACGACTTTTGCCGAGCGTTACAACTCAGCTAAGTCCTCGATTAGTGAAGATTTAGCGATCATCAAAGAAGTGTTCGAGGAAGAAGGACTGGGCGAACTGCATACACTTGCGGGAGCAGCCGGCGGTGTGAAATTCTCACCCAAAGTACCGAAGGAAACCTCGCTGAAATTTATTCAAAATCTTTGTTTGCAACTGCAGCAGCCGGAACGGATCCTACCGGGCGGTTACTTGTATATGTCTGATATTATGGGGCAGCCCCAATATTTGAACGAAATTGGCAAAACGTTTGCATCCGCTTTCGCTGGCCGAGATATCGACGTCATTATGACCGTAGAAACGAAAGGCATTCCGCTCGCCTATGCGACGGCTACTTATATGAATCTGCCTGTTGTCGTGGTTCGCAGAGACAGTCGCGTGACAGAAGGCTCGGCCGTTAGTATCAACTATGTCTCGGGTTCGAACAAACGTATTCAGACGATGTCGCTGGCGAGACGGGCGTTGAAAGAAGAATCAAAAGTCCTTATCATTGATGATTTCATGCATGTAGGAGGCACCATTCACGGCATGATGGATTTGTTGGCTGAGTTCAAGGCTACTGTCCAAGGGGTGGGCGTCTTCATGGAATCCTGTGAAGTCGAGGAGCATCTCGTTGACCAATATGTATCTCTGGCTCGTTTGTACGGCGTAGACTCCAAGACGAAGCAGATCACGGTAGAGCCGGGCAATTATTTTGACGCTAAAAAAGGAGAATCCTAGACGATGGAATTGATTTCAACTTCGGCAGCGCCTGCTGCCATCGGACCTTATTCACAGGCTGTCAAGCTGGGCAATCTGCTCTTCACTTCGGGACAAATCCCGCTTGGTTTGGACGGGCAGATTGTTGAAGGCGGTATCAAGGAACAAGCGCATCAGGTATTCGCGAATTTGAAAGGCGTGCTCGAAGCAGCAGGGTCCTCTTTTGGCCAAGTTATCAAAGCGACTGTTTTTCTTAAAGACATGAATCAGTTTGCAGAGCTGAATGAGATTTATGCCACCTATTTTGGAGACCATAAACCAGCTAGATCTACAGTGGAAGTGGCGCGATTGCCACGCGATGTTTTTGTCGAAATAGAGTTAATTGCTGTGATTCCTGTCGAAATTTAACATTAACATTAAGATTGTATAAAATTATCGAAAATTTCAAAAAAAGAAGAAGGAATTTGCATGAGGATGTGGAATATATCACCCAAGTCTCAGAGATGGAAAAAGGTGGTGAACACAAGTGCAAATTACAGATGTAAGACTCCGCCGGGTCAACTCCGAGGGGAGGATGAAGGCGATTGCTTCCATTACCATTGATAACGAATTCGTCGTACACGACATACGTGTCATCGATGGGAATAACGGAATGTTCGTGGCAATGCCTAGCAAACGGACACCGGATGGGGAGTTTCGCGATATCGCTCACCCCATTTCTTCCACAACCCGCGAGAAAATTCAAGCAGCCGTACTAGCTGAATATGACCGTGCAGCAGTTGAAGAAGAGGTAATAGAAGAAGGCGCATAATCTAACTTAATGAGAGAGCCCTCGAGGCTCTCTTTTCTTTAGGGTAGGTTTGATGCTATATTTGGTGATGAACTGATCAATTAACCATATATTCGTGTGATCATTTAGAATAAGGGGGTTGGATGGTAGTTGAAGCTCATGGCGATTGTGTTAGCGGCAGGACAAGGGAAACGTATGAAATCCAAGCTTTACAAGGTGCTTCATCCGGTCGTTGGCAAACCGATGGTAGGGCACGTTGTTGATACGCTGCAGCATATAGAAGTAACGAAAACGTTGGTTATTGTTGGATTTGGCGCGGAGGCTGTCAAAGGCTATCTGGGAGATCGCGCAGAGTATGCGCTGCAGGAGCAGCAGTTAGGGACTGGGCATGCCGTTCTTCAAGCGAAGGAAGCGCTTGGTCAAGAAGACGGGATGACCATTGTGATCTGCGGGGACACCCCTCTAATCTCGGAAGCGACGCTGCGGAGCACAATGAAACTGCATCAAGCGTCGAATGCGGCTGCGACCATTCTGACTGCGAAGCTCGATGAGCCGCAAGGGTATGGTCGAATTATTCGCGGCGAAGACGGACGAGTGGCGCGGATCGTGGAACAGAAGGATTGCAGCAGCGAAGAAGCGGCTGTTCAGGAGATCAACACGGGGACGTATGTTTTCGATAATCAGAAGCTGTTTAAAGCTTTGGCCTCAGTAACGAACAATAATGTGCAAAATGAATATTACCTGACAGATGTTATCGGCATTTTGACGGGTGCAGGAGAAGTTGTCCAAGGCTATTGTATGGCAGAGGCAGCTGAATCCATCGGTGTGAATGACCGTGTTGCGCTTGCGGAAGCAGAGCGTTTGTTCAGAGCTCGCATTAACCGTGAGCATATGCTGAATGGGGTTACAATTATTGATCCCGCAAACACGTATATCGAAAAGGATGTTGCCATCGGGGCGGATACGGTGCTGCTGCCAGGTACAATTTTGCGCGGAAGCACCGTTATCGGCGAGCAATGTACGATTGGGCCGCAAACGGAAATTATCGATTCCATCATTAAAGATGACGTGACGATTAAACAGTCTGTTCTTCAGGATGCTTTTGTCGATAACGAAGCGAGCGTAGGCCCGTTTGCTTATCTAAGACCTGGCGCGAACATCGGGAAACAAGTGAAAATCGGTGATTTCGTAGAAATTAAGAATGCGACGGTTGGCGACGGAAGCAAAGTATCCCACTTAAGTTATGTGGGGGATGCTGTTGTTGGGACGAATGTGAACTTCGGTTGTGGCGCTATCACGGTTAACTATGATGGATTCAATAAGAGTCTGACAGAGATCGGCGATGACGCTTTCGTAGGCAGCAATGTGAATTTGGTTGCTCCTGTGAAGATTGGCAATGGGGCTTATGTTGTTGCCGGCTCTACCATTACGCATGCTGTGCCTGAAGGCGATCTGGCGATTGCCCGTGAACGGCAAGTCAACAAGCCTGGCTACGCGGATAAAATTAAAGCGCGAATGAAAGCGAAGAAAGCTAACAAAGCAAGCAAAGAGTAAGCACTATGCAGCGATTCGCTAAAAAACGGTAAATCTCCCTTCGTGAGGGGGAATTTGGATGGAACTTCTTAAGGTTGGGCACGCTATGCATTAGCTATGACCCACTCGGTGTTGCTTGTGAATATGAGCATGCCGGGCAAAACGCTTAGGAGGTTCTTTTTCTTATGGTATTGTCGTTAAAAGCGGAAGCCCGCAAAGAAGCAACAAAATCAGATATTAAGCAACTGCGTGCGAAAGGAAGAATTCCTGCGGTTGTTTACGGCAAAAAGGTAGCTGCTACGGTCATTACGGTTGATCAGAAGGAATTAATGGCGCTGCTGCGTCACAACCCGCATGCGATTATTGATCTGGATCTGCCGGATGGCGGTGGCAAACAGCCTGTTATGATCAATGAAATACAGCGCAATCCGCTTAGCCGCGTTTTGCTGCATGTTGATTTTCACCAGATTAATATGGATGAGCCAGTGAAAACGGTTGTGGCCCTGGAATTCATCGGCGAGGCCGAGGGCGCCAAAGAAGGCGGCATTGTGCAGATCCAAATGCATGAGCTGGAGATTCGCTGTCTGCCGAGTCAAATACCAGGTTCGATTCAAGTGGATATTTCGAATGTGGGACTTGGCGAGAACATCCTTGTGAATCAAATTACGGTACCTGCAGGAATTGAAGTGAAATCGGATTCCAATGATCTGATTCTAACTGTGCTTGCGCCGCAAAAAGAAACGGATGTGCCGCAGCCTGCGAACAACGAGGAGAGAGTTGGGGAAGCGGAGACATCGAATGAGGCTGCGACAGCCGAACAACCGGTGTAGCCTGCGAAGCAGCTATTCGAGCGGATCATGAGCTGCAAGATGAGATGCCTTCTCCTATGAGGAGGCGGCTGAAGGTAGACACAGGCGGATTTTCATTCAATTGGAATGGAAATTCGCCTGTATTTTATGGTTATCCTTATGTTTTCTACTTTGAAAACGTGAATGTTCTTGTGATATTGACAGCGAATATGGCCACTCGGCATCTTTTATTTATTAAAGTTGTAAGCGTTTAATACCCGGGCCGCGAAAGAAAAACGTGAGTTTTTCGGTTGTAAAATGTATGATTGATTTGAACGAATTGCGGGCTGTAAATTTCAATGAAGCCTATATCCTTGTGGAGATTTTGATAGTATACTTGGACGGGAATGCTGGCATCCAGATGATCTTGGTAATGCAGATTGCTTGTAAGCTGTTGACCGTTAAGATACATATTTGCTGATTCACCCGCAGCTTTGAATTTGATTTTTTTACATAGAGATCTAGGAGGACTTGGAAGAAAATGAAATGTTTTATCGGATTGGGTAACCCGGGTAAACAATATGAGATGAATCGGCATAATATCGGTTTCATGGCCATTGACCGTTTTGCAGCCAAATGGGGGATTACCTCTTTTCAAAACAAATGCAAGGGGCTTCTCGGCGAGGGCAATATCAATGGGACGAAGGTTTATTTGCTTAAACCGATGACCTACATGAACTTATCCGGCGAATCGATGAGAGCTTTCTTGGACTTCTATAAAGCGAAGCTGGAGGATGTCACGATCATTTATGACGATATGGATACATCTTTCGGTCAGATTCGGCTTCGTTATCAAGGAAGTCCAGGGGGCCATAATGGGATTAAATCAATCATTCAGCATGGCGGGACACAGAGCTTCAACCGTATCCGCATGGGAGTGAACAGACCGGCTCCAGGCTACAATATCGCGGATTATGTCCTATCCAACTTCTCCAAGGAAGAAATGAAGTCCATCGAAGATGTGCTTGATCTTACTTGTGAAGCGATGTTGTCCAGCTTGGGAGAGCCTTTCGAGAAGACGATGGGCAAATTTAATAAATAAGGCGGTCTCGCCCGGCTTCAGACTCATTGTATGCAAGTTCCTTATTCGAAAATGACTATGGCACATTCGGCTAATTTATCCGGAGAATGGTCATACTAGGATGTAATCGAATAAGTGAAGGAGGCATACATATGATTAAGTATATTTGCAGGCATTGTCATACCTTTGTGGGGGAAATTAATCAGCAGGCGATAACGGAACAGCAGTTAGGTTTCCATTTCTTGACCCCTGATGAGCGTAGAGATATAATATCGTATAACACGAATGGAGATGTTACGGTTAGGGTTGTTTGCGACTACTGTCATGAAGCGTTAGAAGCGAACCCGGAGCTTTCCCTACTGGCCAGTCCGTTGCAGTAAAAATTAGGAAGATAAAGAGTTAATAGCCGAGGCAAGTGTGCCAAGGCTTCTTTTTGTGAGAGGAGTGTACTTGTTTGCAAGCTTTAATTCAAGCTTTTTCTGCGGATACCGACTTTCAAACGATCGTGTCAGGCATTAGGTCCGAGATGAGAGAGCAGCTCGTTGCCGGGCTTACCGGCTCCTCGAAGCAGGTGATGATTGCAGCTCTTGCACGAGACTTGACGCGCCCGCTATTCATTGTGACTCACAATATGTTCGCTGCTCAGAAAATAGCGGAGGATTTACTAGAATGTTTATCCACGGATGAAGTGCTGCTCTATCCATCTCAAGAGCTTCTGACAGCCGAAGAAGCGGCTTCAAGTCCTGAGATGCTGGCGCAGCGTATTGACGTTCTGACGAAGCTGGCTGGCGGTTACCGAGGCGTAGTCATTGCGCCATTCGCAGGCGTGAGAAGACTGCTCCCTGTTAAGGAAGTTTTCGAAGCATCGCGCGTAACCGTGAAAATCGGAGACACGGTTCAGTTGGAGGAACTTCTGAGCACCTTATCGAATCTGGGTTACGAGCGCGTGGAGCGGGTAGAAACCAAGGGTGAGATGAGTGTTCGTGGCGGCATTCTCGACTTATATCCGTTGACGTCGGAGCATGCGATTCGAATTGAGCTGTTTGATGTCGATGTGGACTCTATTCGGACTTTCGATGTGAGTGACCAGCGGTCAATTGATAAGCTAGAGTCGATAACCATCCCTCCTTGCCGCGAGATTCAAGCGGATAGAAAGCGATTACAGTCGGCAGCGCAGCATGCTTACGAACTCCTTCAGGCTCAATTGGAGAAGATGACGGATCGTACGGCAAAAGACAAGCTGCTCGAAGGGATTGGACACGATATCGAGCTGCTCCGTGAAGGGCAGACATTCCCCGGCATTTATAAATATATCTCACTTTTATATACGGAAAGACAGACCCTTATCGACTACATGCCGAAGGATGCTGTGCTGATTATCGACGAACCGGCGCGTTTGCTGGAAACGGCGAAGCAGCTGGAACGCGACGAGGCAGAGTGGATGATGCATGCGATAACTGAGGGGAAGAGCTTGCCGGCTTTTGTGCTGTCCAAATCCTATGAAACTCTGCTTCACCGCAGGCCTTTCCCGACTTTATATTTATCTCTTTTCCTTCGTCAGGTCGTTGGTATCCAGCCGCAAAATATCGTGAACTTCGTAAGTCGCGTCATGCAAAACTTCCACGGACAAATGAATCTCCTCAAAGCCGAGATGGAGCGTTGGAAGAAGAATGGCAGCCAGGTGATTCTGCTGGCCAACGGGGATGATCGGGCGGAACGCGTGAGGCGGGTATTGCAGGATTATCAGATCGACATACCCGAGATTGTTGATGGCAATTTGCAAACAGGATTTGAGCTACCTTCGATCCATTTGGTGGTAATCACGGAAGGCGAAATCTTCACGCAGAAGCAGCGCAAGGCGCGCAAAGTCGAGAAGAAGCTCGAGAATGCAGAGCGTATCAAGAGCTATCAAGAGCTCAAGGTTGGCGACTATGTGGTTCACGTCAATCATGGTATCGGGAAGTACGTCGGTATCGGCACCTTGGAAGTTGGCGGTATCCATAAGGATTACCTGCACATCATGTATGCCGGCGGAGATAAGCTCTCTGTGCCCATCGACCAGATTGATTTAATCCAGAAATATGTAGGTTCCGAAGAGAAGGAGCCGAAAGTTTATAAACTCGGCGGAGCGGATTGGGCCAGAGTGAAGAGCAAAGCGCGGGCATCCGTTAAGGATATCGCTGATGAGCTTATCAAGCTGTATGCGGAACGCCAGGCAACGACCGGCTATGGATTCAGCAAGGACAGTTCCTACCAGAATGAGTTCGAAGCTATGTTTCCTTACGATGAGACGCGGGATCAGCTTCGTGCGATTGAGGAAATCAAGGTCGATATGGAGAAATCGCGTCCGATGGATCGATTGCTCTGCGGCGACGTTGGTTACGGCAAAACCGAAGTGGCTGTGCGCGCGGCTTTCAAGGCGGCAATCGACGGCAAGCAAGTGGCTGTCCTGGTGCCAACGACGATTCTGGCGCAGCAGCACTACGAAACGTTCCGAGAGCGCTTCTCGGGTTATCCTTTCAACGTGAAAGTGTTAAGCCGTTTCCGTTCCAAGAAAGAGCAGACGGAAGTTATGAAAGGCGTCAAGAAAGGCACGGTTGATGTTGTGATCGGAACTCACCGCCTCTTGTCGCAGGACGTGCAGTTCAAGGATCTTGGCCTGCTGATTGTCGATGAAGAGCAGCGTTTTGGCGTGTCCCATAAGGAGAAGCTCAAGCGGCTTAAGACCAATGTGGACGTGCTTACGCTGACGGCAACGCCGATTCCGCGAACCCTGCACATGTCCATGCTGGGCGTTCGGGATTTATCCGTAATCGAGACGCCGCCGGAGAATCGGTTCCCGGTTCAGACCTATGTGGTCGAATATGGACCGACATTGGTGAGGGAAGCGATCGAGCGGGAGCTGGCACGTGAAGGTCAGGTGTACTATCTCTATAATCGTGTTCAAGGCATCACGCAGATGGCTGATCAAATCTCGATGATGATTCCGGATGCCCGTGTGACGGTGGCACATGGACAGATGGGTGAGCAGGAGCTGGAGAAGACGATCCTTGATTTCCTCGATGGGGAATACGACGTGCTTGTCAGCACCAGCATTATTGAGACCGGCGTTGATATTCCGAATGTGAACACATTGATCGTACATGATGCCGATAAAATGGGGCTGTCGCAGTTGTATCAGCTGCGCGGCCGTGTAGGACGATCGAATCGTGTAGCCTATGCTTATTTCACTTATCAGCGTGATAAAGTGCTTACAGAAGTGGCGGAGAAACGCCTCCAAGCGATTAAAGAGTTTACAGAACTTGGTTCAGGCTTTAAAATTGCCATGAGGGATTTGTCGATTCGCGGCGCCGGCAACTTGCTCGGTGCAGAGCAGCATGGTTTCATTGCATCCGTGGGCTTTGATTTATATTCCCAAATGCTAGCTGAAGAAATTGCAAAGCTGAAACTAGAAATAGATGGAGAAGCAGCAATTCCGGAACCGGAATGGCATACTTCGATCGATATACAATTGGATGCTTATTTGCCATCCGACTACATCTACGACAGCATGCAAAAAATCGAAATCTACAAAAAAGTGGCCGCCATTCGTACATTGGAAGAAGCCGCGGATCTGCATGATGAGCTCGTGGATCGCTTCGGAGATCTGCCGCAGTCCGTATTCAACCTGTTGTCAGTGGCTCGTTTGAAAGCTTATGGTTCGGATTACCGGATTGAAACGATCAGCCAAAAAGGGGATGATTACCTCATCAAGGTGCACATTGACCAAAATGGCAAGCTGGATGGTCAGAAGCTGATTGCTCTCTCCAAAGGCTTTGATGGTCGAATCAAGCTCAATGCAGATCCACAGCTTCAAATTGTTATTCGCGCTAAAGGCTTGAAGCCAGAAGCTTCCATCGAATTGGTGGAGAAATTTTTGGTACAATATAAAGATGTTTTGAAAACGAAAGGGGAATTAAAGGATGTTGCCAAATCATACTAGTAAACAACGACTTTTTTCTAAAAAATGGATCTTAAGCATGGCAGCTGTCGTAGTTGCATTCTCAGTGCTTAGCGCTTGCGGAACGAAAAAAGCAGGGGACGCAACAGCATCACCTTCACCTGCAGCATCACCTGCTGCTTCTGCAGCAGTAGCGGGTAACCCGACTGATGTCCTAGCTACATACAAAGAAGGCGGTAAAATTACGCGCGGCGAGTTCAACTCCTTCATCAATGTGAACAAAATGTTTTCGCCGCAATTGGCTCAATACATGACAGATCCTGCTTTTCAACAAGATATGTTGAAGCAAATGGTGACTTTCCGTGTCTTGTCTGCCAAAGCGGATGATAAAGTGAAAGCTGATGCGGACAAGCAAGTAGCAGAGCAAATGAAAGCTATTACGGATTATTTCGGCAAACAAGAAGGCGGCATGGATAAACAACTCAAAGACAATGGTATCGAATTGAAGGATATTGAGTCTTTGATGAAAATGAGCTTCTACACGATGGGCAGTATGGAAAGCACAATCACAGATAAAGCTGTTCAAGATGCCTATAATGAGCAAGCGGCTGCGCATGCGTTTGATATTGCTACCGTTAGCCACATTCTGATTTCCCTGAAAGATGCAGCAACACAGAAAGATATAAGAACGAAGGATGAAGCTTTGGCAAGAGCCAAAGAAGTGAAAGGCAAGCTGGATAAAGGCGGCGACTTCGCAGCCCTAGCGAAAGAATATTCCGATGATCCAGGTTCCAAAGACAATGGCGGTACGTACAAAGATGCCGATATCAACCAATGGGTACCTGAGTTCAAACAAGCAGCAAGCACGCTTCCTTTGAACACGATCAGCGATCCAGTTGAATCTTCCTTTGGATATCACGTTATGAAAGTGGAGTCCAGAAGCACGAAGCCGCTGGATGATACGATGAAAACACAAATCAAATCGCAGTTGGCAGAGAAATCGCTGACTGAGTTTGCGGAGAAAGAATATCCGAATCTGATTCAAACGAATAACCTGCCGAAACCGGAAGCGAGCCCAGCTCCTGCCGCTAGCCCGGCTGCAAGTCCAGCAGCTAGCCCTGCTGCAAAGTAAGAACTTACCAGGATGTCCGATTATGGGCATCCTGTTTTTATTTGTTATTTTTGGACATCATAATCGCAGCAGGGTGCAAAGCTACATAAAAAGATGATTCCCTTAGCAGAAGCGACTGCATAGAAGAATGGGAAGTGAAGAATACTATGGATAGAATTCAAGTTCCCACCCAATCCCGATCTAGCATACAAGATTTCATGCTCCTGTCGTATCTAATTCGTAAGCGGAAAGTGAGGCATCTAGAGGTATGAAAGCAACTGGAATTGTCCGTCGGATAGATGATTTAGGGAGAGTTGTGATTCCCAAGGAAATACGACGCACACTACGCATTCGCGAAGGTGACCCTTTGGAAATTTTCGTAGACCGCGATGGTGAAGTGATACTCAAGAAGTATTCACCTATTGGTGAACTTGGCGATTTCGCCAAGGAGTATGCAGAATCCTTATTTGAGAGCACCAATCATGTAGCCTTGATCTCTGATCGAGACAATATTATTGCCATGGCTGGCGGATCCAAAAAGGATTATTTGGAGAAATCAGTAGGGTCAATTATTGAATCCTGCATGGAAAACCGCAAAGCGCTGTTGGAAAGCAGCAGTGGACAGTTTGAGATCATTAAGGATGCCGTTGAAACGTTCTCCTCTTTTGTAGCGGCACCGATCGTTGCAGGTGGAGACCCGATTGGATCGGTCATTTTGATCTCCAAGGATGAGAATGTAAAAATGGGCAATATGGAAGTGAAAATGGTAGAAACCGCGGCTGGATTCCTAGCCAAACAGATGGAGCAATAGAAAAAAAACAACACACAAAAGCTTCCTTACTCAGATGTTGCCATCTGTAAGCGAAGCTTTTTTTGTCTGCTATGACTGATTTCGTTATAATACGTCTATAGGAATTAATCAGATTGAGGAGACATGGTTATGAAGGAAGCCGGCAAGGAGCATGTCGTTGAGAAAGAAGGGCTCCAGGGGAATGTCGGTAAACAAGGCGGGAAGCTGTTAAAAGGTGCTGCTGTTCTCGGGGGCGCGGCTGTTCTGTCTAAATTATTAGGCACCTTGCAAAAGATTCCACTGCAAAATGTTGCAGGCGATACGGCATTTGGAATCTATAATGCGGTATATCCGCTTTATATTTTAATTTTATTTGCAGCTACGGCCGGATTTCCGGTCGCTGTATCCAAGTTCGTGGCTGAACGCGTCATTCATGGGGATCACCGAGGAGCCAAGCGTATTGTCCGCGTATCCGCAGCTGTGCTGTTAAGCACAGGGGTCGCCTTGTTTCTGCTGCTGTATGCGGGCGCTGGCGAGATTGCTCGCCTGATAGGCATCAGTCAGACGGAAAGCGCGATCCGAAGTGTATCGTTTGCCTTGCTGTTGTCTCCGTTGCTTGCTGTGCTGCGCGGGTATTTTCAAGGGTATCAGAATATGCTGCCTACGGCTGTGTCGCAAGTCATTGAACAACTGATCAGGGTCATTACGATGGTCGCTCTTCTTCTGTACATGGCGGCGCTTGCCTATGACGAAGAATGGATTGCAGCGGGAGCTACGTTTGGCTCTGTTACAGGGGCTGCGGCAGGACTGCTTGTGATGGGGATGTATTGGCGCAAGGCGATGAAGGGGGAGCGGGAGCAGAGGGCTCAGGGAGCATCTGATCAGAGTGCGCTCGCTTCCACGGAGCTGACATCCTGGCAGTGGGCGAAACGGATTACGGCGTATGCCATCCCGGTTTGCCTGGGAGCTATTGTGGTTCCGCTGCTGACCTTGGTCGATACCTTTACCATGCCGCGGCTGCTTGAGGCTGCGCAAGGCAGCGAGGGAGAGGCTATGCGGCAGTTTGGGCTGTATAATCGCGGTCTTCCGCTGATTCAGCTCGTTGTGATGATTGCCTCCTCCATGTCCGCTGTGTTAGTTCCCGCGATGGCGGAAGCGAAGGCAAGGGGGCAGGTTGAGGTTATTCGCTTCAGAGCGGAGATGGCTGTAAGGCTTTCTTGGCTGATCGGCCTCGGGGCCTCGTTTGGGCTTGCTTTTGCGGCGATGCCCATCAATGTCATGCTGTACAAAAGCGATGAGGCGAGCTGGACGATGGCCGTGCTGGCCTTCACGGCCTTGTTCAGTACGCTGAACGCTGTCTCCGCCAGCGTTCTCCAGGGGGCCGGCGCGATCAGCACGCCGGCGAAGGCTCTGCTCGTTGCCATCGTGCTGAAAGCACTCGGCAACGTGGTGTTCATGCCCCGCTGGGGCATCGACGGCGCCGCGCTGAGCGCTGTGATCGCCTACGCCGCTGCGGCGGGGCTCAATCTGGTGCAGCTGCGCCGCTGCACCGGGGCGCGCTTCGCGCTGCGGCCGTACGCCGTCAGTCCCGCGCTGGGCGTGGGGCTGCTGGGCGGCTGCCTCGCAGCGCTGCAACTGCTGGCCATGCCCGCTGTGGCGGCATGGCACGTGCCTGAGCGATTGAGCGCGAGCGCAATCGCCTTGGTGTGCGTAGTCGGCGGCGCGGCCGTCTACGGGCTTGCGCTGCTGCGCAGCGGCAGCATCAGCCGCGAGGAGCTGCGGCTGATGCCGGAGCTGGACCGGAAGCTGGCGCCGGTCCTGGCGAAGCTGTGGCCGGCGAAGACAGCCGCCGGCCCCCGCGAGCGCAGCTAACGAGAAGCTGCGTGTGCAAAGGGAACTACAATCCGCTATCTGAGCGGAAATGGACTCTTCCATTTGCTTAGCGGAACTACAGGGTCTTATATCTTCCGAATCAGCGGTTTTCTCGGTGAAACGGCTGAAATAGCGGAACACAGTTCCCTCTAAGGCGTAGAAGAGGCGGTTATCGCACAAATAAGGGAATGTAGTTCCCTTTGAAATGCTGGAGAGACTGCGTATGGACGCTGGGAGACTGTGGGGACTGCGGGGACTGTGGAGACTGTGGAGACTGCGAAGGCTGCGAAGGCTACGAAGGCTCGGGAAAGACGGCTATGCCACAAATAGCGGCAACGCTTGCGTATGTCCGCTTTCCTTGCACGTATACAATACCAATTCAGGAGGTGTTCCTTATATGTCAAACAACAACGCACAGCTTACCGTCGTCGGGCTTGGAACAGGAGACGAAGATCAGCTAACCTTGGGAGTATGGAAGAAATTGCAGCTAGCCGCCCAATCGCAATCCGTGCTGTACCTGCGCACGAAGGACCATCCTATGGTGCATATGCTGGATAGCAATCAAATTCCTTACGAAACCTTCGACGAGAATTATATGGCTCACCAAAGCTTTGAGCAGGTGTATGAATCCATAGCGGAGGCGTTGATTCAAACCGCCAAGCAGCAGGCTGGTGAGGTCATTTATGCGGTTCCAGGGCATCCGATGGTGGCGGAATACACGGTTCAGCTCTTGAAGCAGCGCTGTCCTGAAGAGGGGATTTCTCTAACCATTCTGGGGGGAGAAAGCTTTCTGGATCAGGCCTTCCTGCGGTTTGGTTTCGACCCGATTGATGGCTTTCAACTGCTGGATGCGACCAGTCTGAGCCGTTACACGCTGAATCCGCACCTTCATACCGTTATTGGACAGGTGTATGATACTTATACCGCTTCAGACCTCAAAATCAGCCTCATGGATATGTATCCTGATGATTATCGCGTTGTTGTGGGTCATTCCTTGGGTGTGACTGGGCAAGAACAGATGTTCGAGGTGCCGCTGCACGAGCTTGACCATGTTAAGGGCTACGGCAATCTGTCTCTGGTCTGGGTGCCAAAAAGTGAGAAGGATGAGGATGATTACCGCACCTTCGGCCGCTTGCATCAAATCGTCCAAATTCTGCGCAGTCCGGAAGGCTGCCCATGGGATCGTGAACAAACGCATGCCAGCCTCCGCAAAAATTTGATCGAAGAAGCCTACGAAGTCCTTGAAACGATTGATGAGGATGACCCGGACCATATGTGCGAGGAACTTGGGGATCTGCTGCTGCAGGTCATGCTGCACGCGCAGATGGAGGAAGAGATCGGCACGTTCACAGTCTATGATGTGATTGCTACGCTTAACGAGAAGCTGATTCGTCGTCACCCGCATGTCTTCGGCGAAAACAAGGCCGAGGATGCGGATGAGGCGCTTGTGAATTGGAATGCCATGAAGGCGGAGGAAAAGCGCAAGAAGGGCATCGACGTTGCGCAGCAATCTGCGCTGGATGGCGTTCCGCGTGAGCTGCCAGGACTTATGAAGGCGCTGAAGCTCCAGAAGAAGGCGGCGGCGGTTGGGTTTGACTGGACAGAGCTGGAGGATGTGCTGAGTAAGGTGGATGAAGAGCTGGCGGAGCTCCGGCAAGCCATCGCTCATCCTTCGGAGGATGGGGCCGCAGAGCGGTTGGACGAGCTCGGAGATGTGCTTTTTTCCATCGTGAATGTGGCTAGATTCCTTAAGCTTGACCCGGAAGATGCCATCGCACAGACGAATCGCAAATTCGTTGCGCGGTTTTCCTATATCGAGGATCAACTACGTTTAAGAGGCCTTTCTTTTGAACAAACTGAGTTATTAGAGATGGAAAAATATTGGCAGGAAGCAAAAAAAGTTGCAAAACTTAAACAAGGATAGAAGGATTTTAGCGAAAAAGGCAGAATACTAAGTTGGGTGTAAGGTTGAATATGGAAATGTAACCACTATTGGTACATAGAAGACTTTGATCTTCAAACATTTTTGGGAGGTAAAGAAAACACATGAACAAAACAGATTTGATCAACAACATTGCAGAAAAAAGCGGACTTACTAAGAAAGACGTAGAAGTCGTACTTAATGGATTCCTTGGTGAAGTTACAGATGCTCTTTCATCCGGAGATAAAGTTCAATTAATCGGTTTCGGTACGTTCGAGACTCGCAAACGTTCCGGTCGCACAGGCCGCAACCCACAAACGGGCAACCCGATTGTAATTGCAGAATCCAACGTTCCTGCTTTCAAAGCGGGCAACAAACTTAAAGACGCAGTTAAATAATGCGAATCGATAAGTTTCTGAAAGTATCTCGTCTGATCAAACGTCGTACCGTAGCGAAGGATGTGTCCGATCAGGGGCGTGTCTGGATTAACGGCCGTGATGCCAAAGCGAGTACACATGTGAAAGTCGGAGATGAGCTGTCCATTCAATTCGGCCAGAAAAAGGTGACGATTCGAGTGGAAGTTCTGTCGGAGTCAACTCGCAAGGAAGACGCTGCTCAGATGTACTCACTGCTCAAGGAAGAAGCTTTTCAATCCGAATAAAGCTGCAATTGTGAAATAGTCCGAGATCCTGAATAGGGGTCTTGGGCTATTTTTTTGAAATCAAGCGTTTCTCACGGACACTTTCTTTCTAGGCTTGTTCAGGTTCCGTCTGGGCTCGCTGCGCATATCATACATCAAAGAATAATGAATTAGGTGGTGGAGGAATGCATTGGTTTACAATTGTGGCGATCGGCATTGCCGCAAATCTAGATAATCTGGGCATAGGCTTATCCTTTGGCTCGCGTTCAACGAAAGTGCCGCTGTTGTCCAACCTGCTTATTGCTTTGCTATCGATGGCTGCAACCTATGTGGCTATGTCTGCTGGTAACTATGTTTCGCATCTCTTGTCCCCATCCGTGGGCAATTTGATCGGTGGTATTATTATTATCCTTTTGGGTGCATGGGGACTGCGTGCAAGCTTGAAGCGATTTAGACATGCGGCCAGGGATGCCCAATTAGGCGAGCAGTTCGCAGGGATGGCCCAAAGATCAGATAAGGATGGGAATCACGTTATTTCGTGGGGAGAATCGTTGTCTCTGGGCTTTGCGCTGTCCATCAACTGTCTGGCGAGCGGCTTGGGTGCCGGGGCCAGTGGAGTCTCTCCGATCCTTTCTGCGATCTCGGTGGGCGTCTTTTCCCTTCTAACTGTCGACTTGGGCATTCGTATGGGCAGCAAAATTGCCAAGTCTTGGTTCGGACGATATGCGGAGCTGCTGGGATGTTTGTTGTTAATTGTCATAGGTTGTTATGAATTGATCGTGTAAACGTTCGTGAGAGCACAGGGGAGAGTGTTTGTCGATTCATGGAAGGGCTCTCCTCCTAAGAATAAGCCGCATATTTTATTAAAGATGACCGTGCCCAGTGGTTCTAAAAAAGGACATCCTCCCATATCGTAAGGATAGATGAAGGAGGGGTACAGGCCATGATCGAACCGGTGAAAAACAATAAACGGCAAGAAATCAAAATGCTTAATCGCAAGCTCTTGGAGATCTCCGGAGTTTTGAACGTAGAAAGCTTTGACAGTGAAGAGTTCCTCCTGGAAACGGAAATGGGCTATTTGATGATTAAAGGCCAGAATTTGCACATCAAGAATTTGAGCTTGGAGCAAGGGTTAGTCGCCATTGAAGGATTAATTCAGGAATTAGCTTATGTGGATGGGAATACCCAGGAGAAATCCAAAGGGTTTCTTGGTAAGTTATTCAAGTGACCCTTCACGTTCAGTTCCAAACAATCTTCATGATGTTCCTGAGTGGAGTCTCCATATGCGCGATTTTTGATGTGTTTCGTGTGCTCTCCGGCAAGCTGAAGCTGCCGCGCTGGACGATTCCGCTCGTTGATATTGTTTATTGGATTGTGGCGACAATCCTTGTGTTCCGTCTGCTTCTTTACAGTAATGAAGGACAAGTTCGTGTGTTTATCTTCCTGGGGCTGGGCATCGGTGTTTGTTTTTATTTCGCTTTTCTCAGTAATCTGGTTATTCGTCTTACCTTGCTAATTATCCAAATCATTATTGCGATCTACCGCTTTCTTGCCAAAACTGTCGAAATCATCCTGATTAAACCGATTATTGGCTTATATCGTCTAACGGTGATAATTTTAGGCTTTTTGCTGGCTGTAGCTATATTCCTTTACAGAATTGTGCTACAATTGCTTTATCCTTTTTGGAGATTGCTCCTGTGGATGACTCGGCCTGCCCATAAATATTTCGTGGTACCTGTTTGGTTGAAGAAACTAATGGGTAATATCATTACGATCTATCGCAGGTTATTCTCTAAGTAGGAGGAAGTCCTATATATGCAAGCTCGTGCAACCGTACCATCATCTAAGCGCAGCGCTAGCATAGGCTCAAAGCGAAGACTGCGTTTTCTTTTGATCTTTGTCCTATGTTTTATGAGTTGGGCTGCTGTTAACATATGGGGGCAGTTCGCAAAGCTGCACGAAAAGAGCAACGTCGTCGCAAATATGGAGCAACAACTCGTTGAAGCGAATAAGCTCAAAGAGCAAACAAAGAGAGAAATTGCTAGACTTCACAATGACGAATATTTGGATCAAATCATTCGCCGGGATTTTCACTATAGCAAAACGGGAGAGACGCCACTGAGTGTCTCCAAGTCGCAATAAAAATTATAAGAAGAAGCGGCTCATGCCGTGTTGACCGGGGTTTCTGCATCGGTTATAATCGGCGTAGCCAGTGTTTTCAACATTTTAAGGGAGGAACATTTTACTTTATGGCAATTGAAGTTGGCACCAAGTTAGAGGGTAGAGTGACGGGGATTACTCACTTTGGAGCATTCGTCGAGCTTGCTGAAGGAGTTACCGGTCTTGTTCACATTTCGGAGATCGCGGACAATTATGTGAAAGACGTTAATGACCATTTGAAGCTGGAAGACAAAGTAACGGTCAAAGTGATTAACGTGGACAAGGATGGCAAGATCGGACTGTCGATCAAGCAAACGGTTGACAAGCCAGTTGAGGAAAGACCTGCTCGTCCTGAACGTACAGGTGGCAGCAGCTATCAAGGACGCCCAAGCGGAGATCGTCCAAGCGGCGGTTATCAAGGCGGACGCCCAAGCAGTGGCGGAGAACGCAGTGGCCCTCCAAGCGGTGGTCCCGGTGGTGGTGGCGGTCGTCCAGGTGGCGGCGGTGGCTTCAATCGCGGCGGCGGTGGCGGCGGACGCGGCGGCTTTAACAAGCAGCAGGGCGGAGCTAGACCCTTCTCGTTCGAAGATAAAGTATCTCGTTTCCTTAAAGATAGTGAAGAGCGGATTTCGTCTCTGAAGAAGAACACCGAGTCCAAACGCGGTGGCCGGGGCGGAAGAAGAGATTAATAGATGCAAGTCACGAACCACATTCGCTTCGGCGGGTGTGGTTTTTTTATTCGTTTTCAGAAGATATGGAGCGGAATGATGCGAAGGGTATTCGTCATAGGGATCCGTCGCAAGGCTTCAGAACGGAGAGATCTGTCGACATGGTATTACGGGTATCTCCCTCATACGCAGGGCGAAAGTTCGAGGTAATCAGACTTCTGGAAACGTTCTCAATTGAATAAAGCGAGTCTAGGCAAGGGCTGAGGCATGGTGACAAAGCTGGCGCGGCTTGTCGGAAATTTCTTTGAAACTATCAACTCATTCTGACAAACTTTCTGCTAGATTGTCTCTATACTAGAGAAACAAATAAGGATGGAATGGATGGTGTTCGCAAACATGCAAAGAAGAAGCATAGGTGCAGTGATTGGTGGCGGGTGGACAGGATTTTGGCAGAAAGCCAAGACAGGCGCTCAAAGCGCAACTGTGGAAAACCGATTTGTTCAAGCATTTGTAGCTAAGAAATGGTCAATGCTGCTGGTCGTTATGGCCTTCCTGCTCGGACGTGCCATGATTTTGGAACAGCTGTCCCCGTTCGCGCTAGCCTTTATCGCGGTCATTTATTTTACAAGGAGAGATATTTTACACTGGGTCGGGGTTGCTGCTTTCGCCGGAAGTTTATTATCGCTCCATTCGAATACAGGGTATCTCGTTACCGAAATTATCGTCTTCTTACTCATCCAAAAGGCGCTGGATAAATTCGAGCGTTCGGAGCTTTCGTTGGCGCCGCTTCTTGTATTCAGCTCCACGTTCCTAGTACAGCTTTTTGCAGAGCTCGTGGTCTCCAATTTAAGCTGGTACTCCCTAATGATGATATCCGTAGAGGCACTGCTGAGTCTGGTGCTGACCTTGATTTTTATACAGGCCATACCTGTCTTTACACTTACCCGTAAAAACTATCATTTGAAACACGAAGAAATTATTTGTTTGATTATCCTTTTGGCGTCTGTCATGACAGGTACAGTAAGCTGGAGTATCGGCCCTGTCACGGTGGAGCATGTGTTATCCCGTTACTTGATTCTATTATTTGCCTTGGTAGGCGGTGCTCCTTTCGGGGCTTCAGTCGGCGTAATTACAGGCTTAATTCTAAGTCTTGCCAATAGCAATGCTATCTATCAAATGAGTTTATTAGCTTTCTCCGGCATGCTGGCTGGCCTTCTCAAGGAAGGGAATCGTTTGGCAGTTGCTTTCGGCATGCTGCTGGGATCAGCAATTCTCTCGTTCTATATGGGGACGGGTGTGGATGTGCTTAACTCGATGTGGGAGTCGCTGGTCGCTGTAGCGCTCTTCCTCCTGACCCCGCGCAGTCTTGTTCAGACTCTTGCCAAATATGTGCCGGGTACGCAGGAGAATCTGAAATCGCAGCAGGATTATGCCAAAAGGGTGCGTGACGTGACAGCGGGCCGTGTGGAGCAATTCTCAGAGGTATTCCGGCAGTTGTCGCGCAGCTTCAAACAGTTGACGACGGATGATGCGGTAAGCCGCAAAGAGGAGGAAGTTGGGCATTTCATGAATGCTGTTGCGCAGAAAGCCTGTGATTCCTGTTGGAAGAAGAGCCAATGCTGGGATCAGAAATTTTATCAAACTTACACCTATATGACCGATATGATGACCAATATTGAATCAAAGGAGAATATGACGAAGAAGCAAATACCAGCCGAATGGAAGAAGGTTTGTATACAGACGGAGCAGGTGCTGGAAGTGATGAAGCAGCAGTACAGCTTGTACAAGAATGATTTACATTGGAAAAAGCAAATTATGGACAGCCGTCATCTCGTCGCAGACCAGCTTTCCGGCGTCTCTCAGGTTATGGAGGACCTGGCCAAAGAAATTAAGCGGGAAGGTCAGGAGCTCTTCCTACAGGAAGAACAAATTCGCAATGCGCTGGAGGAGCTGGGCTTATCGATTCATACCATTGACATTATTTCCTTGGATGAAGGAAATATCGAAATCGAGATCATTCATCAATATACGAAAGGCTTCGATGAATGCCGGAAAATCATTGCGCCGCTGCTTAGCGAAATCATCGGCGAGAACGTCGCCGTGATGCGCGAAGAGATGCACGCGCGCGGCGAGGGCTACAGCACGGTCGTCTTCGGCTCCGCCAAGGAATACGAGGTCGAGACCGGTGTCGCCGGCGCAGCCAAAGGCGGCGACCTCTTCTCGGGCGACAGCTTCTCCACGGTGGAGCTGGGCAATGGCAAGTATGCCGTGGCGCTGAGCGACGGCATGGGCAACGGCGAGCGCGCTCGCGCAGAGAGCCAGACCGCCCTTAGCATCCTGCAGCAGCTGCTGCAGTCAGGTATGGACGAGAAGCTCGCGATCAAGTCGCTGAACTCGGTGTTGATGCTGCGTTCCTCGGACGAGATGTATGCGACCGTAGATATGGCTTTGATAGACATGTACAACGCGAATACCACGTTCATGAAGATTGGTTCCATCCCCAGCTTCATCAAGCGCGGGAATGAGGTCATTTCCATTTCGGCAAATAATCTGCCGGTGGGCATCCTGAGCGAAATCGAGGTTGACCTCGTCTCGATTCCACTTCAATCGGGCGATATCCTCGTCATGATGACCGACGGCATCTACGATGCACCAGGGCATGCGGTGAATAAGGAGATGTGGATGAAGCGGATGATTCAGGAAATCGATACGACCCTGCCGCAGGATTTTGCAGACTGCTTGCTGGAGCGGATTTTCCGCCACCATCACGGCGAGATTCAAGACGATATGACGGTTGTTGTGGCCCGCATAGAGAAAAGGCAGCCGGAGTGGGCTGCGTTCCGCTGGCCGGGCATCACACGCATGGAGCGTCCCAAGACTGTCAGTTAGCTGATGAAATAATAGCTGCTGTCTCATAAGCTATTGAAGCTGGTGGACTCATAGAGTCGGAAGCCTGCGAAAGTGCAGGCTTTTTTTCAACCATATAGGACGAAAAGTGGAAAGCCTGCGATTATGCAGGCTTTTTCAGCTTTATACTCTGGAAATCGGATAAAGGCCGTAAAAACATGCACAATTGCAGGAATTCATTGATTTTCAGCTAAATCAGGCTCAAAAAGATGTATGATCGTAGGTTTATATAAAGTACAACCGCACCATCACGGAGTCCGTACCTTTTATCAGGGAGTTTTCCTCAAGTTTTTTCTACTTGTAGAGGAGCTCCCTTTTCCTAATGGCATTTTTTACCCAAATAGGTTGCGTTAAGAATTACTATCGTGCTTAACTAGGAAGTAGACTTATGACGTTTGAAAGTTCTAGCTATAATATCGAAGGTTCGCCGAATATAGGAACGAAGATGATGATTCAAATTCCGCGAAGAGGTGTCGAATATGAAAGTTCTGTTGGTTGATGATGAATCATTAGCTTTGAGGAGCATGGAGAAGCTGCTGAGCAAACACGAGGATATCGAAATTGCAGCTTCTTTGATGGATCCGCGGCAGGCTTTGGTTTTTGCTGCGGAGCAGAAATTGGATGCGATATTTCTAGATTTGGAAATGCCGGAAATTGGCGGCATGGAGCTGGCCGCAAGGCTGTCTACTGTACAGCCTGATGTGAATATTATATTCGTTACGGCTTTTGACCAATATGCGGTGGATGCCTTTGAATTAAATGCTTTGGATTATATATTGAAGCCGATATCGGAAAGTCGATTAGGCAAAACCTTGAATCGGGTGCGTAAAGCCCTTGCAGAGGCATCACCTGATGTTGACGTGCAAGAGATGGGTACCATGCTCTGCTGCTTCCAGTCCCTTCACTGGATACATGGAGCTTCAGGCGTGCAGTCTTTTTCCTGGCGAACCAATAAAACACAAGAGCTGCTCTCCATTCTGCTTCATCATCGCAATGGTCCTGCCCTGCATAAGGAAGTGCTGCTGGACATGCTGTGGCACGAGCAGGATCCAGCCCGTGCGGGTGTGCAGCTGCATACGACCATATATCAAATACGGAAAATGCTGAAGGAGCAGGAGTTGGCCGTTCAGGTCGTCTATGAGCACGAGGGCTATCGTTTGCAGCTAGATGAGATGCGTGTGGATGTAGAGGTCTGGGAAGCGGGATTGCTGAAGTCTCCTGAGTTGTCCATGGATGAGCTAGGTGCTCATAAAAGACTGCTGGATATGTACAAAGGCGATTACTTTGGAGAATCTCAGTATGTATGGGCCGAAAGTGAAAGGGAGCGTCTGCGGCTCCTTCGATGGACGTATCTGCAGCGTTTTGCTGATTTTTGCTTGGAGCAAGGGCTTCTGAAGGAAGCGGGAGAAGCCTATCAACAGATGAAGGAGCAGTTTCCTTTGGCGGAAGATGGCTACTTTGGTTTGATGCAGGTTTACCACAAACGGGGTAATTTTGCCGAAATGAAACAGCAGTATGCCATGCTCCGAAATCGGCTGCAGGAGGATCTTGATATTCCCCCAAGTAAAGCGATTATCAGCTGGTACAATGAGGCTTTTGGACAGAGAGCATAAAGCAAGATCACTGCCGTATCTATGAATATAATGGCATTGAACTCCTAACTGGCGTATGGTATGATACTTTCATATTCTAGTAACTTTTGAAAAAGGCAAACCTGTCGAAAGGCAGGGACGCAAAGCCACGAGTCTAAAGCATTATGCTATGATCGTCGGGCCGCCAAGAGGCAGCGGAGCAATCCACCCTCTTTTGGCTTCATAACAAGGGAGGTTTTTTGTCATGTTTACTAAATTTAAAATGCTAGTCGTATCGTCCGCAATTTGTTTGTTTGTCCTCACTACGAGTGTGCATGCTGAAGCTAGCAGTACGCAAGCGGAGGTTAATACACAGCCTAAGTTAGAACAAACGATCAAAGAAGAATTGGCTAAGAAATCAGCAACGATTACGATTACCTATACATCCAAAGATATGAAAGATTCTGCAAGTTATCTACAAGGAATTCGTGATTCTATCGATCATGCCCGTGAGACAGTAAGAGAAGATTTGTTTTGGGATTTAAAAAGTCTGTCTTATAAAATGAAGGGAAGCGTCGGCAATCTGACGATTACCTTAACGCCGGAATACTTGACAACAGCCGAGCAGGATGCCTACGTTAACAAGGAAGTTGATCGGATTCTGGGGGACATTTTGAAGCCGGACATGAGTGATTTCCAGAAGGAATCCGCGATTCATGACTATGTGGTTTCAACTACCTCGTATGAGGATTTAGGTGAAATTGGGCATACGGCCTACTCAGCACTGTATAATCATAAAGCGGTATGTCAGGGGTACGCGATCCTCACATACAAGCTTCTTGCAAAAGCAGGGATTGAAAGTCATCTGGTAGTCGGCTATCTGAACGGTGATCCGGCACAAACGCACATGTGGAATCAAGTTCATATTGAGAATAACTGGTACATGCTGGATACGGTCTTCGACGATCCTACTCCTGATCAGCCAGGTGTGCAATCTAGAGCGTATTTTAATGTAACTAATGCAGCATTGAAAGGTTTGGGTCATACATGGGTGGAAAGCGATTATCCGATCGCTGATACGCTTTATAAATAAAAAGGAGCCCTAGGGCTCCTTTTTTTTCACGGCATGAAGGACTAAACGTGTATCGTCGGTTTCGTTGCTGCAAGTTACAAGCGTGAGAATCTCGTCTTCTTTTTGCGGAATGACAGGGGCTTGGAAGAGCGACTTTTTGCGATATTGATCGATAGCTTGACGGAAGGTCTGAGCGTTGTCATAGGAAATATCCACGGTATCTTTACTCGCATCAATGGTATAGACGGAGAAGATCTCCCAGCTCGTTTTCTGATCGATTGTTTCCAGAAGAATATCGCGATTCGCCAAGAAAAAGTCTTTGTTTTTATAATTCTGAAGGCTTCCGAACATAGAACCATCTATCATATTATGCCCGTAAATAATGGTGTTCCTTAGTTGTTGGTTAAGATCAATGCGATAGTCCATAAAGATGCTGCCGTAAATTGATTCGTGGCCTGCTGCATCCTTGTGCAAATAGTACTCATTATCTTTATGCTGGACGACTGGATAATCGACGCTAGTGCCGTCAATATGCAGCCAGCCGACGATTTCTTTGTTAATGGCAAGCAAGCTGTTCCAATTGATACTTTGGGGCGTTGAGGCAGGGCTTGTTTCACCTGCGATTGCTCCTTGCCCGGGATTGGAATCCGCAATAGATGGAGACGGGTAAGTCGTCTGGGTGGTATGGATGCTTGCAAGTTGTTGCTTTAATTGCTCGGCTTGCTTGCTCTGTGCCTGCTGCGTGTAGAGATCTATGGCCAAAAGGGAAGCTCCTCCTACGATTAATAACGAGGCTGCCCCATACAGTAGTCGATATCTCACAGGCTTGGTAGATGAAGACCTAGGAATCATTTCTTCCCCTTCCTATAGCTATAGTAGAACAGCGGCTTGGTGGAAAAGAAGCAGGGGCGGCTTAAAGCCACCCCTGTTTGCATTTATTTGTTTCTGCGCTGCTGCCAGCGTACGGCTCCAAGAGCGCTCAATCCGGCAAGAACCATAGCTAGTCCTGTCAGATAGTAGGTACTATGGGCCGCTTGGCCAGTTTTTGGAACAAGTGAGGTTTTCGTAGCGCCTTTATTGCTGCCCTTCGGAAGCACATTCACATTAATCTTCTGATAATCAATATCACCATTATCATTGGTTACTCCGACTGTAAAGGAATCATCGCCGTTAAATCCTTCTTTGGGCGTATAGATCCAATTGCCGTCATCCGTTAATTCCACGGTTCCGTTCTTAGGTTGTTCTTCTACGGTTACCGGTCTAGGATTGTTTTCACCTGCGTTTGGTATTTTACCAGTTACAGGTGTATCTTCTTCTGTCACAGCTGGCTGCACAGGAGCCGTTGTTGGTCCTGGCGTTGGAGCAGGCGTCGGCGCAGGCGGTGCTGGCGTCGGTGAAGGTGTTGGCACACCTGGCGACGGTGTAGGCGTAGGCACTGCTGGAGTTGGTGTAGGTCCAGGTGTTGTTGTTGGACCAGGCGTAGGACTTGGCGTAGGAGCTGTACCGCCACCACCACCACTGCCACCACCACCATTATCATTGCTGTAAGGATAGATGCCAGCGTCTATCGTTCTATTGTCTTCTCCCGACACCAATACAATGTTGTATACACGGCCTGAGATGTTAGGATCGGAGTCAACCGCTCTATCTGGACCTATGTTACTGGAAGTAAAAGCAAAACCGGAGATAGGCGTGAAGGCGACTTCATAGGAACCAGGTTCCAGATCTTCGAACAAGTAGTTGCCATTCACATCAGTCTTCGTAGTTGCCACCACCACAGTAGGTGCATTTGAACGATAAAGGGTTACTATCGCGTTAGGCACGCCTTCTTCACCAGCATCCTGAATGCCGTTTCGATTGGCATCAATAAATACTTTATCGCCCAGTTTAGCAAGCTTGTAGAATCCAGCATCAATAGTAAGATCATTGACGGTTGCAAGAATCGAAATATCATGGCTGAATTCGGTGACAGGATCTCTGTCTGAATCCTTCGTATCGTCGTTTCCTGCATTGGCTGGACTATCCTTAAAGCCACTAGGTTTAAGGAATTTCACTTTGTAGCTTGCGTTCAGAGGGAGATTGGTGAATAAATAGTGTCCTCCTCCATCAGTCGTTGTGGAGCTTAGCTTCGTATTCGTGCTTGCGTCGTACAGCTCAACGGCAACTCCGGGAATGCCAAGTTCTCCGGCATCTTGAATGCCATTGGCATTCAGATCATGCCAAACGATGTCCCCGATAGAGCCGTTTGTCAGAAGGAACAATCCGGCATCCACCGACAAGTTATTATCGCCTGATAATAAGGTGATGGGTACTGTTCTTCCTGTAGTCGGATCTGCATCAGAGTCTGCAAGGTCATTTCCGCCTTGAGCTTTGAGGGTGAAGTCATAGCCTAGAGGCTTTTTAAATTCAACAATATAGCTGCCTGGGTCTAGGTTGGTGAATTTATACAAGCCCGCGACATCAGTAGTTGTTGTCTTAATCACCGTTGTTGGATCAGACGCTAGATAGAGATTGACGACAACCCCTCCGAATGGGGAATCTCCTGCATCTTGAATGCCATTTTTGTTGGCATCCAAGAAAACATAGTCGCCAAGACTAGCTGGCTTGTAAACACCTGCATCGTAGCTGTAATCGCGTCCGCCTTCATTTAATGTTATCACACTCGTGCTGGCATCTGCATCGGTGCGAGCCGCATAGATCGCATCGCTGTCTTTCTCATCATCCGAGCCGATGTTGGCTGGCGAAAAGAAGTCGTAGCCTGCAGGGCGACTAAATTTAACCACATAGCTACCTGGAAGAAGATTGGAAAAGTTATAAATACCGTTTCCATTCGTCGTAGTTGTATAAAGCGCAGTAGCTAGGTTGGACGCGTTGTAGAGTTTCACGGTCGCTCCGGATATGCCAGGTTCTCCTGCATCCTGAATCCCGTTTCCATTACGATCATGCCAAACTAGGTTGCCAAGCTCGGCAAGATAAAAGCCAGCATCAATCGTGTTATCCGTCTGTCCGGAGGTTAAGTTAATGACATGGCTTTTCCCTGTCACTTCGTCAGCATCCGAATCTTTGGTATCATCGCCGGGCTTGTTTTGAAGGGTTGCTTTATAGCCGGTTGGTCGGATGAATTCCACGATGTAGTTATACGGATCTAGATCAGGGAAACTGTATCGGCCGTTGACGTCAGTCGTAGTTGTTTTCTTAAACGTTGTTTCAGGAACGTTATTCTTGTACAAGTTGACGACAACGCCGCCAATTCCTGGCTCTCCGGCATCTTGTACGCCATTCATATTGATATCGTTCCATACAAAATCGCCAATAGCACCTCTAGTGAAGATACCTGCATCAATGGTCATATTATGTTCATTAGCAGAAAGATGGGTGCTGGCATGATAAGTTCTATTGGTGCTGTCGTAGAGAGTAAAATCGCTATCTAATTCATCCGCATTGGGTCCACTCCCTTGATCATTAGGCGAGAGGTAGTAGTTGGCTGGCATGATGAATTCTACGGTATAGTCACCTGAAGCTAGATTTGGAAATTCATAGTAACCGGGTTTGCCAGTTCCGTGCTCATCACCGGTTCTGGTATAAGAGATCCGGTTAACTAAATCGGAATTGCTGTAAAGATTAACGAGGATCCCATTAATACCTGTTTCTCCGGGATCTTGAATGCCGTCTGCATTGGTGTCTTTCCATATGAAGTCTCCCAGACTGGCCGTGTTAGCAGGATAAGGTTCAACTTCAAATCCTACCTTGTTGGGCTCGGAAGGCAAGAAGGCTTCTGGACCATTCACATCAGGGTAAGTAGCGCCGTATCCAAAGGAATTCCATGCAACCTTGTTGGTTGGAGCACTTACTGGCGCCCGCATATCCCATTCCAATACGATAGATTCTCCTGGAGACAGAACAACGTTGCTGCCCAAGACAAACTTGAGTGCGGTAACTGTTGTAATGTCATCTGGAGGCGTTAAACTCCAACCGGTATCGTTATGTGGAGGAAGCGATTGTGAAATATCGGACATATTTGGAGTCAGACTAGTTGAATAGAAGATCTGAACACCTGTTACAGAACGTAAGAAATGATTGATATCATCCGATTTCACGATCGTAAAAGCGCCCCCGTCCGCACCGGTGACATTATTCACCAAATACGGTCTCCACTTGGTATCACGACCGTTGCTATCAACTACGCCTGTATCGCCAATACGAGGCAGCTTATCGATAATAACGACATTGGAGATAGGGCCGTTAGAATCTTTGTTGCTAACCCGAAGTTGATACATGGCTTTCCCGCCAGGCAAGGTCTTGCCATAGGCAGGTTCTTTGCTGAAGGCTGAGTCCAATTCGCCCTTAACCCATTTAATGGATTCCAGGGAGCCTTTGAATTTGACATACACGTCGATGGAAGCGGTAGCCAGCTTGGTCGTAGCTGGGTTATTGTCCCAGTCATTCGTATCGTTGACTGTTGAGCTTCTATCATCGAGCACACCTGAAGCCGCAGCGTACATCGTATTTTTGAAATAGCCGTTTGTTGTATTTGCTTTGACTTTTCCACTTACATTAACATCAATGAAATCTCCGGGTTGTAGTGTAATTCCTGGGAAATCCCATTGATACACATTATAGTTGACGGAGTTTACTGTTTTTGTACGTTGGTTAAAAGTAATCGAAGCACCTGGAACCGGTGTCGTGGTGCCAGAGAGAGTCTGATTTGCTGTGTAGGAAAAGTTCTCTAATTCCTTAGGAAACAGATCCACTACAGTCGGCATAGTCAGATTTCCTGTTGCATAGTCATGATTCTTAATCCGCAGCTTATAGGTAACGGTATCGTCAATTTTGACAGAACCATTATTGACGGATTTACTCGCCACAAGCCAAGGGAGAGAGGCTGCTACCGTAATATCTACGAAATCCGTTTTGTTGGGCAATGGCACAGAGGCATATTCGGATTTAAGCGTAGCTGTATTGGTAATAGTCTGGCCTACTGCAGCTGTATTAAGCAGTGTTCCTTTAACATGAATATCGGAAGCAATGCGGAAGCCGCTAGGTACGGTGCTGAAGTTCCAAGCAACCTTGGAAACGATGGAGCCACCGATGGCTAAGTCAGATACATTTAATACATGATTACTGCTCGTATCGAGATCTGCACCGTTTGTCCATGGAATCCAAGTAGGGTTATTGTCTTTTTGATAATACACATTGGCAACAACACCTGAATTGTTCGCGTAAGAACCTGTGGACACTTGGGTCAAGTGAATATCGCTTGGTATGGCATCTTCGACAATAAATTTGTCCAAGGGCACGTTGCCGGTATTTCCGAAGCTGTTAATTTTATAATCAACAATTTGGCCGATGGAGTACTTGTCATTGGCTTGTCGGGAATCCTTATTAATGCCGCTTGTTCCTGGCGATGGGCTAGCAAGTAAATGGGTCGCAACTGCCGTATTTGTCGTTAGATTCGCACCGCTCAGACTCTTGCCTTTGGCATACACAGAATTCGTAACGGTTTGCCCTACGCTAAAGGTAGGAGATGGGAAGTTCAGGACCACATTATAAACACGTTCCTGTCCCGTAGCTAAAGTAGGGAGGTTCCAGTAAACCGAGCCGGGAACCGACGTGTAATCACCGCCGTCAGCGGAAACTACCGTTGCACCAGGAGGCAAAGTATCGAAGATGCCTACGTTCTGGATGTTGGAACCGCCTGAGCTGTTCCCTTTTAGCTTAATCTGATAAGTAACATTGCTGTTTAAAACAGGATCTACCGTTGGGACGATTTTTGTTTTGGAAATCGACCAATCGGTGGCATTCACGACGGCTGTTACAACAGGCGCAGAAGCAAGTGGAGAAGTGGCGCCGTTTGCCGTAGCGATTGCCGTATTTTTGGCGATGTCGCCTGGTTGCGTTGTTCCTGGCTTGAACTTGGCTCTTAATTTCAGGATGCCAGTTTGACCATTGGCCAGAGGCGTTTTCATGACATACTTGACAACACCTGGCGTGCTTGTGTCCACATGATCCACATCTGCTGTCGTATCGACATCGATGAAATCGAGTGTGTTCGGCAAATTATCCGTAATAACCATGTTGTCGGTATTGCCAATTGTGCCTGGATTCGCATACTTGATCGTATACGTAATCGTTTCTCCTGGTGCTGCTGATGTCTTGTCTACGGATTTCTCCAGAGTCAAGGAAACAGCGGCAGACGCAACAAGGTTGTAATACGGCAATATAGCCAGCGATAAGGCCATAAGCAGGAAAAGCACTCTTTTAGGAAATAGGAAGAGAGTCCTGCTTCTTTTCAAACCCAATAAATGTTCCATACATTGCTCCCCCAAAATCAGATGACATGAGCTGGCAATGTATTTTGTTGTAAAATATTCCAACTGCATGTCTCTCAAACGACTCTAAACCTTCATTCTTCTTGGCATAAGATAAAATACTGTTGTAATCGCGTTAATCTATGTCTGAAGATGAACAATCTTATCCATCAAGTAAGCAGTGTCTATGTAGTCGTGGAGATTGCCCGATCCATCGTCACCTCCTTCGAATTAAAGCTTCTGGACCTTCCATCCAACAAATTATGCCAAAAAAAGAATTCTTTTTATTACATCAAAGAAGACTGAACAAATTCTGAACAATTTTTACCTATTTCGACAAGATTCCTCTTTGCTCTGACTGCGTCGGCCGGGACTGCTTTCACAGACCTTGGAGCAGGGATTCTTTCTACGATATAGAATAGAAATAAGGCGCATTATTGGTGGGATTTTTTGGGAAAGCGCACTTGCACATGAGATCCATGAGAAAGGCAGGTACCTCTGGTGATTAGAAAAAAGCTGTCACTGTTATGTATCGTTCTTGGGATTATCATTTTCTTCTATCCGATGGCTAACGACCGGTATGAGAGCTTTCAGCAGCAGAAGATTTTGAAGCAATGGGAAGACAATCTGCAAATGATGGATCAGGCTGTTGTTGAGCCCGAGGAATCACTGCCGGAGGATGTGCCTGTCGCGGCTTCCCCTGAACCTGCGGTTGAGGCAACGCCGACAAGCAGCCAGCAGGCTCCTGTGGCCGTCGCGGCGACGCCGAAGCCTGCAGCGATGCCCAAGAACATGGAAGGTATTCTCATTATTGATAAAATAGACCTCAAGCTGCCTATTCTAACGGATGCTACAGTGAATAATTTGAAAATCTCTGTTGCCAGTATCGCCAATACCGGAAAAGCAGGGGCCATTGGCAATTATGCGATTGCGGGTCATCGAAACCTGACCTACGGAAAAAACTTCAATCGATTAGATGAAGTCACCGAAGGTGATTTAGTCGAAGTAGATAGCGGGAATAAAAAGTATGTCTATAAAGTGGTTGATAAGCAGTATGTCCTCCCGGAAGACGTCTGGGTGCTCAAAGGCAACGGCAAAGATCGGGAGATTACGCTAATTACTTGCCATCCTATGGAAAATCCGACTCACCGTATTGCGATTAAGGGGATTTTAGTGCAGCCTGAGAAATAAAAAATGTAATATTTTGTCTATTCAGAGATACAAGCCTATGTTAAGATTGCTGTATAGGGATTCGGTGCTCTTCTCCGATAAAGGCAAATCTAGCGAAAACTAGAGACGCAAAGCTAAAGGGCCTTCCTTAGTAGAACTAAGTTGGCAGCCAGTTACCGAAAGGAGATTTCTTGTGCTTAAGAAACCAGTCAGACTAGCGATTCTTGCAACGCTACTAGGCAGTCTTGCCCCTCAAGGGATATGGGCAGCTTCCCCCACGCCCATTATTGACAAAGTTGCTCTGAATAAGGGGATTATCTCGGTTAACTATGAAAGAGCGAAGAATACCAAAGTTCTCGTCCGAATCATGAGTGGGAATGTCAAATATGATTATACCTTCGCAGAGGGAGATCAGTACCCTTTGCAGCTTGGCAATGGCGCTTATAGCGTGGTGATCGGCGAGTCCATAGGAACGAACAAATATAAAGTAGTTGCACAAGAACAGATAGATTTGAAGATGGAAGACGAGAATGCTGTCTTTCTACAGGCCATTCCACTGATTGATTGGAATACGGAGTCCAAAGCAGTCGTTAAGGCTAAGCAATTAGCGGGCAGTAAAGACACGGATATGGACAAAATAAAGGCCATTTACGGTTATATCACGACCCATTTTAAATACGATTATAAGAAGGCCCAAACCGTTGCAGATAGTTACATACCTGATCTGGATATGGTTTACGAGGCTTCCGAAGGAATCTGCTACGACTATGCTTCTACGTTTGCAGCAATGGCAAGAAGTGAAGGAATTCCGACCCGTCTTGTTATGGGATATGAGACACATGCCCCTGAGACCTATCATGCGTGGAATCAAGTTTTCTTGAAGGAACGTAATGAATGGGTGACGATTGATACCACTTATGATGCTGTGCATGTACAAGCCGGTGAAGTCGTAGAGTTGGAAAAAAACAGTGCTAATTATAAAGCAGCCAGAATATATTAAGATAGGGAAGTAACCTGTACTCATAACTGAGTGCAGGTTTTTTTGTTCGTTATTCGATGTGAAGAAATATGAATTCCAATGATTTACAATACAAGTTGTATCATATACTATTAATAATGATACAACTTGTATCAATTGCATAAGATACAAATAAATAATCTCTACAAGAATTAAATTGTGAATGGAGGTTTGAATAATGATGTTGAAGAAAAAAATGAGTACGCTGCTGGTTACATTATTAATTCTTATGCAGAGTATTTATGGGATTGGCTTTGTGACGACGGCCAGTGCGAACACAATATCGAACAACATTCTAGACAGTGTGACCATGGCTGTATACGACAGTTCAGGGCAGGTCGTTACGGGCGATGTTTACGAGCCGAACTCCACGGTGAAGCTGGACTATACGTGGTCTCTGCCGAATGGTCACGGGTATCATAGCGGCGATACGTTTACCTTCACGCTGCCGCAGCAATTTTTGCTTTTTAATGATATCAACGGTGGCTTGGTGATGGGGCAGGATCAGTTAGGAACGTTCCATGTTGACCGGACTAGTCATCAAGTGGTGATCACCTTTAACAACTACATAGAAAGCCATGATAATGTACATGGTACGCTCACCTTCAAAACGCAAATAGATAAAAGCCAAATAACCGAAAGCACGATTGTCAAAATTACCATACCGGTTAATACGGGAGAGCAGGTTTTCATTCTTCATTTCCGACCGACGGTCACCTCAACAATTGATAAAAAAGGAGTATCTGCAGGTTTCAATTCCAAGGATATTAATTGGACTGTTGATGTGAATAAGGCGCTGGATTCTGTTCAGAATGCAGTGGTAACGGATCCTATCCCAACAGGTCTATCTGTTCCTGTTACGGTAGCAGTTTATGAACTAGGGGTTCATCTAGATGGAACTGTGGTGCAGGGAGCATTGGTGGATGCCAGCCAATATACAGTCAATGTAACGGGAGCAAATCTGGCTATTCGGTTCACGGATAGTCCCATTACTAAGGCTTATCGCATTCAATATACGACGCCAATAACGGATTCCAACAAAGTGTCTTTCGTGAATACGGCAACGTTCGGAGGAAGCAATAAAGGCGCTGTTTCCGCGTCTGCGACGGTTCAGGTGCAGCAAGGCAATGATTTGGAAAAAGCGGAGGTAGGCTATAGTCCTATTACGCAAATTATTAGCTGGTCCATTAAATATAATTATAAAGAGAAGACCATTGCCCAACCCATTGCCTTCCTAAAGGACCTATTCAATGATACGCAAGATTTAATCGCGGGCTCTCTTCATGTCTATCCGGTTACACTGAGTTCGAATGGAACCGAAACACTGGGCAGTGAACTGCCAGCTTCTGAGTACACGGTAACGTCGGAGGCAGCTGCTGGCCGGAAAGGATTTAAACTGCAATTTAATAACCAAATCTCCTCAGCCTATAAAATTACGTACCAAACTAAAGCAAACAATCGTGTTCTGGATAACGCGATCATTAAGAATACCGTTGAGTCAGGTAGCGGATCCAGTGGTTCAGCTTCACGCGCTGTTGAACAGGGAATTATTTTGAAGTACCCTGGACCGGCAGATTACAAGGCTAGAACGGAAGCTTGGAGTTTGGTCATTAACCGGGATAGTCAGTTGATGAACAGCGTGGTTGTGAGAGATACATTTCCGAATAAGGGCATGCGTTTCATACCAAGCTCGATCGTCATCAAAAAAGGGACTGTGACCTTAACGTCGGCTGATTATGTTCTGGATAGTTCGATAGATCCGGGTGATGGATTCCTCGTCAAACTCACCAACCCGCTCTCAGAGCCTTTGTCGATTAATTACAAAACGGACTTTAATATAGATTGGATTAATCCGCAAGGAACTACAAACTTCATAAATTCAGCTAAAATTGATTGGCTAGACAAAACTGAGGTTTCGCAGACCAAAACGACAACGGCAACATTTATTCCCAGAGATGAAGTGAAGAATAATGGGTTTAAATATGGCGCCTACAATGCGGCTTCCAAAGAGATTACTTGGACAGTGGGGGTCAATTACAACAGCAAGGCTGCTGAAAAGGCTGCCGTTCAGGATACGCTGGAGTCTAATCAGAAGCTGATAGATGGTTCGCTTGCCGTCTACAACATGATCATCCCTGTTGACGGCAACGCATCCCAAGGGGAGTTAGTCGACAAGTCTAAATACACGTACACGGTTGATAGTCAAAACAAACTAGTAGTTAAATTCGATCCCTCCCTCCCAGGAGCTTATTACATTGTCTTTAAGACGAGTCTGAAAGGCCAGCTTATTAACAGCATGGTTTCCAACACGGCTAGAGCATTTGACGGAGAAAATCCTATTACTAATAATTTAAGTGCCACCCTTAACATCCCAATGGGCGGAGAATACGTCAGCAAAAGCGGTGAACAAAGCGGAGACAAAATAAACTGGACCATTTCAATTAATCGCAGCCAATCCACATTGAACGATGCCAAAATCGTCGATACGCCTACAAGCAATCAGCAATTGCTGCCGAATTCCTTCCATTTATTCGCTGCGCTTGCAGCTGTCAATGGCAATGTGACCAAAGGATCGGAATTAACGAAGGGCACGGACTACAATTTGGTCATTAAAACGAGCAATGATGGCAAACAAACTTTTGAACTGAGTTTCGTTAATCAGATATCGAGTCCTTATATTTTGGAGTATCAGTCCTTAATTACGGCGAACGATCACGATACGGTTTCCAATAAAGTTAGTCTCAGCGGCAGCAATGTAACCTCAGTAGTGAAAGAAACAACGAAGGATATTGTGGTAGGTGTTTCTGGAGGGTCCGGTACGGGCAGCGGGGTTCGAGGATCATTGACCGTTAAGAAGATTGACTCAGCCAATAACACCTTATTGCTTGGTGGCGCAACCTTTGAACTGTATCGGAAGTCAGGTACGGCAAGGACGTTGATTAACACATTAACGACGGATGAAACAGGATCTGTTGTCTTTAAGGAACTGCTTGCAGGCGATTATGTTGTAGTTGAGAAAACAGCGCCTTCTGGTTATGTATTAAACAGAGAAGAGAACCCAGTAACGCTCCATTCAGCGGATGTTCTGAGTTTAAATGTCATAAATACTAAGGTGCCTGATCCGGGAACGCCTACCCCGACGCCAACACCGACACCGACACCAACGCCAACACCAGAGGGACCATCATCAAGCCCGACACCGACACCAACACCAGATGGGCCAACATCAACATCAACGCCAACACCAGATAGAACAACGTCAAGTTCGACACCAAGCCCAACGCCAAGCTCAGTACCTGGAAATACGCCATCACCGTCGATAACGCCAGCGCCTACTATAACGCCAATGCCATCACCGCCAGCGGTTCCTACGCCATCCACGGATCCCAAATCGACGGAGCCGGACATTCCTATCGATAGTGATAATAGCGTTCCATTAGGGGGAATCCCGCCTATAACGAAGCCAGAAACCCTTCCGGTAACGGGAGAGTCTAGTCACTTGTATGTAGAAATCGCAGGTATCACCTTGGTTCTGTTAGGCCTAATCCTAAGAAGAAGATTCACAAGGTAGTATCCGATTCGAATTTCAATCTCAAGACAGTCTGCCTGTACCACGGGTGGGCTGTCTTTTCATTTCCTTTGCTCGAACCATGATTAGACTCTCTCAAAAATGGAAAAACTAGGAGTAAAACTACTAGAGCGATAATCCTATCAGCCAGGGAGGCAAATATGATGATGAAGCAGATTCTTTTAATTACAGACGGATGTTCCAATGTAGGGGTGAGTCCGGTCATAGCAGCTGCACAAGCACAGGCGGAAGGCGTTACGGTGAATGTTATTGGGGTAATCGATCATGGGGAGTTAGGTTTGCTGGGTTCTGAAGAAATTCGTGAGATTTCCGCTGCTGGCGGCGGGATGAGTCGAATCGTAGATTCGGGCCAGCTTTCACAAACGGTGCAGATGATGACGCGCAAAACGGTCACTACAACGATTCAGCATGCTGTAGGCAAAGAATTGCAAAGCATACTTGGCTCGAATCAATTGGAGCAGCTGCCGCCTGACAAGCGGTCTCAGGTCGTTCAGGTGATTGATACGATGAGCGAAACCACGTCTCTTCGTGTAGCTCTTTTAATAGATGCTAGTGCCAGTATGAAGCCTAAACTTGCGGCAGTTCGCGAAGCCATTCGTGATCTTTTGCTGAGTCTTAGAGCCCGTACAGGGAAGAGTGAACTGGCTGTTTTTCATTTTCCATCAACCAAAACTAGTGATCAAGAGCTGGAAATGGACCTCGGCTGGACGAATCAGCTTGCAAATTTGGACAAGATGTTCTATAAAATAAACATGAAGGGTACAACTCCAACAGGTCCGGCGCTGCTGCAAACGCTGCAGTATGTGACGGAAAAGCCTTTCTCACCAAAAACCGAGGATGGGATGCTGAGTGACTACGTGGTATGAAGACGCCTTCCGTCCAGGATCAGAAATCCAAGGGAAATGGAACGGCCGGGTGTATGTGGTCGAACGTTTATTAGGTGCTGGTTCTAATGGGATTGTGGCTCTCGTACGAAGAGGAACAGCCAGATTTGCGTTGAAAGCAGGTCATGAGACGGTTGATCATCAATCGGAGATTAACTCATTGCTTGCCATCTCGCTGACAGAGACCTCGTTCAAGAATTTTTTGATAGATGCGGATGATATGACAGTGGGCGGTAAAGAGATTTCCTTCTACGTCATGCGATATATTGAAGGAATGACGATTTCTGATTTTATACATAAGCGCGGGCAGGATTGGATCTATGTCATAGGTTCGAATTTGCTGCGGAAGCTGACGGAAGTTCATCAGAGTGGTTACGTCTTCGGGGATCTGAAGATTGAGAATATGATTGTTTCTAAATATGGAGATGTGGACCTCATCGATTTTGGCGGTGTGACATCTAAGGGCAGAGCAATCAAGCAATTGACCGAGGTGTATGATCGCGGTTTTTGGAATCGCGGCGAACGCGTCGCGGAGGAAAGCTACGATCTATTCTCATTTGCTATATTGCTATTGAAATCGCTGGATCAGCGGAAACGCTTCACAGGCTTAACGAAAACCCTGCCTCAAAACCGAGATCTGGAAGAATTAACAGCCGTTATTCGTGAGAATGCGGTGGCTGCTCATATCGGGCCTTTTCTTCATAAAGCCTTGAATGGGGAGTTTCGTACCTCACGAGAAGCTTATCAATATTGGAGAACACTCGTATCCACGAAAAAAATTGCACAATCGACGCTCAAAATGCCATGGTTGAAAATATGCTTCGCTGCTTCTATTTTTATTTTTGGAGCAACCGTTTATATTTATTGGTAGTGTGTGTCAGGAAGCAAGTGCATGAAGAGAAGGGATACATATGGAAACGGAATTAGCAGTTCAGGTGGAACAACGCATTATAGAACACAAGCTTATAGCTTCAGGAGATGTGGTTGTTGTTGCAGTTTCAGGCGGGCCTGACTCTGTGGCGCTGCTTCATGTCCTTTTTGTGTTAAGCGAGCGGCATGGCTGGAAGCTGATTGCTGCGCATGTCAATCATCAATTCCGAGGCGAGGAATCCGATGCAGAAGCTTTGTTTGTAGAGGAACTGGCTGCCTCGATGGGGCTTGAGTGTGAAATCGGCGTTATTAACGTTCCGGCATATATAGAAGAAACATCGCTGAACGGGCAAGCCGCGGCACGCGAGAAGAGGTACGAATTCCTCCATCAGGTGGCGGCCAAATATGGTGCGAAGCGCATCGCTTTGGCCCATCATGCGGATGATCAAGCCGAAACAATTATGATGCGAATACTCCGCGGTACGGGTCCTGCGGGGCTGATTGGCATGCCGGAACGAAGGCTCGAAAAAAAAGTGGAACTGATTCGTCCTTTTCTACGTATATACAAAACAGATATTGTGAATTATTGTGCTCAGCATGAAATGCTTTATTGTATGGATAGCAGCAATCTGCTGCGGAAGTATTTTCGCAATCAAATTCGGCTGGATGTTATGCCGATGCTGAAGACCTATAATGAACAATTTTCGGAATCACTGAACCGACTGGCGGACTTAATGCAAGCTGAGGATGATTATTTAGGCAGAGAAGCCGAGCTGGTTTTCCGCCGAATAACGACTTTCCGGCCAGGCTGTTGCCGCCTAGAGCGAAGTGATTTCACCGAACTGCACCTTGCTTTACAAAGGCGTTTGATTAAATTAATATTAAACTGTCTTTGTTTGGGAATGGATCGTTTGGATTATGGTCGAATTGAACGTATTCGCGAGTTGATTGTGCAGCATCAGGTTTCAAATCAAATCCTACAGGTGGATGAAGAGCTTTATATAGTGAGAGAATATGAAGCCATTCAATTTCAGACCGCTGCTCCCGTTCCGAAATCTTATTCGTATGAGATCGGACCCGCGACAAGCGAGCTGTACCTGCCGGAAGCTGAGGCCAAGTTCCACTTCTCTTGGATGCAGGTCAGTTCCCCAGAGACCGCTATTCATTACTCATCAGCAACGGATGTAAGTTTGGATCTGGATCAACTCCGCTTGCCGCTCGTGTTAAGGAGCCGCAGATCAGGAGATCGATTGGAACCACATGGTTTAAACGGGTCCAAAAAGGTAAAAGATATGTTCATTGATGCCAAGATGCCGTTAAGTCGGCGCGATGTCATTCCGTTACTGGTCGATGCTTCCGGGCAAATCCTCTGGATTGCTGGCTTTCGTAGGTCCAAGCATGCTTTGGTTGGACCGGATACAGAACGTGTGCTTCATATGAAGCTCGTGCTGCAGTAACACGTGTAAATTTCGTTCTTCTAGAATGTAAATTTATAAGGATTCATAATATAATCTAGGGGGTTCATCCTTGTACAGCGACATTCAAGAAGTTCTTTACAGCGAAGAACAAATTCAGAACAAGATCAAAGAACTAGGGGATCGACTTTCAAGTGATTACGAAGGCAAAAACCCATTGGTCATTTGCGTGCTTAAGGGAGCTTTCATTTTCATGGCTGACCTGGTTAAGCAAATTAGAGTACCGTTGGAAATTGATTTCATGGCGGTATCGAGCTATGGTCAATCCACGAAATCCTCCGGTGTGGTCAAGATTATTAAAGATCTCGATGTACCTGTAGAAGGACGTCATATCCTGATCGTGGAGGACATTATCGATAGTGGTTTAACGTTGACTTATCTGATTGATGTGCTAGAACGCCGCAATGCCAAGACGGTCTCGGTCGTTGCGCTGTTTAATAAACCGGCACGCAGAACCGTGGAACTCGAGCCTGACTATGCAGGATATGAGCTTCCAGACGAGTTCGTTGTCGGATATGGTCTGGATTATGCAGAGAAATATCGCAACCTTCCATTTATCGGCATATTGAAACCAGAGATCTACACTAGCTAAAGTCATCTCCCGCAGGCCCGTCAACGCTGTTATGTTGTAGTGCTTTACTGGGATGTGGTAAAATAATAAAAGTGTGCCGTTCGAGAGGAGGCTAGGGATGAATCGAATTATCCGGAATACCGGTTTTTATTTACTTATATTTTTGGTGACAGTTGGTATCGTCCATTTCATCAGTACCCAAAACGAACAAAAGGAGTTAATTACTTACGATAAATTCCGCCAAGCGGTTGTTAACAAAAATGTGGAATCCGTGACATTGAAGTTCGATGGATACACATATTTGATTAAAGGTAAGTACATTAATCCACCAAGTGGTGCTGACAAGAAGAGCTTTGAAACCCATGCCCCGTATGAGCCTTTGGTCGTTCAGTTGATTGAAGCCAATGGCGTCCCGCAAGAATCGTACGAGACTATGGAGAGGGATAGTGTTTGGATTAGTTTCCTAACTTCCATTATTCCATTCGTCATTATCTTCATCTTGTTTTTCTTCCTGTTGAATCAGGCTCAAGGTGGCGGCGGGAAAGTAATGAACTTCGGCAAAAGCCGTGCCCGCTTATATAATGAAGAGAAGAAGCGTGTCACATTTGAGGATGTGGCAGGTGCAGATGAAGAGAAGCAAGAATTAATCGAGGTTGTTGAATTCCTGAAAGATCCACGGAAATTCGCAGCTGTCGGTGCCAGAATTCCCAAAGGGGTTCTGCTCAACGGTCCTCCGGGAACGGGTAAAACGTTGCTCGCCAGAGCTGTTGCGGGTGAAGCGGGAGTACCGTTCTTCAGTATCTCCGGTTCTGATTTCGTAGAGATGTTCGTCGGTGTCGGCGCATCCCGTGTTCGTGACTTGTTCGAGAACGCGAAGAAGAACTCGCCTTGTATCATCTTTATTGATGAGATTGATGCGGTTGGTCGTCAACGTGGCGCAGGCCTCGGCGGCGGACATGATGAGCGCGAACAAACGCTCAATCAATTGCTTGTAGAGATGGATGGATTTGGTGCAAACGAAGGTATTATCATCGTTGCAGCAACGAACCGTCCGGACATTCTGGATCCGGCATTGCTGCGTCCAGGTCGTTTTGACCGTCAAATTACGGTTGATCGTCCGGATATCAAAGGCCGCGAAGCCGTTCTGAAAGTACATGCTCGCAACAAACCACTTGCCAAAGATGTGAAGCTGGATTCCTTATCACGCTACACAACTGGATTCACAGGTGCTGATCTAGAGAACTTATTGAACGAAGCAGCTCTAATCGCTGCCCGTCGCAATCGCAAAGATATTTCCATGGCTGAAGTCGAGGAAGCTTTTGACCGTATCATTGTAGGTACGCAGAAGAAGAGCCGGATTATCAGTGAAGCCGAGAAACGTATCGTTGCTTATCATGAAGCCGGACACGCAATCATCGGTTACCATGCCGAGAATGCGGATATGGTGCACAAAGTTACAATCGTACCGCGCGGACGCGCTGGCGGTTATGTGATGATGCTGCCCAAAGAAGGCGAAGATCGCATGATGCAGACGAAAAACGAATTGCTGGATAAAGTGACTGGACTCCTGGGAGGCCGTGTTTCCGAAGAATTATTTATCGGTGAAATCGGTACTGGGGCTTATAGTGACTTCCAGAAAGCAACGGGTATCGTTCGTCGCATGATTATGGAATACGGAATGAGCGATAAGCTTGGACCGATGCAGTTCGGCAGCTCCCAAGGTCAAGTGTTCTTAGGACGCGATATCGGCCACGAGCAGAACTATAGTGATGCGATTGCTTATGAGATCGACCAAGAGATGCAAAGCTTCATTCGCACTTGCTATGATCGTGCTCGTGCGATGCTTACAGAGCATGCGGATCAAATTCATCTCGTAGCTAAGACGCTGCTTGAGAAAGAAACATTGGACAAAGATGAAATCATTGCGCTTTTGGAGAAAGGCAAATTGGATGACAGCACGGATGACGAGGAAGTCAAAGTGAACATTCAAAGCCAAAGCCAATCCAGTGACAGCAATAAGCTTGAGTTCGAGAAAGATAAAGAGAAAGATCCGAATCCGGATCAATCCGAAGAGTAACAAGCAATACCAACTCGTAAATCCGGTGTACACGTCAGGTGTACCCGGATTTTCTGGTTATTTAGGCGTTTTTGCGCATTGACAGGGGATGCCGGAATGTGTAAATTAGTTGTAAATCTCTAATTTCATATCGATTAGATCATACTACTTTTAGATAGGTTAGTAAGGCAAACTTACGTCCCAGATAGGGGAGGAAGCATCCATGGAAGCTTTAGCTTTAGAACGCAAGGCGGAACAGAATCGCGAACTTAAAGAACGGTTGCTGCAGCTGAAGAAAGAACGCAATGCTATTATTCTTGCTCATTATTATCAACGTGACGAAGTACAAGAGGTTGCCGATTTCCGGGGGGATTCTTTTCTGTTAGCACAGAAGGCGGCACAGACAGATGCAGATGTTATTGTTTTCTGTGGTGTACACTTTATGGGAGAAAGCGCTAAGATATTAGCTCCCAATAAGACGGTTATTATTCCGGATGAACGTGCAGGCTGCCCAATGGCGGACATGGTGAATGTGGAAGGGTTGCGTGCTCTCAAACGTCAGCATCCCAATGCCAAAGTAGTTGCTTACATTAATACGTCTGCCGATGTTAAATCCGAAACTGATATTTGCTGCACATCAGCCAATGCTATCAATGTTATCAATTCCGTCGATTCGGATGAAATCATCTGGGTACCGGATAAAAATTTGGGTGACTATGTATCAAAATTCACAAGCAAAAAAGTGATCATCTGGGAAGGCTATTGCAATACTCATGATATGCTGACTGTCAAAGATGTAGAGGAAATGAGAGCGCAATATCCGAACGCTCAATTCGTCGTTCATCCGGAATGTCGCCCTGAGGTTGTGAAATTGGGTGATTTTGTAGGCAGTACGACAGCGATTATCAAATATTGCAAAGAATCGGATTGCAAGGAGTTTATCGTAGGGACGGAAGACGGAACAGGTTATCAGCTGCGTCTGGATAGTCCAGATAAACAATTTCATTTTGCAACCAAATACTTGGTTTGCCCGAATATGAAAGTCAACAACTTGAAGAAAATTGTAAAGTGCCTTGAGACGATGCAACCAGAGATTTATGTGCCGGAAGATGTGGCTGACAAAGCAAGATTGTCCCTTGAGCGTATGCTGCAAGTGAAGTAATTTCCAATCAAGATCTGAATGACCACATAGAAAAGACCGCCTTTGACCAAGGACACGGTCTTTTTCTGATAAGCCCCCCGTTAAGAAACGAGCTTAAGGGCCATGTTACTTAACGGGGCACTATATGGCGAAGAACAGGTGAGACGGCCAATGATTCCAAGATACCTCGTAGATGTAGATTTAGATTCCATTCCTCATGTACATACAGATGTTATTGTGATTGGCGCAGGTATTGCAGGGTTGTTTACTGCGCTTCGCGCTAGTGAAAATAAGAAAGTGCTGATGATCACGAAGAAATCGCTCCTCGACAGCAACACTCGCTATGCGCAGGGTGGGATTGCTGCCGTGATATCGGACGAGGATTCACCGGAATATCATATGCAGGATACGCTGATCGCGGGCGCAGGTTTATGTTCGCCTGAAGCGGTTGATGTTCTAGTGCATGAAGGACCTAACGGCGTACAGGACTTGATCCAAATGGGGACTCAGTTCGATCTGGAGAACGGTGAGTTCGCGTTAACCAAGGAAGGCGCGCACAGCCAGCGCCGCATCTTGCACGCTCATGGCGACGCTACAGGCGCTGAGATTGTACGAGCGCTGTCGGAGCGCACGAAGCAAGATCCGAACATCGAGATTTGGGACGATCACTTCGTGATCGACCTCATCACGCAAGACGGCGAGTGCTACGGAGCGCTCGTCCAGAAGCCGGGCGGCCAGCGGGTATTTGTCCGCGGCAACGCCACGATCCTTTGCTCCGGTGGCGCGGGACAGCTGTTCCGCTACACCACGAACCCGGACATCGCCACAGGCGATGGCATTGCGATCGCTCACCGCGCCGGTGCGCAAATTCAGGATGTGGAATTCGTTCAATTCCACCCGACTGCGCTTTGCTACCCTGGCGCGCCGCGCTTCCTCATCTCGGAGGCCGTGCGTGGCGAGGGAGCTTACTTGCGCAACATCAAGGGAGAGCGCTTCATGGAGCGCTACCACCCGCAGCTTGAGCTAGCGCCAAGGGATGTTGTTGCCCGTGCCATCGTTGATGAAATGGAAAATTGCAGATCGACGTTTGTTTACATTGATATTACGCACGAATCGGAAGAGCTGATCAAACATCGGTTCCCGACGATATATGAATATTGCCTGAATTATGGTTTGGATATGAGCACAGACTGGATACCGGTTGCACCCGCAGCCCACTATATGATGGGTGGTGTGAAAACCGATCTGCATGGGGAAACGTTGGTAAAACGCCTTTTCGCCTGCGGAGAAGTCTCTTCTACAGGTGTACACGGTGCTAATCGACTGGCAAGCAATTCTTTGTCCGAGGCCATTGTTTTTGGCCGAAGAATCATTGAACGGATTCAAGAGCTTCCTCCATTGGAAGGAAACATCCAGATCCGCGCGGAATCCGAAGCGCCAAGAACAGAAATTTCGAATCAAGCCGTTGTTGAGAAAAAGCTGAAGCTTCAGAAAGTCATGCTGCGCTATGCGGGGTTGAAGCGTTCAGCCAAAGGCTTGCAGAAAGGCTACGACGAATTGGCTCGACAGCTTTCGTTCTTCGACTCCTTGATGTCGAAACGTGAAGATTATGAGTTTGCGAATTTATTGAATTGCGCATTGCTTACGACAACAGCAGCTCTTGCACGGGAAGAAAGCCGTGGCGGTCACTACCGTGAGGATTTCCCGGAACGGGACGATCAGACATGGAAGAAGCATATTGTTTTTAAGCGCGGGGAAGCTAGGATTGAGGAGTGGATCTAAGATGTTAGAAATCAACATGGAACTAATTCGTAAGCAGATCCGGCTATGGCTGGAAGAAGATATCGGTACCGGCGATGTCACGACGTTGACAACAATCCCTTTGGAACATGTGTCCAAAGGGATTATCCACGTCAAAGAAGACGGGATTGTGTGCGGTCTTCGCATCGCTCAAGAAGTATTTGCCGTTGTAGATGCTTCTCTCCGTTTTGAAACAAAAGTGGCAGAAGGATCGTCTGTATTAAAAGGGACCATACTAGCTGAGGTAGAGGGAAATACGCGCAGTATTTTGCTCGGTGAACGCTTAAGCTTGAACCTGATGCAAAGAATGTCGGGCATTGCAACCAAGACACGTGAATTCGTTAATGCGTTAGACGGATTGTCGACTAGACTTGTGGATACGCGCAAAACTACGCCAGGGCATAGACTGCTTGAGAAATATGCCGTACGTGTGGGCGGCGGTCACAATCACCGTTTTGGTCTGTATGATGCTGTAATGATCAAAGATAATCACATCAAAGGTTCAGGCGGCATTACACAAGGGGTTCGATCAGCGCGCCAGCAGATTCCTCACACCATGAAGATTGAGGTGGAGGTGGAGGATTTCGTTCAGCTTGAGGAAGCTTTGGCGAGTGGTGCAGATATTATCATGCTGGACAATATGGTTCCTTCAAAGATGAAAGAAGCAGTTTCCATAATTAAAAGCAAAGCTCCCCATATTGTAGTAGAAGGCTCGGGCTCGGTATCGGTCGAGACGATTAAAGCCATGGCGGAGTCGGGTGTAGATGTTATTTCCGTTGGGCGATTGACTTACTCGGTTGCAGTGCTGGATATTTCCTTAGATTTGAATGAACGGAAGGGGACGGCACAATGATTCTTGTTATCGATGTAGGGAACACCAACATTGTGCTGGGCTTGTATCAGGATCGCACTCTTCTGCACCACTGGCGGGTAAGTACGAACCGTTCGGCAACAGTTGATGAATATGGGATTTTGCTCCATAGCTTGTTCCAACACTCCGGTATCCAGTTCGCAGATGTGGAAGGCGTCATTGTTTCTTCCGTGGTTCCTCCACTTATGAACGTCATGGAAAACCTGAGCTTGCATTACTTAAAAAGAACACCCTTTATCGTGGGTCCAGGCATCAAAACAGGACTTAACGTGCGTGTAGACAACCCCAAAGAGGTGGGCGCAGATCGTATTGTGAACGCTGTCGCTGCGCTTGAGCTGTATGGGGCGCCTTGTATTATTGTAGATTTCGGAACAGCAACGACTTACGACTATATCGATCCTTCACAGCAGCTTGTAGGTTGTGCTATTGCCCCGGGAATCGGAATTTCCACGGAAGCCCTATATCAGAAGGCAGCGAAGCTGCCGCGCATAGAGCTCGTCAAGCCGAAGAGTGTAGTGGGCCGCAATACGGTTGCGGCGATGCAAGCCGGTATTGTTTTCGGCTATGTTGGTCAAGTGGACGGTATTGTTGAACGAGTGAAGCAAGAATTCAATGTCAACCCGACGGTGATCGCAACAGGCGGTCTTGCGGAGTTGATTTCCAGTGAGTCTCGAACGATTCAGATCGTAAATCCGCTGCTCACCTTGCAAGGTTTGCAAATGATTTATGAGAAAAATGCATAAGCTGTTTGAAGGAAAGGATATCTTATGGGCGATTACTTAATTCGAGGAACGGCACTTCAGGGAAGAGTTCGTGCTTTTGCCGTGCAAACGACGGAACTTACTGAAGAACTTAGCCGCAGACACCAAACAACACCTACGGCTGCAGCTGCACTTGGACGAACAGTTGCAGCGGGTCTTCTCATCGGAGCCATGCTCAAAGGCGAGGAGCATCTCATCATCCAGGTCAAAGGTGAAGGACCTATCGGCCAAATCGTGGTGGATGCGAACGCCAAAGGCGAGGTACGCGGTTATGTGGACAATCCGCTCGTGGATCCACCACTCAAAGAGAATGGCAAGCTGGATGTCGCAGCGGCTGTAGGAACTGAAGGATTTCTTTACATAACGAAGGATTTAGGGCTTAAGGAGCCTTACAAAGGCAGCGTTCCCCTCATTTCGGGAGAATTGGCCGAGGATTTCACGTACTATTTTGCAAAGTCTGAACAAACGCCTTCTGCTGTGGCACTTGGGGTGCTGGTGAATACGGACCATTCCATTTTGGCTGCTGGGGGATTCGTGATACAACTGCTTCCGGGATTAACTGACGATGAAATCAAGGGTATCGAGGAGATGCTTGCTCGCATCCCTTCTTTCACCAATATGCTCGGCGGCGGCCTTAGTTTAGAAGAGATTCTCCAAACTGTTCTGCCATCCTTCCAATCGCTGGATCAGATGGATGTCATGTTCCGTTGCAAATGCAGCCGTGAGAAAGTGGAGTCTACGTTGATTTCCTTAGGAAAGTCCGAGCTGCAAGAAATTCTTGAAGACGAAGGGTTTGCTGAAGTGGTTTGCCATTTCTGCAATGAAGCTTACCGCTATGACAAAGATGATTTACAGCGTATGATTGATCTATAGTTTAGATCATATTCGCAAGATGGAAGTAAAGAGGGAGTCAGGATGCAGAACGTAAAACGATTGTGGGGAGTCATCATTCTGATGGCTGTATGTAATCTCGTGCTCACATCCTTGCTGATCACCCATACCATGAACCAAACAGAACCAAGTCAGCCAACAGAACCTGAACAGCAAGGTGAGCAGAAGAACGAGCGGGTAGTCGCCAAGATCGGGAATCGTGAAATAACCATGCAGGAGCTTCAAACAGCGTTGGAACGCCATTATGGGGTTGAATTGCTGGGTCAATTGTTGGATCGTGAAGTGATAAGTCTGGAAGGAACCGAGACAGGAACCGCCATTGGAAACGCGGAGATTAACCGTGAGTTGAAACGGATGCAGCAAGGATACGAGAGTGAGAAACAATTTTATGCCTCGATGCAGAGTCAATTGGGATTGTCGGAACAACAGATTCGGGAAGATGTAGCGAATAAGTTGTTATTGGAGAAGCTGGCAACGAGTCATATTCAGATTACGGATGCTCAGGTAGATGACTATATCAGGACGCATGCGGATGAATTCAAACAAGAAACGGAATACAACATCCTTCAGATTATCGTATCTACCAAGGACCAAGCGAACAAAGTGCTTGCGGAACTGGCCAAAGGAGAGAGCTTTGCGACCCTTGCCAGGGATCGTTCGCTGGATGATGCAACCAATAACACCGGCGGTGACTTAGGTTGGATTGAGGGGGATGATCCCTTTATAGCAGCTCCTGTTCTGGGTGCAGCCAAGTTGCTGAAGGTTGGAGAAGTGAGCAAGCCGGTCAGTATGGCACAGGGTTTTGCTATTGTGAAGCTGAAGAACAAACGGGATAAAGCAAATCCGGATCAAAGCTTCATTCGGGAAAATGTGCGCAGGGAGCTGGCTCTTCAACAGGCGCCTCCTCTCAAGGATTATGTTCTGCAACTGCGTACCAAATGGAAAGTGTCCATCATAGACCCGCAGCTGCGTTAGTGGTTTGTGAAAATATGGTTGACAACCTGTAAGCGCATTGTTAAGATTAATGTATTAATACCGACTAATTAACTCGGAAATCATTCGATAACTCAATCTGGAGGGGAAATTAAGATGGCAAGATTAGTTCAAAGCGTTACTGATTTGATTGGAGATACACCTCTTGTTCGTTTGAATCGCGTTGTTCCTGAAGGAAGCGCTGAGATTTATGTGAAGCTGGAGTACCAAAATCCAGGTGCGAGCGTGAAAGACCGTATTGCCATTTCCATGATTGAAGTAGCTGAGCAAGAAGGCAAGCTTAAGCCAGGCGATACGATTGTTGAGCCAACTAGCGGTAACACAGGAATCGGGATTGCTTTAGTAGCAGCGGCAAAAGGATACAAAGCGATTCTGGTTATGCCGGAAACAATGTCTCTAGAAAGACGCAACTTGCTTCGCGCATATGGCGCTCAGCTTGTTCTGACGCCAGGAGCGGAAGGAATGAAAGGCGCAATTAAGCGTGCGGAAGAGCTGCAAGCAGAAAATCCTTCCTACTTCATCCCGCAACAATTCAAGAACCAAGCGAACGTGAAAGTTCACCGTGAAACAACAGGTCCAGAAATCGTTGAAGCGATTAATGCCCATGATGGCAAATTAGACGCTTTCATTTCCGGTATCGGTACAGGCGGAACGATTTCAGGCGCAGGTGGCGTGCTGAAAGAAAACTTCCCGTCTATCAAAATTTATGCGGTTGAGCCTGCAGCATCCCCTGTTCTTTCTGGCGGTAAACCAGGCCCGCACAAAATTCAAGGAATTGGTGCAGGTTTTGTACCTGACATCTTGAACACGAACATTTATGACGAAATTATCGCTGTAGAAAACGAAGATGCATTCGAAACATCCCGTCGTGTAGCCAAAGAAGAAGGTATTCTTGGCGGAATTTCTTCCGGCGCAGCGATCTTCGCAGCACTCAAAGTGGCCAAAGAGCTTGGAGCTGGCAAACGTGTTGTTGCGATCATCCCAAGTAACGGCGAGCGTTACCTTTCTACGCCGCTTTACCAATTCGAAGAGCAATAAGATTTCGTACAGCCATAGAAGCCTCCAGCAGCTGCTGGGGGCTTTTTTTCTGCGTTGGGTTGGAGTATACTAATGGACAACTAATCATCGGATATGACGGGAAGGAGGGCAAGCATGATCGTAACATCCTTAGAGCAGTGGCGCGAATGGTCCTCCGCGTACAGCATGCTGCCTTATATTGTTAAAATTGATGCAGCTGAAGACCGAGTGCCGTCTTGGGAAGCTGCCTGGAAGGACGCGGCTCCAGATTCCTTTGTACTCGAGAGCGGCAAAGGCGGAAGATATACCTGCTTCGGGCTGCAGCCTTTCTCAACATTGCATGGGACCGGTTTAGAGGCCAAAATCACCTCACATTCTACAGATACCAAACACAAGCCTGAAGTTTCTCATCAGCAGGGGAAACCCCTTGATGTAGTGAAGATGTGGATGGCTCCCTTTCACAGTCCTAAAGTAGAGGGAGCACCTAAGTTTCTCGGCGGCTGTGTAGGCTACTGGAGCTATGATGTGATAAGGACCATCGAGAAGCTCCCGGAGCAAGCGGCCAATGATTTGCCGATTCCGGACTATAGCTTCGCTATGTATGATGAAGTATGGACCTTGGATCACATCGAAAAGACCTTGTACGTTGTGGTTCATAAGCCGTTAGATCAAAGCCGGGCAACCGAGGCCGCTTATATTCAGCAGCTGTATAAGGAAGCCCATGCCCAGGCGGAAGCGATGCTCCTGCGCTGGCGTACGATCCAGACCGCTGGTGGAGCGCCGCTAAGCAGCGAAGATCAGCCCGCCATCGCGCGCGAGCAGCTGCACATCGATGTCGAGAGCATCGCGGGCATCCAGCCTGCTTTTGGCAAAGCGGACTACATCGCGGCGGTGCAGCGCATCCAAGCCTACATCTCCCAAGGCGACGTGTTCCAAGTCAACTTGTCGGTCAGACAGAGTCGGCAGCTGAGCACGACGCCGGAGGAGATCTACGAGGCGCTGCGCATCGTCAATCCCTCGCCGTACATGGGCTTGCTGCGCTTCGCTGGCTTCGCGCTCGTATCGGGCTCGCCGGAGCTGCTCGTGCAGCTCGAGGACGGGGTCCTGCGGACCCGTCCTATCGCTGGCACGCGCCCGCGCGGCAAGGACGAGCAGGATGACCTGCGCCTAGCCGGCGAGCTCATCGACAATGACAAAGAGCGCGCCGAGCACGTCATGCTGGTTGATCTCGAGCGCAACGACCTAGGACGGATCTCCAAGTATGGCTCCGTCCGCGTGAAAGACTTCATGGTCATCGAATACTATTCGCATGTCATGCACATTGTCTCCGAGGTTGTCGGCGAGCTGGCAGAGGGCAAGGATGCCTATGATGTCATCGCGGCCACCTTCCCGGGAGGGACGATCACCGGCGCGCCGAAGATTCGCACAATGGAAATCATCGAAGAATTAGAGCCTGTCCGCCGAGGACCTTATACGGGTTCCATGGGATGGATTGACTATAATGGAAATATGGAATTTAATATTATTATACGAACGCTGGTAGCTGTTCAAGGGGTGGGCCATATTCAAGCAGGGGCAGGCATCGTCATTGATTCTATTCCTGAGCGTGAATATGTGGAGTCTCTGAACAAAGCCAAAGCGATGTGGAAAGCCATAGAATATAGCGAGCGGAGCATGAGCCGAGCTTAAGCCTGAGAAGGCTGACGAAAGGGGAGCTTAGAATGATTTTAGTGATTGATAATTATGATTCGTTTACGTACAACCTCGTCCAATACTTGGGGGAGATCGGTGAAGAAGTTATCGTTCGTCGCAATGACGAAATTGATTTAGCAGGTGTTGAGGCCTTAGCGCCCGATCACATCTTAATATCTCCGGGACCTTGCACGCCGAATGAAGCCGGTATTAGCTTATCACTCATTGACCATTTCAAGGGTAAAATCCCCATTTTCGGCGTTTGCTTAGGCCATCAGTCCATCGGGCAAGCCTTTGGCGGCGATGTCATTCGCGCAGAGCGCTTGATGCATGGCAAAACCTCAGAAATTTTCCATGACGGCAAAACCTTATTTGAAGGGCTGCCTTCACCTTTTATAGCGACACGTTACCATTCTTTGATTGTCAAAGCAGAAACGTTGCCTGATTGCTTCGAAGTAAGCGCACATACCGCTGAAGGTGAGATTATGGCATTGCGTCATAAAGAATATCCGATCGAAGGCGTTCAATTCCATCCGGAATCCATTATTACACAGCACGGTCATCAGATCCTGCGGAACTTTCTTCGTCGCACGGCGGCAGCAGGAGCTTAAAACGATGATGATTAGTATCAATGGAAGCTTGATAAATGAGCAGCAAGCCGTGGTCTCCGTTTATGATCACGGTTTTCTTTACGGCGTAGGTCTCTTCGAGACTTTCCGTACCTATGGAGGGCAAGCTTTCTTGCTTTCCGAGCATTTGGACCGTTTAACCGAGGGTTGCCGAGAGCTTGGCATCGTGTACGAACCTAACCTAGAGCGAATCGAGCGTTTGATCACGGAACTGCTGCAAGCGAACCAACTCGAAGATGCCTATTTCCGCTTTTCTGTGTCTGCGGGTGAAGAGGCTTTGGGACTGCCCATGGGCGACTACAAGCAGCCTACGGAAATTGTATATATTAAACCGCTTCCGGTTCGAGACGAGAAGACGTACGAGCAGGGCAAAGCCTTGCAGCTGCTCAAGCTGCCTCGCAACACCCCTGAAGGCTTGTATCGGTTCAAATCTTTTCATTACATGAACAACATCCTTGCCAAAAGGGAACTGCAGCAATACAGCTGGGCAGCTGGTGCTGAAGGCTTGATGCTGACGGAAGAAGGGTACTTAGCCGAAGGCATTGTCAGCAACATCTTCTTCATCAAAGCTGGGATTTGCTATACCCCTTCGCTGGATACAGGCATTTTGCCTGGCATCACCAGAGCGCATGTCTTGAAGCTGGCGCAGCAGCAGCAAGTGGCTGTACAAGACGGCTTGTACCGCTGGGAAGATCTCGTCGAAGCGGATGAGGTGTTTCTTGTGAACTCCATTCAAGACATAGTTCCCGTTACAACTTTGTATACGCCTAGCGGCCAAGCCTGTTCCGTTGGAACCGGCCAAGTAGGCCCAATAACCCGTCAACTTAGTCATCTGTATAATGAACATCTTGAACCCAACAGGAAGTGAAGAGAAGATGAATGTGTTATCTTGCAACGGATATGAGCTGCCCATTAGTGATCGAACGATCATTATGGGCATATTGAACGTAACGCCGGATTCCTTTTCGGACGGCGGGGAATACGTACGCATCGAGGATGCTTTGCGCAGAGCCAGGCAAATGGTAGCTGAGGGCGCAGACATCATCGACATTGGCGGAGAGTCTACCCGCCCTGGCTCCGCTGTGGTGACCGGGGAAGAGGAACTCCGACGCGTTATTCCTATCATTGAGGCGCTAAGCAGGGAAGTTCCTGTTCCTATTTCTATAGATACCTATAAAGCCGATGTCGCTGAGCAAGCCTTGGCGGCTGGCGCTCATATCATAAATGATGTTTGGGGCGGACAGGCAGACGTTCGCATGGCAGCGGTAGCTGCCCGTTATGACTGTCCGTTCATTATTACGCATAATCGGCAGAATCCGGTGTACTCTGATTTTCTTCCTGATGTTTTGAGCGATCTGCAGCTGTATGCGAATCAGGCGAAGGAAGCTGGCGTTCGCCAAGAACGCATTATCTTAGATCCTGGCATTGGTTTTGCCAAAACCTATGAGCAGAATCTGCAGCTTATGAATCAATTGCGAGCTGTCGCAGATCTCGGGTACCCAGTGCTGCTGGGTACTTCCCGGAAAAGCGTCATTGGTCTGACTCTTCATCTTCCGCCGGAGGAACGTCTGGAAGGTACGGCGTCGACGGTTGCCTTAGGGATTGCACAGGGATGCGGCATGATCCGCGTGCATGATGTACAAGCAATGAAACGAGTAGCGGTCATGACAGATGCCATTATCCGCTCATCATGAAATCAATGGAGGTTGTGACATTGGATAAAATTACTTTGTCCCGCATGCAGTTTTTTGGCAATCATGGTGTATTTCCAGAAGAGAATAAGTTGGGTCAGCGCTTCTACGTAGATGTGGAGCTTATGCTCCCGCTAAGCAAACCGGGCAAGTCGGATCATCTGGATGATACCGTGAATTATGGCGAAGTCTTTTTTAAAGTCAAAGAGATTGTCGAAGGACGTACGTTCAAACTCATCGAAGCTTTAGCCGAAAACATTGCATCCGAGCTGCTGCATACTTATACTAGTATCAATGAAGTGACGGTGCGCGTAATTAAACCGCATCCTCCTTTTGCCGTTATTTTCGACGGCGTGACTGTAGAGATTAACCGAAAGCGGGCAGCGCAATGACAGCCGATGATCGAGAACAAGGCATTACGGCCTATGTAGCATTAGGATCTAATATCAATGATCGAGAACATTATCTGCAGAATGCGATTGCAGCGCTTGATCAGGAAGCGGGCATTACGGTGACTGGCTTGTCCAGCATCTACGAAACCGAACCGGTGGGCTATGTGGATCAGTCTGCTTTTCTAAATATGGTCATTCAACTTCGTACGAACTTGCCTGCGGAAGCTTTGTTATTCACTTTGCTTGGCATTGAGAATCGCTTAGGGCGTACACGTGATTTACGCTGGGGTCCGAGAACGATCGACTTGGATCTTCTTCTTTACGGCGACGAGCAGCTTACCACTCCCGACTTGATCATTCCGCATCCGCGGATGCATGAGCGGGCTTTTGTATTAGTTCCTCTCACAGAGGTTCTCTACACACGGCAGGATGCTGCATTTGAATTCATCTCCGCGCATTTGGAGAAACTGGAAGGAAAGGAAGGCGTCGTTCTATGGAAAAAAGCTCAGTAGCTCAGCGCATTCGTGCTTTTCGCAAACTTAAGGGATATACACAGAACGAACTGGCTGATTTGCTTGGGGTCTCGATTGCCATTCTAGGCGCTATTGAAAGAGGCACGCGCAAGCCGGATGCGAAAATTATTAATAAGATCTCGCAAGTCCTTAATATAGAACCCGATGAGTTAGTCGCGGCGGTTGCGAGATGAGAGGAGGGGAATCTTCGGTGCTGAAAATAGGAAATGTCGAAGCTCCCAATAGAGTTGTGCTTGCCCCGATGGCGGGCGTTTGTAATCCTGCGTTCCGACTGATTGCCAAAGAATTTGGCACAGGTCTGGTATGTGCAGAGATGGTAAGTGATAAAGCTATCGTTCACGGGAATACCCGCTCAATGGAAATGCTCTACGTGGACGATCGGGAGAAGCCGTTAAGCTTGCAGATCTTCGGCGGCGATACCGAGACACTGGTCCAAGCGGCCAAAATCGTCGATCAACATACGAACGCTGATATTATTGATATCAATATGGGCTGCCCCGTGCCCAAAATTACGAAATGTGATGCGGGCGCACGCTGGCTGCTTCAGCCTGACAAGATCGAGCAAATGATTGCAACGGTTGTCGCTGCTGTCAGTAAGCCGGTTACCGTGAAAATGCGAATCGGATGGGATTCCGAGCACATCTACGCGATTGAAAATGCGAAAGCTGTCGAAAGAGGCGGCGGAAGCGCTGTGAGTGTTCATGGCCGCACCCGGGAGCAGCTGTATACAGGCAAAGCGGATTGGGACATTATTCGCGACGTCAAGCAGGCATTGTCGATTCCCGTCATTGGGAATGGAGATGTGGTAACACCTGAGGATGCCAAACGCATGCTCGACCATACGGGTGTTGATGGCGTAATGATTGGACGCGGCGCCTTAGGAAATCCTTGGATGCTGTACCGTACGGTTCAGTACCTGGCTAATGGAGAGCTCCCGCCGGAGCCTACGCCAGAAGAAAAGATCCGCATTGCCATCCTGCATATGGACCGTTTAATTGCGCTCAAAGGTGAGAATGTTGCCGTTAAAGAGATGCGCAAACACATGGCTTGGTATCTCAAAGGCTTAACTGGAGCAGCCCGTGTGAAGGATGCCATCATGGAAATGTTGAAGCGTGATGAGATGGTGCGAGTTTTGAATGAATATGTCGAGCATCTATCCGTACAAACGTTGTCCCCAGTAGAGGAAGAACCAGCTGTAATCCAATAAGAAATCAGCAATGGTTGAGATTGACATTTTGAAACCGTTGCAATATAATCAGTCAATATTAATGTGTTCCTGCATATATTGAAAGACAAACTCGCAACTAAGCGATTTATGAAACGTGAATTCATACTACTTGAATCAGCTCTATAAAGACCTAACTCCTAGCAGGAAGCATCGATTCAACGATATGAAAATCTTTCACATGACGGGAGATCAGTTGGAAATGGCTGAAAAAGAGGTCATTCTTACACCACAAGGTTTAAGAAAGCTTGAAGATGAGCTCGAGCATCTGAAATCAGTGAAGCGTCGCGAGGTGGCTGAGAGAATTAAGGTAGCCATCGGATATGGCGACATCAGCGAGAACTCAGAGTACGAAGACGCTAAGAACGAACAAGCTTTTATTGAAGGCAGAATCATTACTTTAGAAAAATTGCTGCGCAATGCGCGTATTATTAATAACGATGATGTCGATACCAATACGGTAAGTGTAGGCTCAATCGTCACGCTGAAGGACTTGGAGTTTGGCGATCTGGTTGAGTATAACATCGTAGGTACGGCGGAATCCGATCCGCTACAGAATAAGATTTCCAACGAAAGCCCTGTAGGTAGAGCTATTCTAGGTAAACAAAGGGGCGCGAACGTGGACGTAGTCGTTCCTGCTGGCGTCATTCAGTATCAAATTATTGATATTAAAAAGTAGCGTGCAGCCGCAGTTCTTTGGAAAGCTTCCTTTCGGAAGCTTTTTTCCGTTGAGTAATGTAAGATGGTTCTATACGATTACTAAATAAGTAGGAGATGAAAGCATGAGCCAGGAAGTGGAATTGAACGAATTGCTCACCATTCGCCGTAACAAATTGGACGAGCTTCGTGGTCTAGGGGTCGATCCGTTTGGCAGTAAATTCGTAAGGACGCATACGAGCAAGGATATCCTTACGGCGTATCAAGATAAAACCAAAGATGAGCTGGATGCTGAGGCTGTTGAAGTCAGTATTGCCGGACGCATCATGCAAAAAAGAAGCATGGGCAAAGCGAGCTTTGCGCATTTGCAAGACATTACAGGGAAAATTCAGATTTATGTTCGTGAGGATGCCTTGGAAGCAGCCATTTATCAAGCTTTTGATCTTCTAGATCTAGGTGATATTGTTGGCGTAAAAGGGATTGTTTTCAAAACAAAAACGGGTGAAACTTCTATTAAGGTGCAATCCCTAGAGGTTTTGACCAAATCCTTGCTGCCATTGCCGGATAAATTCCATGGTCTTAGTGATGTGGAACTACGCTATCGTCAACGTTATGTTGACTTAATTATGAATCAAGATGTACAGCAGACTTTTATTTTGCGTTCCCGCATTATTCAAGCTATGCGTCGTTATCTGGATTCACTCGGATATTTGGAAGTGGAGACACCAACGCTTCATTCCATCGCAGGCGGGGCTTCAGCGCGTCCTTTTAATACGCATCATAATGCTTTGGACATGCAGCTGCATATGCGAATTGCGATTGAGCTTCATTTGAAGCGTCTAATTGTAGGTGGATTGGAGAAAGTATACGAAATTGGGCGTGTCTACCGGAATGAAGGTATTTCTACGCGTCATAATCCTGAGTTTACGATGATTGAGCTGTACGAGGCTTATGCGGACTACATAGACATCATGAAGCTTACTGAAGAGCTTATCGCTCATATCGCTCAGGAGGTTCTTGGCAGCACGACAGTTCCTTATGGCGATCATGAGGTTAATCTAGCTGTTGGCTGGAGACGTGTCTCCATGGTCGATGCTATCAAGGAAGTCAAAGGCGTAGACTTTAGCGTGCATATGTCTAATGAGGAAGCGCATCGTTTGGCGAAGGAGCACAATGTATCTGTAGAGCCGCACATGACATTCGGTCATATTGTGAATCAGTTCTTTGAGACGTTTGTTGAAGAGACTTTGATACAACCGACCTTTGTATATGGACATCCATTGGAAATCTCACCTCTTGCCAAAAAGAACCCGGAAGATCCGCGCTTTACGGATCGTTTCGAACTCTTTATCGTGGCGCGTGAGCATGCCAATGCTTTTACAGAGCTGAATGATCCGATTGATCAAAGAGAGCGGTTTGAAGCTCAGCTTCGCGAGAAAGAGCAAGGCAATGATGAAGCGCATGAAATGGATGAGGATTTCATTCGAGCTTTGGAATACGGCATGCCGCCTACAGGTGGATTAGGGATAGGTGTCGATCGACTGGTTATGCTATTAACGAATGCACCTTCCATTCGTGATGTTCTCTTATTCCCACATATGCGTCATCGTCAAGGCGAGTAAAATGGTTTCGTTTCGGGGCACCGCTTGGTGTCTCGAAACTTTTTGAAATAAGTACTTGCATTGTGCATATCGTCTGTGGTATCTTATAAAAGTTGCCGCTGAGCACCGAGGAATCGGTGGTGCGAACGACTTGAAATTATAAGTTGCAATGCGAAACTCAGTATGGTATATTGGTCTTCCGGCTTTCCCAAGAGAGCAGGTTGAACAAGAGAAATTGATCTTTGAAAACTGAACAACGAGTGAGTAAGCACGAACGAGCAATCGTTCAAAAAGAGATTGTAAAATCTCGCTAGCAAGTCAATGAGCATTTCAGCTTTCAGATATACGGACGAGCAATCGTTCGCTACTATGGAGAGTTTGATCCTGGCTCAGGACGAACGCTGGCGGCGTGCCTAATACATGCAAGTCGAGCGGAGTATTTCCTTCGGGGAATGCTTAGCGGCGGACGGGTGAGTAACACGTAGGTAACCTGCCTATCAGATCGGGATAACTATCGGAAACGATAGCTAAGACCGGATAACTGCTTTTCTCGCATGAGAGAATTATGAAACACGGAGCAATCTGTGGCTGATAGATGGGCCTGCGGC
>NZ_MBTG01000030.1 GCF_002027705.1 Paenibacillus ferrarius | reverse complement strand
AAAAGAAGACCCCGAAGGGCCTTCTTTTTCAATACATCTTAGTTAACTGTGATTGCTGTTACAACGGATTTCCCATTGGAAGCTGTTGTTGTTAAATCAAATGTTACTGCAGCGTCACCAGAGCGTTTAGCTGTGATCTCACCAAATTGGTTAATGCTAACTGTTCCGTTTTTAACATGGCTGGCAGCGAACGTCAGACCTAAGACATGGTTGTATTTCGCTACTTCGTCTTTCTCATACTTAATACCATAGCTATCCGTTACTTTGATTTTAGCTGCAACAAATGGGCTGCTGCCGTTCGTTACTGTTGCGGAATCCTCTGCTGTGATTTGGCTAACAGCGATCGCGTCGCCTTTCACCGTTACAGGGATTGTCGCTTGTTTCACTTCACCTTTAATCGTTTTGAAGGATACATTCAAGTTCGCTGTTCCTGCTTTGTTACCAATGACGAAGGCTTTGCCTGCATTGTCGCCTGTACCAAGCTCTACACGCGCTACGCTGTTGTTAGAAGACGTAACTTGGGTAATTTGAGCCGGAAGCTCAACCAAGTCGCCAGCGGCGTTTTTAGCGGTAATCTCGATTTCTTTGGCTAGCATACTGGATGCGGCAGATAGCTGCTCGCCTTTGGTAATCGTCAAGGAAGTTCCGTATTGGTGATCTGCATCAATGATGCCACTATCAAGCGTGTTGAAGATGGAGCCAACTTCTTTCACGGCATACGTCAAGTCTTCTGTCGATTGAGCAACATTCATTGTTTTTGTTAATTTAGCAATTTCAGTTGGGCTAGTTGCTCCCGGTGTTGTTTTCATGATGCGTGCTGTGAATTCCACTTTCTCGTCTTTCGCAGCTGCTGTAGTTACAAATTTGAACTCATCATTGAATTTCTTAAAGTCGTTTGCTCCTGTGTTGTCATAGACTTTCACTCCGTCTAATTTACCATAGACAGGCGCCAGGACATACGCATTAGTATTGGATGAAGAGTTGTTCGCAGCGCTGGACGTTACCGCACCTACTTCAACCGTATAATGACTGCCAGCTGCATCGACATAACCCGTTGTTGTGTTCACGTTCAAGGAATCATCCAATACTTGTCCGTATTGGTCAATGACGCTGTACTCAAACTTCGACTCGCCACCAGGAACGATTGATTTCGATGGTGCTGTTACCTCTTTAAAGTGATCAGGTACACGTGCATCAGATACCGTATACGTTTTGGTTGCTGTGCTGCTTGCATTGGCTGTTGCAATTACCGCTGTGATGGAAACTGCTCCTTTAGCGTTAGCTTTTACTTCATGCAGTTTAATGCTGCCTTTGTGCTCGCCGGAATCTTCGATCGAAACGCTTGTTGCGTTATTGTCGCCAACAGCGCCAGAAAGCGATACAGAGATCCGTTTTACGTTTTGTTCGCTAGTCAGGTCTTCTGTGCTCAATTGGTTGCCTTGAGCATCATAAGCGATCACTGGAACGTAGATATCTTTATCTCCAGCTGCAATCACATCGTTCAAGTCGCCAATAGCAATTTTGTTCGCTACTTTAGCTGAATTCACCGTGATTTTACCTGTCGCTGTTGCCGCTTGGTTAAACACTGTGAAGTTGAAATCGCCAGCTTTATCCAGATCATTGATCAGTGAGATTTTCACTTCCGGAATATCATTGCCGTTATCTTCGATCTCATAGGTAACATCTTTGCTGTCGATAAAGTCATTCCAGATCAGCGTTGTTGCACTGTAATCACTTAAGGAGTTATAAGCAATAGAACCGCCGTATTGATCGTATAGGTTCAGGTCATATTTCACGTTCTCGCCTTTGCCGTTCAATGCTGTGCCTACGGAGTAACGGGCTTGGCCTAGTTCAAGCTTCGTTAAGATCGGTTGTGTACCCAGCTTGAAGTTTTTCGTTACTGTGATGTGGCTGTCATTGTTTACGATCGTTACAGGGATAACAGAAACGCCTTGTGTTGTATCATTTGTTTTGGTATTTAGCGTAATCAACAGGGTACCATCAGCATCTTTAGCAATCTTCGTGAAACTAGCTGCAGATGTGTATACATTGTAAGAACCTGCATTGGTGGAAGCTGCTTCACCGTATTGGTTCACGGCTTTTGCTTTTACGATGACTTTGTCCGTGTAGGCAATGGTGTCGCCGGCATTAACAAAATCAATTTTTTGCAGCACTTCATCTTGACCTGTGAACGTAGCTGTTGTTTTATCAACAGTCGCTTCATCAATACCGCTCATGCTTACTTTGTACTCGCCATTGCTGATTTTTGCATCTGTCAATGTTAAGACAGCGGATTTTTTGTCAGCTGCGAATGCTACAGTTGTTGCCACATCTGCTGTACCTTTTTTCAAGGACAATTTAGCTTTTTCAGTGTCAACCGGTTTATTGAACGTTACTTCTACTTTTTGCACGCCAGTTGCTTTCGCGCCTGTCATGGATACTTTGCCAGCTGGTACATATTGTTGTTTCGCTTCATAAGCACCTGTTAATAGAAGATCACGTGTTGCGTTAGCTTGACCACCAAACGTGCCGTCAGTGCCGTTCGCCAGAAGTTTCAATTCAAGAGCAAGGGCAACATAACCTTGTGCCCAGCCAGACACCGTTGTGTCTGTGCCTGTTTTCGCTTTTGCCACGTCATCTTGGCCAAGAACACGTACTAAGAATGTAGCTAATTGTTCTTTAGTTACTTTACCAGCTGGGTTGTATTGACCTTCTGCATAACCATCTGTAACACCTGCTGTTTTCAAAGCTTCGATGTACGGAAGTGCATAACCATTCGCTTCATCGGTTACACTAACGTCCGAGAAGGACGATGTTTTCAAGTCTTTGTTCACATCAAGACCCATGATCAAAGCGGCTACTTTAGCAAATTGTGCGCGGTTCATTTCGTCTTTCAGACCAAATGTTGTGTCCGTCACGCCGTCAAAGATACCAGCGGAGATCATCGCATCGAATTTCGCTTGTGTTGCTGCATCAAGATCTTTCAAATCCGTGAAATCAGCGGATGTTTTACCGAAAGCGACCGATGAGAACATGGAAAGTGCCATGGCGGACGTAAGAACGACGGATAATGTTTTTTTCATAAAAGTTTGTTTCCTCCTAATATTTTAAAGTTTTTGTTATAAAAACTTATAACCAACGGGGCGACGTTTGAATCTTGTGATAGATTATCGTATATCTTCTCGTCTATCATCTCGGCTACAAACTTAGTATACGATACTCTATTCATTTTTTCATTGATAAGAAATTTCCAGTAAAGCCGCTGTATATCTGGTTTTTCTCTTAATCAATGTCCTACTAAATAAGATTACAAAGCATTTGTGAAGTAAATAAGTAGAGAACCTGAATGGTTACTAAAAATTAGCTTAAATTATCCTGAATGAATGAAAATAAAAGAAACCCATGTCTTATAGAAGACAAAGGTTTCTCTATAAACAAAGACCGCCCATAGGGCGGTCTTTTGGTCTTGCTATCATTTTGGAATAATGCCTTGTTGTTTCAATACACGTACCGCTACTGCGGCAGCTTGCGCACGAGTGAATGTTTCACGAGCGTCGAAACGATAGGTTGCTTTCTTCTGACCTGTTAACAATGCATTTTCGATACCTTCAATGAATTTAGCTTTATAAACTGCTTCAATTGCTGGCACTGCATACAGTTCCATATGCTCAATATCCGCATCAGTAAATATTTTTTTCAAACTCGCTAAAGCTTTTGCTTCATCGCTTGTCATTTTCATATCGCCAGCACGGGCGATCATAACTGCCGCGTCTTGACGAGTAAGTGAATTGTTAGGCAAGAATAGTCCATTAGCATTTCCACGTACAATTCCCGCTCTTGCAGCAGCTTCTATATGCTGATAATCAAACAATCGACCATTATTACTGCCTGGAAGGCTGTAACCTTTTTGAACATCCAGGAAAGTCCCTGTTTGGTTCTGGAATACTGAGTTCTCTTCAATATCTGAATTTCTTAAAGGGATATTGAAAATATCAACAAGCATACTTACGAATTCGCCACGTGTAATGGCATCGTTCGGCATGAACAAACCATCCGTTTTTCCGTCCATATATCCTTTGGAATACAGAATATCGAGGTCATTTCTACCCCACGGATGATTAGTTACATCATTAAAGCTATTATCCATATACATGACTTGGTAATATCCGAAGGAATCAACAGGTACAGTGATTGTATTCTTGCTTGGATCTACTTTACCGCCGATGTTTTTCCACTTAGGCAGATAGATACCGGATCCGTTTGGATCTTCGAAAGGTGTATATTGATACACAGTTAGGTATCTCCATGCATCATGCACTATGTTGCTATCATACTTCAACGTCATTGATCCAATTTTGGAAGGGACAACAACATCTTTATAATCCCTTTGGTTAAAAGGAGGGCGAGCTGTTCCTCCATTAATTAGGTTTGGCAGATAGCCGCTACCCATGTAAGCTTCTTGCAGGGTTGAATCCGTTGAATTGGCATCAGGTTTGATGATTCCCGCATCGATCCAATAACGTTTGCTTGCTGGACGGAATCTTCCTGTAAGCTCAGCAAGTGCAATCATCCCATTTTTATTCTCAACAGCATCGACACCTTCTGTACGGTCAACTCGACCATCATCATTGCTTGCGATTCCGAATAGAATTTGGCGATCCGCACTTACATATTGCGTAGAGTTATTACGGTCATAACGCATCAACTTCGTATCCTTAGGGAAAGTTAGCTGAATATCGTTATCAAAAATCTTCATTGAATTCGTCAATGGCGCCTTGATTTGCGCACCTACCATAGTAACATTGGTATTGAAAAGCACGATGCTTCCGTTCATTTTGGATGTGCCGCGGTTTACCGTGAACTTAATTTCATTGGCACCAGTCTTGAGATTCTTCGCTTCATAGAAGAAGTGTTTAGTTACTTTGTCATAGATAGCTGCTTCTTTGCCAAAAAGAACGGAATCGGCTTGCGCTGCTTCAAGCTCAATCATAAAGTAGTTCTGATTGATGTTGGCTTGATCGACACCTTTGTTATTCTTAATAATTTGCTTAGAAGACGGGTGGAAAAATGTATACGGTGCAGGTTCGCGAGTGATGGTCAACAACTTATTAGCCGTAGTGCCCGAAGTCGTATTCGTAGCAATAAGTTCAAATACATATTGACCAAATTCAGTCATCGAAAAATATGTTCCCGTGTCAAACACAGCTTGTCCAGCTGGAGTTAAAGCAATACGTCCATCACCTGGAATCGTCATTGGTGCTTTGCGGAGATACAATACCGCACCAGCTACACTGCCAGGAGCAGCTACAACTGAGTTTATAACCTTACCAATGATTTTTACTTGAGTTGCTTTAGTAACATAGGTGTCTGGCAGAGCCTTGTCTTTAATGAACTCAGGGTTTAAAGGGTCGGCTTCAAAAGGCTGCAAGCTGTCAACTGAAGGAACATTATCCGAAAGCACGAAAATTTCCATAGTCGTTGTGGTAACAAGCCTGCCAGCTACTTTCAATTCAATCGTCAGCGTGTACTTGCCGTCTTTGCCGAATATTTGATTGCTGCCTGCTGGTTTGCTTGGATCCGTAAAATCCTGAATAACAAACTCTCCATTTTTGTCCTTAGGCAAGTAAGTTGATAAAGGTTTTACCTCGATACCATTTACTTTATAAACAATGCTATCATAATCCGCGGGGCTTGATATGTTTATGATACGCCCTGAAATACAAGGAGCCGTAGATCCGGCAAGATCACAAGTAAGCTTGCTTGCGCTGTTAACAACCATCGCATTATAGATTTTGTTTAGAATAACGTATGGTGCACTTGTAATGACAAGGTTATATTGTTTTACTCCTGCAGCATAAGTGTTTCCACCTTTAAGAGGTGTAATTCTCATGACTACTGGACCATCTGTAATTCCCGACAGGCTTAATTGTGTGAGCGAGGATGCTACTGGATAGATCCCGTTTGTCACGGAACCAGAATTATAGAGTGCTCCATTAATTTCGACCTTCACTTGATCTGCTTGAGTATTCGTGTAGATCTTCAAATCTGCAGGGAAGTTAGTTATTTGAGTGCTTCCACCCTCACTTAGTGTGGATTCATAAGAACCTCCGCCACCAGGGACAGTGCGCAATATATTGACTTTGCTCACATAAGGTTGGTCTTTATCTACATAACTATAAATATAACGGGATGTGCTTGTTGCACCGTTAACATCCGTAAATACAAAGTATAATTCTTGCGTTGATTTATCAACATTAACTGGTAGCTGTCCTTTAAAGTTATAAATGCGATATGGTTCCGACATTGAATAAGGATGTGGATTAGCTACTGTTAGGTCCGGAGCAAAAGTAGTGTTATCGCTAAGTTTCGGCTTGTTTAATTGACTATTGCCTAATAGATAATAACGATAGTTGTTGCCCGCTGTTGAATATATATCTACATATACATAGTTGCTTACAGTTCCATGAATCTTAATGTCTGTTTGAAAATCGATATCTTTTACGCTTGGTGTTGTGGTTTCGAAAATTGGATTATCAACAAGCTTGCTGTAGGATGCAGTACCCAACAATTTTGCTTGAGTGTTGTAGGCAAAAGCTTTACCGTTGTCATATGTAAAAGAACGTTCTGTCGTAAAGAAATTCGACTGGTTCCTTGCAGCAAAAGTAACCTTATTGTCTCCCGGATTAAATTCAATATCCGTAGATCTTCCTGTATTGGTTACAAAAGTAAATAATCCACTAGCAAATGCGGAACGTTGATAAACGGTTCCACCCAGCGTCGCTTCAATATCAGAGGCATTATTGGCGCTACCTGTGATATTAATACCTGTGTAAGGACCATGAGTTGGATACATGCCACCATCAACGAAAGAGTCATCGTTGAATTTCAAACCGGCAATGTTAGACACTGGGGTGTAATAAGCATAAGCTGGATTAGAAACGATCCCGCCAGTTTGCCCATATTTTACAGTGATGATATTCTTGCCTTCTGTCAGATTGACCCCTTGGAAATAGATTTCACTACTATTGTTCGGGTTCACAACAGGTTTATTCGTTGTGTTTGTTGTAATCTGTCCCGTATTCTCGTTAATAACCTGATAATAGACACTATTAATTTGATCCTTTGTAATACCATTAATCGTTACATTTACTGTAATCGGACTTTGTGTAAAACGATCAACAAGTGCATCATTATAAGCGTTGTTGGGTGGAGCTGCGGCAAAATCAACCGTATAAAGGTTAGTCACCGTTATAGTCCCAGCAGCACTAGCCGTCATGGTAGGAAGCACACTAATAAGCAAAGTCATAATCAACATGAGACTTGCCCATTTTTTATTCAATAATTTCAAAACTAGTTCCTCCTTATGTAATATAAATGTTGTTATTCATAGTAAACGATAATAATCCTGACTTTACAGTACGACTTTCGACAATCCCTCCCATATTCTTCTATCATTCTACATGATTAGACGTGGCTGAACGCCAAAAGTTCTTGTATCCTACTTATCGGTCAAAACCAAGGAAAAGTTTAGAGAAAGAAATAAATTCATAAAATTCAAAAAAAATCCAACCCGAAGGTTGGATTCAATAGATACGATTTAAGAGTAAAGCTTACTTGCCCACGCGATCGCTTTGCACTTGCTTCCCTACAAGCTTCTGTAGGAAGTTGAGAACCGGCTTGCGGCTCTTGCTAATGATGCCAATGGCTTCTGCTCCCACCAGCATAACGAGGAATAGAGCCACAATAATCATTATAAGTCCCCAAGTCGAATCCTGGGAGATAAAGACCGAACAGACCACGGCGCTGCCGCCAAAGATGGAAGCAATCCCATAGATGATCAGCACGCTTGTACGATGACTGAATCCAAGCTGCAGCAAGCAGTGATGCAGATGACTTTTGTCTGGCGCCGAGATCGGCAATTTGTTCACATAACGACGCATAATCGCGAAGAAGGTATCCGATATGGGCACGCCCAAAATCATAATAGGAATGAGCAGCGAAACGACTGCAGCTTGTTTGAACCCAAGGATGGACAGCGTTGCTAGAGCGAACCCTAGAAACAGCGCCCCAGAGTCACCCATAAAGATTTTGGCCGGATGAAAGTTATAAAACATAAACCCGATGATGCTTCCGAGCAGGATCACGCAAAGCAGAATTACGGTCACATTGCCCATCATCAGAGCTAGTACGAGAATTGTAGTCGTAGCAATACCGGATACACCAGCAGACAAGCCATCCAGGCCGTCAATCAAGTTAATGGCATTGGATACGCCAACTATCCATAATATCGTAATCGGAATACTTAACCAGCCAATGGGCAGGTTCGTTGTTCCGAACGGAATGTTAACGAGATCGATCTTGAGTCCAAAGGAGACTACAATACAGGCAGCAATCAATTGCCCAAGCAGCTTCCATTTGGGAGATAGTTGAAACCGGTCATCCAAAGCCCCCGTCACGACAATCACAAAGCCCCCGATTAGCAAACCAAAGGCAGCATTCGAATTAACAGCATCAAGTGCTGGAGAGACGACGAAATAAGCTCCGACGAACGCAAGGAATATCGCTAATCCTCCGAGACGCGGCATAATTCGGGTATGTACCTTCCGATGGTTCGGGGCGTCAACCGCTCCTACCTTAAAGGCAAATTTTTTGACCAGGGGTGTCAGCAGCAGCGCCATTAAGCACGAAGCGATAAACCCAATCGCATATAATCCATACATCTTCTCTTCACAGCTCCTCTTGTCGTGGGTGGCAGGTAATCCGCCGAAATGAATTATACTCCCATTTGTCCACAAATACTACTGCTAAATTTGTCTGAAATGACCGTTTTCAGGCAATTTTCAAACATTTTTTCAGGATTTCGTGACTTTCTCTTTGTCACGCATTACTTTGATGGCAAATTTGGGGAGCAGAAGCATCCTTTTGTAGCGCCAAGGCTCCTGCAGTAGGCGATAGAACCACTCTAGGCGCAGCTTTTGAAAAAGTACCGGCGCTCGTTTTAGCTTGCCCGAAAGCACATCAAAACTTCCCCCGACCCCCATCATAACGGGTACTCCGATTTGGTGTTTATATTTGCCAATCCATGGCTCTTGATTAGCCGCTGATCTTCCTATGAAAAGCAGATCCGGCGCCGCATCGATGATATCTTGAATAACCTCGGCATCCTGTGCATCGCTGAAATAACCGTCTCGCACACCAACAAGCTGGATTCCTGGATAGCTGGCACGAAGCTTATCTGCTGCCGCCTGGATGACTTCATTGGAAGCCCCAAGCAAGTAGACTTTCCAGCCTAGCGGCTCCCCGGCCTTCATCAGCCTATGAAGCAGGTCATAGCCAGGAACTCGCTCCGCAACAGGCTGCCCCACGTATCCGGAGGCCCACACGACGCCCGTTCCGTCTGGAACGATCAGTTCCGCACGCTGCATCATGCTTAGGTACGCAGGATCATCCTGCGCGGCCATAACCATAATCGGATTAGCCGTAATCACTTGATGAGGCTGCCTTTGCTCTATAGCCTTCGTAAGGTAGGCAACGGTTTGGTCCATACCCATTTTGGAGACTGGCACACCGTAGATACGAACTTTGGGGATCGCACTCGCGGCGGCTGACTCCGGAGGGATCGTTGTTGATGTTGAACTCATGGCATATCTCTTCCTTTATGTGACGTTGAGTTTCGAAATTTAGTTGCTTATTTGTTAAACTTTTGTTTGTAAAATGAAACAATGCGCTTCGCAGGAAGCTGAGCCTGCGCTTTCAGCTCTTCAATGGCGGCGCGGCTGGAAGCCGCCCACTGCTCGCGATCCACGAGGAGGCGCTGCGCCTCCTCGGCGAAGGCATCCGCATCGAAGCTGGCTGTCGATGCGGCGGCTTTCATGCCAAGCCTATGGAGGAACTGGTCGATCTTCGGATCGTACGAAATGCCTACCATAGGCACATACTGCGAGGCTGCATAAATCAAAGAATGCAGCCTCATCCCGATCAGCAGGTCGCACGCCGCGACCTGCGCCAGCATGTCCTGCGGATGGACGACGCCTCGCGCCATCTCCACCCGCGCCCCGTAATCGCCTAAGCGGTCGATCACGAACTGCGACGCCACCTCATCCGAAGGGAGGTGGAAGGGCAAGAACCGCAGCCGCACATCGGGATTCGCGGCAAGCAGTAGTGCCAGGGACCGCGAGAGAGCTTCCAGCTCCGAGCGGTCCTCGTTCCAGAAGCGGACGGACACGCCGACCGTCCGCTCAACAGACGGCGCGCCAGACGTTGCGCCGTTAGCTGGCAGCGGCAGACCCATAACGGGGTCTGGCACGACGGTGATGCGCTCCCGCGGGAGGCGCATCCGGCCCAGCAAGTCCGCGGACTCCGTGTCGCGGACCGACACATACGCGCAGCGCTGGAATACGCTGCGGATCCAGCCAAAGAACATCGGACGGCCCACAGGGCCGATGCCTTGCGAATAAATAAACGTAGGTTTGCCAAGCCACTGCGCAAGCTTCAGAACAGCCAAATAATACGGGATTGTCTTCGAACTGGTTGCATCCTGCAGCAAGCTGCCGCCTCCGCTGATCAAGCCATCCGCTTCACGCAGTGCGCGGAGCAGTCCCCCCGGTTTCATGCGATGGTACGCTTTAACGCCGTACATGGCCGCTGTTTTCTCCGGATTAGCGGAAAGGACAATCGGCTCAATTTGAATGCCCTGTTCTTTGCTTTGCTCCTGAAGGGCAAACAAAATTGACTGCAGTACAGCCTCATCTCCGCTATTATCGAAGCCATAGTAGCCGGATAGCGCTATTTTGACCACTGAGGAACCCATCGCTTCCAACTCCTCGTGATAATTTCCCAAGCAATAATGAAGACAATTCCAATCAACGCACCGAAGACTAGCCCATAAGTAATACGGATTAAAGAGATATGCAGCGGCGTATGAAGATGAGCGAACGTATCCACAATAGATAATTGTCCCATAACACCTATGAACAGAACATACATCGCATTGCGATAACGAACGGATAGATAGGCGCCTAGCAAGAATAGTGGATGAGCAAACAAGAACTCTTTCGTCCTAGGTCTCACACCCAACGTATTCTCTAAGAAAGACCGGAACAGCTTCTCTATCGAGGAGGCTTGTCCCTCGTTCCCCGTACGGGACAAGTAGTAATAACCAGCCGCCAAAACAATGCCAGCTACCACAATCCACAGAACGCTGATATAGGAAGAGAATATCTTGCGAACCTTCGCTTGTTTCTCCTTATAGGTATTATTCTCGCTAAAGAACAACAAATACAGTGCGACAATCGCAATAGGCAATAAATGCAGAGCGCTGACGCCGCGGAACTGCTGTATAACCAGCGAGTAGCTAATGTGATTCAGCAGAGCAACCTCAAACACCACGCCTATAAGAGAAATCAATGAGGTTTTGAGCAGCTGCCATAAGCCAAAGGCTAATCCAGACTTCCACTTGGCCGCAGCTCCCGATTGAATAGCCCGAATAACGAGCATCATGGCAACACTTGGCGCACATATAGCAGTCGCAAGAGCAAGGGCTTGTGCGTAAAGGTTCGCGGACAGAGTATGCAGCGCAATAGCGCCTAGCAGGCCAATCACGAATAGGAACAAGACAGACTCCGGAATGAAGAAGGAAGCCGTCAACACAATCAAACTAACCCCGCCTACCAGGATAAACACTCGCGCTATCTTCTGCCATCCATTTGACTCTACTGTGAATGCTTCCGCTGTTCCCAGTGTAAAGCCTGCTTTCTCAATACGAGGAATTGCTCCATCTTTCCCTTGCAAGCTTTCATAAAAAGCAGCTAGCGGATCTACCAGCTTGCCTTTATCCAAACTTTTCAAAGGCTTCGCATTCAAGAACACCATACGGATGTTGCGATCTTTGACCGCAAGAACAAAACGATCCGCAACCCCTTGAATCCGATCTTCCAATTCCGCTTTTTTGAGCGGTTCCATCAATTTCTCACTGTCTTTCTCCGTAAAAGAATGCAAGCGAACGACATTATAATTCGTTTGCTTGGCAAGCGTACTGAACCCTTTTTGCGGTTCCTTCAGCATTTCAATAGCGGCAAGACCAATATCATATTTATGAAGAAGATCGGCCATTTTATTAAGGTTAACTTCCGTATTTTCTTCGGTATACCCCGGCACTTCATTGCCGTCCACAAGAATTCGTTTCACGCCCAAATCATACAATTGCTTCAGGAGACGATCCATGTCATTCGTAACAAACGCTCTGCGATTGGATAAACGAACAACGATTTGAAAGCCTTGGTCCTTCAGTGCTTGCAGCGTAATGGGATCCGGATCCATCGTCTTAATCGAAGCATCGTCCGAACTCATTTGAATGATAAGCCCATTTTTATTCCTGAAACTCCAAGGCTTAACCCCTACCTGCAGATCACCGAAGGTTTTCTGAATTAAAGGCTCCAGCTTTTGCTGGGTAGCGCTATCTGGGAACAACACATACGTGAAGTTCTCATTCGGGTTGCCAAATGTTTGCGTTAACGCGGCGGCATCCCGAGAATTGTACATCTCAATGCGACGGCTCTCTCTGAGTTCCGCCAAGGTGCTTTCGTAGACAGCCATAGATTGAATGCCTGCTGCCTTCATCTTCTTCAAATGCTCGGCAACAAAGGTCTGCGGGTTTGTTTGAATATCAGAGACATCCAACAGATCGCGGTAATCGAAAACAAATTCGACTTTATTCGCCGATGTTTCCGTTTGGTGACGTGTGAAGGCAAGCGGCAGCGAGCCGAGCATGCCAATAATGACGAGCCACCACAATACATTTTTGAGCGGGTTGTTCCATGTTTTATACCAATTCACTAATCGTCCACTCCTTAGAGCATTTACTTGGATAGTTCCTTATACATTCGAAAACCTCTCCAGTTCCCAAGCTTGGGAAATAGGCCAAATGAATACGGATTTTGTTTCCATTTATTCATTAGACGACCTATCCCTGACTTAGGTTCTGAAGAGGTTCAATTGATCCTATTCCATTATCCGTCTACACGGCTAAGTACATATTGAATGATGCCATCCAGCTGCTCTGCGGCTGCCGGACCTGTTGATCCTTTTACCGCAAAATAAAATTTAATCTTGGGCTCCGTGCCTGACGGACGCAGGCAGAACCAGGAACCATCCTCCAGCTTGAACTTCAGTACGTTCTCGATCGGAAGCCCATCCACGCCTTTGACGTAATCTTCTAACGCAGTTACACGGGTACCCCCGATTTCGGTCGGCGGATTCGTTCTCCATGCATCCACCATGCGTCCGATTTGTTCCACGCCATCCTTGCCTTTAAGCGTCCTTGACTCCAGTTTTTCCAAAAAGTAACCAAAGGATTCGTATAGCTCTTGCAGGACTTCATATAAGGTCTTGCCTTGCTTTTTGTAATACGCTGCAGCTTCTGCAATAAGCATCGCTGCAATAACAGCATCTTTATCTCGGGCGTAGTCGCCAGCCAAATAGCCGTAGCTTTCTTCGTAACCGAATACGAAGGTATGTTCGCCACTTTGCTCGAACTGGGACATCTTTTCTCCGATATATTTGAAGCCGGTTAACGTATTCAAGGTAGGAATTCCGTAATGATTGGCGATGACTGCGCCCATTTCACTCGTCACGATCGTTTTGACCACAACGCCGTTTGTCGGCAATGTTCCACGTTCCTTCAGGCTGGACAATAAATAATTCACCATGATGGCTCCAGACTGATTGCCGCTTAATACAACATACTCCCCGTTCGGATCCTTCACGACCGCGCCCATGCGATCTGCGTCGGGATCCGTACCGATGATAATGTCAGCATTCCATTCCTTCGCTTGCGCAATTGCCAGTGTGAAAGCTTCCCGCTCCTCCGGGTTCGGAGACTTCACGGTCGAGAATTGAGCATCCGGCTGCTCCTGCTCCGCAACAACACGCACTTGTCCGAAACCGACTGCTTTCAGCACCTCGCGAACCGGCACATTCCCCGCGCCATGCAGCGGAGTAAAGATAATGCGGAAATCATCACTAATCTCTTTAATGACTTCCGGATTCTGGCTGATTGCCGTGACCGCTTCGATGTAAGCCTGATCTACATCCTCGCCTAACCAAGCTAGCAGCCCTTGAGCTTCTGCTTCTTGCTGGCTCAGCTTCTTTACTTTACTGAAGGAATCAATGCTTTGAACTTCTGCGATAACTTGCTCCGCATACTGAGGCACGAGTTGGCCGCCGTCTGCGCCATATACTTTGTAACCATTATATTCAGGTGGATTGTGACTCGCTGTTACGACTACGCCTGCATTGGCCCCTAAATATCTCACGGCAAAAGAAAGCTGTGGTGTGGCGTGCAGCGTCTGGAAAAGATAAGCCTTGATGCCATTCCCCGCGAAAACGAGGGCCGCTTCCAAAGCGAACTCCGGCGACATATGACGGGAATCATAAGCCAGGACAATGGAGGGACTTGCTGCGCCCGTTCCATTCACATACTGTGCCAAGCCTTGGCTTGCGCGTCCAACGGTATATACGTTGATTCGATTCGTTCCAGCACCAATCACACCGCGAAGCCCGCCAGTGCCAAATTCGAGATCTTTGTAGAATCGATCCTCAATTTCTTTCTCATCGTCCCGAATGGCTTGCAGTTCTTTCTTCGTTTCGGCATCCACCGCTGGATCCTCTAACCATAATTGATACTCTGTTTGTACACGCGTCATAGTAGTCAGGTTCATCTCCTTTTTATCTATGGGTTATTTATTAGCAAGGGCAAACATAAGTTCGCCTTCGACTACCACTTTGTCACCTACCTTGGCTACTGCGTTGCCTTTGACGATAGTTCCTTTTACCCGTGTAATGGTCATTTCTAACGTAAGGGTATCACCAGGCACGACTTGTTGCCGCCAACGGATCCCGTCCGCACCAGCGAATAGACCGATTTTCCCTTTATACTCCGGCATCGATAGAACAGCTACAGCACCAACCTGCGCGAGAGCTTCCACGATAAGCACGCCAGGCATAACTGGATAGCCGGGGAAATGCCCTGCGAAGAACGGTTCATTGATTGTTACATTCTTAATCCCAACCGCTCTAACGCCTTCTTCAACCTCCAAAATACGATCCACCAACAGGAATGGCGCACGGTGTGGAATAATCTCTTGAATCTGATTAATATCTAACATAACAAGTAGAGCTCCTTTCAGAATAGCTTGTATAAAATACAAGGGAATCACTTACAATAGGGTTGTCCCTTCATTAACTGCAGAAATGAAGGTTCATATAGAGGAGCTTATGTCTAATGGGTTGTGCACAGTCCTTGGCATAAGCTCTTTTTACGTTAATATGTACGATTATTTAGACTTGGCAGCTCGATTCAATAATAGGAATTGGAATATATAAATAAAGGACGTTACAAAAGAAACGCTAATCACGAACCACAGATAGGTCACAGCAAAGGTTAACTTAAACACGATAAAGAGAATGGCGAGATAATATAAGACCGTTGTCAACTTCCCCATCACATTCGCGGGAACCGTTAATTTGCCCCTAAAGTGAAAGAAGGCCGAGCCTATGATCATGCCTGCATCCCGAATGAACATTGCGGCTGCGGCTTGCCAAGGGATCATGTGAGTAATCAACAAGGATAAAATAACAGCAATCATCATACACTTATCCGCTAATGGATCAAGCATAACCCCAACGGGAGTAATCAATCCTCGTGTCCTCGCAATATAACCGTCAAGAATATCCGTAAGCCCAGCTGCCAGCAAGATCAAGAAAGCAATTTGGATATGCCCACTAAGAAAAGTCGCTAGATAAACAGGAATTAGAACAAACCTGCTAAGGGTGAGCATGTTCGGTATATTCAAAGTACCCCTCCTGCACCTAATATCTGGTATCTGTTCATGGACCTTCATTCATTATACCGCTGCTCAGACAAAAATAAAACTCCCAGTGAGGGAGTCCGAGTTAATTCGCAAAGACCAGATCGTATAAATGACGCCAGGTACTCATATGAAAGATTTCCCCAGCCGGCTGATGACCAAGCTTGGTATAACCTACCCAAAGACCAATATAGACGGCCAGTACGCAGAGTACGGGGATACGAATGATCTTGAAAATAATCCATAGTATAGTCAGCCATTTCGGCCTTGCTTTCTTTTGCTTTGGAGTTGGCTTGTCCGACATCGAGCCCTATCCCTCCCTTTCTACGATCAGGCGCGCAAGTTATTAGCCATATTCATCATCTGATCCGAAGATGTGATAGCACGGGAATTGAGTTGCAGTGCTCTCTGTACGATAACCAGATCGGTCATTTCATCGGCTAGCGTCACGTTGGATTGCTCCAGAAACCCTTGCATAAGGGTTACGCGATTATTCGATGTGTCAAGACCGCCATTCAGATCTTGCAAAATATTAGCTTTCTCTGCAGCCGTAATCCCATTAGGCAGTGCATACAGGTTATTCCCGATATCTTGGAGAAGCTGTGGACGTACAACCCGAACCAGCTTGATCTGACCTATTCGAATAGGCGCAGCAGTGGCATCCTGCTCGTTATAGCCGTTAACCGTACCATTGGATTCAACCACCGGTCTGAAACCAGTTGGTACATGAATTGGGTTGCCATCGATTCCTGTTACGAAGTGACCTTCTTTGGTCGAAAGCACTGTACCGCCCGTTGTATCAGGTGTTAAACTAAACGCCCCATTACGCGTCCAAGATGGCTGGAACGCAGGATTACCATTAGCGTCGATTGTGCTGACCGATACTTCGAACAATCCATCTCCTTGGATCGCAAAATCGGTTGGGTTCCCTGTAGGTTGAATAGGCCCCTGTGCTAAATTCGTATGAATTTGCACCAGCTTAGAACCCCAGCCTTGGTTGAAACCTAGCGGAGAGAAGCGCCCTTGCTGACGGAATCCTTCCGGTTGTGCCTTCACGTTCGTTAGAACGTCCTCAAAAGAAGCTTCCTTCTTCTTAAAACCGTTCGTATTCACATTTGCTATGTTATTAGAGAGAATATCCAGCTTTTGCTGTAAGCTGTGCATGGATACCGATGAGTTAATCATGGAATTGTTCATGGCTGGCTCCTTCGCAAGCTAGATTAAACGCGCCCTACTTCATTTGCTGCTTTGTCCATACTTTTATCATAAGACTGAATGACCTTCTGGTTGGCTTCATAAGCACGAGCCGCAGACATCATATCGACCATCGATTGAGCAGAATCTACGTTAGAACGCTCAATGAACCCTTGACGAACCTCAACTTGATCGCCTGCAGCAACCTGTGTGACCGTCGCTTCATCACCTGGATTAATCCGCAGCATCCCATTCCCTTCACGCAGCAGAAGATTCGGGTTCTCCGCGCGCGAAAGCATTAATCCGATAGGTTGTCCTGCCGCATTCAGAAGCGGAAGACCATTCGAGTCAAGGAATTCACCCTTGTCCGTCACTTTGAAGGCATGAATCGGTTGACCCGCTCCATCCGTGAGGAGGAGAGGTTGTCCATCTCGGCCCACGACTTGATTGCCGTTCGCGTTCACAAGCTGACCTGTCGTATCCACCGTGAATTTGCCATTCAAAGAGTACCGCTGCTCGCCATTCCCGTTCAGCACCGTAAAGAGAGCTTGCGGCTGAAACGTACGCGTTCCGTCCGGACTTACAAATTTGCCTGTCGCATCAAAGGTCATGCCTGGCAATTGAATGTTCGAGACTAGAGCGAAATCGAAGGGATTTTGTGTTTCTTGCAAATCCCCTTGTGTATGAATAGAAATGTTTTCTTCCGCAAATACTCCTAAGCTCATTCTCCCAAGCGGAGCTGTCGAAGCGCCTTGTCCACCGCGAATGGTCGAAATGAGCATCTCCGGGAACGAACGTGACAATGAATTCCCTTGCTTAAAGCCCGGCGAATTGATATTCGCAATATTATTCGTAATCGTATCATGCCTGCGCTGCTCGGAGATCATGCCGGCCGCCGCGGTATATAGTCCTCTTAACATATTTCACCTCTTGGGTAGTTTGTTGCCTAGCTGGCTTAGTTGAATTTGCGTTTGGATACTTTATCTAGATTGTCAAGCATGATGCCTGTTCCTTTAACAACGCAAGACATCGGATCTTCCGCGATTAAGACAGGAACCTTCAGCTCGTCTGCCAATAATTGATCTAGCCCGTGCAATAATGCTCCGCCGCCTGTCAGAATGACGCCACGGTCGATAATATCTGCCGAAAGCTCGGGAGGTGTTCGCTCCAATACACTCTTCGCTGCTGTAACAATGGAGGAAACCGGATCCCACAGAGCTTCTTGTACTTCACTGGAATGGATCGTAATCGTAAGTGGCAAGCCGGATACCATATCTCTACCGCGAATATCCATCTCTTGATCTCTGCCATGTGGATATACCGTTCCGATTTTCAGCTTGATGTCTTCGCTTGTCCGTTCACCAATGAGCAGCTTGTACTTATTTTTGATATACTTCGTAATCGCGATATCGAACTTGTCGCCAGCGATCTTGATGGAGGAGGAGGTGACGATGTCGCCCATGGATAATACAGCAACATCCGTCGTCCCTCCGCCAATATCTACAACCATGTTGCCGCTAGGCTGGAAGATGTCCATGCCGGCACCGATAGCCGCTGCCTTAGGTTCTTCTTCCATGAATACTTCTCGGGCACCGCTGCGCTCAGCCGCTTCGCGGATCGCCTTCTGCTCGACCGAGGTGATGTTGGTAGGGGCGCAGATCAGAATTCTAGGATGCGAATACCAGTTCTTGCCCCCTACTTTGGCAATAAAATGCTTCAACATCATTTCCGTAATATCAAAGTCCGCAATAACGCCATCTTTTAATGGGCGAATCGCAATAATGTTGCCGGGAGTTCTACCTACCATGCGGAAAGCTTCTTCTCCTACAGCAAGTACGCGTTTCGTATCGCTTTCAATGGCAACTACGGAAGGCTCATCGAGCACGACGCCGCGTCCTTTCACATGAATAAGCACATTTGCCGTGCCGAGATCTATTCCAATATCCTTGCTTAACATTTCAAGTTAATCCTCCCTAAATCTACCGTCCATCCCGTGAAGAATCGGCGCTCTTTATAGATATTTCTAATTATAAGCTAAATTCGTTGCAATTGCATTAATTCCTCTTTTTCCGTGAAATTTCGACATGTCCAGTTTCAGGAAGCGGCCGGGATGAAGCGGTTCTTTAGGATTTAACTGTGACCAAGTTATCGGAAAGCTTCGGATTTCGTGTCTTGCGATACTTAATTTTCGTCGCTTCTCCTCCTCTTAGGTGCCTGATGGATTTATGATACTCCAAAATGTGCTTCACCTGATTGGCCAGGTCCGGGTTGATTTCCGGCAATCTTTCCGTTAAATCCTTATGCACCGTGCTTTTGGAAACGCCGAATTCCTTAGCAATGGTGCGAACCGTATTCTTGGTCTCGACGATACAGGTACCAATCTTAATGGTTCGCTCTTTGATGTAATCGTGCACTCCCCTCGCCTCCCTACTCGAGATAGTTTGGTAAAGTATATGAGGGGCATGACTAGATATTCTACGTAACCAAGCCTGACAAGCCCAATTCCCATATTTATTTTCAAAATCAATGCAAAAAAGCAGCAGGATGTACCCGCTGCCCCTATCTATGTAGCTGTTTGGATGCCAGCAATTACTGTTTCGCGTTCAAGAGCGTCTCGGGATTAACCGCTGCATTGTCACTGGCTTGACGTACTTCGAAGTGCAAATGCACGCCATCCTCTTTCTCGAACTCATTGCGGCCTGCCTTGGCGAGAACGTCGCCTTTCTTCACTTCAGCGCCTTTGACCACCTTCACGTCAGATAAACTTTGGTACACGCTGATCAGACCGTTGCTGTGGGTAATCTCAACGAGGCTGCCAACCACCGGATTCTGCTCGACGGCTGTTACTTTGCCGCTCAAAGCAGCCAAGACATCAAATGCCGCGCCATCTTTAGCTTTCAAGTCAATCGCGGAGTGCGGCGTCAGTTGATCGTTATATTGAATCATAGCCGCCTGCTTCACATCATTGGTTGCATTGGTGTCGTAGAACGGAATTGAAACTTCGACAAGCGATCTGTCTTTGACAGGCCACTGGATGGTCTCAGGCTGCGCATTAACGGCAACGGCCCCATCCGGTGCGTTCGTCGATTTGTCTGTACTGCTAACCTTAATGCCCAGATCTTGGCTGACTGACTTGGTCCCGATGTCCTGGTACACCCACATTAAGGTTAAGATAATTGCTGCTGCCGCCACATACGTTGCTGGGAATACCCACTTCTTAGCAAGCAACCTCTTCCATGCAGATGGACTACCTTGTGCTCCTTGAACAGTTTTAGGAGCTTCTTCTTTTTGAAAACCTTTGTTTTGATCACTCATGGTTATCACCTCATCAACCATTCTTGACACTTTTAAAGGTTTTATACTTGAAGAAAGATATTTTTATAGAGACAAGATCAGATTAAGATTTTTGGATAAAAGGAGCCGCTTTTTCAATAGAGATGCCGGTGTAATAGTAGGTTACGATTTGCTCGGCCGTTTTGCCTTCCTTCGCCATACCATTGGCTCCCCATTGACTCAGACCAACGCCATGACCGAATCCATAGGTCGTAATCGCGACTTTGGAGCCGGACCATTTCCAATCGAATTGCGAGGATGCTAGACCCAGCTTCTCTCTTACTTCACGTCCGGAGAATGTTTTGCCACCAATCGTCATTTTCTTAATCCGATGACCGGCAGACCATTCTAGCACTTTCATTGCCTTGGCATTCGTGCCTGTCGTAGCAATACTCGTAACCCCGAGTTTGTGAAGCATATCTTTGTAGGTGATTTCAACCGTTTCTTGATAGCGCGAAGATAACGACACATCCCAAGGGCTAGGCACACTGCGCAAATAGGGACTCATAAAAGGCCAGTAGTCCTCCGAATTCTCTGTATACCCATTGCTTGTCGAAAAAAAAGTGGCATTGATAGGCTTATGCTCATAAGTAAGAATCATATCTTTGGTTTCATTCACAGCTCTATCAATCTTGGCCATATTCGCCTCATACGAACTTTTGTTCCATTTCTCTTTCAACTCTTGCTCTGTAAGATAGGCTTGATGCGCGGTAGTATCCGTCACAAGGGCGTCATTCACCGGCATATTGCTGTAATCCTTTTCTATGACTCTACGCACAACATACGTCCTGGCTGCCATGGCCTGCGCCTTAAGAGCCTCCAGCTCGAACTCAACTGGCATCTCCGCCGCGAGAACACCTTTCACGTACTGCTCCAGCGGAACGGTCTCAACCATCGCCTTCTTCGTTAAATACACGGGAATCATTAAGCCTTGCGCGGTAATCGTCTCCTGCAGCGATCCATCCGTCGCTACTTGTACAGGGGCCGCCGCGTCGCCATTAGGAATCTTCTTGACTAGCAGCATGGGCACAAACATAGTGACGCATAACATCGAAGACAAGCAAACAGCCATCCAGAGGATGACCCTGTGGTTAAGCACGCGTTTTTTCTTGAACATAGGTCTGAACAGCCTCCATAAGCGCGTTTACTAGCAGGTATTTTGGTATGACTTAGCTTATGAGAGGATTTGCTAGAATAGAACAAAGTAGAGCCGTAGATGTAGGGAGGGGGCAAGGGCCTATGTTAATCTTCCAAATACAAAAAAGAGGTTGTTCCATAAGCCAAATATAGAGTGTAAGGGTCGATAGATGATGAGATGGATTACCTTGATAGTCTCCACGCAGGATGAAGGGGCTTCCAGTTCAGATCCGTTCACCCGATTGTATAAACCTGCGAAAATACAGGAATTCCCGGGCGAATTCGGTTAAAAAGTGGAAATGCCTGCAATTGTGCAGGCATTTTTATCTTTTTAAGCCTCTCATCCAGAAAAGGCCTCAAAAGCCTGCACAAACGCAGGAATTTAATAGTTGAGGCTATTCCAAGAGCAAAAAAGATGCATAATTGCAGGTTTAGAGAAAGCAACTGGAGCTAGAGCTCAGAGAAAGTAGAAGGCTCATCAAGAGATTATCAGAACCTGTAATAGCTGCATAGATCCAGATGCTACATGTATACGTATGAAAGAGATCGTACGCGGAGCGGCCAGTTTACGTCAGGTTACCTTGTACAAATCTGAACTGCCAGCAATCGCGAAGTAAATTTAGAATAGGTACGATTGTGCCTCTCCGAAACCCAAATAAAAAAAGCTGTCCCTCAAGTAGGTTCATCTACTTAAAGGACAGCCCCTCTTTATTTAAGCCAGCGTCGGCTGAATGTTGAAGAAACCTAGATCCGCCGCTTCCTGTTCGACTTCTTGCGGCACCGATCTATGAATATCAGCACCAAGCTCACGAAGAACGTCCGTGATGTCCACGTACCCGCGGTCAATATGGTGAACGCCTGTAATCTCCGTTTCACCTTCAGCAGCCAGCGCTGCCAGAATAAGCGCTGCCCCTGCACGCAGGTCGGTTGCGCATACTTTCGCGCCCTGCAGCTTAGCGTTGCCGCTTACGATAGCCGTACGGCCATCGACCTTGATATGAGCATTCATGTTCGCGAATTCCTCCACGTGCATGAACCGGTTCTCGAACACGGTCTCGGTTACAAGACTCGTGCCGTCGGCCACCATAAGCAGCGCCATCATCTGCGACTGCATATCCGTAGGAAAGCCGGGATACGGCAGCGTCTTCACGTCAACGGCACGGAGTGGTCCCGAAGCGCGAACGCGAATACCGTTTTCATCTTCTTCGATGACAACGCCCATTTCTTGCATTTTAGAAATAACCGGTCGGAGATGATCGCCAATTGCGCCCTCCATGTACAGCTCGCTGCCCGTAATCGCTGCGGCGATCATATATGTACCCGCTTCTACCCGATCTGGAATAACCGTATGTACGACTCCACATAGCTTTTCTACGCCTTCTATACGAATAACACCCGTACCTGCACCACGAATGGTAGCACCCATAGCATTCAAATAGTTGGCCAAATCAACAATTTCGGGCTCTTTGGCTGCATTTTCAATGATGGTTGTGCCTTCAGCAAGCGTAGCTGCCATCATGATATTCTCCGTTGCTCCAACACTGGCCACATCCAAGTAAATTTTGGCGCCCTTGAGGCGTCCTTTTACCTTGGCTTCGATGTATCCCTGACCTAATTCAATATCGGCACCCATCGCTTCGAAGCCTTTGAGATGCTGATCAATCGGCCTTGTGCCGATCGCACAGCCGCCTGGCAGCGAAATTCTCGCTTGACCCAGTCTGGCTAGCAAAGGGCCCATCACGAGGAAGGAAGCTCTCATTTTACGAACCAGATCATAAGAGGCTTCACATGTGTTAATGTTCTGAGCGCGAACACGAATAACCTGACGGTTGTATTCCACTTCAATGCCTAAACTCTGTAAGACTTTATTAATGACTAGTACATCGTCAAGGGGAGGCGCATCATGGATGACGCTTTCACCTTCCGACCCCAGAATGGAAGCCGCAATAATCGGCAGAACCGCATTCTTTGCTCCGTTGATTTTCACATTGCCAGCTAGCTTTCGGCCACCGCGGACGATAATTTTGCTCATCATGGTCCCTCCGCGCACTTATTTTAAATTACAAGGTTTTGCACATTTCCTAAGTTTATCATTTCAACCCATACTGTTACAACTGTGTTCTTTTGGTATTCGCAAGCACCTACATAGAGTTCGAATAGGATCCCGGTTTTCGATCCGTTCTATTACCATTGTTGACAACTAATTAACGCATTATTCGAAAAATCTAATTAAAACATCTTCCCGAAGCCCATGGATAAACCCAAATATTGAATGAAAAAACTGGCAACAAGATGCCCAAGTCCAATGGAAAGCAGGATTTGAAGCATAATCGCTTGAGCGGCCTTCGGCCTTTTGAGCAGGACATCGAAACGGAATGCCTGCAGTGCCCACCAAGCTAAACCTATACACAGAATATAGACAACAATGTCGACCATATTCATCATTGAAGCATACTTGGCCGCTTCATTCCATTTATCTGTTTCTCCCATAGGCCTCTCCTTTGTCTAAATTATCGATTTACTACTTTGGCAAGCAGGGTAACGAATTCAGCGCGGGTGGCTTGCTCATCGGGATGGAAGGTACCATCTGCGTAGCCAGCCACCCATCCATCAGCCGACATTTGCTTCAGAATGCCAATTCCCCAGTAGGAATCATCCACATCGGTAAAAGGCGAATTGCCCCGCTTCTTCCCTGTCATATTCATGCTGCTGGCCAACATCTGTGTCATTTCCATACGTGTAAGGGTACGGTCTGGTCCAAAGGTGCCATTCGGGTAACCTGTTACAATCCCTGCTTGAACAGCCTTAGCTACATAGTCATAAGCCCAGTGCGAACTATTCATATCACCGAAGCTTACTTCCTTCCGCTTAGTCAGCTTCAAAGCACGTGTTATTACGGTCGCCGCCTCCGCGCGAGTAATCGGCTGATTTGGAGCAAATCGGTAGTTTCCATAGCCGCTAATGACACCTTGTTCGGCTAGCTGGCTGATTGCCGCCTGCGCCCAGTGCCCCTCGATATCGGCAAAGCCGCTTATGAGTGCATAGCTATTTATCTTTAACCGATACATTTGACTCATAAACCATTGGTTTGCTTGAAGCTTAATATAATAAGTCCCCGCATTAAGCGTCTTCTCGATGAACAATTGATCAGAACCTGACTCATTCCGGTAGAAGCCTTGTTCCTTCAAGGAACTGTCGTACAACCTGGCGTACATGATACGCGATGTCGGAATGTTCGTTAACCGTATTTGGGCTAAACCGTCTTTCGTCATGCGGAATTCGAACCAATCGACGTCATCATTCGAGTGAATCAAACCTTCATAGACCGAATTCATTGCGGCAAATGTGGCTTGATACGATTTATCATTCGGCTCATTCGGATCAATTAGCTTAGGTGTATATTCAATATCTAACGTGTATTCTCCTGTAATCGGTCTAGAATAGTCTTTCACATTGCTGACACGAATATAATACTGCCCGGGAAACACATCCATTAGTGGGCTGATCTCGGTGGCCCCATCTCCACCCTGATCAATCGTAATCGATTTCTCGCCTTCCTTCTGAATGAGCAGCATGGGATCAATCCGTCCGGTATCGACAGACAACTTAACGCGCATCGTACCCGAATGCTCCAGATTAATCACGAACCAATCGAGATCATCTTTTTTATCAAAAGTGCCGCGAATCGTTTGGCTGCGTTCGGGCAAAGCAAAAGCTTTGTACTGTTTATCATTATCCTCAAAGGGATCCTTGTAAATCACAAAATCCGTTAAGAGCGAGTAATAAATCGCTGTTTTGGTGGTACGGTCGACAGTCTGAAGCTGAACATAGGTGCGGCCCTTCGTCACAGCTACTCGGAAAGGCTTACTCTTATCCGTACTGCTATTCGAGATGAATGTTTCTCCGGAGTCAAAACGCACACGGATCCCAGCGCTATCCGAATTATGAAGCGATACTTCAATAAATCCGTCATAAGCCGCATCAAGAGCGAACCAAACCTCATCCTGTCCCGAGGACAGTACAGCCTTAACAGCCGTATTTATTGAGAGCTTGGCAGCTAGATTCTTAGTGTTGTTAGGCTCAAAGCGATTTTCTTTGTAGGGCTGTGTCAGTGCCAGGTCCACTTGCAAAAGGCCGTACCCTGTCTTCTCGTCCCAACCCGCCGGACCGAGGTCCTCGGCTGTCTGCTCCAACTGTGAACGAACTTGGTACGCGCTCATTCCGGGATACTTCCCCCAGACCAAGGCAGCCGCTCCAGCTACCTGTGGCGCTGACATCGAGCTTCCGTCTTGATACTGATAACCGCCTCCAAGCGCGGTGGTATACACATCCCAGGGCGCAACCAGATCCAGCTCAGGCCCATAATTGGAACGGGAATCTGCTTGCTTATTCGCATTGACACCTCCAACAGCCAGAACCGTTGGATACGCCGCCGGGTATTTCACACTCGTGCCTTCATTACCGACAGCGGCAACCAATAGCACATTGTGATCCTCCGCATACTGCACGACTCCTGCCAAGTAGTCCGAATATTTATTCAGCCCTAGGGAGAGAACAACAATCTTCGCTCCGTGATCTACCGCGTATTTAATGCCTTCACCCAGCTTCGCCTCGCCGCCCGTGCCGTCGGCTTCCAGCGCTTTTATTGGCATAATCTTCGCATTGGGTGCAATGCCAGCAATCCCTTTATCGTTATTGAATGAAGCCGCAATGATGCCAGCTACGTTCGTTCCATGTCCATTATCATCATATGGCTTCTTGGAGGGCTGAAGCAAATTCACGCCTTCCACCAAATTTCCTACAAGATCAGGATGTGTAAGATCAACACCTGTATCAACGACAGCGACAACAATCGGTGTTCGGTTATCCCCTGCTGCAGCCCATGCTTGATCGATATGAATCATATCCAGATAGGTTTGTTTAACCCTCATGGGATCCGTCGATAGGGGGTAGGCTGCCTCTACTTTGATTGCCATCCCTGTGAGTTCCAAGGTGAGCATCATTAGGAAAATGAACCATAGGTGCCGCTTTAATTTCATGTCATCACAGGTCCTTTATCTCTTAATGGTTTTTTCCTTCTCTATCTATACCACATTACCCGCCTTCTCGATACATATAACGGTTTTTCGTCGCAAAAAGTTCAGATTTTTGGAAATAATTTTTCATGTAGATCATGGATGTTCTGTAAACGAAAAAACCTCCCCCTATTTCTTGTTAGGGGAAGGCCATATGACAAACACTTATTTAATTATAAAATCCTTCGTCAATGTGAAGATGGATTCAATACCCTTCAGCACGATATGCGGCACAAAGCCCAAAGCCAAGCCAACAAGCGCACATAACCATACGGTTATGCCGAGCGGGACCGAAACCTTGACTTCAGCAGGCTCATAGTCGCTGCGCATGAACATTTGGCGCACGATGCCGAAATAGTAATACAGAGAGACTACGCTGGTCAGAATCATCAGAGACCCGAGCCAATATTGCTTGGTCTGCATCGTTCCCAAGATGATATAGAGCTTTCCGAAGAATCCGCCCGAAACAGGGATACCCGCCAAGGAAAGTATGATTAAAACCATGGCAACGGCGGTTAAGGGAGCCCGGTAATACATCCCGCCAAAGCCCTTGGCTTCCGTATGTCCCTCTGCCTGCTCCATAATCATCAACACGGCGAAAGCACCAATGTTCATAAACAAGTACGCGATCAGGTAAAAAATAAATTCAGAAAAGTTCGCGTAATGCGTACCGGAGAAGTATGTTCCAATCGGAACTAGCAAATACCCGGCATTGGCGATCCCAGAGTAAGCCAACAATCTTTTCATGTTTGTTTGCTTCAGGGCAATGAAGTTACCGGTCACCATCGCGATGGCGGCCATTACGGAAATGGCTAGGAACACATCGGACTGGATGCTGGTTCCTTCAAAGCTGCTAAATCCGAACAATACGTAGAATACTCGGAAAAGGATAGCAAAGCCGGCAGCCTTGGAGACGACAGCCAGGAAGGCTGACACCGGCGTCGGAGCGCCTTGATACACATCCGGCGCCCAGCTGTGGAACGGCGCTGCTGCGATTTTGAAACCAAAACCAGCCAGCAGCAGGAAAAATGATACATAAAGCAGCGGCTCATAAGAAGCCACAAGGGATGGAAGTGCAATGCCAATCTCCATTAAGTTGCTGGAACCCGTCATTCCGTATAAGAAGGACATCCCATACAGGATAATGGCGGAGGATATCCCCCCCATAACCAAGTACTTAAAGGCCCCTTCGTTGGACTGCGCATCTTTCTTCTTCATAGCAACCATCAAGTAAGAGGTGATGCTAAGCAGTTCTAACCCTACATACAACGTAATCAAGTCACCTGAGGATGACATAATCATGGCACCAAGCGCAGCAGGCAGGTAGAAGTAGTAATATTCCCCGACATGCGGGATCGCATCTTCTTTGACGAAGCTCAGGCTCATCAAGACGATAAGACCAGTGCCCGTTAACGTAAATAATTTAAGCAGATTTGAGAAATCATCTACACGATAGCTCTGATTGAGCAGTGAAAAGGGTTCTGCCGGATTCAACTGAAGAATAACGAATACCGCAGAAACCGCGATACCGACCAGCGTCAACCATCCGATGATGGAGCGATTCATCCTATTCGGCAGAATTAAATCCAAGAGAGACAGGATGATCGCGGTGACAACCAGCGAAAGCTCAGGGAGCAGATGCACTAAATCGTTAGCATGAAGTCGAAGCTGTTCCACTGGTCTAACCTCCTATCTTCCCGGCTACGCTTTGGATCAGTTGATCAAAGCTGCCTATCGTTTGCTGGAGCGGCTGACTCAGCACGCTTGGATATACCCCGAGCAAGAGGATGAACGCTACCAGGGCAATCATCGGCACCGCCTCGATTAACCGGGCGTCGCGCATGCCTTGCAGCTGCAAGGTCGGCTGTTTCGGGCCGAACGTGATGTTCAACACCCCGCGCAGCACGTAGACCGCGGTGAAAATGATGCCCAGTGTACCGATGATGGCGTACACGCGGTGCGTTTCGAAAATTCCGAGAAACGCCAGGAATTCACTGATGAAGCCGGATAAGCCCGGCAATCCGAGCGAGGCCATGCCCGCAATCAGCAGAATCCCGCTGATGAAAGGGATGTTGCTGGCGAGACCGCCCAAGCGACTAAGCTCTGTCGTTTCCGTGCGCTCGTAGATACTGCCGACGAGCAAGAACATCAAGGCCGATATCAGGCCGTGGGAGATCAGTTGGAAGACGGCTCCCTGCAAGCCGGATATGTTGAAGGCCGCGAGTCCGAGCAGAACAATGCCCATATGGCTGATACTCGAGTACGCTAGGACGAGCTTGAAGTCCTTCTGGACCATTGCGAGAATCGCGCCGTAAAGGATGTTGATGACCCCTAGGAGCGCAAGCAACCAGGCCATCTGCTTGGCTTCCGCCGGGAAGAACAGAATCCCGAACCGGATGAGGCCATACGCCCCCATTTTCAGCAAAATCCCTGAGTGAATCATAACAATTGAAGGCGGAGCCTCCGTATGTACTTTGAGCATCCACGTATGGAAAGGGAAGATCGGCAGCTTGATGCCGAAAGCCACCAGCAGCATGATGAAGACGGTCCATTTCATGGTCTGACTCAGGAAGAATGGCGTGCCCTCTTGATTCACATAGGAGGCAGGGTCCTGCAGCAAATTATTCGCGATGGTGTGAATATCACCGCTGTAGTAAATGATGCCCTCTGTCTGCGTAGGCATTTGATTGAATCCGGCTGTGCTGACGAGAATGAGGAACGCAATCAACATAATCGCTGAACCTAGTCCGTTGTACAGCAGAAACCGATTCGCAGCCTGCTCCCGATTCATGTAACCCCAAATTCCGATCAAGAAGAACATCGGCACCAGCGTCACTTCGAAGAAAAGGAAGAACAAGAACAGATCTTGTGACATGAACACGCCGAACATACCTGTCTCAAGCAGCAGGAAAAGAATATAGAACGTTTTCCAACGTTTTTTGATATACACCGAAGCCAGTGCCGCCATGGAAGAGACAAAAGCTGTCAGAAAAATAAGCGGCAGTGAGATCCCATCCACCGCCAGTGAATATTTGAACTCGAAGAAATAGGAAGTAATTTGCTCACTTAACCCCTCATGGTTGAGCGGAACTTTGATCCAGCTGAGCTGTTCTTTGTACTGCAGCGGATCTCCTTGATAATTGTAATCAACGTACAGCCATGCCGCCAAGATCAACGGGATCAAGGTAGTGACAATACCGATCGTTTTAATCAAACGACCCCGGTCGCCGCGAATGAAGAGCAGCACCAGAACACCGAGCAGCGGAGAAAAGGCAATCAAGCTTAAAATGGGTAGGCTAGCCAGCATGGATGAACCTCCTTCCTGCAATGGCGAGAGCCAAGATCAGCATTCCCAGAATCATGATGACACCGTAGGTCTGCAGTTGACCATTTTGGAGACGGGAACCAAGGCGGCCCAGACTGACGACAGCGAAGGCGACCAACCGCACAATACCGTCAATGACATACACATCAATCAGCTCAAGAACCCATCCTAGACCACGAAGCGGTTTAACAATGACTCCATCATATATTTCATCTACAAAATATTTGCGATTGAGAAGTGTGTACAGCCATGGCATTCTGCTGGAAACGACATCGCGCGGAATCGTCCGCTTGAGGTAAATTAAGTACCCAAGTCCAATACCGAGCAAACCTGCCAATGTAGATAAAATAATAACTATCCAGTTCGCTTTTTCATCATGCTGCTGTCCTGTCAGCCAGTGTCCAAGCCATTCATTGAATGGTGTATTGACAAAGCCTGCCACAACGGCAAGCACAGCTAGAATAATCAGCGGTGTCGTCATGGACGCCGGAGATTCGTGAGGCTCATGTCCATGATCATCGTGCTCGTCGGCAACCTTGGCTTTCCCTCTAGGGGAACCCAAGAATACAAGGAAGAACAGACGGGACATGTAGAAGGCTGTGAAGAAGGCTGCAATGACACCCACCCAGAAGAGAAGCTGATTGTGCTCATAAGCTTCTGTCAGAATCATATCCTTCGACCAGAATCCGGCGAATGGGAAAATTCCTGATAGCGCCAACGTTCCGATAGCGAACGTCCATGTCGTAATCTTCATTTTGCGGGATAATCCGCCCATTTCATTAATATCCTGCGTATGTACAGCGTGAATCACGCTGCCTGCGCCCAAGAAGAGCAGGGCTTTGAAGAACGCGTGTGTGAACAGATGGAACATGCCGGAGGTGAACGAAACACCAATCCCAAGCGCCATCATCATATAACCAAGCTGACTCACCGTGGAGTAAGCCAAGATGCGTTTGATATCATTCTGGGCAATCCCGATCGTGGCCGCAAAGATGGCTGTGAATCCGCCCACATAAGCTACAACCATCAGAGCATCCGGTGATGCTTGGAAAATATCAAAGGTGCGCGCTACGAGGTACACCCCAGCTGCAACCATTGTAGCCGCATGGATCAGCGCACTGATCGGCGTCGGCCCTTCCATCGCGTCAGGAAGCCATGTATGCAGCGGGAATTGCCCTGATTTCCCCATCGCTCCGATGAAGATCATAATGGCAATCCATGTAATGATGGCCGGGTCAATTTTACCCGAAGTAAACGCATTATGAATCGATGTGAAATCGAGCGCATGCCCTGGCATGTACCAGAACAGCAGCAGAATTCCGATGAATAGGCCAACGTCCCCGATGCGGGTAACGATGAATGCCTTTTTGGCAGCAGCCTTAGCCTCCGGCTTGTAGTACCAAAATCCAACGAGCAGGAAGGAACAAACCCCTACAAGCTCCCAGAAGAAGTACAGCTCTAGCATATTTTCCGAAATAACAAGACCCAGCATGGAGAAGGAAAACAAAGCGATGTAGCCAAAAAACACGTGAATCCGCTCGTCGCCTTTCATATAACCCTTGGAATAAATATTCACGAGCAGCGCTACAAGTGTAACAATAACGAGCATCAGGGCATTCAAATTGTTGACTTCAAACCCCATTTTCAGCGTGAAATCGCCGACTTGCAGCCACTGCAGCTTATTGTACGTGTAATCCTCCACGTTGCCGCCAATGCGTTCAACGAAAATCAGCAAAGCGACGATAAAGGAAGCGAGCATCGCAAAAATGCTGATATAAATCCCAAGATCTTTCAATTGACGTCCCATAGCCGTAAGCGCTAGAAAAGCAAGCAGCGGAAACAACGGAATGAGCCAGGCGTACTGTGAATAGTCCGATACCATATCCTTGTTAGCCTCCTAGCGCTTCATAGAATCCAAATCCGTTACATCGACTGTCCCTTTATTGCGATAAATCGTAATTAGAATCGCAATGCCCACAGCCGCCTCAGCAGCTGCAATCGTAATGTTGAACAGCGAGAAAATCTGCCCCGTTAATGCCGGGTGGTCACCAAGCTTCGAGAAGGCGATCAAGTTCAAATTCACCGCATTGAGCATAAGCTCGATGGAGAGCAGAACAATAACCCCATTTTTCTTCGATAATGCTCCGTACAAACCAATACAGAACAGGATTGCAGCCAAGGTGAGGTAGGGAGTAATAATTGTGCCCATAGCTTAATCCTCCTCTCTTTTCGCGACTACAATGGCACCGATGAAGGCTACCGTGAGCAGTACGGACATAATTTCGAATGGAATAACATGCTCGTTATACAGCAGCTTCCCGATTTCCAACGTATTGTCTTTGCCAGCTTCCAGCGTGCCGGAAGAGACGAAAGTCGTCTTTTGGATGGCATAAAACAGGACTCCGAACAACGCCAGCGCCCCTACTATGGCTAAGCCTTCCTGCCAAGGACGTCTAGGCTCCTCTTCTTCCCCTTGCCTGTGCTTCGTCATCATAATACCGAAAATCATCAGAATGGAGATCGCACCGGCATAGATCAATACCTGTACGAAGGCAACAAACTCAGCTTCAAGAATGACATACAAGCCTGCCAAGCTGATGAACGTAAGAGCGACGGCAATGACCATATGGACAACCTTGGTAAAAGAAATCATGAAGATAGCCCCGCCAATAGCGAGCAATGCGAAGATGAAGAACGCCCAACTTGAACCGCTGGATAAGAAATCCCCAATTCCGTTAAACATCTTTCTTGGCCCCCCCTTTTGGCATGGCCGAATTGTTCTCCTGGCGAATATTTTGCGTATTTTGACTTAACCACTGCATGTTTTTGAACAAATCATCTCGACTGTAGGAGCTCAACTCAAAATTGTTCGTCATGACAATCGCTTCCGTCGGACAAACCTCTGTGCACAGATCGCACAAAATGCAAATTTCGAAGTTGATGTCATACGTATCAATAACCTTCCCCTTCTTCTCAGGGTCTGGGTTCGCTTTCCCCGTCAAAGTAATACATTCTGTTGGGCAAACGCGCGCACATTGATTGCACACAATACATTTCTCTGGATCAAAATATTGAATACCGCGAAAGCGATCCGGCATTTTGAGCGGGACGTCAGGGTATGCGTACGTTATTTTTTTCTGCGTCATACTTTTGAACGTTACGCCTAAACCTTTCATTATGCCCTTCATTCATTTCCCTCCTTCGAGTTTCGCTTTAGCAAAACTGACTTCGAAAGCCTACTAGATTCCGCAAGCCAAAGATTTATTTGGTAATGGTCATAATGATCGCTGTAATCAGCATATTAGCCAGTGCTAATGGCAGCAGCACTTTCCAGCCGAACCCCATCAATTGGTCAACCCGTACCCGTGGCAGCGTCGCGCGCAGCCAGAACAGGAAGAACACGATGAAGGAGAATTTCAGCAAGAACCAGATAATCCCTGGAATGAAATCAAGGAAAGGGAACGGCGCATGCCAGCCGCCTAGGAAAATTAAGCTTGTCAAAGAAGCAATAACGAACACATAGACATACTCCGATAGCATAAAGAAAGCAAAACGGAAACCGCTGTATTCCACGTGATAACCGGCAACAAGCTCGGATTCCGCTTCCGGCAGATCAAAAGGCGTACGATTCAGCTCAGATACACCGGCAATCGCAAAGATGATAAAGCCTAAGATCTGAGGAATGAAATTCCAATGCCAGAAACCGCCGGATTGATGATCAACGATGGTATGCAGATTTAGACTGCCTGTCATCATGATGACGCCAATAACGGAAATAACCAGCGGAACCTCGTAGCTAATCATTTGGGCCGCAGAACGCATACCGCCTAGCAGCGCGTATTTGTTATTGGATGCCCAGCCTCCGAGGATAATACCGATTGTAGAAATTCCCGTAAGGGCCACGTAAAAGAGCAAGCCGACATTTAAATTCGCGTTAAACATCCGATCCGAGAACGGAATCGTAGCAATAATCGTGAACGAAGGGATAAACGTAATAATTGGTGCCAGAATGAAGAGCTCGCGCTCCGCCTTCTTGGGAATCGTATCTTCCTTGATCAACAGCTTGAATACGTCCGCAACACTCTGCAAAAGCCCAAAGGGGCCCGTTCGGTTGGGTCCGATCCGCATCTGCATCCAGCCAATCACCTTGCGCTCAAAGTAAATCGCATACGTAACGAAGCCTAGAACGAGCATCAGCATGACCACGCCCCAGAATAGGAAAACGAAGAAGTTCGTCCACGTTAGACTCTCTTCCAGTAAATTGACCATTAGGCATCCACCTCCCCAACGACAATATCAATGCCGCCCAGAATCGTAATCAGATTGGTCATCGTCTCACCCACCAGCAGCTTGGGCAAAATTTGCAGATTCACAAAAGAAGGTCTGCGGAATTTCAAACGGAAAGGCTCTTGCTTCCCTCTGGAAATAATATAGCAGCCAATTTCTCCACGTGGAGACTCAATGGCGGAGTAGACTTCCCCTTCTGGCGGACGAATCACTCTGGGAACTTTGCCCATAGTTTCGCCTTGCTCCGGAAATTGCTCCACAGCTTGCTCCAGAATGCGAAGCGATTGCTTCACTTCCTCCATACGCAGCAAATAACGATCGTAGCAATCACCGCCGCTGCGAACTGGCACATCGAACTGGAAGCGGCTGTACAGGCTGTAGGGCTGCGTTTTGCGGATATCCCAGTCTACACCAGTACATCGCAAGTTCGCGCCGCTAAGGCCGTATGCAATGGCTGTAGCCGCATCATACTTGCCTACTCCCTTGATCCGGGAGAGGAAAATTTCATTCCCTGTGACCAGAGTGTGATATTCTTCTAATTTACCGTACATATACGGGATAAATTTCTTAACTTTCTCGATCCAACCTTCCGGAGCGTCCCACTTCACACCGCCTACGCGCATGTAGTTGTAGGTCAGACGCGCTCCACAAAGCTCATTGAACAGATCGATGATGATCTCACGATCTCGGAAGGCGTAAAGGAATGGGCTCATGGCTCCAATGTCGAGCAGATAAGTTCCCCACCACACCATGTGAGAGGCAATACGCTGAAGCTCCATGACGATCAGACGAAGGAACTCTGCGCGCTCCGGTACTTCAAGCTGCATCATTTTCTCCACGGCATTCACCAGCACATAGTTGGTGGTCATGGCCGAAACATAGTCCATGCGGTCTGTGTATGGAATAATTTGTGTGTAGCTGAGATTCTCTGCAAGCTTCTCAGTTCCTCTATGTAGATAGCCCATGACGGGTATAGCTTCTTTGATTATTTCTCCATCCAGCTTCACAATGACGCGGAAAACCCCATGCGTACTTGGATGCTGAGGACCAACATTTAACAGGAGCTCTTCTGTCCGTAACAAATGCTACACCTCCGGGTCGAGCGGTTCGTAATCTTTGCGCAGCGGATGGCCGACCCAATCGTCAGGCATCATGATGCGTACTAAGTTGGGATGTCCAGGGAAATCAATCCCCAGTAGATCGTACACTTCCCGCTCATTCCAATCAGCGGTAGGCCATGTAAGGGCAACGGACGGAATGCTTGGCTGCTCCCGGTCTGTTTTCACTTTCACACAGTATTCTTGCTTGTGTGTGAGGGAAAGCAGATGATACGCCACCTCGAGGTGCGTTTCTTGATCCACACCGGAGAGATTGCGCAAGTAGTCGCAGCGCAGCTCTTCGTGATCCCTCAGCGTCAACGCGGCCTGCGGCCAGCGCGAGCTGTGAATGACCACGTAAGGACGATGCGCGTCCCTTTCGTTGATGAAAGCGTCGACGACGGCGTCTTCGCCAACGTCGGCCTTCAAGATCGCGACCAGCCGGTCCAGCAGCGGCTGGTTCGGTGAAGGCACTTTCGGCGCATCAGGCTCCGCCGATTCGGTCTTCGCGCGTGCGCTTGCTCGCGCGGCGCGGGCTTCTGCGGCGGCCTGGGCTTTGGCCGCCTTCTCGTCGTCCCCTGCGGCGGCAGGCGCAGGGGTTGCCGTTGCGGCCGACGCGGGCTCGCCCGTCGGCTCGGCGGCCGCCCGCGCTGCGAGGCGGGCGGCTCTCGCCGCGGCGCGCTCAGCCGCAGCGTCGCTGGCCTTGACCTCCGCAGCAGGTTCCGCTGCTTGCGCTGCGTCGTCGCTCTTCGGCGCATCAGACGCCGTATCGGTCGTCTGCGCAGCTTCGCTGCTGTTCGCTGCGTCAGCGATTGGCGCGCGCTCGGCAAGCTCGGCCGCAGGCGCGTCGCTTGGCTCACTCGTCGTTTGCGCAGCAGGATCAGCAGCCTGATTCTCCGCCGCGCGATCAACAGCTGCTTGCACGTCCGCGCTAAGCGGAGTCTCGTGAGAGCTCGCTTCTGGCGTAAGCTCGCCTATTTCATCCGCTGCTTTCTCCAGCGGCGATTCATTCTTCTGTTTAGCTTCCTCAGCAGGAGTTTGGTCAGCCTTAGGCTCGACCTTCCCTTCCGGCTTCTTCTCATCGCTCATCGATTGGTCACCTGCTTCCCAGTCTTCGCTTCATAGCGAATTTTCTCCTGAAGCTTATTGATGCCATAAATAAGTGCAGCTGGATTCGGCGGACAACCAGGAATATACACATCCACAGGCACGATTTGATCGACGCCTTTTACAACAGAATACGATTTCACGTACGGCCCGCCCGCTGTCGCGCAGGATCCCATAGCAATAACCCACTTGGGCTCGGGCATTTGTTCATAAAGACGGCGCAGCAAAGGAGCCATTTTCTTCGTAACCGTCCCTGCTACAATCATGACATCCGATTGCCGGGGAGACGTACGGAAGATGACTCCGAATCGATCCAAATCATAATGAGACCCGCCTGTTCCCATCATTTCAATGGCACAACAGGCCAGGCCAAACGTTAGTGGCCAAAGCGAATTACTGCGAGCCCACGCCTTCACTTGCTCCAGTGTTGTCATAAAGACATTGCGGTTTAACTCTTCCCGTTCCTCGGGAGATATCGACTCTAGACTGAAGTCCATTGCAGCACCTTCTTCTTCCAAGCGTATATTAATCCTATGGCAAGCAAGGCTACAAAAATACACATTTCCACTAAAGCAAAAAGTCCAAGCTGATTAAAAGCGACTGCCCACGGATACAGAAATACGGTCTCCACATCAAAGATGACAAACATCAAAGCAAACAAATAATAGCGAATATTAAACCGAATTTGTCCCTCACCTACAGGTTCGTTTCCACTCTCATACGTCGTGTACTTCTCTTCGACGGGTTTACTCGGTCTTAACCATTTGCCTATCGTCAGCGCTGCTATGGGAAGGAAAATACCCAACCCTAGAAATACCGCTACGATTACATAGTTATTTGTATACATCATTTGAATGTAACCGCCTCCATTCTGATTTGCTTGACTTACATCTACTATTCCATTTGGAAATATTCACCTTCAATATTATATCAAAAAGCCTTTTAGGCGTCGATGGCTAATTCCAAACGTCACATATTCAGGCTTAGAACGTAGATTTCCCAAATCTATCCTGAAATACTCACGACCTTATCGGAGATGGTTAGTAATCGGGATAGGTGGGTAATACTATGCAGTGGAAAAATGGAGGACAACCTCCACAAAGCCATGAATTGATGAAAGGGAGGATGATTTCACATGAAAACAGCTACTGATCTACATCGGACGAATGAAAAAGTTGAGGAAACAGGAAAATACGTTTGTGCAGCAGGCAAAACGCTTCAATTATCACACGGTGATGAATTTCCTAATTGCCCAGTCTCGGGCAAGGAAACCACATGGCGACATGCGAATCATCAACATAAAACAGGCGATAAAGTAACTGAAGCTGGCTACTATCAAGACGCCGATGGGCAAAAAATTGAGCTTAAGATCGGTGATACGTTCCCATCCTGTCCCAAAACAGGACAACCTACGGCTTGGCATCACGTTTAAATGTTGAATTCCCTCATCGGGGCAAAGGACTGTCTTTCAAGGGCAATGCACCTTGAGGCAGTCCTTTTGCCTTTCAGCATAATGCCAGAAGAACTTAATCATCGCTAGCTAGGTTTAACCGCGATTGTCGGAATTTGTCCAACTCCAAGGATCTAAAACAAAAAAGCGGAGGAACCAAAGTTCCCCCGCTTTTCGTCAAACATCTATTTATTTCCCGGACACACTGATACGGTTCACTGCTCTTTGCAAAGAAGCTTCCGCACGTTTGAAGTCAACGTTATCTTGCTTCGTTTCAGCAAGGCGTTTCTCCGCACGCTCTTTCGCAGCTTTCGCGCGATCGATATCAATTTGTTCTGGCAGCTCGGCGCTTTCCGCCAATATAACCACCTTATCCTTGCGCACTTCCATGAAACCGCCGTTAACCGCGATGATTTCGTCTTTAGAGCCCTGTTTCTTCACAGTAATCGGCGCAATTTTCAATGGAGTGACCAGTGGAATGTGATTCGGCAGAATTCCAAGCTCCCCTTCGACACCCTTCACGCTAATCATGCTCGCTTGTTCAGCGTACACTTTGCGCTCCGGGGTAACAATTTCCAGTAGGAATGTACTCACTTGGATTCTCCTCCCTTAGAGTTTTGCTAGGCAAAACTGGCTTCGTAAGCATTACTGCGTTGGCGTTATGCCAAACTTACAGTGTTTTTGCTTTCTCGATAGCGTCCTCGATCGTTCCCACGTTGTGGAAAGCCACTTCAGGAAGGTTGTCGTGCTTACCTTCAAGGATTTCTTTGAAGCTGCGCACTGTTTCTTTCAATGGTACATAAAGACCTGGGAAACCGTTGAACGGCTCAGCAACGTGAAGCGGCTGAGACAAGAACAAGCGAAGACGACGCGCACGGTGTACAGTCAATTTGTCCTCATCGGACAACTCATCCATACCCAAGATCGCGATAATATCCAGAAGCTCTTTGTAACGTTGAAGAATTTGTTTAACGCCTTGTGCTGTTCTATAGTGATCTTCGCCAAGTGTTTCTGGCGTCAAGATACGGGAAGAAGAAGCAAGTGGATCTACCGCAGGGAAAATACCTGCTGCTGCAATACTACGCTCCAAGTTCGTTGTTGCGTCCAAGTGAGCGAAAGCCGTTGCTGGAGCCGGATCCGTGTAGTCATCGGCAGGAACGTAAATCGCTTGAATGGAAGTAACGGAACCTTTTTTCGTGGACGTAATACGCTCTTGCAGTTGCCCCATCTCTGTTGCCAGAGTTGGTTGGTAACCTACTGCTGATGGCATACGACCCAGCAATGCGGAAACCTCAGAACCTGCTTGTGTAAAGCGGAAGATGTTATCGATGAAAAGTAGAACGTCTTTGCCTTCTTCATCACGGAAGTACTCAGCCATTGTCAAACCGGACAAAGCTACGCGAAGACGTGCGCCTGGAGGCTCGTTCATTTGACCGAATACCATCGCTGTTTTTGCGATAACGCCGGAGTCTTTCATCTCGTGGTAAAGGTCATTACCTTCACGAGTACGCTCACCAACGCCTGCGAAAACGGAGATACCGCCATGCTCTTGTGCAATGTTGTGGATCAGCTCTTGCATGGTTACGGTTTTACCTACACCCGCGCCGCCGAAGAGACCGATTTTACCACCCTTAACATAAGGAGCCATGAGGTCAATAACTTTGATTCCTGTTTCAAGAATCTCTGCTTTTGTTGACAAGTTGTCGAAAGCTGGAGCTTCTTTGTGAATGCCGCTTGTTAATGTACGGTCAACTTCTTCGATTCCATCGATTGGATCTCCCAATACGTTAAACACGCGACCTAGTGTTGCTGCTCCAACTGGTACAGTAATTGCAGCTTTTGTATCTGTAGCTACTGCTCCACGCACAAGTCCGTCAGTTGAGGACATTGCGATACAACGAACCAGGTTGTCACCAAGGTGAACAGCTGCTTCGACTGTCATTGTGGATAGTACGCCATTATCATTTTTTTCAATCTTGATGGCATTCAAGATTTCAGGGAGTTGTCCGCGTTCGAACTCAATGTCGACGACTGGCCCTGTAATTGTTACAACGCGCCCTTTGCTCATGGTTTCCCTCCTAAGAAAAGCTTTGCCTCCGTAGAAGCTTTATTGTTATGCGTTCGCGTTCGCCCCAGCAACGATTTCCGAAATTTCTTGGGTAATCGAAGCTTGACGCGCACGGTTGTAAGCTAATGTGTAACCGCTGATCATTTTCGTTGCATTCTTCGTAGCGGAATTCATCGCAGTCATTCTCGCACCGAACTCACTTGCTTTACCTTCCAATACAGCGCTGTAAATAAGCGTTTCAGCATATTTAGGCAGCAATACTTCCAGTACGCCTTCTGGTGATGGCTCATACTCATAACTAGCAGCAGCCGCGCCAGTAACTTCCTCCATAGGAAGCAGGCGGATCATCGTTGGAATTTGGGTGATCGCATTTTTGAATTGGTTATATACCAAGAACAACTGGTCATACGTTCCGTTTTCGAAGTTTTTTACTGCTGCTGAAGCGACAGACTTGATATCCGCGAATTTCGGTGAATCCGGAACACCTGTTACTTCTTCTACAACTGGCATGTTGCGTTTGTGGAAGTAGTTACTGCCTTTACGTCCGATTACGAAAATCGAATATTCAGCTGTTGATTTATGGTTTTCACGAATCTCGGTCATGACCTTCCGCAACACGTTAGCGTTGTATCCTCCAGCCAATCCACGATCCGAGGTGATTACTAAATAGCCCGTCTTCTTCACTTCGCGTGTCTGTAACATCGGGTGTTTGATCCCTTTGCTTCCAGCTGCGATACTTTGAACGACTTCTTTCAACTTGTCTGAGTAAGGACGCGCTGCTTCCGCAGAACGTTGCGCTCGTCTCAAATTCGCTGCAGAGACCATTTCCATCGCTCTCGTAATTTGTTTCGTGCTTTGTGTGGACTTGATTTGGCGCTTAATCTCGCGCATTCCTTTTGCCATACCTGCTCACCTCTCTTTTGAGGCTTAGAAAAGCCTTCATTCGAAGACCTGAATTCAGGCGATCAGCCTGCCCAGGATTAACATGGGAGGTAGAGCTTCACGTTACATGAAGCTCTGCCATCATGATTTATACAGAAGCTGCGAAGCTCTTTTTGAATTGAACAATAGCTTCTACTAGCGCTTTATCGTTATCCGGAGTGATGTCCTTCGTATCGCGAATGCTGTGCAGAATTTCTGGACGGTTCGATTCCAAGTAAGCCAAGAATTGACCTTCAAAACGCGTTACGTCTTGAACAGGAAGATCATCCACATGTCCTTTAACAACCGTGTAAAGGGAAGCAACTTGCTTTTCCAAAGACATCGGTTGGTGAACACCTTGTTTCAAAATTTCAAGCGTACGAACACCACGGTCCAAACGCGATTGAGTAGCTTTATCCAAATCAGATCCGAATGCAGCAAATGCAGCAAGCTCACGATATTGTGCCAAGTCAACACGAAGTGTACCGGCAACTTTTTTCATCGCTTTCGTTTGTGCAGAGCCCCCTACACGGGATACAGAGTTACCAACGTTAACCGCTGGACGCTGACCGGAGTAGAACAGGTCGGATTCTAAGAAGATTTGTCCGTCCGTAATCGAAATTACGTTCGTAGGAATGTAGGCCGAGATATCGCCTGCTTGTGTTTCAATGAAAGGAAGTGCCGTCATGGAACCGCCACCTAGCTCATCATTCAATTTCGCAGCACGCTCTAGAAGACGGGAGTGCAAGTAGAAAACATCCCCTGGATAAGCTTCACGACCCGGTGGACGACGAAGCAAGAGGGACAACTCACGGTAAGCAGCTGCTTGTTTGGACAAGTCATCATAGACGATCAACACGTGCTCGCCTTTGTACATGAAGTACTCGCCCATTGCGCAACCTGCGTATGGAGCCAACCAAAGCATTGGTGAAGGCTCGGAAGCAGAAGCTGTTACTACGATTGTGTAATCCAAAGCGCCAGCGTGACGAAGTGTTTCAACAACGCCTACAACCGTGGATTGTTTTTGACCAATTGCAACGTAGATACATTTAACGCCGTTGCCTTTTTGGTTGATGATCGCATCGATTGCGATCGCTGTTTTACCTGTTTGACGGTCACCGATGAGCAACTCACGTTGTCCACGGCCAACTGGTACCATCGCGTCAATCGCTTTGATCCCTGTTTGCATTGGCTCATGTACCGATTTACGGGCCATAACGCCTGGTGCTGGGGATTCGATTGGACGGAATCCAGTTGTTTCGATTGGTCCTCTGCCATCGACAGGTTGACCCAGTGGGTTAACTACACGGCCGAGAAGCGCGTCGCCTACTGGGATTTCCATGATGCGGCCCGTACGTTTTACTTGGTCGCCTTCACGAATATCTTTGTAAGGTCCGAGAATAACGATACCTACGTTGCTTTCTTCCAGGTTAAACGCGTAGCCCAGAACGCCACTTGGAAACTCAAGCAGCTCGCCTGCCATTACGCTTTCCAAGCCGTGAGCACGAGCGATACCATCACCAACTTGAATGACTGTACCTACATCAACCACTTGGATATCGGAATTATAGTTTGCAATCTGTTGTTTAATCAATGAGCTGATTTCTTCAGGTTTGATACTCAACGAACTTCACCCCTATTCTTACAGTGCTTGTGTTAAACTAACGCTTTGGCCAAACGATCCAACTTGCCTGCCAAGCTTCCATCATATAAACGATCACCGATGCGCACTTGAACGCCACCGAGCAATTTCGGCTCGACTTCATTCGAAACACGAATCGTTTTACCTGTTACTTTGCTAAAATGTGAAGCAATCTCAGCTTTTTGAGCATCCGTTAACGCAATAGCGGAGTAAACAACAGCACTCGCTTGTCCTAGTGCTTCATTGGCTACCTTAACGTAGTCGTTAAGTAAAGCTGAAAGAATCGATTGTCTTCCTTTATCAATCAAGACCAGCAGCGTGTTCCACACCGGTTCGGAAACTTTGCCTTCGAAAATCTGCTTTAGCAGGTCCGTTTTCGCGGAAGTCCCGATGTTCGGATGGTTCAGGAACTTCTGCAAGTCTGCATTGTCCCTAATCGCACTAGCTACAGATTTCAGCTCTTCTTCAACTTGGGAAATGATACCTTGTTCCTTCGCTACTTCGAATAAAGCTTTGGCATAACGCTTCGCTACGACGATGTCACTCATACGTTGCCTCCTACCTCTTTGAGGTAATGCTCAACCAGTTCTTCTTGTGACTTCTCATCGATTTGTTTCTCAATAATTTTGGATGCGATTAGAACGGACATCGCGCCAACTTGGCTGCGAAGAGCGGCAACCGCTTTGTTCTTCTCATTTTCGATATCTTTCAATGCTTCGTCTTTCAGACGGTTAGCTTCTGCGCTAGCAGCATGAATAATATCATCAGCTTGTTTGGAACCTGTATGCTTCGCTTGCTCAATGATATCGTAAGCTTCCTTACGAGTTTGTTGCAGCGCTTGCTTTTGTTCCTCTAACAATTGATCAGCTTGCTTGCGGCTCGCTTCAGCTGTTTGAATTTGATCTTTCACCAATTGTCTGCGTTTCTCCATCATGCCAAACAGAGGACCGAACGCAAATTTGGAAAGCAACACATACAGAATCAAAAACGCGATAATTTGTATAAAAAAAGTGGACCATTCAATATGCAAGTAACGTCACTCCCTTCTGATAACGTAGGCAAAACGAAGGCGTGGTGGCAACTATAGCCATCAACGCCAAACGATTATTTCTTAAGCTTTTGCCATGAACAAGAATGCAAGAACTAATGCAACGACTGGCATTGCCTCTACTAGACCTACCCCGATAAACATTGTTGTTTGAAGCGTACCACGAAGTTCTGGTTGACGGGAAATACCTTCCAATGCACGACCTACGATCAAACCGTTACCAATACCTGCACCTAGTGCTCCCAAACCGAATACGATACCTGCTGCTACTAATGCTATTGCTCCCATTGATAAAATCCTCCTCTAAACTGATAAGTTTGTTTTGTTTTATAAGTGACTCGAGACTTCCCGAGGTAAGTCTAATACTTAATGCTTTTCTTCGTGAATCAACGTTTGCGAGATATAAACCATAGTCAGCATCGTGAATACGAAGGCTTGGATTGCACCAACGAACACACTAAAGCCCTGCCATGCAACGAGAGGCACAATACCCACCGCGCCTAATCCCATGATGACAGATATCATGATTTCACCTGCATAGATATTACCGTAAAGACGGAACGCGAGTGTAAGCGGCTTGGATACAACTTCAATTAAATGAAGGATCAACATTGCCCCTTTGAACTCAAAGTAATGCGCGAAATAATGCTTCGTGTTACGTGTGATCCCTAAGAAGTGACTTAGTACGATAACGATAACCGTTAGCGCTCCTGTTACAGCGATATCAGCTGTCGGTGACTTCCACCATGACACATGATCTTCCGTCACAATCGAGAAAGGAAGGCCGAGCATGTTGCCGATAAAGATGTACATGATAAGCGTAAGACCAAGTGCAATAAAGCCTTTGCCATGCTTGGAACCGATTGTGCTTCCAATAATGCCCTCTACAAACTCAATCGCCCATTCCATGAAATTTTGCAATTTCGAAGGATTCGTTACAGATGCTTTTCTAGCTCCTGCAATCGCTAGGATAAGCACGATAACTGTGGTAATCCCGATCATCATGAGTGCCGATGCATCGAAATGAATACCTAACCACTCAAACTCTGGTACCTTATGTTCCATATTTTCCATTTTCACCCCTTTCATCCATTGAAGTTACATCGTGGAATTACTTCTTAGACTTTCTAATAGAAAGAATACCCAGTACGAGTGTTGCCAATTGAGCAAAAAAGTATCCAACGATCGTCGTGGGTAGCGCGATGTGTTCTGGATACCGGACGGCAACCAATCCTGCGAAACCAGCAATTGCTGCTCTTGTCAGAAAACCAAGGGGCACTTTGCGGCCCTTCTGCTCTATCGCAGCTGCTGCCAACTTGTTAATCTTCCATGCTAGATACCTTGCGTTCACCATACTCGCTAAAGATCCAAGCATGATCCCGGCAATGTAAACTCGGTAATCGACAAGAAGCGCCCATGCAGCCAAACAAAAGGATAAGAAAAAAAGAAACACATTTTGAACCGTTTTCAGAGTGGCTGAAAAGTCATCCATTATAGCCCTCCGTACTGCTTTATCATGAAGTAAATGCTAATGATTCCGGTTACAAGCCCAAGCAAGAACCCGCCTAACAACCAGAGCTGTCCCCCTAGCGTGTGACTCAACCAATCGCCGAAGAAATACCCGGCTGCCAAACAGACTACGAGGTCGATGCCAATTGCACTAGTTAGGGCTACTGCCCGCCATGGATTATCATTGGAATTTGGCCGTTTCATCGCACCCTCCTGAGCGTTTTCCGCATGGAAAACCCGCTTCGTAGACATCGTGCTACGAATCCTCATTCATTGTATCGAAGCCATGCAAGGTTTGTCAATTGACAGAACTTCATTTGTGACTTTTCACAAAACCCCTCAGAGCCTTGCGGCTCTAGGGTTTGCCAGTTTCCAAACCAAACAGTCGAACTGTACGCTGTAGCGTTTGTCATGATTTTGTCACGGTTAGAATGTTTCAGGCCGTTCGGAGGTCTTGCCGAAGTGATGGAGAATCGCTTGGACGATACGTTCGGACGCTCTGCCATCCCCATAAGGATTGGCAGCTTGGCTCATTTTGCTGTACAATTCGGGGTCCGTCAGCAGGGCGCGAGCGCGCTCGTAGACTTTCTCCTCATCGGTACCGACAAGCTCCAACGTGCCTGCTTGAATGCCTTCCGGACGCTCTGTGGTATCACGCAGAACAAGAACGGGCACGCCAAAAGACGGCGCTTCCTCTTGAAGCCCACCCGAATCCGTCAGGATCATATGGGTATGCGGATAGAAGTTATGGAACTCACTTGCGTCAAAGGGTTCTACCAGCTTGATGCGTGGGTGATTCCCAAGAATCTCATGCGCAGGCTCTTTAACCGCCGGGCTTGGATGCACCGGATAAACAATCGCAATATCGTCGAACTCATCAGCGATCCGCTTCACAGCTCGGAAAATTTGGCGATGCGGCTCTCCTTGAGCTTCACGGCGATGCGCCGTCATCAAGATGAGCTTGCGTCCTGCCGCCCACTCCAGAACTGGGTGGTTGAAGTTCTCTTTAACAGTGTATTTAAATACATCCGTTACCGTATTGCCGGTCACATAAATTTGCGACTCGGATTTATTTTCCTTACGCAGATTGTCTGCGGACTGCTGCGTTGGCGCAAAATGAAGATCTGCCAAAACGCCCGTTAGTTGACGGTTCATTTCCTCCGGGTATGGCGACATTTTGTTCCACGTGCGAAGACCCGCTTCTACGTGTCCTACTTGGATTTGCTGCATGAACGCCGCATAGCTCGCTAGGAACGTAGTCAAAGTATCGCCGTGCACGAGAATCAAGTCGGGCTTCGCCTCTTGAAACACCGGCTCCAAACCTTGAAGCACACGCATTGTAATCTCATTCAACGTTTGGCGATCCTTCATCACATTGAGGTCAAAGTTAGGCGTGATTTTGAAAATTTCCAGCACTTGGTCAAGCATTTGACGATGCTGTGCGGTTACGCAAACAAGCGATTCAATCTGCTCAGGGTGCTTCTCCAGCTCCAAAATCAGCGGAGCCATTTTAATCGCTTCGGGTCTCGTGCCGAAGATCGTAATCACTTTAAGACGTTTCATCGGTTTTCTCTCCCCTTAGAGCTTTCCGTAGGAAAGCTTTCTTCGTAAGCATAGGCTGAGCTTTGCACAGCAAAGCTTTCTTCGTAAGCATTAGCTGAACTTTGCGTGCGAAAACTCACTCCGTAAGCTTTGACTGAGCTTTCTGCCAGAAAGTTCACTTCGTCAGCTTTGCCAAATTACTTCGTGCCGAACAGACGATCTCCCGCGTCTCCGAGCCCTGGTACAATATAGCCATGATCATTTAAATAGTCATCAACAGCTGCTACATAGATATCCACGTCAGGATGCTCTTGTTGAACGGCCTTGATTCCTTCTGGTGCAGCGATCAAACACATCAGCTTCATTTGCGTACAACCTCTGCGCTTAAGCACTTCAATAGCCATATTCGCCGAACCGCCGGTCGCCAACATAGGATCAATGACGATCAACTCACGTTCCAGCACATCCGTAGGCAGCTTCACATAATACTCGACAGGCTGAAGCGTGTCAGGATCACGGTAAAGGCCAACATGTCCCACTTTGGCAGCAGGCATTAGCTTCAAGACGCCATCAACCATACCTAGGCCAGCTCGTAGAATCGGAATTAAACCTAACATTCTTCCCGAAATAATTCGGCAATCTGCCGTGGTTACGGGCGTTTTCACTTGTACATGCTCAAGCGGCAGGTTTCTCGTAATCTCATAAACCATTAAAGTTGCAACTTCATCAACCAGTTCTCTAAAATCCTTCGTTTTCGTATTCTCATCCCGAATATAGGTAAGCTTATGCTGAATAAGCGGATGATCACAAATAAATAACTTCCCCATAATTTCCTCCTAAAATTGCTTCATTTTCTATGTATTTTGCAAAAATTAGCGTCATTGTACGACAAACCTCGTCCATTATATCATATGTTATCCAACTTATCCTCTGAAAAACCAAACATCCCCGGACAGCGCGAAAAACCGTACCGAGACAGAAGAATCTCAGACGGTTCGCTTTATTGCCGCTTATACGGTTATTCGTTTCTCATGACGGCTATACCGGGTCTCCAGCCAGCGGAATAACCGCTCGCAGCCCCAGCAGATAACCCAATAAATAATAGACGCATCAAAATACATTTCCAAATAGCGATAGCCATCGCCCGCCACAATTTTCGCTTGAGCCATGACCTCAATCACTTTGATCGCAAAAGCCAGCGAAGTCCCTTTGATTAAATTAATAAAAATATTGCCCAAATTGGGAAGTGCCGTAACGAATGCCTGCGGCGCGATAATCCGCGTCAGGGCCTGAGACGTCGTCATGCCGATCGACTGTGCCGCCTCCATCTGGCCGATTTCGATGTTGCTCAGCGCCCCGCGAATCACTTCTGACTGATAAGCCGCTGAATTAATCGTGAAAGCAAGCAGCGCGATGGCTAGTGGCGACATATCCTGCAGCGGAATGTGCCATCCCCACTTTTCATTGAGAATATCAACGAGCAGCGGCGTACCGTAGAAGACCACGTAGAGCTGTACCAGCAGGGGAGTTCCGCGTATGAAGGAGACATACAAGGCCCCCGCCTTATTCAACACAGGCACTTTATATATGCGGCACAAGGCAATAACAGAGCCCAGCAAAGTTCCCAGAAGCATCGAGATGATCGCGACGAACAGCATGGAAGGGACGCCCTTCAAAACCTCCGGGAATTTCTCGATGGCAAAAGCTAAACTGAATTCAACCAAAGCAGCCCCCTCCCTTCTCTTTATCCGGCAATACTGATATGGCCTTTTTTATAGTTTCTTTCCATGATCCGGAACCCTCTCTCGATGAGAATGCTGATAATCCAGTAGATCAGGGAAACCAGGATATACACTTGAAACGTATTTTTGCCATAATTATTCCCCAGAATAATCTGCACCTGACCCATGAGGTCAATGATGCCGATGGAAAAGGCCAGCGATGTTTCTTTTAATAAAATGATGACGTTGTTGCCCAAGTTAGGAATCGCGATCCCAAATGCCTGGGGCAAAATGATCCGTCTAAGCGACTGCCCGTAAGTCATGCCGATGCTGTATGCCGCCTCCTGCTGCCCGCTGCCTACGGCCAGATAGGATGAGCGAATGACCTCGGAGAAGAACGCCGAACTGTGCAGTGAAAAGGTGATAACAGCAAAAATCATTTTATTCCAGCTATTCACATCAATACCGAATAGACTCAGCAGCTGCGGAAGTCCGTAATAGACGAGAAACAGTTGAACGATAGTTGGTGTACACCGCATGAAAGATAAATAAATCGTAGCAAGCCCATACAGATATTTGTTTTTCTGAATACGGGCAAGCGCAATTACCAACCCGAGCAATAAGCCGAACAGGAGAGAGGCCAGCAGAATCGTCAGCGTGACAGGCAATCTCTGGGCGATTCGCAGGACCAAATTCAGCGTTGTTTCCATTCCGGACCCACTCCTCTCAGGTTATTCCTTGCGGAACTTATAGCCCTGCTGCACGAACTCCAGGCTTTTGAATACATCGACTTTGAACCATTTCTCCGAAAGTTTCGACAAACTGCCGTCCTTAATCAGTTCTGTCGTGGCTGCATCCACCTTCTGGGCAAGTTCTGTTTGATTTTTATTAAAAATGAAATATACCGGCTCTTTGGAGATAACGCCGCCAATCTTCAAGTTCAAATTCAACTTCTTCACGGCATCTTCGAAATGGTTGATGTTCAGCAAATGCGCATCGTACTTGCCTGATTCCACTAGCTTCAAGTCATCGGCCGGCGTCGTCTTGTCAACATCCTCGACTTTGATTTCCTTCCCCGGGTGTTTCAAATTGTAATCTTTCAGAATATAACGGAACCCGGAGACTGGGCTCATCGGTACTAATTTCTTGCCGACCAGATCATCCAGCGTTTTGATATCATCTCGATCTGGTTTAACCGCCAAACCTGTAATCGAATAGCCGAACTCTTGCTGCGGGTACAAATACTTTTTCTCCCGTTCCGGATTCTTGAACCAGAAGTTAGCGGCAAACGCATATTTGCCTGTATCAGTCCCGATCAATTGGCCTTCGTTGTCGACCGATTCATACTCGAATTTATATTCTGGCAGCTTTTTCTCCAATTCCTTCAGATAATCGATGATGAAGCCGGCTGGCTGATTCTTCTCATCCAGAAAGCTGAATAATGGCACCGGAACCGTGTTTAGTGCTGCTTTGACAACTTTGGGCGCTGCTTTGGCGGTTGGTGCTGTGGTCGTCGCGGGCGCATTGGTGGCTGCCCCCTCTTTGGTTGTAGCGGCTTTGGCGCAGCCTGCCAAAATAATAATTAAAAAGACTGCTAGAATAAGATGAATGCGTGGTTGTTTCATAGATGATTCCTCCTCGGTAGATGGTGTTTATAGAGATGCAGACGCCTGAACCTTGGACCAGCGATTGGCCGGGGAAGTCAGACCCAGATGTTCACGCAGTGTATGACCTGTGTATTCGGTGCGGTAGCGCCCTCTTTTTTGTAAAATCGGAATGACCTGCTCCACGAACTCCTCTAACCCTCGAAGATAGTGGGAAGGCATAATCGTGAATCCGTCGCAAGCAGCCTGATCGATCCATGATTCCATCAAATCAGCCAATTGTTCCGGCGTTCCAGCGAAAGTATGGTGGCCGCCAGCCGATATGACGTGCTGACTCATTTGCCTAACCGTCCATTTCTCGCGCTGTCCCAAATCTTTCAATAGCTGCAAGCGGCTCTTCTTGCTGTTGTTGGCCTCGGCATCGATCTCCCAATAGGGGAACGGGCCGTCCAATGGATACGACGACAAATCGACGTCAATCGTGCCGGACAAGTTCCGTACCGCAATTTCGGGCAGCACCAGTTCATTGAAATAAACTTGCCGCTCCTTGGCTTCACGTTCTGTAGATCCAAGAATAGGTGCGAGTCCAGGCAAAATATGAAACTTCGCTGCATCGCGTCCATAAGGCTCCAGCATCCCCTTCAGGTTCGCATAGTAGCGCTGGGCATCATGCAAATTATCCTGCGCGGTGAAGACAACCTCCGCTTTGCGAGCGGCAAACTGGAGACCGCTTCCTGATGACCCTGCCTGGAACAACACAGGATGACCTTGTACCGGCCGGGGAATGTAGGAACTGCCGCTGAAGGAGAAATGTGTATCCGAGTGATCGATATCATGCACTTTGGCAGGATCGAGATAGATGCCCGCTTCCCGGTTCGCAACCAGCGCATCCACTTCCCAGCTATCCCAGAGTTTCATCGCTACCTCGACGAATTCATTCGCCCGTTGATACCTCAGCGTATGATCCATATGGGCATCCTTGCTGAATTGGGACGCGATGCGCGGGTCCTGCGAAGTCACCATATTCCAGCCCGCACGGCCGCCGCTCAGATGATCCAGCGTGGCGAATCGGGCCGCTACATGATACGGATCGTTATACGTAGTAGACAGCGTTGCCGTCAGGCCAATCCGCTCCGTAACAGCAGCCATCACAGAAAGCAGCGTCAGCGTATCCAGCGTAGGTATGGAACGTTCCTCCGCGACTCTCTCGTTCTGCTCTCCAATAGCGATCTGTTCCAAGATAAGAATCGTATCGAATTTCCCCCGCTCAGACAGCCTGGCGAAATCTTGATAAAAAGAAATATCCAACAGCCGGTCTGCCTGCGTTTCCGGGTGGCGCCATCCGCCTGTATGCTGACCGGCATTGAGTAGGAAGACGCCGAGGTGCAGTTGTTTTTTTGTTGTCATACATTAACCCCCCTTGCTGATTCGCTCGTTATCTATCGATGTTAGTCCTGCCTGCTCCCTCAGAGTCGCTGCTGTATAGGCCGTTCGGAAAAGTCCGCGCCGCTGCAGCTCAGGAATAACGTGCTGGACGAAAATCGTGAGCCCGCTCTCCAGCAGCGGGAACTGGAGATGAAAGCCATCGCTTCCGTACGCTTGATACCAAGCCTCCATCCAATCTGCCAGCTGCTTGGGCGTTCCTACAAAGACATGGGTACCGGTTAATTCCAGCACACTACCCGTCAGTTCGCGCAGCGTCGAAGCCGTGATCTCCGCTGCTTCCATTGCTGCCCTCAAGGCGGGGATCGCAGGCAGCGGGTCATCCAGCGGATAGGCTGCCAAATCCACCTCGAACAGATCAGACAGCAGCGCAAGCGCCGCTTGGGGATCAACAAGACCTTTCAATTCTGCCGCTTTCTGACGCGCTTCCTCCTCCGTCCTGCCGAGAATCGGCGAGAGGGTCGTCAGCACTTTGATACTGCCTGGCGAATGCCCGGAGAGCTCCCGCTGTTTACCCAGCTTGGCATAGAAATCAGCAGCTGCCCTGATAGATGGTCTGGAACTGAAAATAATCTCCGCATCATCGCTGTTCAAGCCCACCTGCTCTCGGCTCAAGCCAAGTCGGACTGGGTACCTTTGCGGCGGTCTAGGTATGCTTAGCGGGCCGCGCACCCGGAAGTAGGGGCCTGTGTGATGGATGAGATGCACCTTCTCCGAGTCGATATATCGGCCTGACGCCTTATCAACGATAACGGCGTCTTCCTCCCAGCTGTCCCATAGACGCTCCGCGACTTCAATGAACTCCTGACGGCGCTCTTGACGCTCAGCAGCCGACAATTCCGGCGGCCCGCCATAGCGGCGGTGCGGCTCCTGCCAGTCCGTAGCGCTGGCGAGCCACGCTATTCGCCCGCCGCTCAGATGGTCGAGCGCAGCCAACTGGCGGGCAGCCGCGAACGGCTCCGTCACCGAAGTCGATATCGCTGCGCCAAGCCCGATGTGCGCAGTCACTGACGCTAGCGCCCCCAGCAAAGTGAAAGGCTCGAGCAGCAGCCCCGGCTCCGTGCTAGTGGCACGAAGCTGCGCGGCGATGGAAGTGCGATCCAGGTACAACAGATCCAGCTTCCCCTGCTCTGCCAGCTGTGCAATACGGTAGAAATAAGCCGGTTCATGCAATTGCCTTGCTTTGACTTCCGGATGACGCCAACTCCCCGGATAATACCCGGCACCCTGTACGGACAATGCCAGATGCAGCTGCCCTCTTCTTGTCCCCATGTAGGTTCCCAACACCTTTCCTCTCTGTCTTCAGACACAAACAAGAGGCTAAGAATCCACCTTGTTATAAGGGGGAAATTCTTAGCCTCCGGTCGTCCAGCCAGCTATTTTTATTTATTTCTAATAAAAAGATTGAAATACCTTATTTCATATAGATATACTAGGATTAATACAAAATAGCACGCCCTTTTTTTTACGTCAACTGAATGATAAAGATCAAAGAAGAATGAACAGAATCGAAGAAATTGCCCATTATTTGACAGCTAGGAGGGTTGCCCACATGATCAAAGATCAATTTAATTTAATCCACATCAGTGAAGTCATGAATGAATTGGATGTCAGCCGCTCCACCATAGATCGCTGGCGGAAGACCAAACAACTCCCTAGTATGAAGATCGGGAAAGAAATCTATTTTGACAAGAACGAAGTGATCCGCTGGTACAGACAGTTCGGTCAGGTTCGACAAGCTGCTCCTATCCTGAATGCCAACCAGACCCTGACCATCGGATACACCACGGTCTCAACCCATATGTGGAGCCCGCTCATCATCAAGGAGTTCGGACTGCTGGAAGAAGAATTAAGGCGCATCAACCCCAAGAATCGGATTGAAGTCAAATGGCATAAAGCCAAGGATGGCATGGAACTCGTGAAAGGCATGATTGCCGGCACCATTCATCTGGCTACTTTCGGCGATTACGCCCTCTCTGTCAGCCATACCATCAGTCGGCTGCTGCCGGACTTCCGTCCCATTCTGCTCGCTGCTGGCGGCAAGTCCGCGGAAGGCAACGGCTTCGGGATGGTCGTCCCTATGAGCCTGAACCTGAAAAATATCTCCGAGCTGGCCACACTGCCCATTGCGACGACATTCCGCACCAACGCGGAGTATCGACTGAAGAAAATGCTCGAATCCTACCATATGACCGAGCTCAACATTATTCATCGTTCCATCGAAGAAAGCATGGAAAGCCTGCACCAGGGCAAATTGAGCGCTTCGATTATGTGGGAGCCGTTCCTCAGCCTGGCGCATCATCAGCGTGTTGGCAAATCCATTTTTGATAAGGAACTAGGGCTTGGTTTCATGGCTGGCGTCGTCGCTGACGAACGCTGGGCTCTAGCGCATGAGGACTTGGTCGTTGCCTATTTGAAAGCCCATCTGCTGGCGAACCGGCTCATGCGGGAGCAGCCCAACAAAGCGGCCAAATTCTTCAGTCTGGAGACCGGATTTCCCGAAGAAGTCATCCACCGCTCCATTTCCCAAATTAGATGGGATGCGGCGCTCTACCAATCAGATCTAACCCGTCTGAGTTATTTTGACTCGACCCGGCAGGCAGATATTGCGTATAACATCGCCTATCTCCGTATCGCCGCTCAGGAGTTGAGGCTTCCGACGCTTCCCGTCCATCCGATCGCTGGCGCTTGGCAGCAGGATCATTATTATTAGAAGTCCGTTTACATCGCTGGAATTGTCGGATCCTAATGTTCGCAGCCTATTCAGCGAAAAAAGCACATCCACAGGATCGAGAGTCAGCACTCTAAGTCACCAAAAACAAAAAAAAGCCAACTCCCGAAAGAGTCGGCTCCGTATATTTACTATTAGGAATTAGTAAGTTAAACCTGGGTAAAGCGGATATTGCGCCGTCAAATCTTTCACGAGACCGCGAGCTTTTTCCAAAACAGCTTCGTCTTTCGGGTTTTTCAGGGTAAGTCCGATCACTTTCGCGATCGTTTTCATCGCTTCTTCACCCATGCCACGGGACGTTACAGCTGGTGTACCCAAACGAATACCGCTTGTGATGAACGGGCTAGTCGGGTCGAAAGGAATCGCATTTTTGTTCGCTGTAATTCCGATTTCGTCAAGCACGTGCTCAGCATCTTTACCTGTGATGTTCAGGTTGCGAAGGTCGATCAACATCAAGTGGTTATCCGTACCGCCGGAAACTAGGTTGATGCCTTCAGCTGTAAGAGCTGTCGCCAATGCTTGTGCATTGTTGATGACATTTTGACCGTATACTTTGAAATCCGGCTGCAAAGCTTCACCGAAGGAAACTGCTTTCGCTGCGATTGTGTGCATCAAAGGACCGCCTTGGGAACCAGGGAATACCGCTTTATCAATTGCTGCTGCCCAAGCTTTGCGCGTCAGAATCATACCACCACGTGGTCCGCGAAGCGTTTTGTGCGTTGTTGTTGTAACGAAATGCGCGTGCGGCACTGGGTTCGGGTGCAAACCAGCAGCAACCAGACCTGCGATATGCGCCATATCGACGAAGAACAATGCGCCTACATCGTTAGCGATGGAAGCTAAAGCTTCGAAATCAATCGTGCGCGGGTAAGCACTTGCGCCAGCTACAAGCATGCGAGGCTTATGTTTGAATGCTGCTTTGCGAACATCGTCGTAATCGATGCGGAAATCTTTTTCGCTTACGCCGTAAGCGACGAAGTTGTAAAGAATACCGGAAGCATTCACCGGGCTGCCATGCGTCAAGTGACCGCCATGCGCCAAGTTCATGCCAAGCACCGTATCACCAGGGTTCAGAGCTGCCAAGTAAACAGCCATGTTCGCTTGTGCGCCGGAGTGAGGTTGAACGTTCGCGTGTTCAGCACCGAAAAGCTCTTTCGCACGGTCGCGAGCGATATCTTCCACGATGTCTACGTACTCACAGCCGCCATAGTATCTTTTGCCTGGGTAGCCTTCTGCATATTTGTTCGTAAGTACAGTACCCATTGCTTCAAGAACAGCTTGGCTTACGATGTTTTCGGAAGCGATCAGCTCGATTTTGTCGCGTTGACGGCCAAGCTCAAGGTTCATTGCTTCTACGATTTTCGGATCTTGTTTGTTCAGAAAATTAGTCATTTGAAATTCCTCCTAGAAAATAGTCATATCTGTTGAATCATCATTCACTGAGAGAATAAGTTAACAATCCGCATCCGGTGCGGCTGTTTGGTAAAGCTGCTCAGCCGTATCTGCCGAATAGACAGCTCGGATACCGCCGATGAGTTTGGGCCGTGTGAATGCCATGGTCACATAAGCATGACCCAGATGCCGCACGGGCGGCCTTGCAGGAACAGCGACACGACGTAGATGCATCCCTATCAGGGTAGAGCCAATATCGATGCCGGCATGCGCTTGAATCGTCTCCACAACCACCGGCTTCGTGAAGTGGCGATAGGCGTAGGAGGCCATGGAACCACCGGCTTTGGGAACCGGGATCACGGATACAGGCTCAAGCTGCGGTGTTAGCAGCAACAGCTCTTCTTCAATAACGAGAGCACGATTCAGATGCTCACAGCACTGAAAAGCAACATGCAGCCCAAATTCGCGGCTAATGCGCTGCACCGTGTCAAAAATCGGCTTCGCCGCATCCAGCGTGCCCGACGTGCCAATCTGATGCCCGAGGATTTCACTCGTGCTCGTACCGATGACCAGAATGTGACCTGGCCGCAGACTGCCTACTTGGATCAACTCTCGAAGATTCGTTTCCAAACCTTCAGCAACATGGTGAAGTATGGAATCTGTCATGATGGCGCCCGCTCCTACGATTGAACCGTGAAGCGATCTTCGATGCTTTGCACTTTATTAATGCGGTTCTGGTGGCGAACACCTTGTGAAAACTCGGTTTCCAGCCAGATTTTCACAATTTCCTCAGCTACGCCGGGACCAATGATACGTTCCCCTAACGCAAGCACATTCGTATCGTTATGCTCACGCGTTGCTTTCGCCGAAAAAAGATCATGAACAAGTGCACAGCGGATGCCCGGCACTTTGTTTGCAGCAATCGACATGCCAATGCCCGTCCCGCAAATGAGAATTCCTTTATCGGCACCGCCTGAAACGACTTGCTCACACACTTGAAGCGCATAGTCGGGATAATCCACCGAATCTGCACAACTGCAGCCATAATCGATGACTTGATGGCCTAAAGATTCAATAAAAGGAATGATTACATCTTTCAAACGATAGCCTGCATGATCCGCACCTAAGGCAATTTTCATGAATAGAACGCTCCTCATCTTCTTCGAATTCGACCATCCTATTATATCCCAAAGCGCACCAAAAACGAAAAAAAGAGCGGACACGCTAAATTACGCGCGTTGCTCTTTTGCCCAGGCGACCGGCCGTATAGCTCAATGCTCCATTGTGGTTGCCCCCACTCGTCGCCAGTTACATTGAGTCTTGATTGATACTTTATATTCTATCGCATTCCGGCTTAAGTGTAAAGATGGAACCGTATTTCCTAAGTCCATTTGTCGAAGGATTACTGCTCTTCACGACTCTTGCGGAGTTTTATAACTAATTTATCCAAGCTGCTGCCGATCTCTTCCGCCGTTTGCCGATAAACCTCTAAAGGCCCGCCGAATGGATCGGATATGTCATAGTCAGGGATTTCAACCTCAAGCTGATAAATCCGACTTCTTTCTTCCACGGAAACCGATTGCGAAAGAGCTTGTTTGAGCTGAACCTCGGTTACGAGGCGCTCCCTCTCTTCAATCGCTTGTAGGACATGCTCATCGTCTTCCACGTACTCTTTGAGCGTAAACGTCTTATCCATCGCATGCGGAAACCGCTGAATGACGGTCCTTTTGTGTCCCATGGTCATGGTTAAAATAAGATCAGCCCACTGCACCTCTGACTCTTGAATCGTCAATGAAGACAATGGCTCTTTGAATCCTGCTTCCTGCAGCAGCGATGCACTGTTTCGAGAGATTGGACCTCCTGTTATTGCGGATACCCCTGCTGAACGAACCTCCGCCGCAAGCCCTTCTTGGTGCACCCGAATACGCAGCAAACCTTCTGCTAATGGACTGCGGCACGTATTTCCTGTACAAACAAATAGAATTCGCAACTTGAAATCCTCCTAAGCGTTAAACGTTCTCGCCCTTATTGTATCACAGTAATAACATGATCCCAAACGCCAGCAGAATCAATCCGCCAAAGGCTTCTCCATATTCTCCAACCCAGCCGCTTACCCGCCGGCCAACCAATAAGCCCGCTATGGAAAGCAAACCGCCAAACAGACCAAAAATAAGGACCGTCAAAACGATATCTGTCGCAAACATACCCAGAGATACGCCTACTGAAAAAGAATCTATACTGACGCTAAGGGCAAAAATCGTTAATCCCCATAACGTTCTGTGATCAAAAGAAGTCGCTTCTTCGCCCCGAATCGAGCTATACACCATATGAGAGCCTAACAGAATAAGCAAGCATCCGCCGGCGGCAGTCGCCACATTGCCAAGAAGCAAGGATACGTATTGACCCATAAACATCCCCATCAAAGGCATAATTACATGGAAAATGCCAATCATGAAGCTTATTTTCAAAATATCCAGCAAACGAATGCCCTTCATGCCAATGCCGATCCCTAGGGAGAAAGCATCCAGCCCCAGAGCAATCGCCAAAATCATAATGGTTAAAAGTTGTCCAAAATCCACACCTGATACGAGCATCGTGCTATCCCCCTTGTCCGCTTTCTCTCTCAACATATGCGGACAAACAGGGAAACATGCTAGCTAAACACGGACAAGCCGATGACCGGCTGCTTTGCGCAGACGATTCATAATCGCAAGGCCGATTCCCGTTTCCGGACAGCCCTCTGCTGCAATATAGGCGATTCCTTCCTGATCAAATCGTCGCAGCGCCCCATAAAGCTCCTGTGCAATCGTTTCGGGCTGCGCAAGCGACCCGCAGGCAATAACCAAATCCGCCTCATACGCGCCAGCTCTTTCGTCAAACGTAAGAATACCCGTAGATTCGCCGCGAGCCTTTGCAGCTTGAATGTCGGCTTGGATCCAGGCCATGACAGCCTCTGCCTTGTCGCCCTGCACAATATGCATATACCCTTTCGGCGCATAATGCGCATATTTCATTCCGGGAGCACGGGGAATCTCCGAATCTCGCACCTCTTCCTGCTCCGGTTCATGAATTCGAATTGCCGGAAGGGCCGCCTGCAGCTGTTCCGCGGTAACACCGCCAGGTCGCAGGATAAATAATTGACCGTCTACAAGCTGGATCACCGTTGACTCCACGCCAACGCCTGTTGCGCCGCCATCTACAATTCCACCAATACGTCCGTCCAAATCATCCCGTACGTGTGAAGCTAACGTTGGACTAGGTCGACCGGAGCTATTGGCACTTGGTGCCGCTATCGGGAGCCCGGCTTCACGAAGCAGCTCTAAAGCAACCGGATGATCCGGTATGCGCACGCCCACAGTGGCAAGTCCTGCGGTCACCAACGACGAAATGCCGCCTGTTTGCACAGGCAGCACGAGGGTAAGAGGACCTGGCCAGAAAGCATCCATAAGCTGGCGATGCTCATCTGTTAAGCTATCAGGCTGCACCAAATCTGAGAGCTGCTCCCTATCGGCAATGTGAACGATCAGCGGGTTGTCGGAAGGTCTTCCTTTGGCTTCGAAAATACGCTGCACAGCCTGTGTATTCGTCGCATCTGCACCAAGTCCGTATACCGTCTCAGTTGGGAACGCGATCGTTTCGCCACGCCGCAGAAGCATCGCAGCTTCCGCTAATTGCACCGTCATTTCCTTGCCCGAATCCCGATCCACTTTCCAATACATAGTCACGCGATATCATCCTTACTTCACTTAAATTCGAATTTAGCTAAACCATGATGCTATCTTCTTAATCATTTCCCAAACGAAAAATTTCACTTCTGGCTGAGCAGCAGCAGGTTGTGCTTGTACTTCCACTTGTACCTTCGAGGCATTGCCAGCTTTAGCGGCTGGTGCGACCTTCGCTGTTGGTGTTGGTGAAGTAGATGGCTTCGACTCGCCCTCGGTCTTAGCTACAACAGCGGCAGAGGCAACCGCTTCTCCGGATACGGAATCTACAAAACATAACGGCGGGAACAATACGCACCACCAGTTCTGGCCTTCCCCGCTTCCAATCGTTACGCGCAGCGCTTCATAATCACCAGCAGGATAAACTTGATTGCCATACATTTTCGTAGGAAACGGCACGCTGCCCAGTTCAACCGTATGGTCATACGAATAGCCGCGTGCTTCTATCATCTGTCCGACCAGCACATCAAATTCCGCTAAATGAGCATTCACCACAGCTCTCGCTTCATCCAGTGATTGCGGGCCTACAACCCACTCTTGCATACGAGCGATGATAGCGTCACGAATCTCGCGTTTCAACGCTTGATCCTGCGGTGAATCGGAGTTTGCGAGAATTCGCAGACGAATAGATTCTTTCGGTATGGTAGGCGAAATAACCGCCGCATTGGTCCGATTTGACTCCCAGCAAGTAATCATAACAATAAGTGCAAAAGCTACTAATAATAAGTGTTTGAATGATGTGCGTTCCGTTCTTTTTACCATAAGGAAAAACCCCTTCCCCTTCGCTTCTACTAACCAGTATGGGCAAAAAGAGAGGAAGCTAAACCTACGAATCTATTAAAAAGCGAGAAATAATAGAGTTGGTTGATAGACACGAGATGGGCTGGTTTATCCCACTCGTAAGACTGTTTTTCGGCGTTAAAGTGGCTTTTGCTTTGCCACTAATCGCGCACGCGGATCGCCAGTACGTGGCGATCAATGCCCTGCAGATCCGGCACGAAGCGGATCTCATCCCAGTCCGCGGCGGCGCGCAGCATCGCCGCCACAGCCTCGGCCTGCCGGATGCCGACCTCGAACCCGACCAAGGTCGGGATTCGCGGCAGCTGCCGCAGCTGCAAAATCATCCGGCGGTAGAGGTCGAGTCCCTCCACACCGCCGAACAAAGCCGTGTGCGGCTCAAACAGCCGCACTTCAGGCATCAGCGCCGGCAGGTCGCCATCAGGGATATACGGTGGGTTGGACACCAGTATATCCGGCGCGATCCCGCGCTGAATGAACGGCTCGAGGAGGTCGCCCTCGAGCCACTCCACACGCGCAGCCACGCCGTGGCGCTGCGCGTTCACCCCAGCCATCTCCAGCGCTGCCGCGGAGATGTCGCTGGCCGCCACGCGCCACGCCGGGCGCGCGTGGGCCACAGTCACCGGGATCGCTCCGCTCCCGGTGCCCACATCCGCAAGCAGCGGAGCGCCTTGCGGAAACAGACGCGAGCCCTCGTGGAGCAAAGCTTCCACGAGCAGCTCCGTCTCCGGCCGCGGGATCAGTACGGCCGGGCTAACGGCAAAAGAAAGGCCGAAGAAATCCTGCTCGCCGGTAATATACTGCACCGGCTCACCTGCGGCCTTTCGCTCGACCAGCTGGCGCCAAGACTCCGCCAGCTCTACCGGAAACTGTTCCTGGAAGCGGAACAGCAGCTCCGTGCGCGTGCAGCCCAGCAGGTGCTGCAGCAGCAATTCCACGCAGGAAGCTGCCTCGGCCACGCCTAGCTTCCCCAAAAAAGAAGAAGCCTCTACATAGGCTTCTCTAATCGTAATCGCAGCAGTCGGCATCACATCGCCTGCTCCCCTTTATCTAAAGCATCCGATTGTGCAGCAATCGTAAGTGCTGAAACAATTTCCGCCATATCGCCATTCAGCACAGTTTCCAAACGATGCAAAGTCAAACCAATCCGGTGATCCGTAATCCGGCTTTGCGGGAAGTTGTACGTACGGATACGTTCTGAACGATCTCCCGTACCTACTTTGCTTTTACGCTCGCCGGCGTATTTCGCTTCTTCCTCTTCACGCAGTTTATCTGAAATCCGCGTACGAAGTACACGAAGTGCTGATTCTTTATTCGAGTTTTGCGATTTCCCATCCTGACAAGTAGCTACGATTCCTGTCGGTACGTGAGTTACGCGCACAGCCGATTTCGTTGTATTAACGGATTGGCCGCCCGCTCCACTGGAACAGAACGTATCTACGCGAATGTCAGCATCATGGATGACAACTTCGACATCTTCAGCTTCCGGCATAACAACAACCGTCGATGTTGAGGTATGAATACGTCCGCCTGATTCCGTTACTGGAATCCGCTGAACACGGTGCGCTCCGCTCTCAAACTTGAGCTTGCTGTATGCACCTTTGCCCGTAATCATGAAAATAATCTCTTTGAAGCCGCCCAAATCATTCACGGAAGCATCCAAAATTTCTGTTTTCCAACCTTGTCCGTCGGCATAACGCGTATACATACGGTACAGGTCGCCTGCGAATAACGCAGCTTCGTCACCGCCGGCAGCACCACGAATTTCAACGATTACGTTCTTGTCATCATTCGGATCTTTGGGCATCATCAGCAATCTAAGTTGTTCTTCCAACGAAGCCGCTTGCTCGCTCAGCTCATCAATCTCCATTTTGACCATTTCACGCATCTCATCGTCCAGCTTCTCGTTCTGCATCACTTTGGCATCAGCAAGCTGTGCACTCACACTCTTATATTCATTATAAGCGTCATAAGCTTCTTGAAGATCGGATTGTTCCTTGGAGTATTCTCTCAATTTCTTCGTATCGCTTGTGACATCTGGGTCACACAACAGTTCACTTAATTTATCATATCGATCTACAATCGATTGCAGTCTATCCAACATCGTGGATCACTCCTTTCTTATCTTTTTTACTTCGTTAAACGTTGAATCTGAAATGCATGACGTCCCCGTCATTCACCACGTACTCTTTGCCCTCAAGACGCACTTGACCTTTTTCCTTCGCACCATTCATCGATCCAGCCGTCGTCAGATCAAGATAAGAGACAACTTCTGCACGGATAAATCCGCGTTCGAAATCGGTATGAATTACTCCAGCAGCTTGAGGAGCCTTCGTTCCCTTGCGGATTGTCCATGCTCTTACTTCCTGCACACCTGCTGTGAAGTAAGTGTACAAGCCGAGCAATCTGTAAGCTGCTTTAATCAATCTATTCAAGCCGGACTCTTGAAGTCCCAACTCTTCGAGGAACATCGCTTTTTCTTCGTCTTCCAGCTCGGCGATTTCGGATTCTACTTTCGCACTAATTGGCACGACTTCATTGTTTTCTTTGGCCGCATATTCTTTGACCAATTTCACATATTTATTGTCATCCGCCGTTGCAACCTCGTCCTCGCTTACATTAGCCGCGTAGAGAACAGGCTTCATCGTCAGCAAATGGAGATCACGTACGAGCAGCTTCTCATCTTCGCTTAAATCCAAACTGCGTGCTGGCTGGTCGGCATAAAGCGCCTCTTTGATCCGTTCAAGACATTCCACTTCCGCTACGACTTTCTTGTCGCCGCCTTTGAGGTTTTTGCGTGAACGTTCGATCTTCTTTTCTACAGATTCAATATCCGCCAAAATCAATTCCAAATTAATGGTTTCGATATCACTGATCGGATCTACTTTCCCGGATACGTGAGTAATATTATCATCCTCAAAACAACGAACAACATGCACAATGGCATCCACTTCACGAATGTGGGCCAAAAATTTATTTCCAAGCCCTTCGCCTTTGCTCGCGCCCTTCACCAAACCCGCAATGTCTACGAATTCGAAAGCCGTCGGAACAATGCTCTTAGGCACTACAATTTCAACCAGCTTATACAATCTCTCGTCTGGTACTTCTACTACCCCAACATTCGGATCAATCGTACAGAACGGATAGTTCGCAGATTCTGCCCCCGCCTGTGTAATTGCATTAAACAATGTCGATTTTCCTACGTTTGGTAGACCGACCACCCCGCAAGAGAGTCCCATTTATATACACAACTCCTTAATATTCATTATGTCAAATTCCTTAGAACATTATATATTAGTCCGGGTGTAATGTCACTTATATAAGAAAGGAAACTCTGGCATGTCTGATTTATACATCCGATTGTACGCTGAAGCGAGAGAATAACTGCCAAATAAGCTCTCTTCGACTCGTTACCCCTGTTTTTACAAAAATGGATTTAAGATGATCCTGCACCGTATACGTCGAAATGCGAAGGGAAAGCGCAAGCTCTTTCGTAGAAAATCCTCTTAAGAGGCCATCAAGAATCTGCTTCTCACGCTCCGATATTCCATACGCTTCCGCGATAAGTGGCAATGTATCCGATGGCTTGGCTTGTTGGAACCAAACGGCTACCTGCAACCCCGAGGAAGAACTGCTGAGAAGACTGGCTTGGATCGTTAGATACGGACCATCAGGAATACGAATGCACACTTTTGCTGTTGAGCCTTGTTCTACGGCTGCATCTCTGCCTGACAAAGCACGGGAACTGACCGCCCGAATGGGTCTGGGAAGCGTTTGGTTATCAATCCCTTCCCATTTACGCAGTAATGACAACCAATGCGCTCCAGCTGTGTTAAAAGAGAGCATCGCAAGCTGGTCGGAAAAAACCAGTATCCCTGTTTCTTCCTTCATCCTTGTCGATTCCTCAGCGGGAAGATCTAAGCTTCTTTGTCTCAAATGAAAGGCGATGATGGGAACTAGAGAAGAAACGAATTCACGTTCGTTTTCGCTGAAGGACGGACGATCCTGGAGTCGAAACAACGTCAAATACCCCCAACAAGCCCCCTGATACATAAGCGCTGCCCGCATTTCATCTCGATATCCGGCAGGGCGCAGGACATTCCGGTAGCGTGCACTTTGCTCCCATTGACCTTGCGTCGCTCCGCTCAGCGTAGCAACCGGATCATCGGCCTTCACCAACTGATCGTAGGCATTATAATCCTCGTGCAAGTATTCAAACTCGAATAGTCCTTGATGAATCGCTTCAATGCCTTCTTCCGTGACAGCCCCCGTACAGAGCAGAGTCTGCGGATCCACAGTGGCACAACAAGCGCCGTCAAAGGGTATCGCTTCCCGCAATTGCCCAATTAAAGCGGACCTGTACTCCTGCGATGTAACGGCTCCCATGCCGAGAGTCCGTATTTTCCGTTTGCTGTTTTCCCGTTGATCTTTCATATTGAGTCGGTCTCCTAACCGGTTCATCCATTCAATTCGATTAAATCCCACATTTGTGGGATGGTGGTTTCAAACCTCATCCTTATAATTGAGAATGATTCTTATTTTACAGGATGCGAGACGAGTAGGAAAGATCACATGCGATCATTAGAAAGAATCAAAGAGGAGACTAACATGATGAGACCACCTTGGAGCCAGCTTCGGTTATCGGTGAACTGTTGGCGGAAGCAGACTTTTATAAACAGAACGGAGAAATGTTAATGAAAAATAAAATAGTCGTCGTGGGCGGATACGGTCATGTCGGAAAAACCATTTGCAAGGAACTAGGTCGCAAATATCCCGGCAACGTGTATGCAGCAGGCAGAAGTCTAGCACGTGCCGAGCAGTTCAGCAGGGAAACCGGCGGCACTGTGCAGCCATTGCAATTGGATATTAATAAAGTGATTGATCCCAGCGTCCTTGCGGAAGTCAAGCTTGTCATCATGTGTTTAGATCAGACAGATACCGCCTTCGTTCAATCTTGTTTCCAAAACTCCATCCATTATATAGATGTATCGGCAAACGGCCTCTTCTTGAATCAAGTAGAGCAGTTGAACAAAGAAGCTAAAGCGAATCTCTCCACAGCGGTTCTAAGCGTGGGGCTTGCACCTGGTTTGACAAACTTACTGGCACTTCAGGCTCACCAATTGTTAGATCGCACTCGCTCCATCGAGCTATCTATTATGCTTGGATTAGGGGATCAGCATGGTCAAGCAGCTATTGAATGGACCGTAGATAATCTGAGCGCCAGCTTTCCAATCGCTGAAAACAACCGCCAAGTCACCGTCGCTAGCTTCACAGATGGGAAAATCGCCAATTTCGGACCCACATTGGGACGCAAAAAAGCTTACTTGTTTCCTTTCTCGGATCAACAGACGCTTTCCCGAACACTTGGTGTTCCTTCTGTTTCCACGCGTCTCTGTTTCGACTCCTCGTTAGCGACTTCGTTCATGGCCGGACTTCGTGCAACGGGAACTTTCCATCTGTTAAAGATGAAATGGTTGCGAAATGCCACGGTGCGCGGCTTCGGCAAGCTTCATTTCGGCGTAGACAAATTTGCCGTTAAAGTAGAAGCACAAGGAGAAAGGGAAGGCAACGAGGCAACGGTCTCCTGCTTGCTGCATGGCCGTGATCAATCTCAGATGACTGCCCGTGTCGCTGCAAGTGTAGCTGATGCACTTTGCAGCCATACATTCCCGCATGGTGTTTATCATATTGATCAATTGTTTGAACTTGCTGCCCTCTCTGACAAGGTGTTGGAAAATGCCTCCGTGGAGCTATTCCTCAATGACATTCCCCTGACGAAATAAAACAAAAAGCCTGTGGGCTATTGATTCGCCACAGACTTTTTTTCCATTGCTTTTTTGATTTGCATTTCCCGCTTCTGGACGAAATACGTTTCTATCTGATTTTTTAAAATAAAGCCTCTAAGCGCGTTGATTTTCTCTTCGGGCACACTCAGATAGCATGCGCCATAATAGAAACCTGAGTCCGTTTTCTCTTTTCTTACAACTTCCATGGTGCACGGCATTAAAAAACCGAGATTCAGCTCCACTTCCAGCTGAGAATGCTTTTGAATTATTTTTTCGACCATGGTGTTGTCATCTACTGTGAATCCTAAGCCATTGATCGAAATATTTTTGATTGAAATCGCAATCGGGTTGTCCAATTGATGCTTGTTTCGCTTATTTACATCCTGCAATCCGAACAACAAACCACCGTTCGTCACATCTACCCGCGGAAACTCCCGCTTCTCGGTAAATTTCCGACGATTCTCCGGAGGGTTTAAGACAATGAGGGAACCTTGTTCTTTGGCAAGCACCGTCGTCGCTAGGACAAATAGGCCCGATTTCGTATAAACCGTCATTTTTAATTTATCACCCAAATTGAAAACATCAAACTCAGGCAATTCGACCTCAATAATGTCGCCGAGGGCATACGTCAGTACGCCGGTAGATACGAAATCCTCCTTGCTGAGCACTGCCTTGCTTTCAAGCATGACGTCGGCATCATAACCTTCTTTGCTGCCATAAAATTTCTTCGGTTGTTGCTCGTTGGCCACTTCCCTCAACATCCTTTCACACTCCGTACTTGCTATGTATAAAAAAATAGACTGCTCCGCTTGCCCGGAACAGTCTATTACCTGAATCATAAAAAGCATCGATTTTCGGTAACCAGGCTGTCATAGTTCGCGGGAACCGTAGACCCTCAGCTTTGCGTCCTTGTCTTTCGACAAGTTTGCCATTTTCGAATTCTGCTGCATATATCGTGTGCTTCGTCCTTATGGTCATAAAGACCTACATCTAATTTTCATTATATCGGTGATGTTCCGTCTTATCAACTAAAAACCTTGCTTAGTCGAGCATTTTGTTGTATGAATGTAGAAAGATTACATATCCACAACATTTTAAGTTATCCACACTGTTATCCACAGGTTGTTAACAACGAATATTTGTTCGATCTTTTATGCACATGTGGATAAGATTATTTTAGCGAGGTGTCCCCCTGTGGATGAACATATCCCCTGGATGAAAGCTGCTATTCAAGAGGCTCTTAAGGCCGAAGCCATCCGTGAAGTACCGATCGGAGCTGTTGTTGTTCACCAAGGTCAAATCATTGGCCGCGGCTACAATCTCCGTGAAACGACGCTAGACCCACTCGCTCATGCGGAGCTGATCGCCATTAAGCAAGCTAGCGAGCATTTGCAAGCCTGGCGGCTGCTTGATTGTCAGCTCTACGTAACGTTAGAGCCCTGCCCGATGTGCGCGGGCGCGATTGTGCAATCGCGCATCCCGCAAGTGATCTACGGCACAACAGATCCTAAAGCCGGCTGCGCTGGCACACTGATGAATCTGCTTCAGGAAGACCGGTTCAATCACCGCGTCGATGTCATTAGTGGCGTGCTTCGCGAAGAATGCTCCACGATGCTGACGCAATTTTTCCGTAAATTGCGTGGCAAGGAATAATCTTGCATGACCAAAAGCATCGTGATAGAATAGACGATGCTATGCGCCCGTAGCTCAGCAGGATAGAGCAACAGTTTCCTAAACTGTAGGTCGTACGTTCGAATCGTATCGGGCGCGTCATTTTAAAGTTATAAATCAAGGCTTTTCGACTTTTTAACCCGCTAAGCCCCAAAACGCAATAACCCTTCGTTGGCGACAAACCAATTGGAGGGTTATTTTTATAGTCAGATTGTCTATACAGGTTATCGCAATTACTTCTGCTTTTAGATCTAAGTGCAGAGCTTTTTGTAAATAATGAAGGTGTATTAAGGTTGTCAACGAATAAGTAGTTATGACGATAGCTGCATGTATAAATTGAAATGAATGGCGGTGAATGCGTGGATAATCAGCTTAAATCGAAAGTAAATACATTACTCGAGAATCAACATGGAATTGCCCGGACAAGAGATTTTTTAAACGCGGGTATTACCCATTACTACATAAAAAAAATGGAATCGTTGGGCGAAATCGCTCGAGTGAAACAAGGTCTCTATCGGCATACAGACTTTAGTAAAGGTACAGTTGACGAGATTGTTGAGGTATCACAGCTAGTTCCTAAAGGGGTCGTCTGTCTCTTGTCCGCTCTCTCCTTCCATGAATTGACGACCTATAACCCGTGGGAGTATCAGATTGCCATTCATCGCGGCAGCAAGAAGCCGAAACTTCCGGATTATCCACCCATTAAAATTGTTTATTTGGCAGATACACAATTTAACATTGGAGTAAGCGAAGTTCGTATCGAAGGAACTGTCGTTAGAATATATGACCGTGAGAAAACCATCTGTGATATTGTCAGGTATCGTGAAAAGGTAGGCATTGACATCATGAAAGAAGGGCTGAGAAATTATCTTCACTCACCAGAGAAAAATATTACGAAGCTAGTCGCATATGCCGAACATTTGCGAATCAAGACAGTACTACAAAAATATCTCGAGGTGCTGGTTTAATGAGTGAAATTAAAAATATCCCTGTATCTATCTCCGAACGGTTAAAAAACATTGCCCGAGATTCGGGGAAGGCATTTGATTCGTTGATTCTTTCGATCCTTCACGGATTGCTGCCCAAGTAGTAAGCGGGGTCGGATTTCTTGGAGCCGGCATGATTTTCATGCAGCGACAGACCATTAAAGGTTTAACAACAGCAGCCGGTATTTGGGCTACCGCCGGAGTTGGTATGGCGATTGGTGCTGGTTTATACGTATTGGGCGGTGGCGTGACTGTCATCATTCTGCTTGCTCAAAAGCTTCTGCATGGCCGCTTCCACTGGCTCACTACGCCCAAAACAGAGCAATTGGTGATTCGAATGACGAATGATACCGGCACTACGCAAGCCATTCAACAACTGCTTGAAGATAAAAAGATTGCGATTCTGAGCTTTCACGCCGAAGGGAACGGAACCAACTCCGACGAAATAGTGCTGGAGATGATTGTTCGATTCCCCGGCTCCTACCGAGCAGAACAGCTGCTGCCTATCGTGCAGGAAGCTCCGTTCGTGAAATCGATCGAGCTTAAGTAATACTTGAAAGGAGTCCTTACACCGATGGCAACCACCAAAATATCATCCTACCGCATCCCACTCTTCTGCGCGGTGACCTTGCTGTTCTGGATGTCTATGTATACGAGCGTTCCCATTATGGCACCCTATGTGGAGTTCCTTGGCGGAAATCACCAGCTTGCAGGGTGGATTGTCGGGATGTACGGCATCTCCCAGATGCTGCTGCGCATTCCTGTCGGGATCATGTCGGATCGCTTCCATAAGCGCAAGCTATTTATTACTTTCGGGCTGTTCTTCACCGCGATTGCCGGGTTGGGACTATGGTTCACGCATGACTTTACGTGGATTCTTATCCTGCGTGCTTTAGCGGGCGCGGCAGCAGCCACGTGGGTTGATTTTACAGTATTGTTCACGAGCTACTATAAGCATGAAGAATCCACGAAAGCAATCGGTACGATTTCTTTCTTTAACTCCCTTGGGCAGGTGCTTGGTATTCTCTCCGCTGGTTGGGCGGCGGACGCTCTGGGCTGGGAAGCAGCTTTTCTGTTAGGGGCCGGACTAGGCCTTGTAGGGCTAGCTGGCTCCCTCTTCCTTGTAGAGAAAGTTGAGCCCGACGCTCCCAAAATAACGCTGCGCGGCATCGGTGACGTCGCCACAGATCGAACGCTGCTGTTCGTCTCATTGCTTGCGATTCTGTCTCAAGTGCTGATCTTTGCAACTGTTTTTGGATTCACGCCTGTTTATGCAACGGAGCTTGGCGCTGATAAGTTTTCCTTATCCATGCTTTCGTTGTTTGCCAATGTGCCTGTTGCTGTAGCTTCTCTCTTTGGTGGAAGGCGCTGGGCGGCCCGCTACGGGGAGAAACGCATGGTCGTTTGGGGCTTTGCTTTAATGGGAATATTTACATTCACAATTCCTTTCACGCATCACCTTTGGATGCTCATGATCACACAAGCCATCGCTGGCTTTGGCCGAGGACTTTCATTTACCTTGCTGATGGGAATGAGTATTAAGCATATGTCTGCCGATAAGCGGGCAACCGCCATGGGTTTCTTTCAGGCGATTTATGGCCTTGGCATGTTTGTAGGCCCTGTTCTAATGGGGGTTATCAGCGACTGGTTCTCTTTGAACGAAGGGTTCATCGTTCTAGGGATACTCGGTATCCTGAGCGCAGTTCTGTCGCAATGGTTCGTTCAAAATCGTGCCTCTAAGCAGCCAACCCAGCCTGGCCGTCCATCGGCATCGCTTTAATAACGTGAACGAATCTTAGGATTCGTTCTTTTTCTTTTTCGGACATATGCAGGGGTCGCAGGAAGACCCTTCGTCTATTCATGCGGAGAGGAGGAGAAGCTTATTCAGGAACATGCCCTTGTTGAGCGCATTTTGAATGGCGATGAGTCAGCGTTCCGTGAGCTGGTCAGCACTTATCGGCACTATGTGTTCCAAACGATTTATGCGATTGTACGTCATACCAAAGATGCCGAAGACTTATCTCAAGATGTATGGACTCGGATCTACTTCTCCCTCCCCCAGTATCAGATGAAGGGTCTCAAAACCTGGATTACACGCATTGCTGTAAATCGTTCCATTGATTTCAAACGTTCAGCGAATCGGAAAAGAGAAGATACGACAGCGGAGATGGAGATATCTGTACAAGCTGCTGCCGAGCCCTTATTTCATCAACAACGTGCGGTTGAACACGAGGTCATCATGAATGAAACCGCTCAGCTTGTACGGAAGCGGCTGCATCAAATTCCACCTAATTATCAAGAGGTTCTAACGGCCTATTATATCCAACATCAATCCTATCAAGATATTGCCGATGCGCATGGCATCACGGTTAAGACCGTCGAGTCCAAACTGTATCGGGCTAAACAATGGCTCCGGAAAAATTGGAAGGAGGAGGATTTCTTGTGAAACATTACGATCAAGCTGCGTGGACGAGTTACCTGAACCAAATGCTGCCTGCCGCGGAGATGGAATCAATGGAAGTTCATTTGTACCGTTGTGAGGAATGTTTGAACGTCTACATGATTTGTATGGAAGATCCATCCTTATCACTTCCTTCATTGGAAGTAGACACTGAGCAGTATGTCCATGCAATTATTGCGCGAACTACCGGAACTAAGCGTTCCTGGTATCGCTCAACCCTGCTGCATTATGGCATCGCCGCCGCGGCTACACTAATTCTGGTAGCTACCGGGTTCTTTCATGGCTTATCACAAGAACTAAATCCATCCTCTCTTCAGAAAGACATTCCTGTTTCCGATGTATGGCTGAATAAGACGCTAGGGTGGCTGGATACTTTACAAAATGCTCCAAACAAAGGAGGTTCTCAACCATGAATCCAATACAACACAAAAGCAGTGTACTAGCATTTCTGCTTTCTTTCATCCCTGGTCTTGGCCATTTGTATATGCAGCGGTTATTGCGTGCTTTTTTATATGGCGCCGGGTTTTTCGGTCCGATCTTTCTCATCTTCGTCGGCGTTTTCATGTCCCGCTTACCGAAGGAATTTCTATTGCTGTTGGCTTTATTCGCCGCTCTCACTTGGATCGTCAACATGATTGATATGATCGTTTACTTGCTGGGCCCACAACCTTATATGGCCCCATCTTACGGCGCTCCTCATTCCTACGACCCTCAATCGCCAGAGTGGGCATCGTCCCTAGGTGCTAACCCTTATGCCTATCAGGCGAACCAGCAAGAACGAACCCGAGTTATCCTGCTGTCATTCGTCCCAGGTCTCGGTCATTTTCAACTTGGCTTAATGCAGCGCGGCCTAACGGCGATGGTTTCCTTCTTCGGGGTTGCCATCCTCGTCTTCTTCATTACGATCATGACGCACAATAATGGGTTTGTAGCGTTTCTCCTGGCTTTGCCGGTGCTTTGGTTCTACACCATGTTCGACGCCCTGAAACAGCAGGAGCGCAAGCAGGCGGGCCTAGGGCTCGTCGATCGCAGCATGTTCGATGATTTTCATCTTGGCGATGAATTCGGCCGCAAGAACCGGACTTTGGCGACAATAATCGCCATTTTCCCTGGTGCCGCGCACCTTTATCTGTCGATGAATAAGCGGGGCATACAATTGATGGCGATTTTCCTATTTTCCATTTATGTGCTCGATGTCCTGAGGTTGTCCCTCTTCCTTTTTCTTATTCCGATTTTGTGGTTCTTCAGCTTCTTCGATGCTTTACAGAGCATTACGCGATATGAAAATGGGACGCTGATCGATAAACCGATCGTTGAGAACTGGACACAATACCATCGCTCTATCGGCTTTGTGCTTATCTTGCTCGGCGGTTATTACATCTTCAAAGAAATCGTGTCCCAATTCATTTATCAGTTGTTCCCGCATTCGAACTATATGTATTGGTTAAATAGCTTTGGCCAAACCTTCATCGTTGCGTTGATTTTGATTGTAGGCGGCATCAAACTGTTCTTCTATAGAAAAAAGCAGGCGTTTGATGCTGAATTTCACCCAGACACGTATTCCTACTCACGTTTCCCAGAGGAAGAAGAGGAGAAGCAACATTTCTCAATTTCCCCCGAAACAGACGAAAAAAAGAACCCCTAAGGGTTCTTTTTTTGTCGGCGTTTATGATTTCTTTTAAAACATGTTACACGTAAACCTTAGGAAAATCTGCTTATAAAACACGGTAAGTGTCTTTGGCACATCCCCTCCAGCCTGATTATAACAGGTAGAAAAGTCCTCTTTGCAACGGTTGTTTCCCTTTCGCTGAATGCTCCAACGGAACCACACCTCTCTGCTCACCGACAAATATAGTATGTCCGGCTTCGTGAATTTTAAACATGTTGTAAAGATTTTTTATAATAAAAATTCTCAGACACCGCCATGGCCTTCGCCATGCTGATTTGCTCCTGAATGATTTCTGTTTTTCACTTTTTTAGAGCCAGAGAGCGGCTCTTGATTTCCATTGTGATCACTATTTTTCACAGAACCATTTTGTACAAGATTATCCCCGGCAGAATATGATTTTTGTTTCGACATAGGTAGACCACCTCTCTAGTTTTCTTCGTGATTAAGCGCATCTTGATGTCTATGATCATTCACTTTCTGCTGAACCTGTTGGGCATGATGACTGTTCACGGGGCTAGCCTCGAAATCCTTGGCAACATTCTGCAAGTTTTTATCGACTGCTTTCTGTTTGGTCATGGTGAGCTCTCCCTTTCGCAACTAGGCGTGTGTGACTTTCTGCAAAGCTTGCGCGCATTCATGGATATGACGAATATAGTCATCGATCAGATTCTGCACGACATCGCCGCGCTCATCAATGTGCTTCGTCCCCTGCTGCACGTCTGTCAGTTCGACCTTAATCTCTCTGTCATCAACGTAGGTGACCTTAAAATCGATGGTGTAGCCCGTATGCCCTGCGGCCATAATATGAACCCACAGTGCGTTAGAATCGGCCTCATCGGCCCATACACGCGCCTGATCGGTTGGCTGCAGCGTTGTCGGGAGTACTCGAGCCCACTCGCTTACGAGTTCGGCTTGATTTACGGTTAGCTTGTCATTATTGCTCATAGGTAACACCTCCACATGTATAAAATGCCGAGGCGCGCCGTCTTTTATCCCTCCCAATAAATGAGGATTTCGACAACAAAAAAAGCCACACGATTCAAAGGAATCGCATGACTTCTTAGTTGGGGTATTACCATGGTTACGGAGAGGGTGGGATTCGAACCCACGGAGACCTTGCGACCTCGGCGGTTTTCAAGACCGCTGCCTTAAACCACTCGACCACCTCTCCACGATAGCTGTCTCCCAGTAGGGAGACAACCTTGTGCAGTGACAAAAAGCATTGTAGCATAAATTCTTGGGTAGAATCAAGTATTATTTTTTTGAGATCACTTTAATGCCATTCATGTAAGGAATTAGGACGTCCGGCACGACGATCGAACCGTCCGCTTGCTGATAGTTCTCAAGGATGGCTGCCACTGTGCGTCCAAGCGCTAAACCTGATCCGTTCAATGTATGTACGAATTCCGGCTTCGCTTTCGCATCGCGGCGGAAACGAATATTAGCTCTGCGAGCTTGGAAGTCCTCGAAGTTACTGCAGGACGAGATCTCGCGGTAAGCTGCGCTGTTCGGCAGCCATACCTCCAAGTCGTACGTCTTCGCCGATGTGAAGCCAATGTCTCCTGTGCAGAGAGACAGCACACGGTATGGCAGACCCAGGAGCTGTAAGACGCGCTCAGCATGCCCTGTAAGCTTCTCTAGCTCCTCATAGGAGTCTTCGGGCTTAACAAGCTTAACGAGCTCAATTTTGTTGAATTGGTGCTGTCTGATCAGCCCTCTCGTATCTCGACCCGCAGATCCTGCTTCCGAGCGGAAACAAGCACTGAACGCGACGAAATTAACAGGCAGCTGTTCATTGGTTAAAATATCTTCACGGTGATAGTTGGTTACCGGAACTTCCGCAGTCGGAATCAGGAATAAATCCGAATTCTCTACTTTAAACACATCTTCCTCGAACTTTGGAAGCTGGCCTGTGCCCGTTAAGCTGTCACGGTTTACGATATAAGGAGGCAGCATTTCTTCATAGCCATGCTCATCGCTGTGCAGGTCCATCATGAAGTTAATTAACGCCCGCTCCAGCCTTGCGCCGAGGCCCTTGTAGAACACAAAACGCGATCCCGTCACCTTCGCCGCAGCTTCGAAATCCAGAATGCCTAGCTCCTGCGCAACTTCCCAATGCGGCTTCACTTCAAAATCGAACTGAGGAATATCGCCTACGCGGCGAAGCTCCACATTCTCTTCTTCTGTGCGGCCAACAGGCACGCTGGAATGGGGCATATTCGGGATAGCGAGCAGGACATGCTGCAAGGACTCATCCAAGATGCGAATCTCGTCATCGAGCTCTTTAATTCGGTCTCCGACGATCTTCATTTCCTGAATCAGATCGTCTGCATTCTCGCCGGCTCTTTTGCGGCCAGCAACCTCTTGGGACACGGTATTCCGGCGGTTTTTGAGCTGCTCTGTTTCTTGCAGAAGCTCTCTACGCTTAATATCGAGCTCCGTGAAGCCGTTAAGCTCTTCAATTTGTTTTCCTCGGTTTTGCATTGCAGCTTGTACCGCTGCCAGATCACTGCGAAGTAACTTTACATCAAACAAGGAGATTCCTCCGTTAGCGCAAAATGGTTAGAATATGGAAGCAAGCACCTTTACCGGCACTCCGGTGAGTTCAAGGTGCTTGTACCATTAATTATGCTTGTCTTTGCTTTACCATATCCAAGAAATAGCTGTGCAGACGGAAATCGTCCGTCAGCTCAGGATGGAAAGAGGCCGCAAGGAGATGCCCTTGCTGCGCCGCAACGATCTGGCCGTCATACGTAGCCAGCACATCCACATCCGGTCCCACTTTCTCGATCAGTGGAGCACGGATGAAGACCGCGCGAACGTTCTCGTCGATGCCTTTGATCGGCAAGTCCGTCTCAAAGCTTTCGCGTTGACGCCCGAACGCGTTGCGAGCCACCGTGATATCCATCAGCCCAAGGTGGGCTTCCGGCTGTCCGGTGATCTCTTTCGCGATCACAATCAAACCCGCGCAGGTCCCGAAAATCGGCTTGCCTGCCGCAGAAAAAGCCTGAAGCGCCTCGATGAATCCATAGGTGCGCATCAGCTTGCCGATAGTCGTACTCTCTCCACCGGGTAGAATAATGCCATCTAGTTCGGCTAACTGCTCCGTGCGTTTCACAACAACGCCCTCGGCACCCGCCTTCTCAATACCGCGAATATGCTCCGCTACCGCGCCTTGCAGCGCGAGAACCCCAATCTTCGTCATTACCAGCCGCGCTCCTGCATACGCTCGGAAGCTTGAAGCTTGGAAATTTCGATTCCCTTCATAGGGGTACCCAGGTTTTTGGAGATTTCAGCGATTAATTTGTAATCTGTGTAGTGAGTTACTGCCTCTACGATTGCTTTGGCAAATTTCTCAGGGCTGTCGGATTTGAAAATACCCGATCCAACGAATACACCATCAGAACCAAGGTGCATCATAAGCGCAGCATCAGCAGGTGTAGCTACACCGCCGGCAGCAAAGTTAACAACAGGCAATTTGCCTGATTCATGGACTTGCAACAACAATTCATAAGGAGCTCCAAGATTCTTAGCTTCAAACATCAGCTCATCCTTGGACATTCCTTGAATTTTGCGGATTTGGCCTTGAATCGTACGCATGTGGCGCACAGCTTCTACGATATTGCCTGTTCCTGGCTCGCCTTTGGTACGAAGCATGGATGCACCTTCACCAATACGACGCAAAGCTTCGCCAAGATCACGACAACCACATACGAAAGGAACCGTGAAGTCACGTTTGTTGATGTGGAAAACTTCATCCGCAGGCGTCAAAACTTCACTCTCATCGATATAGTCAACACCTAGAGATTCTAGGACTTTTGCTTCTACGAAATGCCCGATTCTGGCTTTCGCCATAACAGGAATCGAAACCACTCTCATTACATCTTCTACGATTGTTGGATCAGCCATGCGGGATACGCCGCCGGCAGCACGAATGTCAGCAGGTACGCGCTCGAGCGCCATAACTGCGGATGCACCAGCTGCTTCTGCGATTTTTGCTTGTTCAGCATTCATGACGTCCATGATGACGCCGCCTTTTTGCATTTCAGCCATACCTGTTTTAACGCGGGATGTTCCTGTTTCCATTCTTTATTTCCTCCTATACCTTTTATGCCAATTTCATGCAGTTTCCTGCACGATTCGATAGTAAACTTCTAAACAATCATTTTACATGAAGGATGGGCATTATACAACCCATTTTCTGGTCTAGGAGCCGCCTTTGATCCCTTTAAACATATCGCTGAAGAAGTTTGTTAAGGAGCGGAACAAGAGTCGAATCCAGCTGCCCTTTTGCACGTCGTCATTGGCAATAAGATCAACTGTTTTTTCTTGACCATTGTAGCTGACTTTCACTTTGCCAAGCGTATCGCCCTTCGTAATAGGAGCTACTAATTTGCTTTCTTCAGCCGCTTCTGCCTTGATGGTGAAATCGGTATCCTTCGCACCTTTTCTTGCGATGAACGTTAGTCCCGTTTTCGTAACAAGAGGTACTTGCGTTTGAACACCTTTCTTAATGTTTACGAATTTCAAAGAATCTATTTCTTGTTTGGCATTAAGGAAAGGTTTCATTTCGAAATTATTAAATCCATAATCGAGCAGCTTCCTCGTTTCATTGAATCGTTCCGGCTCCGTCTTAGTTCCCATAACAACCGTGATTAGGCGCATACCATTTTTTTCTGCCGTTCCTGTGAAGCAATAGCCTGCATCATCCGTAGAGCCTGTTTTCAAACCATCAAGACCTGCATACGAGTACTTTTTGAAATTCGCATTCGTCTGGTTTCCTTCCAGCATCCAGTTCCAATTGATCATTGGCGTTTTGTCCGTAGGTCTAAGTTTCAATGAAGGAATTTTCGTGAATTCTAGTATTTCCTTATGATCCTTAAGGATATTATAGGCAAGGGTTGCTGAATCCCGAGCAGTCATCTTAGTCTCACCATCAATAGATGCCGGTGGGTTCTTAAGATCAGAACGGGACAGTCCAGTAGCACTAATGAAATGGGCCTTGTCCGACATCCCGAGTTCTTTGGCCTTCTCATTCATCATTTTCGCAAAATTCTCTTCGGTGCCTCCAAGCAGCTCAGCAAAGGCCACAGAAGCATCATTCGCGGAATAAATAGACATTGCATTAAACATATCTTTAAACGTCAGCGTTTCATTCGCGGCAATCAATTGACCGGAACCTATGACGTCCGCTGCATTTTTACTTGCCGTCACGGGTGAATCCCATTTATATTTGCCATCTTTAATACTTTCCATCGCAAGATACTCTGTCATCATCTTGGCCATGCTCGCCGGAGGGTAAGCCTCGTCCGCATTGAATTCATAAAGTACAGCCCCTGTGCTAGCTTCCATAATAATGGCTGATTTTGCTGCAATTTTGGGCTCATTCAGTGCTGCTGTTGGCGATGTCGCCGTTGTCGTTGCTGCTGGTGTTGGTGTTGCTGTTGCTGCTGGTTTCTTGGTATCGGCAGCGTAGGTTGGTTGTATATGTAAAAGTAAGGATTGAGCAATTAAACTTATACCTAGCACCAAAACAACCTTTTTCTTTGTAAAACGCAAAAATTTCACAATTCCACTCTCCCTAGCATTTATAATGACCGTTAATATTGTAACACACCCTTATAGACAAAAAAAAGAAGACGCAGGTTCAATTCCCACGCCTTAAATTTTAATTATATTATGACAATTACATCGAATAGTTTGGTGCTTCTTTCGTAATTTGAATATCGTGAGGGTGGCTCTCTTTTAAGCCGGCCCCAGTGATTCGAATAAATTGCGTATCGTGAATCAACTCGGAAATGTTCCTAGCACCGCAATACCCCATACCGGAACGCAAACCGCCCACAAGTTGGTACACCGTATCTGCCATTGGCCCTTTGTAGGCAACACGGCCTTCGATACCCTCAGGAACAAGCTTAGACTCATTCTCTTGGAAGTAACGATCCTTGCTACCTTCCTTCATCGCCCCTAAAGATCCCATGCCCCGATATACTTTGAATTTACGGCCTTGGAAAATCTCTGACTCGCCTGGGCTTTCATCCGTTCCAGCAAAAAGACTGCCGATCATAACCGCACTTGCTCCCGCCGCAATCGCTTTGACCACATCACCGGAATACTTAATCCCGCCGTCTGCGATGATCGGAACTCCGAATTCTGCCGCGGCTTGTGCGCAATCATAAATTGCCGTAATTTGAGGAACACCGATCCCCGCAATAACTCTCGTTGTACAGATGGATCCAGGTCCAATTCCGACTTTCACCATGGATGCTCCAGCTTGGATGAGATCACGTGTACCGTCACCCGTCGCCACGTTGCCTGCGATGATTGGCAGCTCTGGATATTGCGCTCTAAGCTTTTTCACCGTTTCTGCAATATTAATGTGGTGACCATGCGCTGAATCTACGACGATAACGTCAATTCCGGCTTTTACAAGCGCGGCCGCTCTCTCTAGCACATCCTTAGCAACTCCTACAGCGGCGCCTACTAATAAACGTCCTTGTGCGTCCTTGGCCGAATTAGGGAATTGAATAGCTTTCTCAATATCCTTAATCGTGATTAACCCTTTTAGACCAAAATTGTCGTCTACAAGCGGCAGCTTCTCAATCTTATGCTTTTGAAGGATTCCTTCAGCTTGCTGAAGCGTAGTTCCAACCGGAGCTGTGACCAAATTCTCCTGTGTCATTACTTCTTTAATCTTAATGGAATAGTCATGTACAAAACGCAAGTCGCGATTCGTCAATATGCCGACAAGTTTGTTGGAATCATTCACAATGGGAACACCCGAAATCCGGTATTTAGCCATTAGCTCTTCCGCATCATACACATGATGCTCAGGCGTTAACGAGAATGGATTCGTAATTACACCGCTCTCCGAACGCTTTACACGGTCTACATGCTCAGCTTGAAGCTCAATGGTCATATTTTTATGGATAATCCCGATACCGCCCTCACGTGCCATAGCAATAGCAAGCGATGACTCCGTCACTGTATCCATAGCCGAACTAATAAACGGGATATTTAATTTCACATGGGGTGCAAGAACCGTTGAAACGTCGATCTCCTTACCGAACACTTCTGATTTTCTCGGCACCAACAGCACATCATCAAACGTTAAGCCTTCCTTGCCAAACTTGTCTTCCCTCACAACATTTCCTCCTTAGAACTGTCGATTCGCATAAAGCTTCTGTTCTTCATTTTTGTATATGATTGCAATCTTAACAAAAGCCTATTTTTCATGTCAAGGAAAAGGCTCCGCTAATGGGATGCCTTTTCTCCGAATAAGACAATTCCGTTAACGATAGGAGTAATTGCTATTCGAATTCCATAATAAAAACTGTTCCACCCCTTGCTCCTTAGCCGCTTTAATTTGCTCATTCACATCCGCAGCGCGATAAGTCTTATGAGGCTTCACCCATGTTGCCGTGAAATCTTGATACCAAGGCCTGATTTCTGCTACCTCACTAGAGACCTGCTTAAGCCGCAAGTTCTTTCCATTGGCATCGCTAATAGCCTTACTCACAATGGCATAGGGCTGTAAATCTGGGTTCTTAACACCATACATGCCGTTTGAGTAGTGGGATGGATATAACATAGGGGAAATATAATTCACTTGCTTGCTGATACCAGCCCATTCTTGTCCGATGCCCATATCATTCTCGGAAGAAGTCGTTAGACCAAACACATCAGCTGATAAATAAGCCTGCTGTCCAACCTGTTCCTTTGCTCTCTGGAGAAAAGCTTCAATGACCTGAGCCTTCGTCAACTTGTTCGGATTATCGAACTGGACCTCTCTGTCCACCTGCTTCCCATTCTCAGGAAACCTCACATAATCAAACTGTATTTCGTCAAAACCCAGCTGTGCTGCCTCCTTGGCAATCTGGATATTGTAATCCCACACTGCTTCCTTATAGGGATCTACCCAAGCTATACCTTTGTTATCTTTCCATACAGCGCCTGCTAAGCTTTGCATGGCATAATTACTTTTCTGCTTGCTCAAATAAGGATCTTTAAAAACAACAACCCGCCCAATCGAATAGATCTTCTTCTCCTTCAACCTTTGCAGCTTGGCTTTCAGATCTTGAATAATAACGTTGCTGTTCGCTCCAATTTCGTTCACTGCCGGTACCGTAGAGGCATATGTAACTTGTCCGGAATCGTTTTTCACATCGATAACCATCGCATTCAAATCCGTTTGGTCCACCAGCGTTAGGAGTTGCTCAAATTTATTACCCACGGCGGACCATGCGGATACATAAATACCTTTCACAACCTGCTTTGCAGCCTTCGTCGGGAGAGCACTCACTTCAGCCTTAATTGCTTTTGTTTCCGGCAAAGAGGCAGGAATCTTGTGTTCTAATTCGTTTAGACTTTCCGCTCGATTAATCTCATTCTTGATTGAATCCATCTTAGCCGAACAACCTGTAACTCCTTGAATCACCATGCACCCAAAAAGAATAACACTTAACCTATTCATATTTGTTGATAAACACATACCAATCCCTCCTCATAGGGCTAGTATGGTTTATTCCACGCTATTGTACTGATGTAAAAAAAAGAGCCTTGATGGAATTTCTTCCATTAAGACTCTGTTATTTCTTGGATTGTATTGGTTGGGATAAAAAGTTTAGATTTTCATAAGAAAGGGAACTAGAATCCGCTATATGTGGAAAATAGGCGGAATTTCTATCGAAACGGAACTACGATCCGCTATTTGTTCAAAACGAGCGATTGATTGAGCATTTTGAAGGAATTAGCGTACTGTAGTTCCGCTTGGGGTGGGATTTGAGCTCATTTAACTAAAATAGCGTACCCTAGTTCCGTTTCATGCTGCGGCTAATCCGAATTATTGGCTCGAGGTATTCGATCCACAATTAGAAAAGGAACCTTACGCGGATTTCTCCATGTAAGGTTCCTATATTTGCTTGGCAACGTTCTACTCTCCCAGAACCCTGCGGTTCAAGTACCATCGACG
>NZ_MBTG01000029.1 GCF_002027705.1 Paenibacillus ferrarius | reverse complement strand
ACCGGAACCGACAGACGATGAGATAAACGGGTATCTTTTTATTATTTGGTCAATATCCACTCCGTAATATCCTCCAAAACTTCTGCAGACACCTTTTGTGGGATTTGATACTCTTTTTTGAAGTCCTTGACCTACTATCCTATAAATTCCTGAACCCACTCACCATTATAGTAAGCTATCCCGATTTGGGTGTAGCTGCTATTCAGGATGTTGGCACGATGGCCAGGACTGCTCATCCATTGGTTCATCACTTCCGTCGGGCTCGTCTGGCCTTTGGCGATGTTTTCCCCTGCAGAGTTATATGTGACACCGAATGCAGTCATCATATCAAACGGGGATCCATAAGTCGGAGACTGATGATCAAAATAATTATTGTTGTACATATCCTGAGCCTTAGCCATCGCTACTTTCGAGAGACTGCTGTTCAAGCTAATGGAATTCAAGCCTGCTTTCGTTCTTTCTTGATTCACCAGATCCAAGACTTGCTGAGCAGATTGGGATGGATTTACGGACTGTTGAGGATTGGCGGACTGTTGCGGATTTACGGCTTGATTCGCTGGGCTTTCTGCCGGTGCATAGTTGCCTTGGAACCAATCCAGCCAATTCGAAGCGTCATTGGGTGCTTGTTTAATCGTAATCGGTGATTTCCCTGCACCCGCAGTAGAAATGGATGATGCTTGAGTTATGACGTTGAAGCAGCATTAGGAGCATGAGTTTCAAGCTTCATTTGTTTAGCATTCATTTGATTGTTAGTCGAATTATTACTTGAACAACCTGTAACGAGTAGTAATGCTGCTATTATGACCAATGGTTTTATAACAATCCCTCCTGAACCGTCAAAGTAGTAATGTTATCAAATAAAGGTTTTGTAAAGTTCCATTGTTTTATTCAAACCTCAATTAAATTAATACTTCCAAAAAGAAATGGGTTTCTTCCCGAACCACTGCTCCGCACAAAAATCCTATAATTGCAAAGATTGCACTCCCAACTACGTGCGACACATATATGTCTCCCTTACTGATTGATTTTATAAATTCCAAGCACCATGAAAAAATTCTTTGTTTTCTGCATTTAGATACATGATAAATTGTTCCGAGATCCAATTTGAAATAACCTAAAACAACAAAAAACCACCATTTATGGTGGCTAGTTTTTAAATATGCGTGTTCTTGTCACGCTTAACTCCCGTTAGTTTAGTATCAATTCTTGACGATTATCCGTAAAGTCACTGCAATGTCCCATCTTTTGTGTCGTATACATATAATGTGCTCTACGGAAGTAGACGCTATTACTATATACTGACCATTTTTATGGTCATTTGCTTTCGCCAAAGCTGACAACTATGATGGAGTTGGGCAACTTATCCTTATACAAGGAGAATTCCGCATGATCAAAGTAGTAATGATCCGCCACGGACAGAGCGAATGGAATCTCGAGAACCGATTTACGGGCTGGACAGACGTGGATTTGTCTCCAAACGGTCTCGAAGAAGCAAGACAAGCCGGAATCATCCTGAGAAAGCAGGGTTACGTCTTCGACGCAGCGCATACATCCGTTCTGAAGCGTGCGATTCGGACGATGTGGATCATTCTTCAAGAAATGGATTTAACGTGGATTCCGGAATTCAAAAGCTGGATGCTGAACGAGCGACATTACGGCGCCCTGCAAGGATTGAACAAAGCCGAGACGGCCGAGAAATACGGAGAAGAGCAAGTTCACTTGTGGCGCAGGTCCGTCGACGTTCGCCCGCCTGCATTGGATCAAAACGATGCCCGATACGAAGCGTCCGCGCCACGCTACCGGAATTTAAAAGAAGAGGAATTTCCGTTAACGGAGAATCTCGATGATACGGAGCGCAGAGTGTTAAAGTACTGGGAGGAGATAATCGCCCCCGCTCTCTCGTCCGGCAAGCACATACTCATTGCGGCTCACGGCAATACGTTACGGGCGTTGGTGAAGCATCTGGATCGAGTCCCTGCCGACGGGATCGCCGATCTGAACATACCGACCGGCATCCCGCTCGTGTACGAATTGAACGAGCAATTATCGCCGATCCGGCATTATTTCTTGGGCATTGACGGCGAGATGCCGGAAGGAACGATTCCTTCCCTTATGCCCCCCACTATTAATGTCGGGCAGTCACCGCTTTCGTCCGAGTGAGAGGCTCATTCGGAGAAGTGGCCTTGATCGCGTCCATTCAGCACGTCGCGATCGACAGCGGCTATAATCAAGGCGCGGAAGATATATAACTTGCCCTTACTTATAGTACGTTTCCCTGCGTATGATCTTAATCTATCCCGCCCGTTAGTTGAGAAAACGGCAGTCCTTATGCGGCTGCCGTTTCTTCGTGTTTATTGAGCTATCGTTCTGCGCGCAATGATTTACCAACATCAGCAATATATCGGTTTGGTCATCTTCATTTATTATCGTACTATTGAGCGATTTTCTTATCAATGCTTTCAAAGCCTTTAGTATCATTCCACATACGGTCAAATTGCTCAGAAAAGGATTTTGCAGCATCTTCATTATGTATTACCATCAGCACCTCATCGTTCGTTGTACTCGCTGCCTTACTGTAATTATAAGAACCAGTCGTAACTACTTTCTTATCCGCAATAGTTACCTTTAGGTGCATAAGACCGCTGTGTTTGTTGACTTTCATCGGAATACCCGTGCTCCCTAGTAGCTTTAACGCTTCTACTTGTGCCTTACCTTCGGACTGAATTTTGTCTGTGATAACTCTGACCTGAACACCGCGCTTCTTTGCATCTTTGATAGCTGCAACAATATCAGGATGCGTCAAACTGTAGATGGCGATATCTAGCGTCTGTGTTGAAGAGTTAATAACATCAATTAGAGCCTTTTCAGGATGCTGACTGGCAATATCATCTAGTGTCCATATCCGTGTGATGCTTGAGAGAGATACGCTATTATGACAACAAAAACAAGGATAATACTCATTAAAACAAATGCATAGCCTGTCAATCGTGCTGTCAAATTTCTTTTATACAGTTTAGATTTACGTATAAACCAAAATCCAACCCCCAGCAACAACGCAATAATTATTCCAACGTAATCGTCCAAGGAATCATCCCTTATCTTGATTATTACTTTTCGTTTGTGTTTATATTGACGCAAAAATTAGACTTTAGTTCAGCACTATTAAAGTTTTCCCTTTAATTTCTAAAGCCTCTTCATCAGATATTTCCACTAATATTCCGATTCTATCTAGGCGTCTGTTCTTAAAATTGCTCCCATAATTTATCATTTCTATACCTTTGATTTGAATTTCTTGAGTAACATTTTCTCTATTTCTTAATGTATCACCGATTTTAATGGTTGAATTCGGATTATTAATAACACAAGTTAGAACGTAGCCTCTAGCTGTAATCTCAAATATGTCATCAATTGTTAATTCAATGAGAGACAAGTAATCACCCGCCTTTTGATATGATTTTCGCAAATTTTTCATATGTGAATTATTCGTTAAGTGATTGAACTATCCTGCCCGTTGAGCAATTAAGTTTATCATTGTCGGCAATCGGAATTTCTCGAGGTATCGCCCGAAAATCGAACTCGCTATAAAGTAGGTGGATTTGTGTCGCAAGACTACAATGTAGGGACATTTGTGCATTTTTTGATGACACAAATCCTCCCCATAAAAATAAAAAAGCCTGATTCCTCAGGCATTTACATTAAAAGTTATGTAGGCACTTTTGTGTCATTGGACATGTCATATCATTATCAAGATAGATTGGTTGAATGACCTGCCCTGTACTTTAATGGAAATAAAAAGAGCTGCTTCAATGCAGCTCCTGCGCTAACGTTTCCAGTTAGTTCAATGAATTTTTTACAAGCCGACAAGCCCCCTGAATTTTTGTTCCATACTACTTCGCAAACACCTTAAACGTTTTACATATTAGTGAATCAGATAAGACTATCCTCACAGTTAGTTTAATCCCATAGCCATAATAAAAAATCAAAAACCGGAACCCCAACGGAGTCCCGGCCCTCAGCCTATCCAACCTCACTCAATCGGCCAATCGTCCTGCCCTGCTGCATTTGACTGAGATCGTTGAATGATGCGCATGTTGATTTAAAGATTCCTTGGAATAGGAGTCCCAGAATGCCGCTGCTTTATTTACCCTAGGATCAAAGCATACACAATACCGGGTCCATGAACCCCAATAGTTAGGTCATTCTCGATGTCAGCCGAACGACTTGGTCCAGAGATGAAATGAATACCCGCAGGCAGGTTCTCACTTCCCGCACGATCGAAGTGAACCAATGTTTCGCCTAAACGTGTTTTCAGTCTTTCTACCGGAATAATAGCCATCAATACTGTCGGGAGCAAACTAACTGATCTTCCTTTGTCCCGAGATGACAGGACTGTCATGGAGCCTGTATACGCTGTAGCGTAGTCCGCCATCACAATACCAAAATCCGCTTCAGCGGCGCGGGCTTTCCAATGAGTCTCCGGCTCACGGTTCCAAACCGATACGTTAGTGCCTTTTAGCACTCCTTCCAAATCAAGAGCATCAAGCTCCGATTGGTTTTGCCGGATGATATATTTAGCGCTCATTTCCTGTGCTTTATTCACTATGAATTGTTTAACATCTTCCATGGAAGATAAACGAGCGACATATCCGCCAGCAGCTTGGAAATTTTCTGTAAATTTCTCAATTCTCTCTTCAAGAGGCCACTCGAATGCTTGCCAGAAATCAGGTGCCCCTCGGTAAGGCTGAGCCGGTTTCTCAGTCACCCGTGCTCTACCAAGCTTGCTAGCGATGCCATTTATAAATGATTTCTGTTTCGCACGTGACTCCGCTTCAAGCTGATCTAACCATTCCTGATGCGTATCAGCCATGTTCATGCCCTCCTCCGGTTTTTCTTTCCTTGACAATGGCTTCCATTCGTTGGCGCACTTGCGGATCCAGCTCCTTCAGCCCTTGGCGCAGTTCTGCCTCCAATGTCCCCCACCCCTCACGGAACGATTTCTTAGGCAAACTTGGCGTTACCCGATACGAATTCCAGCCTTTGAGCGGACCCAGCTTCGTACGGATCTCTCCGCCCCGGACGACAAGTTTTTGACCGATCTTACCGAGCTTCAGCACACCTTTGAAACGGGACGAATTGCTCATAACCGCGGAGAAGCCTTTCATGCCAACCGCTTCAAGCTTGTTGCCATGACCGCTTTCCACCTTGCGGCGCCGTAAAGAAACAAGCATATCGTGCAGAGGGATTTTGACGGGGCACGCTTCGTAGCAAGCCCCGCATAAGCTGGAGGCATTCGCAATATCGTCCCACTCGGCCACGTTTTTCTTTAACGCAGGAGTCAATACGGCGCCGATCGGGCCGCTGTACGTGCCCCCGTATGCATGACCCCCGATATGACGGTACACCGGACAAGCGTTCAAGCAAGCGCCGCAGCGGATACAGTTCAGCAATTCTTGAAATTCGGGATCTCCCAGCTGTAACGAACGTCCGTTATCGACGATAATGATGTGCATTTCCTCAGGCCCATCAGCATCATATTCTCTTCGTGGACCTGTAATCCCTGACATGTACACCGTCAGCTTCTGACCTGTCGCCGAACGCGGCAGAAGCGTTGCCATGACTTCCAAATCAGTCCAGGAAGGAATAATACGCTCCATACCCATTAGCGTAATTTGCGTCTTAGGAACCGTAGTTACCATCCGGGCGTTACCTTCATTCTCGAACAGCACCATGGATCCGGTCTCGGCAATCGCGAAGTTGCAGCCTGTCATCCCAATTTCGGTTTCAAGAAACTTCTCCCTCAGCTTCTTACGAACAAAACCTGCTAGAATCGAAGTATCCGGCGGCAGCGTCTCTCCCGCTTCTTTGGAGAGCAAATCCGCAATTTGGTATCTGTTCTTATGAATGGCCGGAATGATAATATGGGAAGGCGTTTCTCCCGCGAGTTGAATAATATACTCACCTAGATCCGACTCGATAGCTTCTATCCCGATAGATTCAAGCGCGTGATTTAGATGAAGCTCTTCAGTTACCATGGACTTTGATTTTACAACCGACTTTGCAGATTTACGTTCCGCAATCGCCAGAGAAATTTTCACCGCATCAGCCGATGTATCAGCGAAATGGACATGAACTCCATTAGCACGAGCGTTATCCGCAAACAAATTCAAATAATAATCCAGATGAGCAATCGTATGCAGCCGGATTTGTCGACCTCTTTCTCTCCACTCATCCCAATTGCCATGTTCTTCAGCAGCTTTCTTCTTACCTCCGCGCAGCCGCTCAGTCGTGAAGCGCACGGCATTGCGCAAAAACTCATCGTTAAGCGCCAGATCAGCACGTTCTTTAACGCTTGAAGCAGCAGAATTAGTAGTATTCAAGCCCGATTCACTCCTTCATACAGCAGCTCTGCCAAATGCATCACTTTGACGGGTTCGTTTCGAAAGCGCAGGTTGCCAGCGATATTCATTAAGCATGCCATATCGAGACCGACGAGAACTTCCGCTTCCGTTTCTTTCACATGATTCACTTTCTCTGAGACCATAGCTCCTGAAATGTCGGCCATCTTTACAGCAAAAGTCCCGCCGAACCCGCAGCAATCTTCAGCAAAAGGAAGCGGAACAAATTGTAAACCTTGGACGTTTTTCAGTAATTCCAACGGCTCATCTTTGACACCAAGAAGCCTGCTTCCGTGGCATGATGGATGATAGGTGACTTTATGAGGAAACACCGCCCCCAGATCAGTAACCCCCAACACCTGTACAAGGAACTGAGTAAACTCGTAAGTTTTTCTCTGAAGCTCTAACGCTTTCTCCATGTTAACAGGATCATCTTGAAAGAGATTCGAATAGTGATGAATCATGTAGGTGCATGAACCCGAAGGAGAGATAACAAAATCGCTATCTTCAAATGCTTTGAGAATTGTTTTGGCTGTTATCCGTGCTTCATCCCAATACCCGCTGTTATAAGCTGGTTGACCGCAGCAAGTTTGAACGTTTGGAAACTCCAACTGAATGCCATATTTGGCCAAAAGCCGCACCATCGCTTCCCCTACTCGGGGATAAATCGCATCGCTAAGACAAGTAATAAACAATGATACTTTCATGGTGCACCTCTCATCTTTATGACCTATATCTTTATCAGATTGTCAGATATGTAAAGTAAAAGAACCTCAACGATCGAGGTTCTTACTATTTATTCTACTATTTCTCGGCAACCATCGTATTGGTTAACGAACCCAATTTTTCAATCTCTATGGTTACAACATCTCCCGGTTTTAAATAGAACTGCTTCTCCTTTGGATAACCCAAAACGACGCCGGCAGGCGTTCCAGTTAGGATAATATCACCTGGAAGCAAGGTCATATGTTGCGAGATGTAGCTGACAATCTCGTTGCAATGAAAAATCATATCGGATGTATGGGAATGCTGTCTAACCTCGTCGTTGACGATACAGCGAATATCCAGATTGTTCGGATCTTCTACTTCATCTGCGGTAACAAGGAATGGTCCTAACGGGCTGAAGCTATCGCATGATTTACCAAGCAGCCATTGCTGCGTTCTCATTTGCAAATCTCGCGCGGACAAGTCATTCACATTGCAATAGCCGAATACGTGATCTAATGCATGCTCCTTCTCCACATATTTAGCTTTTTTACCCATCACAATCACAAGCTCTGCTTCGTAATCAACCTGCGACGACACTTTCTCCGGCAGTGGAACTTCAGCGCCATGTCCAGTTAACGTGTTCGAAAATTTATTAAAAAGAATCGGATACTCCGGAATCGGCGCATTGGTTTCTTCAGCATGCTTACGATAGTTAAGCCCTACACAAATGATTTTGCTTGGGTTCGTCACACAGGGTCCATATTGAATGTGAGTCTCATCCAGCAAATAAGCTTCTCCCTTTGAGCCTGCTTCCAGCACGAGGTTCACAAGACGCTGCAGCTGCGCAACCGCCGCCGTTCCGCCTTCTATGACAGCATGTAGCGTGGTTGACAAGCTACTCATTTGGTCCGAAGCCATTCCTTCGATTGCTGCGGCGACATCCAAAATGCCCTTTTCCGTTTTAATACCAAGCTTAAAATGGCCGTTGTCGTTAAATGTCAGTAGTTTCATTTGTAAATATTCTCCTCCATCTAGCTCTTGTTAGGCGTTCTTGCCAAAAACAACTCCACCGTCAATATAGAGCGGAGAACCCATCATAAACTTGGAATCATCAGATGCCAAGAACAATGCCGCCTTAGCAACATCCTCTGACTTGCCCATTTCACCGCTGAGCTGGCGTTGTTTTAAGGATTCGATGGCAGCTGTAGGATCATCATAGGAAGTCTTCAAATAGTTCTCTACGAACGGTGTAAAGATCGTACCCGGCAGAAGGGCATTCACCCGGATGTTGTAGGCTGCATAATCAACCTGCATCGATTTGGTTAAGGCGAGTACGGCTCCCTTCGTTGCAGCATAAGAAACTCTGCGCGCAAGTCCAATTTCCGCTACGCACGACGACATGTTGATAATCGAGCCTGCTTTACGCTCCATCATGTAAGGCAACACATATTTCGAAGGCAGGAACACGCCTTTTACGTTAATGCTCATAATCCGGTCCCAAGCTTCCGGCTCAATTTCATGCACAGCTCCGACGCCACTGATTCCGGCATTGTTAAACAGAACGTCGATGCGACCAAATTCAGCAATAGCCGCTTCCACCATCGTCTTAACGTGCTCAGGATTTGTTACATCCGCGTGGAGAAATAGCGCTTCGCCGCCCTTGTCCTTAATTTCGCTCACGGTTTCTTTGCCCTTGATTTCATCCAAGTCGTTCACGATAACTGTCGCGCCTTCTTGTGCAAAAAGCAATGCCGTGCTTTTCCCGATACCTGACCCAGCTCCGGTGATCAAAACTACCTTATCTTGTAATCGCATACTTCCACTCCTCTATGATTCAGCTTGAATACCATAAAATTTTGCCGCTGTTCCGCCTAATATGGCAGCTCTTTCATGTTCCGAATAATCGGCAATTGCCTGATTGCTTTGCTCCCAGACTTTCTCAAAGTCCCCCGCCAAGTTGGCTACTGGCCAATCGCTTCCAAACATAAGGCGATCCGCCCCAAAATGCGTTAAAGCATAATCGATATAGGGTCTCAAATCTTCTGAGTTCCAAGTAAGCCAATCCGCTGCCGTATTCAATCCAGATACCTTGGCATACACGTTCGGGTACTGAGCCGCAGCTGCAAATTGGTCCGCCCATGCTCCCATTTGCTTTTCCTTGATTGGTGGTTTGGCGAAGTGGTCTATGACCATTCTAAGATCCGGTATTTGCTCAGCCAAATAAGGGATATGTTTCAAATGATTCGGGAACACGCCTACGATATCGAAGGTCAAGCCGAAAGATGAGAGAATCTTGAGTCCCTCAATCACCGAATCACGGATGACCCAATCTGGATCCTTCTCTTCATGAATCAGATGGCGAACCCCTTTGAAGTAAGAATTGGCGGCATATGCCTGCAGCTTTTTAGCCGCCACTTCCGGAATGTTCAAGGGTACCCATCCAACAACCGCGCCTACCCATTCTCTTTCGACGGCCACCTTTAACATATATTCGGTATCCTCATAAGAGTTCATAGCTTGTACGATGACCGTTTTGTTAATACCAGCCTTGCGAATCAGTGGTTCCAATTCATCCGCTTCAAAGCTGCGGCATATCGATCCGTAAGACGGATCCAACCAAGGGTAAGCAACCTTCTCCAAATTCCAGAAATGCTGATGGGCGTCTATTATCATGGTCGGAAGCTCCTTTGCTTGAACTTATCTCACTCGGTACTCTAAGCAAAACGTTTCTCTTCGGGATCTTCCATATCATAGCCAAAGGCAGCAAGTGCCGGCCATAGCTCAGAGGCAATCGGGTAATTCGCGAGTTCCAACGTTTGGGCTATCCGTTCAGGTTTACTCATGCCGACGACCGTACTCGCGATTCGCGGGTCGCGAAGCGAAAATTGAAGGGCGGCGGCGGCAAGCGGAACATCGTATTCCAAGCAAACCTTGGCGAACATACGCGCTCTCTCCAATAAGAGTGGCGGAGCTTCGCTATAGGCATAACGTGCGTATGCTTCCGGACCTTTAGCGAGTATGCCGCTGCCATAAGGAGCAGCGTTAATAACCGCAACGCCCATACGACTCGCGACATCAAGCAAAGGTTCGGCAGCCCGATTGAGCAGCGTATATCGATTGTGGGTTTCAACGCTACTAAACGCTCCCGTTTCGACATATCGAATGAGCATATCGATCGGTCCGCCGGATATGCCGATGTGATCAATGACCCCCTGCTCTTGAAACTTTTGCAGTACTTCTAACGGTCCGCCAGATCCCATCACATTTTCAAAGGTGGTATGTTCAGGATCGTGGATGTAAACGTATTGCAGACGATCAAGTCCTAATCGTTCAAGACTTCCTTCGATGGAACGTTTCATCTGTTCGCCGCTAAAGTCGCCGGTCTTAAGGTCGCGGTCGGCTTTGGTGGCCAACACATAACCTGCAGGAAGACCACCATTCGCATGAATGGCCTTACCGATTCGCCGTTCGCTCTCGCCTTCGCCGTAAGCCGCAGCCGTATCCAGAAAGTTGATTGGGCTTTCGAAGGCGGTCCGCAACGTTACCAATGCTTGTTCCTCCGACGTGCTGTATTGAAAGGTTTCCGGCATATCTCCAAGCGGAGCGGCTCCAAAACATAGCGGTGATATGAGTAGGCCCGTACTGCCAAGCGGTCTTTTGGATAATAATGCGTTCGTCATGGCGTGTTCCTCGCTTTCTGATATTGACTGTATTATAACGACACACCCAAAAAGCCCCGTGTCATTTGAAAACCGATATTACCTTGCTGATAGAGACGTGGTACATACGTATGTTCCAGAATTTCTTTGCTGCGTTCGAGAATTTGATTCACCCAGATGTTCGGGTTGCCCTCGAGTACCAAATCGACATCTTGCTTATGGTTATGCACCACAGCCTGTTCCGACGTCACTTGCAGCATGGGGACGAAAGGATGCGTCTGCATCGGACGATCACCGATCAGTGCGATTATTAATTCCACACCCGTGGCGGCGAGTCCTGTAATCGTCTCCACGCCATGCGTTGTTGGAGTCTCCATAATGTGGAAGCCGTTTCGGCGGACGTGTTCCCCATAGGCAATAGACGGCCGAACTTGAGACGAGCCAAATAAAGGCTGACTGAATGCGTCTTCGGCAAGCAATTCGCTGTTCTCGGGAACAACGACCAAGCCTCCGGCCCCGACGATCATCCTGGTTAGCAGCCCCAGCTGTGCGCCGGCATCTTTGTTCATGGCACCCACGCTTACGATCCCGATGCGCAGCCCTTCCAGACCGACCGTCACCTTCTCCGCAGGTTCGGCGGCAGCCAATTGATCGGCGAACCAGGCCTCAACCTTCTCGCTCACCTTGGCAATTCCCCCATCGAGCTGGATGCTGGCATAACCAAGACGGCTCGCATCGACACCCATCACATCCATCTGATGGCGCATATAGTCGTTATGCGTTTTCTCGCAGCCATGTTCCAGCAGCAAACAATGCTCCACCATTGGATGCGTAATATAGCCGATCAACGTGCGGGAAAACAGGGATTCAGCTGGCCCCCCCGAGGTGCCGCATCCTTCCGTGTGCGCCAAGGTGACAAAGCGCGAGAGCTCAGGCTTCCCTGTTCCTTGCTCGTTCAAGCGCCGTGTGATCATACCCGCTACCTGTCCGGCACAAAGACTGGTCGGCACGATCAAGCCGATATGATCACTGGACTGCCGATTGCGATGCCGAGTAAAGGAGAATTGGATTGAATTAGCCATCGGTACAACATTATCTTCAATGGCGATCGGAGCTCCTGTCGGTACAGGAGTGTGAAGCAGCGTCTCCAGCTGACTTGCATCGTTCTGCTGCCAGTTGCGCCAAATTTGTACTTGGGCATGGCCCGCCTTCTCGCCGACGCTTCGCTGACCGGAGGCAATTTGGAGTGCCAACTCGAATACCTCTTGGCCCAGCTCATCCATCGACTTGCCTTCCAGATACTGCCCCGCGTTCACATCCATATCGTTCGACAGCAATTGGAACCGGCGAGTTGTCGTGACCACCTTGACCGTAGGTACATATGGGAAGTTGGTGATCGAACCATTTCCTGTTGTAAAAAAGATCATGTTGCAGCCTGCGGCTATTTGTCCAGCTATGCTCTCCAGGTCATTTCCAGGGCTATCCATGAAATAGTAACCGCCATCCTTCATGAGCTCCCCGTACTCCGTTGCATAGTCGATCCGCGTTGTCGGGTCTTTCTTCATTGCGGCGCCTATAGATTTGAGATAGATATTGTACAAGCCGCGATACATGTTGCCGCCTGATGGGTTACCTTCTGCACTTGTGCCATGCCAGGACGTACGCTCCTTAAATCGGTTCACAAGTTCCAGAAATTTGCGCGCGGTTTCCACGTTGCGTACTTTCGACAGGACATAAGGCTCCGCGCCAATCAACTCATCCGTTTCGGCTAGACTAGCCGCACCGCCGTAGCGCACCAATTGTTCCGAAACCCAGCCAAGCAGCGGATTCGCGGATACTCCGGAAAATGCGTCCGAACCGCCGCACTGCAAGCCGATTCGCAAGTGGCTGATGGATTCAGACGTCCGCTGCATCGAGCTAACCGCCTCCAGCCAATCCCGTACGATCGCTTCACCTTTAACCAACTCCTCTTCGAAGCTGCCTGTGAGCGACACGAACTTATGCAGCACTTCATCGATCGGATAGCTATGCTCACGTGCATAAGCTTCCACCATCTTGTTCGTGACCGATTCATTGCCATAATCGATAACCAATACGGCTCCGACGTTCGGATTGACCATGAAACCCGCGAGCGTCCGCAGCAGCAAATCCGCATTATTCGGATTCTCTATGCCGCCCTCCGTGTGAGCGACAGGAACTATCCCGTCTATATTCGAATCGTTCTTCCATTCGCCTTGCAGACGAGAAGCAAGCTCATTCACGTAGCTCCCCGTGTGCGAGGTGGTACCCAGCAGTACGACGTAGTTCCTGGTGCCAACCCCGCGATCTGCATGGCGGCGATATCCCATGAACGTACGCGTATCCTCATAAGCTGGCGATGCCTGAGCTGGCTGGAAGTTCTCCTCGTCAAGGATATAGGGAGATACTTGATCAGCAAAATTGGGCTCCGCCGGCACCGCGAATGTCAACTGGCGCACACTGAGCGCTTCCCGTACCGTTTTGTTGATCACATAGTGACCGGGCTGAATCGGCTGAATCGCAACACCGAAAGGCAAATGCCACGAAAGCAGATCTTCGCCAGGAGCAATCGCTTTCACCGCGAATCGATGGCCTTCCATAACCGTATAATCCAAGACGAGGAATTGCCCTTCATACTGAATGACAGTACCGGAGTTCAATTGCTGAATCGCAACGGCGCAGTTATCCCCGGGCAAGGGAAGTCTTGCTACTTCTTCAAATTGGTAAACGACGTCCATCGATGACTGGCTCCTTTAATGAGATTTTCCGAACTTATAGAATAAATTGAGTTTCTTCAAGGTAAGTGCTGCTTAATAATATTGTATCAAGAATATGGCATTTGTTAATTCTTTACCTTTGCAAAAACATACTCTATTTTGATATTCTATAAATAAGAAAAATAACGAAGTGAGATGATCTGGGGAGGTTCGGAACATGCAAAAACCGCTTATAAAGAACTTTATTAACGACCACCTCTTACCTTTTGACATTGTATTTAAGGACAAAAAGACACCAAATCGTGAACTACCAGAGCATCTTCATGATCGCTTTGAATTGGTTTATATTTATAGTGGAAAAGGTACGTTTTTCTTAAACCAAATGCTCTATGAGATGAATGAAGGAGACCTCTTCATCATTCCTGGAAATACCGTTCATCAGGCATTGCCAGATTCTGAATTTCCAATTACCGCCACCGCTGTCTATTTTGATTCGCAACTGATCGGACATTATTCAGCAGGTGATTCGTTTACGAATATGCAAGTTTTTGAGCGAGCCCGAAAATATAAGAGCTATAAGCTTGTTGTCCCAGCAGCCATGCGCCCTCATCTCGAAGAAAAACTCAAACAAATGCATGAAGAATTGGAACGACACGAAGCTGGTTTTAGATACGCAGTTCAACTACATTTAAATAGCCTTCTCATCAGCATTAATCGTTTGATATTAAAAGAATCCCATCATCAACTGGCCGCGTCCGATATCGGCCCCCCCTGGCTACTAAACTTACTTCAACACTTAGATCAGTTTCACACTGAACAAATCGCTGGACTTTCGTATTTGGCTAAGCACACTTCAGTCTCAGCCGCTCATTTATCTAGGGTGTTTAAACAACTAACCGGGATGAACATCACCGACTATGTGAATGCCAAACGAATTTCAACTGCAAAGGAGCTGCTTTTAACTACCGACTTAGGTATTGATACGATCGCCCACAATTGCGGTTATGAGAGCTTACCTTATTTTCATAAGTTATTTAAGAAGTTTACTGGCGTTACCCCAGGCGTATATCGAAGAAAATTAATTAATGAAATTAGCTTCCAATTAGACAACATGACATAAAAATGTGAAAGTATCTCTAGCAAGATCAGCTATCATTGTCTTTCATTTTAATGAATTCTTTAGCTCTTGTTAGTCTTTGATATGCTGTTTCAGGAAAATCAATTCCCCATAATCTAGAATATTCCTCATTACCTAAATCTCTTAATTTTGTTATTTCTCCGCGATGTCCCAGAATCCATTTACTCATTCATGGGACATCAATAGAAAAAGCAGCCCTTCCTACTGACGAGGAACGAGCTGCTTTTTGCCTTTTTAAATCACGAAGTACCCATTTCCTCAAAATCAAGGATTTTGAAGGATGCATATAAATGGTATTAGTTTCTCGTTTGAACAGCTAACCCACTAAACGATATAGGCCCAACAATATCGGCTCTTGTATTGGCAGTACGGTTTTCTGCTGTGACTGTATAAACATGGGTACCTGCTCTTACATTTCTATCTTCTGCTTGGAACGTAACAGCATAATTTTGTTCAGAACCAATTGATTCTATACCTTGTTGTGTGTTGAAAATCTCTCTTCCATCGCGGAAGATTCTAAATAGAATTTGCGCAATGCCAGTGACTCCTCGAACACCTACGGTTGCTACCAAATCTACCCGATTGGGTTGAGAATTCACTGGAATTCGCAATGTGATTGTTGCAAGGCGAGATCTTGCTGGTGAACGTCGGATAATAAATGAGTTTGCTAAGTTGAATCTACGGCGCGGCTGAACAGCAGCTTTATCGAGAACACGTACCAAAATATCCACTCCTCTTGTTTGATATATTCAAGATATGTTTGACAAAAAGAGAATGATTGGACAATTTGGAAGATGCGGCTTTGATCATGACTCAGAACCTAAATAAACTTAAGGGCAAGGGAAGCGGAAAATGTCTATTATGATGCCAATTGGAATTCGAATTGTAATAAATACTCTATCAACTCCGCTAAAAATTCTTAAGCGAATCGTAGTAAGCCCAATACTTCTTAGACATCCAATGAATGTACCGGCTAATGTTCGAACAACAACAATTCTTCCAACTAACCCAGGAGAAATACTTTTAATTCTTCTTTGTGTTTTCAAAGGTACTTTTCCAACAGTGGTTAAATGAAACTCATTAGCCATTTATCTCTCTCCTTGTAATTTGTAATGATGTTTGACTTACAACATTAATCTATGGGGAAGTGCCGTAGATGTGCACGGCATTTACCCAGGATAATTACGAAGTTCGCAAAGAGAAGTAAATTTTGAATACACTGAAAAGAGCACACCTTAACTTCGGTGGATCTTCAAACATTTTGGTAATTTGTAAATGATTTTCCGATTGATTCTCTTTCACTTCAACGCTAACACGCTCGTTAAGTAACTCCCCACCAAGATAGTCAGTAAAAGGCTAATACCCCTGCTGCAGTGCACTTGATCAAGTCTCCAATCTTGCACATGTATCCTTGTCAAGATTATGAATCCTAACCATCCACTTGACCATATATTGATATTGCCAGCCAGCACCTAACTCCCCTTCACCCTCATTTAAACAACAAGAAAAAAACGGTCTGTACTCGCATCTATTTCGCGAAAAGACCGTTTTTACTTGTTGTGATGTTGGTTTAAATTGCAAAAGTCATTAAGATAATAACCAAAAGAATAAAAAGAACCAAAACAGCTGCTGCGTTGTTAACACCATAACCTGCACCACTCATATCTACTCATTCCCCTCAAGTAAATTTACATTACGGTATAATCATACGCTCGGTACATAGTCATTGATTGGACATAAGTCTATATTTTGGTTTTTTCAAATATCGTTCTGAGATAGCGATATAACAGAGGTTGCGCTACACATCATTTCCAAACCGCACAGTGAAAACAAAAAAACGGCTGCCTAAGCAACCGCTATTGTACAATCGTTCGGCTTTAGTTGAATCACACGCTTATGTTTAGCCCTCTTTGAGATCTCGTACCAAAGAGTTCACATTACCTAAGCAACAAGCCCCTTGAGGGTTATTTACCTCGCACCCACATCGCCCCGCTTGAACATGAGCTTTAATTTGGTCAGCTGGTTTTTGGTCGGCTTCGACGGCTTGAAGAAGCCGCTCTCTCGTCCAGTCAAAGCAGTAACACACAGGCACATCTGCGCCCTGTTTTTTGGGGAACACTGGCACCTTTAGGTCGTTCTCCACAAACGTTTGCGAACCGTTACCGCTAAAGTAGACGATGGAACAGACAGGGTTAGAACAAAAAACGTAAGAGTTCTCTGGCTTAATGGCTTCTAACGCCGATGCTTTAAGAAGGGACTTCAGCGTTATGAGTTGCACGTTCTTGCCCTTCTCACCGCAGGAAGGGCACTCTGATTTGGTAGTTACGGCATTATTAGCTGGTGTACAACAATCCATAAATTTATATCCCCTTTCGACCAAAACATATGTGCTGGTCACCGCGTTGGTGTTATTTAAGCTCTTGTTCTCCGTTTGCGGATTCCAATCTGCAAAAACCTACGCCAGTCACTCTTTTGACGACTTGGCACCTTTGCTTTTAAGCCAAGAAACCAACGTATCTCTCCGAGTGTCGAGACTGCCAGCTGCATCGAGTGGCGTCCGATCCGTGTAACCAGGGACCCCATTTATGTCGGCTCCTTTGGAGAGGAGATAATCGGCAACACGACGTTGGCCTCCACTGCACGCTTGCCAGAAAGCCTCGGTAATGTCATCCACAGTAGGTGCCGGATTGGAGCCCATCAGTTCCTCAACTCTAGACATCATCCCTAGAGCTGCTGCGTGCCAAAGTTTGTCCACATGCGCACCCCGCTGAACCAAGAGTCTCGCAACGTTCCAACATCCATAGCCCACTGCATTGTCCAAAGGGGTACCATTAGCAATGGAGCCACCAAGCACTTCAATGTCGGCTCCACCATCGATTAACGCAGTGGCAACATCCACATCGTCACTGCTGGCCGCCCAGTGCAATGGGGTCTCGGAAAAGGTTCCACCTGTAGCTGGGGCATTAGGATCTGCTCCTGCGTCAATCAGCATCTTTACAATTAAGGGGCCGTTTGGGAAATATCCTGGCCAATCTGTAACCACGTGCAAAGTAGTACGAGAACCCCCTTTGTTGTCTATGGCTCTCTTTGAGGCTAAGCCAGGAACCTCGTTTAGAAGACGACGCAATGCATCCAAGTTGCCCGTTTGTACTGCCCGCACAAACGATACGACCAGCGGATCGTTATGTTTGACTATCTCCATAATATTCGCTCCTTGGGTTTTGTGTATAATGCACACTTATATGGTGATTGTACTTCTTTCTCGGGACCTATGCCATGTTTCTTTCTTACACTTTTCTGCCCTTTACCGCTTTCCCTCGCTGGAAACCTGTTGTTGTTGAAGGAAAATAAAGTACAAGACTGTCGCTGTTTTATTGAACTAACGTTACCGAGGGAGCGGAACAGACCTCGAACAACTCGAGTTCGTTGGGAGCCAGCCGCGGCGTTAAATGAGGTGTTACGCAGTTTTGCAGAATTCCTGTGTTATCATCATCCCAGAATTCCTTCACTTTCTAATTCACTTTTATTTGCAGGCCTTAAAGAAATGTCTTTTCCCCATCCGATTTTAGTTCCATACTTACCGTTATATAAACAACCACATGTTGTGCATTTCTTTACAACTGTTTTACTGCTTATATCTGTATAATAATGAAGCTCACCCTGACAAACATCACATGACTCTTCGTACGACTTATTATAAATTGTCAGACCCTCAACAATCGATATATATAAGCTAAAATAGTCTTTGACTCTTCGTTCCTTCATTAATTTATCTATTTTCTTACGTGTATCTTTTACCATATCTTCAGAGATAGCTAGTTCATTAGGGTTTAAATTCATTATTGTTTTATCCCAATTACTTGTCCATTTAGGATGAGCATTTTTGATGTACTTCTCAATGTATGTCCAAGATTCCCTAAGTTCATCTATGATTTTTGGAGGATTAAAATTACTTGGTTCGAATACTAAATCTAAAAAAATTCGAGTAACCTTATTTAGATGACCATAGATATTCATAATATCACCATTGATAAAATTTGTTTTATCTGGTTTTGCTAACAGCTATTGATACAATAACCCTGTTTTAAATTTCTGATTCCTTTCTATGGCAAATGCACTATTGAACATACTTGAGGAATAAACTTTCGAATCCTGCGTTAAGCTGCCAGTTACTTCATGAAAACAGGGAACAGCTTTTGCGGCAATCTGGTCCCTGTTTATTGTGCTAGAGTGTCCAGTTAGTTAAATGGACTGCTATGTGCTTGCTCTAATCAAAAACCAAAATGTTCACTAACTATTCTAAATTGTTCTTCAACACCCATAATAGGTGTTCTTTCAATTGTTTTGATACCATTGTTAACGCAAGCTTTTTTTTAATTATTTTAGAGAATTTCACCATAGATTTATTACTGTGTTTTATTGTTTCCTCTGGGTTTAATGAGTAGGCTTTAATACAGTCAAAAATCATCTTGTGATCTTCTCTAAAGAAATATAACCTTTCTATCTCTTCATCAGAAGTATAGAGACATATCATTCTTTCTTTAGGAATATAGGGTAGTGTGAGCTCAGGCATTATACCTAAATCTATAATGATCAACGGGTTTATTGAACCACTTATCCCAGTCTAAGTTAGGGTGAGGAAATTGAAGGGCAGGATTTTCAATAGGGCTAGAGGATGTTCTATATTTTAAGACATCATAAAGTTCTAGTGTTTGAAATCCTAGCTTCTCTATAAATTTTTTAGTCATTGTGGTCTTCCCAGCACGAGGACCACCATTTAACCACACATGCTTTAATTGTTCCTTCAAGTAATGTTTTTGGGAGCGGAATAACTTACTTATCTTTTAGTCCCAAAAATTAAAAATGACATCTCCGACGGTTTTAGGCTTCCAATAAAGAATCTCGTTTATTTCCGCTTCGTTTAGGTTATTTTCAGTTAATAAGTTATGAGTTCTTTCATCAAGTTCAAATTGTTGATTTGTTTCTATAGCAGACAGTACTCTAAATCCTTCATTAAAACCGCTGACAATATTAGAGAGTGAGTGATCAATGAATTCAATCTTGAAGTATTGTACTGAAGAAGCGAACGCTAGGAAGGGATATAAACAGTTTAACAAAATGAAAATGCTTTCGTTATGTAAACCAAGCTCTATTTTATAGAAATTTTGCGATGCATGTGGTTCTTCAAAGGACAGAATCTTCCCGTTAGAATAGTTTGCCAATGAGTAGCAGAGTCTTTTGAATTGTAAAGAATCAACCTCCGGCAAAGCATCGACATGAATTCCAGTAATGCCGTTCAGAAGTAACACTACGGTCACCTACCTCATTATTCATCTTCATACCTGTTACAGCATTAACAATTTAATTTTAACACACATTGGAACTAACCCTTTACTTTAATGAACAAAAAAAGTGACCCACAGCAACGGGCTGTAGGTCATAACTATTTATATTCTAAAGGGGGTCAGTTTTATTATAGGCTTGATTCATTAAAGCCATATGAAAATAAGATTTCATTCTTGTTACATTTACTCAACTAACGTTCATCGTTAGTTCAATTAAAAAGCCCATCTGTGGTCGGGAGGCAGGCACTCATCACAAAGCAATATATTATTGTGTACTGCTCCTTTATCTAGACCAAAAATCGCGTTATGCTTTTCCATATCCGTTGTCCAACATCCACAATTCGAACATCTACCACAATTCATGATTTGAGGATTCAAAACCTTAAATGAAGATTGGTTCCATTTTAGAAAAACATTCCCGTCATCAGACTCTAAAGTCCGATTCTCGCATAATTTTCTTTGAATTTTTTGAGAAAGTTCATTTTCACTATCATCAATTTCTACATAATAACTGATATTTACTAAGACAGTTTTTTTCAATTTGCACCTCATATAGGCAATTTAGATACCTGAATATTATCACACGTCCATAGGCTTCATTGAAGAATTCTGCCCAATAGCTTAATGAGGCTACCATCGCGGTAACCTCATCTTGTAGTTAATTGAATATAAGTTCTCACGATAGTTGAATAAGTAGCCAATTATAACCTTTGCCACTAATCAATGTATCTTCAAATCAATAAGTTTGTTATTCTCATCCCATATAATCTGTCCACCAAAGGATTCAGTGATGAAACGCAATGGTACTAGCGTTAATTCATTCTTAATAAATGGAGCTTGATCTAATTGCACTTTCTCATCGTTGATAAATGCCGTTTCTGAATTGACTGAAAGCTTCACCGTTACACTTCCTCTTGTAGCTGAAATAGTCTGTGTAGTGCTCTCCCATTGGATGGTTGCTCCAAGCGACTCAAATATTTTTCGAAGAGGTACCATTGTTGTTCCATTAATTATGTCTGGATATTGCTGAAAAGATAATATTTCCCCATTTAATCTCACTTTAATAATTGAGGGTATGCCCACTTTTATGGGTTCATCAAAACTCCATCCCCCTGGGCCTACTTGCCCCACCTGATTAAACCCCCAAGCCCAAGCGTTACCATTATTATCTAACGCAACTGTTTGTGTACCGTCATAATAATAACGGTTTCCACTGATTTGAATTATCGAATTTATATTAGAATTAAGGGTTAATTCCGACACATCTTTGTAACTACCATTGCCGATTTGACCCAGATTATTCTTACCAAGCCCCCAAATGGATCCATCTTTCTTCAAAATGATCATAGAATGATCCGCATAATTCATCTGAGAGGAAAGGAGTATCGTCTTTACGTCGGAAAGCCTGGGTACTAGTTCCGGAATAGAATGAATAAAGGATTGATTCTGACCATTCAATTTAAAGATATCAGGCCCCCACTGAAATACAGAGCCATCCTCTGTTATAGCAGCGCTCGAACCTCTTCCAAGAGTCATGATTTCTTTAACAGTGCTCGTTATTTTAACTTGTACAGGAATATAACTTCCTTTATCTAATACACCTGTCCCAAGGGAACCATCTTCATTCAGCCCCCATGCCCAAACTGTTCCATCTTTTTTAAGTGCTAAGCTGTGATTTATACCGGCTGCAACTTGAATGACATCACTTAGACCACTTACCTGAACTGCGGTCGAATGGATTGTACGAGAAACCCCACTTCCAATCTGTCCAACCATATTACTCCCCCATGCCCATACTGTTCCATCCTTTTTCAAGGCGAGAACATGAGATGCTCCTGCGGAAACAGCGACAACATCTTTTACATTTTTTACTTGTACCGGTTTGGTTTCATCATATTTTAACCATCTTTCTTGTAGGTCTATTGGAGATAATTCCATGTTTTCTTGATTGCCCAATTGTCCTGTATGACCATGTCCCCATGACCAAACGGTTCCATCTCTTTTTACAACAATTGCAAAATCAGTCCCTGCCGAGATAGAATTGACATCTGTTAATTCTGATATCCTCTGTGGTTTTGCTCGATAGTTTTTTGAAAATTCACCGTCACCTGTTGTGCCATCTGCTAACTGACCAAATGTATTATCACCCCAAGCCCAAACCGTTCCATCCGTAAGTAACGCTAGATTATAACAATAGCCCGAGGATATTTGGCGAATATCTCTTTTTTCTGTTTCTGCATAAGTTATATCTGTTAGAAAGTAACTTTCAAAAATAATAACGAACAAAGAAACAATAAAAAATTTTGCAGTTATTTTATTAACCTGAACCACAATACTTCCTCCTATGATAAATAATTAAATAAATTACAAAATAAATACCTAGCTAACATCCAAGTATTTTATTCGTCAGGAAAACGAGATTCCCTTTTTCTGTAATAAGGTTCATCGCACTCCAGTTAGCGGAGCAACAAAAAGCGGCTGCCGAAGCAACCGCTATTGAACTAAAGTTCCCCGCTAGTACAGCACTTTGTGTTAGTCTACTTTTTATTTTCTCTTTGGATTTGAATAAGTCTCTGTTTGGACTCATTTCTTCGTCAAAAACGGCTTCATATCCTCGGGAGACTTGATCATATCCAGCGTAGTTTTTGTTTTGCCTGTTCGGGTATCAAATTGGATTTTAAAAGGTAAGGCTTCACGATAGAACTTGCTATGCATGTTATCGCTTCGCATGATAAAAACATCATTCTTCCTAATGTCATTACCTAGACTTTCGATGAAGCTCTTCGGATAAAAGATAATCTCCATTGAAGCATCCTTTAGAGCTCTCTGCTTCATAAACTCAGTTACGAGATAGCCATACTCAAGAGCTCCTTGCTCAGTAAAATCAAGATCAACTGCCATTCCCATAAACAGATATTCTTCAGTAGCATGCTCATGTAGCTTCCGAATGTCCTTGTATTGGGTCTCGGCAGAGTACTTTTCAAGTAACTCATTCGGTATGTTTATATTGACTGCATAACAATCGAAGCCTGAACTCAATTGAGAAATTAAAGGAGCGTACTCCTTGATCGTGTCATATCGCCATTTCGATTCCTTAAAGCTAGGTTCGTCCACTTTAAAGCCTTGAGACACAGATACATAAAACTTGAGTTGAGGTCTAGTCGCCGGGTGCGCCGTTACGAGATATTTTCCCTTGTCTTCTCCGAACTGTTTTGAATAGGCTACGTTCTCGATGACGAAATCTTCTGATTTCATGTAGACCACTGCTGCGTGTTCAGCCTTAAACCCGATAATCGGATAGTAGATATAGTCCCAAAGAACGGCGATGAAGACGGCGGCAATTAACCCGAATACGGATATTAAAACGACTAAAAACGCTTTCAATCCCTGCTCCACTCCCTTTCGATGTCGTCATTCCCACGATAGAATGCCCTTCGATATTCCATGAACATTAGGCTAGAATTAGGAAGAATGAGGTGAAATTGCTCATACCCTTATATTAATTATCGGCTCTCACCTAATTTTTCTGTAATGCATTTATTAAAGACGTGGAGAAGGTAGCCGATCAGTCTGACCGGCTGCCTTCGTATTTTCAGAGCCATCTTTCTCCTTAGATTAATCCAGCCATCTTATGGTTGTATGCTGATAAATTGAATCTAAGAGAAACTCTTCAAATGTATCATAGAGCTTTATTATCCCCTTCATTTAATTTGAAAAAATCTAATTTCATAACCCTGATGAATTGAGAATGTAAAAGTGCTATCGGGCAACACTACCGGGTTATTATTTTCTCGTATTAATTCTTTTGCCTCATCCTGAAATTCCTTTAGATGTGAGAAACTAGTATCTGAACCTTGAAATAATCTTCCTGAATAATGGCCGACAGCAAGTAAGTATTGGCGATAAGACTCGGGTAACTTGATTCCCATTTCTTGCTCCAGTAACTTTATTTCTGCTTCGATACACCCATCAAATGGACGGTCAGTATTCAATTCCTTCTCATGCAGGAGCTTTAATAAATAGTCACTTTTCACAAACAAACCTACATCCTCAAGGGATAATTCATTATTCGGGATGACCTCATTCAATTCCTTCATTAGCGTAAACTCTGCCCGTTCGCTTAATCATTTGGAAAATATTCCTCCCGGCCTTCCGTTGGGAATGAGATAAAGTTCCTGTCATTTGGTTTTGACTAGAACTTTATCCCATTAAAGAAAAAAGCCGCGATTTTCGCTGCATATAATGAGGTAATGTTCTTGTCACCCGACAAAACATAAGCATATTTCCATGATTTAGTTGTCGGAAGACTACAGAATAAAAAATGATAAGAACTTGATCCGATAACAAAAAAAGCCCGCGGATTTCGCAGACTTCATTCAGACAATGTTCTTGTCAAACCGACACCAATTCTCAGCAATCTCAGTGAATTTTTTAACTGCAGGTGAAATAGGCGTTCTGATGGCTAAACCTATGGTTCTAGTTTGTTCTAATTCAAGTGGTATGACCTTTATGGATTCCAATCCTTTAGGGATAATCATTTCCGGTATAATGCTAATACCTAAATTATGCTTAACCATAGAGAAAATAGAATTTTCGTTCATATTTTCGAATCGAATATTTGGATGGATATTATTCTCTTTAAAAAATAGCTGTAAATCGTCAAAACATTGATAAGTTGGCATGATGAAAGGAGCATTTTCAATATCCTCAACAGATATATGTTTTTTACTATGCAAAGGTGATTTGTCTGATACTACACATAAAAGTGGCTCAGTTTTTAACTGGACAATATCAAATGAACGTAAAGCAGTAGTTTTATTATTAACAAAACCACAATCTACTTCACTATCTAGTAACCATTTCTCTATCTCAGCTTAAATTGTGCGGAATTCAGTTATTTGATTGCTAAACATTGTACGGTTGTGGTGCAAGAATTAATAGAGATAGCAATTACCCATTAAATTGTAATTAACTATGCCACAATACCAAATATTTTATTGAGCCATTCAACATCAGAGAGGACAGACGAATTATTTTCGGCCTGCCCTTTCCTTATCATATGTAAAGCCTCAATTCCCTTTAACGTTTGATCCTGACCTTTGACTTTGATATAGGTTTCGTCCATACGCCACGAATCGTTTGAGGGTTTCAAATAGCTGCGGATTCGTTTATCTATTTCGGGTCCAAGCTCATGAACCCATCTCATGATCGTTGTATGGTATATCTTTAAACCCCGCTCGGTTAGTAAAATGATTGCTGATTCATATTGCCTCCATTTAATTAAATCCAATTTGGTTTCCAAAGTAAGTTGCTCCATCCTATGACTTCATTATCGATTACGTTATCATGAATTAGAGCTTTGCACCCACAACCATCTTATATATTCTCGTACGAATCACTGCTTCGATAACAATCAAGTTAGGAATCCAGCAAAGCCAAGCTACAACACGATACCCCGCCTCGAAATCACCCAAAATCAATACAAGCGGACCCAACCAAATTCGGAGCATAACCGCTGCGAAAGTAAGCGCATAGCTGCGAAGCATCCATGCTTTATGAGCCTGAACATTTTTGACAATAATTTTGCGTAAGGCAATCCAAGTGGCTGCTACCCAAAGTATATCTAATCCGAAGAATCCAAGTCCTGCGATCCAACCGCCTGTCGCAAAAAACGATAAATATAGGCTGACAATCCCACTCACAGAAACAGAGATAATATAAACATATCCTATCAGTCTGTGCCTACGTCTCCTAGCATGTGATTGCTTCAAAAAAATCTGAAATGGCCCAATGGCAAGGGCCAACATTGCAGTTACTATATGAACATACAGCACATACACCCAAGGTGTTAGATGAAAGTCCGGCTTTTGCAATTTAAAAGAAACGAGTCCAGCATTACGAGCACTCAATACTCCATACTGAACAATGGCATAACCTACTATTGCAAATGCAAAAATGAAAACGAGTGCCCGAATGATTTTGTTCCCCATGGTAATCCCACTCTCCTTTCTCACTTCTGTGCATCCAATGTTTTGGCCAAAGCGCTCTCTAAGGAAGTAGCCACCAAACCGAATCGCTTAGTAGTGGCGGTGTAAGGTAAACTTTCATGCATGTTCCCTCTGACCTGCGCATATTGAAAGACAACCTTTGCTTGCTTCATATTGGCCTTCGACTGATCCTTGTCCATAAGGTCTGCTTTCTCTACCCTTACCCCTGAGGGGACTGTCGCTTTCCCGCTCATACTCACCAGTCTAACCGACTCTCCTCGACTGAGTAACTCCCTCATCACCGCCACTCCTAACGGTCTCGTTCCCAGAATCACATTCATTTTATTTTATCCTCCTAATCGATTTTGTGGATAAAAATAAATATAAACCCTATAGCAACTATAGGGTCAATACTCTTTGAACGGAAACTTTGAGTTCCACAATAAATTTTCGACTTCTTTTCTACATGGGCTATTTAATTTGGCTTGAAGCCTTACCAAATAAGGGGAATTAAATGATACCGTGTTTTCTTACAATAATCCTCATATCCTTTCAACTCTTTTAACAATACTTTTTCTTCATTTAACAGCCTTAGAACGATAAAAATGATTATAGAAATCGAGGGAATCAATGCCCAAATTGAACCTAATGCTAAAGGAGTGAAAAGTATAATAAATATAGCACCTGTATACATTGGATGCCGAACCAACGCGTAAGGACCTGTTGATATAACTTTCTGGTTCTCGGTCACTTCAATTATGGCAGACGTATAAGAATTCTCTTTAAAAACTAAGAAAACAATCGAAAAGCCAAGTAAGATGATGACATCTGCAACAAATACAATAAATAAAGGAAAACTTGACCAACCAAATCGAAAGTCTATACCAGGAAGTACTAACAATCCGACAAAAAAAGTGATACCAGAAATGGTTTGGAAAATTTTTTGTTCCTTTTCTTTTTCTTTAGCATTAGTTCTTCTCTCTATTAGTTCAGGATCCCTCTTCAAAAAATAACCATTGATAAAGAACGTTGAACCTAAAAAGATCACAAAATAAATCCATGCCTCCCAAAAGTTGAGTGATCCTGCGGGCAAAAAGAGAAAAGTAAAGAAAACGATTGAAAATAGGAGAGTCCTAAAGTAGACTTTTTTCTTTAACAAAAATTACACCTCCCATAAAATTAATCCATTCAGAATTGCTGCCCTTTAGTTGAGAAAAGGCACTTGATCCACTGGCCTACAAAAAAGTCTCCGACCTGATCCCATAAAACAAAAAAACGCGATTACGCGGCTCTTAATGAGTTAAAGTTCTTGTCAAGTATATTACTCACCACATGCGATGCAAGAGTACCTCCCTCACCTTATGGGCTATCGCTTGATCAGGATCATAGATTATTCCTGAGTGGAAAGAGCGCGCTTATGTCCTCGATCTAACCACGTGATAGGCATTGCTAATGAGCAGTCCGATAAATAAATACATCAATCCACCAAAAAAACCATAAATAACAACACCTACTATAGCACTCAGCAAACCAAAAATCACTTGATCCTTATTGGAGACTGGCGAAGTTGGTGGATCTGTCAACATAAATAGGGCAAAGAATAGTGAAGCATTTATAAAAGGAGGTCGAAATGCATCGGCAGCTTCTCCGACATGCACGAACCCCATTAGAAACAATAACAAAAAATACACACTAAGAAATGCAAACACTTGTGGAAATTTGTTCACGCGATTGGTAACGGCGTAACCCCCCAGTAAAAGGAATCCAATTGTCCACACTGGAAGATCTCCAAAAGCGCCCCACCAGCTCTGTCCAGTTTGGAAAAAAAGAATAGATAAAAGTAGGCCGAAGGCCGCTGGATTAAACACCGGCTTTTTTTTATACACGAGAAGATGCTTAGATACAATAGCCATAATTGCAGTAATAGCCACAATATACCAGGAGGTTGCTGTGCTTAAAATTAAGGCAATAATAAGCCCAGTGATCACTGCACCATCCGGAAGCCATTTTTTTCTTTTGCCCAAACGAGAGCAAATCAAATCAATCCCTACTGCTGTAACTAGAGCAATAATAGTATTATAAATTCCTTTTATATCTAAAGAGAAGATCGCGGCTATCATTAGCATGCCAACCAAGGAAATGATGACATAGCTCTTCGGTTTTTTATGCCAAGGATGGGTTGACACTTATATCCCTCCAACTCTATCCAGATGTAACTTCGACGTAATCAAAATACCCTTTAATTGCATTTCATTTATCAATCTCTTGCCTTGATCCAAGCCATATAAACATACGACCGTTGAGAAGACATCTGCCATCATGGCGTACGGAGCTACAATACTGCAACTTATCAACTCATGGGGAGACTGTTTGCTTTTCGGGTAAATAATATGATGGATATCTTCACGGACTTTACTTTTGCGCTCGTAACCGCCAGATGTACATACCGCTTCGTTGGATACTTCAATGGTGTCTATAATGTGATCCTTGTACGCCGGATGCTTAATTCCAATGCGCCAAGGATGGCCTGTTTCATCTAATCCTCCAGCAAAGAGGTCTCCACCGGCATTAATTACAAAACCTTGGAAGTTAGATAACATCTGTGATGCTAAGTCAATAGCAAATCCTTTCGCAACCGCACCTAAATCAATCACCAGTGGTTTATGCAAGTACATCGTTTGATCATGATCGCTTAAGACAATATCTAGATAGGACGCGTTATCTGCAGCTAGGTTTGAATTGGTTTCTCCGGTTAGATAATGTTGATTGAAGCCATACGCTTCCATTGTTTTTCCGATTGTTGGGTCAAATATCCCTTGTGTCCATTCCGCCATTTCCAAAGCAAACTTCAATGGTTGAAATAACCAAGAACTGATCTGAACGTGAGTTTTAATCTGTTGACAGGCTTTCATTAATTCACTCCCCAGCGTAAAACGGCTGCAAGCTTGTTCTACGTTCCGAAATGCATCAAAAGCTTGCACTATCACAGGTTCAACCACAGACAATGAAAGGGAAGTAACGACCTTAATTTCTACAACAGTATCCATCATTAACTTGGACTTTTGCACAATATGGACCATTATACATTCCGCGCTTGCGTAAGTGCGTCTTCAATTGCATCTTGGAATGCTTGTGTACTATATGTTGCTCCTGAAACATTCTGCACTTGAGCACTTTGCTTTTGTATAACTTCTTGAGGTAATCCAACAACATCGTTTTTAGAATAATGCATGGCAAAATGACTTATTTCCACATCGGTTATTTTATCATTGGTAATGCTCACTTTAACTCCAATGGACCCACGGCGATTACTTCCACTTCCTTCGAAAGTTCCATTCTTATATTGACTTTTGACCTGACTACTGACTGAATGAATATTGGTTTGTATGTGCTGCTGAGGCTCCTGTAATGTGGCTTGCGTTTCTGTTGTCAAATACCCAGCGCTATACATTGCACCTATGGCTGTAGTACAAAGTACAATCCACTTTTTATCCATTTTGGCCATATACATTCCTCCAACTTACACATATAGTACTTAGATGCTACTTCACCATCTACTTGATTAATGATACATCAAGTAAATGAAATTAAACTGAAATCAGCTATGCATGGAATTCGATTTCGAATATGCTCCCATTCCCTTCTTCACTCGTAACATGAATGTAAGCCCTGTGATTGTTTAAGATGTCTGCGGCAATAGACAGGCCTAATCCTGCACCACCTAATTCACGTGAACGTGCTTTGTCCACTCGATAGAAACGCTCAAATATGCGTGCGAGCTCATCCTTAGGTATGCCAATACCAGTATCAGCGATTTGCAGCGTTGTTCTACCTCTATGTGAAGCCCGATATGAAATCGTCACTTTTCCGCCAGGTGACGTATACTTTATGGCATTATCAAGTAAAATGTAAAGGAGTTGTTTTATTTGATCTACATTTCCAACAATGAAGTTGACTCCATGATCATTATCAGGTAAATCCAGCTGTAAATGAACTCCTTTTTTGAGTGCCAAAGGCTGTATCGCCTGATACATTTGGTGGGAAACTTGAACTAAATCAACATTATCCAACTTCATTTGTGAAGATTTCGAATCGCTACGAGCTAAGGTTAGTAATGACTCTACAAGCCGGATCATCCTTTTCACTTCATCTTGTAAACTATCCAGAACATGCTGTTCAAATTCGGGCAATGTATCCTTGCACTCCTCTAATAGTTCTACGGAGGAATGAATAACACTCAGCGGTGTCCTTAGCTCATGAGATGCATTCGTTGTGAATTCAACCTGACGATAATAGGATTTTTTGATCGGAACCATGGCTTTGCCGGCAAAAAAATAAGCTAACCAGATCGCTAGGGACAATAATACAAAGGTAGAAATCAAGAGGATTAGCCTGATTGTATCCAGGAGTGCTGCATTTGCGGAGATGTCTATGGCCATCCAATATACGCCGCCAGCGTCATTTAAGATTTGAGAGCTAACCACAAATGTCTGCCTTTCCCCCCCTACTTCCACATAGAACCGTTCACCGTGCTCACTTTTCTTTTCGTTTCGTTGTGCCCAAATTAAGAGTTGATTGGACATTTCAGTGTAACGACTTGGAGAGATCTGAGTTCTCCCGTCTGGACTTACCCAAACAATTAATTCGTCTGAAAGTAGGAAGATCCATTCGACATTCTTCGCTTCACGCTCCATCGGACGCTTGCCTTTTATTTGTTCCTCAATGCGATGCTCCCATTGCTGGGCCATTTTATTCTTTAGATCTTCTAATTTCTGATTTTCATTGTGTCGAAGAGTTTCCTGTAGAATCAGATAAAAAAAAGCAGTTATGAGAATGATAACAACGCCAAGTATACTGCCGAAAAATATCGTCAGTTGCTTTCTTGTTCGTTCGAACATCATTTTCCTCCTTCTACAACCAAGCGGTAACCTAGTCCACGTACATTTTGTATAATTTTATCGGAAAATGGGTCGTCCAGCTTCTTACGCAGTAATTTAATGGTGGCATCGACAGTATTAAGTGTAATTTCAGCATCTATGCCCCATACACGATCAATCAGCTGCTCTCTGCTTAATATTTGTTTTGGATGTTGTGACATCAACGATAACAATTGAAACTCGCGGCGTGAAAGAGGAATCGACACTCCGTTTCTACTCACTTCATATGTACTATGGTCAATGACAAGCGTATCTCCAAATATTTTGGTATCCGCTTCCCAGTTCGTTTCTTTTCTACGATATAAGGCATGGAGACGAGCTATCAATTCCTCGAAAGCAAATGGCTTCACCAAGTAATCATCTGCTCCTGCATTTAAACCTTGAACGCGGTCAGTAATGGAATCTCGTGCTGTTAGCATTAGGATCGGTGTCCGATTCTTCTTCATTCGGATTTCTTTGCATAACTCAATTCCGGTTTTATGAGGAATCATCCAGTCTAAAATATAAATATCAAAGGTGGCTCGTTCAATGAATTCCAGTGCACTTTCCGCATTTAATGCCCATTCCACTTGGTACAGTTGCTTTTTAAGTTTATATTGGATCAGCTCGCCCAGCTTCGCATCATCCTCAACCAGTAAGATATGCATAGCGCCCCACCACCTTCCTCAGATTTGCTATTATAGAAATGAGTGAATCAAAAATAAGATAGCAAATGCTAGTCCACATCTTAAATGCCATTTCTTATCGAGTCTTCTGTAACGGAATAAACCTGAAATCGGTACCGGTAACAGGACGATTAGTGCAAGTAGCCCGGTAATGTTGTTGAAATCCCATTTAAAACCATACATAAATACGGCAACCGCATGGAGAGTAATGAGTGCGATAGCGAGAATCGCAATCGAGGTGTGATATTTTTTGACAATACGAAGTAGCATAACCATACCTTTTTTTAGACCAGCTAATTTTGCCCAAATACGCTGTTTGATTATGAATGCTAAAACATAATTTGCTAACACTATGAATAAGGCAATTCGGGCATTGGAGCCATAATCCTTGAATGTATGCTCAAAACGACGATCGTGCAATGTTGTTGATGGTAAATGAAGAAGACTCCAAAGCTGCCATATGACATAGATTATGGACACGGCTATCGCACCAAATACCCATATTCGTTCTTTCTTTGGAATCCATGATGGTTTTCCTTCTACATTATGCTGAGAGCTCATCTTAACTCCTCCAACTCATATTTATAGTTGTAATATACCTCATTTTTCTGAAAATGAAATGAAAAGCTCAAAACCGATGCATTCCAGAAACATTGTTCCTCAGCTTCAGTAATAAATGTAAAGGTTGATTCACATACTACAAGAAAAATTAGACTTTTCCGATAGGGACATCGATCTAACATAACGCAAGCCGATGCTCTATTTACGATGTTCCCGAAGAGGATGTCCAAATCGGATTCAGCTCATTCAGAACTGTCTCACCTGCGAAATGCTTATTAACTGATAAGATGAAGATGGAGCATAACAAAGTGACGAATAAAATGTTAGATTTTATCAAATACAAGGGGGTTGTATGGAAAACCCCATTAGCTGCAGCACTGTCTTGGGAGCTTGCTGAGTGGGCCGGATCTAAGCATCCTTACTTGGCTCCTCTAACGGTCATTTTGTGTATCCAATTAACAGTTGACAAATCCATACAATTTGCTTGGCAGCGCATCGTGGGGACCATAGCCGGTGTCATTTTAACTGCTTCCATAGCACCTTATATTGGCTTAAACGGCTGGAGTATAGGATTCCTTCTTCTAGTCGGCGCTCTTATTTTAACGTGGCTGAAATTAGATCATGCAATAATGGTCCAATTTGCTCTCAGTATTTTATTGGTCATGTACTTTCAAAGCAAGATGCCGAGCTACTCGCTTGATCGGATACGCGATACTGTTATAGGTGCGATCGTAGCCATCCTGATCCATATCATGATATTCCCTCCCGATTCTGTTAACAAAGCTAAAAAAAAGATGATCCAATTTGCGGACCATCTATCCAATCATTTTATAAACACCGCTCTTTGGGTCACAGAGGGCTGTTCCTCAAGTAAAACACAAAATTTGCAAACTAAATTGCAAACATTATTTCAGGAACTTCATCAAGTGACCAACGAGTTGGATAAAGCGGAGCAAAGTCTGCGTTATAATCCAATAGGTGCCAATAAACGCAATACTTTGAAAGCGCTGAACCAGCAAATGCATCGACTTCGATCGGGCCATGCCAATCTTTCAGATATGATACGCATTTTGTTAAAGTGGTCCGAAAGCGGCAATTTTGCAAAAGAGAATCAACGAATGTGGGCCGATCATTTGAACTCGCTAGGGAAACTTGTCAAGGAATGGAAAGAAGCATTGGATGACCCGGAAAAATATAGCTTGGTTTCCAACGAATCAGCTTTGCAAATTAAAGTGCCTGATAATATGGAGAAGTATCAATACCCGGTTGCCTTATATTTGAACGCGGAGCAAGTCATTCAAGATTTTCAAACTGCGAATTAATCTAATAATGATGTTCAAGAAATAGCACGGAGCCTCCTCCTTAGCTCCCCGAGGTCCTCGGCTCCCTATCCTTATTTCGCTGAAAAACGTCCTTCACTGCATGATGAATTTCTTCGTAGGACGTACACCTGCAAATGTTGGATTCCAGCCAATCCCGAATGGTCTCTTCATCGGCATCAGGGTGAAGACTCAGCAAGCCTTCGCAGTTCATAATAAAACCAGGAGTGCAATAACCGCATTGGAACGCCTGATTTTGAACAAATGCATGTTGTACGGGTGAGTCCGTCAGACCCTCAATCGTCGTGATTTGTTTTCCACTAGCTTCCACGGTGAGCATTAGGCACGATTTCATGGGCTGGCGGTCTACCCATATTGTACAGGCACCGCAGTCTCCGTTACCGCAACCGGGTTTACTCCCCGTGAGTCCGAGCTTGTCTCGAAGTGTATATAAGAGTACATCTGCAGCCCTTACTTGTATCGTTCGTTTATCTCCGTTAATTTCAAATTCAACTGGATAAACAGTCATGTCTCGAGATGACATTCATGCTTCACCTTCTCTGCAAAAGATATACCGCGTCTGCCATCGTTTGTTTAAGTACGAATTCCCGGTAAGAAGCGGAACCTTCTGTATTATGTAGTAAAGGAGCAGGAAGCTTACCTACCGCCTGCGCAATTCTTGCTGTCAAAGGTAGCGTGGAGTCGTTCAACGACCGATCGATCTCAACGGATCGAAAGGGAAATGCGCAGACGCCGCTGTATGCCGTACGGATCTGGTTATCTATTTTAAGAGCAGCTAGTGTGACGAGAGGATAGCCTACGTTGCCTATTTGCCGTTTTTTATAATGAACGTACGGCAGTGACAAATAAGCGCGGTTTGTTAAGGTTTGTACAAGAAATTCTCCGTTTTCCAATCTCATTTGTTGTAAGAAAACATGATGAATCGAAACTTCTCTTCTTCCATGTATGCCGGCTATAACCAAACGACTGTTTGCCAGCAGAAGCGGGAGTACAGCCTCTCGATAATGAATGTTGCCGCAAATGTTTCCTCCGAGCGTGATTTTATTCCGGGCTGTTTGGTCGGCGACTCCCTGCGCCGATTCGCTGAGCAGAGGGAACGCGTTCGCCTCAGACAAAGCCGATAACGTGACACAGGCTCCGATAACCAGCTGATCTTTCCGCATATCCATTGCATTGCACTCCGGAATGGCCTTCAAATCGATGACTGCTCCCGGTTGGATGGCGTTTGTTCGAGCCCACGTGATGATCTCCGTACCTCCGGCGTAGTATATCGGATTCTTCCCTTGTTTTTGCAAATACTGAAATAATTCCACAGCCTGCTGGACAGAGGAAGGTTTGTAGTATTCAAAGTCAAAAGGTATCATGGATCGTCCCCCATATCATCTCGGGTGTCAGTGGCAGATGATTGAGCTCTACGCCAGCAGCAATGGTTAAGCTGTTAGCCAATGCGGCCGGCATGCCGATCAAGGCGTGCTCGCCGATCCCGCGCAATCCATAAGGCGCTTCCAAATGAGGCGTCTCGACGAAATCAACGATGTACGTTGGTTGCTCACCATAACGAATCAATTTATAGGTTCTAAATTGCGGATTTAATACAGCACCTTTCTCATTAAATACAAAAGCTTCCCGGCTGGCAAAACTTAAGCCCATACTCATTGCCCCTGTTATTTGGCTGCGGGCCATTCCGGGATTAATTACCTTGCCGGCATCGATGACGGTTGCCGCTTTAATGATTTTGTACGTATAATCTCTAGTATCTAATTCCACCTCTACTGCTTGAGCGCCAACTGTCCATTCAGGACCGGGATTTCCTTTACCGGTTTGAGGGTCTAATAAGGTTAAATTACGCATGGCATAGCTTCCGCGGCCGATAATTTGACCGCCAATCGTATTTCCATTTGGAAATGTGTAGCCGTTAGCGATATTTTCAATGGCTATCTCTTTATCAGGGCGATCTTTCAAGTAAACCTTGCCCGCTCCGACATCCAAGTCTGTTGGCAAGCATTGCAAGACGATTGCAGCTATGTTTTTTAGCTGTGCGATGGCATCGTCAGCCGCATGCAGGATCGCATTGCCGACTAGAAAGGTACTGCGGCTTGCTACTGTTTTCCAAAAATAGGGATCTTTCTCGGTGTTGACATCCGTAGAGATATGGATCAACCGGTCATCCATACGCAGCTTTTCGGCTAACAGTTGTGTCAGAGATGTCCTGGTACCCTGGCCGATTTCTACTGCGCCACAGAGCAGGTTAACGCTTCCATCCGGATTAAATGCGATAACGGCTCCCGCTCCGGCATCTGTTGGCGTATCGGAATTTTTCCAGAAACAGCATACCCCCACCGCTTTGACGAGATGGCCATCGGTTTCACGCACTGGACGGTCGTCCCATTGGAGTAATGTTTTCAATTTGGCAATGCACATGGGCAGATCACCCAAATTACTTCTATTGAGTAAAGTTTGTGTCGGAGATGTATCCCCTGGCCCAATTGCGTTATTAAAGCGAAACTCTAAAGGATCCATGCCCACTCGGTCAGCCAGTAAATCCATTGCTCTTTCTATCGCGAACGTCAGTTCGGGGTGCCCGAATCCTCGAAAGGAAGTGGAATAAGGGTGGTTCGTATACATGCATAATGAGTCGCATTGAACGTTCTCGATACGATAAGGTCCCGTACAATCGACCGCTCCTGCCCGGCTCATAACCGCACCTCGATCCGAATAGGCTCCGCCATCATACAGATACAAAATTTCGGCAGCCATCAATCTCCCTTCCTGCGTGCAGCCAAGTTTGATTGTCGCATCCAGTCCGATATGGACGGGAGAAGAGATCATGTCCACCTCTCGGGAATTCACCAATTTTACAGCTTTTCCACCAACCGCACGGGATGCCATAAAAGCAAGAAATTCGATCTGAATCGCGGATTTCCCACCGAAACTACCTCCGACCAGAGGCGTGTGAACGATCACTTTATGAAGCGGGATATGAAAGGATTGGCTGAGAGTTCTTCGGATAACAAAAGGCGATTGAGAAGCGGAATGGATGATGACTCTACCGTCAGGTAAAATCTGCGTTGTACAGCAGCGCATTTCCATCGCTGCGTGATCCGATTGCGGTATAGTCACCTTAACTTCAATCGTATGATCGCTATTCTTCCATCCTTGTGCCATATTCCCCTTGCGTATTTTTGTCCGGTTCGCAATGTTCGTTCCCGGCTCCGGGTAAGCTTCTTCGTGTCGCTTGTACTCGGCAAGATGCTCATGGATGATAGGAGCGTTGCTCTGAAAAGCGTCGCTTGGAGAAAGGACGACCGGTAAAAGTTCGTATTCCACTTTAATTCGGAGAGCCGCCATTTCTGCTATATATTCTTGCTCCGCAACAACTAGGGCGACGGGCTCGCCGTAATATCTCACTTTGTCGATGGCCAGTGGCGGACGGTCTGCCAGCGGCGAACCTGTCAAAATCGGCTCATTTCGACCTGTTATGACCGCTTTTACACCCGGAAGTTTCATCGCTTCTGAGTAATCAATTGATTTTATTTTCGCGTGAGCATGCGGGCTGATGGCAATTTTGACATGTAATAGTTCCGGTCCTGAGACATCATTCATATATTTGGTAAGCCCTGTGACTTTCTCCCATGTTTCCTTTCTTGGAATGCTTTTCCCAATCGAGTGTCGGATCTTGCCCCCCTCCTTTTATTGAAATGATCATGTGACGTTCAAATTCTTCGTAGCCTACTATCGTTTTGCATTAGAATTGTATTTGTCGCTAACATACCTGATAAGTTCCGTTCAGATCCACATCTAAATCTATTCATGAGATTTATGGGATATGTTATATCCACATTGAATCTTGGCGGTAAGTACAACCGCTCCCACAGCTGCAATAAGAATGCTCAAAATGACTTGATTCTTATCCTTGGCAGGTGACTAACGCCATCTTCGAACTACTAAAGTCTATATAAATTTTTATTTAACAAATAGACTCTACTCCAAAATTCTGACCTTTATTTGAATATAATAAGGAGTACATTCAAATAAGGACCAGAGGGGAATTTCTTCAATATGCATATTCTGATAATTGTTCCTGAATAAATCCCCGTTCCGCCACCAGTGGGAGAGTTTGTGGAACATTGTATCTATCAATTGCTAGAATAATATAGCCTAAACGTGTCGAGTTACAGCAACCAAATTACAGAAAATATATGCTGAAAAAACCAAGTAAAGGTGTTGTGATTATTATGAACCGAGCGAGTACTCTAGGCAGTAAATGGGTCAAAACGAAGATTCTTTTATTAAACAAAGAGCTGCGCAAATTTGTTCCGGAAACAAAAATCTACAATCAAACGAACCTGCAGCAGATGTTAAATAAACATAAGATGGTTTATGTCAAACCCATCAATGGATCTTTCGGACAAGGCGTTATTCGCGTGGAGAAAAACGATAAAAAATACCGCTTTCAAGCTGGGGAAATCGCTAGATCATTTGGATCTTTTTTAGGCTTATATACATCACTTAATAAAGCAAAGTTAAACAGATCCTATTTAGTGCAGCAAGGAGTAGATCTTCTAACCTATCAAAAGAACATATTCGATACACGCATTATGGTACAAAAAAGCCCAAGGAAGACTTGGGAAGCTACAGGGTATATCGGTCGAGTTGCCCATCCCAAAAAAATAGTGACGAACTTTCATAATAGCGGTAAACCACTACCCTTAGAATTATTACTTAATTCCTATTTAAAGAATCCGTTGAAAAAAGAATATATCAAAAACTTGCAACATTTAGGGTATCAAATTGCAAAGCACTACCAGAAGACTTATCCTAGATTTAAAGAAATTGGTGTTGACATCGGGATAGATAAACAATTGAAGCCATGGGTGCTTGAAGTAAACACAGCACCTGATCCATTCATATTTAATAAATTAAAAGATAAAAAAATGTTCTTTAAAGTTCTTCGTTATGCGAAAGCAAACGGCAGGTTTTTACATGTGAAACGTAAGTAATTGCTCTATAATCTGTCACTTAAAAATAAAACAGAAGGAATGCTCAGAATCTGAGTTTTCCTTCAGTTTTTAATCGATCAAGTCTTCAATTGCTATTATCTATTTCTCATGAAGAATTTCTGAAGGGAACCGTCATCATAACGACGAAAACCCCGTCATTATGTGTAAGCGTTACCGTTCCTTCGTGCATTTCAACAATGTTTCTGGTGATCGGAAGACCTAAACCGGTACCCGTTTGGATATCTTCGCTGCGCCGCGAGTGATCGCCTTTATAAAAACGGTCAAAAAGTTTTTCTTCTTGATCTTTTGTTATGGGTGTTCCTTCATTTTCGACTGTAATGTAAAAAAACTGTTCATCTGTTTTCATGGAGATACGGATTGTGCCCGGCTTAATGGAATACTTGAGCGCATTCATCAGCAAATTATCGATGGCTCTCCCGAATTTTTCGCTATCAATTGCCGTAACAACAGCGGTATTGCCGATATCTTTGTCTATGGATGCACTGTATTCCTGAGCAATAGGCTCGAATTCAAAAATCATTTGGTCAAGCAGCTGACGAACATCAATTTGTTTCAGATTTAATTTAATGCTGCTAGATGTAAGACGAGTGTATTCAAACAAATCGTCTATGAGATTTTTCAAATGAATGGCTTTACTATATGTGTTTTGAAAAAACCGTTCATACTCATTCTGATCTTGAAATGAACTAGTTCTTAACAAATCTAAGTAACCAATGATGCTCGTAAGAGGCGTGCGCAAGTCATGGGATATACCTGTTATTAGGTCCATCTTGGATTTTTCAATCTTCCGCTCCATTTGAATCTGTCGATCTAATCGTTCAGTCATCGCATTAATGCTTAATGCTACTCGCCCAAGTTCATCTTCTCGCAGTATTGGTACGCGATATCCCAAATTTCCTTCTGAAATGATATCGAGTCCTTCTGCTAAAGCAATGAGGTATCTGACCACACGGCCGGTTAGCAAATAAAAAGAGACGATGAATGTAGCCACAAAAAAAATAGTCGGCACATAAGTTTGATTAAAATTCGCGACGACCACCATGGAAATAACCGCAATAATAAGACTGAAAATAAATGCCCAAAACATCTCGACCCGGATGCTTTTTTTGCCTCTTATCAGGCTAAATAGTATATTTATCAATTTTATATCCCACTCCCCAAACCGTTTTGATATATTGGGGTTTTCTCGGATGTTCCTCCATTTTTTCACGCAAATTGCGGATATGCACCATGACCGTGTTATCGGAATAGCCGGAGGGTTCATTCCACAACGTTTCATAAATTTTATCGGCACTAAAAACTTGCCCAGAGTGGCTTGCCAATAACTCCAAAATAGAAAATTCAAGAGGTGTAAGGGAAACCTCTTTCCCCCTTATCGATACGAAATGTTTTGCTTTGTCGATAACAAGCTCTTGTATGGTAATCGCGGAATCGTTTGATTCTTTTGTGGTGTACGTTTGCCTCCGAAGTTGAGCTTTGACTCTTGCAAGCAGTTCTAAAGAATTAAAGGGCTTGGACACATAGTCATCAGCGCCAATAGAAAGACCCGTGATTTTATCGATATCCTCCTCTTTAGCTGAGAGCATAATGATGGGCGTTGTCCATGTTTCCCTAATCTTCATGCACGTTTTAATACCATCTAAATTGGGCATCATAACGTCCAAAATAATGAGCTGTACGGAGTTTACATTTAATACATCTAACGCTTTAAGACCGTCCTCTGCTTCTAAAACCTTATATCCTTCGTTGCGCAAATAAACGTGAATAACATCGCGAATTTCTGAGTCGTCGTCTACGACTAATACTGTGTTCATCTTGCTTTCCCCCTTTTCTGGCTTCTGAATAATAAAACTATAAAAATGATTATCGTTAATGAAAGTCCTACATATATACCGTAATGATATACCATTGTCCCAATACTTTGCACATGGGCTCCTGCTAGTCGACCTAACACAAAAAAGACAAGTGTCCAGACAAGTCCAGCCGTGTAAGAATAAAGCATGTAATGACGATACGGCATTTTATTAATCCCAACTAAATAGGGAATAAGATGTCTTAAGACCGGTATGAAGTAACTAAAGCTTAAAGCAAAATTTCCGTATTTGTTTAACATATACTCTGCTGCTATTAAATGCTTACCCATATTCTTTTTACGCCGAAGTTTATCAAGCACCGGTGATCCGAGAAATCTGCCGAGAACATAACCAAGTGATAGCCCAGAAATTACGCCTAAATAAGTGACAATAAAAGCTGGAAACGTAAGGAGAATATCCGTTTTGCTTACAGCTCCTCCGGTCATCACGATGACCTCGTCTGGTATCGGCATACCAACGATACCAAGCCAAAGCGAAAAAAACAACGCGGCATATCCAAATTCTGAAATAAAATGTAGGAGTGTGTCGTAATTCAAGCAATCCCCCCCTTTTTACGGCATACATACACAAATGCTGGCGGGAAATTAAGCGGCACAAAATTTATCCTTTCGATATCGAATGCATGTGCTAAATGCTTTTTCATCTGGAGCGAATACTGAAAGGCAACAAAGTAGCCGCCCGGTTTTAAGGCTTTGACAATTTGATCAATTAACGTTTCTCGAAGTTCTCTTGGAAAATTGAAAAACGGTAATCCGCTAATAATGCAGTCTAACTGACGGATGCCGTGGTGATTTATTACATTTGTTAAGTAACATGCATTTGTGTGGCATACAAAATCAGGGTATTGTTTTTGCAGAATAGCCTTCATGCTCTCGTCATTCTCGAACAAAAACACTTTAGTTGAGTCCGATACACTCGATTTGATAAACTGAGTGACTGCACCAGTGCCGGATCCAAGTTCAGCAACAGAACCAACTTCGCTCCACGGAACAGAATGAACCATTTTATTAGACAAAAATCGAGAACTTGGCAATACACTACCGATTTGCTTAGGACTTTGAATGAATTTTTGTAAAAACATTAAATATTGATCAGAAGCCATGAATCTCCCCGCCCTTCTCCTTATTTTCTTCATATATTAAGTTGAAATTCTAAGGAACATACGGGGATAAAACTAAAGAATTTCTGAAGAGAAAAACTCGAAACAAAAACGCCCTATTTAATAGGACGCTTAATGAAAATTCTTTAACCATTGGTTTCATGTTATCTTAAAGGGACGACGGCCTTTACTGGCTTCCGACTACACTTAAATTACAAGCCGGCACTCATGTGGTGCAAAGTTCTGATTCATGATAACATCATTGAAATGAAGTCATGGGAAACGTTTGTTATACAATTTTAGGAGGTTTGATATGCCTGATTTGTTGTTGTTGCTATTCTTGTTTAACTTGTCCTTATTTCTCCTGCACGAAATGGATGCAATTCGACGTTCGGAATGGAAACTATTTTTCGTTCTACAAGATATGGATGATGCAAAAGCCTATAAAGTGTTCACCTTTATCCATCTCCCCCTGTACACCATCATACTCGCTTTACTTTTTAGCCAATATCAGACGATTACGTTTTGGGTGCTAGACATCTTTCTCATGATCCATGCGATCCTGCACTTATTTTTCGAAAAGCACTCCCGCAACGAATTTAAAAATACATTCTCTCGTTTCATCATCTATCCGATGGGAACTCTTGCTGCTATCCATTTATTATTGATTGTGAATCTCTGATTTTCTCTTAACTTCCTTCCAATTCGATGTATGATTTCTATTTCCAGTAAAAACCCTCCCGTCAAAATGATAATCTTCAATATCAATTAATCATGAAATTAAGTCAGTATCCTGCCCAGTCGTAATATGTGCTCAAAGATAGTTTAATCAATCGAGGTAATACACCGTTAATTGAATAGGCTGCCGTTCTATGCTGTCGGCAGCCTGCTCCTGATGTCTATTGAGCTATCGTTTCCAGTAAAGTTATTCCAAACATTCATTACATTAAGTCTGTATCTTATCTTTTGCACATAAGTTAGTGGGTAGCTGCCGCCGCTGCGGCGATTTACTCCCTGCTTTCAACTAAAGTTCACCCGTTAGTTCAACGATACTGACGTTCCGCGAAACATTACTTAGTCGTATTTTACCGTATCAAATGTTCTGAAATCCCCCAGAAATATTTGAATAGGAACATTGATATTATTATTTCGTTTATTGTCACTAAGATAACAATAATCAGTTGTTGTTGGGTACTAAAATATTTTCTCCATATTGTTGTTTGATTAGCTACATCAATAGCATCTTTATATGCTGAATATCTCGGAGCAAAAACAAATCCGAATATTAGTATTAAAAAAGGTATGAATGCAAATGGCAACAAAACAATGGTAAGTATGCCTAACGCAAATAGAAAGCCTTTTTCATTATATTCTCCAGTGTGTTAAATTGTATTTCTAAGTAATTTTAAAACTAAAATGCTCTAAGTTGATTGTAATAGTTTCGTAATTACTTCGATTTTAGTCGCGTCTTTATTATTGTTTTTGGTTCTTCTATACCCGTCTTTAATGGATTTAGAATAAACTCTTAAGAAATCTTCTAAGCTTAAGGATTGATACCGTACCCCATTCTGTTCAATCAACTCTAATCCTTTATAATCTACATCCGCAAAATCAGCTAAATCTTCTACAAAAGCAAATGCTAACTTGGTTCCCTCTTTATGAAATTCATGTTCTCGTAAGTCAACAAACGTATACCCTAATCTTTCAACTGTTTGTCGCAAGACATCCCATCTTTCATGTAAATATTCTAATGGTACAAGAACATCGATATCCTGAGGGTTTAAATCAATACCGGATTTCATCTGCAGACCTAGAGAACCATACAATACTGGAGCAATGTTAAATTGATCGTTTAAAGCTTTGGCAATATTTAGGAATTCGTTAAATTTAATTGTTATCAAATTGAAATTCCCCCTAATTTTTCTCTAATATAACAAGTGAATAAACTGTTGCCCCCATCTCACCGCCTGACATAGCACTCTGAGATACAACCTTCCATCCCTCTTGTAAAAGCTGATTTAAATCACTTAAGTTATTCTTTTTATCGTTATAATAATGAACTACAATTGCCTTTTGCATGAATACACCTCCAGAACACCATTGTATCATACATATTATTCCATTAAACTCCCGTTAGTTCAACGTACAACGGCAGCCATCAATTTTCGGCTGCCGTCATATTGTGAATGAACAACTGTTCTCTCGTTAGCGTAATTCCGAGATCCCTCGGGCAGACCGAGAGAGTATAGCCCTAATGTTTTAATATGGTGTTGTATGATGTCACAGTCCTCTTCAATAAACCTTATAAAATCTAATCATTCCACATTTTTGTTACTTCTTCTAATTCTAATTCCTCGAATTGCATTTTATAGATATCTGGTTTCTTTAATTGGTTCAAAAAATCAAAGCCAAAAGCTGGATCAAAATAATTCATCATCAAAGTCATTACAAGACCATGAGTCCCGATTGCTATTTTCTTCCCTCTTTGCTCATTTATTATGGGTTTTAGAACTGAGATTGATCTTTTCTGACAATCAGCATTAGACTCTCCGCCCGGCAAGGTATGATTAAAGTCATTAAAACTTTCTCTGATAATAGACATTAACTCTGCATTTTCAATAATATTAGATGCAAAATGACGTTCTCTAAGATCTTCAAATACATTAATATGTAAATTTAAGTGCTCGGCCAATCCCTCAACACTAAGAATTGCTCGAGTATAAGGACTTGATATAATCATGTCAATTCCTTCACCTATAAGTAACTTCGTTGCTTTTTCAATATCAATCTTTCCTTTTGGGGTAAGCCCTCTTGTTCTTTCATTTCCTTCATTGTATGGTGATTCTCCATGCCTAATCATATAGATAATTGTCTTCATACAGGGCTCCTTTTAAATGCTTTCATTAAGTATCACACTGTGATTTCACATAACGTTATATTCACAAAGTTTATAAAATTATCCAACTCAGAAAATATTCAAGAAACAGTTTTCCTTTTGTTCAACGTTTATCCAGTGCCCCTAATTAGTACCAATTCGGCCAATTAGCCTAACCACAAGCTCTATAAGTACGGGACAATAGTTTTTATCCAATATGCTGCAGGTATAAATATTACTTGTGCTAATAACGTGCCACAAAATCTTGAGAACATTAGAGCACCAAAAACTTTATTAATTGATGATAACTTTGCTTTTTTTCTCAAAGCTTTATCTGTCAGTAAGGCAACTTGCGGAGCAATCAGTAAAGTCAATAATATAGTAGCCACTCCGTTTATTAATCCCGAAGCTTGAGAAGCCCCAATGCTATATTGCCCAGGCAAAAATGTTGCATATAAAGCTGCCAATACGCCTACAGTATAAATAGCGGTCACAAAACAGTTGATTATCATTAAGCGTTTTGGGAGACCACCTGCACGGAGACGCTGTACCATCTCCCACTTCGGCAATCGAAAATGATAGAAAGAATGCTGAATGACGTCAACTCGGAGTGCGTTTTGAATCATTTTCGGGACTGATCCGGCTTTCTCCAGATGTGCTACCATACGTCCAGATAATGCTACAAAAGTAGGAAATAATGCAATTGCAAGTAGAGTACCAAGGGAAGCAGCAGTTAATATAATCCTAAAATTCCCAACTATGTTAAACTCTAAATGCATTTTAGCAAAATCAACGACTTTTCCGGTCATCGTTCCCTGAGCAATATTTGACGTTCTTGAAATAAGAACAATCATACCCGTTAAAGAAAGTGCAATTGCTAACTTTCCTGATCGAATTCCTGCCATTCTCACAGCGTATGAGAGTGTTTCAGCTGAATGGATAACCAACGTAAGCAACGATATTAAAATGATACGTTCAGTCATTGAGAACAGCCTCCCAGTTTGTTGCTTTTTTTATAAATCTCTCTGAACATTAACTTCCCTTACATATAATAACTTAGCTATTTCTTCCAAAAAAGAGAAACTCGCTTAATATTTTTTTCTTATTTTGATCTTAACGCCAACAATGTTATCTAGGGTCTTGTATCGTGGCACCTGCTCATTGATAGTCTTATTAAACAAACTTCTTTCGTTAGCTTAACAATTGATTTCTACATATTGCTTACCTATAAAGCTTTATCCTCGTTGATTATTTTTGGAATAAGTTCTTGAACAAGATAAGGTAAGACATTATGTTGATAATCGGTAAAACATTTGAAGATAATTCACTCGTTTTTACTTCAAACAAGTGGTTTATCTCGTGATAATCTTACCATGTGCATCTAGGTATGTAATTAGAAACATTGTACCATTGGGTTACACACCTTTCTTTGTTTGCATGGTTGCTCTACACTTCCAAGATACCAAACAAAGAAGGGTGTTTTTCTGTCAAGAGAAAGAAAATATCCCCTTAACTCTTACAGACGGACGGAGTTCTGTTTAATTCGTAGCTGTGAAAGTTGAGTTAATAACTAAAATGGAGCCACACATGTTTCGCGGGCTCCGTTTCTATTTGCATGCTTTAGGATTTCTTAACTTCCGTAACGCCCTTCTCAAGAACATTCAGCAGAAACTTAATCGTTTCGGCACGGGTTAAAGTGTCCCCGCCTTGATAACCTTCAATGGTTGCGGACGTCTTCCCATCGGAATAGTGCATATTTAGCAGATACGCAATCGCATCGTCGCCTGTAAGAGACTGGCCATCGATCGCTGCAATAATCTCTGCTACGCGGGTTCTCGTAAGTTTGGTTTCTCTCGCTGACTGATTGGAATACCCCAAGAGCGGGAGATTATACTTCTTACTAATGACATATAAACCGTCAGCCCAATGGTTATTTTGTTGCAAATCAAGCCCTGTTTTGTCCGTTTTCAAGGCCCGAAGCGCGAATGCGATAAACTCGGCTTCTGTTACGTCACGGTTGGGCTGGAATGTTTTATCCTCATACCCTTGAACCAAATTTTGACTGATCGCCCATGCAATCTCTTTCTCTGCCCAATGACCGCTCAAATCTTTCATTTGTCGGCTGATTGTTCGATAGTCGGACGGAATCTCTGTGCTGCTGATACCTTCTCCGTTTACATCTTGTGCTTGCTTCAAGTTAGGATTCGCAGGATCAATGGCAGATAGACTGACCGTCGTTGAGGCGCCTCGATAGGTAATTGTGATGGTTCCATTGCTTACTGTGCCAGATGCTGTCACAGTCCCATTTTGCACCGAGATATGACTGTCTGAAGATTGATATTGAGCTTGAGACGTTACCTCTTGATTGCCGTTCACATCCGATACCGCCCAAACACGAAGCGACTGAGACTTCCCTACCTGTAAACTCAACTTTGAAGGGGATGCTGTCATCGAACTGATCGTTTCGGATCTCGTTGTAAATGTCCATTCTTTCTGGATCGTAGTGCCGCCCGTCAAACTGCCTTCAAAATGTACCGTATACGTTGTACTCGGGTTAAGAGGTGTTTTGGGCGTGAGTACGACGATGCCTTTCGACGAATTCGAAGCGTCTGTTTTGTAGTAGTCAGTGTTGTTGCCGGAACTGTCTGTAATGGTAGCTGAACTGAAATTGACGTTTTTGAATTCAGTAGCGGATATTGTAATCGGATAGCCTACTAGAGCGCCTTCTTTTCCAAAAGGGGCTAGAGGATTCGGTGTCTCTGCTGCATACCAGCTTGTCGGTACATTCGTTTGTCCTGAATAAGGGTAATAGTATGCCGTCGGGGTGTTTGAACTAGCCTTATAACCAATATTAGAAACTGTTATTTTCGGCGCACTTGAGGCTATTCCAATTCCGAACTCAATCGCAGTAGGGTCAAGCATAAGACTTCTATGATAGGGAGCATCGATAAGGCCTTGAATTCCACTATTATTCGTGTTATCGACATAGTTTACGACTTCGCCATACCCTGAGATTTTATAACCCACATAGGTCAGACGATCAGCAATACTTTGACCTGTAAACCCCACTTCACCTGGGTGTTCAACGTGCCCTCTAGATGATGCGGCTTGTGAGGAGCCTGTGCCATGCAGATAGTTCGCATGATTCTGTGCTGCTCTTGTCAGTAATTGATTTTCAGTTAGCGGAGATGAACCCATGGCCGTCCGTATACTGTTCCAAAGCATATAACCGCTCGAGCGCTGTGAAATCGCCTGCGGGTCATCTGTTCCGGAAACGACAGCGGCATTCACAACATTCACCGTAGACATCGCTGTGACTGAGCCAAAGGAAGCTGAAATGATCGCGGATCCAGATTTCAGCGCTTTGATACCGCTTTTGTCGACTTGAACAATATCCGGTGCGTTGGACGAATACGTGACTCTTGAAGTGTAGTCGAGGTCATCGCCAAAATAAGCTTGTCCAGTCAATGTAAAGGACCTTTTTTCCCCCTGATTTAGCGCGTATTGATACTGATCGAATTTCAGGTGATAGGGAGGATTGACTTGGACGTTTATCGTCTTCGTCACCCCGCCGTAGGTGGCAGTCAGCACAGTAGTGCCTAAACTCAAGGTGGAAAAAACGCCTTGTGAACTTACCGAGCCAATCCCAGTATTTGAGGATGTAAAGATTGGATTGGGAGCGATCGACGACGTATTGTCACTAAGCATGATCCTCATTCGAAGATTAACTTCCTGACCTAACGTTAGGGTGGTTATCGTTCGCTCTTGATTGTCGGTTATATACGACTCAACGACACTCACGGCGTTTACTGCGGGCATGAGCATAAGGGATAAGACCATGAACAACAGCATGATTTTCAATTTGGATTGCATACATGTTCTCCTCTTCCATCTGAGATATTCCTATTTAGCTTACCACATTCTTCTTTTTTCGACAAAAAATTTGAGGATAATAGATTTGCATTTCCCATAATTTACAGCAACAAAAAATAGAAGTTGCGTAATGCTCCGAATATTTATTTTGTGACTTCGTCGGCAATCGGACGATACTCTTGACTTTAAGAAATGACAAGAATATGATCCGGTAAAATAGAAAATCCGCCATTTTGGCGGATATTAATCGGACAATGTTCTTGTCAACCGACACTGTTTCAACGACATGATAGGCAAAAAAACTTCAAGCGCAAATCGTGTAAACCTTTGCCGCCTATGCTCAATTTTCTCTGAACAGCCAGAAACTGTCCCCGGAATCGGTATTCATAATCAAGCTGTTGGTCGCTGTTCGGGACATTGAGTTGTAAGCCCAGAACCGGTTAGCGCTTCCTGGAGTAAAAAACGAAAGGGTCGACTCTGGAATCGTCAACAGACCGCTTCGAGCTGCAGCCTCGGGAAGAATCCGATTTAACGTAAAGAACCCGTTGCCGCGGGCATGGCCGGGAGCATTATAAAATTGCAGCATATCTAACGGCTTATCATGAACCTTCATCGTCACTTCCTTAAAGATCACATAAAGCCCATCCGGCCCCCGTTGCAACCACGGCTCTCTGTCACCAAGCAGGAAATCTGCGTATAGACTTCGCGGCGCCCCTTCTTCCTCCGGAGGCACATCGACTATGATCATCCGGTGCATCGTCAGCACCGCCAGATCCCCTGCAGCGACAGGCTTATCGACAACATTAGCGAAGCTCGTATACGGAATCAGCTCATCATCAAAAGTTACATGAATATAACGATTCTCATAATACAGCTTGACATCATTTGTGGACATCTGCTTCGGGTGCTCTGGTCCGAGATACATCGAGTCCCCTCGTTGAAGGCCTTCGAGCACCGCCTCCTTAATCGTCATGTTCAGATCACGCAGCTTTACAAATCTCGTCGGCTTCGTCTCATCATGAAAATTATAATAAATCCCTGTATCCGGCAGCTTCGCCAGCGGCTCCAGACCGGCAAAATCCATCTTGCTGCTCAAACCGATCCCGATCAACTTGATATACTTCGGGATGGCTCTCCCCTCCTCACTATTGTGTACCTTCAAGTAACGGTAGGGCGTCAAGCTTGTCGCATTCGTACCCGTCAAGCCTACCTCGCGCAATTCATTCAGCCCAAGATAGTCCTCCGCGCGGGTGCCTTCCACCCGCTCATACCGCAGCAGAATCGCAGCCAACTCCGCTCGGCTGGCCGTCTCGTTTGGACGCAAGCTACCATCCTCGAATCCGTTAACCAGCCCTGCCCCTCTGGCGACTGCCAAATAAGGAATCTGCTCCGGCGTGAAGCCGCCCCGGTAGCTTTCCGGTGAAGGCAGCAGTGTATGGGCAGTGTCGACGAGCGCTTGCCGGAAACCGGAGTCTGCCTGCGCCAGCCCAGTAGCCATCCATTTCATAAGCTCGAACCGTGTGACCGGAACGTCCGGCTGGAAGCCTTGGGCGTAATCTGCCGGGGAGAGCAAGCCAAGCCGAGTCAGCTTGTCCACCTCAGCGCGGCTCCAGTGGCTATCTATATCGGCAATGGAAGCGCCAGGTTGGCTCATCTCCGTCAACCGCGTGACACGGCTGAGCATACTAGCTGCCTCAGCGCGCGTTACAGCATGATCAGGACGGAAGGTTCCGTCAGCGTAGCCTTGCACTAGTTTCTGTGTCACAGCCGTCTGAACAACCTCTTCCGACCAGTGTCCTTTTAAATCTGTAAAGTCGCTGGCTTGTGCAGAGGCTGGCTGGCTCAGAATGGAAATACCCAGCAGCAGCACAAGATTGAGCGTCCATGTTTGCAGCTTATTCATTTTTCCTACTCCCTTCCAAATTCACGACAAACACTATTCTACCAAAGATTGGAGTACTTTATCATCTTTCAAGTTAAACTCGTATTAAAACCTCGTACTATAGCTCCAACCTTGCTGATAGATTCTTGTGTTATTCTTGCAGATCACTTGGGAGTAAGTTCCATTTACGTACACGTGTAGCTGCCTCTAGGAAGTGTAAACTCTTGTTGTATCGTGTAATTGTAAAGAGTTATATCATTTGCCTGAGGAGCATATGCAAGTATATTACCATTGGCGATACGATTAGATCCTCTTGGGATAATGTTGGTGTCATTTATCACAGCCTTTGCCAGCTGAAGAATGCTCAAAGTTGTCTCCTTAAAAATACTGGCTGTAGGATCTTGTTGAATCCAATATTTGACTATGACCTTCATTCTCTGCGCATCCGTAGGGGAGGCGATCTGCGCCAATCGTAAAATGCCTTCTATTTGTTACTGTTATTTTCCGTGTTCGGTTATTATAAATGCCTGCTTCAAGCAAGTAAGTTGATTTAATTTTACTCCCATTCTATCGTTAAAAACTCTGTAAATAATCAACGCTAAGTCTGTTTCAGACTTACACGACAAGGATTTCTGAGCGATTTCTTTTACTTCGATGCTATACTCGTTTTCTGGGGCACCTCCTGCTAAGAGGCCAACCGGATCCCAGTCATTAATTACTTGGCTTAGAAACTCTAAATCTATGTTCATCTATTTATCACCTTCTGATATCGGTTATATATTTTAATTATCCCGCCTATAGACATAAACTGCTGCCTATTCATGCCAGCAGCCGCGCCATGTTTATTAAACTATATGGTTCCGTTAACGGAAATAGTCAACTTAATCAGCTATAATCCTTTGGTTGATTGGATGTTTTAGCCAGTATCTAATACCTTTACCTGCTATAAAGGTTCATCCTCAAATCTAGGTATAAGATGTAAAAGAGCGTGAAATATTTCTTGTTCTCCAACATGGCCACAGTTGATCCTATACTTAACATTTCAGTTACATAGCTTTCACATAACTAAGCGCCTGTGCCGCAAACGCCCCCATAGTCGGAAGTACAATTTTTTTATTATCGTTTTCACGGTATCCCCCATCTACTTCATTACGCGAGTAATGCCTCATGATTACATATCCATGTTTTATGCCGAGGGCAATTACAACTGACAAAAACATTCCGATGAGACTAAACTTGACAGTAGAAGTTGTTCTCTTGATATTTGCCGGTTCTAATTTAGAATGAGGCCGATATCCACATTTGGGACAAAAGTTCGACTTAATTTCTAACTCCTCACTGCAGTTTGGACACAGATTCATTGTATCACCTACTATTTAGAGTGGATTCATTATTCGCTAATCTTTACTGGAACTCCTCTAAGGGCGATTTGAGCATTAGGTTTCAGTCAGCTATTCTGGCCGATCGACTTGGACGGGCTCTCCCGAAATACTGCCACACCCCATAAGTCGTTAGCAATATTCCAGAATGATTACGACCTTCGCTAATAATTTGGTGTTAACGAAAAACATGGCATCACACCACCTTTTTCCATTTTCGTCACACTTTTCTACGCTAGGGACATACAAAAAGTTACTGAATCATCGGTGGCATTTTTTGAAATAAACTGTCCGTTACTTGAACAGGCCACCGTATTAATAACGGTAGCCTGCTCTGCTATTTATGGAACTAAATGTAAATATAGTCTTCTAATTTCTTCCATTCATCAAGTGCTTGCTGTATCATGATCGATTGCATACTCTTCAAGCCTTCACACAAATCCGATGCCAGAATTCACATTATCGACGTTGATAAGTACTGTGCCCAAACCACCTGCACCGTTTTATTCAAAAACAAAGCTGCCTTGAATTTGAATTCAAGACAGCCTTGTAAGATGTTCATTTACTTGCCCTTATATGCAAACATTTTTAGTAGCACCGTAACCGCCTCTGCTCTTGTCGTTTTATCGTTCGGAGCAAATGCGTTCGCGCCTTTGCCTTCGATAACGCCAAGCTTTCTCATGGCCCCCACTGCGCTTTGTGCCCATTCCGGGATGTCCTTGTCGTCCGCAAAGCCCGTTGTTGTCGCCGCCTGAACCGACTGCCCCAAAGCTCTGGCGATCATGACTGCCATTTCCTGGCGAGTAATTTCCGCATCCGGACGGAAAGTGCCGTCCTCATAACCACTGGCAATACCCGTTTGGACCGATTGTGCCACTGCGTTCTGCGCCCAGATGCCGATTTTTCCTGTATCGGTAAACGTCAGCGCCGCTTCTTTGCCTTGCAGTTTCAGCCCGTTTACCAGCATAACCGCAAATTCCGCGCGCGTTACGGCACGGTCCGGCTTGAACGTGTCATCCGAATAGCCGCTGACGATTCCTGCGTTTACCGCTTGCTTAATGCTAGTCTCCGCCCAGTGTCCGGAGATATCGCTGAAATGCAGCGATTTCGGATTTGTCTCCGTGTTCGTCTCTTGACCGACAGCGATTACCGCAAACTTCGTAAATTGATTGACCTCAACTGTGATGTGATTGCCGTCTACCTTACCGCCAATTTCTACCCATACCTTCTTCGCTTCGTCATAGTAGAATACGGAAGGCTTTTGACCGTTCTTCAAGCTTTTCGGGTCGAAGGTAAAGATCAGAGTAACCGGCTTGCTGAAATTTTCTGTAAAGTTTTTCAGAATCTCGAATACCGGACTGGCCAGAATTTCTTTATTCGTTAGAAGCTTTTGAATATCCGTTACTTTTTCGATTGTTACTCTCAACTCTTTGCTAAAAGCATCGGCAGGAATCATGATCTTGATCTCATCGTCCAAGCTAACCTCACCCTTTTGGCCCGTAGAAAGCGTGAGGTTACCGTCTTTCGAGATAACTGCTTTGCTTGAGGACGATGAAGATGAGGATGACGATGAAGATGCACGGGTCACTGTGAGAGTGTACAGTTGTGTCGCGCCACTCTCTGCAGTTACTATAATCCCGATCGAATTAGACCCCACGACCAAGTTAGAAACATTGTATGCATACACATTGCCCGTTACAGAGCTGTAAACCGCACCCGTAACCGTGAACGTTGCTTGGGAATAGGTTTTAGCAAAAGCAACATTGAAACTTGAAACCGAGTTAGGCACACTCACTGTATAATTCCGATTCAATGAGGAAAATGATGGTGATAAATCGCCTTGATCGATCGTCAGACTGCTCAAAGTTGCATTGTTGTTAGCTGCCCGAGTAACCTTGATCGTGTAGTCCTTCTTAGTTCCGTCCTGCGCCCTGACTGTGACCGTAATCGCGTTGCTTCCTGCCTTTAAATTAATAGCGCTGCTCGCTTGACCATTAGCAATCGCTGTTCCGTTCACTTGCATCGTTGCTTTGCTATCATAAACGCTGGCTGTAACCGTTACGCTGGATACATCATTATCCACACTAGCAGTGTAGTCGGTTGTTACGGATGCGAATGCAGGATTTAAAGTACCGCCCGACAGCATCAGGCTGCTCAAGTCGGCATTCTTCGCCGGTGAAGTTGGTGTTTCGCCGCCATCTCCATCTGCACGGTTCACTGTAAGAGTATACAGCTTGGTCGTGCCATCCTCCGCGGTTACTATAATCCGGATCGGATTAGATCCGACAACCAAGTTCGAAGCATTGTATGCATACACATTGCCCGTTACAGAGCTGTAAACCGCACCTGCAACTGTGAACGTTGCATTGAAATAGGTTTTAGCAAAAGAAACATTGATATTTGAAACCGAGTTAGGCGCGCTCACTGTATAATTCGTATTCAATGAGGAAAAAGCCGGCGATAACTCGCCTTGATCAATCGTCAGGCTGCTCAACGTCGCATCGTTGTTGGCTGCCCGAGTTACCGTGATCGTGTAGTCCTTCTTTGTTCCATCCTGCGCCGTGATTGTGATCGTAATCGTGTTGCTTCCTACCTTCAAGTTGATTGCACTGCTCGGTTGACCGTTTTCTACCTGGTTTCCATTCACAGCTAACTTTGCGGTGCTGTCCGCTCTCGCCGTTACGGTAAGGTTCAACACATCGTTAGGAGCACTTGCCGTATAGGTATATACGCCTGCGCTGACCGTTTGATCCAACGCAATGCCACCACTTAAGTTTAAAGCTTTTAAACTTGAATCTGAACTTAACGTTGTAAATGTAGCATCCGGACCGTAGCTTGTTCCGGCTTCATTGACAGCATATGCCCGCAAATGGTAAGTAGTTGCGGATTGAAGTCCTGTGAGATTCACTAAGAAATCTCCTGTCCCGCCTGAAGCTGCAACAGCTTTACTATCGCTGCTTACCGGATTTTCATGCACGGAATAGACCACACCACGCTCTGTGACTGTTCCGCCCCCGGCTGAAGTCACCTTCCCCCCAGCCGTTGCTGAGGACGAAGTGATAGAGGTCACGTTCGTACCCGTTTCTACGGTTGCAGGCAGCTTAATGGTTAAATGAAATGCGTTGGAAATAGCATCAGCAAACCCTGTTGCCTTCACAGTAATCGTGTGATTGCCACCTGCCAACACGCCGGCTTTAATCGTTAGCTTCCCGGCGCCGATCGTGTAATCCGTTCCCGACGTCAGAGAAGTCGTCCCGTCCTTGACCGCAGTAATTGCACTGCGCCAAACCGAGTCATCCGTGAATGTAATCTCGATGTCTTGTGTCGTATCGCTGTCCGTCTTGACTGCCGTCAAAGTTGGCGGTACCATAACGCTCCAAACCTCTATTTCGGCAAATTGCATGTAGTAGCTACCGTTTTTGTCCGTATTCAGTTTGTCACCCGTTACCTTGACATATCGGTCAGTAGCATTTGGGAAAGTAAACACTTGTCCGACTGCCGGATACGGGAATGGATAATTGGTCTTCTGAACTACTTGCGTCCAGTTAACCCCGTCTGTTGATACCTCAATTCTGAAATCAGCGGGAAACCCATATCCTTCTGAACCGTAATCATTGCGCGGGAACAACGTCACCTTATTGAACGTCAGATTTGCGCCCAAGTCCAGTTGTACCCATTGCGTACTGTCGGCCGAACTACTGCCGTCGTCGAAGCTGGTCCATCCATAGTTGAATGCGTTGGATACTACTTGTCCGTCGTTGACATGACGGAGCTTCCAAACATCTCCTTCAACACTACTGCTGGCAGTTGGCGTAGCTCCAATAGCAAGGTTAGTACTGGCGGTTGCTGCGTACGCAACATTCGATTGGTTAACGACCGTAAAGCCGGTGCAGAGCGTTGCAATCAACAAGAGTAGCGTTACACCAAACGATAGCCTTCTTCTCGCATTGTTATTCGGCACAGAAATCCTCCTTTAAAATGAATAGCTTTGTTCCCCCCTACTGCTGCATTCATCTTCCTCCATGGTCCGCAAAACTTTACAACAGACGTGGAGTTTTGCGGAATTTCTATTTCTCCTGTCGGTTTTTGACTACAACTCGGACTAGTATAGGACTATTTCACCATAAAAGAAATCCCCCGTTTCGGGGGGGATTGTAAATAAAATAGGGGGTTACCTTAAGATTCCAATTAGATTGCATTTATCGAACAAACATTCCCATTTAGTATCTATATAGCCATCTTTGGAATGATAATGTGTTCCGTCCCCCCACATGGTGGACAACTTACCAACTGGCTGATGACAGAGATCAGCTTCGTAATTACAAGGCCCTAATTTCCACAATTCTGTTTTCCAAACGGGAACATTCTGCAGAAAATCCGATTAAATGCCCATATACGGATTTCTCTAAAGAAGTGCTTGATATCGAAGGATTTTCCCCTCGCAGCACACGCACGAAATCATTCACAAGCAGTAAATCTCCCCCGCCGTGACTGTCGTTGGTTACATTTACGGTTACGCGCTCCTCTGTGAATTCATGCCCAGCACGGGCATCAGGGTGCCTGACTACAAATGAACCATCTTCCAAAGTTCCCTGAATTTCTCCCTTCGTCCCGACGATGAATAGCGTTCTGCATGGTTTGGAAGCCCCCCCGATCATATTGTGCGTAGCCGTTGAGCCATTCTCGAATTTCACGATAACGGATTGGCGATCGACGACGTCGTTGTCGCAATGCCATACGCATCGGCCATACGGACTGCTGGTGCGCAGGATATCCAGCTTTTCCTCATCCGTCGGCGCTATCCCGAAGTAGTCGTTTTCCCATACATAGAAGCCCCAGCGCCCTTGTTCAATGTAATGCTTTTTGGCCGAATACGGACAGCTTTCTTCGATTTTGCAGTCGACCAGGCAGCGTGTTCCCGAACCTTCCGGTGCATGTTCAGCTTTAAAATGCATAAGACCTCCGAAGCTGCTTACTCTGGTCGGTCTTATCTCGCCCGTCATCCAACTAATAATATCTAAGTCATGGCAGCATTTCGCCATAAGCATAGACGATTTGCATGTTTCTTTGGAGTTCCACTTCCCTCTAATAAAGGAGGCCGCCATATGATGATAACTAACATGTTCCGCCGTTTGGATATTGACGACTTCTCCGATGTCACCCGCTTCAATTCTTTTGCGAATTTCCGCATAGAATGGGGCGTACCGCAATACATGACAGATCATCACAATGCGGTTATGTTCTTTCGCTTTTTGATGCAGCACATAAATCTCTTCTTCGGTCGTTCCTATTGGTTTCTCCAATAGCACATGATAGCCGGCCTCAAGCAGCGGAATCGTCGTTTGGATATGAAGATGGTCCATTGTTCCGTTGATCGCCGCTTCCGAAATACGAGGCCCAGCAACCAGTTGCTCCACCGATTCAAAGCAGCATTCGGACGTAAGGCCGAATTTATCTGCAGTCAGTTGTCTGCGAACAGGGTCAGGTTCAACGATACCAACGATACGCAGCTGATCTGGATATTGAGAAGCATAAGAAGCATAGAGCAGACTACGATGTCCAGCACCTACGATTATCGCCGTTATAGGCTGGCCGTTTGTGAAATTCTCATTGAGCTGATTGGTATGATTCAAAGTGATTACCTCCTGCTAATTAAAGATGCTCCCTCCATCTAAGGAAAGGAGGGAGCGATCATCTTACTTTTTATTTTTAGCGTTGTACCATTCCGTTGCTTCTTTAATGATTTGATCCCCGCCACGCTTCTTCCAGTCCTCTACGAACTTATCAAAGCTGTCGATCGGGTCTTTGCCGGTCATGATTTTGGCAGCTGTCTCCATCCACAAACCGTTTTTGCCAAGCTCTGGCTTCGACTGTAAGGTAGGCGGTATCGGCATATCCACGCCATCGTCTTGACGACCTTCGCTTTTAGCGATTTGAATCGCGTTTGCGATAATATCCCCGTCCTTACGCCCCTTCATAAAAGATTCATTAGCCAAATAGGAAGGCCCTACCAAGCGCAGGAACATAAGATGCATATTTTCTCTGTTGATCTCATCCGGATTTGTCGGATATTTATAATTCACTTTCCCATTATCCAGCGTATAATCTTCGCCTTCTAAGCCGTAATCAAGGAATTTCTGAGCTTCGTCCGAATAAAACCAGTTTAAGAACTTAATGGCATTTTCCGGGTTTTTATTCGATTTCGGGATCGACCATGCCATATTGACAGGGGAACCGATCATCAGACCCCCTTTGCCATCTGGACCTGTGGGAGCAGGAATATTAATGACATCGGCTTTAGAGTCACCCTGCTTGACTTCCGAGCGCCATTTATCCGGATACCCTGGATCATGCACAAACATGCCTACCCTAGCAGCTCCTTTAATTTTAGCGTCCCAATCCTTCCCTTGCTGAACGAAAATTTCGTTATCCATCAGTTGTTCTTGGTATAACTTACGGTGCAGCTCCAGGGCTTGCTTCATTTGTGGTCGAATAAAGTTCGGGATTAACTGGTTGTTTTCATATTTCCATCCTCCCGGAATCGCATCATAGGCTGCGAAGAACACCTCGCTGAAAGCGAAATTTTGTCGACCTGAGAATGGAATCTCATCCGCTTTTCCGTTTCCGTTCGGATCTTTCTCTTTAAACGCTTTCAACATCTCTACATATTCGTCGATGGTTTTCGGCACTTTCAAGTTCAGCTTTTGAAGCCAATCATTTCGCACATAAACGACCTGTGTATTCCGAATATAGTTCTCGAGTGGAATGGCATAGATCTTTCCGTTATTACTAACCATAGGTGAATCCCACGTCGTTTGTGAAATATTCTTTTTCAAATTAGGGCCGTATTTCTCAATCAAGTCGTTCAATTCGTAAAATGCGCCATTGTTAACAGCTGGAGCCACCTCGGGTGAGTTAACGCCATTAATTTGAAGAAGGTCTGGAAGGTCGCCTGCAGCTAAAAGCAAAGTGAGTTTCTTATTGAATTCCTGGTGAGGAATAAGTTCGAATTTCACATCTGTCTTGGACAGCTCCCGAAGCTTCTTCACAAACTTATCTTCGTTAATATTGGGCGATCCTTCCACATAGGGCAGACCCCTCGTTCCCAAAGTAACTTTGACGACCGGAGGCTTTGCAGACTGTGCAGTTACACCGCTGTTACCGGATTCCACTTTCTTAGAACAGCCAACGACCGTTCCAACCGCGAGGACTAAACAAAGCCCTGATAGCAGATTCTTTTTCTTCATAAGCTTAACGCACTCCCTTTTTTATAGTAATTGGTGGCATATGAGAACTACCCTTTAAGCGATCCGAGCATTGCTCCTTTCGTAAAATGCTTCTGAATCATCGGGTAAATTAACAACACGGGTACAGTGGCTACGATGATTGTCGCCATTTTGATACCTTCCGCAGACTGTAGTGTCATCTGTACACTTTGCATGACATTGGCTGCATCGTTATCGACAATGAGCTGTCGCAGCTTGACCTGCAGCGGGTACAGCCCCGGATCTCTTAAATACATGACTGCTGAGAAATACCCGTTCCAATGACCGACTGCATAAAACAACCCAATCGTGGTCAAGGATGGCAAGGATAACGGCAGGACAATGCTCCAATATGTGCGGTACTCGTTGCAGCCATCTATTTTGGCAGCTTCCGTCAGCCCTTCCGGGATGGATTGGAAAAACGAAATCATGATAATCAGGTTAAATGCGCCAATTAAGCCCGGAATCATTAATGCCCATAACGTATTCAACATGCCGAATGACTTCACGAGCAAATACGAAGGAATGATGGGTGCCGTGAATATCATGCTAAAAAGTACAAGAAGAATGAAGAACGAACGCCCTTTCAATTCCTTTTTAGCAAGTCCGTAAGCCATCGTAGAAGTAAATAGAAGATTGAGCGTCGTTCCCAAAACAGTCACATAGACCGTTATTCCGAAAGACTTCCAAATGGCGATATTATTCAGCACGGAGGCATAGTTGGCCAAAGTAAAATCTACCGGAAATATCGTTACGCTTCCTTGTAAAATCGCTTTTCCACCGCTAAAAGAACCCGCCAATATATTGACAAACGGCAGCATCATCACGAGGCCGGTAAGCACTAAAACGATATAATTTATTGAAACAAACCACTTTCTTGCAGTTCCCATTCCAATCATGAAACGAATCCCCCTTCCTCAGAATAATGAATTGCCGGTTAATTTCTTGCTAAGTTGATTAGCGCCTACTATTAGAATCAGACCAATGGCAGACTTGAAAATACCGATTGCGGTAGTGTAGCTAAATTGCGAACCTAGCAAACCCACTTCATAGATGTAAGTGTCGATAATATTCCCTGTGTCTTTGACTAGCGGATTAAGCAGAATATAAATTTGTTCAAAACCCAAATCTAGAATATGACCGATTCGAAGCAGAAGCAGAACCATAATCGTTGGCATCAACGCCGGTAAAGTAACACTGAATACTTGCCGGAATTTACTGGCTCCATCCATATCCGCAGCTTCATAAAGCTCTGAATTGATACCTGCAACAGCCGCCAAATAAATGATCGTGCTCCAACCGACTTCCTTCCATATCCCCGAAATGACGACAATGCTTCGAAAATATCCCGGCTCTTGCATGAAAAATATTTTCTCAATGCCAAAATCACCGAGCAGTTGATTAATAATGCCATAGTTGGGAGACAAAAAGTTAATTACGAGGCCACCGACGATGACCCATGAAAGAAAATGAGGCAAATAAATGACTGTCTGAACGACCCGCTTAAACATCATCTTGCGTACTTCATTTAAAAGCAGCGCCAAAATAATAGGCGCGGGAAATCCGAAAATGAGTTGATATAAACTAATCAGTATCGTGTTGCGTAAAATACTAAAAAATTCCGGATACGTAAACAACGCCTCAAAATGCTTGAACCCGACAAACTTGCTGCCCCAGAGCCCCGAAAATACATTGTAATCTTGAAACGCAATGATGCTTCCAGCTAGAGGGATATATCGAAAGATGATAAAGAACAAGATTCCAGGCAAAATCATGGAATAGATTTGCCAATTCTTGAGCAGGTACCTCTTCTTGCTGTGCGGGACAATGGGGACTCGATAACTTGCGCTGTCCATTTCCGCTAGATTGATCTCGGCCATATGACTCCTCCATGTCTTAACTTTTGATACCCTAATCGTAATCGCTTTCATTCGCAACGTACATGTTATTTATTTAATAAATTTGTGCTTTTTTCTGTGACTTTTTAAAATATAGGGCATTTTAAAAAAAGAAAAGACCTTGCAGGTTCTCAAGGTCCTAGTCGAGTCCTATTCTCTTTCTATACTCCCTCGGTGAATAGCCGAAATGCTTTTTAAAGGTTTTCGTAAAATGCGGATAATCGCTATATCCTACCGCAGTCGCCACTTCGTACGTTTTGCAGTTCGGGTCCTGAAGAAGCACTTCCTTCGCTTTCTCCATACGAAGACCGGTCAAATATTGCGTAAAACCGACGCCCATTGTCTCTTTGAAAGACTGGCTAGCATAGGATAAAGAGATATGCATCCGTTCTGCAACTACTTGCAAGGATAAATCCTCTTCCATGTAATTCTGCTCAATAAAGGCAACGGCCGTTTTGATGCCTTGTGAGGCGCCATGCTTTCGCTTGCTTTGGATAGCCTTCACATGTTCCATAATGCTTACTTCTAACAAACGACATGCTTCAGCCGCATCCATCACCGCGTAAAATCTGGCAGATTCGGTCTGATTAATCATTCCTCCGCTCCCCGTGCGTTGCTCTAATTCTTTCTCGATAAACGTCAGCAATTCATAACAAAGATGCTTGAACAAAGTGGTATCTCCCGACTGTTCCTTATATGTACGATGAACGCTGATCAGTTCCTGTTGAATTTCTTTTTCATCCAAATCCCACATCAAGCTTGCTATGCGGATACCCATTGTTTTGCAAGACCAAATCCAATTGCTTCTTTCCAGCAGCGCTTTTTGTTTCAAGTCGAGCTTTTCACGCACCGTTCTCAGGACGTTATCCAGTACATCCGGCCGGATAGGCTTTAGCAAATACTCTCCAACATCCGAATGAAGCGCTTGCCGGGCATATTCAAACTCCCCATAACCGGAAAGAATCACAATCTCGCATGCCAATTGGCGATTTCTGCATTCCTTGATGAGCTCAAGCCCATCCATAGTCGGCATGCTAATATCCGTAATGACTAGATCCGGCTGCGTTTGGCTAATAAGTTCCAATGCCTCCTGCCCGTCTTCCGCCTCGCCAACTACGGTAAAACCGTGCTCGCTTTCTGAGACCATTTTGTACAGGCTTCTTTTGATCATGTGCTCGTCATCGACAATAAGTACTTTATACATTACAGATCCTCTCCCCTCTTGGATGATTCCTCCGAAACGCCCGGCAGCATCATTTGAATGACAGTCCCCTGCTCATTTGATTGTATAATTTGCAGACCGTATGGAGGACCGAACAACAAGCGAACCCGCTGATGCACGTTCCAGAGCCCTATGCTTGTTAAGGCTTCGTCCATACCTGCTTCTCCAGATGACGTGTTCGTGTCATTCATAAAAGAATCGTTATACGCATCCATCGTTTCCCGCTTCATTCCTCGCCCCTTGTCAATAATCCGCAAAAGGTAACCGTTCTCATTTCGTTCACACGTGATCCCGATATAAACCGGCTTCATCCGATGCTTCTCATAGCCATGCCGGAAGCTGTTCTCCACCAACGGTTGAATCGTTAACCTTACCGCTTTGGCATGCGTTATCATACGCTTATCGACATCGAAATCAATATCCAAATACGGAAATCGTTCTTTTTGAATTTCTAAATACGTGCGAACATGCTCTAATTCATCCTGCAAATAAACGATTTTCATCGAATCATTAATGCTATACCGAAACAAATCTGCAAGCGCAATAGACATTCGGCTGATAGGAGCAACACCTTCTACGATAGCGTATGAATTGATCATTTCGAGTGTATTATATAGGAAATGGGGATTAATCTGCGATTGGAGCGCTTTCAACATGGATTCTCTCTGTTTGATAACGAGCTCTTTCTCCCTTAATTGAGACGTATGCACTTCATCGATTAATCTGCGCAGTTCGCGGACCATTTTGTTGAATCCCCGGTAGAGGCTTCCCACTTCATTCCCATGATGTTCAGGTGCCGTTATAAAAAAGTTGCCGTTTTCCGCACTCCGCATTAATCGCTGAAGCTTAGAAAGTCCGTTTGTCAACGATAGCGAGAAACCGCCAATGATGATGATGACTAGCAGCACCAGAGCAAGTCCTCCCCATATGGTCACATTACGCAAAGAAATTAACTCTGCGGTTAACTCATGAATTGGAACCTGCGAGACAATGATCCAATCTGTATAGGATGACTTATGAAAAACCAGCAGATCTTTCACATTGTGCTCGGAATGGATAAACGCGCCTTTATCAAGATTCTTTACTTGCTTGGAATACCAATCAGGCGCTTTAGCCCCCATCTTCGTTTTGTCCGGATGATAAATCATCTGTCCTTGCGCATCTGCAATCCATAAGAATCCTGTATCGCCGACCTCGATTTGATCTACGATTTCAGATATGACATTCAACCTCAAGTCAATAATCAAAACGCCCGATGTTTGGTATGTCGATGCATCCTTAAACTTGCGGATAATCGTTAAAAGCGGCGTATTGCCTTCCCAACGAATGCCTAAAAGGGAGTAGTTCTCGCTGCTTGGCATGTCCAAATAAGCCTGATACCGCTTCTCCACCATGGATGAGCCCAAACTGGAAACCGAAAGTCCTTGATTCGAGAAAATTGTAAACGAATACATTTCCGGCCTTCCGAAAACAATCTGCTGCAAAAGCTCATTCTGAATTTTATTTGTAATCATAAATCGTTCAAACGTTTGTTCCGGAGTAAGTGTCATAAATTCCTGGATCAACGGATGAAGAATCAGAGGAAACGTGGTCCGCTCCAGTTCAAGAAAATAATCATTCAAATGTCCATTTACTTGTTTAACAATCTGTTCATTGAAATTGATAGCAGATTTCTCTATGAATAAAGTGGATTTGTCATACCATAATTTACCAAATACAAGCAAAGGGATACAGACGAAAAATATAAACAGAGTAATCAATTGGGTACGTATCGATATGTTTATTTTGTTCACGTTCAGTTACCTCTCTCTGATACTCGTAGGTTTAATAAATTTAGTATAACGGAGGCGCTTAGGGATGGAAAGAGTCGGGCAACAAATCGTTCTAGAACATTGGATTTATGTTACCAGAGAGGATGACTGAACAAAAAAACGAAGGCAGTTGACCTTCGCTTCCGTGCATGTATCCGAAGATGGAGATAAGGAGTTTTTACCTTTTGGGCCCCTCCATTACCAAAGCCCCGCCGTTCAAAGATTTAACCGTTAATTACGTTACGGTTCACCTTATCATCAAAAGAGCGAAAGACGCCTCATCAGGCGTCTTTCTTAATTTAAAGTTCGGTAATGAAATTGTGTGGGTGCCATCTCCCATGCAACATTGTCCGGGCCATCAGGCAGCGGCCGAGCGGGTCGCCACGGCCGCCGAGATGAGCCTCGTTCACCGCGACTGTCGCACTTGGAGGTCGTGAATGAAGTCTGCGGCCAGTTCCAGCGGGACAAGCCCCGCTGGATCGCGTCCGCTCAGAATCCAGAAGAAGCTCGGTCCGATCAGCAAGGCTGTGGCCTGATCAAGCGGGACTGGCAGTGTGTCCTTCCCGAGCGCGCGCTCAATCACGACCCGAGCGCTGTCGCCGAGCGGGTCCTTTGTGGAGAGCAGTTCCGCCACAGCGGTGTCGTGCTGCGCTTCGCCGAGGAGCGCTCGGTAGGCGGTGCCTGCCGATGAGTGCGCAAGGAAGCGCACGAGCACTTCCAGATAAGCCGTTAGGTCGTCCAACGGAACCCCTATGGGGCTAATAGCAAGTTCCTCCTCCGCATCGGCTGCGCTGGCCTCGATCAGGATCTCCGCTTTGTGTGACCACCAACGATACACCGTCTGCCGAGATACCCCGGCCCTCTCGGAGATGCCCTTCATTGTCATTGCAGAGAGCCTTCGTGGCACTGCTTGCCTCCTTGGATAATGACCAGTTAGCCGCTGCCAGGCTTCGCGGCAAGTACCGCGACCTCTTGCTGGGGCCGGGCAAGGACTGGGCGTTCCCGAATACAGCCGCGGGCATTCGGGGCTCCGAGTTGAGCGAGGACCAGAGGGCCCTGCTGCTAACGGTGATCGAGACGTATGTCGGCAGTATCGACGACGCAAACGCCGCGATATTCCTTGCCGGTTATAAAAGTGAGCTCAATTCCACGTACGTCGGTTATTCGGGCTCGACCTCCGTGAGCAAACCGAGTGACTACATCCGTATTGATGGCCCGTCCGTGTGGATCGAGTTCTAGATGCACAGCGGCATCATCCTCTCGGATCCGCACCCGCACGCAGTATGGCGCGACAAGAACACAGACTACGGAGGAAACGCCTCCTAACCACAGCTTGTCACCATTGCCACGTCTGCGAACCTAATCACTGAGGGTAAGCCTGCTCGTCGCTAAGACGACATTCGCGCACCTGAGTAGTAGCTCGCTGAAGGGCTACAAGGAGGTAACACGAATGAATGTATTGTCACATGAGCAACAGGGTGGATCGGATCATTCATAATTTTCATCGTTAAACTCTTGTGTTGGTTCGATGAATGAATGCCCCTAAAAGTGTTGTTTCCTTTATTTGTAACTAACCTCCCCTTTACTTGAACAGGCTGCCAGCATGCCGGCAGCCTGTTCAGTACGTGCTATCGTTCTTTCGTTAGTGGAACACCTTGTACGGCACGGCTATTTCTCCAACTCATAGCGGGTCGCGATAATGCCCGAATTGAGTGTTCGGCTGGACAGCAGCTTGAGCCTGATTTTCTCACCGTTGCCGTGGAATACCGATTTTCCGCCGCCCAAGATGACCGGACAAATCGTCAGCAGGAATTCGTCGATCAGGCCGAGCTCAAGCAACGTCTTCGCCGCCCCCGGACTGCCGAAGATAACGAGATTTTTGCCAGACTGCTCCTTGAGCGCCTTGATTTCCTCTGCAATATTGTCCTTGATCAGCATCGTATTGTTCCATTCGACAATGTCCATCGAGCTGGAAATGACGATCTTCTTAACATCCTGCAGCCATTTGGCATGCTCTATATCGTGCCCCGACGCATTTGGATTGTCCAGCATCGTGGGCCAGTAGCTCTCCATCATCCGATACGTCGTGTGTCCGTATACGGGAGAGCCGACTTCGGCTACGACCTCCTCGGCGTATTTCTCTAATTCCTCGTTGTACGGAATCCAATCTAGTCCTCCGTTCGAATCCGACGCATACCCGTCCAGCGACACATGCATAAACAATACGAGTTTTCTCATGTTTGCTTCTCCTCTGATTTCGAATTTAGTTGTTCGATTTTATGGCCAGTAGGCAAGTGTTTCGTCCTACTCTTACGTTCACTATAAATCATTACGTTACGTAAGGGTCAAGTGGAAATCTGAATTTTCTTCGAAGACAACAATGTTTCGCAATTATGCCCTTTAGTTTAATAAATCGGTCCAGCTATTTTATGTAGTTGATTTACTATAAAATATTACTCTCAGAAAACTATAACCTAAAGTTGAAATCGTTCTTTAACCAATAGTGCGGTCTCTTCTTGTGTTCGATTAGTTGTTTGAATTCGAATATAGTTTTTCCTTGTGATCTCACCAGGTAATGAGTTCAACCGATGATTTTCCATCGTATGAATTAAATCCTTTTCTGATCGTTCGACATCCCGTTTCGTCGGCTTATGATGTAAACGATGAGGGGACTTATTACGCTCAAGCCTTTCCTCAATGTCAGCCTCGAGTTCTACAAAACATACCTCATGCCCCTTGGATTCGAAGATGTTACAGATTTGATCAACAAATTCCCAGTCAGCTGGTAAGTCGAACCCCCAAACGTATGTAAACATGAATCCGGCACTATTGCTTTTAGACATCTGCTCAAAGATTTCCTTGCGAAATAGATCTGCTAATCGCCACATCTCAGGTCCAAAGCCAAAATAAGGATGCAGCAACTCAATCGTCTGATGGTTATGGAACAACTTCAAAGGCGTGATTTTCTCTAGTTCATGGCCAATTGTCATCTTTCCTACAGCCTGGGGACCGAATAAAAGTATGAACTTCATTTTTTACCACCCTATCTTACCGACTTAGAGAAAGCATTTTCTTTCAAGAGCCAAAATAAGGATATTTGGATTTGTATACAACATGTCCCCATCCTACAAACTTAGTCTCATAAAACGCTAAGAGAGTGACTCTTTCTTTACTTTGGTTCTCTTCCCAACGTCTCTCATAACGTGTTTTCCTCCTAAGTATTAAGGTTAACCCAAAAATTGCTTCACTATCTAACATGATAACAAATTATTTAGGTTTAGGTTGATAGAAAACAGCTATTATTAAACTCTCCGTTAATGGAGTGAAGGGCTGCCACGCGGCAGCCCTTCTAACGTTCGCGTTCATATGGCGCCAAACTGCTATCTACGAACCATGCCTCGCCTCCGTCCAATTACTTGGTGAAAAAATTAATTCAAGCACAAGTAAGTTTTTTGTTCATGCAACTCCCATCATGGTTGTTTGGTTCTTTAGTTGTTGAAGGAGAATTAATTGAATACCCCGTTGGTTTTCTTAGTGTTGTATACAAGGCAAGTTTTACCTTTGAGTTTTTTGTTTTCCCTGAAATAAGCGCCATATTCAATGTTCATTTTCCTAAAGATATATGAGCTGTATCTCTATCACTATCACACTAATACTATCCTACTGCTACTATTTGTGGTTCTTTAAGAAGATAAAGAAAATGTACGGCTAGCAACTTCCATAAGACAAAGTAATTTAATCTTCGAATTAATTGGGGTAACTTACCAATCGTTACCTGATCTCTTCGTCACAACTTCAAATCATTGGTATTAGTTGAACAATATAGGAAATAATAATGCATACTGTAAAAGGGGAGGGTTTTAAGATGATTTATATTTATAATGATTTCGGGGGAACGCATACTACAGCGTTAGCTGCAGCTTATCATCTGAAAAAGCTGAACGAAACTCACGAGCCCTCGAAGAATGAAATATTGAATACTCACAATTTCAATAAGTTGGTGTACAAGGACAGAGGAAAGTTTTACTTCCACGGGAAGGATGAGGATGGCAATAAGGTGTATACAATGGGCAGAGGTAGGTCTAAAATTCTAGTTCCCGGCATATTTAATCTGATCGATATGTTGATTGAAGAAGCGACTCTCGATGAAAAGATTATTTTATCTAATACTTCTCCGACCGTACCTTTTTCGATGACATGTGGTGGGATGCTTTCACGATGGCTAAAAATTGACTTTATTGGCGTTCCTTTATTAGTTGTAGGAGCGAAACAAGCATATCAAGACATTATTAATCTCGTCCACCATACAAAACAAGTCGCAAAAAACTCAAATTCACAATTAATTATGCTGGATAATAAAGATTTCAAGTAGCTGTAATGATTAAGTAAGCCATGCTTTTAAAAAGTATGATTTTTGAAATAACTTGGCCTCCTTTGAGTAACTGCTAGCAAGCCGTTCATACTTAAAAGCATACATAAGAACATATAGAGTTTCACTAGAATTGCCGAATTTAACAATACATACTGCTAATCTCCCCGTTGCTTAAATGAAGAAATAGAGGAGTTGCCGCGATGTAAGCTCCTCCTCTAAATTTCCTTGTTAGCTAAATATACGACTTCCAAATGAACCTCAACATTTAGCGCTCGATAACCCCAGTTGTAATCTTCAAGTTGGCTGCATAGGTCAGAAAAACGTCATTTTCAAAAATTTTCGATACTAACGATTCCACTTTATATTCATTCCTTGCCTCTTCATAAGAAGCACCACGTTGAACTAAATTCGCAATAAATGTTTCTTCTGGCCCTGGATCTTCTCCAAATCCATCTTCTTTTATTGAGGCATACAGTGTATCCATTTTAAATGTGTCAGAATTCGGATCTAAGAAATTAACTCTGTCGCTGACTCTACAATCAATTTGCTTTACGCCTAACTGGCTTAGGTAAACAGGTACCTTTATCCCGATATTACCGTCCTTGCCACTACGCTGCATGTCACCTTCAAACAACTTCTGAAGAAATCCTAACTGGATAATCTCCGATGAATTGTACCCATCAAGATAATAGTTTGCCATGGTTGAGATCCAATGTGGTTCAAAGCATATAATTCTGCCACCATCAATCAAACACCCTATCATTCTTTGCAGAATTTCTTTCGGATTTACTACATGCAATAAAAATGCATGGCAAACAGCAAGATCATATTTCTGCCCAAAATCCATCTTCTGAATATCACCAAGGGTAAATTGGGTTTGATATGGCGTATCTTTGAAAACATCCTCCGCATGATCAATCAATTTGCTTCCAATATCGACTCCCGTGTATGTTGAACCTTCTGGAATCAATGGTAAGAGCTTGGTCCCTAAGTACCCATAGCCACACCCGAAGTCGATAATCCGAACAGGCGATGTAATTTTCCATACACTTTTAATAAGGAACTCTAAGTAATCATCATTGTAATATAGCCATCTTGTTTTACTTAAATATTCAATTTTATTATCCCAATAGTAGTCGCTCATCTTCCAACCCCCAAGTCAGCGATGGATCGGTTCCATCGCTGCGCTATTGTCTTTCGATAGTTGAGTCTCCAGTGCAAATCAGAGTGGCAATACGGTGATTAGCTCGTCGCCTAAGATTTCGCCGTTGTTACGGAATCCGAAGCTTTCATAAAGCTTTTTGGCGGGCAAATTATCTACCTTATAAGAAATCCAGCAGTAATATGCAGGCCCTGCCGGAAAGGTGCGGATAAATTCCAAGATTTTTTTCATGGCTTCCCGTCCGTAGCCCTGGTTCTGGTGGTGCTTGTCTATCATCAATCGCAATATGCAATAGCTGTCGTGTGCAATTGACGGGAGGTCGTAACTGGTGATTCCATATGTCAACATAACAAAACCGACCGGCTGCCCATCCGAGTAAATGGCAAATGGAAATGGTTGTCCCCCATTGGTTGCAAGGACATAGCATGAAGCCGCACTTGACAGATTGGACGCAACGAATCGCCGTTGTTCTTCTGATACTTCCAAGTTAAATATGGCGCGTCGGTTTTCCAATGTTATTTTTCTGAGCGTAATCATGCAAGTCTTCTCCCTTCATCCCTTATCGTTTTGCGCCGCGGTCGCATAAATAACATACAATTTTAACTAAAAAATGAATAGACTTATGTTGAATTTTTTTATATACTATTATGTATCCATGGCTTTTTTAGGGGTATCCTTTTGGTAAATAGCAATTGATTAATCGGCACAATGATGTGCCGGTTTTATTTTTCGTTAACGTAATATTGGTTAAAAAAAGGCTGCCGGTTTTCCCGGCAGCCTTTGACTTGAAGGTTAATTACATTATAGTTCCTCGATAGTTTAAGTCCCTATTTAATGAGCAGTTTGAATTTTTGACGACTGCCACCTTCTGAACCATTTGGAATTGACTCATCTTGAGGCACAAATCCGAACTTCTGATATAACTTCCTTGCAGGTCGTCCGTTTGGAATTTCATCGCCAAATGTAATAACTGATACTTCTGCTGGGATATCAACAAGTTTCAATATATGTCTTAGTAGCTCAGTTGCTATACCTTTGTTTCTCGCTCGAGATGAAACAGCTAGCCACCCAATCTTGTAGCTTGGGGCATCTGCTGAAGAAAATAAAACTCCACCGAGTAACCGTGATCCTGGCAATCCATCATTTTCCCTCACACAAAATGCACTGCATTGATTAATATTTTCTCTATTGCCTGAATAAATTTTGGATCACTTACCATAGGACCAAATAAGTACTCAACTTCAGAGGCCAGTTCCAACCATACGTTCAAATCATCCTTGACAGCGTTCACAACTTTCATAAAAAACTCCTTTAAATTAAGAGAGATAATTTACTGCTCACTGATTATTTATCCAATCCACAAAATAGTATTTTCCGCTTTAAAAGCTAAAGGTAACTTTTTAATAAGCAAATCAATCCTTGTCACCATATATTCCAAATCATTATTCTCCAGATTAGCAAGTGCCCAAATTCTCAAATTTTTTAGTTCCAGAAGTGTAGATGCCAACTGTTCTTTTCTTAATTCTACTCCATTCTGAATACCATAAATTTTTAACTCCTCGATAGCTGGTTGCCAAAACTTTGTAAAGAATTCTTCGTTAGAAATTGGTAATTCAAAACCTAGTTCAAATGAATTGTCCTCTAGATTCATTCTAAACACACTAACAGACATTAATTAGCCTCCAAACTTCGCGCTATATTCTGAAAATGATTAGAATATCGTTCCCAGTTAGCTTAGTTGACAGGAATATCGAGTTCTTTACGAAGTTGATTTACTGTCTTTTCATTTTTTTGGTATTCTTCTCTTCCTTTTTTAAACTTTTCGATTATTTTCAGTGATTCTTCTGCCCGTTTGAGATACTTATCGTCGTTATATCTTACAGCAGCTTCTTTCAATTCATTGACACCCATTGACCAGGTTTCAATGGCTAAATCTAACTGCTTGGCGAAATTTTCAGTATCGTCAGGATCAGCTTCTAGTTCGAGCTTTCTTGTTTCATTACCGAGACTCTTAACTTTAATACCTTGTTGGTTTCTTGCATCTTTATCCTCTCTTGTTTGGTCAGGCATCGCATCCAATAAATTGTGCCCAATAGTTTCCTTATCCTTAGCTAGATTAGCTAGAGCTTTCAGAGAGGCAATATCTTTTGCAGCTAGTGCAGAAATAGAAAATATACTTGCCGTAACTAAACATATAGCTGTGATGGCAATTAGTTTTGTTTTTAATTTCACGAATTTCCCTCCTCTGTTGTCATACTTTATACGATTCCATTACTTGGAAGTTACGTTAATCTGCCCGTTAGCACAAAAGGCTGCACTCGGCAGCCTCGATGTTTGGGATTTAACTATCGTTCCCAGTTAGCGAAATGATTAAAATGTCTTAAAATCTTCAGGGATCTTGGCTTAATGGGAAGTTACCTCGGATTTTTAACCGAATATCACAGGAGCCGTTTGTATGATTCCTTGAATAGCCTTTAAGTCTTCAGGAGATAGTTTGGCCAAGAGTTCATTATAAGTCGAAATGGAATTCGTCCCCAGGGACTCTCCACTCTCTCTCATGAGTCCAATCTACCAAACGCCACCACTCATTTCTCGGTAGCATCTTTTTAGCAATTTCCTTTTGCTCATAAATTACTGGTCTTCCATTTTGTTCGTAAATATAAGGTTTCTTAAAAGCCAGCCCTACTCCAAGATACCTAACTTTATACCGAGGGAGCTGAGCGAGGGATTGCCACGCGGCAATCCCTCTGTCTTATTGTCTGTTTTTTAGTAGAGATGCGAAATATATTAAAGTAGAGATTACCGCTAAAAGGAAGCCTAGTCCACCGATGAATATAAATACAAACATAGGAACAGGACTTGGATTACTATAGAAATTGTCATGGTTAGCAATTACTTTAAAATAATATATCCCACTACTTACGATCCCCGCTAGCCAGATTATTACTCCTATAATCATTAAGTTGACTAAGGGTTTTCTTGATTTTAATTGCAATATGATCGCCCCTTTACTAATAATTTGTGGTAACACGAATATAGAAAAGTATATATAATTAGTAAATTAACGAAAATATTATATCAGCACTAAATTTCGCGGTGAGCAGCTCCAGACTTCCACTAAAACAGAGTATATTTAAGGAGCATTACCACCAGAAACAATTTGCCACCCAAAAACAGTGAATTTCAAGTAGAGAATATGTGGAAAGTTATTGTGAAAATTCCCATCTTTCTCTTTAACGTAGTACCTTTGACCGTAAGAAGTGTCAAAGTAATCATCTTTAACAATATAGTAATTAAAATTAGCACTTTTTAAATGGCTCATAATTGCTTTTTCTGGTGATGAGTGATTGTAAAGATATGTACTCGAAAGAACAATAATTATAATCCCAAGTAATGAGAACAAAACCTTATTTTTCACTAACATCCCACCTTATAAGGAATGGAATCCCCTTTCGGTCAACTCCCTCAGCAACTTGTTGAGCTATAGTTCTCCGATAGCTTAAAAAAACCATTCAGTTCTCTTCTACGTTATTAGATCTAATCCCACCACGTCTTAAAAACACCACCAATCAATATTCTGATGCCTTTAGAATACATTTTCACTTTGTTAACTCCCTTAAGTTCCTCACTCTTCACTCTATAGCCGTTCGCCTCATCCGTTTCACTTCTTATACGACACCAAATAATGGAAAGTTTCGCTGAACTGCCTGTTACTTGATTGAACAAAAATAGGAGCTGCCGCAGCAGCTCCTTCACTATCGTTCACGGTTTAACTTAATGAACTTTCTACTTCAATATTTCGAATTTTTTTGATTGAATCATAATAGGTTCTAACCTTCTCATTGATTACTTCTAACTGCTGCGACAAATCGCTAAGTTGCTGTTTAGTCAGGCGTTGCTGTTCAACCAGCAAGTTATATCTCTCCGGAATCGTTTCATCTCCCTGTTTATATAATTCCAAATAACTTTGTATCATTTTTACGGACATCCCGGTAGATCTGAAAGCCAATATGGTTTTAAGCCAACGGAGAGCATCGTCATTAAATAACCGACGATTATTTTCGTCCCTCACGACACCTGGTATCAAATCTTGATCTGTATAGAATCGAAGTGTATGCGGCGATATATGAAATTTTTCTGTTACTTGTTTTATGGAATATAACATCGTTCTGCAGGCACCTTTCCAAATATGTTATTGACTTCGAGTAACTCGAATTCATTATACTTCATCTTGATCGATACTATAAAGGAAACTTGAGGTGAGTGAAAGTGGCAAATAAATTAGGTGTATTAGTTTAATTCATTATCTTCTCAAGGCGTTCACATATTTTTTTTGAACAAGTCCATGATAAAAAAGTCTTAATCCAATAATGGAGGTAGTCTATTATGTCTAAGGTTTGGTTAATAACAGGTTGTTCTCGAGGATTTGGTCGCGCGCTCGCCGAGGCTGTTTTAGAGCAAGGTGATAAATTAATTGCTACAGCACGCAAGCCCGAGCAAATTTCCGATCTAGTTGATCGCTATGGTGAGCAGGTTCGCGCAGTAGTTCTTGACGTAACGAATACAGTGCAAGTGGAATCTGCTATCCAGGCTTCTATTGACGCATTCGGGCGATTGGATGTTGTCGTTAATAATGCAGGTTATGGGAATATTGCTTCGATTGAGGAAACTACCGATGAAGACTGGAAATCTCAAATCGAGACCAATTTATGGGGAGTTATTAATGTTACGCGGGCAGCCTTACCAATTCTACGTAAACAAAAGGAGGGTTATATTGTTCAGTTTTCCTCGATTGGAGGCCGTACTGGCTCACCAGGTTTAGGTCCATACCAAACGGCAAAATGGGCTGTAGAAGGCTTCTCTGAAGTGTTATCCAAAGAAGTCGCTCCATTAGGTATAAAAGTGATTTTGATTGAGCCAGGTGGATTTAGAACTGATTGGGCGGGTTCCTCTATGAAGTTTACACAACCCAACGAGGATTATCAGGACACAGTAGGCGAGATGTATAAACGTCTTAGTGAACGCGCAGGGAAAGAAGCAGGCGATCCTGTAAGAGCCGCCAAAGCGGTAATTACTATCGTTAACGAAGAAAACCCACCATTGAGACTATTGCTAGGTAGAGGCGCAGTCCAAATTGCAAGAGCAACTGATCAAGCTAAACTGGCGGAGACAGACCGCTGGGAAGCACTTAGCATCTCTGCAGATTTCGAAGAGTAATTGTTTGTTTCCTTCAAACTAAAGTCACATAGGTTTATTTTCCTCAACTCTGAGACCAGCCCCAAAGTTACAACGTTCGAATTAATGTTGGATAATCTAAATGTCTCGTTTTGAGAGAACCCGATCCATTTCATCAAAATGTTCTTTATCGCTTGAAGCATAGATCAGATCAAAACTATCGTCATTTTTCATAACTGTTATTATGCTGTCATCGTGATTGCCATAAAATTCGATGCCAATCCAATGCCGAAAGGAAATACCTTTATTTTTAAAATTTTCACGAATAAAATCCAAGTCGGTTTGTTCAATGGAATAGAATGATTCACAGCCGTATTCAAGAGCGAATACGGTTTGCAAATAGGCCATCGCATGAAAAAAATCGGTCAATGTTTCAAATTCCTTTTTCCATACCTTTTCATCGTAACTCATATAGACAGGGGGATTGGACCTGGATAAATCGTTCTTATGGATTCCCCAAACACAGACACGTTGATTCTCGCGATAAAAAATTAAATATTCGCTATGTTTGAAGTATTGGAGTTGCTCGGGTTTGATCAAACTATCTTGCGTATGATTCAGCCGCTCGTCTTTACCGAGTTCCCAATAATAATCTATAAACACCTGGGGCAATTCACCAAAATTATTTTTAATGGTTTGTATCTCGTCATGACTAAACCCATTTCGTTTCGTAATATGAAATAGTTTTTTTATCATTGTAAAATCAGTCACCTGCATCACACCTTATCCTTGTATAATACTCCATCGATTGACTTAAGAATATTCCAAGACGGTCTCCTTAACCATCAAGAGAGCATATTATACACCCATTTTACCATATCTTTACTCGAGAATCCTGCCCTTTAGCTTAATAAAATAAGGAGCAAGTTGCCGTGGCAAAACTGCTCCTTGTTTTTGTTCAACTATAGTTATCCGTTACCGGAATTGCTTGCTCTTTGCGGCGCGATGCTACGGGATTACGAAGTAGTCGTATAAAAACGGCTCTGGCAAACCGTCATTACTATAATGAGAAAAGGAGCCTGCCGAATTCCAAGCTCCTTCAATACAGGTTCCCAAAAATTAATAATAATTGTGATCCAAATTCCATCCATTTATTGTTGATTTATTCAACTATGCTGCCCTTTAGTTGTGCCGCCGAACAAGAAAAAAAACCGCAGCATGAGGCATGCCGCAGGTCTCTAACTCGTATTACTTTAGATCGATCCATGCCGAAGCTCAACTTAGGAGCTGGCATCCGTATCAATGATTTCATCCAGTTCTGAACTATGTTCGTTTGCGGCTGCAATAATTTCTTGATCGACCTTATTACTTCCTTGAATTTGCTCCGCGGCTTGGGCTTGATTGTTCAGTTGCTTAACAATTTGCCCTGTGCCATGAGCTCCTTGATGTCCTCTACTGGATGTCATTGTATTTATCCTCCAAATTCGAAAGTTGATCTCCCTACTATATTATTCGCTGAAATGTGTTTAAGCATCACCTGGTTGATCGTGTGTATTATTTTGTGCAGACTGGTCAGGCGATTTTTGAGTTCTAGATTGCAGTTCCTTATCAACGGTTCGCTGAGATTTGGTTATCTTAGTTTTAGTTTTATCGGACATTGAGATTACCTCCTTTCTATCCCCTTTGAGTAATTTGAAACATATATATTGTACTCACTTAAGAAGTAATATAAGCAGACACATTGTGCCAATCACTAAGTTGGTCGGCGAAATTAAACAATAATATCTTACTGGGAATTAAAGCTTTTCAAATCAGATTATTCTTGCATAATCCTCCCTTAATCTCCACAAAATAAAGCACATTGAGAATAAGAGTGATTTTATCCTATGGCAAATAACAGCACTTTACTCGTACCACCTACCTGATCGGTGCAATTAACGCTTGGAAAACAATTTTTCTTTTGAGTTAGACTTGGGGCTGTTCCTCCACTCCCATTACAGTAGATTCATCAGTCATGCCCCTGCTTCGCACGCTCGGCTAGTGCCGAAAGATCGTTCCCTTTCAAAGCACCCTCAATTAGTTCAGGCATCTTATCGGGGGAACAGCCAAAACATGGAATACCATGTTGAGCCAGCTTTTTGGCTACCACATCGTCGTAAGAAGGCACACCTTGGTCAGATAAGGCGAGTAAGCAGATCGTTTTCACACCTGAATCGTGCATATCGATCAACCTTTGCATCATCTCTGTTCGGTTGCCGCCTTCATAGAGATCCGAGACCAAGATAAATAGCGTTTTCTTCGGCTCCGCAATAAAAGATGAGCAGTACGCAATGGATTTATTAATATCCGTTCCGCCGCCAAGCTGAATCCCAAACAGCATATCGACGGGATCCTCCGCGCACTGCTCGCTTAAATCCACGACCTCCGTGTCAAATGCAACCACACGCGTATCCAGCGCAGGCATACTGGCGAAAATCGAGCCGATAATGGAGGCGTAAATGACGGAGCCCGCCATCGAACCGCTTTGGTCGATATCCAGGATAACCGTCCATTCCTTGCTCCGCCGTGCACGGTCGAAGAAATACACCTTCTCCGGCAGCAGCAGTCCGCGCTCTTTGTTGTAGTGCTTTAGATTTTTACGGATGGTTGTGTTCCAATCCAGCCCGGTTGCCGACGGCAGCGGAGAATGCTGCCTGCGGTTCAGCGCACCCGTAACTGCCCGGCGCAAATCCTGCGAAAGCCGTTTCACGATTTCATCAACAACGGCTTTGACGAGCTGCCTTGCGGTTTCTTTCGTTTTCTCTGGTATTTTCCCTTTTAGCGCCATTAACGTGGCTACCATCTGAATGTCCGGCTTTACTTGGGAAAGCAGCTCCGGCTCGAAGAGCAACTGCTTCAAGCCTTTGCGCTCGATCGCATCCGACTGAATAACAGACACCACATCAGGCGGGAAAAAGGTGCGTATATCGCCCAGCCACTTGGCGAGCTTCGGCGACGATGTCCCCAGCCCTGCTTTGCGGGAGCGGGAGCTGACGCCCCCCACTCCGTCATCACGGCTGTCACCTGCCGTGTCATCATAGATGGCGGCAAGCGCCTCATCCATGAGCCTCGACTCTTCGTCGAGCATAGCATCACCTGCGCCGTACGATATCAGTTTCTCTTCGGAAGCAGCGCCCAAAATCAACCGCCAACGTTTCATTTGTTCTTGATCGACCTTTGTCATAGGCTACAAATCTCCAAAATCAAAATCATTGAGCTCATCCAGCTTCTCCTTCTCTTCCTCGCTTAGAGGCTGCTGCAACGCAGCACCTGCCATATCCGCGCCAACGCCCCAAATATCGCCCATCATCTCGGCTACTGTCGCCTTCTCCCTCGGTTCGAACGAGCCGAAAGCCCTGCGCAGAAAAACGAGCGAACGATGGAAAGCTTCCTTATCAAGCGATGCGATATACGCATCAAGCTGCTGCCACAGCGACACCCTCGATAAAAGGGCATACCGGTTGCGCATCGTTATCCCTTCAAACCAGCCAGCACCCAAATCGACAGGAATTCCAGGAGACAGACGGCGCGAAACTTCCTGTGCAACCCGTTCATCTGGAATCTCATTGCGCTCCAGCAATATAGCGAAAGCGAAGCCTGACAGCTTAGCATTCCGGTCATCACGTGAAGCCAGATCTTGCAGTTTATTGAACCATAATCCGTCATCGACTTGGTCATAATGGTCTTGTGCAACGGTATGGAGAGACTGAATCGCCCGCACCATACCTTCAGCGGCATCGTCATTGCAGCCCGAAGCATCCACGAGCAGCAGAGTTCCCCGAAGAAACAACTGCTGGAGCAGTGGAAGCAGCGTATCTGTTTCGATCCGGCGGATAGATCCATATCGGATCAAAACGGACAGCTCGTAGGCCGCCGCTGCTATCTGTTCAAAGCTGCCCGTGTCCACCGCAAGCCCTTGCAGCGCGGATTTTGCCTGCTCCATGAGCTCAGTCAAATCGCAGTCGCACGCAATCCTGATGATGCGCGAAGCTTCTGCGATATCGCTGCACGCCTCAAGCCACTCCTTCAGTACGAAAGCGGCCGCAAGCTCGATCGTCTCCCCCTTCAAGGTTGACTCTACCGCCTGAATCTCGGCTTCGGGCGTCCAACGCAGCACCCAATGCTCCGCCCATGATGCGGAAGCTTGGTATACTCGTTCCTTTTTGGCGAATTGAATGCCAAGCAGCTCTAGGCGCTGCAAGAGAACGGACCGCTTCAAGTCCAGAAACGCGGCTTCCTCCGATTTCACTCTGCGGTTTTCCCGCAAGTCCAGCTCTAGCGTTGTCGCTACCGCCGTTTTAAATTTTTCAAGCTTAAGTCTCTTAAGCTCTCTGTTCAAATCATCTTGAATCGGCGTCTGGCTGACGCCTTCGGGCAATCGGCCGATGGCTGTGCCAACGTCGGTTCTAGCCAATGCTTCCGCAATCGTGGAGAACTCGCCGAAGCCTAGACATACCGTTGCCGCGTCGCGCAAATCCTTCCAAGTCGGCAGGCTTCCGTCGTGCAAAGCAGCAAGTGCCTCCGCCAGCCTTACTCCCTCGATGAGCGAAGCGGTGGATCTATAAGTGCCGTGCTCTCTGAGATGGGCAGCCACCTGCGAGAAATATAGAGCAGGAAGCCGGTGAAGATCTCCTCTTTGCAGACACTGCCAGAACAGCTCGAAATAAGCGGGAGCCTGATTCCCTGCGCCATAGCCGGAATGCGACGAAAGCTTATAGTACGAATACGGCATTAGCGTCAGCTTCGTGGTTGTTTTCGGCAGGCCCTTCAACTCTTCAGCCGTCATTGCCGGGAAGCGGAAATCCATCGCAGAAGCGTGATGTGCGCCGGTTACGACAACAATTTTCTCTGGAGCATGACCGTCCGCTATGGCATCTTGAATTTTACGTCTCATATACGCTTCCCGAATTTCATTGTAAGCCGCTTCCTGCGGCGCAAGCTGCATCTCCTGCCTTGCGGAAAGCTCGCGCATTTGTATAGAAAACTGATAAATGCCCTGGCGGTAAGCGTCTTTTTGCAAATTTTGTTCAAAATACCGTTCCCAATAAGCCTCGTAGTCCGGCTCATCGGACAGCTCGGCTATCCGCTGGTACAGCGCGTTCTGTTCATAAACATACACTTGCAAGTCGTCCGCTTCTTGCGCATGCTCTGACTCGGTAGTAGATCGTCTGCGTTTCCGCTGTTCATAAAGCGCCAAAGCATGCTCAGAGGGCAAATCAATAAATGCAGCCTGCGCATTGTTTTTGCTAGCCCACATAAAAGCCTGATATTCCGGCGAATAATTGGCGTACGGATATAGCAGCGTCCTTACAGGTAGCCCATCCGTGTAAGCTAAAATGGCAATGGGCGGGACAACACCACTCGAGGTCAGCTCACTGATAAAAGGGCTTGCATCGCTGGGACCTTCAATGAGCACAACTGTAGGCTTTATTTCATCCAAAAAAGCTAGGAGGTGATGAGCGCCTGCAGGCGATAAGTGCCGTATACCGAAAACATGAAACCCCGAACTTTTGTCTAGTTGTTCATCTCCGAGCACGCGAAGTACAGATTTCTCCATGTCGATCCCCGCTTTTTCATCACATTTTCAAGATATTCCTTCCATACGAGCCGATCCTTCTCTTCGTCCTTCACAATCGCACCCTGCAGGCCGGCTGCGATATCTTCCTCACTGATGCTGCCACTGCCAAAGCTTCCTGCAAGCGCCATACTGCCTGTCAGCAGCGAAATAGCTTCAGCTGTCGAGATGACCCCGCTCGGCCCTTTCACCTTCTCTTTGCCGTCAAGCGTCATCCCGCTGCGCAGCTCGCGGAAAATCGTCACAACCTTCCGTACCGCCTCCTCATCTGGAAGCGTCGATTTCAGCTCATAGCTGGTCGATATTTCGCTGACCCGCTTACGTACGATTTCCACTTCTGTCTCGATATCCGAAGGGGACGGAAGCACAATGATGTTAAAACGGCGCTTCAAAGCCGCTGACATCTCGTTCACACCGCGGTCACGCGTGTTTGCCGTTGCGATGATCGAGAAACCTCTGGACGCGAACACCTCTCTGCCCAACTCTGGGATCGAGATTGTTTTCTCCGAGAGGATTGAGATCAGGGCGTCCTGCACCTCTGACGCGCAGCGAGAAATCTCTTCGAAGCGGGCGATCCCGCCGGTTTCCATCGCCCGGAAAATAGGGCTCTTAATAATCGCTTGATCAGAAGGTCCTTGCGCCAGCAGCATAGCATAGTTCCACGAATAACGGATATGTTCCTCGCTCGTACCTGCCGTTCCTTGGATGACTTTGCCGGAATCTCCAGTAATGGCCGCAGTCAAATTTTCCGAAAGCCACGACTTCGCCGTCCCAGGCTCACCGATCAGCATGAGCGCCCGGTCGGTCAAAAGTGTAGCGATCGCCATTTCTATCAATCTTTTGTTTCCGATATATTTTGGCGTGATGTTAACACCTTTTACTTTTCCGCCCGTCAGAAATGTAAGAACAGCTTTCGGAGAAAGCTGCCATCCAGCAGGCTTTGCATCCTGATCCAATTTCTTCAAAGCTTCCAATTCCTCAACATAAAGCCTTTCGGAGGGCAATCTTACGACATCTTGCTTCTGATCCATCCCCATAATCCCTGTCCCTTCTCCCCATAATTTGAGCTATCCCTCTGCTCCGTCTCTCGTTCTGACTCCGGTTTGGCAGCAATCGTTTCTGCAATATCCAACAATTGACTTTTCATGCCTTGATAGGATAAGCCCTCTGCGAATTGCCGCAGTCTTTCCGCATATGGCCTTGGCAGCAGCGAAAGCAGCGTTAATTGGATACGATCCAAGTAGTAGAACTGCTTATTTCCGCCTTTCTCCAAAATGTCCATGAGCAGCTTTGACGCATCTGGATCGTTTTGACGGAATAAGATCAGCAATAAATTCGTTGTTTTAGTTACGTTAAAGCTAGGTCGTTCTTCGCACTTCTTTACAATATAAGCTGTCACTTTCGGGTCTGATTCTCGGGCGAATCTGCAGACAAGCTCCTCCTCATCCAATTTTACAAAAAGATGCACCCATCTTGGGTCCCAACTTGAAAAATCGGATGAAGAAATAGGTTCGCTTTCATGCACTTGTGGTAGTAATTGCGTTTGCAGTTGTGTATACAGCGACGGAGTCACCTCATACAGGACACGAAGCAAATCCTTCGCCACTGCCGACTTTTTGTCCTTGAGATCATGGCAAAAACGTTCGTAGACATCCTCTGGAGGAAGAATTTTCAGAGCTGCTCTAAAGCTGTACGCAATGAATTTACGATTATACGCCTCGTGCAGCGTTAAGATAAAACGGTCCGCCTCAGGCAAATCCAGTTGAAGCAGTAGATCGGCAGCGGCTTCCTGAAGAGCTTCCGTCTCCGGAACGATAAAGTCTGGAGTGGACAGCAAAAGCTCTAAAAAGCTAACAACCTCGGGCACTCTTTTTACATGCAGACTGCGGATGTCCGCAAGCAACAGTTGAGTTGAATCAGAAACATTCGAACGTCGCTTGATATTGTCGAGCATCGTTTTGGCATGTTCAAGAATGTTTAGTGTAAGCTCATTCGCCTTGCACAATTGTATCGGCTCTATGGCGATATCTTGATCCTTTGAATTGAGCGCTTTATACAAGCGAGCAATGGCCTCTTCCGTTCCAAGACGAGACAAAGCGAACAATGCGGCTCTGCGGATCTCTTTTTTCTTATCGTCTGCCTGCTCCAAAATGAAATCTTCTTGCTCCGGATAGTCACTCAGAAGCTCAATTGCCATGGAGCGAACCTCCGTCGAACCCTCAGCCGCAGCTTGCAGCAGCAGTTCTAAGTCCGATGCAGGACGCAAAGTATGGAGGAGCTGCAAGCGGCGGGCGTCCCCTTTTCCGCCATCCATTCTGAATTGCTGCTTCAGCGCTGGGAGCGCTGCCGTCCCAACTACCGGCAGTACCTCGCGGTGAAGATAATCCGGGATTTCAGCATAGCTGTCATCCAACGCAGAAACAGCCGCAGGGATCACGCGAAGATCAAGAAACAGCCTCTCTTCATGCCCAAGCCGCAGCTGTTCCATTCGCCCTTGCCCCTTTTTCGTCAACGCTTCAATCAGCGGATAGATCTTGCGATAGGGAAGTGATGTGGGATGTGCGGATTCAGCTTCAGCTGCCTCCAAAGGGGCGAGTTCTTCTTTGGTCTCCGTTTTCCCTTGCGTGTACAGGACCGAATTAAGCAGCGTACCCAGCTCCAACAGTTTCTCCGCTGAGTTGCTTGTCTCCGCTTCTAAGACTTGACTAACCGCATGCGCCATTCGCTTAAACACCGGCGCCGACTCGCCCAGCTTGTGCAAGTGGGGAAGTATTTTCTGCATACGCAAATCACCTGCCGCCATTCCGCTCCCCGCGATAAACAAGCGCCGCACCTCATACTGCAGCTCAAACAATATGTCTATACTCATGGAATCGTCTCCTAATTCTTTTCATCAATACAGCAGGCGAATGATTTCATTCGCAGTTATAATGCTTAGTGGCTGCGCCTCAAGCCGATTATGCGTCCAATTATGTTCAAACATGACGAGCATCGCTTGGTTGTGAAGGTGCGGCTTCGTCAGCATTGTCAACAAATTGGTTGTTGGCTCGCCAAGATACGAGATGTCCGTCAGTGGCAGTTGCTTGCCTTTTTCATCTATTAACACATAGGAAGTATCCGTCTTCTTAATTTCTGAAAAATGGAGCAGTACGACCGGATGCTTGTCAGAAAGCGGGTTTTTGATGAGATTTTTCACCTGCTTGATGACTTCCGGAAATGATTTCAGAGCTGCTGCATGGATGTTGTGATAATCCTGCGGACTCACCTCGCGGAACGTCGCTTCCTCGGGACGCACTCTTGTATTCAGCTCACCGGGGTATAGCGCAAGCTCCTTCGCTCGGACCACCTGAAAGACAGAATCTTCTTCACGTATGTATTTGACTGCGCGAAAAGGGCGATACGTTCTTGTTATGTGAATTTGGCCGCTTTGGAGATCCGTCCAATACCCCTCATCAATGAATTCGCCTCTTGCTGGATCCGTATACGATCGGAACGATAGCTGCAGCAATTCAATGTCGCTGCGTACACGGCCCAGTTCTCTTAGCTCGGCGATTTGCCAGGCATGCCCGATCCATTCCTCCAATGTCGTTTCCGAATCGATAGGAATATCTGGATTTTCCAATCTGCTGCTCATGTACTCTTTGCTTTTCTTGATAAGCGCGTGCAAAGTGGTAAGCTGCTCGATTGCAATTGGGTACACCGTTTCACGTTCTTCTTCGCTTCGGAATTGCAGCGTAAATTCCCTAAATGCCGTTTGGATGCCAGGGATGTAGTAATTGCCGAGTTGCTTCGCCTGCTCATCGGCGGTTTGCAGCGCCTTTTTGTCCAAGCTGCCAAGTCCCGATGTAACCAACTGCAAGATCAGCTTCTCGGCAATGCTGATTCCTTCAAGCTGAGCTGTTATTTTTTTCAGTAACGTTGATTTGTTCGTTTTACGTTTGACAACAGGAGCATCCGTGGCGGCGGATTCCTTCTTCTTCTCTTCCCGTTTCTCGGCCTTTTCCCTTTTGTCCGCAATATCTTGAGGAACGGGAGCCGTAATAAATGTCTTTTCTGAAGTAAATGCATACATCAATCCGAGATTGTGTTTGCAAGGGAACTGACGGCTTGGACAAGTACACCGGAATACGGGATTGCCTTCCTTTATAAGATCAACTGAACATCGATACGGGTCTTTGCCGCTCCCCTTACACTCCCCAAAAATGATCGTTCCATCTTCTGACTGACAAAGCAGTGGAAAGCTGTTTTTCTTCACCAAATCCTTACCATTCTTGATCGCACTGCTGTTGAGTGCCAGACTGTCCACATACACTTCCGTTAAATGCTTCATCTTGTACCCCTCATAACTTGGTATACAAACAGTTTCCACACTAACCCTAAATTTCCTTTTTCATGGGTATGTCTTTTCCAGCATGAATCCTTTCAACCTTAGTACCTGTAATAAATGCAAGTACTTTTGATTCTATTCCACCTATTAGCCAGCTTCGCTGAAAAAGATGACTTGACCATGACCATGTCCGTTAGGTGAGTCAATGTAAAAACACCTTCAAAAGGATATCCTCTCATTATCTTACTAACGAAAGTTATTCTCATGAAGGTGTTTTATATGATCATTACGTTCTTGCTGTTAATTATGCTGGCGGTAGCCTACAGATCGCTTGCTAAGAATGTCCTATAGTTGATGGTGGTTGCGAATTTCTTTCGCGAATGGCTTCTTCAGTACGTGGTACTAGAAACTCTACGCCAAATTTTGCCGCACTCGCTTGCACTTCCTCGATGAAAGGACGGAAACTCTTATTGTATTCTTGGAACGCAAATTCGAAATTGCCATGGCATTTTTGGAAAGCATCAGCCAAAGCAGCGGCCCCATCTATTGCCAGTGATCCGCCCATGCCAGCAGCTGGAGAGGCGCAGTATCCAGCATCACCGACTAGCGCTACCCTGCCTTTTGTCCAAGACGGCATTTTCATTTGGCACAGCTTGTCAAAGTAAAAAGTTTTCGAGTTCTTTACTTCTTCCAGCAATTCCGTCGTTCGCCAGCCTAGCCCGGAAAACTCTTTCAGAATTATATTCCGCTGCTGTTCTTCGTTCCGGTAATCGTAAGGGATTTCCTCCTCCGAGAAAAAGCAGAGGACGATATCGGTTTTATTGTTGTAGGCGTTCAGGAAGACCGCCTTGCCAGGCTCATTGTACATCTGTGTCGTATTCTCCCGGATCAACGACTTATTCACGATCGTGATAGAGAAATAAGTTTTAAGGAAATGCGAAAATTCCGCCTCATCACCGAAGCAATATTTTCTGACGGCCGAATGAATACCATCACAGCCAAATACCAGGTCAAACGAGCACTTTTGACCCCCTTTAAAAGCTACATCGACGCCGTTACTTTCTTCCTTTAACGATGTTATGCTATCGCCAAAAATAAACTCGACATCATCTTTGACAGCCTCGAACATCATATTCAGTAATACATCTCGCTCTATTTCGTATTCATCTTCCGCGAACTGCTCACTGTCATTTTGAATGAAGTCCAATCTTTCAGTGACATCATCGGAATTTTTCAATTCAATCACTTCCATGGTTATTCTATTCGACTGGATTTGGTCGAACAGCCCCATACGTTTCACGACATCGATGGTATTTCCGCGGATATTTACAGGCGTGCCGCCTTTTTTGAGACCTTCGGCGATCTCAACAACGGTCACGTTGTAGCCCAACTTCTTCATCCAGTAGGCTGTTGAGAGGCCGGCAAAGCTCGCCCCGCTAACTAGGATTTTTTTTTTCATATTCGTTCCTCCCGTGTTGGAACCTCAATCCCCAATACTGTTGATTACAGTGTATAGAATAAAATAATTTTATAAACTGAATATAAACTACTAGTTTTTCAGAAAAACCTTATTCATACACAGAGGTAAGGGTTTGAAGCTATCGACTCCCTGTTCATATCGTACGAGAGAGTTTGATTCAACCATACGAGAAAAGGCAACCGCTCCACTTAGGTCCGGTTGCCTTCTTTTATGTTGCTTTTGAACTAACGTTCGTCGTTAGCTCAACGACCAATTCTACTTTCACTTTACAGTTTTAGGCGAACGAGGTGATTTCGAACAGAATGCCATCAAGCGCTTTGAAATACAACGTATAGCCGCCCCGCATGTTCTTAGGTCCTTGATCTGGTTGGATCAACTTCTTGCCCACAAGCCGATCATAGAATCGATCCACTTCTTCCTTCGTGTCAACGTAAAATCCAACATGGAATCCTTCGGGGTAAGTCGGAACGCCTTCCAAGGCTGCTGAGCAGCTTAAGACAAGGGTGAATCCCTCTTTATCATTCATAACGGCAATCACGTCGCCTTTTCGCTCCTGCAGCTCAAAGTCAAACAAGTCCCGGAACAAACCCGTAGCTTCATTCAAATCGATCACGC
>NZ_MBTG01000028.1 GCF_002027705.1 Paenibacillus ferrarius | reverse complement strand
TGCATGTATTAGGCACGCCGCCAGCGTTCGTCCTGAGCCAGGATCAAACTCTCCATAGTAGCGAACGATTGCTCGTCCGTATATCTGAAAGCTGAAATGCTCAATTGACTTGCTAGCGAGATTTTACAATCTCTTTTTTGAACGATTGCTCGTTCGTGCTTACTCACTCGTTGTTCAGTTTTCAAAGATCAATTTCTTTCGTTCACTGCCGTGTTACCGAAGCAGCGAGAAGTAATATACCACAGCTCGTTCATCAATTGCAAGCACTTTTTTTCTCGTCAATTTCTGTCGGTGTCTGTCGGTGTTTGCTGCTTCAAAAGCAACGAGGACTAATGTAACATGCTCAGCAACCAATTACAACCCCTCTTGGAAATGTTCCACTATTGCCATTGTTTCGAATGTTCCTACAGTGATAAACAATAAGATAGCGGGCAAATCGTATCATCTATATAGTAACTAGTCTGGTTAAGCTAACCATTCATAACCTATCACAGCAGCCTCGCTTTATTGTCGTACTAAAGATTCACGTTAGAGCCTAGCAAGTTTTTAACCATCTTGAAATTGACTAACTTAACTCCCTTGCGTTCAACAACCTGCGACTGAATCATTCGATATCCATGACGTTCAAAAAAAGGTTTAGCAGTTATGCTTGCCTCTGTATCAATTTCAATAAGACCTAATCCTCTTGCTTCAAATTCAAGCATGTTCACCAATGCAGAAGCAATTCCTTGCCCTTGATAATCCTTGTGAATGAAAAGTCTATCTAAGTGACCATATTGTGTTATATCAGAAAATCCAACTATTTCACCTTCGATCTCTGCAACATACGTAACATTGTGACTCAAAGAGTCTTTCCAGGTATTCAATTTGAGCGTCACTTCGTCTTTGGGAGCCCAAGCATCCAGTTGCTCTTGTGAGTAGTCCCGTTTGTTTACCGAATGCACTGTTTCGTAGAATAAGGAGACAATTTGATTAATATCCGTATCCCTGAACTTTCTTATATCCATTTTGGCCCCCATTTATTTAGCATGTTCCGCAGCACTCCTGCTCGTAATTTCAATGGAAAAGAGGAGCTGCTGTGAAGCAAGCTCCTTCACTATGTTTCATTTACCTGTTTGTGATGTAACTTTTCAATCTAAAATAATTTTTCATAGGAAAATCATGATTGACCCATTCTTCCTTAAAACCATCTGCTCCGTACTTTGATAAAACTAAATCAAGTCCATGAATTATAACTTTGACAAAATCAATAATTGAGCATGTTTCATTCATATCTATGGTTTCTTTTTTTCGCTTTAGTAAGTCTTCAAATGACACAATTTCAATATTTAACATATCTTCTCTAACCCTGCGCAAATTCCAAAGCGTTCCGCCCGGTTCCTCATGCCATTCAAAATGAGTTGCTGATACAGGATAGGTACTTATTTCTGGAATTAGTAAAATTAATGCCTTCAACATATCATCGAGTGCGTCAGTTAAGTAACTGGTAGTGAAATATGCGATGTTAGAGTTGATTTCAATAAACCCCTCGGCCCAGCCTTTACCGCTTAACTTATATTCAAATCTCAACCATAGTCACCTCGCTAGTTATTTCCCGTCAATAAAGACCTCACAGTTCGTTATAAGTAAAAAAATCTAGCCTGTGACAAGGTTCACTTATCCCAACAGATCATGTTACTTTCTGGGCAACCTTGCTAGTGGAAAAACTCTATCGAGGGCATTTATACGTTCTATTAAAAAAAGGAGCAGCTTCAAAAAAAGCTCCTCCATTCTTTGAAACAACGAACATACTGTGGTTTTGCGTGTAACAATTTATTCTAAGTTCATCAACTTTTTGACTCGTGCTTCCAACTCAACCAGCGAAAAAGGCTTCGTCATATAATCATCCGCACCCATGTGCAGGCCCTTGACGACATCATCTTCTTTCTTCTTGCCAGAAAGCATCAGCACCTTCATGTCGCCCTTCGATAACCGCGAATCCTTCTGCAACTGCTCCAACAAACTAAAGCCATCCAGCTTCGGCATCATCCCATCCAGGATACATGCATCGAATTTCTTGCTTAGCAATAAATCCAGCGCTTTTTCACCGTCGGCTGCATGTGTAATGGTAATGGCCAAGTGCTCCAAGTGAGAGGTCAGAATGGCTCGTAGAATCGGATCATCGTCCACGATCAACAGGCTTTTCTTCTGAATCAGAGGAGCTGCTGCCGCTTTATTGGAATGTGTTTCATTTTCCTGCACAGCACCCATAATACGATTTCGGCCTTGCTGCTTCGCTTGATACATGGCCTCATCGGCTTTGGATACCCACTCAGCTACCGTCATCCCTTGCTGCCACTCGGCTACGCCGCCTGAGAACGTAATGGAGAAGGTTTGCCCTTCATATTGAGCCACCGGATTGGCACGCACTTTGTTCAGAATCTCCTGAACGGTTGTGACTGCTTGTTCCATAGCCGTATTGGGCAGAGCAATTACGAATTCTTCTCCGCCAAAACGGGCAAGCAAATCGGTGGACCGCAAGTTGGTTTGCAATAAATGCGCCAAGCCTTGCAGGACGATATCTCCCACATGATGCCCATAGGTATCGTTAATTTTTTTGAAGAAATCAATATCAATAAAAACCAAGGAAATCGGTGCCGGATATCGTTCGATCCGCTGCAGCTCCATCCCAATCTGAAGGTCAAAATAACGACGGTTAAACACACCGGTAAGCGGGTCACGGAAAGCCAACTGCTCGAAATTTTTGGTTCTCTTCAGTAGTCCGTAAATTCTTGCCGCCAGTTCTTCATACTGAAATGGTTTGGTAACATAATCATCTGCACCTAAATGGAAGCACCGAACCTTATCATTGAGATCATTGCGCCCGGACAAGACAATAAGCGGCAGCCACTTCAACGTTGGGTCTTCCTTAAGAAACTCAAAAAGCTCATAGCCGGATTGAGGATGCATCATCAGATCTAGAATAACCAAATCATACGTATGCTGGCGCAATAATTTGGTCGCTGATTCCACATCAGCCGCTTCATCAACAACACAATCGTCAAGCTGCAAGCGACGCGTCAAATAGGAACGCAGCACTCCATCATCATCCACCAGCAATAGCCGGCTTTTGAGCGAGCCCAGCATCGAGCCTCCGCCCGGATCCTGCTGCTCATCCATCTGGATTTCCGTTAAGCCGATATCATATTCCATGTTCATTTCCCGAAGAATCTGCACACTGCGTGTTGTACTTTCTTCGACTGGTGATATCGGCACAAGTATTTCATCTATTTTGCTATCCAAGGACTGTGTCCATTCCCAAATACGTACGAGATCCTCAGCCAACTTACCGATGCGCACATAGCCAAAAATAGGTGAACTGCCTTTAAGTGTATGGATAATGCGATAAAATTGGTTCAGCTCATCAACGGCAGGTGCAGATTGAATAGTATCAAGCAAGGAATTGAGCTGCTTTAACTGCTTTTCAAATTCACGGATAAACAGTTTTCTTCCTTGTCTAAGAATTCTCGCATCCCGGTCTGATTCGGACTTTGTATCCTTCGTTGGCTCTAGATTCGTATGACTCATGATTGGACATTCACCCTTTTACATAAATAAATTGCTATATATATTGTTCGTACTAAGCTTGCAGTAATTGTCCAACCGTATCTAGAAGCTGGAGTGGGCTGAAAGGTTTAACAATATACGTCGTAACGCCGGCCGCTTTGGCCTTTTCCTTATCTTTATCCAAGGCTTTGGCAGTTAAAAGAATCACCGGCAAATCGCGGTTCGCATTATCGCTTTGCCGCAACCATTCACAAACCTCTACGCCCGTACGTTCCGGCATCATATAATCCAAAATAATTAAATGAAAGGTTTCCTGCTCCAACCGCTCAATCGCTTGTTGACCGTCTTCAACCTCTGTGATTTCATAGCCTTCATCGGATAATGTTTCTGTGAGCAGAAACCGGAGAGCTAATTCATCATCGGCAAGCAAAATTTTGTAGGCAGACATATCGTTTCTCCTCAACCAATAGAATTACCGCTAATTATAGCATTTTGTGTCGAAGCAAGAAACCTGGAAGTCAAGAAATTGTATATCTAATATCCATCCATTAGAATGGGAATATACGACATTAAACAAAATATTGGAGGTAGGATGATGGCGATACAAGCAGGGATTACACCATTGATTTTGAAAATGAATGCAAGAGGGAATCCGTTCCACGTTCACGCGACGCTTTTGTGGGACGAGAACGATGTTATCCTAGTAGATACAGGTTTGCCAGGTCAGTTAGAGGTTGTTCGCAATGCCCTCGAAGAAGCATCTTTTCCGTTCGAAAGTTGACGAAAATCATTATTACCCATCACGATATGGATCATATCGGAGGCTTGCCCGACTTGCTTGCCGCTTCCGAAGGACGCATTGAAGTGCTCGCTCATGAAGTATCAAAACCCTACATACAAGGGGAAATTCCTACGCTTAAAGGCAAAATGCTTGTGCAGCCATCCAAAGTGGATGTTACACTGCAAGACGGTGACATCCTTCCTTATGGTGGAGGCCTTCAAGTCATCTTCACACCAGGCCATACACCGGATCATATCTGTCTCTATCATCAACCAAGCCGGACCTTGATCAGCGGGGATGCGTTGACTGCTCAAGACGGCGTACTCATGCCTCCTAATCCGGATTTCACTCCTGATATGGATACAGCGCTTAAGTCGGTCGCCAAATTGCTCGATTGGGATATCGCTACCGTGATTACCTATCATGGCGGAGTTTGTACGGAGCGGATTAAAGAACGCCTTGCTGAGATCGCTGAGGGTAAGAACTGAGAAGAGTAGGCCTATCTCCGCAAAGGTCCCTCCCTATACAAAAAGAAAGAGCTGAACATCGCTGTCGGCTCTTTCTTCTACCTGGCTTTCCAAGATCCACTCGTTATTTCCGTTAGCCCGCTGACATCTGTCCAAATATAGACCCAACCCTCGTGCAAGCCGTTCCGATCACGAATCCACACGCGCTCGTACTCATTGGTTTGTCCGGGCCCATAATAGTCTTCCAAGATGTCCATTGCGCTTAGCCCCTCTTCCGTGACCTTCAGCCATTCCCCGATAACGATACGCTCATCATCAGGTTCAGCCGGAAGGGCCAGTGCAGGGTAGTCACCTACCTGATACAAACTGCCGCGAACCGCTCCAGTCGTGACCGATAGCAAGTATGGCTCCACAACATAGTGATTGCTTTCTCCAACCAACAGGGTACCATAGACAAAAACTGAAATCATGGCAGCTCGCTCCCAGCGCTATCTCGGCACGCCGCCAAGAATAATATCCAAATGCCGAGAAGTATCGTATACCGTTTGCAGCGGACCTTCCGCGTAGATCTCAACCTCAGCTGTCAGCGTATCCGTATAACCGATTTCCTGCAGCGCATTACGTACGGCTGTCCAATTAACATTACCGGAAAGCAGCGGCACAAAGCCATGGCCGGTACCTACACTGGGACGATAATCTTTCACATGTACTTTTACGATACGTGAGCCAAGAATTTTGATCCACTGCTCAGGATAACCGTTATGTAAAATATTGCCCACATCAAAATAGACTCCAACATTAGGCGACTGCACAGCATCAACATAGGCGCGCATTTCAAGCGGAGACAGCAGAAATTTGTTCCACACATTCTCAATGCCAATGCGTACGCGGCGCTTCTCCGCCTCTTTCGCCAGCAATGCAAGCTCCGCATGGCTGCGATCGTAGCAAACATCATAGGAGGTGTGTTCGTTGACCGCTCCAGGCACAACAAGCACCGTATCCATCCCTATGAGCTCAGCTAACGCCAGTTGTTTCTCAACAACTCGGCGTCCCTGTTCACGCACAGACGCGTCTGCGGAGGAAAGCGGGGTTTGCCACAACAACGAAGTGGACAAGCTTCGCAGCTGAATGTCATATTCGTTGGCCAAACGACCGATCGCCTCGGCCTCTGCTGCCGTCGTTTCCATGGTCAAACCGACACCGCCCAGCGGGTTAACATTCAGCTCGACGGCATCATAACCGGCCTCACGGCTGATCGCGAATACCTGCTGAAGCGGTGTCCCTTCAGGAAAACACCATTGATTCACACCTTTTAACATAGGCCACCTCCCACATGTTTTTCAATGAGTGCTATTCAGCTGCGAGGTAGATCGTTTTTTTCGCTACAGCTGACTCGTTAGCCGCCAAGGTAGCTTCCAGTGTCGCCGCCGCTTCGCTGAAATCACCAAGCACGAGGTCTTGTTGTCCACTTTTGACTGCCGCTACAAACGCCCGATTCTGTTCGAGATAAAAATCCATCTCCGAAGTAATCGTCACATCTTGATTGTCATCTACTATACGAAGCGTCAACCCGCTGATTGACACGTAGAAGTCGCGTCCAAAAAATTCTACATCCCCTCGTCCCATATGGCGGGACAAGCTGGTGTTGCTGATCGTACCGAGCGCGCCGCTGCGCAAGCCAAAAGAGACAATTCCTACATCATAGACCGTTGCCTCCGGGTGAAGACGTTGGATATGACGCTGCTCATAGTTGGCTTGCACGTAATCAAACTCTCCCGCCAAATAGCGAATCAAGTCCATTTGATGGGTGGATTGCTCGACAAGCTGGCCACCAGAGAGATCCATCTTCCGCCACCAGCTAACCTCCGGCATGCCGCCGATTCGGTATGCAAGCACCATATCAATTTGCTTATCAGCCAAATATTCTTTGGCCTTCTGCACAGTATCCAGATAACGCAAGCAGTAGCCTGAAGAGTTAATGATGCCGGATTCGCGGATCATTTGGTCTTTACGACGGACAGCTTCCATCTCTAAGCCAATCGGCTTTTCTGACAATAGATGGATGCCCCGCGCTGCCGCCGCTTCTTCAATGCCTTCCCTGGCAAAAGGAGGCGTACAAATATAGAGCGCATCAATGACCCCAGCATCCAGAAGCTCCTCCACCGTTTCATAAGTCTCAGCGCCAAATGTTTCAGCAATTTCCCTTGCCCGATCCCCATTCATATCGCATACAGCCGTGATGACGGCATCCTCGATTTGCTGCAAAGTTTTCAAATGATATTCCGCTATGCCCCCAACGCCGATAAAACCAATCCTGACTTTTTCCATCTATTGTGTTCCTCCTATAACTTGTTTGCGTTCTCTTCCTTATCATAGCGAATAAGCAAGCGGTTGTATTTAGGGAAAACGAACCGCAATTTACACAAAACGCAACTCAAGCATAAGCGGAGCCGTGCTGCATCCGTTGACTTTTCCGCCAAACCGTAGGCGGCAAACCCTCTTGCTGCTTAAACCACTGGGAAAAGGAATGCAGCCTGGAGAAGCCCACCTGCTCGGCGATTTCGCGGATATCCTTCTCTGTCGAGCTTAGCAGCCACTTCGCTTCCTGCAAACGACACTGCTGCTGGTACTGTTTTGGGCTAACCCCATACATTTGCTCAAAAACGCGCCGAAAAGCGGGCTCCGTAAAGCCGGTCAGCTCAGCCAGATCAGAGATTTGAATCGATTCCTGCATATTTTCACGCATATAGTCAGCCGCCTTGGTCACCGTCATCCCCTGCAAATCCTGCTGGGAATGTTCAAGTAAAAAAAGCAGCAATACTTCCATCCAAGCTGCATAATTCGCTTGTTTTTCCTTGAGGAAAGAGGCCTTCATCCGGAGCCACTCCCGAAACAAGCGTTCAAATCGTTCTTTATCCAGTCGAGACAACGCCAGAAATAAAGGCGCTCCTTTCGCGCCGCCTCCGAGCTTTTTGAGCAGCTCCGTAATGCGTGCGGATACGCCCTGCAGCAGGATAACACCAAACCTTACACTAGTCACGGCTTCAAAACGGTGAGACAGATCCGGGGGGATGATGACGATATGACCTGTTTCCATCACACTTCGTTTGGACCACTCGAACATCCCCCTCCCTTCGAGCACGATGCTGATCTCGACCGCAGGGTGACGGTGGAATCCATCATCATAGAACTCGGCATCATGGGTACCGATAAAACTTCGGATTTCCAGTTCATCTTGCATATAGCTTTCACCTTCTCCAAACGATAGTAACGTTGCGCAGCGTTTTCTTCCTTTTATAGTTCCCGTCGTTAGGAGCTTTTCCTTTAATTCGCTCACAATTCGCCGCCTCGTCGCCACGAAAAAAAAGCAGCACCTCTAGGGATGCTGCTTCTACGCTTGGTTTGTAGTGATTTCACGCGTTTTCACAATGATTTTGCGGATGCTGTCTTCCGATAAATGAAAGACCTTGATCAGCTCCATAACGGTGGAGCCTGTTTGGTACAACCGGAAAATCTCTTGGTTTCTGCGTTCAATAATAATACGTGTTCCGTTATTTTCTCCCCATCCGGCGCGTTTCTGCTCTTTCTTAGGGATATATACGATTTCACCTTGGATATATTCTTGTAATTGTTTTAATAGGTTAGGGGGAAGAACGTCCTTCCCGTTCTTGTAACTCATGGATGAAAACCTCCTCAAATTGTGCAAAGCTAAACTTTGACGGATTTGCAGAGAGTATCTTCATCGCCCCATAACCTCCTACCATTCTCAAAAAATGGAATAAAAAAAACACGATCATAATCGTGCCTGTCGGTTGTATATGCAATTATACAATTCAGGTGAACGGTTATTCCACGAATGATATTCAGTTAGGAGACGAGTACCTCTGCGGCGGCCGCAACATTCATCGCTACTGTCATTGTCATTGTGTTCATTAAAAAGCACTCCTTTCACCAGATAGTTTATTGTGTTCGTTTGTTGCCTTGTTCATGTGTTCATCAGTTGTTCACATTTCTCATTATATGTAAAAAGCATCTCGCTGTCTACTCGTTAATTAAATTTTATGCGGAGGCCTTGCGGCCCCCGTTGGAACAGTGATCCCTGCTTACGCAGAGATCACCTCTGTTTGTGTTGTAATCAACTTGATCACTCCTTTCTGCAGGAATTAAGCCGGCCGGCTACTTTTCTATTTACTCATATTCCCAGCTTGTTCTCAAGTGAAAGAATCATTATATTGATTCTTTCCTGACAGCGGAAATCTGAAGTTAACCAAGCGCCATGACTGCGATCCCGCTGCTGTCCAGCAACGCGCGGATATCCCGCGCGAATTCCACAGCATGCTCGCCGTCGCCATGGAGGCAGATCGTGTCCGCGCGCAGACTCAGCTCCTCTCCCTCAGGGGAGAGAACCTTCCCTTCGCGGACGAGCCTGATGACCTGCGCCGCAGCGTCAGCGGCGCTTGCCAGCAGCGCCCCCGGCTGATCGCGGGGCGTCAGTGAGCCGTCGCGCTGGTAGCTGCGGTCCGCGAAAGCTTCGCTCGCGGTTCGCAGCCCCGCGGCGGCGCCCGCCCGCAGCAGCTCGCTGCCGGGCGGGCCGAACAGCGTCAGCTCCGCGCTGACGCTGAGCGTCGCTGCCGCAATGGCCGCGGCGAGATCATGGCGCTTCGCAGCCATGTGATAGAGCGCGCCATGCGGCTTGACGTGCTGCAGGCGTCCGCCTTCGGCGTGGACGAACGCCTGCAGCGCCCCGAGCTGATACAACGTCAGCTCGTAAGCCTCGGACGGCGTGATCGCCATCTCGCGCCGGCCGAAGCCCTGCAGATCGGGCAGGCCCGGATGGGCCCCGATCGCAACGCCTTTGCGCAAGCACAGCTGCACGGTGCTGCGCATAGTGGCCGGATCGCCTGCATGGAAACCGCAGGCGATGTTGGCGGAGCTGACGTAGTCGAGCAGCTCCGCGTCACGGCCGAGGCGGTAAGCGCCGAAGCCCTCGCCCATATCGCAATTTAGATCAATACGCAAAAGTGTCCACTCTCCAATCCTTCCGTTCCTGCTCCCAGTTATCTCTATCCATGTTGATTCCTAACCCGAGCTTGTACCCCGACTTCCAGCAATCGCAGATTCATAGCCTGCCTAAGAAGCTGCTCTTGTGCTTCCTGATGACTGATCGCCCGGAAACGAAGCGTGCCGCCAGGTTTCACCTGAGCCGCCAAAGGCAAATCGGCAGTAATGACATGCGCTATCCGTGGATAGCCGCCTGTTGTTTGGCAATCAGCCATCAATAGAATAAGTTGTCCGCTGGAAGGAACTTGAATGGTTCCTGGGGTAACAGCTTCAGAAACCATACCTTGAGCTAAACCATCTACTGGATTAAGCTGGCTTCCCGCCAACCGATAGCCCATTCGATCCGATTGCGGTGTAACTCGGAAGCTTTGCTCTGCAAAGCGAGATCGGCTCTCTGCCGTAAAATGAGCCGCTTCATTTCCCCATACGACTCTGAGAATCGGGTTGTCCTCATAATGCGGCCTGATATATGTACTTACTTCACCTTGAAACCGTTTGAAGCCTTCAGACGTAGACAATCTTTGCGGTTCGCAAACACCCAACCTATCGCCTGCTTGAAGAGCTCTCCCTTTATAGCCCCCAAGACCTGCCCGCAAATAAGTGCTTTGACTGCCCATAATTGGAAGTGCCTTAAAACCACCGCTCACAGCCAAATAAGCTCTGCACCCTTTGACCGCATAATGAACATTTAGCTTACTTCCCTTAGGGATCACAAAAGGCCGCCACATTGGCACACGAATGCCATCAAGCTCCGCATCTGTTTCCGCACCGCACAGAGCAGCTATCATATCCTCTTTAGCGAGCATACTCGGACCCAGCAGCGTCATCTCTAACGCACAAGCCCCAGCCGAATTGCCAACTAGAATATTTGCTGAACGATGTGCAAAATGATCCATAGGTCCTGACGAAATAACGCCGTATTTCCGATAGCCATAACGTCCTTCATCCTGCAAGGTTGACAACAGTCCTGGCTGAATGATCTCAAAGCCCATCGTCTTGCTTCCTCTCCCTTAGCTGTTCGAACTGTTCCGAAGGTATGGAGACAAATCTCACTCGATCCCCTGCTTCCAATAAGGAGGGTGGATGCGCATCAGGACGAAATAAAGCCAGCGGCGTACAGCCGATTAAGTTCCAGCCGCCTGGTGTCTCCAAAGGATAGATGCCTGTTTGCGCGCCGCCAATTCCTACCGAGCCTGCGGGGATCTTCGTTCTAGGTTCCGATTTCCTAGGCGTAGCCAGCCGTTCACTCAATCCGCCTAGATAAGGGAAGCCAGGCGCAAAGCCAATCATATAAACCGGGTACACAGATGACGTGTGGAGACGAACAATCTCCTCTGGGGAAACTTGATGATACGCAGCAACATCCGGTAGATCAGGCCCATAACATCCGCCGTAGCAAACAGGGATATCAACGATGTTCCCTAGCTCGCTCATTTGACTTTCATTTTCTTGTTGAACATATTGTGCCATCAGGGTTTCAATATGCTGGAGGACAATGTCATAAGGCAGCAGTGAATTCGTTATCCCGTTGCGCCGCGCTTTACCCCTGGCATTTTGGGCAAGATTATAACTATATACCAGCATGCTGTCATAAAATATGGTGATTGTCGTATAAGCAGTTATCAATTCTATAAAGCCTTCAAAACGATTTTTCTCCAAATAAACCGCCAATTGGCGAATTTGCTTCAGCAAAGATACCTCAATGCTCGTTCCTAACTGGATAACCAGACCCGAATCTCCTAGCGGTCGGCACTCATAGCCGAATGGGGTCATGCAAAATGCTGCTTTTTGAGCCAGTTGGCACAAAGTTCAGGCCAGATATAAGCTTCGGCATGGTCCCCAGCAAGTCCGATTCCATGACGTCCGCTTTCAAACACATGCAGATCAAAAGGCACCTTATGCCGGCTAAGCGCTGCTGCGAATAAAAGGCAATTCTCGACGGGAACCGCGGCGTCATCTGCCGTATGCCAAAGAAAAGTTGGAGGTGTCTCTTTCGTTACTTGCTGCTCATTAGAAAGGTGGGCCACAAGCTTCTCATCCGGCGTTTGTCCTAACAAGTTATGCATCGAGCCGATATGTGCGAACTCTCCTTGAAATGTAATTACGGGATAGCACAGCACCATAAGGTCAGGACGACTGCTATGTCTTTCTATCGGGTCCGCTGATTCTTGATCTCCTGCATCGAAGTGGGTTCCTGCTGTTGAAGCCAGATGTCCTCCCGCCGAAAATCCAAGAATCCCGATTCGATTCGAATCAATACGCCATTCTTCCGCATGGTGTCTCACAGTTCTTATCGCACGTTGCGCATCTTGCAGGGGAACCGGATGTTCATATGGCGCTACATGGTAGTTCAAAACAAAGGCGGAAATTCCCAGTCCATTTAGCCACTTGGCAATGGGTTCCCCTTCGTGCGGAGCGCGGCATGAGTAACCGCCACCTGGGCATACTATGACAGCTGAGCTTATGCCTTCCCCAGGCACCGGATATAAAGTCAAACTCGGACATCCCTGGTTATCTTCACCGATGCTATCTTTGGATGCTCCGGGCCATAATTCAATCGTTCGAATTGTACTCACTGTGAAACCCCCTCGTTTTATATCCGTACTAACTTAATAATATCCAATCTTAACCAAGTAGCAAAGAGTCTATTTAATAAAAAGGAGCTGATCTTCAATGATTGTTGCGACAACTGAGCAAATTGCGGGTTATGAAGTCACAGAAGTTTTGGGAAGTACATTTGGTGTCGTTGTTCGTGCACGAGGAATTGGCGGCGATATTCTCGCTTCTCTGAAAGGATTAGTAGGCGGAGAAGTCACGCAGTACACGCAAATGGTCGAGGACGGACGCAAGCAAGCCATGGACCGACTAGTTAAAAATGCTGCCGCAATGGGCGCAGACGCCATTGTCATGATGCGTTTCGACAGTGGGGATATCGGCCAAAATATGAGCGAAATCGTTGCTTACGGCACCGCGGTACGGACACGGAAATTATGAATGCTGTAACGCCATTTCTACTTTTTTATGGCGCTTGGTTAATTGGTATTATTGTGCTTTTTCTGCTTGGCTACATGATTTATGATAAGCGGTACAAAAATAATGGGGCAAACACGCCAGCGAAGCCTTCCAATGGCTTTCTCTCTACCCCCGAAGTGTTTATTGATCCGAAGGATGGCTTCACCTACCGCGTTTATTATAATCCAAGATCAGGTGACAGAGAATATATTCGGGAAAAATAAAGCTGTCTGCATCGCAAAAAGCCGCACATATCAGAGCTTGCGCTCTTCTTATGTGCGGCTTTTATTTATTTTATTAAGCGTGGCTTAGTCCCAAATAACTTCCCAGTTCTGATTCAGGGTGGCTTCTATCGTTCCCCGCTCCATAATGTACCCAGCCAAAAGCTCGGCCACATCCGTGGGAATATCCTTGATGACTGGTTTATTTTGGAACATGGCATAATTGCCGCCGCCGGCAGCACGATAATTATTCATCACGACATCGAACGATGCCTCGAGATTCAACGGCTCTCCTTCATAGTCGAGTTGAACTACTCGTGATCCGATTGGGCGGGAAATGTTCAATTTGTACGTGATCCCTTCCCACATATCATAGTTGAAATGCTGCGGCTTGGGTTCTTTGAACTTGCTGCTCACTTGCACATCACCCGTCGACGTCAGTTCAAAATACTCCGCAGACTGCTCCAAAGCATCCTTAATATCTTGACCGGAAATGCGGATCACCTTGAGCGTGTTCGGGTAAATATAATTAGAGACAATATCTCTCATCGTAATATCCGCTGGAAATCCGGGCGAAACATTATCGAATAATGCAGTATTCGAAATCAGCGCTCCCGACAAATCCATCTGTACGCGGTTGATGAACTCGATCAAAGCATTGTCCTTTAAGCGAATTTGCATCGGATCCTTTACCCGCATATCCCCAGTCAATTTGCCGATCGGTTGATCCAGCCACTCTTGCGTCTTGGCTTCATATGGGCTTACGAGCTCTATCAGCTTCTTGTCCGCTTCGGTACCTGCGACAGAAAGTAATTCAGATGTTTTGGCATCTATTTGCCATTTCCCCTTGAGAAGCGACAGCTCCAATTGTACTTTCCCCAGCGTAACCCCCGTAGTTCCAGGTTGGACTACGATCACACCGTTCACTTGGATTCCGGCTATACTGCGGTGTTGATGCCCTGTCAGCAGAACATCGATTCCGTCAACTTCCATGCACAGTTGGTAGCCCTGATTCTCACCTGTCAAAGGTTCAGTAGGTTCTCCTGTAGTCAGATCTCTTTCAAAACCTCCGTGATACGAAACGACTACAACATCAACTTGCTCCTGCTCCTTAAGCACCTTCACCCAAGTCTTCGCGGCTTCAACCGCATCTACAAAACGAAGTCCTTCAATATGGACTGGATTTTCCCAATTCGGGATATAAGGCGTTGTCAGCCCCAGAATTCCCACACGAATACCGTTCTCAAATTGTTTAATCATATAAGGCTTGCCCAAGAAAGGCTCTCCGCTCTGCGCATCCAATATCGTCGCGCACAACCAGGGAAATTCCGATTCTTTGACCGCTTTGCGAAGGACATCCAGTCCATAATTAAATTCATGATTCCCCACCACAGCCGCGTCATAGCCCAAATAGTTCAGCCCAAGCACCATCGGATCCATCGGCTCGTTATCCAATCTCGCATGATGATAGGCAAGGGGTGTTCCTTGGATAAGATCGCCATTGTCAATCACAATCACTTCTTGATGGAGACTGCGTTCACTGGCAATGAGTGCGGCTATTTTCGTTAAGCCTACTTCGTTAGCTTGGTTGTTCGCATACTGGATAGGCAGCATACTGCCATGTAAATCACTCGTTTCCAATATGCTGATTGTACAAGTTATTTGTGAAGCCTCTTTAACCAAACTAACCACTCCTACGATTGAATTTATTTGTGTTGACTATTATACAATAGACATTGATAGATTGACAGGTTGCGGCTGTTTGGGATTGCGGCTTGGTTGAATTGAGGACGCTGTTTGTTGCGGATCATGGCGGTTGCGACTGCATTACTCATTTTTGGCTGGCTCGGTTCGGCTTTGCTGGGATTTGCTGCTTTTTCGGACTCGAGACTGCCTTTTTGGCAGGCTCGGCGGGGGGCTCCTGCATGCCTCTCTTACCTCCTCAGTACAAAACGCAGCATCCGGCTTACAAGCGCAGGAAGCACAGAAACATGTCCCTCGCCTTCAAATTCGTGATACACAACATGCAGCTCTTCCTTGGATAACAGTGAGAATCGGTCATAGAATTCACGGGCATTGCTGTTCATCCCACTAGGATGCGATCCCTCTAATTCTCCAACAGTAATTAATAGACCTATCTTTGACGTGTTCTGCTGCAATAACGAAGGAAACTGTTCTTCTTGCTGTCTGAGCAGCTCTTTGTTCCAGTGAATCGACGGGCTGCCTGCCACATAAGATTGAAAGCTATGAGGCTTCGTTAGCAGCGTCTGAAGAACGAACAGCCCGCCAAGCGAATGCCCAAAAAGTGCCTGAGCATTTCTATCAATTGGATAATCACGCTCGATCCGGGGTTTTAATTCCTGCTCAATGAAAGCTCGGAAATCCTCCGCACCGCCAAGCTTTGGCCACACATGATCTTTATTCCTGACAGGCAAAGTTTGTAAAACTTCATCCGATGTCGGCATGGTGAAATCATAATAACGGGAATCATCGAACGGTTCATCCGTCGGATACCCGATTCCGACAATGATGGCAGGATACACCCCCGTCTTCTCCGATCTTCTGCCTTGAACGCGCATCGCTTCGACGATCGTACCGAACAGCGCATTGGCGTCCAGCAAATAAATAACCGGGAATCCGAGGGGTGGGGCCTCTTGCGTTGGCGTAGCGACTAAGATGCGATATGGCCGCTCTTTTGCCTCCGAATGAAGGAGGAACTGCTGTGTATTCGGCAAAGAAAACGCCTCGTGGCGATTCTGAGCCGCAGCTTGATAAGAGGTAGTCTCGTTGCCTAAAGGAATCATGTTTCGTTTTCCCTCTCCTTCCATGTTTGAACTATTTTTAACATAGTCTTTCATTGATAATAATTCTCATCGTCGATTATAAAGGTAGCCTGCTATCTGTACCATGAACGATATCCTTGTTGGAGAATGGATAATTTACAGACATTTGAAGCTGCAGACTTCCCTTGCAGCTTGCATGTCTGCGAATATCTTTTATTGCTTGTGCTTGTTCCGATACAGCAGCCACACAAAATACGGCACACCGATGATGGCAATTACGACGCCAACGGGCAGCTCAGCCGGCGCAAACAACGTCTTGGCGATGAAGTCGGAAACGATCACGAGCAGAGCTCCAACAATCGCACATACCGGCAGCAGCCGCTTATGAGCGATGCCGACAAGGCGGCGAGCAATGTGCGGGGACATGAGCCCGATAAAACCGATACCGCCGGAAACGGAGACGCATGCGCTTACGATTCCGATGCTGCTGAGCAGCAGGAGCGCTTGTTGTTTCTCCACGGTTACGCCCAAGCTGCGGACCGTGTCCTCTTTTAGCTGGAAAACGTCCAAAATGCGAGATCGCGACACCAGAATAGGGATGAGCAGCACTAACCAAGGGAGTATCGACAAGATATATTTCCAATTGGCATTATAAATGCTGCCTGAAGCCCATACTGCTGCCATTTCAAAGTCTTTGGCGTTCATCTTCAACGTGATAAATAGCGTAACTGCCGTTAATCCGGAAGCGATCGCGATTCCTGTCAGCAGCAACCGCTGCGATTCTAGGCGACTGTTTTTCCAAGAAAACAGGTAAATAAGAAGAGCTGCTCCCAACCCGCCAATCAAGCCGATCAAAGGCATCGCCAAAATCGAGGTCCAGCTAGTACCTTTCATTTTACCTTGATAAAAGAAAAGAAAGATCACCATTGCCATGCCAGCCCCGGCATTAATGCCCAAAATTCCTGGATCAGCCAAATTATTGCGCGTCAGGCTCTGAACGACCGCTCCCGCCATTCCCAGTCCCATGCCAACAAGAACCGCAATAACAATCCGCGGAAGACGGAATTCGAAGATAACAAGATCAAAATCATGCTGGGGTTGAATGCGCAGCAGCGTACGCGCAATATCACGCAGCGTAATGTCAAAAGCGCCGTTCGTCAATGAAATATAGGCCGTCAGCAGGATCAGTCCAACGCCGATGATGACGGTCAGAACGAACTGCCTAGTTGATGTTCTAGCGATGAGAATCCCCTCCTCGTTTCCGAATCAGGTACAGGAAGTAAGGCACTCCAATCAGGGCGGTAACCACTCCAATTGGCATCTCGAACGGATAATTCAAGAACCTGCTGAGCACGTCACAGAGCGCCAGGAAGACGCCGCCAATGACCGCTGAACAAGGGATAATCCATTTGTAGTCAAGTCCTGTAAGAAAACGTGTGATATGAGGAACGATAAGCCCGACAAAGCCGATTTTGCCAGCAATCGCCACCGAAATGCCCGTAAGTAAAATAACACTAAGTGTTGCCGCTATTTTCACAAGCGTCGTCCGCTGTCCCAGTGAGACCGCCATCTCCTCTCCCAGAGAGAAAATAGTAATGGATTTGGATATCCAAATCGCCATCACCAGACCAACAACAGCAAAAGGAACCGCCAGCATAATTAGCTTGGGGTCCAGCTGATGCAGACGAGCGTTGTACCAGAAGCTGATATTTTGTGATACCTGAAAATACATGGCGATTGCAGCAGATACGCTGCTTAAAAACGTGCCAATCAGCGTCCCTAGTATCGCAAGGCGTACGGGAGAAAGTCCCCCAGGCAATAAGGAAGCCAGACCGAACACGAGCACGATGCTGAGCGCTGAACCAGCAAAGGAAGATACCATCATCATCATGGATGAAGCATAGGGCGCTAAGACCATACAAATCGTTACAGCAAAGGCAGAACCATCCGTGATGCCCATAATGGAAGGGGATGCCAGATCATTTCTGGTCATCCCCTGCATAAGAGCTCCCGATACAGCCAGAAAAGCGCCGACTAACAGCGCTCCTGTAACCCTGGGCAGCCTCGAGTGTGTAATAATCTGATGATCCACATTCCCTGCGTCAAAATGAACAAACGCCTGAACGATGCTGCTGATATCAATGTTTTTGGCGCCATACACAATCGAAAGTATCATTGTGAATATCACGGCGAACGGCGCCGCCCCCAAGATAAGCGTATGGCCCGGAATCCTCAGTTTCATAACAATACACTCACTTTGCTTGAACTAGTTTGCTTTTGTTAAGCGCTTCTAGAAATTTAATTTTACTGTATGCCGTTCCGCCTTGCGTCAATGGATCTACTACGTTGGTATACAGCTGATCATTTTTCACTGCATTGATGCTTTTGAAAATTGGATTGTTTTTCAGCTCTTCAAAAACCTTCGGTGTCTCCTTGTTCTCATCTTCAGAGAACTGGATGAACAGGTAATCCGGATTTATTTCGGAAAGCTTCTCAAGTGAAATGTTTTGCTGCGCTTTAGCTTGCTTCACTTCGTTAGGAACCGCAGCGCCAAGCTCTGCATAGATGGACGGGTTGAAGAAAACATCCTCTGGGTAGATGAACATGCTGCCTGCGCGCACGCGCAGAGCCAGCACCTTTTTATCCTTCAACACAGGACCGATTTTATCTTTCAGCGCCTTCGCATCCTTCTTGTACGTATCCAGCACTTGCTTCGCTTTGTCTTGCTTGCCAGTCAAATCTCCCAACAATGAAAGATTGTTCTCCCAATCCGTCGAGATATGGGATACGGGAATCGTTGTGGCGATTTTGCCGATTTTCTCAATCGTCTCTGCAGGGAACTTTGTGCTCATCAGAATAACGTCCGGCTTGAGCTTCAAAATCGTCTCCAGATTCGGCTGCGCCTTCTCTCCTACACCTTCTGCTTTGTCCGTAATCGACGCAAACAACGGCGGGAACTTGCCGCCGACTGTAATCGCGCCAACCGGTTTAACGTCCAGCAGCAGCGCATCTTCCATGGATTCGAACGCGCCCGTGATGACCACTCGTTCTGCTTTAGCAGGAACTGTATATTCTTTGCCGCCATATTTAATCACTCTCGGGCCTGATGCTGCAGCTTGCGGAGCAGCGGTTGCAGCTGCCGTGCTGCTTACTGGGGTTGTTGTTGCCGCAGCCGGAGCAGGTGCCCCCTTGCCTCCACATGCCGTTAATCCCAGCAAAACCGCCGTCGAAATACTAAGTGTCCATAATTTCTTCACTTTATCTAAACCCCTCTCAACCCATTCAATTGATAACAATTCTCATCAAATTATAGGGGACGACGCCCCCAGCGAACATGGACAAAATCCAGAAATTATTATGTACGATTTCCACATAACTGCGCATTTAGATCTATTATCATCCGTTCACTGGCGTAAGCAGAGTACTCCCTCCAAGGGTCAGACGAAATCAAGTGGACTTTATTTTTCCGCACAGCCTCCAGGTTTTGCCATAGCTCTGAGCTCTGTACACGTTCCCAGTGATGCAAAGTTTCTGTTTCTTGGCAAATGTTAAGCAAAATATGATCGGCCTCAAAGGAAGCAAGCTCTTCCAGATTCAAGCCCTGCCCATCATGGTAGCTTCCGGTGCTTAGCGGCGCGTGCATCTGCAAGTCCTCATAAACAACCTCGCGCATCCCCCGTGTCGGGAAGATGTGATAGGAATCCTTGAACTGGCTAATCACCAGCAGCTTTTCTTGCTTTAATTTGTCATGAAGACGTTCTCGTACATGCTTCACATTGCGATTGTAGCTGCTCAACCAAGACTCTGCTTCATCGGAGGCACCGACAATCTGAGCAGTCAGAAGAAGCTGCTCCCGCCACGTAGTCTCATACAAGGGAATGATATGGACGGGCGCAATCCGTTCCAGTCGTTCCTTTTCCAAAGGATGCAGTTGATCCGTGCAAATAATGCAGTCTACTTGACTCTGAGCAAGCGCTTCTACCTTGATCTCCCAATCTTCGTTGTAACGGTAGCCGCTTAGATGCAGTGGAATATCTGTACGATATTTGTTGTAGTAATAAGACGTCCACTTGGGGTGCAGCGGCGCAGCATATGGCACGATTTTGAGCGCGAGAAGCTGCCCAAGAATCGGCGCCGTGTAGGCCGCAATGCGAAGTCTGCGGTTCTTGAGATAAATGGTTGGCGAAACGCCGACCTCTTTTTTGAACATACGGCTGAAATAAAACTCATCATTATATCCGACCTGAAAAGCAATCTCCCGCAAGCGGACATCAGACTGGACCATCAACTGCTTCGCCATGTTAACGCGGACTTCCGTCAAGTAGTCGATGGCTGTTTTGCCATATGTTTTCTTAAACAAATTAACATAATATTTGGGACTGATTTCTGCCATGCGGGCTAATTGCTCGATGGCAATGCCCTCGTGATAATGGTTGTCGATATAGGCCTTCGTGCGGTCCATCGCAGCGCGGGAATCCGGTCTGGTCTGCTGCCTGAGATGATTCATAATCCAATACAGCAGCTCTTGAAAAAGCGATTGCCCGCGAAATCGTTCCATAGCCGTCTCACTCCGGCAGCAATTGCACAACTGCTCGCACAACATCAACATTGCATTCTCAATATGTATGGAAATCTCACCGGACAGAGGAAATACAGCATTCCCATGCCCATCCAGATGAACATCAAATTCGATGATATAGACGTCAGGCTTTTTCCCATTTTCCTCGCAGATGCCGATCGTCTGACCAGGTGAAGCGACGTATGCCACATCTTGCTGCAAACGATACGTTGCCAGATCCAAGGTCAGCAGACCGTCTGCCTGCTTAACGACGATTAAATAATAGGAAGAAATGAGCTGTGGTGCCATATATCCCTCATGCAGCCAGCGTGCGGAACGAACCTTGACCCAAAGATCGTCCAAAACAGCCAGCCTATCTTTATTCGTTGACATATCTATCGAAAGAGCAGTAGACATATGAACAACTCCCTCTTTTATGAAAATGATAATCATTATCAAATTGAAGGTAGCATAATTAAATAAGGCCTGTCAACTAGAGACAGACCTCAGAATTTCCAATATTTGAGAAGGTTTGGCTGCTTCTACGTATTCCCAATTTGCCAATGATTTGGAACATGAAGTTAAGCTATATGCCGGGTCGATGGGATGCGATTTCAGGAACCATTCCTCGCCTTGAATACGTTTGGCCCCCTCCACCCCCTCTGGCGTGATCACAGAGAACGTATGCAAAGGAAGGCTTAGCCCTAGGTCGATGGCCTTCATATAGCTCTCTTTGGCCGTCCAAAGTTGATAGAAACGGAGCTGTCTTAGCCGACTGTCCGCTTCCTCCATGATATAGCGGTATTCCTCCTCCGCAAACAAAGTACGAACCAGCGACTCATCGAAAGCTTGCATATGCTCCACATCCACACCAACAGGCTGACTATCCAAAATACAGGCCACCCACTTGCCGGAATGAGATATATTATAATGAAATGGATGATTCCCGCAGAGCCGCGGCTTGCCATAAGCGCCATATTCAAATGTAATTTGCGAATTTGGAAGCTGCAAGTTCTCTATTATTAATTTGCGCAGCAGCAAATCAGCCCAGAGACCACGCAGCAGGTCCTCTTGGCGGTGGAATTTTCGCAGCTTCGTCCGCTTCTCCTCTGAGACTAATGGAAGAAGTTCCTCCACAGATAGGAAGGAAACGTCATCTATCGACAGGATATACAGGCGTGTAATCGCAATCACCTCACTTTGGAAATTGTTTCTATATACATAGCTCTTGTTAGTTTAACAAATACTTCACACTATCTTCCATATCTTTTATGTTAATGTTATAGTACAAGATATGTAAAAATTAATATTTAAACGGAGGTCAAAAAGAGATGATTAAAAAGTTTACGGTTATCAGTTTGTCCATGTTGGTTGCTGCTACTGCTCTTGCAGGTTGCGCAAAGAAAGAGGAGACTCCAGCTGCTTCCTCAACAGCTAAAGCGACTACTGCCGCTACAGCTACTCCGGCTGCTGCAGGTTTCGTTCCTAAGGAGCTTAAAGTACAATTCGTTCCTTCCCAAAATGCTGAAACATTAGAAGCTAAAGCAAAGCCGCTTGAGAAATTGCTTGCCGATAAATTGGGTATCCCCGTTAAAGTTTCCGTATCCACGGATTACAACGTCGTTATCGAAGCTATGGCTTCCAAACAAGTTGATATCGGCTTCTTGCCGCCAAGCAACTATGTTGTTGCTCATGACAACCGTAAAGCCGCTGATTTGATTGCTCAAGCAACACGTCTAGGTGTTGACGATGCAACTGGCCAACCAACGAAAGATCTTGTTGATTTCTACAAATCCGAAATCGTTGTTAAAGCTGATTCTCCTATCAAAAGCGTTGCTGATCTGAAAGGCAAGAAAATCGGCTGGCAAGGTGTTACTTCCGCAGCTGGTTACGTATACCCAGGCTTCGTGTTGAAAAAAGCTGGCGTTGACCCGGTTAAAGACGTAACAGGCGTTCAATTCCAAGGTCATGACAAAGCGATTATCGCTCTTCTCAACGGTCAAGTTGACGCTGTAGGCGTGTTCCAGGATATTCGTGCTAACATGACGAAAGATTACCCAGATGTATTCAAACAAACGCGTATCCTTGCTTTCTCCGATAAAATTCCAAACGATACAATCGCTGTTCGCTCCGATATGGACCCTACTTGGAAAAAGAAAATCACGGATGCTTTCATCGCGATCGGCAACGATCCTGAAGGTCAAAAAGTTATCTTTGACGTTTACTCCCACAAAGGGTACGTGGCAACTGACGATTCCAAATTCGATATCGTTCGCAGCGTAAACAAAGAAATGGGCTTGAAATAAGCCTTTCTGACACAACACCTCATCTTCTACTCTTCGGAGTCGGGATGGGGTGTTTTTTTTGAGGTTTTTTCTCACATTCTACTTTGCCGCTTCCACGCATACCATGAATGTGGCACGTCTGGGACGTGTCATAATCCACAGTGAGGTGAATGGAATGTTCGAAATGCTGATCAACCATAAAACAGAAGTCTCCATCCGGATCGGAAAGGATAACATCCAAGGCGTGATTACACATTATTATCAACAATTTCAATTACTGAAAATAAGCAACGTTTTGATTCCTATAGAGCTTATTGAGCAAATTGAGGTATTGGAGCCTGCAAGCTCAACCGCTGGCATCCCACTCGAAAATCAGCCACAGCGCCTAGGAGCCCACGGGCGCGTGTGAAACTAAGCCGCCTGTCCCAATTTACCATTGGACAATTTGGAGGCTGAGAATCCCTGCTGGCGCTTCTTAGGGAGGCTGGAGTGGGACTAGGGAGTAGCGCGCTGGCGGAGTGCGCTGAGACTGCCTTTTTGGCTGGCTCAGCTCAAGGGGCTGCCGCTGGCGCCTGCGGAGCCCGCCTTCCATTGGCCGTCTCCCATCCGCGGCATCCCCCGCCAAAACAAAAAAACAGACGCCGCAAAAGCGACGTCTGTTTTTCATTTCCCTTATACGATTCGTTTACGAAGCGTTCCCGAAATGTAATCAATGATCGATACGGTAACGATAATACCGATCAGGATGATACCGACACGCGGCCACTGTCTCGCATTAAGCGCGAAGATCAGCGGAGTACCGATCCCGCCCGCACCAATGATCCCGAGCAAAGTCGCCGAACGCACGTTAATCTCAAAACGATACAACGTATACGAGATGAAGTCCGGGATAACCTGCGGAATAACGGCGTAAGCCATCCGCTGCCAGATGTTCGCGCCAACGGCGGTCATGGCCTCGGAAGGACCCATGTCCATGTTTTCGATGGCCTCGGCGTAGAGCTTGCCCAACATCCCCACGGAGTGCAAGCCTAAAGCCATAACCCCCGCATAAGCATTGGGCCCGACAGCTTTGATAAAGATCAAAGCCATAATGATCTCTGGAATTGTCCGCACGACGCTGAGGAACAATTTCCCTGTTCCTGATACGGCGCGGAAACGACTCATGTTGGCTGCTGCCCAGAAAGCGAACGGCAAGCAGACAATGGCTGAGACGAAGTTGCCCAGATACGAAATGGATAACGTTTCGAGCAGGGAACGAAGCAAGTCTTCCCCTTCCGGAATGTACACATAAGCCCAATCCGGATGAAATAATCCTGTAAACATCGCCTTCGTTAAAATCCAAGTCGTCGGTTGGAAACCAGTTAGTTCAAGGCCTGTCAGCGCCCAGACAAATAGGGCAATGAGCGCTAACCAACCAACAATTTTGTAAGTGCGCGCGCGAGTTTCGGACATCGGCTTTGCACTGCCTTTTAACAAATAGGAACGGAAACGCGTGCTCACCAAGTCGATAATAACGACTACTAATAACGTATAAATAACGATTGCACAGGACTGATCGTAGCGGAACAGATCGAGTGTGTTTTTGAGCAGCAAGCCGATTCCACCGGCTCCAACTAAACCAAGAATGGCCGAGGCGCGGATACTGACTTCAAAGGTGTACAATAAATGAGCTAAGTACGTTGGCGCAACTTGAGGGATAACACCGAAACGAATCAGCTTAAGCTTGTTAGCACCAACAGCGGTCATCGCTTCAAGGGGTCCCGGATCAATCGCTTCGGTTGATTCATAGGAAAGCTTGGATAAGATACCGAAGGTAAAGAAAATCAAGGCCAAAGTACCCGCCGTTGGACCAAAGCCTACTAATACAGCAAACAAAGCGGCGTATAGCAAGTCCGGAATCGTACGGATTAAATTCATAATGAATCTAGCCGGATAATATAACCAAGGTGATGTCGTTACATTTCGTGCAGCAAGCAGAGCCATCGGGTAAGCAAACAACGCGCCTACAACCGTACCAATAATGGACATTTGCAGGGTCTGCGCCATCGGCTTCCAAATATCAGCAAAAAACAGCCAGTCTGGCGGGAACATTTCACCAATAAATTTAAGAATCTCAGGTGTCCCTGTCACGAGCTTGCTCAGTGTCGCATCCGTCTGATAAATGCTTCCAATCAGGAAAAGCACCATAATGACAATAATGAGATAAAACTTCGTACGAGGAGGTTTATTGACGGTCGTTGGTTTCTTGACGGTCGTTGCACTCATCCCTCCTGCACCCCCAACAGCTCATCTTTCTTAATGGCGCGGCCATAAATCTCTGAGAAAACATCATCCGTCGCTTCGGCAACAGGTCCGTCGTACACGACTTTACCTGCACGAAGTCCAATAATGCGTGTTGCATACTCACGAGCCAAGTCGATAAAGTGGAGGTTAACAACGGTTGTTATCCCTAAATCTTTATTGATGCGCTTCAGGTCGTCCATAACTTGTCTTGTCGTCAGAGGATCAAGGGAGGCTACGGGTTCGTCTGCCAAAATGATTTTGGCCTCTTGCGCCAGAGCTCTGGCGATTGATACCCGCTGCTGTTGACCGCCGGACAATTCATCGGCGCGTGAATAAGCTTTCTCCCGAATGTTGACACGTTCCAGTGCTTTCAGGGAAAGTTCGATATCTTCTTTTGGAAACAAACCGAATACTGTACGCAGCGTAGAGTGATAACCAACTCGACCGGAAAGAACGTTACGAATAACGGTTGAACGTTTGACTAGATTAAAGGTTTGGAAAATCATTCCGATATCTCTGCGCATGCGACGCAATCCTGCACCGTTCGCCTTCGTAATCGATTTCCCGTCGATTAATATTTCACCATCTGTCGTTTCATGCAAACGATTAATGGAACGCAATAGTGTCGATTTGCCTGCCCCCGATAAACCAACAATAACAACGAATTCGCCGGGGTGAATAGTCAGGTTAATGTCATTCAATCCAACCGTTCCGTTAGGATATACTTTGGAAAGATGTTTAAACTCAATCATATAAGTCCTACTTTCTTTAAATGGTATCAAATATCAGACAGACTACATTCAACGTTTTTCGGCAAAATCCTTTTTTCTAGGATAACCTTTAGAAAAAATTCATATTCCAATGTTCACCATGACAAAAAAAGGCAGCCCCAGAGCAATCCCGAGGCCGCCGTGATGGGTCAAACTTTTGCGCTCCAGCGTTCTTCAATCTTCATTCCTTTCCATACAGCTACAGAAATAATCCACGCCACAATGAACAAAGCGACCAAGATATAACCCAGCGTTCCGAAATCAATGTCCTGCAGCCAAGTCCAGAATGTACCTTCCATGCCGAATTCTTCTGAAAGCACTTGCCCTAGTTCAATTACGCCAATAATGAGCGCAGCTATGACAGCCAAAGCAGTTACGGTCAAATTGTAGTACAGCTTGCGCACAGGCGTATGGAAAGCCCATTTGTAAGCTTTGGTCATAAACATGCCGTCTGCTGTATCAAAAAGGCTCATTCCCGCTGCGAACAGCAAGGGAAGCGAGATAACTCCGATGAAGGGGATCGCTTCTTTGGCCGCATGAGCCGAGATCGCAAGCAGGGCGATTTCACTCGCTGTGTCAAAACCAAGGCCGAAGAGAAAACCTAACGGATATACATGCCAGCTTTTGCCTATGAAAGAAAATAGCGGCTTGATCATACGAGTGATGAAACCGCGGGACTCCAGCAGCTCTTCAAATTCCTTATCATCGGCCGACTTGCCGCGGGACTTCAGGAACATTTTATACAAACTAATGAGGATAATTAAATTCAGCACACCAATTAAAACAAGAAAAAGTCCAGATACCGAAGCGCCGATAACGCCGCCATAACGCTGCAGCCAAGGAAGCTCACGCTCTGCCCATTGCACGGAAAATGCCGTCACAATCGCCATGATAAATACGACCGAGGAATGTCCAAGCGAGAAATAGAAACCAACACCTAATGGATTCCGCTTCTGCTGAACAAGTTTACGAACTGTGTTGTCAATTGCCGCAATATGATCAACGTCGAACGCATGCCGCATCCCTAGTGTATAGGCGAGAAGTCCAATTCCCCAAAAAGCAGGCGAAGTTTTAGCCACACTGTACAATCCAATTAGCCCAATAATATGTAAAAGTGCGATAAAAGCAAAATATCCACCCCAGCTTTTTTTCTGCTGCAGGATTGATTTCAACATATGTGTAACACCATCCCTTCAATTCGTGACACGATTTAGTAATAATGTAGCACACGTGTGCATGATTTGAGAAGTACCTCGTTTATATTTTTGTGAAGATATCTAACACTTCTCTGCTATAATAGAATCCGTTCCAAAGTTTGTGTATAAAAAGGAGTTGGTATACCCGATGTCTCTTCGTGTTTTTAAGCTATTTACGATATTCATTCCCGTCATTATCATCGGTGGATTCGAATATATTCGCCATGAATTTCTGCTCAATTATTTAACGATGGAAGCCGGTAATTTCTTAATTACGGTCATTACTTTGCTGCTCTCCTACTTGTTCGCTTCTTGGATGTTTGAAAGTATTGAACGGAGCAATGAGAAGGTAACCATGGGTGAAGCCCGCAGGGCGGTCTATGAAGAACGCGAACGGCTGGCCCGAGAGCTGCACGATGATTTGGCTCAAACCCTTTTCTTCCTGAATGTGAAGCTGAAGCAGGGTGATATAGAGGAAGCGAAAGCCGCTGTTTCTGAAATCGACAATTCCCTTCGGCAGGCTATCTTCAATCTGCGGACACCTCCCGAAGAAGGAACCGGCCTGGAACAACGCATCCACAAATTCCTGAAAGATTGGCAATTGGTAACCGGCATCGAGCTTCAGGAAAAGCTGCAAATTGAAGTGCATCACTTCTCTGCTGCTGAAGAGGTTCAGCTCTTCGGTATCATTCAGGAAGCCTTCACTAACATTCGCAAGCATTCACAGGCAACAGAAGCCACGATTGTACTGAAAGCTCAGCCAGATTCTTGGCTGCTGCACATTACGGATAACGGCTGCGGCTTGCAGCTGCATGGTGAAAAGAGCAAAAAGTACGGCATTGAGCTGATGCAAAAACGTGCAGCTGAACTTGATGCAGCCTTCGAACTTACCACGAAGGACCCAGAAACAGCGGGAACCGGTACTTCGCTGGTTGTACGTGGAGATAGGAGGAGTGAGTAATGCCGCACGACCAACCGTTTCGTGTGCTCATCGTGGACGATCATCCGCTGGCTAGGAAAGCGATCCGCAGCATGCTTGAGCCGGCTTCTGATTTTTATATTGTGGGGGAAGCCAGCAGTGGAGAAGAAGCCTTGCTTTTGTGCGGAGAAGTTGCGCCGGAGGTAGTTCTAATGGATATTCACATGTCACCGATGGATGGATTAGAAGCTACACGCCGCATTAAGCAGCAATATGGAGCGATTCGCATTATCATGCTCACTGTCTCCGACGATGTCGCTGATCTCTTTACTGCGCTGCAATTCGGTGCTCAAGGATATTTGCTTAAAAATATGGATCCGGATGAATGGCTCACCTACTTGCGCGCGCTTCTCGACGATCATTCAGAGGCCGCCCGAGGGATGGCTGACAAGCTTTTCCAGCGGTTTCGTGCACCCCTAGGAGCCTATACGGAAGGCCCAACGCCCAGCATGTTAACCTCTCGTGAGCAAGAAATTACGTCTTATGTTGCCCAAGGGGATAACAATCGGCAGATTGCAGAGAAGCTGTTGATTTCCGAACATACGGTTAAAAATCATATGAAAAATATTTTAGATAAACTGGAACTTGAGAATCGTGTCCAACTCACAGGCTTCGCCATCAAGCACGGAATGACACGAAAAGGACAAAACTAGTCGAAAAAATAGCCCACTCGAGTCATACTCTTACGCTTACCGATCAGGTAACATGGACAACATGAGAAGAGTTGATTCGAAAGGGGAACACCATCACATGTTCAAAAAAGTTATGCTTCATACAGGTATTTTGCTTATCACTTCAATGCTGCTTGCAGGTATTGCAAGTGCCCATGTTGTCGTTTATCCGAAGGAAGCTACACAAGGCAGCTATGAGAAATTCACAGTTCGCGTGCCTTCCGAGAAAGATATACCTACCACGAAAGTAGAAGTGAAATTCCCGATTGATTCCGTAGCTATTTCACGATTCGAGCCAAAAGCTGGCTGGACCTATGAAATTGCTAAAGACGCCGCGGGTAAAATCACCGGAGTTACTTGGAAAGCATCCGGGGATGGACTGACGAGCACAGAATTCGGAGATTTCAGCATGCAAGGCAAGGTAGCCGACGCTGCGACGCAAATCGTATGGAAAGCTTACCAAACCTATAAAGATGGCAGTGTTGTGGAATGGGTTGGGGCAGATGGCTCGGACAAGCCCGCTTCCGTTACAACTGTGAAAACCAAAGCAGCAGCTGGCGCTGTGACAGATAGTCACGGTCAGGTAACAGCTGGTGCAGCTGCGACAAGCAGTGGAGCTGGCTCGTCCTCGAACACCTCCTTGTACTTGTCAATTGCAGCCGTGGTGCTCGGCGCCTTATCTTTGCTCGTATCACTGACCAAAAAACGTAGATAATATGGAAACCGTTGGGCTTGCTCCCTGCGGTTTTTTGTTTGTTGGGCCGGCTGGGGAATTCCAGTCGGCACGCATGCTGGGGAGATCCCCGACGGCTTCGCTGTGCGTTCCCACCTAATCTCTACGCGGCTAAGCTGCCTCCTCATACAACAAAAAAACTGAGCCCTCGGGGAAGCCAACTTGTTTCCCCCTCGAGCTCAGTTTTTTATTTTTTCTCATATATTCTGAAATAGTATTCGTACGTATTCTTCTCATTGCGTTCGCCTTGCTCGCTGGATTGAAGGCTCCACTGGCTCAGATCCAACTCCGAGAAGTAGGTGTCCGCTTCAAACTCGTGCTCGATGAATGTAATGTACATGCGGTTAACAGCCTCCGAGAATAAGCGGAAGATTTCGGCGCCGCCAATGACGAACAGCTCCTGATCTTGGAAGGCTTCCACTGCTTCCTGTACGGAATGAACCACCTCACAACCCTCAGCCTCAAATGCTGGATTCTGTGTGAGAATGATGTTGCGCCTTCCGGGAAGCGGCTTGCCGATGGAATCGTACGTTTTGCGTCCCATTAGAATCGGGTGTCCTAAGGTGACTGCCTTGAAAAACTTTAGATCGGCCGGCAAATACCAAGGCAATGCATTATTCAAACCGATTGCCCGATTGCGATCCATGGCAAAGATAAATGAAATACTCATCCATTCAGCCCTCCTATTTTCAGATGTTTATACGGCTACAGGCGCTTTAATAGTAGGATGCGGATTGTAGCCAATCATTTCGATATCGCTGACATCAAAATCAAAAACAGAAGCGACATTCTGATTGAGCTTAAGTGTTGGCAGTTGTCGTGGCTCACGAGCCAGCAGCGTTTGAATTTGCTCCATATGGTTTGTATAAATATGAGCATCGCCAATCGTATGTACGAATTCTCCAACTCCTAATCCGCATTCTTGAGCGATCAAATGCGTCAGCAACGCATAACCGGCAATGTTAAAAGGAATTCCCAGAAACGTATCCGCACTACGTTGATACAGCTGGCAGGATAGCCTGCCCTCCGCTACATAGAATTGAAACATCGTGTGACAAGGCGGAAGAGCCATGCTCGGCACGTCCTCTGGATTCCAGGCAGATACAATCAGACGGCGAGAATCCGGGTTCGTTTTGATCATGTGAATCACTTCTTTTAGCTGATCAATCGTACCTCCCTCTCTTGTCGTCCAATCACGCCACTGTTTCCCATACACATCGCCAAGTTCTCCGTATTGCTCAGCAAATCGCTCGTCCTCCAGCACCCTTTTGACGAAATCAGCCATCTGCTCCTCGTATTGAAGCTTGAAGCCTTCGTCCTGCTGAGAACGCAAACCAAAGTTGCTCATATCAGGCCCTTGATAATCAGCACTTTCTACCCACTTCTTAAACGCCCACTCGTTCCAGATATGGTTGTTATGCTGCAGCAAGTAGCGAATATTCGTATCTCCTTTAATAAACCAAAGCAGTTCACTGGCAATTAAGCGAAAAGGCACTCTTTTCGTTGTTACCAAAGGAAAACCTTCGGACAAATCAAAGCGCATCTGTCTACCAAAAACAGAAATCGTCCCTGTTCCTGTGCGATCTTCCTTTTTTGTCCCATTGGCAAGTATATCTTGCAATAGCTCATGATAGGCTTTCAAACTTGTTACCCTCCATCTCGATAGTCACATATATTTGTTTATTCTACCTGTATTCTGTCTTATCTACAAGGCAGCCTCCACGAAATCCCAGCTGTATACTAGATGCATTTTCTCCCTGTATATGATACATTTTTTATGAAAAAGGAAGTCATCTCTAGGAGCGGACCTTACCTGCTCGTAGAAGAGGTTCGCAAACTCCCTCTCTAAAAAACTATGAAATGAGGATTTACCCATGTCAGCTGGAAGAAGCAATGAAGATTTGAAAGAGATTACCCTTTTGGGCAATCAAGGAACTCAGTATGTTTTCAGCTATAACCCTGCGGTGTTGGAAGCTTTTGATAACAAACATCCGAACCGAGATTACTTTGTGAAATTTAATTTTCCCGAGTTTACCAGCTTGTGTCCTGTGACCGGGCAGCCTGATTTCGCCACTCTCTACATTTCCTATATTCCGAATATCAAAATGGTGGAGAGTAAATCCCTTAAGCTGTACTTGTTCAGCTTCCGAAATCACGGCGATTTCCATGAAGATTGTGTCAATATTATTATGAATGATCTGATTGCTCTCATGGACCCTCGGTATATCGAAGTGTGGGGGAAATTCACACCGCGCGGCGGCATTTCTATTGATCCTTACTGCAACTGGGGTCAGCCAGGCACGAAGTTCGAAGCGATGGCGGAGCACCGCTTGATGAACCACGATCTATATCCGGAGAAAATTGATAATCGTTAATTATGAGATAGATGGAATTAGATGAAGATAGATGAAGATAGATGGACCTAGCCGATGGCTAGGTTTTTTTATGTGTGTTTTTGGCAGTCGGCTGTGAGACTGCCGAGAGGGCGGGCGGGCTTGCGGAAACCGGCCTTCCCCGCTCAGCCTCGGTCCGAGACTGCCAAAAAAGCAGGCTCGCTCGCTTAAACCACCATCTCCCGCTCAGCTCGCACCAATACCAGCAGTCCTCACTCACTCACTCACTCACTCACTCACTCACTCACTCACTCACTCACGTAGCATTCCCAAGCAGCAACGCTACTTCAATTGATAAAAAAGGCCGCTGGCGTCCGACCATTCCGCATAAAGCACTCGCTCATGATGCGCGATACCGCTAAGCTGCAAAAGCTGCTGCAGCCACTGGACATCGCGCCCGAGACGTCTCAATGCGTCTTCGTTGATGCTGCCGTTCTCAATGATGCTTTCGGGAAGGCACACTTTGGTCTGCTGCGCTTTGGCATCACCGCTTAAGCTGTCCGGGTCCTTTTGGCGCAGCACACTGATACTGCCGTTCGTCTCGAACAGAGCATAGGCGACTTCCCGCAGGGAGAACACATTGTTTTCACGCAGCAGCATGCCCAATTGTGCAAAATCAAGGTTATTGCGTTTCATCGCCTTGAAATCAATCACCCCATCGCGGATGACTAGATCAGGTGTTCCAGCCGCATAGCGAGAAAGCCATGGCATGGAAGCAATAAACTTCTCCAAGCCTAGCGCCAGCAGCGTCCAAACAACTAAAGCAAAAACAAGATGGCTGAGATGCACCTCAGGATCATAAATCGTATTCCCTACTAATTCACTCAGCATTAAGGAAGAGACAAAATCAAAAGCTGTCAATTGGGAAATCTCTTTCTTCCCCAGAAGCCGAGTCATGATCAATAGTCCGATCAAAGCGACAACGAGCTTTATAGCGATTGTGATATACAAGTTGTTATCTATCTTGATCACTCCTTGGATCGTTGATTTTCTTGTGTCTAGTTTTCTTCAAGAGAAAGAACTTCCCTTTATTTCTCGGTGAGATTTATGAGAATCGTTTGGAGGTAGGTTTTATCGGGAACCTTAAATGTATCCCCCCCTTGTGGTCAAAAAGGCTATGACATCGCGGCATGCTTCACCGTTACGTCATAGCCTCTTATTTTAGCAAATGCACGTCTTTTTCTTCTTTCCGATTCTGCCCATTGCCTCTACTTTGTGAATATATGCACTAGCTAGAGGTACTTTGCACGCTGTTTGGCCGACGGCCACCTGTACGCTGCCAATCTCAGCCGCCACTTCGATGGCAAGTTTGGAAAGCGGTTCGCAATACGTTCCTACGATAATGACGAAGCTGTTCATGGTATATCTTACCCGGTTTCGTTCTGTATGAATCGTGGTCCTTACCTGCTCCAACAAACCTGCAATCTCGTGAAGATCAAGCTTCTCATCCGGTGTCACACTAATATAATTGGCATAGGTACTCCAGCCGCAAGTAGCCAGCAATTCATTCGGAGATTGCAGCCATTCACGGGCTAGCTCCAGCGCGCTGCTGCTTTCTGCCGCCACTCCCGCTACGGTATATTCGGTCAGCATGTACCAATAGGCTTGTCTTGCCCAAAGCTGAAGCTCATCTTTTGTCATCGTTTTGGGATCGATAGAGAGCCCCGCCAAATACATCGCATCCGTATTGCCTGAAGCGTAGAGTGCGAGCGCCAGCTCTCGGTCCTTTTTCACAACCTTAACCAGCTTCTTCAGATCGCCCACTTTCACCCCATACAAAGGCTCCTGCGCGCCATGCCGCAAAAATGTTTTCTTCGTTTGCTCGCTGCCAAACTGCGCTAAATGCTCCATTATCTCTTCGAATGTCATAGGCTCACCTACCAAGCATCTGTTTTCCGTATCGTAACATAATCCAGTTTTTGATGCTAATAAGCAGATGTCGATGAAGTCCGACTTCAACACTATTTCTCAATAGTTTACAACTGCATCTCCAGCATAGACACTATTGGTAGGCAACAAAACCTGCAAATGTACAGGAATTTTCGGGCAAATCTAATTAAAAAGTGAAAATGCCTGCAATTGTGCAGGTATCTCCGTCTTTTCCGACCTCTCATCCAAAAAAAGCCTCAAAAACATGCACTATCGCAGGAATTTAATGTTTGAAGCTGCTTCAAGAGTAAAAAAGATGCACAATTGCAGGCTTGTTGGACAGCTGTTCCTTCTCTCGGATATTGGAATTCGCTCGCGTTGGTTCGACAAGCCACCAACAGAGCCGCAAGGCATGCTATTTCTATTGGGAATACAACGGCTGCGGACAGTGCGGGAAGGGCAGAATATCTTGAATTTGATCCAATCTGTAGTGTTTGGTGGCAAATTGCGTATGGTACAAATATTCAATGACATAGATGGAGCCGCTTTGAATATTGCACAAAATACCCGATGTGCCCGTTCCGTCCTTTAGGGATACACCTACTGGCCTTCCGATCCAAGCGTGCGCTTTGTGCTGCAATGACATAGGTCATCACCTCCTGAACTACCTTATGCGGTTAGCCGCCTAATGGTTCAGTGAACTTGCTCTTTTCTATGCGCACGCGCCCTGAGAAAAACGTTGCCCCTCCGCCCATATCCGCCACACGATCAGGCGTTAGCGAATTGACCAATGCCTTTTTCCCAGGTACATCCGCCCATAGGCCTTGACTCACAACCACTCCGGGCAAGACGTCTGTTCCTGCTGCAACAAGCAGCTCACACTCGCCCCGGTCGTTCCATACACGTGCATAATCACCGCTCACGAGCCCTAAGGAGGCCGCATCTGCTTCATTCATATGAAGCTTAGGCGTCTTTTCCATGCGTCTATGCTTCTCATTATGTGCAAAGGTTGAATTCAGAAAGTTATGATTGGGTGCCGGGATAAACAAAAACGGCAAATCCCCTTCATCGACTAGCGGTGTATACGTTGGAAGCGGAGGAAAACCCTTGCGCTCCATTTCTTCGGAATACAGCTCAATCTTTCCGCTTGGCGTCTTTAATTCCCCAGGAAATAGCGGCTTCGCCTCTGCCTTCAGGAATTGTTTCTCCAGCAGCGTTTCGTACGTAATATTGGCCAGAGCAGGGTTGCCTGGATGATCCAGAGCTTGACGTATCAGCGCTTCGTCAGAATCCTGCAAGGCATCCTCTTCATAGCCCATCCCTGCTGCCAACAGCCGGAATACGTCTACATTCGCTTTGCTTTCCATATAAGGAGCTATGACTGGAAGCTGCAAATGTACATATCGATGCCAGTAAGAGCGGTAAAAGTCCGTATTTTCGAAGGAAGAGGTAGCTGGGAGCACGATATCTGCGTATTTCGCCGTTTCTGTCAGGAAAAGATCGTGCACAACGGTAAATACATCTTCCCTCTCAAGCCCCTTTCTCACCTTATTCGCATGAGGCGCAACTAACGCTGGATTGGAATTGTACACATACAGCGAATGAATAGGAGGATCAAGCTCCAATAATGCGCTCCCCAGCAGATTCATATTAATTTGACGAGCATTGCCTTCTCGCAGATCAGGACGCTGCAACGCAGGAATATTGTGCTCCAAGTAGCCGCCATTGCCCTTGATGGCGCCGCCGCCTTGGTGCAGCCATTGACCGGTCAAAGCCGGCAGGCAAGCGATGGTTCGCACGCACATCCCACCGTTATCATGATGCTGAATCCCGTTCCCAATGCGGATAAAAGATGGAGCGGTATCGCCATACAGCCGGGCAAGACGATAAATATCTTCCACAGGAACACCTGTAATGGTGGATACCATGGAAGGATCGTACTGCTTCACATGTTCTTTGAGCGCTTCGTGTCCCTTCGTATACTGGTGCAGAAAATCTTCATCAACCTTATTTTCTGCGAACAAAATATGCATGATTCCAAGAGCCAAGGCCGCATCCGTCCCCGGCAAAATAGGAATAAACCAGTCCGCCCAGCGGCCTGTCTGATTCTTATGGGCGTCAATCACGATGATTTGAGCGCCATTTTTGCGCGCCTTCTCAGCGAGCATCACCTGATGCATGTTCGTACTGACCGCATTGATCCCCCACATGATGATCAGCTTGGCATGAACCGTATCTTCCGGATCCGTGCCGAAGCTGCCCCCCATCGTATACTTATAGCCTTCGCTGCCCGCAGCCTCACAGATCGCATACAGCAATCGACTGGCTCCCATCCGATTAAAGAATCGTCGATCCATGCCCTCCGTCCCGATTCGCCCCATATTGCCATAAAAGCTGTAAGGCAGGATAGACTCAGGGCCTTTCTCCGCAATCAGCTGTTTCCAGCGGCTCGTGATCGTCGTGATCGCTTCTTCCCAAGTGATTCTTTCAAACTGACTGCCTTCACCCTTGGGGCCGACCCGCTTCATCGGATATTGCAGGCGCTTCTCGTCATACATTCTCGCCGCCATATTGCGAACTTTATTGCAAATGGCTCCCTGAGTCACCGGATGATTCGGGTCACCCTCTATTTTCACAATCTTGCCTTCTTCTTTATGAAGCAGTAAGCCGCACTGATCCGGACAATCCAGTGAGCATACAGCTGGAAATACACCATTTTGTTCCTTGCTCATCATCGTATGCATACCTTGGTCTAACTCCCTTCCCTACACTTCAATGCTTTTATTCTATACCGAAATGGATGGAAGGGAAACAGCTGCCCGTTTGTACAAATCCGCACTTTTATGGGTTAGTCCAAGACTCCCCCGCCAAGAACAAAGCGGTATTGCAGATGATTGTCAAAAATTTGATCGATGCGAACCCCGCCTGTTTTCTGCGAGGCCGTATGAATGATTTTACCGTCCCCTAAATAAATCCCTGTATGGGTGATGGTTTTCTGGGACGCATTTAATCCTTGGTAATCGGAAGGCGAGTTGCCTAGGTAGCTGATAAAAAACAAGAGATCCCCCCGCTGCGCTTGGTTAATATCCGTATATTTCCTTTTGGAAAAGGTTTCTACATAAGCAGCTTGGCTTCTAGAATCTATCGGCAAATCCATGCCAAGCGCAGAGAGATAAGACCAATGTGTGAAATCCGAGCAGTCAAAGGAAGAGGGATCTGAGCGGTCAGAACCATATTCATAAGGGGTCCCCAAATAAGACATCGCTGTATCAATCACATTTTCAACCAATCCGCCTGGCTTCGAAACGATGGAAGTATCGGGAAATACTTGAACCAAGGAAGAACTGTTAGAGTGAATGGAAGGTTTCTCGCCTCCGCCCTCTAAGCTCTTCACTTGATTCGTGCGAACAGGCTGGCCGATACCCAAATCTCCTTTGTAGAGTTCAGCATCTTTGCTTGTTAGATTCCAATTCGACATCTTATTGTCAGTTTCACGCTCGGCAGCAAGGTTCGTATGTTCCCGAACTCCTTGTTGATGAATCTTCGGCTGCTGAGAGCATCCGCTAAGCAAGGCGAGTAGGCAGGACAACCATAGATATGACCGTATTTGTGGCATCTTGTAGCTCCTTAGTTTGTGATGCTTTTAGGATGCCAATTTTTCGGAAAAACAAACACAACAAGAAAAACCGTCAAGGAATCAATCTCCTTAACGGCCCTTTTAAGACTTCTGGTATTAGGTAGCCTTCTTCATGAAATCTTCAATATCTTCTTCGGACGCCTCTTGCACTGGGCAGACGCGCTCAAGCAAGTATTTGGCTGTGAATTGGTCCGTGACCAGCACGTTCGCATACTTGCCTTGCAGGGCACCATAGATGCCGTCTACTTTCTTAGCACCGCCAGCGACCAGAATGGATTGTTCTTTCCATTTTAATTCTTCCAATTCTATGCCAATTGTTCTTTGATTCAACTCTTCCGAACAAATATTTCCGTGTATATCAATATAACGAGAGCAAATATCTCCCGCACCTTTTTCATAAATGACTTTCAAATCGGATTCGGTAAAATAATTGGCTTTAATCAGCACGGAATCTTCCGTTGGCGCCCCTACCGTTACAATAGCAATGTTGGACTGTTTGCCCAAATTAAGAATGTTGCGAATATGACGATCCGCTTCGATCGCATGTTTCACGACGGAATGATCGACAATCGCTGGAAGCGGTATGAAATAAGGCGAGGTATGAAACGCTTTGCCGAACAAATTAACGATTTCATGGGCATACGTATTCGTTTCCGAGTGGCTGACGCCACCGTTTAGCTGGACAACCTTAACATCCTTCAGATGTTTATCTTTCAGATTGAGCGCGACTTCATAGAGTGTCGTTCCCCACGTTGTGGCAATAATATCGCCATCCTTGACCGTTTCATATACATATTGCGCAGTACCTTCACCCAAGTACTTTTTGACAATCGCATCCTGATATTGCGGAACAGATACGACGACTGCTTTCTTTAGCTGGAATTTCTTTTCGATTTCCCTTGCTAAATGCTCGTTGTTCTCCCTGGGGTCGTTAATCTTAATTTGCACATACCCCTCATCCTTCGCTTGCTGCAAAAAACGGGAAACGGTCGGACGGGAGATTCCGAACGTTTTGGCAATCTCCTGCTGGCTGTAATCCAACTGATAATACATTTTGGCAGCATCAATCATTCTCGCTAATTTATCATCGGTGCGTTCCTCGGACACTTGCAACCCACACTTTCGTCTTCTCACATTAAAGTATGAGCAAACAAATTGCACATAATTTCAGCTAATTATATCCATATATGTCCAATATGACAACTTCATTTTATCGTAAAAGTGCCTGTCGCCTTCTGATCGCCAACCGTGTACGTATACGTGCCAGGCTGCGGGTTGTTCAGCAGAAATACATTGTCGCCTTTCTTCAATACGGCATCGATATGCAAGTCCGTCGACTTCAACTTTAAACCTTCATCGCTTAACGCGGATACGACAAAGACGGCTTTAATCATGGTCGCTTTTTTAAAATTGACATTCTTCGGGTTAAAACCCCCTGCATTCAACTCAATTCTGATGGTTTGCAGATCGTTCGATTCCTCATAGACGGCTTCCTGTGTCTCTTTTTGTCCAATCTGACCAACAACGATCTGATCTTTCTGAACAAGCAAGGCAATAGCAGCTCCTGCCACGATTACAGAAAGGCATAAAGTCGCAAGCCTTGCTGAAAGCAGGTTCGTTTTAGAGCTTTTTGTTTGAGAGGAAAGACCCGCCTGCCACTCCATCCCTTTTAAAAGTAAAAACAGCAGGATCATTACGATGACATCCGTAACAAACATCACTTTGCCGGATAAATAGAAGATCATGCCACAACGAACACCCACGATAGCTCCAAGTATCCCCGTCAGCACAGTGTTCCATATCGCATACACGCCCCATAATCTACCCGCCATGTAACCTAAAACCAACATCAGGAAAATGGATAAGCTTAGGGATAAATAAACTTGGTAGGCAAACATTTGAATGCTCAGCATCCCTACCGACAAGCCAGCAATCGCTGCGAGCAGAGTGATGATCGTCTTGCCAGCCAACTTGGATAGCGCAGCATTCCATTTATAAAGATTTATAAGGAAATAACTTAGACCTAAACCTATAAGAACCAAACTGCCAATACTGAGCGCCATACAGGGCACCTCCATAGAAGACTAGAAATTCACTTACAATTCAGAGGCAAAATTCCAATCCGGATACACGTAAGGAACTGCATTAGCCACTGCCGGTTCAATCTGCTCAATGTTAATCTTCATTACTTTCTGCCCGTGATATTCTGTGTGATCAATCGTTCCTGTAATGGTTAGCCACGTATCGTTGGGATACTGGCCCGCATCCGGTGTCTCCGTAATGATCCCATAAGGGGAGATGTCCGCTATACAGTGCGTCATCGCCATACGTCCAATAATAAATTGGGAGGCAGGAAGTCCTTCTTCGCGATAAACAAAACCTGTAATTTTAATACTCTTCCCTTGAAAGTTATCCACAAAGGTATTGATTGCTTGCAGCTTTTCGATAAACCATTGATCTTTCATTTCAATCATTTCCTGATTGTACAAGCGCATGCCTAGTTTCGCGTAATCGCGATTGTACACGTTCGTTTTGAACATATTTTGTACGGCTGGATCTACGCCGCCCTTCATGCTGACCAATTCAACGGGGCCGTCTTTCCCTTTGGCCGAAATGCCGCTAACATTCATCCCTTTGCCTTGAGCCATTGAACCGGCTAGAGCTGTGTTCGGCAAGATCGTGGCCAAAATAAGCGGAAAAATAAATAGGCTGTAAATCCCTACATGCAACCAAGAAGAGCGCGAAGGCTCATGAGAATGACTATGGGAATGACTATGGGAATGATCATGCCCGCAATCGCAGACAACGACATTTTTCTTAAGAGATAGGAAAGCGACATAGATTTGAAATGCAGTCATGATCACTAAGCCGCACACTGCGATGTCGACATAGAGCATTAAGTGCGGTGCGATATACAGCAGCATGTCCCCTGTAAGGAGCAGCTTCAGCAAGACTCCTGCAAACCCTGCAAGAATGCCGGACTTGATAAAATGATGGAGGGCTTTTATGTTCCAGTTTTTCGGCATAGGTCTTTCCTCATTTCAGTACTGTATATTCTAGAATGATAGAGCCTGCATAGACGAACACAAAAACTAACAGACTTAATAGAACAACAAATTTTGTTTTAAAAACGGCCAGCATCATAAGAAGACCTTTGAGATTCAGCATCGGCCCAAAGACCAAGAACGCAATCAACGAACCTTTGGAGAAGGTGGTCATGAACGATTGAGCCACAAAAGCATCCGAGGTCGAACATAATGACAGAAGAAAGCCGAGACCCATCATCATGAAATTGGAGCTCCATGCGCCTTGTCCAAGTGATACCAAGCTTTCTTGGCTGATGAAAGTTATCAAAACGGCAACTAGACACGCGCCGAACAATAAATATTTGCCCATTTCAAAAAATTCTTCAATTGCATGACCCATGACACTTACAACTTTATTGCTTGCATGTGTATGAGAATGATCCTCTTCGTGATCATGACTGTGCAAATCGCTTGCTGTTTGACGCAGCGGGTTGCCTTTTGCAAACCGATATACGATCAGCCCGATGAGCAGGGCACATAGGAACGCCAATCCCATACGTGAAAAGGCCATTTCCGGCCGATTGCGGAAAGCTGTCCAAGTGGACCAGAACACAACCGGATTCAAGATAGGACCAACAAGAATAAACGTTGTCGCCACATGAACGGGCATGCCTTTGCGAATCAGCTTGCGGATCGCTGGTACCATGCCGCATTCGCAAATGGGAAAGATGATACCAAGTACACTGGCCGTTAGAATGCCCAGCACAGGATGGCGAGGAATCATTTTGCGGATCATTTGCTCCGATACATACACCTGCAAAAGCGCGGATACAAACACGCCTATCAAAATAAACGGCATCGCCTCGATAATCATGGAAATGAACACCGTCTTGAACACTTGGAGCTTGGGACTGCTTAGGACAGACCCGGGTGATTCATACGTAAACACATAGAGAGAAACGATACCTAGAAGAAACAGTAGAACAAATAGGTTAGCATTGGACTTGTTTGTTTTTTTCGTTACTGCCATTTGCTGCAACAGGACCCTCTCCTAACGAATGATACAACTTGAATAATGTTACGTTTCGAACACTCTTTCAACCAGCCAGATCCCGCCTAACAACAAAGCCAGCGCAGATCCGGAAATCACAATTTTCCTCGCATATTTGACCCGGTGCATCATGTACAAAAGCGGAATGAAGATGGCCACGATGATCAGCTGCACGGTTTCGATCCCTAGGTTAAAGCTGATTAAATCCGTAGCCAGCTCGGTCTTCGGAATGTTCATCCCTTTCAAAATATCAGCAAAGCCCATACCATGAATCAAGCCAAATAGAAACGTGAGAAGCCAGCGGTAGCTGACTGATTTGCGTACCATATTATCAATGGCCACATAGCAAATGCTTAGCGCAATAAGCGGCTCCACGATAGAAGGAGGAACTGCGATAATATTTAGGACAGTAAGGGTTAACGTAAGACTATGCGCGATTGTAAAAGCCGTAATCATAGTGGCGTATTGCTTGTAAGTCTGTCTGGCGATAAGCAATGAAAATAAGAACAGCAAATGGTCATAACCGCCAAGAATATGATGGATGCCCAGCATAAAAAAGGAGTACCAGCCGGATATTGCGTCCGTTTCCACTTTGCTATCGACCGATTTCCCTGCGTCTGTGGCCGAAGAAGCTTTCTGAGAAGCAGCAGCTGGCATGCTTTGCAGATCCGGCGGCAATTTGGCAAAATCCGCATCCGTCAGCTGCATCGCCCAGCTGCGGTTCTCTGCCGACAAGGCCGCTGTGCTGCTCTGCGTACCGTAATGAATCGTCAATAAATTAACATAATTCGTTTTCGTATCATTTTGATACAGGGTATCCTTCAATGAAATGTTCTGTGAAGCGAGTACTGGCGGATAGATCGCAGTTAGCAGCACTTTGGAGGCATCGCCTTCCCGATCAAGTACAATGCTTTGAATTTGCTGCATAGCCTGAATTTGACCACCGATTTTCAGCGTTAATTGAGGTTTAATGACATCTGCAAATTTATCGCGAATTCCCTCAAACTCCGCTTGGTCCAGCATCTTGTTGTTATCTGTATCCCCACCGGCCAATTCGATAACAGAGAGCTCATCGATGGCAAACGTTAAGCGGGTTTGTGATTGGGTTAGATCGAGCGTAGCATAACTTGCACTATACGCATGGGCATAAGCCGCTTGCTTGAATGGCAGGACTAAAAGCAAAGCTAAGGCGATCAAACACACCGCCAACCGGCCTTTAGACACTAATTGCCTATACATGAAAATCCCCCATTTTAGTTAAAATAATGTAGAGAAAAGGAAGAGGGATGCCATTCTTTCGGAATGGTCCCTCTCTCCCTTTCGGTAAAATGATTTATTTATTGCCAAGTAAGTTATAAATGATTTGTGCCGCTTCGGCGCGGGAAGTCATGCCCGAAGGATCAAATTGCCCTTGCGCCCTTCCTTGAATGAGTCCCAGTTTAGCAGCCTTCTGCACGTGCTCTTGGGCCCATGAAGAAACGAGATTCATATCGTCAAATCTGGTGTCCTTTTGAACCTGAGCCTTCGTACCGCCAAACTTCTCGTAGGCTCTCATCGTCATCGTAATCATTTCCTCACGCGTGATGAGACCATTAGGATCGAATTGGGTGGCACTTTTGCCCGTAACAATGCCTGCTTGATTAGCACTTGCTACAGCTTTCGCATACCAAGCCGTTGCAGGCACATCGGAGAAGATCGCCAGTGTGCTCGCGTCACTCCATTTCATTACGTTTTGGAGCATCGTTGTAAACTCAGCACGCGTAATTGAGCGAGAAGGTTCAAACGTTGATTCCCCAGTTCCATTTAGCATCTGCTTAGCCGTAAGCTCCGAAATCACATTGAATGCCCAGTGACTCGCAGGCACATCTTTGAATGTTTTCTTCACTTCCAGCACGGCATATTTACTAAAATGGCTGATGGCTGCTGTTATCTCGCCATCTTTGTAGTCGCCGCCAATATACGTCAATTCTCCAGAATCAGAGATATAGAATATACCTGCCAGCTTTTGATTAATACTCGCATCTACCTTCAAACGAATCACGATTGGTTGATCGAACTTCGTTAGCTGCTCCACTTTGCCGTTTGCCGAGGTGATCGACAGACTGAATTCATACACCTCGCCTGCCAGCTTAATTGTCGCAGATGACGTACGCTCGCTTTGAGCAATAATCGTCTTGGCCTCCGCCGAGTTGATTGGGCTCAATTTCAACGAAATCGCGCTATCCTTAAGATCTTCCGAAGTAAGCTTGCTCTCCAGCTGTTTCAGAATACTAGCCGGCACTTCCACCGCCAGCTTGTCTGACTTAATCACCAGATTTCCGCTGCCAAGCAGTTCAGAAGCATGGGATGGCAATTTCACTTCTGTCGTATCGGATTTAACTGCTATCGTTGTTTTTCCACTTTCTTGCGATTTAAGCTGTTCCGCAGAAATGACTACTTTCCCTGACTGTTCCTCAGGGGTTGTTGTTGGCGTAGATGGACTAGAGGTACCGCTGTTGCCGCTATTGCCGCCACTATTGCCACCACTATTGCCACCACCGCCACTACCACCACTACCGCCATTACCGCCATTACCGCCATTACCGCCATTTCCTTCGTTCTTACTGCTAACCGTCACAACCGTCGCAGCTTCGAATGATCCGTCATCCGTTTGCACGGTGATCGTCGCTGTTCCTGCGCTTATCGCAGTCACAACTCCGTCCACTACGGTGGCGACTTTGCTATCGCTCGTGCTCCACTTCACAGCTTTGTTCGTCGCATCCATTGGCGCTACTGCTGCTGTCAACGTTTCTTGCGCTCCCACTGTTAAGCTTACTGCTGCTTTGTCCAGCGTTACTCCGGTTACTTTCACTGGCATGGACGTTACTTTTTTCAGTTCCTTCGTATCCCGTACCCGGATCCGGTCACCTTGTGAATACTTTCCTGAAAGACCAATGGCCTCTAGGGTTTCACCCACTTGCAGCTGAGGAATCGGTCCGCTTTGATTAATAATGTATCCATCCACGAATACCATAACTTCGCCAGAACCATCGTTAATTACATACGTTGTAGCGTCTGGTCTTGCGACGACATTACCTGTTACCTTGACCAATTGGCCTTGGTAAGCATCCGAGATGGAATCCTTCGTACTCACAACTTTAGGAACAAGCGGAGTACCTGAACTAACCTTCACAATACTGTTATCAAATTTATCAAATTCGAGCTCTGTATTATTTTCAAAAATTTTGATGTGTCCATATACACGAACAACATCGCCTAATTTAAGAGTGCCAACTGGTACTTCATTAAACGCCATAATACCGCCGGTTTCATCTTGTACATAAGCTGAATCGAAGAAGTTCCCTGCTGCGGTCGTTACCTTGCCTTGGACCAGAACGGTTGTACCTTCGGCTAAATTACGTGCATCACCGATTGGCGTTACTTTGGGTTCCAAGTGTGATAACCAGTTCATCACATTCATGGCAAACGGATCATTACCTTTGGCATTAAATGTTTGATCCATTTGTTTATCGTTGAAAATGTTCATACCGGAAACGACTATTCTGCCCTTGCCGACAATTTCAGATGCAACGAGAGGAATAGCTGACCCGCCTGTTACATCCGTTAAAGCTGGACCCGCTTTTCCATTAGGTGTGCGAGGATTATAGGCGACAGAATCTGCTTTGATTTGAGCCGCATCTTGGAACGTTGATTCATTCCCGCGAACTAGAATCGTCAAAGCATCTGTATCAGTCAAGGCAACTTTATTCCCCTTGCCATCACTTTTCGCCACACTGGATCCACTGTAGTATTCAATCGTTGGAACAAAATCGGTTAAGTTATTGCTAACCGGCTTCGGATGAGCACGGACTGAGAAATTAGAAGTCAGTGGTGTTCCCCAGAAGTTCCCATCGGCCGTTTCATCGAACACGCCATCATTATTGACCATGAGACTTGAGCCTGCACCTGCTAAAATGGCATTCAGATTTTGATTGGAACCGCCATAATTGCTTTTCTCCGCTAAGTAGAGAGATCCGCCTTGCGCTACAAATTTAGTGATAGCAGCAATCTCGGCAGAGCCATAACTGGACGATGGGTGTGAAATATACAAGACAGCCGCAGATTTAAGCGTATCGTCTGTAATAGCCGCCGTATTCTCGGCTACCGTATATCCCTGTTGTCTCATCATCGTTGTAAACAGCTTCAAGTTATCTTTGTACGTCCCTGTATCTTTGGTCGTATTTTCATTGTTCTTGGAAGCATCGATCAAGATTGTTTTTCCAAGGGGAGGTTTTACAGTAAACGCTTGTTCGAATTTATTGTCTCCCAAATCTTGATCCGTCGAATTCATAACGACGATGACGCGATGATCTCCAGCTGGAGGCTTGCTCCAAACCACACTAGCTGTAGTTGAGCTATTCGTTTTCAGAGAAGCGACTTGCGCATCACCGATAAGATGAGCTGCATCTACTTGATCATAGTAAAAGTGAGCCGTGAGGTTAGTAACATCCACTGTCCCCATGTTGCTGATTCCTGCTTTGAGCGGTGCATCATATCCACCTACAACGGCTCCCTCAACAGCAGAAACATTGCTTACTTTAACCGCAATAGGCTCAACTGGCGACCAAATCGGCGACGAATAGATGCGATCTCCATCCTTTTGCGTTACCCGTGTCACAAACCATTGCTGTCCGCCGATCACATTAACGGTAGGCGACCAAGTAAAGGAAGTACTATCCGTTTTAGGCACATAAGTGTCTATCACTCTTCCGCCATTCGTAATGAGTTCCACCTTAGCAATATTGTCATTGCTTACGGTTTTCAGATAGCTGTAAGCAGGATCTGATTTCTGTTCCAGAACCGAATCACTGCCAACAATTTGAAAATCCAATGTTTTGGAATCTGTTGTTGAGCCCATGTACCAGCCGCTGGCGGATACTTCTAGTTTGGCGTTTGGATCTTCCGTAAAGTAAACTCTTTTCTTGCGCATAGCGTCCATTAGCGAGTCTTGCGTTAGATCCTTAGCGACGATAACCGTACGCTGCTTAGTTTCTCCCCATGTCGCATCATGGTTGTCTTCTCCATACGTCGGAGCGACATGCCATCCTAGATCAAGCGCACTGAAAAACTTATCCTGCGCGTTTGCATACGAATATTTACCAGAACCGTTACCTACTTCTAACATCGTAAAGAGTCGATCAACATTTTTATCATAGGGAATAAAATTATCGAAAGCATTGGCTGACATAGCCGGATGATTGAATTGAGCCACGATATTATCGTAAGTCAGAACCCAAGCATAGTAGCTCTGTAAATTTTGATACTTGCCGCCACTTTCAACCCGGTCGATAAAATTCGATGTTCCAAATACATTGGAATGTCCCCAAGTTGTTGAAGTCATTTCGAAGGCAGGGAATACAACGAAACTTCCATCCTTCGTATAATCTTTTGCGAGGCTTTTGGTCAACGCCCAGTTCGATCCGCCTGTCCGCTCTGGCATCCCGTTGTGATCCACGTTATCCGAGCCGACTAAGGAAGAGTCGATATCATGCGAGTGATCAGAAAAAGCGAAAAAGTCGTAATGGTGCGCTTTCGCTGCAATCAAGGCACTTTCCGGCGAACCATCCGCATCATGAGAAATGTTCGTATGGTTATGCGTTGTCCCGTAATAGTGATTACCGCCGACGAATCTTTCCGCAATTTTGAACTTCCATGATTTTGTGGAGGCATTGCCAAGTTTATCTTGGCCTTTAAGAATGATGGTATGCTCTCCGGCACTCAAATCATCTGCTGTCGTTAAGACCAGCTTAATTCTTGTCTCTGTAATTACAGCCTTAGATGTAAAATCATGCGCTAGATCATCGATATAAATCCGAATAGATGCAGGATCAACACCATTCGCATCATCCAGAGTAGCTGATATAGCCGGATGTTTGGTTTCCAGCTCGTCTCCCTCTAGAGGAAGCAGATCTGTATACTCCGGTCCATCTGTATCTTCCACAATATCCACGGTAATAGGGGCTGAACTGCTGCCTACACTTTTGGTGGTACTCTGGTTTACAGCTTCCATATAATACAAGAGCTTTCCGGTTGGCATGCTGCCTGCAGCAATTTTGCCGTTGTAATTCAGCTTATCTGCTGAAGCTAAAGCAATTGGTGTATACGCAGCATCAAGCTGCCCTTTGTACCAAACCGTTACACGATCCGCAAACTTCACGGAAGCTTTGAAGCTCGTATCGACACCGATATACGCTTTCGTTAACGGCGTGTGAGCAATTTGCAGCTCTCCCAAAATGTCAGAAGCTGCTCTAGGCATTACCATATAACCGCTCGTATAAGGCGAAGTGATCTTGGCTTGCTTCACAATCCCCGTGAAGGTATAAGTTTCACCAAGTGTCACAGCCCCGCCAGCCACGTCAATGCCTGTAGTGCTTAAGAGACTCACGATCGCTGTGTTGTCTGATTCATCTGTAACCGTTACGTTGTAATCCGGACCAGATGCAGGAATATTCGTCACTTTCGCTTTAAAAGAAACGAATTTTCCTTCCAGTTGTTCCGCCGTCGCGTAACTGCTCAGGGCCGTTAGAGGAATAGATACAGGCACTGGAGCCGTGTCATCTCCTAATTCCGTTACCGTTGAAGGAACAAATTGTGTTGTACCGCTAGTCATGACAACATGACCTGTCAAACGCAATTTTTTGCCAACTTTAACTTCATAGGCAGGAGAAATAGGGCTAATAATATTCATACCGCCTGTAGCATCCTGCACGTAAAAGCTTGTTAATTCGCTGCCCAGCGCACCATTCGTTGAGGTAATAACCCCTTCGATCGTAGCGGTGTAACCTAGACTAAGCGGAAATCCGTTTATATCGTTTTTACGTAAATTAGCAATTGTAGACGTCTGCGTGTTAGATCCAGCTACTTGAATCTGTGTGTATTTGCTTTCTTGTGTATCCGTATGTGTGAGATAAACAGTAGGGTTATTGGTGGAATTCGTGTAGCTCAGTGTAAAAGAGCCATCTGCAGCAGCTGTAACTTGAGCTGCACTTGTTACTACACCATTGTTCTCAAGGTAGGCTTTTACAGTTGAAGCGCCTGGAACCGCTCCTGCTGTGCCCACTGCCTGACTTGTGTTTCCACTTGTGGAAAGCGTAATTTTGGAAGCAACTGGTGAAATCATATAGCTTGAATTGCGAATAATAATTTCAGCCGGATTGCTGGTGGAAGAAGGTGCATTCACAACAAAATCCTTGGATGGATCTTTCGTAAACCAGCCATTGTTTGAACCAACCGCACCTCTTGGATCCGATCCTTCCATCGTTTTCCGTAAGATCGTACCGCTTCCTAGATTGGTAGCCACAAAAGGTTGTCCCCAGTAAAGCGGGTTTTTAAATGTCGTTGTCGAAGCGTTCGTAAAAGCCAACAGATCGATAACATCCGTATCGGCTGTACCTGTTACAGCGTCCGTCTTCTTGGCAAGAACAAAGGCTCCTCCCGTTGATGCGCTTGGGTTTATCCCGCTTCCCAAATCGATGTCAGGTTTCACAGGCAAAGCTGCACCTGTCGCGCCTGTATTTCCAGCAATCAAGTAGTAGCCATGCGCTTTAATGATCCCTGCTAGCGGTTTTCCAGCCGCAAACGCCATGGTACCCGCCGCTGTGTAGGCAACAGACCAGCCATTCAAATTGATATCTTGGTCTGTCGTGTTATACAGTTCTAAAAATTTGGTTTTATAGAACGCGCCGCTATTACCGCCATTTACATAAAACTGACTAAAGACAATGTCTCCAGCTTTGTAAGAGTCTGCAAGTGTAGCAAGCGTAATAGCAACCTTATCGCTGCTTGTTTTCCCTTGCTCTTGCGCAGTAACATATACGACAGTATTCGAGTTTGGATTTGTTAGGCTAATGGCAAAAGAACCATCTGCTCCCGCCGTTCCTGAACCAGCTATCGAGTTATCCGCCAAGTTGATCGTAACGGAACTGTTCGCTGTAACAGCTCCTGCGGCACCATTGATCGTTAACACATTCGGGAATGTGATTTTCGATGCAACAGGAAGAGCCGTTTTGGGAGCTACCGTGAGGTTTACCTGAACCTTATTGCTTGGATCTTTGCCATTTTCAGTCGCTGTGATAAACACAGAGGCTTTGGACTGCGCGTTGGTGATCGTTAGATCAAACGAGCCGTCTACTGCAGCTGTTGTTGCTCCAGCCAAGGCATTGTCGTCAAAATATACAGCGACCTGCACACTGCTTCCTACCGCCCCAGCTGTTCCCTTTACATTAGTTAATGTAGGAAAAGAAAGCTTAGCTGCGACTGGAGCTGCTGTTTGCGGCGTATTCGAAGGGTTCTTGGAGGTGCCTGTGATGACGATATCATCAATTTTGCTCGTCCCTCCGCTAGTGATCGCAGTACCATCAGCAGCAATCGTAGAGGCAACTACCCATCTTACATACACGATGCTTTGATTATCTACCTCTGAAGGCAAGCTAAGATTACTTAACACGCCTGACGTAAAATTGTTTGCAGTTACAACAGCACTATTGGGTACATCTTTCCATGTAGAGTGATCTAAACTATACTGAACTTTAAAATCTTTGGGCCCCTTGTTCGAACTTCCTTGTTTGGAAGATAATTGAATTCCCGTGTAACCCGTTGTCACAAACGGGGCTTCCCAGTAGGAACTATCCGCCACCCAATTGGTTGTCGTAGCAGCTTTATCTGAAGCTCCTGCTACATACCCCAAGGTACCAGCCCCAACTACAGATACCTGCTTGCTCAGGTTCTCCGATATCCCCTCCGTCGCGGTTGGCGTTGAGTTGGCAAAATCCCATTTTACTAATGTTGTAGAAGCCGTTTCCGCTCCAATGGGTCGCAGTGGAATCGCCATTGTTACTAACATAACAAGGGTCATAATGAGGCTGTACCACTTCTTATGCTTACTTATATATTGAAACATGAATAAGATTCGCCTCCCTGAAATCAGTAGATGTGAATAACATCTATTTTACTGTCCGTTCTTCTAATGCCGATTTGCATACAGATTCCAATTTCTGTTACATTATAGAGTAGAACTTCCTAACGAAAGAGCATTCTCATTCGCTAAGAAGCCTCATCAGCTGTCTATCCATGCGCCCCGCCAAAAGCTAATGGATAGCGGCTTTTTTATGGTCGTTAATCCCTACTCCCCTCCCTCTACCCCCGTGCATACTACTCCTCTATGCGCAGAATCAATGGAATTATAACATGATTCAATTCTGAATTTGTTAGGTGAATGTAAATTTTTAAAAAAAAGATTTATTTCGAATGAACATAATTTCTTTAATGTAATTTCGTGGAAAAACGGTATTCTATAAGGTAAATACTACCTATTTTTAAGAAAATTATCATCATTGTTCCATGTATTCCCAAATAAATTTAATCTCGAAATGAACCATAAATGAACATAAGATAAATATTAAAATTAACATATGTTCACAATTATCATAGGCCAACTCCCTGTGTAAAATCTCCAGGCTCAGCTTGCTTTTGCGCGGATTTTTACCTGCCTCGGGGGGCGAGACTGCCTTTTTGGCAGGCTCAGAGCGGGGTGGGGGCTTTTCTTCTTGTGAGACTGCCTTTTCGGCAGGCTAAGCTTGCTTTTGTGCCGATATTACCTGCTTCAGGAGTCGAGACTGCCTTTTTGGCAGGCTCAGAGCGGGGTGGGGGCTTTTCTTCTTGTGAGACTGCCTTTTCGGCAGGCTCAGCTTGCTTTTGGGCGGATATTACCTGCTTCGGGGGGGCGAGACTGCCTTCTTATCAAGTGGAGAGCACTTTTTCAGCCAGGTCAGAGCGAACTCGATGTTTTCCCCTTGGCAGACTCTGTCTTCCCACCGACATCCAGGCAAAATAAGGTCAGGGGATAGGAATCATCCCTCAACCTTATGATCGTTTTGATTTTATGCAGCTCCTCTCGCGCATCCTGCCTCACCTTAGGGCTGTTTTTCAGCCTCTCAGCTTCCACTCGCGGAGAAATCAGCACCTTCCCCCTGTAAGCCTGTTTTTCAGCTTTAAGGAGGTCATCTTAAGCTTTTCGCCCACCTTAGCGCTAAAACAACAAAAAAACCTGCGGCTACCCGCCGCAGGTTCCTCTCTCTATCGCTTTTTGCTCAAATTAAGCTCTTTCATAATCTGCCGGCCTGTTGGCGTCTGCGCCAGGCCTCCTTTGGCGGTCTCGCGGTGTTTCTCAGGCATCGCCGTGCCCACTTCATACATCACTTGGACGACTTCGTCCGAAGGGATGACCGATCTAACACCGGCCAAAGCCATATCGGCCGCTGCCATGGCATTCACCGCACCGAATCCATTGCGAACGATACAAGGGATCTCAACCAAGCCGCCCACTGGGTCACAAATGAGCCCAAGGGTGTTCTTAAGCGCAAGCCCGACCGCATGCATCGCCTGCTCCGGTGTGCCGCCGCGAAGCTCAACCAGCGCCCCCGCGGCCATTCCAATGGCAGAGCCGACTTCGGCTTGGCAGCCTCCCTCGGCACCCGAGACGAAAGAATTATTCGCAATCACGTAACCGATGGCGCCTGCACTTAACAACCCATTCACCATATGATCGTCATCCCAGCCGAAACGCTGCTGACTGCTAATAAAAACACCGGGAATAATGCCGCAGGAACCAGCCGTCGGTGTCGCAATAATCCGGCCCATGGACGCGTTGACTTCGGATACAGCAAGGGCATAAGCCATCGCTTTGCAAGCTTCTTCACCTAATGAAGCTTCAGAGGTGGTTAAATAGCTGGCAACGCGCTGCGCATCTTTCCCCGTTAACCCGCTCCGCGAGGTGGTATCCTCAGTCAGCCCCTTGGCAACAGCTTCTTTCATAATCTGGTAGTAGTCGCGCATCTTTTGAAATACATACTCCGGCGGCTTCCCTGATTCTTGGCTTTGGTCGGCCAGCATGACTTCGGCAATTGTCTTTCCCTCTGACATGCTGAGCTCAGCCAGTTGTTTTAATGTCCTGAATCTCATTTAATCGCCTCTTTCTGAGAGATCCACTTTTCGTATATTCGTAATCATACTTAAATTCATCAGCTCTTCAATCAAAGAATCTGGAATGTCCGCATCCGTTTCAATAACCGTCATCGCTTCGCGATCACGGCCTTTCCGATCCAGATCCATAAACCCAATATTGATTTGGTTGCGCCCCAACAAGGTCGTAATATCAGCAATCATCCCCGGACGATCATGATGAGAAATGACTAACGTCGGATACACGGCTGTAAACTTTACATCAAAATCGTTGACGTTCACAATTTCAACGTTGCCGCCTCCAATGGATGCGCCCGTCATGGTCACTTCGCGCGTACCGGATGAAAGAGCAAACTGTACCGTGTTAGGGTGGTCTGCTTTGTCTTTGCTTGTAAGGAAAGCAATTTCAACACCTAGCGTTTCGGCTTCTTCAGCAGCCGTTGGAATACGCGGATCGTCGGTTTCGAAATCCAGCAATCCGCCAACAAGTGCCAAATCAGTGCCATGTCCCTTATACGTATCGGCAAAGGATCCAAATAACGTAATTTCAGCCTTGGTTGGCTGCTCACCCAACAGCTGTCTGGCGACACGTCCCAGACGAACAGCTCCAGCCGTATGGGAGCTGGAGGGGCCAATCATGGATGGCCCGATGATGGAAAATACATCTTTAAACCGCATCATGCAGCGCTCCATTCTTATGATGTTCCTTCTTCTATTGTATGAAGCGATTCACAGAAAGACAAGGCGTCGTTTTATCCTTATATTTCCACAAAAGCTTGCTTTTCCAATCCAGGCGGCATTTGCGGCTCTATGTGCAGTCAACCTCCATAGTAACATATTCACGTATAAATAGTCTTTGCATGTAAAACACCATCTCATCCCGACTGTTATTGAACCCCAGCAATAAGAACTGGGCCAGCAAAAAGCCCCATCCACTAAGCCAAAGGGCTTATGAAGGAGCTTCACTAAACTACTACTCTTTTCTTACTTGTTTGCCTAGTTTTCACTCCGCATTCACTAAATTCCGCTCTTCACTTCTTTTTCATTCTCTCATCCAAAGCATTCAACTGGTCGACATGATAATGCATATCATGCAAGATGTCATTGACTTCGGAATTAATCGTCGTTTCTATTTCTTGAATTTGGCTCAAATCGATCTGTGCATGCTGCTGGCTGTCTTTGATCTGGTTCAACTCTTCCCCCAGCTGCAAGGAGTCATCTGCGATGCTCTTGATCCCATCCGAAATGGTGAGGATTTGAGCGGAATTGACTGAAATGCGTTCTCGAACGGTGTTCATCGTCGTCTCAAAAGTAGCAAACGAAGAGAAGCTTTGATTGATTTTCTCATCAATGGCTTGCAGTTGTGCCGTAATACTACCCGCCGATTCCTCGGTGCCATGCGCCAGTTTGCTTACTTCCTGGGCGACTACAGCGAAGCCCTTGCCATGCTCACCCGCGCGAGCTGCTTCGATCGAAGCGTTCAAGGCGAGAATTTTGGTTTGTTTGGAAATTTGGGAGATGACCGCGCTCATATCATTAACGACATTCGTCATGCTGATCAATTCATCCATTAATCCGCGTGTCGTTTGAATATTATGACTCAATTGATCATTCATCTGCTGGATATCAGTGAATTCATCGGAGGTGGCATTAAGCTGCTGGCTGAATTCGTTTAACTCGCTCGACTTCTTCTGATAATTGTCCACGGCCCCCTCTAAATGCTCGTAGTTTCGTTGGGAAGCCTTCTTTAATCCTTCAATATTATGCAGATTGCCTTCTACACTCTTCGTTACGTAGGCGGCAGATGTATTTACATGCTCTAATGTAGACTTCATGTTCGCCAAGAAAACCGGAAGCTCCTCTTGAATGGAGCCAGAGTCATCCGAAACAATCGACAGCGTGTCAATGACCTCGAGAATTTCCTTCGCCGATGGCCGATCTGCTTGATTTTCGCCAATATAGGAATATCGAATCATTTGATTTTCATCAATAATATAGGTACTTGGAATGGCAATACGAAAAGAGTCCCACTTAATCGGTGTGAAAACCTCGTAGGACTTGATCACTTCTCTGGTTTCATCGGATAAAATAGGAAATTTAATGCCTTTGGCTGCCGCATAATCCTTGATGTTAGCCAACTTTTGCCCAGCAATAGCAATTAGATTAACGCCTTTATCCAAAAAACGCTCGTAATATTCGTTTAATTCCGGCATCTGCTTCTGGCAGTTGTGGCACCATGTTCCACGCAAGAAAATAATGACTAACGGCTTTCCTTTGAACTCTTCCAAACCTTTGATCCCTTGCGTAGAGTCTAATCGAAATGGTGCTGCTTTCTTCCCGATCGATAAACCTTTCTTAGCCATATTTGGCACCCCAATTTTGCATCATAGTTAACTTTTGCTTCCTTCAGTGTAGCTGAAAATAGGGAGAATGACTACCATATCTTGCATAAATTTATTGCAAATCCGACAAAAAAATGACCCGTCATTAGGCCCTTAGCCTTAGCAGGTCATTATATCGATTATGAGATCAACCGGACACCGCCTGAGACCCCCATTTGACGAAATGAGCGTATTCCCCTCTCGTTTGATCAGGTGCACTTGCGCGGAATTTCCTTGGAAGCAATGAAATAAGCGATACTCCCCGTCGTCATCAGCCCAAAGTGATTAGAACAACGTTTAGTCATAGGCGGCTCGAGCACCTTCCTTGGTTAAGAATTCAGACTTTATCTACTTGATCATAGTACAAAAAGGCATAGATCAACATGAGGGAACCTACAGAATGCAGGCAGCTTTCTTGAGACCGGGCATGTCCACTAGACCATGCTTGGCGTCGATTTACTGACAGCAGAGTGAAATAGCCTAGAGCTTCTAGCGGATCATCCTCGTACTCCGTGCAATCTTTTTGCGGATGGCCTCAGGAGTTTGTTGGGAGCTTTAAGGTGCGGTGTTGAGCTAATCCCGTGTGCTGAAGGAGCGCGTAGTTACCTTGTAAACTGCAAAAGTGCAAAGTCACCAAAAGATGAGCAATCGCAGCAATTCAGGTACCACTGAAGAGTTCCTCACTCTAAAAACTGCAAAAGTGCAGGCTTTTTCAACAAAATCGCCTGAAAAATGCAAAAACCTGCAATTATGCAGGAATCTATAGATTATTCTTCCTAAAACTAGAAATAATCTACCAAAAGATGCATATTCGCAGGAATTTAGGTCATGCAGGTGGATTTATAGAAAAAAAGATGCACACTCGCAGGAATTTGATCCTACAGTTGCTTCAAAGCCACCAATAGATGCACATACGCAGGAACTCACTCCTGCAGATACTCCCAAGTGTTTGAACCTTAGTGAACCTTAGTCCATCATGAATACCAATACAACGCATACTCCGTCATCACAGAGGCGTGCCCCATTTGGCGCAGCATTGCCGTAATATTGCCGCGATGGTAGGTTGCGTGATTGACAATCTGCAAGATCATTTCCGTCATACTGGTATCCCTGACTCCCGCATAAGGATTATCCACCACAAGCTTTGTATCCAAGTCCGCCTGTTGGTCCAAAAAAGCTTTAAACCGCTCCGCCAGTTCGGCGTAGAGAACGATCATTTCCTCAATATTTGTCATTTCTATATCTTGGCTCCACTCTGGATCAATGGCCATAGCTTCCTTCATGCTTTTTCCCGCCACAATATCCAACCAGCACGTATCCACGAGGTAAATATGGGAGATGCCTTTGGATATCGTCGGAAAAGCACTTTGAATCTCTCTTGTGTATACCTCTTTTGGCAGCTTCTGCAGGTGAGTTAACATCGTTTGATTCGCCCAGACATGGAAATCGCACATCGTTCTCGCAATATGGCTCATGATTTCTGCTCCCTTGTTCGCCCGTATTCGTTGATATCGTTAAGCGTTTCCTTTATGATACGACTAATACCCTGACAACAATTTGTCAGGGTTCGAACGGAAGAAAATAAAATTTTGACTATACTTTATAAATAAAACACTTCACACAGCATACAGGAGATTATAAACTTGCAGCCATTATTTAGAGAATCCAACGATAATCATGATATATCTGTCTATGAGACCACGGAGCTATACGGCGAGAGAGGTCTGTTTCGTGTTTTGCAATTCTCAAATGATGCGATACAAGGCGCTCTGGATGTCAATCATCCGGCACGCATCCTTTTTGAATACCCGCGGGCCATCATTCACCTTATGGAAATGAATCATCGCTCCTTCGAGCATGTATTCGTCATCGGACATGGGATCGGGACGATCGCCGGCCATTTCCCGGAGAAACGCTTTAAAATAGCGGAGCTAGACGTTACCGTCGTGGAATTAAGCAAGCGTTTCTTCCATTACACCCAGAACAACGTCGTGATTGGCGATGGTCGGCTTTTGCTTGAACAGGAGGAACCGCATACCTATGATTATTTGATTTTGGATGCCTTCACCTCCAAAGGAACGCCGCGGCATCTAACCTCACAGGCTTTTTTCAAGCTAACCCGTGAAAAGCTCCAACCCGAAGGTTCGGTCATCATGAATCTATTCGGCAAAGGGCAGCAAGACCGGCTCATCCATGCCATCCATACGACACTGCGCGAGGAATTTGCTTACACGAAGACCTTCGCTTTGCCAGCTGACGGTGTTCGGGATGTGCAGAATATGATCATCATTGGCCGAAACATGCCGATTGACTATCAAGCCCGCCATTTGGCTGGATTTACGGAGATTGAGCTTGAGCCTGGTTATCTCATTAGGGATTGAAAGCTTTTGCGAGCTTCTTAGGAGCCAAACTGCACCATGCTTTAAGCAATCATCCCTTTATCTCACACGAAACCTTCCCTATGTAATCTCGACTTTATCCAAATTTTTCTGAACAATTTCAGTGGTGGCCGCTTGCGTCCTCCGATCCACCTCTTCTTTATATTTCTCCTCCACATAAAAGGAGCTGATCTGCCGTTTCACCTGCTCAAAAGGCTCATATCCTCCTTGCGTCCGAGCTGCGCATTTTACGATAAACAGCGTGCCGTTTTCTTCGAAAACCGAGCTTTGCTGTCCTGCCGGCAGCTTTAACGCTTCCTCAAACAATATCGGAGCTGTTTCCGATATCTGTTTCTGATTGTCGCCATTTATGCCTAGCTCCCAACCTTTCCCATCCATTGCATAGCTCTGAGCGATCTGCCTGAAATCCTCGCCTTGGCAAGCTTATCGCTGGCTAGTTTCATGCGCTCTTTTCCTTTTCCGTCCTGATCGGGGATGGCAACCTTCCATAGCTGAATGGTGTCCGGCTTTTTGAACTGCTGCTCCTTAATTGCTTCGTACTTGATTCTCAGCACATCATCAGAAATCTTATAAACTTGCTTGGATAATACTTCTTTCAATCGAATTCGCAAATTAGACAATTCATATTCATAAAATCCACGCTCCTCGTATTGAATCGGTCCATAGATCGGTTTCTTCTGGCGAACCGCTTGATTTCTCCGTTCATTTTCTTGCTTCCAGCGCTTCAGCTCACTGCTGTAGCTCAGATCGTCAATGAGCCCTTTCTCTTTGGCCCAGGCCTGTTCAACCTTAATAGCTGTCAGCGATTTATGGATCGTTTATAATCCGTCCGTAAAATCATCACATTCTTCCTCCTTTGGGTGTGTAACTGACTTCAGAATGTTCGCATATGAACTCCTTTCCTTGATAATTAAAACGCTTTCATTTAAGTTCAGATCTAGCTGTTACCTTCTATTCTTCTGGAAAAATTTACACATGAATAGGCAGATTTTTGACCTCTTCGTTAAATTTTTTAACCTGTTGAACATTATCGGCGTACCTCTGGGCAGCTCCTTTATGTGTGTAAAAAAAGTTTCAACTTTACTCCCCTATTTTTATGTAAACTTTATTGACATTTAAATTGATAATGATTATCATTGTAAATGCTAATTCGTAGAATGATTATCATTATCATTTGAGAAAGCGACAGAGAATTATATATCTACATAGGATACTGGGGGAATTACGTAATGAGAAAAACCATTTTAGCCATCCATCTTATACTCAGCTTGACGCTGGGCATATTCGTGGTATTAACCTGTACGACAGGCAGTCTTCTGCTGATTGAACCTGAAGTCGAAAGCTGGATGCATCCTGTGAATCACACAGCAACATCAGGGAGTGTTAGTCCATCTGTCATTAAACAACATGCCGATTCGGCCAATCCTGGATTCTTTACCGATCGGATCGAGTATCCTAACAAAGAACCATACTATCGTGTTCATTTGACCCAAGCTAACGGCGGCAAAGAAAACTTCACCGTCTATGCAGATCCAGGTACAGGAGATACCTTTGGCCGCGTGCAAGTGGACCGTCTGGAGCCTTTTGCCACCATCTATCAGCTTCATCGCTATCTCTTGCTGACCTCAGTAATCGGTAAAGTTCCGGCAGCTTCCGTCGTTGGGATCTTAGGCATCGCACTCGTTCTAATGCTCGTAACGGGTATATACCTATGGTGGCCGGGTCTTCGAAAACTTGCAACAGGCTTTCGAGTTGTGCTGGGTCGCGGCAAGTTCTTGAAGCATATGAGTTTGCATAAAACCGTAGGCATCATCTCCATTCCGTTCCTGCTTGTCTTGGCGTTAACGGGTACAATCAACGCCTTCGAAAAATCGATCCCAACTTGGGTCGGCTTCAAGGCGAAGGAAGAAATTCCGGCGACAGCTTTACAAAGCAAAACGAAGGACGCAGCCGTGCTTCCACTGGACCGCGCAGTTGAGATCGTTAAAGAAACCTATCCTACAAGTGAATTGATCAAAATACAACTGCCCCAAAAAGCCGGCCAATCCTACCAAATCGGCTTGCAAGAAGGCTTCAGCGCTTCCACAGGCAGCAACAGCACTGTTTACATGGATGGCTCCACAGGAGCTATTTTATACAAAACGAACCCAAATCTAGCGATCAACCTGTATAACGCTTGGAGAAAAGGCCTGCATTTCGCCACATGGGGCGGCGAACCGCTCAAAATCATCAGCTTCTTCTTCGGTATGACGCCGCTCGCGCTCATGATCACAGGCCTTTTCATCTGGCGCATCAAAGCCAACGCACGCAAAAAAAGCCGCAACAAATCAGCTTCATCTGCGGCGGCGGCTTAAGATTATAAATACGATCCAGTTTATGGAGAGGATTGTTCTCAAAGGGAACTAGAATCCGCTATTTCAGCAAAATGAGTTAAATTCCGGACGAAGCGGAACTACAGTACGCTATTTCAGACTTTTTGATCACAAATCGTGCTATTTGGCACAAATAGCGTACCCCAGTTCCGCTTCCTTCAGGTTTAGCTGATTTTCCTCACAATAGCGTACCCTAGTTCCGTTTCATCGAAGCAATGTCACCTGCCAACATTCAAATCAATGCTTCTCATCCAAGAGAGGCATTTTTTTGTTTTTCGCTTGAAAAGCCAAATAAATACTCGTTCCGATTGCACCTGCGGTACCGCAAATAATATCAGTCATCGTGTCAACCAAGCTGCCGTTTTGCGAGTTCAGACCTAAGAAATGGTCCGTCGTAAATTCATATATTTCCCAAACTCCCGCCATCGCAATGGAAAAGAACAAGCTCAGCCATATCGCAACACGGGAATTGGATGCACTGCTTGTGCCGCTGTCATTCGCCTTTTTATAAATTAATAAGCCGACAAAGCATAAAATAACACCTGAAAACAGATGCTCGTACTTATCCAGATAGGGAATGATACTGTAGAACCCGAACTCATTTGCCATAATCATAGTGATCGTGATGAACAATAAAATGCAGAACCTCAGCGCAGCAAACATAGGCGTTTGGGTGACTTTCACCACGACTCGAATCAGCAGCAGCACGCCAATGATCAATGCGGCCTCCAACACTTTTGCCCAGTTACCCTTTATCAAAAAATAAACAAAACAAACCGCCGCAACTCCATACATGACCAGTTCGAAGAGGTCGTTCCCTCTGTCTGCATACTTTTTCATGTGCAATCCCCTCACTCGCCTCGAAACATACCGTTGTTGGATTAAATAGGTAACATTAAACCGTATGATTGATTCCTAAACATCGTGTTGTGCCCCTCTCATCATTGTGTCCATATTCAGTTTAACCAAACTAACCACATATATTGACTCAGACCGGAGAGTAACATGAGGGGGAAATAAATGTAACAAGTCATACGCTTATTTTGGAGCTTGCTGCGAAGATAGTTTGTCAATGGATAGATACATATTATATTCACGAAAATCATCATACTTGCAACGAAGAGAGCACCTAGTCCTGTAATGAATCCACCATAATAACTAGGGAACCAAATCTTGTATAGATAAAATAAACATACCGGCATTCCAATAGCGAAGATGATTTCAACAAAAACTACCATCCGGCTCGCCCCATAACGGCCATATTTGACGCTTGCTATGGTTATTCCGATTATAAACAAAATGACTAGTGTCATAAGCTTCCCTCCGAACTCGATCCAAATCTTATAATTTGAGTTTAGTAGGCTTAAACTAATGACGCTAGTACTATTTATACTTAGTACTTACGACTTTCGCTCTTTCATCTTAAAATATAAGTATTGGACTGGTCCTTTGCTATAGATATCTAGCCATTACTAGTCTTATCCTTTCCACGCCTACATTCATGGGATCCCTCATAGTTATTATGCCAATGCTGGATCAGTTAATTAGATGATTTACATTTTAAAATTAAGCCGTAGCATGCAAAAAAACGCTGGCCCCTTATGGCCAACGCTTTATCATCATGTCTGTTCGTCTAAATCGAGGAGGACTCATATGGAACCTTGCTTCTGGATTTACCGCTGAAGGAGAAATAGGTCCACATGCGGAGCACCCGCTCTACGGGCCCGGATTGAAAGCGTGTCAGATACCAGCGGCTAAGGAAGAGCTGACCGATATAAATGACAAGGGCTAGCCCGCAGCCTGCGATTACCCCCAGCTTGCCGAACCATCCCATTCCGTAGCCATAAAAAATCGATGTGCAGATGATGGATTGCAATAAATAGTTGGTCAGAGATAACTTCCCTAAAGCTTCGAAACGCAAGAACCAAGGCGACGATTTGGCTGCCGCATACAGATGAGAGAACGCGAAAATGTACCCAAGCGACAAGAGATTTCCTCCGATCATTTCGGCCATTTCGCTCCAGCCTTGGCCAGGAAACACAACCTTTGCCCCTTTCAACAGGAGTCCTATCGGCAGGAAATTGAGCATTCCTTTCAAATACATAGATCGTTCATCATCTGGTTGGCGGAACCATCGTTTTTTGGCCGCATACATACCGAACAGAAACAATGGTGCCGTCAGCAGCGGCGCAAACAGCAGCATGCCTACAATCAAGTAATCATTTAATCCAAGTGGATCTGCCGTATTGCGGTGATGCTTGATCTCCTCGTAAGTGCCCGTTCCGTAAATCGTGATCGTTTCCTTCACATAGGTTTCCATACGGGGCTTATCTTCTGTTAAGGAATGATTACTCGTGCTTTCAGGCGCTAACCCCAGCAGGCCGAACAAACTCAGCAGCAATGCGCCCCATATCAGCAGAGTCTTCGCTTTCCTATTCATGAAAAGAAGCAGAAAGAAGCCCATGCCCCCATAGAAACCTAGGATGTCCCCTTCCCACAAATAAGTGCCATGCACAATGCCTGCTGCAAACAACAAAAGAAACCGGCGAGCCAAATACCTTTTGGGTTTCAAGCCTTTCGTTTCAAGACTCTCCTTCATCTTGATCATCCCAAAGCCGAATAGAAATGTAAAAATGGGCATAAAGCTGCCCTCGACGAAAATGTGCAAAAGCGTCCTGGCAGCCGAATCCGCTTGCGATAAGGAATATAAGGCTATTTCGTCCTTTCCCCATATGCCATATTGAAAAATAAGCATATTCGCCAGCAGAATGCCCAGCAAGCTGAATCCCCGCATGCTGTCTATAATACACAATCTATTTGATTGATGAACCACTTGAACCACCTCCAATTAGCCTTTGAATTTCGTGGGCATTAGCGGTTTGGCAGCTGAACAATCACAGTCGTACCTGTGCCGATCTGACTTTTCATGCCAATACTGCCATGATGGAGCGTAACGATTTTCTTCGCGATGGCAAGCCCCAAGCCATTGCCGCCAATGCTGCGGTTCCGCGACGGGTCTGTTTTGTAAAACCGCTCAAAAACATATTCGAGCTTCTCCGGTGCTATGCCAATCCCCGAATCGCTGATCGCGAAGAAGATTTTATTTGCTGTATGATTCAGTCTTATTTCGATATGCCCGCCTATCGGCGTAAATTTGATGCTATTGCCAAGTAAATTCATCCAAACTTGATTAAGCTGGTCTCGATCCGCGTTAATTTTGACGCCGCTGGACATTTCCAATTCGATGCGAATGCCCTTAGCCAGCCACTGCGGCTCACAAGTGACGACGAGCTGCCTGATTTGCTCGTCGAGATTATACGTAACCGCCTCGAACGGATGATGCTCCGAATCCAATGAAGCGAGCTTGAGCAAATTATCGCTAAGCCGGGATAGTCGCCCACTCTCCGCAATAATGATATCCAGGTAATAGTTGCGATCGCTTTCCGCCACTAGACTGCTGCTCTTCATAGCCGTAGCAAAACCGGAGATTGACGTTAGCGGGGTTTGAATTTCGTGGGAAACATTCGATACGAAATCCTGCCTCATCTTCTCGAGCTGTTTAAGCTCACTCGCCATCTCGTTAAAACTTTGAGTCAAGGCGCCCATTTCATCCATGCGTTTAGTTTGGATCTCAACGTCGAAATCTCCCTTCGCTAGTCGTTTGGTCGCACGTGTCAAAGCCTGAAGGGGTTTCACCAAGTACCTGGCCGCAATCAAAATACAGAGGCTTCCAATAACCAAGGCAAGCAGCAAAATAAACAAGATCATCCGATTAAAGATATTTTCATTCTGCGGGGAAAACTGCATAAACATAGCATGCGGTTTGCCTTCAATTGAAAAAGGAAGACCGATATAGGTTTGGCTTGCATTGCTCGGAGCACGATAATATTGTCCCCGCAGCACCTGTTGAACTGTTTCCGGCGTAATTTCAACACTTTGCGTATCTTTTAAGTCATAGAACGTTACGTTGTTGGCATCATCATAAATATGAATCGGATAAGAGGACACCTTGACCATGCGCTTTACAAACGCATCCCAGTCAACGGGCTTTGATTGATCATAAAGACGAATGATTTCCTCACCAACAGCAATCATATCCTCTTGTCCGGCATGGTTGATTTCTGTTTTGAATACGGAGTAACCGATAAAAAAAGAGCATAGCAAACTGAACATAATGACTGCAAGAAACGTACAAATGACGCGAACGTACAAGGTTTTGATCATGTTATCACAAGCCGATACCCCAAACTGCGGGCCGTTTCAATTTGAAAATGGTGGGCATCGTCGGCAAACCTTTCCCTAAGCCGACTAATGTGAACATCTACCGTTCGATCATCGCCTTCGTAATTCATCCCCCAGATATGCGTGATCAACTGTTCCCGAGTAAAGATTTGCCCCGGATGGTTAGCCAGCTTGAACAACAGCTCGAACTCCTTTAACGGCAGATTCAGTATTTCCTCTCCTCGAACAACTTGAAAGTTGCGCCGATTCAACATAATGCCGCCCAGTTGTATGGTTTGTGAAGAGACGATCATATACCGTTTTAACAGCGCCTTCACCCTCATCACAAGCTCAAACGGGTCGAACGGTTTCGTTAAGTAATCGTCCGTGCCAAGCTGAAATCCCTTGACTTTTTGTCCGGATTCTCCCTTGACCGTGACCATCAAAAGCGGGATATTCACATCAATGCGCCTAATCTCCCTGCATAGTTCCCAACCGTCTATTTCAGGCATCATAATGTCGAGAATAACTAAATCCACACGCGTCTCTTCCATTATCGCAAGCGCTTCAGCTCCGTTTCTTGCTTCCAGAATCTCGAAGCCTTCATTCCGTAAAAATAAGGTGATCAACTCGCGAATGTAGACATCATCGTCCGCGATAAGAATTCTAGCCACAAGAACCCGCTCCTCTCCAATCTCCGACCTATTTCTCCTGAACAGGGGCTTGGTTCAACCGAAATGCCACCCCAATAAATTCCAATGATAGAAAAAACAACATAAGACCACTGCCGATAGCGCAACGAGCGTATAATGCACACGTTTCAGCATCGTCCAATACTTGCTTTTCCACGCCATCACGCTTAAAGCTAGTATCGCTACTGTCAATCCGACTAGTATGATCGGCATGAACAGATAGAGATTTAACGATGGTGTGATACGACTTAGGCGATCCAGCATATCCATGTTCAATACCACAACGAATGTACCAGCTAAGGTCGCTAAAGCCCAAGCAGCGGTAATTGCCGACAGTCGAACTGCCCACTTCTGAGGTCTCGGCATCGCTTTGATATCCCCCCTGCGGTAAGCAAACCCTAACAAAACAGTAATAAACAGCGCGATTGAGATGCCAATAAGGAGAAACCAGAACTTATTCTGATCCATCAGCGGCGTGCGCTCAAGCGGCATGAAGGGAAGAAAATCAAAAAGCATATGCGTACTCTTCCCAGATGCATCCGTGCGGAATGCAATCTGATGCACGCCCCCGACTTCCTGGAATAAATCAGGCGCGATCGGAGCGAAAACTTGCTGCTCAGCTCCACTTCCAATGGATAATCGATTATCCGAAACGGCAATACTCATCTGCGACATAAAACTAAAAAACTTATCTATATCGGTTAAATTGCGTCGCGTAAACTGATAGGAACCAGCGTATTTCTGCAAGGAATTTTCAAGCTCCGCATTTGCAGGAGGCAGCTTGAGTTCTGGCGCCGAGAAGTAGCGATCAAAGAAGGCTTTGGACAACCCTTGCGATGCCGCTCCGCCATCCCCGCCGTTATAGGAAACGAAGATGCCAATTTGCTTATCGGGTACAAGATACAGCTCCGAAATGAACAGCGGGTCTGCACCCCCATGAGAGATAACACGCAGTCCGTTCATGTTCAATTCATAGAAGCCAAGGGCCATTCCCGGCAGCCGCTTGTCAAACTGATAAGCAGTTGCATGCATCAATTTGGCGAATTCCGGCTTGAGGATTTGCTTATTCCCATAACGTCCGTCCTGCAGATGGGCAATCATGAAATGCGCCATATCAAGCGCCGATACGGCCGCTGACCCTGCTGGGCGGAAGCCTCCCTCGAACGTCAGTGGCTTCGTAACGAATTGACCATTCTCACGTGCGTATCCCTTCACCGCATACGGCTCCAAAGACGCCGGAATTGGTTCCTGGACCGTTGCATATTTCATATCAAGCGGATCAAAAATATGTTTCTTTATGTAGTCGTTATAAGGAGTACCACTAACCTCCTCAACGATCAGCCCTGCCAATGAGGCGCCATAGTTGGAATAAGACGCAAGCTCCCCAGGAGGCTTCACCCGTGCCAGCATGTGCTTGGAAAGCGTTTCCGAGATCGACACTGGCAGCTTCTGAGGATCCGTGGTAATTTGATAGCCTACGCCACCTTCTTCAAAACCGGCCGTATGGGTCAAGAGATGACGCAATGTAATCGGCTCTGGAAAGGTATCGGGTATTCGCAACGTTTTTAAATAGGTGTTAACGTCTGTATCCAGATCGAGCCTGCCCTGCTCGACCAGTTGCATCACCGCTGTCCACGTAAACAGCTTCGTTGTCGAAGCGATTCGGAAGAGGCTGGTCTCCGGATCAACTAGCTTACCTTCCTCCATATCCGAATGACCATACCCCTTAGCAAGCAGGGGCTTCCCATCCTTAACGATCGAGACGACGGCGCCTGGAATTTTGAAGCTGTCCATATGCCCCTTCATAATACCATCGATGAAAGCCGTTAGCTGGGCGACATCATTCAAATCCGCCGCTCCGTCCGATTTCACGGATGTCCCTGCAGTTGAGGGAGCCGCTGCCGCTGCAGGCAATCCACTGCTGCCTAATATACTCGTCCCCATTATAGCGACCAGCATCGCCATCAACATCATTTTGCAAGATATTTTCCTCATAGACGATGACATGATAAACCTCCAACATTCCCGTTTTTTTGATAGCTGCTTCTTGACTTTCTGAAGAAATCTTATCAAAAAAGTGTGAACGCAGAGTGAACCTATTGTTCTTAATAACGAACTTCGAACAATAGAAATACAAATACACAACAATAGGACTGACTCAAAGCCACGGATAGCGAATGCGCCACCGTACCCGAGACGCGGGAAAGAGATGAACAGGTCGCGCTTCGGCTAGCCAAATCCGGCACTGAGCATCTCCCCTCGGCAAGCTTCAGAGGCTGCCCAGTGTTTATAAGCTTTGTCCATAGCTCACCGATTTTGAAAAACCTGCGAAAATACAGGCTTTTTCGCTCAAATCATGCGAAAACCTCAGAAAGCCTGCGATTATGCAGGTTTTTTAAGCTTTTCCATCCAGGAATCGAAATAAGGTCTCGAAAAGATGCACAATCGCAGGCTTTTCCCTATTTCCCCTATTTCCAAGACGAAAAGGATGCATATTCGCAGGAATTAGGCGAAATTTACGGCCGCGAAGAACAACTGCCAGCTTGGGCCATACTCAAGCGACTCAAATCAACCAAATTGGGCATGTTCCCGCTGATTCCAGCTGTCTTTTCGTCAAAAGCAGCCCATTTCAGAATGAAAAAGGCTGCCCGCAGTAGATTTATCTACTTGAGAGACAGCCCCAAATATTCAGTAGATTTGTTGCAAAGACACGCAAATTTCCTTTGCTCATATCCTGTTAATAAGACAATGAGCCTAATGAAACACAGACCGGTCATGTGTTAACGATCGGCCAGGATGGAAAAATCAACTACACGTTAGTCGTTGCCAATATACGAAGCATATTCATCGGCGGTGAGCAAGCCTTCCAACGCATCCGCGCCCGATACTTCCACTTCGACCATCCAGCCTTCAGCGAAAGACGCACTGTTCACTAATTCGGGCGAACCTTCGAGCGTACTATTCACAGCTGTTACTTTGCCTGAGACGGGTGAGAAAATATCAGAAACGGTCTTCACAGATTCTACACTTCCGATGCTTTCATTTGCGGTAATGGTTGTTCCGACCTTCGGGAGCTCCACAAACACAATATCACCCAATTGATCTTGGGCAAAATCGGTAATGCCCACACGTACAACGGTCTCCGACAGCTTCTCTACCCACTCATGCTCTTTGGTGTATAACAAATTGGCTTGTACTTCACTCATCGCTTAACGCCTCACTTACCAGCAAATTTTGCTTTTAGCTTAATCTAAGGGGAACCTCAAAGTCAAGGCGAGTTGCGTAAAATGTACCGAATCAGCCCCACATGCTTACCGAAGCAAGACGCAAAAAAAGTAGCAGTTGACAATTCCCACCAACTTGGGCAAATATTAAAGTAATTAAATATTAGCGAATGATGGTATAGGGAGAGACCGCAGAGCAAGCTCGCGGCGCCGAAGGAGTAAGCCCGCAGTGGTGAATCTCTCAGGCAAAAGGACCTGTATCGGACGCAACTCTGGAGAGCTTCGATGACCGCACTCGGCGGAACATCGGACACCCAAGGGGAAACTTGACGGAACGCGAAAGATAGCCCGCTCAAGGTAACTCTCAGGTATAAAGGACAGAGCAAAAGGTATGTTTGTGTTGCATACTTTTTGCTCTTTTTTGCATGCCTGTCAGGATGTTTCGGGCAACATAAACAGTATACAAATTGTGGATCGAAGGTGAGGTTGGGAGCATGCTAAAACGAACGCCGCTCTTCCCGATTTATGCGGAGCATGGAGCGAGAGTCATTGATTTCGGCGGTTGGGAGCTGCCCGTACAGTTCGCCGGCATTCAGAAAGAACACGATGCCGTGAGACAGCAAGCAGGACTATTTGACGTGTCCCACATGGGCGAGGTCAGGGTAAGCGGAGAGGATGCGCTCGACTTTATCCAGCGCATAACGACGAATGACGCAGCGAAACTAGAAGCCGGACAATGCCAGTACAGCCTCATGTGCTATCCAAATGGCGGTGTTGTAGACGATCTGCTCGTATACAAGCTCACCGATAACGACTACATGCTGGTCATCAATGCCTCCAATATCGACAAGGATGTCGCTTGGATGCAGATGAACCTTGCTGGGCAAGTGGAGCTTGTCAATGTTTCGGAAGATACGGCTCTGCTCGCCTTGCAAGGGCCGCTCGCTGAACAGATTTTGGCTAACGTGACGGACGCCCGGATTCATGCCTTGAAACCATTTCGCTTCCTGAACGAGGTAGATATCAAGGGAATTAAAGCTCTTGTCTCGCGCACGGGCTACACGGGCGAGGATGGATTTGAACTTTATATAGCTGAAAAGGATGCCGTGGAGCTGTGGAAGCTCCTCCTTGAGGCAGGTCGTGAGCATGGTCTTGTTCCTGCCGGATTAGGCGCTCGCGATACGCTTCGTTTCGAAGCACGACTCCCACTCTATGGGCAAGAGCTTTCCCAAGATATTACGCCGCTTGAGGCTGGACTTTCATTTTTTGTGAAGCTGGATAAGGGCGAATTCATCGGTCGTGACGTATTGGCTGGGCAAAAAGCAAATGGACTCCCCCGCAAGCTGGTCGGTATCGAAATGCTCGAACGCGGTATTCCCCGCCCGCATTATCCTTTGTATGCAGAGGGCAAACAGATCGGGGAGGTCACAACCGGGACACAGTCTCCGACATACAAAACAAATGTAGGCCTGGCTTTAATCGATTCCGCTTACAGCGCGTTAGGTACCGAAGTGAACGTTGAAATTAGAGGGGTGCAAGTGAAAGCGAAAGTCGCAGCTACCCCTTTTCATAAAAGAAAACCTTAACCTATTTGTCCCTTGAGAGGAGTCCTTCCCGTCATGAAACACCGCTATTTGCCTATTACCGAGCAGGATCAAAAAGAAATGCTGGACACTATCGGCATTTCCTCGATGGAGGAAATGTTTCAAGATATTCCGCAGAAGGTGCGTTTTCAAGGGGAACTACAGGTCTCCCAAGCGCTCGATGAGCAAGGTTTGCTGCGCTATATGCGCGGTCTGGCGGGTCGCAACGCCGACTTCGACCGCTATGCCAGCTTCCTTGGCGCTGGCATTTACGATCATCACCTTCCGGTGGTGATCAATCACGTCATTTCGCGCTCGGAGTTTTACACGGCGTATACGCCTTACCAACCGGAAATCAGCCAGGGCGAGCTGCAGGCGATTTTTGAGTTTCAGTCGTACATCTGCGAGCTGACCGGCATGGCCGTGGCAAACGCCTCGATGTACGATGGCGCCACGGCGCTCGCTGAAGCTGGCGCCCTCGCCAGCGGTGCGACGAAGCGCAGCCGCCTGCTTGTCTCCCGCGCGGTGCATCCGGAGGCGCGCGCGATTCTAAGCACGACCGCCCGCGGGCTCAACTTGGAAGTGGTCGAGATCGGTCTCACGCCAGCTGGCGTGACCGACTTCGAAGACCTCGCTTCCAAGCTTGAGGGCGACACCGCGGCCGCAGTCATCCTCCAATCGCCGAATTTCTTCGGCTGCTTGGAGGATATCGCGGCGGTGGAGCCCCTCGCGCACGGCGCGGGCGCACTGCTCGTCGTGAGCGCGAATCCGCTCACGCTCGGGCTGCTCGAAGCGCCGGGCAAGCTCGGCGCTGACATCGTCGTCGGCGACTGCCAGCCGCTCGGCATCCCAGCTTCGCTGGGCGGGCCGACGTGCGGCTACTTCGCCGTCGCCGAAAGCTGGATGCGCCGCATGCCGGGGCGCATCGTGGGCCAAACCGTCGACCGCGCCGGCAAGCGCGGCTTCGTGCTTACGCTGCAAGCGCGGGAGCAGCACATTCGCCGTGAGAAAGCCACGTCGAATATTTGCTCCAATCAAGCGCTTCTCGCGCTTTGCGCATCCGTTTACTTGTCCACGATGGGCAAGCAAGGCATTCAGGACGTTGGCAAGCTCAACGTCCACAAAGCCCACTACGCGGCGAAGCGCCTGACCGCGTCACAGAAACTCTCGCTGCCATTCACAGGCAGCTACTTCAATGAGTTCGCCGTCAAGCTGCCGGACGGCACGAATGTGCAGGAGCTCAGCAGCAAGCTCCTGCAGCATAACATCATCGGCGGCTACGACCTCGGCCGCGACTACCCCGAACTAGCTGGCCATATGCTGATTGCCGTCACCGAGCAAAGAACGCGCGAAGAGATCGATGCCTTCGCCGCCGTACTGGAGGAACTCGTATGAGTGAAAATAACGTAAACGTGAAAGCCGACGGCAAAGCGCTCATTTTTGAAATGAGCCACCCCGGTCGTGTCGCTTATGCTTTGCCGGAGTCAGATGTCCCAGAGATAGATCTTGACGAGGCTCTGCCTGCGAAATTCGTCCGCAAACAAGCGCCGGACCTCCCTGAAGTATACGAAGTAGATGTGATCCGTCATTATACCGCTCTTTCCCGTCGCAACTTCGGCGTCGATAACGGATTCTATCCGCTTGGCTCCTGTACGATGAAGTACAATCCCAAAATTAATGAAGACGTCGCTCGCTTCCCAGGCTTCGCCAAAATACATCCGTACCAGCCGGAAGAATCGCTGCAAGGCGCACTGGAGCTGCTCTATAATCTCCAAAATGACCTTGAAGCGCTCACTGGCATGGACCGCGTAACCTTGCAGCCTGCGGCAGGCGCTCATGGCGAGTGGACCGGCCTCATGATGATTCGCTCTTACCACGAAAGCCGCGGCGAGAAACGCACCAAGGTCATCTGCCCTGACTCCGCGCATGGCACGAATCCAGCCAGCGCCACCGTTGCCGGGTTCGAAACCATTACCATCAAGTCCAACGAGCGCGGCCTCGTCAACCTTGATGAATTACGCCGGGCGGTGGGTCCCGATACCGCAGCGCTCATGCTCACGAATCCCAACACACTTGGCTTGTTCGAAGAACAAATCGTCGAAATCGCCGAGATCGTGCACGCCGCTGGGGGATTGCTCTATTACGACGGTGCTAATGCCAACGCGATTATGGGCATCACGCGTCCCGGCGATATGGGCTTCGACGTCGTGCATCTCAACCTGCACAAAACCATGAGCACACCGCACGGCGGCGGGGGCCCTGGAGCAGGTCCTGTCGGTGTCAAAGAGAAGCTGATTCCGTTCCTGCCAACACCGCTCATTGCCAAACGGGAAGACGGCAGCTTTTATTTTGACTACAACTACCCGCAAACCATTGGGCGCGTCAAAGGCTACTACGGCAACTTCGGCATCCTCGTGCGCGCCTATACGTACATCCGCACGCTTGGTCCTGAAGGCTTGCGCAAAGTGTCCGAATACGCTGTACTCAACGCGAACTATATGCTCGCTCGGCTAACGCCATATTTCGATGTGCCGCATCCTCGCTTCTGCAAGCACGAATTCGTGCTGTCCGGCAACAGACAGAAGAAGCTTGGCGTACGTACGCTCGATATCGCCAAACGGCTGCTCGACTTCGGTTATCACCCTCCGACCATCTACTTCCCGCTTAGCGTGGAAGAGTGCATCATGATCGAGCCCACCGAAACCGAAAGCAAACAAACCTTGGACGAATTCATCGACACGATGATTGCCATCTCCAAGGAAGCGGAAGATAATCCGGAGCTTGTCAAAAATGCGCCTTATACAACCGTCGTAAGCCGGATGGACGAAGCGCTCGCCGCTCGCAAGCCCGTTCTTAACTGCACCTGCGGATAACAAAGAACCTTCAAATCCACTTCTTCTGTGGACTTGAAGGTTCTTTGCTTACGCCCTACTTAACCTGATTCACCTCGTACAAATAAAACACATAATCGCTGGACGCACCCGCATGTCCGAGCTGACGGAGCATCGAAAAATATTGCCGCGGTGGTAGGTACCATGATTCACGATGTGCTGAATCACTTCGTTGATGTTGGTAGCGAGAACCCCTAAGATTGGATGCGGAAAACGTATAGTACCTTGGACATCCTCCACGCCGCTCAAGAAATTCCGACAATCCTCAGAAAAAATTAGACATGAGCCTCTCCCTCTTTTTGGGCAGCTTGATATAGTTCGATTAATGTGCCATCAAGATCCCGTAGATAAGCAAACTGTCCATTCCATAGCGGATTAAGAAAAGGCTCTTTCACAAAATGAACACCATGCTCTCGTAAACGAGCGTAAGCAGCATCAAGATTCTCCACTTCAATATTGAGCAAGAAATTCGTTGCATATGGAAGAGTTGGCCCCAGATCTTCGCCAAGCGACTCGCTCATTGCTTTGCGGGACATCAGCTCAATCCGCGCAGCGCCTGTGTCAAACAAGGCATAATCCATGGATTCTTCATACCAGTCGACCTTCAATTTTAATTGATCCCTATAGAAAGCTACACTTTTCTGAAAGTCTTCCACCAAAATACGCACTTGCAGCAGTTTCATTTTATTTCCTCCTTGGGTTTCGCTTGCTTTACACCCATTCTAGCCCATCTTCACTGACAGAAATGGTCAGTCAAGCTCCGCTGCCGCATAATAATTGTATAAATTTTTCGTTATCCCAACCATTAACTTTTTGAGCAGCGGCGGCTCTTTAATTTGAATGGTGCCCCCGTAAGTCAGAAGTAAATAAGGAAAGTGCAAGCGAATGGCCCCTTCCTCCATTCTAAAATGCGCTTCAAACTGTGTTCGCTCCACTAGGGTGTGAACAAGAAACCAATGCCCGCATAAATCGTCTAATGCTTGCTCTTTTCCCGTAATTTTAACCGATATCAATTGAACGGATTTATCGGATTCCGGCAGCACACCGGCGAGGAGGAACTTTCGCGCTGAGAAATCCGCCGGCCGTTCAAAGGATGTATCCCTCGTGTCCAGCGCACGAATCCGGTCTACGCGAAAGCTGCGGATTTCATTGCGAAGACGGCAATGACCGACCACATACCATTTATTTTTCCAGCAAACTAGTCCGTAGGGGTCGATCTCACGGGCCTCCGTGACAGCGCCATACCCTTTCTGATATTGCACATGAATCGTTTTGCTCTGAGCTACAGCTACTTCCACTTCCTGCAGGAGAACGGCTTCTGAAGCATCTGCTTGCGGGTGAATAACATCTAATCCTTGCTCGTGCAGGTTGATTTGGCGAAGCTGATCTTGGTTTGTGTACATTTTCAGCTTGGCAATGGCTTGACTAAGCTTCTCCCCGTAAGGGTAGCCCGCCTCCTGAGCAAATGCGGCTGCATGTATCAGCGCCTTTTGCTCGTCCAGATCAAATACAAGCGGAGCATCGTTAAACTGTCCAAGAAGGCTGTACCCGCCATTATGGCCTGAATCAGCGATGATTGGAACACCGCTCGCACATAACGCGTCGATATAGCGATAGACCGTTCTTATGTTGATTTCCAGCTTCTCAGCAAGCTGCTTGGCTGTTATCCGCCTTTGCGACTTAAGCAGCCATAGGATAGAAAGCATATGATCCGCTTTGGACATGTCATTCGTTCCTTTCCTGACCACCGATAGATCAGACCGATAAACGTTCCACTAATTGGTGGGAAGCCAGTACAAGATCACCACGGATGGTGCATGCGCTCGGATTATCCAAGCTATTCAGGAAATGCTGGACAACGCTGGCAAAACCTCTTCTTTCCAGCACTGTATCCCAGCTGCCGAATGTGCGTATGCGTGGAGCAGTCCCCTTTTCATAGAAGACAGCAGACTCTAGATTCGTTACCTCTACCGATCGGCCGCTGCCGTGAAGCTCCACTTTTTCCAAATCAACACCGGCAAGTCGAACCATGCTGTAGGTCCCCAAAGAGGAACCAAACGCCAAAGTACCGGATGCATGCAGCAATTTGCCCGCTTCGTCGACTTGTTGATGATAGGCCTGGATGTCATAAGGCTTTTCCCCGAGCCATAGCAAAAGATCCAGCATATGGATCAGATCATCATAAAGCGTCTCCTTCGCGCCATGATTTTGCAGCTTCACGCGATGCTTTACAGCTGAGCACCAATCGAAGCCGCCTGTCTCCTGCAGCCACTGCTTAGCCTCCATATACAGCGGGGCGAATCTGCGATTAAAGCCAGCTGCGAGGAGTACCCCTTTTTGCTCCGCATAAGAGGCCATTTGAACAGACTGGTCCCAATCACAGGACAACGGCTTGTCTACATAAACAGCAACGCCATGCTTGATGCAGGTCATTGCAATATCGTAATGTGTTGATGTCGGGCTATGTACGAATACGGCGTCCAATCCTAGAGCCAGAAGTTCCTCCAAATTCGTCGTCCCAAACGGAATGCGATACTTAGCTTTCATCCGTTCAACCGTGGCCTGCGTAAAGCTCATAATCCCTGCAATCTCCACTTGTTCGTTAACCGACAGCAGCGGCAAATACACCTTTTGCGCGATATCACCTAATCCAATAATTCCAATTCTTTTTCTCGTCATTATCCTTCACTCCTTAATTCTTTTCCTAGTACCAAACGTCCCACCAACAAGCCTAACACGAGCAAAATCACCCCAACAATCGTTGAAACGCCGTATATCTGAACCCACTGCGGAGCATCGGTCAGCAAGGCATAGACTTTTCCGCCACAAATAGGCCCCAAGAACGCTGCAAAGCCGGTAATCGCTGAATAAGTTGCAATGTACATCGGACGTTCACTCTTCGGCGTGTCGCCAATCGTGAATGTGAAGACCATCTGATTAAACCCGCCTAAGCCAATGCCCAGCACAATGTGAACAGCGTACAAAACAACGATAGCCGGAATGAAGGCGATTGCTCCCCATAATAAACAAGCCAAAGCAATGATCGGCAAAGACCACAGCAGCAAGGTCTGTGCGCTGAACCGTGTGTTTAAATTGCCCCATACATAGTAGCTGCCCATCATGACCAAAGTATGTACCACGGTAATGAACGACACCGTTTCATAATTGATTTTCATTAACTTAAGCATAACATACGAGAAGAGCGGCACCGTCACCCCTTGTACGAATAAAAATACAGCTAGAAAGAGAATCGCTTTCAGAAACGCGCGATCCTTCAGTGGCTTGCCGATCATCCCTACCGGATTGGATTCCGTCGAAGGCTCGAAGGGAGGGTTCGGGTATAAAGAGAAGGCTAATATATTCAAAACAACACATACCGCACAGATCATAAATAAAATATTAAAACCTTGCCCGCCGGGATAACGGTCCAGAATTTGCCCGCCTATGAACAAGGCAAGTGAGCTGACACCGCCCAGAATCGTATTGCGCATCCCAAAATAACGTCCGCGGACCGGACCTGGGACAGCATCGCTAATGAGCGAAGTCCAAACAATTCCCCCCGCGGCATTGCCTAAATGAGCGGCTGTGTAGAGCACGATATACATGAAAACCCACATGTCCTTGGGAAATACGAAAGGAATAATACCAACAGAAGTCCATAAGAAACGATGAGCAGAAGCAAAAATGAGCAGCATGCGTTTGCGGTTTCTGAATTTCTGCATGATCACCGCCATACCAATCTGGATCATATTCACAACGGTTGTGATCGCCAAAACAAAGCCGATTTCCGTTGAAGTTGCGCCCAGAAACAGCAAATATCCGGTTAAGAAGGGGCCGCCTAACAGCTGAAAGATGATAACAGCCGGGAAGCCTTCCATGGTCGCAACGAGCAAGCTTTTTCGATTGGAGGACATTTTTTTTCTAGGATGCCGCACACGATCCCATACATTCATAAGCAAATCCGCCTCCATTTTGTAAATCTTCGTTGTTTAGCTGATCTTCTAGTTACAAATTATAGAGCGCTTATGGTAAAATAGGACTGACTTCCTAATCTATCATGTCAGGCGGGATCATCGAATAGCTATGAAACCAAACCAATTTGGTCTTATCACAAGCTTACTACTCTTTTTGATCTTCATTGTACTCTCTCTTGTGTTTCAGTCAACAACTTATTTGTATATCGCAAGCGTAGGTCCTCTTCTCATTGTCCCTTTTCTTCCTGATATCCGGACCAGCCAATTCATTAAACCGCATCAAGCCAAGGGTGCTGTCCGACTGATTACTATGGAAAACAAAGATAACGCGGACTCCGATTTTCTTGTGATCTATTTTGAACCAGGTTATGTCAATTGGACAAGCGGGAAGCTTTACTTTCAACTGGATGATGTTATGAAAAATGTGTACATCAAGCCGGATCCCCTAGCCGCTGCGATGACGGTATTAAAATATGATCTCTTTCTCCACCGGAGCAAAAAGAACTGGGTTGGCATTTCCTTAAACCAACTTAAGCAGCGCACCGAACAGCTGTCTTATACAACGAATGAAATTAGCCGTTTAGTAATTCAGCTTTCGGATGTGAATGAGCTGCTCCAGCGGCCGATTTCACAACCAGCAGCAACGGGACAAAGTGTGGGCGCTTAGGTTAGAGCAATAACCGAGGACGACGAAATTCCAAAAAATAAGAGCCCCTACAGGCTCTTATTCGCGGAAAATTGAGCATTTCCCAGGGAATAAGAGGCTTTAGAGACTCCTAATTTCTAAAATTGCTATTGGCATTATTTCTGAAATAAGAGTCCCTAGGGACTCTTATTTTTATTTTAATCCTGTTATTCATGCAAATAGGAGTCCTTCAAGACTCTTATCCCCTGAAAACAGCTAACTTCTAATTGAGCTGCTCCCCGCACAAGTAGGCGGCAAGCGTCCGAACCATCACTCCGGTTGCTCCTTTAGGCTCGATGCCTTTGGCGGACCATAACCAGGCTGTGCCGCCCGTATCCAAATGGATCCACGGCGTTTCTTCCGCAAAGAAGCCAATGAATAAGCCCGCTGTAATCGCTCCTGCCCAGCGATCGGAGGACGTGGAATTCTTGATATCAGCGACATCGCTCTTCAGCATGGCGCGATATTCAGGGTAGTTTGGCAGCTGCCAAACTTTCTCGCCTGCCGCCGAAGCTGCCTGAAGCAGCGGTTTCAGAAATTCATCGTCATTCGTAACCGCACCTGTTGCGACATCCGCAAAGCAGATCAGAATGGCGCCTGTTAGCGTCGCTACATCAATTAAGCGGGTAGCTCCCTGCTGCTTCGCATAGGTGATGCCCTCAGCCAAAATAATCCGGCCTTCGGCATCTGTATTCAGCACTTCCACGGAATGCCCGCTGAGCAGCGTGACGATGTCGCCAGGACGATAGGCAGCGCCTGATGTCATATTCTCCGCAGCCGGTATAACCACAACTAGGTTCACCTTCGGCTTCAGTTGCCCAACGATGTGCAAAGCACCCAGCAGTGTGGCGGCTCCGCCCATATCACTGATCATCTCTTCCATGCCATCTGGCCTTTTCATCGAGATGCCGCCGGTATCGAAGGTCACGCCTTTGCCGACGAGGCCCAGCACGTCGGTTGAGTCCGGATCCCCCTTATACTGAAGGGTGATCATGCGAGGCGGGTTGACGCTGCCTGCGCCAACCGCTAGGAGACCGCCCATGCCGCGGGCGGCCAGCTCTTGCTCGTCCAGCACTTCGCAGGCGAAGCCATAGTGCTGCGCGAGCCGAACGGCTTCCTCTGCGAGGGAAGCCGGAATGAGCTTATTGCCCGGGAGGTTCGTGAGATCCCGGGCATAGTTCGTGCCCTCCGCAACCGCCTCGGCGGCTGCGATCGCTTCCTCCAGAAGCGCTGCATCCGCAGCCGCTTCTGTGAGCAGTACCGCCCGGCGCAGCTCTGCTCGCGCCGGCTCGTTCTTGCGGTACGCCGCGATGCGGTACGTACCGAGGAGCAGCCCTTCGGTCAGCGCCGAGGCGGCTGACCGGCTGTCGAATCCGCTTGGCAGCTTCAGCGCCAAGCTCTCTACCCCAAGCGCAAGCGCCTTGCGGCTTGCGAACACCGCGGCTGCGCGCAGCGTATCGCGTGACGCTGCGGGGCCAAGCCCCGCAACGAGCACGTACGCGTACGGCAGCAGCCCGTAGGTAGGCAGCGCCTCAAGCTCGTCTGAGGCGCCGGTGAATTGGCCCTTGGCGCGCATGCGCGCAAGGGCTTGATCAAGCTGCGCATGCCCAAGGACGGCGTCCTGGCGCAGCTCAGCTTCACTTAGGCAGACAAGGATCGCGTCTGCCCCCGTCTCATTTTCCAGCAATGACGTATGTACTTGCGTGGTGATATTCGTAATTTTAGCAAACATAGCTTCAATCTCCCTGTTCATATCATATTAATAGAAAGATGCGGCCTTCTGCACAACCGATTGCATCGGCAAGTGATAAGGACATTTCTCTTCGCATAGCGGCTTTTCTTGGCATGGATCGTGATCTGCACAGCCTGTTATTCTTTCCTTTTGCCGCTCGAAAAATCCATGGCCTTTGGGCAGCAGCCCGAATTTCTCCCTGAATTTACTGGCAATCATCACATCCGGGATCGAGATTTCAAGCGGGCAGGAACAATAATTGCAGCGCCTGCAATCATGCTGGCCCAGCTCGGAAGCCAACTGCTCGAGCTCAAGGCGTTCCTCCGTACCCACTTCTTCCTCTTGTGCCGCCAAGTTTTCCTTAACTTCCTGCACGCTCACCATTCCTGAGATGGTAACGTGTACATCTTGGCTGTACGGATAACGGATTGCACGATCAACAGGCTGAATAAACCCGCCCGATAAAGGCTTCATCGCCACTTTCATCAAATCCATTTCCGTCGCTTTGGGGATCAATTCATCCAACGCAAATGGCTGCGCCAAATTCAGATGAAACAAAATCTGTGAAAATTGCCCTTTGGCAATCCATTTGACAAGAAGATCCGGGCGATGTCCGGAAATGCCAATGAATCGGACACTCCCTTCCCGCTGAGCTTCGAGGGCTGCTTTATAGGCCCCTTCCACATCCATCGCTTTCTTATACTCGCTTACGTAATTTACATAGTGAATTTGAAGCAAATCAACATGATCAGTTTTCATCCGTACCAAGCTGCGTTCGATTTCCGCTTTGGCCGTTTCATAGTCACGTGCCCCGGTCTTCGTCGCTAAGAAATATTCCTGTCGGCGATGGGAAATGCACTCGCCAATGATTTCTTCACTATTGCGGTAAGCCGCTGCGGTATCTATATAGTTAATACCCTGATCAAGGGCATAATTTAAAGCTTCTCTTGCCTGCTCTAAGGGCACGCTTGGCAGGTTCATAGCACCAAATCCAAGTGATGATACATTGAAACCAGACTTTCCAAACCTTGAATATCGCAAGTCTCTATCTCCCTTCCCATTCAGCTGCCAAGATTACATGAATAATTGCATATACAACATATTGTAATACAACTTGGTCCTACTTTCCATGAACCATGCATAGAAAATGTACCTGCGTGAATTTTTCAAACAAAAAAACAAGCGCTTTAGGAATTCCTCGCTACCGAAGAGTTCCTGAAGTGCTTGTAGTCCGCTGCCTGTATGAATTAATCTCTAGAATCATTTCCACTATTCCTGAAATCTGATCCCCGATCTCCCCAATTCCAATTGAAATTCGCGTTTCTATCATTCCCTTTTGGTGTCGCAGTTGGCTTAGCCGTTGGTTTCGCTGTGGGCTTGGATGTAGGCTTCATACTAGGTGTTGGCGTTGGTTTCGGCTTGTTGGAAGATCCCTTCTTGGGATCATTGTCGTCATCACCTTCATCCGAGCGTCCCGGCTTTGGGGTTGCCTTGTTGTCATCATTTTTGTCATTTTTGTTGTTGTTCTTGCCATCATTCTTGTTATCATTGTTGTCGTTCTTGTTATCATTCTTGTTATCGTTCTTGTTATCGTTCTTGTTATCGTTCTTGTTATCGTTCTTATTGTCATTCTTATTGTCGTTCTTGTTGTCATTTTTATTGTCATTCTTGTTATCGTTCTTATCGTTTTTGCCCGTATTGCGATCATTCTTAGGCGTAGGGGTTGGCTTCGTAGACTTCCCATTGGTGCCGTTCTTTGTATTGCCGTTGTTTTTATCATTCTTATCGGTATTCTTATCATTGTTCTTGTCGTTGTTCTTATCACTATTCTTATCGTTGTTTTTGCCGTTATTTTTGTCTTTATCCGATTTCTCGTTTTGAATCTGTTGAATTTTCTCGCTCAGTTTGCCAGATTTCTCCTCTTCGACCAACCGCTGCAGGGAGGATTTATCTATCGGTTTATCTGGTTTGACGAGCTTATCGAGTCCGCCGCTTTCTTTGGCTAGCTGGTGAATCGACACCGTTTTGATATCGTCCAGAGAGACTTTAGCACCATTATCCACCGCATTAAGATAAACCGCGTACTTCCCAGCTGATACACCGCTGGCTTTGGCTTCTTGTCTGATTTCCTGCGGTGCAGCGAAAGCGGTCACACCATAATTGTTCACTTGATCCGGATGTGCCGCTTCAATATGCTTGCTAACTTGCGCTTTGAGCTTGGTTGCGATAGTTTCATCATTCACAGCTGTCTTCTGCTGGACGACAGTTGAACTGATAATAATATCGCCTTCCCCCTTAGCCAGTGCGCCCTGTTCCGCTTTGTCAAGAATATCCGAGGTAACGGCCTCCAGCGATTTGCCCTTGAACACTAACGTCTTGATTAGTTCGTCGCCATCTGAGTTCAAGCCTTGCAAGTCTTGTACGACTTCGTCATTATCAATGCCAATTTCTACACTTGGATTGATATCTATCGTTACATAGGCAACCACTTGGCCGCCTGGAACGCTTCCAGTCAGCGTTGACACTAACACAAAACATAAAAGAATAGCAGCTGTCAATCCCGATGCAATGGCCATCTGCGGCACGCGCAAACGTCGTTTTACAGGGGCAAACAGGATTTCTTCCCCAACTTCACAATTCCGTGTTCCCCTTGGAAGCTTCTCAAACCGACCCTCTGGATTCATGACAATAATGGAGTTTTCGCTCAGTTCCATTACGATTCCCTTGTTCATGCGCTGTTCTTCCCTTCTTTATGCTGTCCTCATTCTCGAATCTGTAAATAATCCCGCAAGTAAGGGTATGGACCATTAAATATGAGAGCTATCGCTATCAAATATTTACGGTTCCGCTCCAATGTTTTTCTGGAAACCTGTACTTGCTCGAGCAGCTCTTTGATAGGCAGCTGCCGTTTCGTCAGAAGAGTACGCATAAGTTCTGCATCCTGTGCTAGCGTGCGGCCGATACCGAACAGCATCTGTCTGGAATCATCGTGTTTGGGGGCTGCCTCTGTCAATTCAGAGAACTCAATATCGAAATCACGTAAGCATCGGCTAAAATCAAGAATTTCACTTCGTCGTTCTTCCAAACCTTTTTGCTTTTCATAAGCTTCAATTGCTTGATGAATCTCAATCGGATTCAACAGATTATCTTCATCATCTTCCTGATCGAATGAACTGTATGGAATCTGGCCTTTGAATCGCTGCTCCTTGCGCAAGAAATCAATTAATCTTCTTCGCATAACGGTTTCAGCAAAACCCAGAAAAGATCTTCCCATCACAGAAGAATATTGATTGATTGCTTCGTTAAACGCCCCTAGAGCGATACTGAATTCATCATCTCGAGCCGGGTCAATATATCGTTTGCAGAACCTGCTGGTTACTTTGGCTACGTAGGGCTGGTAGTCCGAAATAAATTGATTCCTTAGTCGCAGGTCCCCTGCTTGAATTTGATGGATTGTAACCTCAAGGGAAGAGGCATGGGGTTCACTTTGTCCCTGGGACTGTTTCTTCCCAAGGAACTTTTTGAATAGTACCAGTAGCACCTTTCCACCTCACAGTATAGTAGTTTCGTCCTTATGTATCCTAATTAGGGGGGTATATAAATTGAAATAAAAAAATAAAAAGTAGATTTATTATACCATACATGTGCAAATCATCACCTAATGGCAAATAAAACCTTTGGTTGCGATTTCATTTTCATCAAGAATCCTTTACAATTAGGGCAAGGAGGTGTTTCCTATGGAACAAGACAATCAATTTGGCAAGTTTCTTGAGTCATTACGCGGCAAGATGTCCTTGCGCAAAGTGGCAAGCAAATGCGGTTTATCTCATGCTTATATTAGAGACTTAGAGCTAGGACGTAATCGTACCACGAATGATGTCATCAAGCCATCTCCAGACACTCTAAGGAAATTATCCCAAGCGTATGAGTATCCATATACCGATTTATTAATGAAAGCCGGCTATTTAGAAGATGCGATTTCTGGACAGACGCCATTGTCTGTCCGATTAGATACAGTTTGGTATGTTGAGTTCGGGATCAAAACGATTACATATGTTACGGCAGAGGCAAGGGTAGAAGAAAACGTGGAATCACTCGTAGCTTTTACAAGCTTTATAGATGCCTTAACCGATCATGAATTTGTGAAAATGGATATGCATTTGTTCGTGAATCTCAACAAAATAAAAAAGTATGCCCCCGCTGAAGGCAAACTTTATTTTGATCTTTATGAGGACCATTGCGGAGTCACCATCGCGGCTTTGCCGCAAAAAAAGTATCACCAGATCCTTCTTGATTGTGCTGCTCGTAACAATGGCCAATTCATTGGTGAAGATTCCGCTTTGGGACACTCAACGCTGAAAGCCAAGTTCCTTACCTAACATCACGCAAAGGAAGAGCACGGTTGCCATACTTAACATTTGGATGGGCATGAGCGCGCTTAGGACATTGTCTGCGTACGAATGACGATTGGCAATCCCGATGATAACTACAACAATAAACAAGTAAAAACCAACATTGGCTGGTGTAAATGGAATTCTTGTATAGTTGGATAAAAAAGTGAACCCCAAGCGCAGCTTGAGAATGAGATACAATACACTGCATTTGGCTGTCAGAATAAGCATTAGCGTCACATTGGCTATTTTGGAATCTGAACCGAGGTCTGCATAGGGCATGAACTCCGTCATTTCACAACCAATAAGAACAGCCGTAGAGACAATAACAGACAAAATGTAGCCCGACAAAGCGATAAGCAGCGAAGGTATTACACTGAATTTCCATACAACTCTAAGCAGCACACAAATAATAATTACGTATAGTAAAGGCCAATTATCAAAATAAGTGACAATCGTTCCTGCCAATGCAGCGAGCGATATTTGTTTCCAATGCGGTTTCAGTCTTTGTCTGAAAAGCACCAATGAAAATAAGATCATGGGTACAAAATCAATACAGGTTAGGATAAAATTCACCCATGTAAACAAGTACAAATCCCTCATTTCTAAGCATGCTATTAAGCTGTCTTCCTTAACTTATTATCTGCACCTAGAATTATACAGGATTACGGAGCTTTTGCGTTCAAAGTGGACTAAGTTGGCTGTTTCTGAGCATAAGCTGACAGGATGCAAGAGGCATGGGTGAGAGAATTGGAGTGCGATGAACGTATGGGGCACCGTCACACAGTTGCGATTGTAGAAGATAATTACTGGGCAGGCAAATTGCTCGAGAGCTACAGTGAGCAGTGCGGATTGAAAGTTATCTCCATCGTTTCTGATGGTGAGCAATTCATTCGGTTGTATGACCAGCTGCAGCCTGATATTTTGCTGGTAGACATAGGATTAGAAGGGAAATTAGATGGCATTTCAATGGTTCAAGCCTTGCGTAGAGCTGGGTATCAGCAGAAAGTTATCATGGTCAGCGGCACGACGAATATTGACCATGTTTTGACAAGCTTTCATGACTTAGGCTCTCTCTACTTTTTATCGAAGCCTGTCATGCTGCCTAAGTTCCAAGCAGCCATTCGGAAAGCGATCGATGAGATACATCTAGCGCGCAGTCAGCAGGTTCAAACCGATAAACCTACAGCTGCAACATGGATTACAGTGAAAAATCAGAAATCAACATTGCCAATTTCAGAGGATTCCATCCTTTTCATAGAGAAAGAGGACAAGCGATTAACACGCATTCATCTTATGAATGGCGCGCAAATGGAATCCAGTACGAATTTATCGGATATTCTGGCGCAGAGCTCCTCCTATATGTTCAGTCCCTTCAAAGGGTTTCTAGTTAATTTAAGGCATGTTGTTTCCTATGACAAAGAAATTGGATTTCCCACATCGCGAAGGTTTCTCATTCATCTGAACCATACCCCGATTCAAATACCGCTAAGCCGGAATTTGCAGAAAGAGTTTGCGAGATTACTGCAGGATTCGCAGTGAGTCAACTGCAAAGACGTTCTCGGGAACCGATAACTGCAACTGGCGATTGTAATAAAAAAGGAAAACGGTTATGGCTCATCGTAACGGGTTCCGTTTTGAGGTGCAAAAACTTTTTAGACGTTCAAATTGACAACTACTTTGGTATTGTGAAACGTAAAAAGGATGGCGAAATCGCCATCCTTTTTCGTTAAATTATAGGCCTTGGTCAAAGTATTTTATTAGTGCATCTTTTACTTGCTCTCTCGGTTCTAGAACATCGTGTCCAGCCTGATCTACTATAATAATCTTTGGGTTATGTTTTTGATATTCTCTCAGATGATCGTCGTTTAAAAGAGAACCATTCTCAGCACCCTTCAGGATTAGCAGCTGTCCCTCGATATTGTCAAGAGCAGGTGAAAGGTCATAATCCTCTAGTCCATGTAGCAGACACATCGGCAATTCTTTAGCAAATCTTTTATAGATAACGCCATCTTTTTCGATATAGAAATCATCTTTCCTAACTTCAAATTCCTCACGGCTCAGTTCCTTGGCTGCCGTTAGAATTGTATATAAGTGATCCCATGATTCATATGTTTCGTATGAATCAGTAAGTTTCTTAGCCCACTCATCTTTTACCTTTGGGTGATGTGCTTGGAAGTCTCCAACCACAAATCCATGAACACTATTTGGGTGAAGTGAAGCATACTTCAATACGTAGGATACTCCTCTTGAATGTGCAATGAAATGTGCCTTATTAATACCTAAATGTTTCATTACAGCATCAATATCTGTTGACATATGCTCTAGTGTAAAACCATTTTTGGGCATTCCACTTTCGCCGCAGCCTCTGGTATCAATTGCAACCACATGTCTGGGACTTCCGTTTCGCCCCGAGGAGAGTTCTTCTCCAATCCATTTATATGTCCTTGCATTAGAAAAAGTCCCATGAATACAAATTACGGGGAGTTTATTGCTTGGTGTTTCAGGTTTCCATTCTAAATAGTGAGTTTGAAATCCTTCAGATCTTTTAACGAAATAGCTTTGCATCCATCTCAATCCTCCTAGTAGTAGTGGCAGCCGTGTTATTTCTAAAATTATACTATGAAACCTTAAATTAACAATCATTTTTCACATCATGTAAATAATATCCTTGATAGTTTATGGTTTATCTGCTAAGCCAAGACGCTGAGCAGGAGTAAGTTTCTGCTTGTCCCGCGATTTATAGGGTTGGCAATAGTTGTAATGGGTACGAAGGATCGTGATGGCATACTGCGCATACTTGGGGGTTGAAGTTGGTGTAGATACTTTTCTTTGAGCTTCAATAAGCTAGTTTGCTAATTGAAGCATCATCGATCCCCAAAAGTCTTGCGTTCTTCCGCGAGAATTCGTCCAAATGATCGTCTTTGTATACAGCGGTGTCATGTTCCAAATCTTCTGTTCTAACATCATAGTCGTATGCAACGTCTGCCGCGAACACATAAAGAGAGTGCACGTCAGTGCTAACGGCGACATGGGTCTGCATTTGCTTATCCTCTAGGTTATCATAACGATGATTGTAACTTCTCTTGCCACAGCAATCGAGCTCCGTCTAACCCTGCACGACCAACCCGGTAAGTTGGTTGAACACGGACTGCTCCAGCAATCGATCGGTTGCTGGAGCAGCGTAGAGGCTTAATCATTAATCGCAGCATCTCAGCATTCGCAGCCAATCAACAGCCAACAGACGATTTTCATGGCTTGATGGAAAGAAAAAAGAAGGCAGGACTCTCGTCCGCCTTCCCTTGTCGACCTAGAAAATTGCAAGAACAAGCTTACAAAAAGGAACTATGATCCGCTATTTGACTCAGAATCCGAAATTTGTAGCTGAAAGGGAAGTACGATCCCTTATTACACCCCTCCATGGGGAAATTCCAGCAAACTGTACTTCTGTCAATAGCGTAGACACAAAATTAAGGAACAACCACGGCATTAGACAGCCTGATTTCTGTAGTAAATTTGTTCGAAATGATGAGCCGTCTCGTATCCTAGAGTAGAATGTGGTCGTAGTCGATTATAGTCAAACTCAATGTAAGCATAGAGTTCTCTCATGGCTTGTTTACGGGTCTTAAATTTTGTTTGGTACACAAATTCTTTTTTCAACGTGCTATGGAAGGACTCGATACAAGCGTTATCATAGCAATTTCCTTTACGGCTCATGCTGCCAATCATTTTGTACTCTTGTAACTTTGCGCGGTAGTCATGACTAGCGTATTGAGAGCCACGATCAGAGTGATGAATTAATCCTGGCTCAGGCTTGCGACGCTTATATGCCTTCTCTAGCGCGTCTAAAACGAGCTCCCTTGTCATTCGAGCTCCCATTGAAAATCCTACAATTCTGCGAGAGTACAAATCCATTACGCTTGCCAAATACAACCAGCCCTCGCCCGTCTGGATGTAAGTGATATCCGTTACCCAAGCTTTATTCGGCGCTAGCACAGTAAACTGACGATTTAACACATTTTCGAACACAGGCAAGTCATGTTTAGAATTCGTCGTAGCCGTTACTTTCCTTACGGTTATTGACTTCAATCCCATTTCCTTCATACGCCGACTGACCGTTTTGGAAGAAACCGCAGTCCCATTTTTTCTTAATACGGCTGTAATCGTCGGACTTCCTGCGCGTTTTTTAAAGTGATTAAACAGTCTTCTTATCTTCCGATCTAGCGCTTTTAAGCGCTTTTCACGAGCACTAGGTTCCCTCTTAATCCATTTGTAATATCCGCTTCGTGAGACTTCTAAAACGGTGCACATCTTCTCGACCCGGTACTGGAAGCGGTGTTTATAAATAAACGAATAAATCAGCACGGGTCCTTTGTGAAGAAGTGCATCGCCTTTTTTAAAATCTCATTTTCCTCTTTTAATTCGAGGATGCTTTGCTCCAACTTCTTCATTCGTTCATAGTCTACAAACACCTGAGACTGAGATTCTACAGTTCTACTGCCGTACTGTTTAATCCACCGACTTAGGGTACTTTTAGGAATATTTAATTCCTTAGAAATTTCAATTGGTCTCTTATTAGCAGACTCCATGTGTTCAACTGTCTTGCGTTTAAATTCCTCATCATAACTTTCACGTTGTGATCCCATGCCACACCTCGACCTTATTTAATATCTATATTATAAAGGTTGTTCCTTAAGGTGTGTCTACGAAATAGTCTAACTTCA
>NZ_MBTG01000027.1 GCF_002027705.1 Paenibacillus ferrarius | reverse complement strand
ATTTCAGTGATGTAAGAATAGGATGATTTTGTTTAATCAACGTGGAGATAAAGCTTCGGATGGTCGCAAAGAAGCCCGGGGTCGTTTCCGAACGAAAACAGCCGGATATTTTCCGCTTAACGGCAATCATGCGAAGATCACGTTCGGCTTGGTTATTATCAAAGGGAATATTGGCATCTCGAAGATACCCCAAGATACTTTCCTTGTGGTCACGGAATCGTGCCCAAAGATTTGCGGCCTTACTCTTACGCGGTTTTCCCCTGCGCCCTGATTGGAGCAGGGGCTCCTTTTCGAGCTCGACCTTTCCCATCTCTAGAATCATCTCATACCGTCGTTCGTAGTTGCCGATGGCTGTTTCGGTAAGTGGCCTACCTAATTTTCTGGTCTTGCGGGTGATGGACCAGCTTGTATGCAGCAGTGTGAGCATAGCGCTGGCCCATCGATGCCCGTCATATTCCTCAATCCCTTTGCACTCCCGAGATAAATGGGCATTGCATAAGGCATGTTTGAAGGTAAAGTCTTTATCCTGTTTAAAATACGGCCCATAAAAGTCGTGGATCACTGTACCCGTATAGGAAGGCAGTACGTTTAGCGACTTCATCCCCGCGGTTCCGCGGCTAGAATGGACACCAAGCAAGGTCCAGTTCTTCGTACTGTTCACATGAACCCAGTGTCCCTCTTTGTCTACATGCACGCCCGTTTCATCGGCATGGATTACGGGACTGGCAAGGAGATTATGACGAATGACCTCTTCGTAGGGAAGTAAGCTTTCAGCCATTTTACGGATACTTGAAAGAAGTGTTGCCTGACTTGGCCGACACCCCGTCAACACATGAAGAAGATCGGTTGTGCGAGCAAGCGGGAGCATTTGGTGCGTATGCAAATAAGCGGCTACAGCAGTGAACCGCTCACCGTATTGGGCACGTGCATGGACGCCTTTAGGGAAGATGCCTTTCTGCAAGGTGTGGCAACATGGGCACTTTTTCTTCTCGGCTCGGTGCTCCGTCACCTCCATGACAGGAACAGGGATGTCAAAAACCTGTCGACGCTCATACCCTAGACATGCGACGTCCTCAAGTGAGACCGCACAGTTCTCACAGACTAAAACCGGATGAATAATGGTTGTAGTGGGATCGTCTATGCAAGAAAGGGTATGCCCTTTATGGCCGACAGGTCCTCCCTTTTTTCCGCCGGACTTCCGGTGATTCTTAGGTTCACGCTTCAGGTCACTAGACGGCGGCCAGCTGCTGTTTTGCGAGTTTTGGCCAAGTTGCCGCTTAAGCTCCTTATTTTCGTTTTCGAGGTGCTCAACCTTGGCAACCAGAGACAGGATGAGTGACTTAATGGATGCCAAGTCACTGAGCATAATCCGATCAATTTCTTCTATATTCATGATGCCTCTCACCTCGTTCACTCTAAAGTATTGGTTACTATCTATTAAACCAAATTTTAGAATTTGAATAAGGTGCTGAGTAGTAACCATAATCGCAGGCTTTCACAGGTCACCCGTCGACAAGTTGGTACTAGCGGGATGCAATGAGCCTGCGTTGAGAGCTGGCAAGGTGGCGAGGTGGTACAGTGAGCGTATGTGAGCTTCAGTGAGCATGAGTGAGATGCAGCGGACCTGAATTCCTGCAAAAGTGCAGGCATTTTCGATATTATCGTGTGAAAAGCGGAAAAGCCTGCGATTATGCAGGCTTATTCCGCTTTTACCTCCCGAAATCAAACAATTGGCTCAAAAAGATGCACTTTCGCAGGAATATCTAGTTTAAGAGCTATATAGAGCGCAAAAGGATGCATAATCGCAGGCTTTCACAGGTTACCCGTCCACAAGTTGACTTCGTAGTGGCGGGTTTCTCCCTCCACAAGTTGATTTCGTGGTGTTAGGTCACAGATCCATCCGTATTGGTCACATTGGCCAGAGAATTGGCACACGATGCTACATGGGTCTGGATCAGATCGCAGTTAGTTGCGCGCTGGCGATGCTACATGGGTCTGGCTCAGGTGGCAGTTAGCTGCACGCTAACGATGCTTCATGGGTCTGGCTCAGGTCGCAGTTAGCTGCGCGCTAACGATGTTTCATGGATCTGCGGGCAAATAGCTATTCGCTAACCAGACGATTCGTCAGACTGCCTAGTTTTTCAATCGTAATTGTCACGACATCGCCGTCTTGCAAGTATACACGCTGATCAACCGGATCTCCGAGCACGACGCCTTCAGGGGTTCCTGTCAAAATAATATCACCCGGGTACAGGGTCATATGTTGGGAAATGTAGCTGACGATTTCGTCGCAATGGAAAATCATATCCGAGGTATTCGAGTTCTGGCGTACCTTGCCGTTGACGGTGGTGCTGATCGTAAGATCATTCGGATTGCCGATTTCATCTGCCGTGACGAGATAAGGGCCCAGCGGACTGAAGCCGTCGCAGGATTTGCCGAGCAGCCATTGCGAGGTACGCATTTGCAAATCACGCGCAGAGAGGTCGTTTACGCAGCAGTAGCCGTAGACATGCTCCAAGGCTTGCTCTTTGGCGACATATTTGGCCTGCTTGCCAATAACGATAACAAGTTCCGCTTCATAGTCCACTTCTTTGGACACGCGCGGAAGTGCGATATCATGTCCGTGGCCCGTTAGTGTGTTGCTAAATTTGTTGAAAAGGATAGGGGTCTGCGGGATCGCGGCATTCGTTTCTTCAGCATGTTTGCGGTAATTGAGCCCTACACAAATGATTTTGCTTGGCTCTGTAACACAGGGACCGTAGTTCAGGTCCGTTTCGCTTAGCAGCAAAGACGCGCGGTTGTCGCTTGCCAGAGCTTGCTCTACCAGCTGCAGCAGGGCATCCGTAGCCGAGCTTCCTCCTTGAATAGCTTCATGTACGGTCGTCGGGACTATGTAGTTGGGGGAAAGTTGTTTAACCGCTTGAACGACATTAAGCACGCCAAATTCGGTTTGCACACCTAGGTTAAGTTCATCATTTGAACGGAAAGTAAGCAGCTTCATTGTGAAATCCTCCTAATTTATGATGGGTATGATGAGAATAATAGCTTGACTAGCGTTTACGCGTTCTTTCCGAAGGTGGCGCCTCCGTCAATATATAAAGGCGAGCCCATCATGAATTTGGAATCGTCGGAAGCAAGGAATAGCGCTGCTTGCGCGACGTCCTCCGGGCGTCCCAGGTCGTTACTGAGCTGTCTGGTTTTGAGGGAAGCGATGGCAACTTCCGGATCATCATAGGAGGTACGGAGGTAATTTTCTACAAAGGGAGTCAAAATAGTTCCCGGCAGCAGCGCATTGACGCGAATGCCGTAGGCCGCGTAATCGACCTGCATGGATTTCGACAAGGCCAGTACGGCACCTTTGGTAGCTGCGTAAGCCGCCCGGCGGGCGAGTCCGATCTCAGCAACACACGAGGACATATTGATAATGGAGCCGGACTTTCGTTCCATCATGTGAGGGACCACATATTTGGAAGGCAGAAACACGCCTTTGACGTTAATGCTCATGATGCGGTCCCAGAAGTCAGGCTCCAGCTCATGGAGCGCGCCAACACCGCTGATGCCGGCATTGTTGAAAAGCACATCAATACGGCCGTGCTCTTGGATGATTTGCTCTACCATCTGTTTCACGGAATCTGCGTTTGTCACGTCAGCTTGGATGAATTGGGCTTTGCCGCCTGCAGCTGTTATTTCTTGAACCGTCTCCGTCCCTTTGCCTTCATCGAGATCGTTGACGATAACCTGCGCACCTTCTTTTGCAAACAAAAGGGCGCTGCTTCTGCCGATGCCTGAGCCTGAGCCTGTGATGAGAATGACTTTGTCTTGTAGTCGCATCTTAATTCTCCTTTTTAATCGGATAATTGGTGAGCCAGCTTACAAACTTCTTCTATACAGGACTGCTTCTTCTGTTCCCATTGCGGCAACATCATGGAGCAGCTGACAGCGGCGATAACTTGGCCTTGGGCATTGCGAATAGGTGCGGCTGCGCAGCTAAAGCCAATCACGGCTTCTTCCAGGTCCAGAGCGTAGCCTTGTTCACGGATTTGCTCCAAGCTCAGCTTCAGGGCCTGTACAGTCGTCATGGAATTGACCGTCAAATGAGGAAAGGGCTCTTGGTCCGCAGGATAAAGAGCATCAATGTCATCATTGCTGAGATCGGCCAGCATAACCTTCCCGAGTGCAGTGGCGTGTGCGGGGAGACGCATGCCAGGCTCCGATGCTAATCGGACTGGCGTAAGCGCTTCCTCTTTGGCGATATAGAGGACTTCTCTACCGTCTAGTTTGGCAAGTTGGAAGGATTCGCCCAGTCGCAGCTTGGATAGGGAGCCCTCTTTATGAAAAGCATCATTCAGGTTGCTCCGCTGAAATGCAGCATGACCCAGGCGAGACAGCTCGCGTCCCAAACGGTAGGTCTCTCCGGTTTCTTTTTCTACCCATCCCAGATTTTCCAGCGTTAACAGCAAGGAATACATGGAGCTTTTGTTAATGGCAAGGGTGCGGGACAAGTCGATGAGCTTCAGCTTTCCTGGGTGCAGCGAGATTTCTTTGAGAATCAGGTGGGCACGTTCGATCGCGGGAACGCGATATTTATCATCCACTCAAGGACCTCCTTGCTTTGATAACCAAAGGCAGTGTGATGCTTTCGAAGTGTGGTTTTATATACAAAACCAAGTTTATTTTATAAAACCATATTATCATAAATAGGAAAAAAACACGAGAACTTCGCTGAGAAATTCTCGTGTTTTGTTTTTAAGCTTTCGCTCCCAGCTTTTGGACAACCCGATCAACCTTCAAGATGTGCTGCATAACTCGTTCTTCTGCCAGCTTGGCGTCCTGATCTTTGATCGCCTCGTAAATGTCTTTGTGCTCCTGAATAAGCAGCTTGACGGAAGCACGCTCAGCAAAAAACCAAAGCCTCCGCGATTCCTTCATGCTTTCCTGCAGGCGATCCGTCAACGATTCCATCATGTTTAGAAATAAAGAGTTGTGGGACGCCTTGGCAACACTCAGATGGAACCTGATATCCGCTTGTTCACTCAGAGATTCATTGTCAATCGCGGCCTCCATCTCTTGGATGGCTTGTGCCAGCAGCTGCAGATCATCCTCAGTGCGCCGCTCAGCGGCTAGCGAAGCGCAGCCAGCTTCAATAAATTTGCGAACCTCGAGTACTTCTTGAAACGACTCTGTTTGGTAGAAGAGGTCTCCTCCGTTGTCGAGCCCATCGCCCGAGGGCAGCGTTTTGCTGACGAAAGTGCCGCCGCCATGGCGAATATCGACCCAGCCCATCGCCTTCAAAGCGCTCATCGCTTCGCGAATCGTGGATCGGCCAACTTCGAAGCTAACGGCCAGCTGATCAACGGTAGGGAGCTTGCTCCCAGGAAGATAGCTGCCTGCTTGAATCTGCTCTTTCATATGCGTCATTACGATCTCAGAGCCTTTTTGCGGCTTGATCCGCTCAAATGTCATGGAAATACCTCCGCAAAATCTTCTCTATACAATGGTTTTATTATACGCTATTATAAGAAAAAAGTCATCAGATGACATGATGACTAGTTACGTTAAGGAGGACAATGAACATGCTTGAAAATGATGTAAAAATAAAGCTTCGTCAAATCGTTGGCGAATCTCACTTCAAAGATGACATGGAAACACTTGTTACCCATTCCTATGATGGCACGCCGATGCTGCAGCAGCTCCCGGAGGGTGTCATTTACCCTAAGGACACCGCGCAGGTGTCCGCGATAATGAAGGTATTAAGCGAGCATCGGATACCGCTGGTCAGCCGGGGATCGGGGACGAACTTGTGCGGCGGCACGGTTCCTGTTCAAGGCGGCATCGTGATGGTCATGCATCGGATGAATGCGATCCTCGAGGTTGATATGCAGAACCTGACAGCGACCGTGCAGCCAGGCATCATTACGAAGACGTTCATTGAGCATATTGAGGGTCTTGGGCTCTTTTACCCACCGGATCCGAGCAGTATGGCTATTTCCACGATTGGCGGCAATATCGCCGAATGCTCTGGGGGCTTGCGAGGCTTGAAATATGGCACGACCAAAGATTATGTGATCGGTCTTGAGTGCGTGCTGGCTTCGGGAGAGATTATGCGTACGGGCGGCAAATTGATGAAAGACGTAGCGGGTTACGATTTGACGAAGCTGCTGATCGGATCGGAAGGAACCTTGGCGGTCATTACCGAAGCAACGCTCAAGCTCATTCCACCGCCGAAATATAAGAAGACGATGCTGGCTATGTTCAAAGATATATACGGAGCGGCACGAACGGTGTCGGCGATTATTGAAAATCGCATCATTCCGGCGACACTGGAATTCATGGATAACCCGACGATTCGTGTCGTTAACGATTTCGCGAAGCTGGGGCTTCCTTTGGATATGGCAGCCATTCTGCTCATTGAGCAAGATGGCGAGATGGAAACCGTGGAGCGGGATATTGCGCGGATCTCGGAGATTTGTCAGGAAGAGCAAGCGGATCAGATCAGCATCGCCAGCAATCAAGAGGAAGCGCTGAAGCTGCTTACAGCTAGACGCAGTGCTTTTACGGCGCTAGCTAGGCTTCGCCCGACGACCATCTTGGAAGATGCAACCGTGCCGCGTTCGGAAATTGCCGAGATGGTGCTGCAAATTAATCGCATTGCGCTTAAATACAATGTGCAGATCTGCACCTTCGGCCACGCGGGAGATGGCAACCTGCATCCTACGGCGACGACCGATGCGAGGGACCACGATGAAATTGAGCGGGTTGAAGCCGCCTTCGAGGAAATCTTCGAAGAAGCGATTCGACTTGGCGGCACCATAACAGGCGAGCATGGCGTTGGTCTTGTCAAAGCGCCTTTCCTGGAATGGAAAGTTGGCAGCACCGGGATTGCGATTATGAAGAGCATTAAACAGGGCTTTGATCCTTTGAATATTTTGAACCCAGGCAAAATGTTCGCCAAGGAGTCCAGACGCAGGGTGGTGATCGATCGTGTCTAACGCAACAGCGAAATCACTGCAGGAATCTTTGCGTTTGAAGCTCGATTATGATCAGCTAACGAACTGCATGCGCTGCGGCTTCTGCCTGCCGGCTTGTCCAACTTTCAAAGAAACTGGCGTGGAAGCCGAGTCGCCTCGCGGCCGGATTTCTTTGATGAAAGCGACCGTGGACGGACTGATGGAGCCGAATGTTCGTTTCGAAGAGCAGATGGGCCATTGTCTGGGCTGCCGAGCTTGTGAACCGGCCTGTCCGGCGGATGTGAAGTACGGTCAGCTGATCGAGCAGGCGCGGGATGCGATCGAAGATCATACGAAGCAGCATCGGGTATGGGTCAAAGGCGTGCGCAAGCTCGTCTTCAGACAGCTTTTCCCGCATCAGAACCGGATGAGGCTGCTCGGCAAGGGACTTCGTTTGTACCAGAAGTCAGGCGCTCAAACCATCGTCAGAAAAACCGGCGTGGTTGGCCTGTTCTCCAAGCAGATGTCAGCGATGGAACGTATTTTGCCTGATGCTACAGGAAATGGCGTTATTGATCAGCTTGGCACGAGAATTCCTGCCGTCGGCGAAAAAGTAGGAACGGTGGGAATGTTCCGTGGTTGTTTAATGGATGTGCTGTTCACCGAAACCAACCGCAAAACCGTACAGCTGCTGGCCAAGGCTGGCTTCGATGTCGTCATCCCCGAAGCGCAAAACTGCTGCGGAGCGCTCCACGCTCACAGCGGAGAGATGGATCAAGCGAGACAGCTTGCCCGTCATAATATACGCGCCTTTCAAGACGCTGGCGTTGATTACATTGTGTCCAATGCGGGCGGCTGCGGCGCTATATTGGTCGAATATGACCATTTGCTGCATGAAGATGCCCAGTGGCATGAGCAGGCGAAATGGTTCGCAAGTCGTGTGAAGGACATCAGCACAATTTTGCTGGAAAAAGGCCGTCCTCTCCCCTTCGCGGAAGGGCCGGGCGTTCGCATTACGTATCAGGATTCCTGCCATCTTCGCAACGTGATGAAAGCAGGAGAGTCCCCGCGCAAGCTCTTGAAACAGCTGCCGAACACAACCTTTGTGGAGATGAAGGATGCCGGTTCCTGCTGCGGATCTGCAGGGATTTATAACCTGACGGAGCCGGATATGGCGAACACGATCCTTGATCGCAAAATGGATCACGCCAAGTCAACGGAAGCACATTACATCGTGACCAGCAATCCTGGCTGCTTGCTGCAGATGAAGCTGGGCATTGATAAACATGCCGCAGGGATGAATATGCAGGCCGTGCATATTGTGGATTTTCTGTATGAGCGTGTATAGACGAGTGTAAATAAGTGTAAGGGGAGAATCCTCTGAAAGCTGAGCTTTCAGGGGATTTTTTGTATAGAAACGGTTGATTATGAGTCAATTTGGACTATTTCCTTACATTTTGCGTAATGGTAATATTTAGTGGGGGATTACGGGGTAAAGGAGGCTACTATGGGATGGTTGCTATGGGGCGGCTTACTTGTGCTGCTCTTGTTGTCGTATGTTAATCAACGCCAAAGCATAACGAAGCCAATGTGGCTTACGATTGTTGTCGTTTATTTGGTTTGCAATGTTTACGTGAACTTATTTGGCCTTTTGGTTCCTGTCGGTGTTATCATCGCTTTCGTTTACATGAAAAAAGCTAAAAAGCCGATCTTGACTACTGCGCTGATTTTTGGATTAATTTGCGTCATTTCAACTTTTTATGTACCGAAAATATCATGGAGCCAATTAAAGGCTCACTCGCAGGACATCCAATATTCAGCAGAATTTAACCAAGTTAATGCCGTATATCATTTTTCAGCAAACTCAGAAATTCATGAACATTTGTCCAAATCAGCCTTAGCGTTACAAGACAAAAATCCGCAATCGGAAATTAACATCGAGGATCCACATGTTTTATTTAGTTTGTGGGTTCTCTCTCATCAAGGTCTTCCAATGACGGATTTAGACTGGTTATGGTATAAAGCCCCTGTGGAATTGCATTATTATTGGCAGTCTAGCCGATTCGATGAATTGACGAGTAAGGAATATATCCAGTTTAGGGATGTAGGGTATATGGGGGTATTTGCGAAATCCGAGAAAAATAGTCCGTACAAACTTCAAGCCATTTATGAATATGACAGGCTGAAAATGAATACTCCGTTCATTCCCTAGTTAGAGAAGAGAAGAGAAGAGAAGAGAAGAGAAGAGAATCAAGAATATTCCTCTATGATTTGTTCAGTTTTTATTCAGTCCCTTACATTAGGCTTATGCCTTAGGAAATAAATGTAATTTAATGGTCGGAGCGGAATATACATTTCCTGATTACCGTTCCATCTGACTGAAACAACAGAAAATAGAGGAGGATTATCTTGAAGTCATCATTAAAAAAGTATGCGGCTGAATTGTTAGGAACTTTTATTCTAGTCTTGTTTGGGTGCGGCTCGGCGGCTACGGCAGGTGGAGATTTGGGGTACTTAGGTATTGCTTTTGCCTTCGGACTATCGATTGTGGCGTTAGCTTATGTGATTGGTCCCATATCAGGCTGCCATGTCAACCCAGCTGTTTCATTCGCCATGCTGCTTAGCGGTAAATTATCGGGCAAGGATTTTGTCGGGTATGTCGTTTCGCAAATCATTGGAGGTATCGCTGGAGCCGGGCTCTTGTATGGCATCATACATTCTACGGGAAAAGCTGTGACTAGTCTGGGGCAAAATGGTTTTGGCGCCGGATACGGAATCGGCATTTCGGATCTGATGGCCGTGGTTGTGGAAATTGTGTTATCGTTTGTGTTTATTTATACCATTCTAGGTGTTACGTCTTCGGTGAGCACAAGCGCGGTTGCTGGCTTGGTCATTGGCTTGACGCTTGCGTTTGTACATATTCTTGGTATCGGTTTGACTGGCACCTCGGTGAATCCAGCTAGAAGCTTGGGGCCAGCTCTGCTTATAGGCGGCAAAGCGCTCACTCAGGTATGGGTCTTCATTATTGCCCCGCTGATTGGCGCGGCTTTGGCAGCGTGGATTTATAAATGGATGAATAGTGGTGTGCGAAGCAGCTGATGCAGAGGGTTAGATGATGAGTCAGGTGAAGAGTAAGCTGAAGAGTGAGTGAGATGGAGAGTATGGTCAAGAGTAAGTAAGATGAAGAGTAAGCTGAAGAGTGAGTGAGATGGAGAGTAGGGTGAAGAGTAAGTAGGATGAAGAGTAAGTGAGATGAAGAGTAAGGTGAAGAGTAAGTAAGATGAAGAGTAAGGTGAAGGGTAAGTAGGATGAAGAGTAAGTAAGATGAAGAAGTAAGGTGAAGAGTAAGTAAGATGATGTGTCTGATGTGAAGTGGGTTATAAAGAACCTGAGGTATTTGTCTCAGGTTCTTTTGTATTATCCGTTTGGGCTCGGGAACAACTTTCACGGATGATGCCAAGAGGAGTTCCCTTAGGCCAGCCACCTAGTGTCCGGGCTCTGGGCACCCATCAAGCGATCAGTAGGGTTCGATGACCTTCGAAAACTTTCGAAGACTGTGAAAACCTGCGAAAGTGCAGGCTTTTTCAAGCGAAATCGTCTAAAAAGTAGAAAAGCCTGCAATTATGCAGGCATTTTCTGCTTTTTCACCCTTTCATCCAAAATAGACCTCAAAAGCCTGCACAATCGCAGGAATTTATGGATAAAGGCTGTCTCAGCATGAAAAAGCCTGCACAATCGCAGGAATTTATGGATAAGGCTGTCCCAGCAAGTAAAAGCCTACACAATAACAGAGATTTATTGGATAAAGGCGATTCCAATAAGAAAAAGTTACACAATCGCACTTTTACTTTTACACAAAAGCCGCTTTCTTCCGCTGATGTTCGTATCTAGCAAAGTAGTTAACTGGAGCGTCAGCTTAAATATGCAAAAAAGCCCCTACGTGAAGGGCGTCCTATGCAGCAACCAGATGTCTGAAACGAAGCACTGTTTATCATTAACCTACCTGCTGAACAGGTCTAACTTATGAAGCTGAAATCACTAGTTTAATTGCCTCTTTACCCGCTATAATGACAGTAATCCATATGGAAAAGAGGGATACCATGTTCTTGAAAATTGATGAGGAGCTTACGCTTAAAGTGCTTGAACAAGAGGATGCCCCAGCGTTGTTCGCACTAACGGATGGCTCGAGACACTATCTCAGAGAATGGCTGCCGTGGGTTGATGGTACTGAGCAGATAGAAAATACGAAATCCTTCATCCAATTTTGTCAAAATCAACAAGCATCCAATAATGGGTTTCAAACAGGTATTTGGTTTAATGGGGAAATCGCAGGATGCATTGGGTATCACGCCATTGATTGGTCAAACCAAAAAACCAGTATAGGCTACTGGCTAGGCGAAAACTATCAAGGCAACGGAATAATGACCAAATCTTGCAAAAGATTAGTGGAGTATGCCTTTAAAGAATTAGATTTAAACAGAGTGGAAATCAGATGTGGCGTTGGCAATTTGAAAAGCAAAGCGATTCCCGAGAAATTAGGGTTTAGGCAAGAAGGCCATATCCGAGAAGCGGAGTGGTTATACGATCATTATATTGATCACCTTGTATATGGCCTGCTCCGTAGAGATTGGACTGGTTAAACCGGTCCTCTAGCCATGTCCCTACAATCCCGCCAATGTTTACCTGCCGCCTGGGATGAACTGTTTCAGCCAACCGCCGAAGCTCTGCGGGTTGCGAGTTTGGATGAGCACGACACCTTCGCCGCGGAATCGGCAGACGACGCCTTCACCGCTCGTGATGCTGGAGAGCCAGCCTTTGGCGGCTTTTTCGATCTTGTATTGTGTGTAATCCGGCCAAGCAACGAGATGTCCGTTGTCAATGATAACTTCTTCGCCAGGCCCCAAGTTAATGGCATGAATGGCTCCATAAGATGAGAGGAAGACGGTGCCTTTTCCACTAATTTCAACGATGAAGAAGCCTTCGCCGGACATGAATCCGCTCATGAGATTTTGCATTTTGGTATTGACTTGGATGCCCGAGGTGCCGGCAAGAAAGCCGTCTTTTTGTACTAAAAGCTTGTACGATCCATCAAGCTCGACCGCCTCAATATCGCCAATGACAGCAGGTGCCAGCAAGACCTCGCCGGGACCTCTGGAGGGCGTCAGTTCTTGGAAAAAGAATTTCTCCCCGCTCAGCATCCGGCCTAATCCACGCATAATGCCGCCATCCACAGTGCCCTTAAGTTCAACATTGGGCGACATGGATACCATGGCCCCTGACTCCGCTTTGATATTCTCTCCTTGCTCGAGCTGTACTTTCAGCATCGGGAATGCGCCTTTATATAAGATTTCGTGTTTCATTGTAAGTCCTCCATTTGTATTCAAATTTTTGTGAAACGCTATACGGTGTCTGGCTGTGATCGGCCATCTAAACTAGGGTTGTTATACACAAACAATGCGCATAGCAACAAGATGCCCATCGTGACATAGAACACAGATAGGAAGCCGTAGGCTGCAGCAAGATGGCTGCCAACCAAGGGACCAATGAGATTGCCCAGGAACAGTGAAGATGTGTTGAAGCCGTAGGCTGTTCCTTGAATTTGAGTAGGAGCCAGCTTCTTTACGAGCACGTTTAACGAAGGAATCATGCCTCCTATGAATAGGCCAAGCAGAAATCTGCCCACGAGAAGCATGGTAATGCTGGTGGCAAAAGCTTGCGGAATAAAGGCTAGCGCCGCCATGGTCAAGGCGATCACCAGTGTTCTCCGCTGGCCAATGCGGTCGCCGATTCTCCCCAAGGAGGGCGCGCCGAACAGATTGGCGATGCCCGTAATGGCAACGACTAACCCGGCCAGCAGCTCCAGATGGCTGCCTGTATAGAGCGTCTTCGCATAAACCGTCACAATCGGCTCGATGCTCATCATCCCAATCTGTGTAATCAGAGAAGCGGCGAAGACAGGGAGCAAGGGCCGGAACAGGCGCCATTCTGTGCGCTTTCGTTCTTTTTTCGGGGCGAGGGGCTTTCGCTCCTCGTGGATGAAAATCATGACGATGAGGCTTGCGCAAAGCATCAGTCCTCCCGTGAAAAAGAACACATGGCTGTACCCAATGAAGCTGGCCAGTAAGCCCCCGACCAGGGGACCGATAAGCGAGCCCGCGATAGCGCCTGTTTGCAGTGTGCCAAGTGACTTGCCCGAGTGCTCCGGCGGCGTAAGCGAAGCTTGCAGCGATACCGCCATCGAGATGAAGCCGGAGAAGAAACCATTGAGCAGCCGAAGCGCGAGCAGCTGCCAAGGCTCTGTGACGATGCCCATGAGCGCTGTCACCACCGACATCCCAATTCCGGCGCGAAGCAGCATGATTTTCCTGCCTCGCCGATCGGCAATTGCCCCCCACAGCGGTTGGGTGAGGAACGAAGTAATGAATTGGGCCGCAACAATCCAGCCTGTCCAACGGACGACCTCACCCACATCGTGCACGCCAAGCTGCCCGATATAGAGCGGAAGAAAGGGGAGTACCAGATTCATACCGCACATAATAGAGAAGTTGGCCACCCATAGTATCCCTAATGACTTTTTCCAATGTAAGGGTGTCGGCATGCTAGGGCTCCTTATCATTTTTTTTCCAGTATATCATATTTCGTTAAATGTCCATTTGGATCGGAGTGAAAAGTAAAAAAGCCATCCCCAATCGGCAAGGGCCGTTGAGGATAGCTGCATGGCTATGGAGTTTTTATTTCATGGAGGACATCACAGCACCGAAGAAGATGACAACGAAAATGATGTAGAGCACGATCCCGATTACCGCCCAGATTAAACTGGCCTTGGCATAATTGGCCTTTGTAGGGTTCACTCCACCGCTGAAGGCCCATACGAATAACATGACAATATTCACAATTGGAATCGCGAGCAGCAGGATCGTAATCATCCAATCCTTCACGCTTAGGACAGGTGCGGTTTGTTGTTCTTCCATTCAAGCTCAACTCCCTCTCACGTCATATACGTTAACTGTATTTCGCAGTTATCCCATATATGCCTTTGAAATCGATCTTTGGCTTGGATCAAGAAAATCGCTGCCTGTACTTGCGGGGAGAAATGCCTTCGATACGGGTGAAGCATGTGGCGAAATAGGCAGGCTGCTCGAAACCGACCTGCTCCCCTACATGAGCGACAGGAAGATCCGTTTGCAGCAGCAGCAGCTTCGCTTGCTGGATGCGAAGCCGCAGCTGATATTCCGTGGGAGAGCAGCCGTACTCTTTTTGCATGCAGCGGGCGATATACACGGGGTGGAAATTAACATGATCGCCAAGCTCTTTGGCAGAAACAGCTTCTCTATAATGCTGCCTTAAATAGGAGGCTGCTTTCTCCGCACAGGCTGTGGCAGGAGACGGATGCTCACTGTCAGTAGAAGCGGCAAGCTGACGCAGCAGCTCATGAAAAAGCTGCTGCTGAGCAAAACGGACACTGCTCACATGCGCCCGCGGCTGCAATTGATGAAGCTGCTCGAACAGATCATAGGTTTTCTCCGGCTGCAGCAGGGGCGTGTATTGCGGGATTCGAATCGTGAATGGCTGGGCAGCAAACGGCTCCACAAAAACAGGCGAGGGGTCTTCGAGCGGTATGGGAGCTATCGCGTTATCGATCATACTCCACGGCCCTCCAACATGGAAATGCATCCAGTAGGTGCCCGTAAGCTCAGCGCAAGATTGTGTAGCGAAATGATACCGATCCGGCCTCAGGATAACGGCTTGTCCAGGAGCGACCTCGAATCGGGCATCCTCTTCGCCAATATAGAAGCAGCCATAGGTCGTAATTAACAAGTCGAATACTTGGATGTTGTTTCTGCTTGGATGGTGGCCGCCTTTGGGCAGCGTGCTGAAGCCGCTTGTAATGTAGTGCGGAAGTGGAGGGACAGTCATTTCGATCAAAGCCATCAGGATCACCTTTGCATACCTTTAAATTGGAAGTTGGAATTTTGAAAGTTTAAGTTGCATTAGTTATACATGAGACCAACTATAGCATCTATAATTTGAGCAGACAACAAAGTTTCATTTTCATAAAAAGAGAGACAGGTATCGGATGGTGGTGAATCGTGCAAACAGAGAAAAGTAAGTTTACTTTATGGCTTTTGGCTTGGCCGATTTTTGTTGAATTGCTTTTGCAGCTGCTTTTAGGCGTGGTGGATACGTTAATGGTGAGCCGTGTATCGGATGATGCGGTTGCGGTGGTTGGACTGGCGAATCAAGTGTTTCAAGCTATGATGATTTTATTTATGACTGTAGCCAGTGGTGCTGGGATATTGATTGCCCAGAAATTAGGCGCTAAGCAAAATGAAGAAGCACGTACAGTTGCCATCATGGCAACTACCGTCAGTGGGCTGATAGGAATCGTGCTCAGTGTCGTACTGTACAAAGAGGCCCTACCATTGGCAAGATTGTTTCAATTGGAAGATAGGCTGCTTCCTTTGGCTCAGACGTACATATCCATTGTCGGGAGCGGGATGGTTTTAACAGCTTTGACAGCAGCCTTAAGCACCGTAATTCGCAACACAGGCAACACCAAAGGTCCCATGATTACAGCGATTGGCATGAATATCATACACATTCTGTTTAACTATGGATTTATTTATGGCGCATTTGGATTCCCTCAATTAGGCTTGACCGGTGTCGCCATTTCGACCTTGGTGAGCCGCTTGCTCGCGACCTGCTTGCTGTTATTTATGTTCATCTCAGCTTTCGAGCGAAGAATGACGTGGCAGGACCTGATTGTATTTAATCGGAAGCTGTTTGGGGCTATTTTGAAAATCGGTTGGCCCATGGGCGTCAACATGTCCTCTTGGGTGCTGTCGCAGCTTACTATATACACCGTTTTGGCTACGATGGGGGCAAGGGAGTTGGCAGCAAGAACGTACTTGAATACACTTGAATCCATCTGCTTCATGCTGGGTTACTCTATTGCTCTAGCTGTGCAAATTCAGATTGCTCATCTGTATGGCGCAGGCCGAATGAAAGAAGCTTATCGCAGCGGGTATCGAGGCACTTGGATTGGTTTGGGGTTGGTTTGCTTCAACAGTCTGATTCTCTTTTTCACGTTCAAAAGCTTTCTCAGCTTCTTTACCTCTGACGTCGACATCCTAAAGCTTGGTTTCTCGTGCTTGGGACTGGCGCTTGTTCTGCAACCAGGCAAGATGATCAACATGGGATTCGGCAATGCCCTGAGCGCGATTGGCGATACGCGATTTAATATGATCATTTCACTGATATCCATGTGGGGCGTGGCCGCGGGGCTTTCCTATTACTTAGGATTGCATAGCGGCTGGGGACTGGCAGGCATCTATGTGGCAATGATTTGCGATGAATACTTGCGCGGCTTGCTGGTCGTCATTCGTTGGCGGCAGATGAAATATCTGCGGCGAGCAGAGGCTAATAAAGTGAATGCCGCCAACTTAAAAACCGGTGCATCCGTTACGGAGTCTGCAGGTACTAGTTTGCATGCCTAGTGGAGGAGGAGCAGAGGGCTGCTGAGCCAGCGAAAAAGGCAGTCCCAGCCCCGCCGCGAGCGGGTGTTCCAAGAAAAAGCACCTGAGCCTGCCGAAAAGGCAGTCTCAGGAGAGAAAAGCAGCAAGCTGGTGGCTGAGCCAGCGAAAAAGGCAGTCTCGGCCCCGCCGCGAGCGGGTATTCCAAGAAAATGCACCTGAGCCTGCCGAAAAGGCAGTCTCCGGAGAGAAAAGCAGCAAGCTGGCTGCTGAGCCAGCGAAAAAAGCAGTCTCGGCCCCCAAACCTGCCCCCAAAAAACAAACCTGCCCTCACCAGAAGAGGCGCATCAACAAAGAACCCCAGCCATCGGCTGGGGTTCTTTGAGTTGCTTCGCTGTTGCGCACACTCCCACGCACACGAATGTTTTAGCCGCATGTTCGCCCCAAGATCATGGTTCCACAATGGCTCAGCAGCCTCCATGCTCAACACCAACCAGCCCTACCTGCGGTAGGTGCGGAAAATAATATCCCGGTCATAGTTGCCGAAGCCTTCACCGTACAAGGTCAAGCCGCCGACATTCGCAGCGGTGTCCGGCACTTCCAAGCGCAGTGTCCACTCATTGCGGGACATGCGGATATCCTGGATTGTGACAGCGGAGAGCTGCTGTCCATCAAGGAACGTGCCCTGCTCCGTGATCCGGATAACCTTCAACCAGCCATATTGGTTGACGGAATCCGACCACCAGGCAGGAGTAAGCTTGCCGCGGCCTTGTCCCGAATCACCGGGACTTGTCCAGAAGCCGAGAAGCGTATCATTCACATAGAAGTGAATATCCGACGGCCAATTCTCGGCAATGCCGGGCGCTTCGGATCCGAGCTCCAGAGAGATCTCAATTTCCTCTAATTGCTGCCCAGGCAGCACATAATTGGGAATGCGATATTCCACGAAGCCGCTGCCGAACCAGAGAATCCTGGCATGCATGCGCTCGGGCTCGAAGAAGAAACGCGGGTCATCATATTGGCCAATGACATGATCGGCCGTCGCTAATCCGCAAGTAGGCTGAATATCGAAGCGGGTATAGTGTCCAATGGGAATGGATACTTCATCAAAAGCCCGCTGCTGCTCATTAAACTGAGGCAGCTTAATCTCAATGCTGGATACGGCCAAAGTGCATATTTTATGTGTGCCGCCTTGCTTGCGAATAAGTGCGGTGTGAATGAGGCCGCCGGTTTCGAGCTTTTTCACATGCATCGTTACAATGGCACTGCTTAAGCCCAGCGTTTGCGCTAGATCTTTCACATTCATTTCTTTCTCAGCAAGCAGCTCCAATATGTTAAGCCGCACATCGCTGGCTAATGCTTCATAAAGCGGAAGCCATTTGCGGTCGGTTGTCGTTTGAATCATCATAGCAAGCTCCTCATACCTAAGATAGGACTAATTAATGAAAATATTAATTCATATTTGGACAAATGAAAAGCTTGAAATCCGACGCGAATTATTGTTTAATAGAATCAAATAAAGTAATAAAATTATTAACTGATTCATATTTATATTAATTATACGATGAGGTGAAACGAATGTCTATCAAAGCAAGCATGATTGTTGACAAGGATTTTACAATTGGTGAAGTGGACTCTCGCTTATATGGTTCTTTTATCGAGCATTTGGGCCGCGCTGTTTACGGCGGGATCTATGAGCCAGGGCATCCGCATGCGGACGACCAAGGCTTTCGAACGGATGTTCTGGAGCTGGTCAAAGGATTGGCTGTGCCGATCGTTCGTTATCCAGGAGGGAATTTTGTATCCGGCTACAATTGGGAGGATGGGATTGGACCGATCGAGCAGCGGAAGAAAAGATTGGATTTGGCGTGGCGTACAATTGAGCCAAACTTAATCGGCCTTAACGAATTCATGGATTGGTGCCGCAAGGCAAATACAGATGCTATGATGGCTGTTAATTTGGGGACGCGAGGTCCTGATGAAGCCCGGGATATTATAGAATACTCCAATATAACAGGCGGCACCTACTGGAGCGATTTGCGGATTTCCCATGGCTATAAAGCTCCGCATAACATCAAAACTTGGTGCTTGGGCAATGAGATGGATGGTCCATGGCAAACCGGCAGCAAAACAGCTGTAGAGTATGGACGTACTGCTTGCGAAACGGCCAAAGTGATGAAATGGGTTGACCCGAGTATCGAGCTTGTTGCTTGCGGCAGCTCCAGTCTAACGATGGCGACGTTTCCTGAGTGGGAAGCGACCGTTCTTGACCATACCTATGATCACGTCGATTACATTTCTCTTCACCAATATTATGGCAATCGGGATAAGGATTCTGCCAATTTCTTAGCGCAGTCGATGGGCATGGATCGTTTTATTCATACGGTGATTTCGACAGCTGATTATATACAAGCAAAGAAGCGCGGGAAGAAGAAAATCAACCTATCCTTCGATGAGTGGAACGTCTGGTATCACTCTAATGAAGCCGACCGCAAGATTGAACCTTGGTCCATCGCCCCGCCGCAGCTTGAAGATATTTATAACCATGAGGATGCTCTCTTGGTCGGCTGTATGCTGATCTCGATGCTTAAGCGTGCAGACCGTGTCAAAATGGCCTGTTTAGCCCAACTGGTGAATGTTATTGCACCGATCATGACAGCCAATGGCGGAGCAGCTTGGAAGCAAACGATCTACTATCCTTACATGCATGCGAGTGTATTCGGACGTGGAACGGTGTTGGTACCGCTGATCAAGTCTTCGAAATACGATGCCAAAGACTACACTGATGTACCTCATTTGGAAGCAGTTGCCGTTCATAATGAAGAGAAGGCGGAAGTGACGATCTTCGCGGTAAACCGTCATCTAGAGGAGGCGTTGCCTTTGGAGCTGGATCTGCGCAGTTTTGGCGGTTGCCGAATCATCGAGCATATTGTGCTGGAGAATGACGATTTGAAAGCCGCGAATACGATAGATGCACAAGATCGAGTGAAGCCTCATACGGGGGGCAATGCAACTGTGTCCGCAAGCGGTCAAATCCACAGCACGCTTGGAAAAGCCTCATGGAATGTTATTCGTTTAAAATTGGTATAGACCTAACACATGACACGGCCTGAGCAAACGCTTTATAAAAAATATGGGGGTAAGCGAAAGCTTATCCCTTTTTTATTTCACTCCTAAGGATTTTCCAATCGAATGAGCCTATAAATAGCTCAATAATGCAGCATAATAACGATAGTCAAACATACATTGACAGCACGTTACGGTAGCCAGCAGGAGTTAAAAAAGGGGAATTCTTTATTTTTCAATCTGCGCTCTGGTATGATGAGAGAAATACGCGATTGAGGAGTTTCTTGCATATGAAAATGAGATTGCTGCTTGCATTAATGGTTCTGGCTCTAAGTTTATCCGCCTGTGGGAATAAGCCTCAAAATGAAACGCACACGACGGCAGTGAAAGCAGACGCCCCCAAAATTTATCAAAATTTCTGCATTTCCTGTCATGGCAATCAATTGCAGGGTGGACAAGGTCCTAATATTCAAAAAGTCGGAGAACGCTTGACGGAAGAGGAGCTTATTAAACGTATCCAAAAAGGTGGCGGGGGAATGCCTCCATTCCAGGTTGCGCTCAAAGAAGATGAATTAAAAGCCTTGGCTGCATGGTTGGCAGATATGAAATAGTGGTAAAATATGGCAATTAAGCTTCCTTTCAGGTGAGCTACATATTTTCTTCACAATTCGTGTTTACAATAGGGGCAAGAGGAGAGTGATGTAAGATGCACTTGAATTTGAAGCCCCGGAACCGTCTTTCGAAAAATCCGAAGAAGACGAGACCAGCCCGTCTGGGAGCGACGATTTCGCTATTATTGTTTATGATTGGCTTACCTTTACTTTCAGTATTCGGCATGGAGCTTTTGGAACGCGGCTCTTTTACAAATACAATCCAATGGATCGTAGCCAATCAAACGTTATTTTTCTTAAATGTTGGACTATCTTTTTGCTTGCTTGCTTTTGTTTATGCGATAGTCGGGTCCTTAGCCATCTCGGGTTCGATTACAACATTGCTGCTTGGTCTTATGGCTTTGATTTCGTATATGAAGGTGAAAATGATTGGGGAGCCATTCTTCCCTTGGGATATTTTGCTTAACAAAGAAAGTATGGATATCGCTTCGCTTGTGACCGGGAAAGCCGCGATGCTCCGAATTGGAGCTGTGCTTGTCGCGGTAATTGTCGTCCTGCTGCTCAGGTGGGTCCTGCCGCGTGTCACCTTGCCGCTGATCAGCCGAATTGGCTTGGGGCTGTTTTCCCTCTATGCGATGTACGCATTTGGGGTCAAAACACCGCTTGCCGGTAAAATTCTCGATCATGCCGGTGTGAATGAAATCGTGTGGAATCAGCAAGAAAACTATACGAATAATGGGTTAGCGCTTGCTTTTACACTGAATGTCAAAAATTCGATTGTTCCTAAACCGGAAAACTACAGTGATCAATCTATCGCAGCAGTTGCCGCTAATCTACAACAATCGCAAACCAGCGGTGTGCAAAAGGCATCAGTTAGCGCCGATCCACTGAACGGAAAGAAACCGAATGTTATCTTCGTGATGAGCGAAGCTTTCTGGGATCCGACGTTATTAACCAACGTCAAATTCAGCGAAGATCCACTTCCTACTATCCATAGGCTGCAAAAGGAATCGACTTCCGGATATTTGCTCTCCCCACAATTTGGCGGGGGAACGAGCAACGTTGAATTTGAAGTTTTGACGGGGAATTCGATGAGCATGCTGCCGGGAGGGTCTATTCCGTATCAGCAATATGTTTCCAAGCCCGTGCCGAGCTTAGCCAGCTATTTCGCTGACCAAGGCTACAAGAGCATGGGGATTCATTCCTATGAAGGCTGGTTCTGGAATCGGAATACGGTGTATAAAGATTTAGGCTTCCAGACTTTCAAAAGCAGTGAGCATTTCCAGAATCCGGAGACCAAAGGTTACTTTATCTCAGACGCTGAGGTATCCAGAAACATCATTGATGAAGTAGATAAAACAGCGGACCCGATGTTTATTTACACCGTTACGATGCAGAATCACGGACCGTATGATGATCCGAGGTATGGGGAAAATCATTTCAAAGTAGAAGGCAATCTAACTCCTGATGCCAAAAGCATACTTGAAACCTATACACAGGGCGCACACGACGCCGATCAAAGCTTGCAAATGTTGATTGATCATTTCAAGGATTCAAGCGAACCGACGATGATCGTCTTCTATGGTGACCATTTGCCTATGTTGGGTATGGATTACCAAGTGTATAAAGAAGCAGGCTTCATCAACAGCAGCAATACCAGTGAATGGTCACTGGAAGAAGTGAAGAAGATGCACAGCATTCCGCTCGTAACTTGGGCGAACTTCGACATGCCGAAGCAGGACATTCCGCTGCTCAGCGACTCTTTCCTTGGCGCTCATGTGCTCGATATGCTTCATATGGAGAAACCGGCGAACTTTGCTTTGAATTCGCAGTTAGCCGCGCAAGTGCCTGGATTGTTAAGCAATCTTGTCGTAGACGCGGATCAATCACTCCATACGAAGGTGCCTGATGCCACGAAAGCACTTTTGGAGGATTACCGGAATGTGCAGTATGATTTACTTTTTGGGAAGCAGTACTTAGCCTCCTATATTGATCATGATTATTTGTCCAAAACAGCGCAAGCCAGCTACAACGCCGAGTTTACTGACCCGGATTCATCGCTTCGAGCCAATGGGGAGAGCACCCCCGAAGCCAAGCCAGTGAGCGCACAGTAGAAGAAATCCCTATTTCGTTGCTTTAAGCGACGTGATAGGGATTTTTTTGCGGTGAAAAATAATCATTGCCAGGAGCATGGGGATTTTGGTAATATAAAGCTCCTGTCTCTACGCAGCGGCTGCATGAATTTAAGGATTTTTTGCATGTAAAAACGTAGGAGGTGTTTTATGCTTTTCGCGGTTTTGGCGCGCAAGGCCTATGCTCGGAACTTGCAGTATCGCGGTTCGCATCTGCTGCATAATGCAGTGAGTGCGGTGTTTGGCTTCATTTATGCCAGCATCTGGACAGGGCTTGGGAGTGATTCCTCACTCGGTGTCTATGGTGCCAAAGGGATGGTCGGGTACATTGCGTTCAATCAGGCGATTCTGTGGATTACACAATTCACGACGAATGGATTGGGACTTGAGCAATCGGTACGCACCGGTCAGATCGCGATTGATCTTATGCGGCCGGTCCACTTATTCTATCAGGCGATGAGCCGGGAATGGGGCCAGATCTGGTATCAGTTTCTTTACAAATTTATTCCGATTTATGTCCTCTATTACTTCATCTTCTCCTTACAGCTTCCTAAGCAAGCTTCCGTTTATGGCTGGACAGTCGTTGCACTGATCTTGGCTTCCTACATCTCTATCTGTATGAATTATTTAATCGGTGTTGCATCGCTCTGGACCACGGAATCCCGTTGGTTTTACTGGGTGAATTATTCCTTCAGCATGCTGTTGTCCGGCTTTTTCATTCCTATCGAGTGGCTGCCCGCTTGGCTTCGTACAATAAGCTTCTATACGCCTTATCCTTATCTACTCTACTACCCAACTCGTATCTACTTACAGCTAGAAAATGGTTCAGTCGTACTCGGCGCCCTTCTATGGAGCATCGGGTTTACTTGTGCCTGTTTGGCTGTTACAGCAGGCGTGCGAAGGAAACTGGAGGTGCAGGGCGGATGATATCGGTCAAACTCTATATGCTCTTGATCAGGGCGAGCCTGCGGAGCCGGATGCAGTATAAATTCAACTTCTTTTTCTCGACGGCGATGGCCTCTTGCGTACATATTTCTGAATTTCTTATGGTGGCGCTGGTTATGATGCGTTTTGGCAATATCAAGGGCTGGACGCTCTATGAGGTTTGCTATTTGTACGGGGTGATGATGATCTCTAGAGCGATCTACCGCACGTTGGCTTCCGATGTGCATCATCTGGAGAAATATCTCGTTTCTGGTGACTTGGATGCGCTGCTAACACGTCCGGTGCCGGTGCTGCTGGCGTTAATGACACAAAATGCACGTGTTTTATTTGCCGAGTTCGGGCAGGGGTTCATTTTGCTCTTCCTTGCGATAAAAGCTTTGATGATCAGCGGGCAGATTGGCTGGTCCGTGATTCCCTTAACGGGATTAATTATCGTCTCCGGGGCAACGATTTTATTTGCGATTGGTCTAGCGACTGCCGCCGCCGGCTTCTGGTTAACGCGTATTGAATCATTGCAAAATATGACCGAAGACGCGTCCCAAACGGCGGCCAGATACCCGCTGTCCCTGTATCCCAAATGGCTGCAGGGCGCGCTGCTGCTGATCGTTCCGGTCGGTTTTATCAATTACATTCCAGCTTTATATCTGCTAAGACATCAGGGCGGCATCGGGATGCTGCTTGGGACATTAGCCGTTGCAGCAGTGGCATTATGGCTGGCTATGCGGTTCTGGCGATTAGGGCTGTCGCGCTATCAAAGCACGGGGAGTTAGGGCAGAAAGCCAATCTAATTCACATACAGAGAGGGATGATGGCAAGATGATCACGGTGAGGAATCTACGTAAAACTTTTCAAACTCCACTCGTGCAGGAAGGCAGGTTCTCAGGCCTTCGCACGTTATTCTCACGAGCGTACAAAGAGAAGGAGGCTGTACGCGATGTTAGCTTCGAGATTGAATCTGGCGAGTTCGTCGGGTATATTGGACCTAATGGCGCAGGCAAGTCGACGACGATCAAAATGCTTACCGGGATTCTACACCCTACGTCTGGTGAAGTGCTGATTCACGGATATAGCCCGCAAAAGCATCGCAAACGCGTCGTAGGTCAGCTTGGCGTGGTGTTCGGACAGCGGAGTCAACTTTGGTGGGATTTGCCTGTGAAGGATTCTTATGAGATCCTTACTGCAATGTATCGTGTAGAAGAAAGCACATCTCGCCGAAGGTTAGGTGAGTTGACCGAACTCCTTGAACTGGGAGAACTGCTGGATACGCCTGTCCGCAAGTTATCGCTAGGTCAGCGGATGAGGGCCGATTTGGCGGCTTCCATGCTGCATGATCCGGATATTTTGTTTCTGGATGAGCCTACGATTGGTTTGGATGTGGTCGCCAAGAAGAACATTCGCGGTTTTCTGCAGACGCTCAATCGGGAATTCGGTAAAACGATTTTGCTAACCACCCATGATATGGATGACATCGAGCAGCTATGTCAAAGGGTTATTGTCATTAATCACGGACAAATCGGTTATGATGGTACCATTGACGAGTTGAGAAACCGCATTGGCTTGCCAACCATGATGAAGGTCACTTATCGCGGAGCTGTTAAAGTCCCATTAACCTGGGAGCTGCCATTTCGCGTGGTAGAGCAGGAGGCGAATGTCCTTACCATTGCTTGCAACCGTCAAGAGCTGAAAGCCATGGATGTTCTGCGTATCGTCAGCAGTTGGGGCGAGATGGATGATGTTCATATGGAAGAGCCTGAGTTCGAAGAGGTGATCCATGGCGTATATAATTAATTGGGAGTGATTACGAATGCCAATTGAAAACGAAGAACGGGAGAGGGAAGCGCAGCGCGTTGACTCTGTACGAGCACATATACAACAACGGATTATTGATCTTGGGGAGACGGTCGATCAACGCCGGTCGGAAGCGACTGCGATCGGCCGCAGTTTCTGGGATGATATCTCTGTTAATGCGGACAATGATGATGATTTGATCGAAACGGCGGCGAGTATGGCCCAGCAGGAGCATGTGCTGCAGGGTCAGGAGCGCAGCTACCGCTTAGCGCAGGATGCGCTGCGCAAGCTGCAGCGTGTCGTGGATGCGCCGTATTTCAGCCGCATTGATTTCCGAGAACGCAGCGAGCAAGAGCGCGAGAAGATCTATATCGGCCTCACCTCCTTTATTGATGCGAAGACGGATGAGATTCTGATCTATGACTGGCGTGCCCCGATTGCCAGCTTGTTTTATGATTATCCGCCAGGCCCGGCAACATACCGGACACCGGAGATGGACGTCAGCGGCGAGCTGATGCTCAAGCGTCAGTACATCATCAAAGCCGGCGTGCTGCAGGATGTATTCGATACGGGAATCTCAATCGGCGATGAGATGCTTCAGCAGATGCTGAGCCGAAGTGCCGACGAGAAGATGCACAGCATCGTTACGACGATTCAGCGCGAGCAGAACCAGATCATCCGCGATGATCGGCACAAGGTGCTGGTCGTGCAGGGGGCTGCCGGCAGCGGCAAAACCTCTGTCGCGCTACAGCGCATCGCGTACCTGCTCTACAAATATCGTTCGACGCTTAGCGCCGACAATATGATTCTGTTCTCACCGAACTCGCTGTTCAGCGATTACGTTTCGCATGTTCTTCCGGAACTGGGCGAAGCGACTATGCAGCAGACGACGTTTCAGGATTATTTAACTCATAAATTAAGCGATATCGGTCTGAAGCTGGAAGATCCTTATGATCAGCTGGAATTTATTTTGACGGGAACGGAGCAGGACCCGCATTATGCAGCCCGCCTGCAAAGTATTCAGTACAAAACCTCAGCAGCTTTCCTCAGCGTCATTGAGGCCTATGGCGAGAAGCTTAAACATGGCGGATTGCGTTTCCTAGATCTGTCCGTCGGCAAGAAAGTATTAATTACAGCGGAAGAGCTGAACGAACGGTTCTATGAAAAGTCATCCATTCTTGCTTTGGGAGAACGGATGGAGCAGTTGTCCGAGTGGATGCTGGAGAAGCTGGATGAGATTCAAGTCGATGCACAGAAACGATTTTATCGTAAAATGGTGCGCGAGCCCAAATATCTGGGCACTGAGCCCGAGATGAAGAAGATGAGCAAGATCAAAGCTCATAAAGCGATTGGTCCGCTCAAGGAAAAGGCGCGCAAGCTCGCCTACGTGGATGTTCTGGGCATGTACCAAGAACTTTATACCAATAAAGAGCTGCATCAGGAGCTTGCACTTCGAGCTGAACAAAACTTGCCTGCTCTCTGGGAGACAATCAGTGCCTTCACTGCGGAAGCGCTGGCCGGAGGAACGCTGCATTACGAAGATGCGACTCCGCTTGTTTACCTCAAGGGGCTTGTAGAGGGCCAGCTGCGCGTAGGAACTATCCGCTATTGTCTTGTGGATGAGGCGCAGGATTACTCGCCGTTTCACTATGCGTACTTGAAGAAGCTGTTTCCTCGGGCTCGCTTTACGCTGCTGGGCGATTGGAATCAAGGGATCTTCACACACGCGAATGCGCATGCAAGCGCTGCGGAAGGCAAGAGCGAATACAGCTCGATCAGCGAGCTGATGAAGGAAGAGGAGACGGAGACGATCCGTCTCGTCAAGAGTTACCGCTCGACGCGTGAAATCGTCGATTTCGCAAGCAGCGTGCTGCCCGGCGGCGAGCCGATCGAGCCGTTCAGCCGCAGCGGCGAGTCCCCGCGCCTGCGGCGCGCGGCGGACGAGACCGAGCTCAGCCGCCTCGTAGCGGAGGCGGCCGCAGCTCGTCGCGATGGCGGCGCAAGCTCCATCGCGATTATTTGCAAGACCGAGCGCGAGACGAAGTCCGCGCACGTGCTGCTTAAGCCGCTGGTGCCGGGCCTCACGCGGATCACCAAAGAGACGCTGCACTATGAGGCAGGCGTCATGATTTTACCGGCGTACCTCGCCAAAGGGCTCGAGTTCGACGCGGTCATTCTCTACGACGCCGGGGCTGGCGTCTACGCGGAGGCAAAGGAGCGCAAGCTGTTTTACACGGCTTGTACGCGCGCGCTTCATCACTTGGATGTGTTCTTCCAAGGCGAATTAACCCCTTTTCTTTCGAACGACTAGACATACGTCCATACCCATCTGCCCTGCCCGACATAGGATACATTAGGTAACAGGCTAGAAGCAGGCAGGAAGGAGGAGTCGCCATGTCAGGAGCTGGAGTTGGATACTCAAATACAGCTATCGTTTTGGTACTGTACATTCTGTTGGTTATTATCCTTGCAACATTCTAATTCAGAGGCCAAAGAACCTTCAATCCCACGCGAATCGTGGTGTTGAAGGTTCTTTTTTTGTGCATGAATCGCTCAAAAAGGCTCCAGAAAGAAACGGCCATAAGCAACAAACAGGGAGACAAGCAGGAGCACGATAGTGAAGCCCACGCCGGGTTCTTTGCGACTAATATGAAGGATGACCGCAAGCAGCATAATAATAGCAATCCCGAGTGCTGCAAGAGCTGTGAGCACGGGGGCAATACCTACTAATCCTGGAACAATGAGACCAATTCCTCCAAGCACTTCTACGATCCCGATGAAAACAGCTAGCCCTCTGTTCTTGGCCCAGTCCGCTTTCGCTGCAAACTTCTCATACTGGAACAGCTTCATGGCGCCGGCCATGATGAACATGAAAGCTAATAGGACTTGCAAAACCCATAGTGCAATATTCATGGATTACCCACCCCTCGTAAGTAACATAAAATCATTTACTAACATTATGTAATGAAAATTAACTTCATGACTACTTTCACCAAGAACGAATTCCGCAGCAATTGCGCATAAATCCAACTGGATTAGATAACCATACAAATAAAAGTTTCCACCTACTACCAATGCGGGAGAAAAACCTATGTCTGGCACTCGAAAAATTACCGCGCTTCAATTATATTTTGTCTTAATTCTCTCGATCAGCATTACCAATCATGTCTTATTAATTCCGGTACTGCTTCATTACGGTAAACGTGATTCCTGGTTTGGCGCATCAATGGCAATGATCCCTACATTGATATGGATTTGTCTCCTGTATGTTGTGATTAAACGATCCAAACAACAAAACATGATGGAATGGGTCAAACAAAGGTATGGCAAAATCATTGTGTTTCTGCTGAGATCAACTGTTATTGTGATCGCGGTGGCGCATGCGTCTATCACGTTGCGGGATATGGTGACTTGGACGAATATCTCCTATTTGCCACGGACACCTCCTATCATGATCAGCCTCGCCTTTATGATTTTTTGTTTCTTTGCTGCTCGCGAAGGGATGCGGGCGATTGCGATAACTTCGGGAATTTTGTTACCCGGCGTAGTGATCTTGGGGTATTTTGTGATGGGGGCTAATTTTCAATATAAGGACTACAGCTTGATTACGCCGTTATTTACGCACGGTTACGGTCCAGCAATTAAATCCTTGCTGCTTACCTGCGGATCTTCTTTCGAACTCATCAGTATTGTGTTCTTGCAGCACCATGCCGAAACACGTATCAGGCTGCGTGCTTTATTAATTCTAGGAGCCATTGTCATTGGACTTACCGTGGGTCCTCTAATGGGGGCTATTGCAATTTTTGGTCCATTTGAGGCGGCGGATCTCCGGTATCCTGCTTTTGAACAGTGGCGAATGGTGACACTGGGAAAATACATTTCGCATTTGGATTTTTTATCGATTTTTCAGTGGATTTCCGGTGCTTGTATTCGAATGTGCATGCTGATGTTCCTCAGTGTGGACGTGATGGGTATCCAAAAGAAGTCTATACGAACGTGGATCCTGATTGGATTAAGTCTGTTTTTCTTAGGCGTTTGTCTATTTCCATTTACCGATGATAAGATGGTACGTTTTATCCAAAATTGGTATTATCCCATGATGCTCGTGTTTGGCGTCGGTTTGCTGCTTATCTTACTCGTATTAACGATCTTGCCAGTGCGACCAAAGAGGAAGGTGACAAAATGAATGAGCATGACTTGCGGGAGTTGTTTGCCTCGTCGGATGATGTGATTGTCAAGTCGTATCAGTTATCCGATATGGAGCCGAGGACGCCAGTTCTTTTGATGTACTGCGATGGTATGATCAATAGGGATCACATTGACAATTTGGTTTTGCCCAAGCTTCAAGGCTTGTATGGTCAAGAGGTTACGGGCCAAGCAACGAAGTTGGATGTAAATACGATGCTTCAATTAATGGAAATCACTGGATCTAACGCCATAGAAAAGATGACGGTTTCTTTGTATGCCGGTTCACTTATCCTATTTTTTGAAGAAACGCAGCTATTGTACGCAATTGATATCGCTTCGGCTCCTAACCGGTCACCCGAAGATTCGAACACGGAAACTTCTATTCGGGGGCCGCGTGATGGCTTTACGGAAAGCGTAACGACGAATATTGCTTTAGTACGCAAGCGTCTATTAACGCGGAGTTTGTGCTGCGAAAAATCGCAAATTGGGGTAAGAAGCAAAACAACAGTCGCTTTGCTTTATTTAGATGATGTCATTGATCCGAATGTGCTTAAGGTTGCCAGAGAGCGGTTGAAGAAAATTGAAGTGGATGCCTTGATTAGCAGCACGCAATTGGAAGAAGCGATGTCCGGTTATAAATTCTCGTTTTTCCCGCTGCTGGACTATGCGGGGAGGCCGGATTATGTCGCTGACAGCTTGCTTCGCGGCAGATTCGCCGTCGTCGTTGACGGATCACCGATGGTACTGATAGCCCCTGCCAATCTGATGTTTATTTTGAAATCTCCGGAGGATGTGCATGCGCCCTTTTATTATGTTGCTTTTGAACGCTTGCTGCGGCTTGGCGGGCTGGTGGTAGCCACCTTATTGCCAGGTTTTTGGATTTCCTTATCGGTTTTTAATTTAGATCAGATTCCTTATTCTTTAGTTGCCACGATCGCTTCCTCCCGGCTTGGATTGCCGCTGTCAGGACCAATGGATTTTATTATTATGCTGCTGCTCTTCGAGTTGTTTCGTGAAGCAGGCGCACGGCTGCCCAAAGTAGTTGGACAAACCGTTACCGTTGTTGGGGGACTTATTGTCGGTGATGCGGCTATTCGATCCGGAATTACAAGCCCCACCACTTTAGTCATTACCTCTATTTCGACGATAGCCATGTATACCTTGGTGAACCAGTCCTTGGCCGGGACGGTTACGATATTACGATTGCTAATTTTGGTTGAGTCCACCATTTTTGGTATTTATGGTTTCATGGTGGCGCTCATTGGGATTATTTTATATTTATCGACATTAGAGTCCTTTGGTGTACCCTATCTGTCGCCTTTATCTCCGCCCAAATATCGGGAATTAGTTCCGGCTATATTGGCAAAACCGTTTCTCAAGATGAAGCGCAGGCCAAATACTTTGCATGTTGGGGATGACACACGGCAAAATGAGGATTCCCCATGAAGCTGAAAGGGATTGGAAAGCTTGCTGGTGGTTTCACGCTTCTTGCAAGCCTGACTGGCTGCTGGGATATGAAAACCATCCAGGATACGAATTATTTGACAGCCTTAGGCTTTGATTATCAAAAAGGGAAATATATTATGTATGGTCAAATGTTTGACTTCGCAAGCGTAGCGAAACAGGAGGGAGGCAAATCCGGGCAGCCGCCGATGATCTGGGTTGGACATGAGGAGGGGGATACGGTTAGCGAGGCGTTCAATCGTTTGTACAAAACGACCCAGCAGCGTGTTTTTTGGGGACATGTCAATGCCTACCTTTTTTCGCAGGAGGCTCTAAAGCAAGGGATAGGCCGATATACCGACGGTTCTGTGAGGTTCGGAGAGACACGATTTACACAATGGGTTTATAGCACGGATGAACGGATAGAGGATATCTTATCAGTCATCCCATTTTTTAATACGTCACCGATGTCCTCCATTATGATGCAGCCCGTAGAAAATTATCGCCAACGTTCCGTCATTCGCCCTATCAAATTGTATAGAGCTGCTGCTTTGTTAAGGGAACCTGGCTACAATCTCATGATGCCGAACTTGGCGATTCGGAAGGATGTTTGGTTGAAAAATGACAAACCGGATTCTAAATTGGAAGTTAGCGGTGTCTATGCGTTAGGCAAAAAAGGGCAGGTGGAATGGCTATCCGAAGATCAATTCATCGGTGCAAGATGGTTGGAGAAGAGTACGGCTCGCACGCCGCTTGTCGTCTATATGGATGGGAAGGCGGTTCAATCGGTTACTATTCAGAAGCCAAGTGCTCGCATTAAACCGCGTAAAGAGGATCCGCTTGTATTTGATATCGACATGAAATGTAAGGCTGTGATTGCCGAAGTTATTGAAAAGATAGATGAACAGGCTTTGCAGAAGCAGATAGACAAACAGATTGCCGAGGAGATTAAGTCTACGTTTGAACAGGGAAGGAAAAAGAAGATAGATGTGTATCAGTTGGAACATGTCTTATACCGACAGGATTTCCCAGAGTGGTCTAAGGTGACTGCCAACGGGGAGAAGCATTTTGAATCGTATGAATTAGGGGATATTCACGTGAAGGTTGAGATCGTTCATTCGGGGATGCTGAAGAATACAGATAAACCTCCGCAGTATTGATAACGTTCTCGTTCAATGTGCAGAAGTTACAGAAGTTAACTATAGCCGCCAAAGACCTTTCTTATAAGTCTTTGGTGGCTATGTGTTTTTGGCGTTATTAGTAGAGACAGTCACTCACTTTATAAAATTTTAAGAATTGTTTTAGGCCAGTTTAATAGGTGTTTTAGAGGCAATTAAGATCGGGGGGATAAGATGAATACATGGAAGCGAGGAACGTTTCCAAATTAGATAGAGCGTACGAATACGCGGAGGCAAACAGATATGAATAAGAAATTAGCAATGATGGGACTTGGTGTAGCAGTAGGCAGCATGATGCTTGTGACTTCGGTGTATGCAGGTGTGGGAGATGCTCCCGGATATGAGGCCTTCAAATCGGCTTTCAAAGAAACAGCAAAAGTGGATAATGTAACCCGCCAAGTGAATGTATCGTTGCAAGACAATGGCGCTCAACTGCTCAATGTGAAATCGACGATCAAAAGCAGCGGCAAGAATCAAGCCGGAAGCGCAGAAGTAACCGTGCAAAGCGGCGAAGAGCAGCAAACGCTTCAATTCTACAACCAAGATGGCAAACAAATTGTCAAAACAGGCGATTCTGATGTGTATAAAGTGTTAGAAGGCGATGGCATGCAGGGCAAGTTCAAAGATCATGAACGTTCCAGCCACACACCAGACCCGCAAGTCATCAGTGAAGTAGAAAATGTGGTAGATGCGCTCGTGGGCAATCTGAAAAACTATGTCACGATGGACGCCAAAGCAGGCAACGCCAAAGATATTCATTTCAAACTGTCAGGCAGCCAAATCTCTCCGGTTGTGAACACGATTGGCTCACTGGTGATCAAACATGGCCCAGCTGATAATAAAGATCGTCCACTGCCGACTAAAGCTGATACGCTGGGTGTTGACGTAACGACGCTCAAGAATAGCTTGCCCCAATTAACTTCTGATATCAAGATGGATGAGGTTGAAATGAACGCAAGTGTGGATGCGGATAACCACATCACGAATCAAACGGCGCAGATTCATATTTCCGGCAAAGATGCTGGCGGCAAAACACATGACGTTGTACTAAGCGTCGATATGACATTGTCCAGCTTGAACTCTACAACACCGGATACCGTTGATTTGAACGGCAAAAAGCTGGAAACCGTGAAGTTCGACGAGAATTCCCGCAAAAACTGGGGCGACAACAAATAATTATGATCTGAGAGGGGGCATCAACATCCGTTGACCTCCTCATTTCTTTGAAGGGGGAACGCAGCATGAATGCCATTGTAGAAATAAGGAATTTAACGAAAATGTTTAAGAATACACGCGGGATTCATCAAGTGAATATGACGGTTCAGCAAGGTGATATTTATGGGTTCTTCGGACCCAATGGAGCTGGCAAAACAACGGTCATGAAGATTATGACAGGCTTGACCCGCGCGCAGCAAGGCGAAGTGAAGCTGTTCGGCCACAATGTGTCCACACACTATGAGCAAGCGATGGCCAAGGTTGGCGTGCTGATCGAAACAGCCGAGGCTTACAACTACATGAGCGGCAGAAAAAACTTGGAGCTGGCAGCCAGATTTTATCCGCAGATCAGCAAGCAGCGTGTGGACGAAGTGCTGGAGATTGTTGGGCTTGCGGCTTTCCAGAAGGAAAAGGTAGCGGGTTATTCCCTTGGGATGAAGCAGCGATTGGGACTCGCGGCAGCGATGCTGTCCAAGCCGGAGCTGCTCATTCTCGATGAGCCGACGAACGGTCTGGACATCGAGGGGATGGTTCATATTCGCGAGATCATTATGCATTTGGCGAAGGAAGACAAGATCACCTTCCTGATCTCCAGCCATCTCATTCACGAAATGGAGCTGATGTGCAACCGGATGGGCATTATCCATCAGGGGCGTCTTGTTCGCGAAGGTCTCGTTTCCGAAATATCCAGTGGAAGTGCTTCGCTGGAAGAAGCCTATTTGCGCGAAATTAAGGAAGTCAGGAGGCTCGCCGCCAATGCCTAGTTTAACTGCCAACGTCTGGAATGAAACAATCAAAATGGCTGCTAAGAAAAAAACGATTTTCTTTCTAGCCGTTACGCTGCTGATGCCAGTTCTTGCAGGCCTCTTGCTTGCCCGCTTCCAAAGCGGGATTGGGATCGGAGCCATAGCTTCACAGGATTTTCCGATTCTGATGCTCGGCCTATTAACAAGCATTTTCCTTCCGCTCTTCGTCTTCATGGGAGCCGCGGATGTTTTCTCCGGTGAAATGGGTGACCGCACGATGAAAAACACGCTCACGCGGCCTATCACCCGATTCAAAGTGTTTGCTTCCAAACAAATTGCGCTTAGCGTGTATATTGCGCTTTTTCTGGTGGCAGGCTTGGCAGCTTCCGTTATATCCGCGTTGTTTTTCCAAAACTTTGGAGGCTTTGACACGGTCGTTAAGTGGTTTCTCGCCTATGGCGCTGCTTTTGTGCCCTTGCTTGTACTCAGCATTGTGGCAGTATTTCTCGCGCAATTTTTTTCCAGCAGCAGTTCCGCTTTGACGGTCAGCATACTTTTGTATTTGGCGTTTAAAGTAGCCGCTTTCTTCATTCCGCAGATTGCCACCTATTCGCCTACAGCGTATATGGATTGGCATATGTTGTGGATCGGAAGCCAGATAGCAATAGGCAAGATCAGCACTATCTTTATGTTTCTAGCGGCGTGTAGTATATTGTTTTTTACAGCAGGTTTTTATTTGTTCGATAAAAAGGAGATTTGATGCGGATGTCGATTCGTTTACGGCTGGTACTTTCCTACATCGCCATGCTGCTCGTACCGCTTGTACTCTCGGTGCTAGCCGTGATCTTAATCAGCATCGCTACATTCGGCAGTTTGAAATCCGGGTTTCAAGTCGATTTCTCACAAGGCAATCCGATCAAACGAGTTGTGGATCAGGAGCTGGAAAATGTCGCTTATATGAAAGCGAAGACGGAGACAGAGCCCAATGCTTTTCTGGATCCCGTGTTTATCAAGGATTTGGAAGAGAGATTTCACAAAATCAATATGGGGCTTATTATTCGCAAAGATAAAGAGATTACGTACATTTCTCCTTATATTAAACAAGGGGAAGCTGAGAACACCTCGAAGCTGCCTTCCTTCGGAACCTCGTCAGGTCAATTTCAGCGAAATCAAGGTTCTCTGTGGATAACTCGACAACAGGATTTTTTGTTCCCGGATAAGAGCAAAGGTTCCGTTTTCGTGTTTTTGGACGGTGGTCCTTTTCAAAAGTATCTTCACCAGTTTTCCAATTCCGTTATCGTTACGTTTCTGCTCATTCTTATTTTGACCAATGGCGTACTGACTTACTTCGTTTCACGCAGTATTATCCGACCCCTAAAATCACTGAAACGAGCGGCGGAGGAAATTAAAGAAGGCAATCTGGATTTTGAGGTCATTCGTCATTCCGATGACGAGATTGGAGAGCTTAGTACGGCATTTGAAGAAATGCGGCGCAAGCTCAAAAAGTCTGTGGAGCTTCAGCTGCAATATGAAGAGAACCGCAAGGAGCTCATATCGAATATTTCCCATGATTTGAAAACGCCTGTCACCGCCATCAAGGGTTATGTCGAAGGCATTATGGACGGCGTGACGAATTCACCAGATAAGCTGGACCGCTATATTCGGACCATCTATAATAAAGCGGCTGATATGGATCGCCTCATTGATGAGCTGTTTCTATTTTCCAAGCTGGATTTGGGCAAAGTGCCCTTTCAATTCGAGAACGTCGATCTTGGCCAGTATGTGCAGGATTGCGCGCAGGAATTACAGTTTGATATGGAGAAGAAAGGCGTTCAGTTTGCACTTACCGAGCTGCCGAAATCACCGTTGTTTGTAACGGCGGACCGGGATAAGCTTCGAAGGGTTCTGCTGAACATCATCGAAAATGCTATCAAATACAGCGAGGAAGGCAGCTGCCGCATCACCCTTACATTGAGAGAGATTGACGGCAATGCCGTCATCCAAATAAAAGATAGCGGTCAAGGCATATCCGAGGAGGCGCTTCCTCATATCTTTGACCGGTTTTACCGAGCTGACCCATCGAGGAACACAGCCACCGGCGGCAGCGGGCTTGGGCTCGCGATCGCCAAACAAATCATGGAAGAGCACGGCGGAAGAATCGGCGCGACCAGCATGATTGGGCGGGGGACGACGGTGTACATGGCTTTACCGCTGAGTCAGCAGGAGGAGAGCAAAGCATGAGTCGGATCTTAATCATTGAAGACGAACAAAGCATCGCAGAGCTGGAACGGGATTATTTGGAGATTAGCGGTTACGTAGTTGATATTGAAATCAGCGGTGACAAGGGACTCCAAAGAGCATTAACGACTGACTATGATCTCATTATTCTGGATCTCATGCTGCCGAAGGTGGACGGGTTTGAGATTTGCCGGCGCATTCGCAGTGAGAAAGATATTCCCATCGTCATGGTTTCTGCCAAAAAAGAAGACATTGATAAAATCCGCGGCCTGGGTCTGGGCGCAGATGATTATATTATTAAGCCTTTTAGTCCGAGTGAAATGGTCGCCAGAGTGAAAGCTCATTTGGCCCGTTACGAGCGGCTGATGGGACGGCGTGAAACGAAGAACGACGAAGTGCGTATTCGCGGACTCATGATTGATAAAACAGCGCGCCGCGTCTTCGTCAATGAGAAGGAAGTTGTGTTCACAACCAAAGAATTCGATTTGCTTACGCATCTGGCGATGAACCCGAACCGTGTGTACAGCAAAGAGCAGCTGTTCGATCTTCTCTGGGGGATGGATGCCATGGGGGAGATTGCCACGGTCACCGTACACATCCGCAAGCTGCGGGAGAAGATTGAACAGGACCCGTCGAATCCGCAATACATTGAAACAATCTGGGGAGCGGGATATCGCTTCCGTATTTAAGGAAAAAGCCTGGAAAAGTGCGAAGCAGCACTCTTTCCAGGCTTTTTGTTTGTACCTTGCTATTTCAATACCGTAATCAGTCGATTGACTTCGCCGGATGGGGTAAGGATTGATTCATATACGTTAACGCTCACGTTATTTTGGATTTGATCTGTTCTCAGATGCTGAAACGTTAACGTTTGCTTACCGTTCACCAAGCGGTCATTGCCTGTGAAAGGGAACGATTGGGAACCAAGGATACTGCCGGAAGGATCGACCAGTTCGAACTTCAGTTTGGAGAATGTAGAGTCCGTCAACACCCGCGGATCGCGGTTCAGTTCCAGAAACATTTGCAATTTGTACGTATAGGAAATGGCGATCATCTGATCCGGTGACGTTATTTGCGTCAATAAATAGTCTTTAATGTCGAGCGTATACGGATACAGAGAAATCTTATGTCTGTCTTCCTTTCCCTGCGGGGTGACCTGCAAGGAGGCGATTGTCGATTTGTAGGCGGATTCGGGACGGCTGCCGGAATTCCTGCTTAGCTGCTGCTGCAGCTTCATCATAAACGTTTCGCCGGTCTCCGATACCGGCAGTGCAAACGTATAGTTGACAACCGATGACGTTCCCGGAGCAATCGAATTCTGAACTTCGCTTTGCCTGATCCCTGTATAATCGTAACCTGCCGGGCTTTGCAACTCGGTTAGAAGGGCCGGAATCGGAAGCATAGTTAACCCTTTGTTCGTAAACTTAAATTTGGCTGCCGCAAGCTTGCTTCCTTGGTCTGCATTGTCCGAGACGCGGAGTTCCGTCAGGGCAACCTCCAGATCCTGATGGATAGCATCATTCCACGCATCGAAGGTTATGCGTGAGTTATAGGCGTAGCTGGGAACATCCGGTTTGTCTTGCGCCAGATCGATGTTCAGCTTGCCGATGCCAAAGTTTGACGATTTGACTGTGCCATTTGTCTCCGCTTGCGTGAAGGTTTCGGTTGTCAATACGTTAAGGCTGGCGAGCACAGCGTCCATCTCCGTATGGATAGCGAAATGAACATATTTGCTTTCGCCGGGCTGCAAGGCTACTGGGTTTGCTTCAACCTGCTGACCTGTAAAAACGTCAGTTTTGGTTTTGCCGGCCAGCTCCAGCGCGGGAACGGTTTCGATCCGGTCGGACGGGTTCGTTGCCAGCAGCTTCACGACATAGTCGGAACCGTCGTTCGAATTGGTTGTGCTTATGCTTATCGTTCGATAGCTAAGAGGCGATTCGAGTGTGGGGATCGTGAACGATTCCCCCCATTTTTTCAACAGCGCCGCATCTTTGAACCCGTCAAGCTTTCCGTTCCATACGATTGCATCGATAGGGACCGTGAATATCGCTGTTTCCTGCTTTGGATATACATCTTTATTGACATCGATGAGCGAAAGTTCGGCAATGCTGATTTGACTTGGGCGGTTGACGACGAGCATGTAGGTCAACTCCACCTCCGCATCGGGCTGGATACCGCGTTCGTTGGTGCTGCTGGGACGCAAGGTGTATACGAAACCGTCCGGCGTTGTTACTCTGAGCTCATGATCGGGTATCCGCAGCGTATGGTTGCTTGTATTGTTCATGCGAATCACTGCGCCGAGTCGGACGCCGCCTGTCGTCTTTTCATTAAAGACGCCTTGTACTCTAACATGGAGATCGGCGTTCATCTTATATACAGCGGCGCTTGTTGATTCCGCTGCTCCATTCGCGTTTGCGGGGATCCCCGACATCAGCAGCGAAGACGCCAAAGCGAAGCTCAAAGTCGCTTGCTTGAATATTGTTTTCATGATAGTTGTTCCTCCTAAGAAAATCGGTTGGGCATCTATAGAGAAGTAGTTTTGCCCTGAGCAGGAAGGTTTGTCGTTGCCGCCTTATTGCGCTTCAGCTTGCGGTTATCCCTCCACAGGGCCAGCCGGAGATAGAAGGCAGGGACGATAATGAGCGTGAGCAGCGTGGAGACAATAAGCCCTGAGATAATGACGACGGCCATCGGTCGCCATAAGCTGCCTCCCATAATAGCCATGGGCAGCAGACCGCCGATTGCGGTAGCCGACGTCATCAGAATGGGCCGAAGCCGCGCACGGCCCGATTCGGCAATGGCATCGTACAATTCCATGCCGTGATGTCTGGCGTCTTCAATAAACTCAACCAGCACGATGCCGTTGCGCACGACAATCCCTGCCAGACTGACAAAGCCCATAAGCGCCATGAATCCGATTGGCGCACCCGTTACGAATAATCCGATCAAAGCGCCGCCCATGGCCAGATAAACGGTCATCATGACTAGGAACGGTATGGATAAGGAATAGAATTGGATCGCAATAATGATGAAAATAAGGCATATGACAACGATCGAAAGCTTCCCGATAGAGGAGAAAGCATCGTTCCGATCGGCGTTTTCGCCTGCAAATTCAATGGTATAGGCGTTTGGTTTTTGCAGTTTGCCAACTTGGTCTTGCAGCTCTGTGACAATATCCGACGGCAATGTTCCGTCCGTGTAAGCTCTTACCGTAATCGTTCGCACCAGATTGCGATGTTGAACGGAGGTGATCATGCGGTCGAACTGTACATTGATGAACTGCTTGATCGGGTACAGCTGCCCGGATTGCGAAGGAACGAGAAGTTCTCCTATCGTTTCATTGGACGGCATTTGGTTTGCCTCGCTGAACAATGTGACAGGAATATTTTCGTTGCCTAGCTGCAGTTTGGAAACTTCAATTCCGTCTGTTGCGAGTCGGGCAGTTCCCGATAAATCCTTCTCGGTGACGCCGTAATAACGCGCTTTCTCCTGATCGAGCTGCAGATCCATGGTAAAGGTTTTATCACCAACACTGTCGGAGACGTTGGATGTGCCCGGAATGCTCTTCAGAATCGTTTGCACCTGATTGGAGAGTGATGTTAATTCGCTCAAATCCGGGCCGCTGATTCGAACGGCAATTGGCGCTCCGACGGGAGGGCCTTGTTCCAGTTCTCTGGGAAGCAGCTCGATGTCCGGATATATGCGTTTGAGCTGCTCGCGCCAGTCGGCTACAAGCTTGCTTGTATGGATTCGGGATTCGTCGACCTTGACGTACAATTGGCCTGTTCTTGTTCCGGCAGAAGCGTTTTCCGCATAGTAAAACTTGGGTGCAGTCCTTCCCGCATAGGTGGAAACAGATTGAACCCCATCCTGCTTAGCCGCCCAAACGGATAAACTTTTCATCATATCGGCCGTTTGTTTATAGTCGGCGCTTACGGGCATCTTCACATCGAGCAAAAATTCGCTTCGTTCCGCACTTGGAAAGTACTGAACGCCCAGCAGCGGCAGAAGCCCGTAGCTTGCCGTGCCGATAACGAGGCCTATCATGCCGGTTAACAGCGGTTTTCGCAGCAGGCGGCGGATGAGCTTTTCGTAATACTCGCTAAGGTGCCATAGGGGTTTTCCCAAAAGTCCCGGCAGCTTATTCTGGGCGGAGACTCCTTTGCGGAGACTGCGTTCGCTGCTCCATTTGCGGAAAATCGGAATGATGGTTAACGACATAGCCATCGACGCCGCTAAAGTCAAGCTGACGACGACGGGAATCGGCTTGATAAAGTCCCCGATGTTGCCTTTCAAGAAAAACAGCGGGAAAAAAGCGGCCGCTGTGGCGATCGTTGCGGTAAGAATCGAAATCGAAACTTCCTGACTGCCTTTCAGCGACGCATCCAGAGGAGAATCGCCAAGAGACAATCTGCGTTCGATATTATCGTTAACGACAATGGCATCATCGACAAGAATGCCAAGGACAATGACCAGCGCAACAATGGAAATCTGATTGAGGTCGATGGACGTCATGCTGATCGGGAGGAAGCCAAGTGCGATGGAAACGGGAATCGCGAGCGCGACAATAATAGACGTTCCGAATGTGAGTCCCAGGATGCAGACAACCAGCACCGCACCCATCCCGATCAGCATTTCCCGTGACAAATCGGCAAACAGATGGTCAACGTTCTCCTTTTGCGTAAACAACGATACCATCGTCACATGCGAAGGGAGCTGAGCCTGTAATTCGGAAACCTTGGCGTCAATTCCAACTTGCAAGGAAGGAATATTCTCTCCTTTGGCCGGATAAATGACGACATCGATAGCAGGCTTGCCATTGTAGAAAACCTCCTCCTCCGTCTTCTGGGGGCCTACTTTCACCTCTGCGACATCTTTGATGCTCAGCGAATTGCCTTGCCCTGCCGGTCGGTAAACGACCGTATCGGCAATATCTTTGGCGGATTTCCATTCGCCCGTCAATTGAACGTAAGCGTTATTGTTATTGGCAGTTACATTCCCGATCGGCGTACGGTCATGAGCGGTCGTGAGCGCCTGCATAACCAGCGTCCAAGGAAGCTGCAAGCTTTCGAGCTTCTCCTTGTTCAGAATCACCTTCACTTCCTGATCGGGAAGTCCTACGATTTCAACATCGCTGACACCGGCAACCGTGCGCAGCTGATCCTTCCATGTTTCCGAAATGGGCCGCAAAGACTCCAGCTCAGAAGGGTTTTCCACAACCATATGTATGATTTGCGCCGATGTCTTGGCCAGATCATCATTGATTTCGGGTTGATGCGCTTCTGCGGGCAGCTTATCTTGCGCGGACTGCACCTTCTGTCTGAGCGTATCCCATGCCCGCTTGTTATCGGCCCCGGCCTGCATCTCGACAGTAATGAAGGACACGTTCGTGGAGGAAGTCGAATCGATCGACTTGATCGACTCCATCTCTCTAATCTTTTCTTCCAGCGGCTTGGTGACAAGCTGTTCGACCTTCTCCGGCGAAGCTCCAGGATAGATCGTCTTCACCGTAGCCATGGACACGGTGATCTCCGGATTTTCGCGCTGGCTTAACGATAAAAAGCTGAAGGTGCCCAGCAGCACAAGAACGACAAAGAATAGAAGCGTAATCTTTTGGTATTTGATCAGTTTGGCAATCAAGCGGACTCCTCCTTCTGTCCAGTAGTTCCGATTAGAAGCCGAAACTACTGGCCGGGCGCTACTTTCTCCATATGTTTAAGCTGGTACTGACCGGAGACGATTAGTAGCTCGCCTGCCTTAAGCCCTTGTGTAATTTCAGTCATGGCATCCTTGCTGCGGCCGAGCTTGACTGTCCTTTTTTCGGCATGGTCGCCATTCAAAATGAATACATAGGGCTCGCCATCTTCGCGCAGAATGCTGTCCGCCGGCACGGAGATGACTTGCTGTTCGCCGCCTCCAGCAAGTGTAAGCTGCACGCGCATTCCGGGTTTGAGGCGGCCGTTTGCATTCGCGGCTTCAAGTTCCAGGGAATAGGTTTTCGTCTGGGTGTTGGCCGTGTTCGCCAAATAAGTCACTTTGCCCTCATATGTATCTGGGGAATCCGAATTATGAAACGACAGGCTTGGTTTGCCCTGCACGAGCGGCAGGTCCGCTTCCGTTACCTCGGCGTGAATTTTGATTGGCGCTTGCTGCTGCACGACCCCGATTTTTTGTCCTCTGGCAAGCGTCATTCCTTCCTCAATCGGCATCTCGGTCAAAAGTCCTGACGCAGGGGCCTTGACTTCAAAATAAGACAGGTTAACGTCCGCATCCTGCAGATCGATATCGTTAGCCTGCAATTGGTACTCTATGGCGGCTAGCGGCTTGGTGCTTTGGAGCGTCTGAAGCTTCTGTTTCAAAGTTTGAAGATTGAGCTGCAACTGCTTGACTTGAGATTCCAATTGTTCTTTCTGGTCTTTCGTTGCCTGCCCGGTGTCATAGTCGTTCAGAACCCGGTTATACTGCTTCGTGACATCGTCCAAGGATTGCTGGGTTATGGCCATATTGTTCGTTAATTCCAGAATACCGTCGTCCCAATCTTTTTTGGCCTTGGTCATCTGTTCTTCAAGACTGGCCCTGGCATAAAGCAGTTTTTGTTTCTGGCGAAGCAAATCTTTCTTATCCAGCTCGATGATCACATCGTTTTTTTGGACCTGATCCCCGCGTTTTTTCAATACGGACTTCACATCGCCATCAACCTTCAGCAGGACATTCAACTCCAGCGAAGGAATCACATCGGCTGTAAGTGTCTTGGCACCTGCCCATGCTTGTGTGGCGACCGCAGCCGTTTTCACAGGTTTGCTCGCTGCCCCGGCTGCTTGCTCGGCAGTCGTCGCCGAAGATAATGGCGCTTCATTGGAACAGCCTGCAAGTGCAATGGCGGTCAAAATTAAAAGAAAACCCGTTTTGCGCGACACGAATCTTCCGGTTGTCCGCACAAGATGATCTTTCGTTCGGTTTGGACGAGTAATCATGTTTCCCACACGCTCCATGTATTGGGCCTCCCCATCTAATAAATAACTTATACTAGATCAGTTATATCAAAAAATATGACTGTTGGTCAATATATTTCATTAGGTTTGAATGAGATATAAGGGTTCCATCACAATAAATGATTAAGATACCTATTCATTTGATGAGCATATTTGAAGTAGATAAGTGACTATAGGTCACTAATAATTTTGAACCGTCGGTCAATTATTGTTTGGCGATGGTTAGGAAAACAGAAGTATTTGAAAATTTGCTAAAGATGAAGCATAGACAGAGTGCACAACTCGAGGTGGGCTATTTGTTCTTTGAAAATTAAATGGAAAAACCTGCTAATTTTTATAGTGTTAATGTAAAATTTTATTAATGAAAATTGTCGGAATAAGAGTATTTACGTCGGTCTGGGAGGGATTCAGATGAATATTTTTAGGGGGGAAACGGAGCATTCGTGGATACATCTATCAGAAATAGAAGCTGAGAAGATAGAATTATGGAATGCGGCATTTACGAAAACAGGAATAGACCGAAATAATGCAACGTTACCCTTTCGCTTAGTAGAGATACAGAGGCAAGAACAACTAAATAAAGAAAAATCTCTTATTGTAGTAGCTAAAGAAGAGGTAGATTCTTTCTCGAAAACGATATCGAATCCGCATTTAATCATTTTTGCAAATCTGAACGGAGTGGCACTAGCCTTTACTGGGCCGGAAAATATAGTAAACATATTGGAGTCTGTGAATGTTGGTATGGGGACCTCCTTTGCATTAGAGCACGCTGGCATTAACGCTATTTCTCTTTCTATGCAATTGGATGCGTTGGTAGCCGTTCAGGGATTAGAGCACAGCATGACGTTTTTTTCGAAATGGAATTGCATGTGTTCCCCAATTAAGCTTGGGAATGAACTAAGAGGCTTCCTGAATATTTCCGTTTCCCTGACTGAAAACCTAAGTTTTGTTGCCTCGCTATTAAAACGGTTGATAAGTGATATAGAATCTCGACTGATGTTAGCTGACCCAATGAGTAAACAGGCACTGATCTATGAGCATTTTGATCTATTTTCTCTAACAAAACGCGAAAAGGAAATTGCTTTTGGCTGGTTGCAGAACCAAAGTGCTTTGCAGATTTCACTTGCACTAGGCATTACTGAGGCACACGCTTAAGAAGGTTTATAGCAAGACGAAGTGTCATGATAGAGGGGGATTTATTAAGAGATTTATGGTATAAATACCCTGTTTGTGGTATTTCCATTTTTGGAAGAAAAATCTATAGTTAAAGTTGTAATTAGTATAAAAGAAAGGAGGAGTTATCATATGTTGATTACTTATGGAAAAGGTTTTTCAAAATCTGTTGTTTTGCTACTTGTTTCTGTTGCAGCTGTTTTAGCATACGCCCTCTTATTGAACACTTTGCCATTAGCAGATCTAGCAAAAGAATTTGGTATACCTGCAGTTGTGGGGAACGCATTAGTCCAAGCATTGGATTGGGGCTTAACCGCGGCAACGATTGTATCCATTATAGGCGCTTTTATTACTGGTGGTTTGAGCATTGTTGCTGCAGCAGGCACAACCGCATTGAAAACATATCTTAGAAATAAGCTTACAGAAATGGGCACAAAAGCATTCGTTGCTTGGTAATTATCTTAGAAGGAATGAGGGTGCTTGTGCCTTCATTCCTTCTTGATTATTTTATACACGCATACCTTAGGGAGTGATTGGCTCAAGTGCTGCAATGGTTATTTTTAATTCGTCTTACAATTAAAAACCGCATTGAAAATCAATTCATAAGGTTATTTGAATTGTTCACAATAATTAAGAAGTGGAATCGAGTTCGATTCTTTTTTTTCATAAGATTTATGGGGAGTTTACCTGCTGTTGGGGTAGCTTTTACATTCCTGAACTTCTTATATAGACCGGAGCTAAAGAACGTTTGGGGAGCATGTATTCTCTTAGCATTTTTGATTTTCCATGCGATTCAAGGAATGACCGTATATCGAAGAACGCATTTCCCAACGGAGTCAAATCTATATAACGTCTCTCCAAGAAGTGGTCGGTTTATTTACTTAATGCTTTTAGCTGAGCAATGGTTTTGGTTGCTATGTACATATCCAAGTGTATATTTGTTAGCGTTTTCTGTTTATATTGGCATTCACCCGGAATTATCTTTAATTGGTAGTTTTTTTGTAATTATTTCTGGCTTTTTTCTTGCTTTATTATGTTTCCTTATTTTTAACTTAGGATACGGGTTGTATATGGTTCATAAAACTACAAAGCCAATAGGTATATTCAGGTTTGTAGGCTATATGACCACTTCCAGCATATTTTGCGCACTAGGTTACAGTATCATTTTAGTCATTTCCCCTTGTATCTTTCTTGTCAGAGAGCAGTTCAAGAGTTGGGATCAAGTGATTGATAACCGAATGTGGGAAGAATTATTTCCTCTGGTGCAGGACTACGTCGTATTAAAGATTCATTGGATAGTCGATTTTGCATTTATGGGGAGTTCATTTTTTGTTAGGCTTGAGAAAAGCTTCTACTCGGGTTCGAATTTGTATTGGATGGGCATAGTTTGTTTTGGAGGTTTTGTATTGTTGTCTGTGAAACAGTTAATACCCCAATACAAGATCACTGAAAGCGTGATCCATCGGTCTTTAGGAAGTGATTTCTTGGTGGCATATAGTGAAATGCTTCAAAAATTTCGTGGAGTGCTATTTCCAAAAGATGTTTTTCTCTGGAAGGATACTCAACAATTAAAAGAAAGTCGATGGATAATATCGCCACAATTTTTTTCATTGGTGTTTTTATCCTATGAATCTTCTTTTTACTTTGGCGTATTCCTAGCTGCGGTTAAGTCTGTTTCAAATGTGGGTTATATCGTTACATTTATAATTACATTCTCGCTTTTGGCAATGGTGAATCAAGCCTATGAATTAAGAGAAGAATTCCCATTGCTATTTCTTATGAGCTCTGAAGGCAAACAAATTGATTTAATTCGATTATCTAGCATTCCTATCTTTAGTCTTTATCTAGCTAAACTAAAGTTTATGAGACTAGCAATGATTATGCCAATGTTGATCATAATTATGATGAGTTGGTGGATGTTGCACGGATTGTGGAGTCATTTATTTATTATTTTTTGGATCCAATGTTTAGCTTATTGGATATCGCCGTTATGTCAGTTATATATATCTCCACATATCAGTAAATTTAAAAACCAGAATAAACTGGATGTTGGAGAGACTCTTGAGGAAATTGACATATATCGAAAATTTCAGGCGATCCCAAGGAAATTTGCTGTGGTGCCGTTGCTCATTGCTTTATACTTGTTGGTTTTCTTGCATCTTCCACAGAAGGTAATAAACATGCTTCCATACGTATTTTCAATATATTTTACTATGGTTGTTATTCTTTTTGGGAAAATTGCAAATAGCATTTCTAAGAGAGGTGCTACCAAGTTGGAATTTGAAAGGCGGTTGTAATTGAGTGAAGGGGATGTGGGCACGCCTAAAATATTTGACTCTAATTAGTTTAGTGTTCTTTATAGTAGGTGTTTTTTATGGTGTGTGTGACGGCAAAATTAGTGTTCCTGGTTTTCTGCAACCCTCAGAAGCATCAGCGAAGGATATTATTTTAAATAATTTGAGAATTGGTGGAGTAATAATTGTAGCGGGCTGGATATCAGGTGGGCTCCTATCTAACATTATTATATTGGGCAACGGTTATCTTATTGGCTACGTTATTTCATATGTTACAGCCTTTTATGGGATGGATTCAATTTATAGGGGACTCCTACCTCACTTTTTTTTTGAACTGCTGGGCCTTTTGTTTTGTGCCACAGTTGGATCATTTTCAGCTCGGATTTTATGGAAATGGTTAAAAAATAAACCGCAAGAGTTTTCGCTAATAATTAAAGATGGATTAACTCTATTAGCTTGTGCATTGCTAATGATTGTTATCGCTGGGTTTATCGAAGGTAATATTAGTAGGGTCACATTACAATAAATCGGGGGAAGATATGTTTCATTTATGGACGCATCCCAAAAAGTTTTTTGATAATGAGGTAAACAATAGGAGATTAGTGTGGTATAGTTTGCCGCTTATTTTAATTGCTAATGTAGTTATTGCTATGATTGGATTAAGTTTATTGGAGATCCCCATAAATTCTAAAATGATTTTATTCTTTATTGTAATTGGAGGCGTGGTTATCCCGCTTTATTATATTTTTAATGGAATTATAACTGCGTTATATGCCTTAGTTGCAACTTTCGTTAAATCCGACTTATCAATGAAGCGAGTGTATTCTTTACTTATTAACGTTACTGCTCTTCCTTTTATGGTTAGCTCAATCATTCTTCTAGTAATTTTAAATAATAATAACATTTATTATGTGATTAATATGAATTTCATCCAATTAATTATCAATGTTATATCTCTTCGATTGCTTTATTACGGGAGTGTCTTGTATGTCCAAGTAAGCAAAACCTTTGCCCTTATACTGTGTGTAGTCATTTTATTGAGCCAGTTTTCCCTCATATTTGTTGGAGTGATGCGCTATGCAGCCTAAACTACATATTCAGGATCTGAAATTTTCTTATGAGGAACATGTCTTATTTAAACAGTTCAATTTGGAAGTTCAAGCAGGTGAACGTTTGTGCATCATGGGCAGGAATGGTGCAGGTAAATCAACATTGTTAAAAATTATGGCAGGACTTATTGATGCTCGTAATTTTTTGTTCTATGAAGGACGTCCTGTTGTAGATATGTCAGCATATAAAAGAAAAATCGCATATATTCCTGATGCACCATTATTGTACGAGCTATTAACAGGTACTGATAATTTACTGTTCATAATGAATCTATTTCAAGTAGAAAATCATCAGAATTATCGAAACAAAGTCACTGAGCTGTGTCATCAATTCGGTTTGGCGGATTTTTTAAACAAAAGAGTTCTTGATTACTCAATGGGTATGAAGCAGAAATTGTTTTTTATCGCGATGATGGCCAGGGAAACAGAAGTATGCTTACTGGACGAACCATTCGTTTCTTTTGATCCTGATTCTCAAAAACTAGCTATGAATTTATTATCTGAATACACTAGTGGAAATAAAGCGGTTATTTTCGTCAGTCACGTAGATCCAATTATTAACAGTCTCGCGAATCGAACGATAGCTCTGAAAACTTCAAATGAGGGGTCATAGAATGCGAAAAATGTACACAATCATTTTAGTTGTTTCTACTTGCATGTTTTTAATTATCCTCAATACTCCATTAATACATTTTAGAGCGGCACAACTAGTTTTAATGCTATCAGGTGCTTTTATGGCTTCTGCAATTATGAATGTATTCAAGAGAAAATAAGGAGTCATTAGGCTTGGTTGGTTTAAGTCTCAAATATTCGTTGCATATAGATCCAGAGCTAAAGGCGGAATTTATGAAGAAAAAGTGGTTAGTAACCATTATTGGTGTTGGTATTTTAAGCATAGTGGGAGTAAATGTATTTCTAATAACAAAATCAAAAATTCCTATCTCCAAGGTGACAAATGTACAGGGAATTGAAGTGAAAATGAAGCAAATGTCAGACACTTTAATTGCTTCAGGAATTGTAACACCAAGAGAAGAAGAGCAGATTTTTAAAGATGAAACCATGGGAACAATCAAAGATATATTTGTTTATGTCGGTCAGGAAGTTAAAAAGGGGAGCGAACTGTTCCGCTATGATGAAGAAGAGATCAACAATAGAATAGCTTTGTTGGAAATTGCGAGAACACGCTTATCCCTTGAACTTGAGCAGCATCGTGAAAGGCTAGATAGCCTGGAGGCAGATTTTAAACATAATTTAAAAGATACATCACAGGTTGAGGAGTCTCTTCGCCAAGTGGAGAAAAATAAAAACGAGCTCGAACGACAAGTAAAGTATACGATGTTATCCCTGAAACAAAATGAGATGGAAATGACGGCTCTTTTAAAAAAGAAAGATAACTTAGTTGTTAAAAGTACGATGTCTGGAATTGTTAAGAAAGTTGCAAGAAATGCGAATAAAACAGCTGCGGACTTACAAGAGCCTATCGTTCATCTTGTTTCTAACGAACCATATAAGGTTAAGGGCACAATTACGGAGTTTGATTCCGTTTTTGTAAAAGTGGGTCAGCCCGTAAAAGTGAGAGCGAAAGTATTATCAAGTGAAAAGTGGGAGGGGAAGATTGAGAGTATCCAATTGAATCCTTCTCAACGTGTCATGAATTCAGGTCTTGAAAAGAGCACATCGGTGACGCCTTACCCGTTCGAGGTTGCTCTGATGGATAACCATAAAGGATTAGAAGATGGGTATCATGTATCTGTAGAAATACAAATAAAAGCAAAAGACAATGTGCTTACCCTGCCTCATGACGCAATCTTGGCAAAGGATAGTAAAGAATTTGTCTTTGCTGTTGTAGATAACAGGCTGCAAAAGAGAGAATTAACGATTGGCTTAATGAACGATGAGTTTAAAGAAGTGCTTACGGGTGTTAAGGAAGGAGACATTATTGTCAGACATCCGAAAATAGAATGGAAGGACGGAATGGAGGTGAAGGTTGATGCTTCAACTTCATAATGTTTATAAAACATATAAATCGGATGCCATTCAAGTCCCTGTTTTACATCATTTAAGTTTGTTGATTGAACAAGGTGAGTTTGTTGCTATAATGGGACCTTCCGGTTCAGGCAAATCAACTCTCATGAGCATTATTGGGCTGCTCGATACAATAACCTCGGGTACATACCTTTTGAATGGACAGGATGTCTCAGCATCCTCGGATAAGGAATTGGCTCAATACCGCAATAAGCATATCGGCTTCGTTTTTCAACAATTTCACTTGCTGCCGAGGTTGAATGCATTAGCCAATACAGAGCTTCCTTTGATTTATGCCAGGGAAAAGAAGAGATCAAGAATGGATAAAGCGTATAGAGCTTTAGAGAAAGTCGGCCTCAGTGATCGAATGAACCATTATCCAAACCAATTATCAGGCGGGCAGAAGCAGCGTGTTGCTATAGCCAGAGCTATTATTAATAATCCCGATGTGATTCTTGCAGACGAACCTACGGGTTCCCTTGATTCTAAGACAGGTGAACAGGTGATGAGCATTTTCTCTGAATGTAATCGGGAAGGCAAGACAATTATTCTAGTTACTCATGAACCGGAAATAGCTCAGTATGCCCAAAGAACCATCCTTCTTAGAGACGGAATTGTCGTAGAGGACCGGAGGGTGTAGGGATGGAATTATGGGAATGTGTAAAGATGGCCGTTACATCGTTATATGCGCATAAATTAAGATCGCTGCTAACGATGCTTGGAATTATTATTGCAGTGGCTTCCATTATTACCATTGTCGCAATCGGGCAAGGCGGTGAAGCAGCACTAAAAAAGAACTTTGTCGGCAATGGTAATAACTCACTAGATATCCTTTATCGCAATCATGAGACGGATGATGAAGTAGAACTGGACTACGATGAGCCTACTGTCAGATTTGACGAGACTGATGTCTTCGATCTGCAAAAACTTCCTGAAATATCAAGGATTGTAAAGATGAACTCAGCACCTTCTGTTTTACATTATTTAAATAAAATTGTTAATTCTCAGTTGATTGGTATGACGGAGGGATATTATGACGTATACCCTCTTGAACTGATTTCAGGGCGTCTAATAACAAAAAATGAGATCGAACAAGGACGAAAGGTCGCGCTGCTAGGTGAAGACACAGTAGAGAAATTAAATAGAGGTACAAACATAGTAGGAGAGATTATCGAATTGGAAGGAATCTCTTTTAAAGTTGTAGGTATATATAAGGAAAAGAAGAAGAGTTTTCTAAATTTTGGAATGAGAAAAATTCTTGTTCCTATCGCTGTATGGCCTACTTTGTTCGGTGAGGATAGCATTCATTCGCTAGCCATTCAAGCCAAAGATCCGAATAAGCTTAACGAAGTCGGACAAAAGGCAGTAGATCTGCTTAATCTAAAATATCGATATAAGAAAATAAATGGTGAATACTATATTTTTAATATGGAACAAATTCAAGAATCCCTGTCGATGATTACGAAGACCATGACAGCTATTATCAGTGGGATTGCGGGAATTTCACTGGTTGTAGGTGGTATTGGTGTAATGAATATTATGCTGGTATCCGTTACCGAAAGAACCAGAGAGATTGGCATACGCAAAGCCTTAGGTGCCACACGGGGAAGTATTTTACTTCAGTTTCTAATTGAGTCGATGATGCTCACAACTTTAGGAGGCAGTATAGGTATACTCATTGGAACAGGAGGAGCCTATTTAGTGTCGATGCTAACTCATTGGCCGCCGCTAGTATCAGTACCTGTGATTATTGGTGGTGTATTATTCTCTATGTCTATTGGGATTCTGTTTGGCATGCTGCCTGCTAATAAGGCTGCGAAGTGCGATCCCAATGAATCTCTGAGATATGAATAGAGTTATTTGGTTGGGAAGAGTGCACAACTCTGGCCAAGCTTATTTGTTTTGGTTATAAAAAAGTAAATTATGCATATCTATTTATTTACAACTTCAAAATGTTGAGATATTGTAAAGATATCTAACATAGAGGAGAAAACAACGATGATGCTGTCTGTAGATGTGCATGATTTAATGAAATTAGGAATCGCAGCTATTTTCGGTTTAATCATTGGTCTGGAACGGGAAATCAGAAATAAACCTCTTGGCCTCAAAACTTCTTTGGTCATATGTCTAAGCAGCTGCTTGCTGACGATTGTATCTATTGAATCTGCGAATAAATATGCGGTACCTGGCCTGCACGTCATGGACCCGATGCGGCTTGCGGCGCAAGTGGTCAGCGGGATCGGATTTATTGGCGCAGGGGTCATTCTTCGGAAGCATAATGATGTCATTATCGGATTAACGACGGCGGCGATGATCTGGGGAGCGGCAGGACTGGGGATTGCCGTTGGGGCTGGGTTCATTGTTGAAGCGTTTTTTGGACTGCTGCTGATTATGGCGAGTGTGGTTGTTTTGCCATACTATATTAAGAAAATGGGACCAAGACCGCTGTTGATGAAGGATCTGCGCGTCAGGCTCGTAGTGTCGCATGAGGGCAATTTAACGACTATCATTAAGGACATTATTGCCAGAGGGTACAAAATGAAAAGCGTACACATTAAAGAGCTTAATCATGAACTGCAGGAGCTCAATTTTGTCGTCTTCATTGACCGTAAGTATGCATCGGAAGTATATGAAGAGCTTAAGAGCATGACGTATATTGAATTCGCCGAAGTTGAGACGCTATAGAAGATAGGGATTGGAGCAGCGCCAAGTGCGCGTTCTGATCCCTTTTTGACCACAATAGAAAGTATAAGTTTTCGGTTCCCGAAAACGTCTTTCTATTTGGCGATAAAACCTACCTTTAAACGCGGTCGCTCATCTTTGAATGGCCTCGATAGAGGTTTTCTCATTGGGGTTGTATAAACGGCACCTTAGGTGGGCGGATTTTTAAACGGTCTAACACTTTCTCCGTACCGAGCTCGGCTTAACCGAATTGCGAATATAGTGAGAATAAATATATTTTGTTCGGATGCGCAGCAGGGAAGGACTATACGACTTTGAGGAAGAAATCATGATACAATATCGTAACATGAACTTAACTCAGTCTACGGAAAAGGGGAACTGGCATGGAGCATATTCATCTGCATTTGAAAAACTTAGGTTTCACCGATCTGGAAGCCAAGTGCCTGCATGTGCTTGCCGAATGCGGTACGCAAACAGGCTATGAAATCGCCAAGCAGCTTGGCGTGTCACGTTCGAACGTCTACTCCGCGCTGCTGAAGCTAGCGGAGAAGGGCGCGGTGCTCACCAGTCACGGTGAGCCTACGCACTACCAAAGCGTGCCAATCGAGGAGATTGGCGAGCGGGTGGAGGCGGAGCTGCTGGCGTCGATCCGCTACGTGAAAGAGCATATGCCGAAGCAGGGCGCGCATCGTTCGGAGTACTTCAGCTTGGAGGGCGATGCCAAGGTTCTCGATCGGATCCGTGCGGAGCTGAGAAAGGCGAAGGAGGAGGTGCTCTGTGACCTGTGGGCGCATGAAGCGCAACTGCTGAAGGAAGAGCTGCAGCAGGTGCCGGCGCAAGGCGTGCGCCTGCTTGTTTCAACGACTGGCGATGCCCCAACGCTGAACGGGATGCATCAGTTCCCGCATAAGCGAGATGCGGGCTGGAGCGAGCGCAAAGGGCGGAAGTTCACGCTGCTTATCGATCGCAAGCTGGCTATAGTCGGCACACGAGGCGGCGATGAGCCGACACTTGCCATGCTGACGGAGCATCCAGCGATGGTGGAGGTGCTGTTGAACAGCTTTTGGCGCGATGTGGTAATCCATGAGCTGCAGCAGGATATGGGCGGGAAACTGGAAGATAAATACGGGAAAAATTTCAAGCGGATAATCCAGAAATATACCGAGGGAAAAGAGAAGGATAGTCAGATTGCTGGGACGTCGCCTGAAGGTAAGTCCACGGAGAGCAAGGTTCCCGAAGGCAGGCCACAGGAAAGCAAAAGCAGCGAGAGTAAGTTTCCGGCTGGTAAGTCTAGCGAAGGTAAAGCACTGGAAGGACTGGCGGATGAAGGCAAAAGCGATGGAAGTAAGAGTGATGGAAGTAAGAGTAATGAAGGCAAAAGTGATGGAAGTAAGAGTAATGAAAGTAAAAGCAATGAAAGTAAATCTAACGAAGAAAAGCCGAAAGAAGGCAAAGCTGGCGAAGGAAAGAGGAAGAAGAAGAAATGACGCAGCGTGACGGGGAATACTTGACGAGAGAACAGCAAGAGCACATCTTACTCGCGGCGGAAGCGCTCGTGAAGGAAAAGCTGGAGCGCGACAGCAGCGGCCACGACTGGTGGCACATTTATCGCGTCGTGCAGACGACGAAGCGCATCGCCGCCCAGGAGGGCGCCGACGCTTTCGTCTGTGAGCTTGCGGCACTGCTTCACGACGTCGTCGACGAGAAGCTGAACGCCGATCCAGCCGCTGCGCAGCGCGAGCTGGAAGCGTGGCTGGCCGCCAGCGGCACGCCGGAGGCGGACGTGCTCCATGTGCTGGAAATCATCAGCACCATGTCGTTCAAGGGCGGCGCGCGTCCCCCGATGCGCACGCTTGAAGGCCAGGTCGTGCAGGATGCCGACCGGTTGGATGCCATAGGCGCGGTGGGGATCTCCCGCGTCTTTGCCTACTCGGGCTGGAAAGGCCGCCCGATTCACGATCCTTCCGTCACCGCGCGCGAGCAGATGACGGAAGCGGAGTATCGCGCTGGCAACGATACCGCGATCAATCATTTTTATGAGAAGCTTCTGAAGCTGAAGGAGCTTATGAATACGACCTACGCACGACAGTTGGCTGAGGAGCGGCACCGCTTCATGGAGCAGTATTTGGAGCAGTTTGATTTGGAATGGGAAGGCCTGCGTTAGGCCTTCTTTTTTTTTGGCTGTGTGGAATTTTCAGCCGCGATGGGTGAGTTATGTAAACAAAAGAACCTCTATCCACGTTTTCTCATTCGTGGAGTTGAGGTTCTTTTTGCAGCAAATTGGTAGATAATTCAGTTTAGGAAACCTGTTTCTAGTAATTTTCTAGTTAGGGGAACTAGGATACGCTATTTGCATGATTTTGCTCAAAATATGGGTTGAGGCGGAACTGGGGTACGCTATTTGGCTGGTTTTTGCTTCTTGAGCGTGTTTTTGCAACAAATAAGGGACTGTAGTTCCGTGATATTCGTGTATTGTCTTTATTTGCTTAAAATAGCGGATCATAGTTCCTTTTCCGATGTTACGAGGTAAATCGAACAGCATTTAATGCTCTGGTTTCGGCACTAGCGGTAACAATGTCGGAACCAGTAACTCCAACCAAAATCGTATACGTGTGTGAATCTGCTGATGGACTATCTACCCAAGTTAAGCTAGGGATTTCGGAGTATGAGGCAGCAGAAGCGGTCAAGGTTTTGTCATACTCTTTAACTAATGTTGTTTGAGCAATCGTAACGCCATCTAGCTGCAGCTGATAGGTGATGGTGTAACTAACTGTAACCCCTGTAACTGCTGCTGATGTTATATCAACCTCAACCATGGAACTAAGCTGGATAGATTCGCCCGCTGTAGTTGTTAAAGGTAAGGAGAGAACCGATACTGGTGTACCAAGCACGTTTATCGGTGTTGTATTGTCTTGGATGCTTGCTAGCGATGATCCGGGTCCAGTAGCCCCCGTGGCACCAGTAGCTCCGGCAGGCCCGGGATCGCCTGTGGCACCAGTGGCGCCGGCAGGCCCGGGATCGCCTGTGGCGCCTGTAGCGCCGATAGGTCCAGGATCGCCTGTGGCACCAGTGGCGCCGGTAGGCCCGGGAACGCCTGTGGCACCAGTGGCGCCGGTAGGTCCAGGATCGCCCGTGGCACCAGTGGCTCCCGCGGGCCCAACATCGCCCGTGGCGCCCGTAGCGCCCGCGGGTCCAACATCGCCCGTTGCGCCTGTAGCGCCCGCGGGTCCAACATCGCCCGTGGCGCCCGTAGCACCGGCAGACCCAACATCGCCAGTAGCGCCCGTAGCACCCACGGCTCCAACATCACCCGTGGTACCGGTAGCGCCCGCGGGCCCAACATCACCCGTGGCNCCCAACATCACCCGTGGCGCCAGTGGCCCCCGCGGGTCCAACATCACCCGTGGCGCCCGTAGCACCCACGGGTCCAACATCGCCCGTGGCACCAGTGGCGCCCGCGGGTCCAACATCGCCCGTGGCGCCAGTGGCCCCCGCGGGTCCAACATCGCCCGTGGCGCCCGTGGCGCCCGTGGCGCCCGCGGGCCCAACATCGCCCGTGGCGCCCGTAGCGCCCGCGGGCCCAACATCGCCCGTTGCGCCTGTAGCACCGGCAGACCCAACATCGCCCGTAGCGCCCGTAGCACCCACGGCTCCAACATCACCCGTGGTACCGGTAGCGCCCGCGGGCCCAACATCACCCGTGGCGCCAGTGGCCCCCGCGGGTCCAACGTTGCCCGTGGCACCCGTAGCACCCGTAGCACCCGCAGGCCCGACATCGCCAGTGGCCCCCGCGGGTCCAACATCACCCGTGGCGCCCGTGGCGCCCGCGGGTCCAACATCGCCCGTGGCGCCCGTAGCGCCCGCGGGCCCAACATCGCCCGTGGCGCCAGTGGCTCCCGCGGGCCCAACATCGCCCGTGGCGCCAGTGGCTCCCGCGGGTCCAACATCACCCGTGGCACCCGCAGCCCCCGCGGGCCCAACATCCCCCGTGGCGCCCGTGGCACCCACGGGTCCAACATCGCCCGTGGCCCCCGTAGCGCCCGCGGGTCCAACATCGCCCGTGGTGCCCGCAGCCCCCGCGGGCCCAACATCACCCGTGGCGCCCGTAACACCGGCAGGTCCAACATCACCCGTAGCCCCCGCGGGTCCAACATCACCCGTAGCGCCCGTAGCGCCGGCCGGCCCAGCACTTCCCGTAGCTCCAACGCCGCCAGTCGCCCCCGTAGCCCCCGTAGCCCCAGTCGCCCCCGCAGCCCCGCCAGCTGGCCCCGCAGGGCCGGTCGGGCCGGTCGGGCCGATAGCCCATGGGAGGTTGATAGGTTGGCCGTCGGCGGTTCCTGCCGTTGCAATGCCGCTGAAGCTGACAGGACCCTGAAGGATGATGCCTGAAGCGTTGGAACTGGCAAACATGCAATAGCGGATTTCGTACGTGACTTCTATGGCAGGCGGGAAATCGGCGGCATGGAATGAAATGATGTTGTCAGCTGAATTAGCTGCCAAGTCAGTAACCATGGAATAGATCATCGTACCTGTGCCTGGCAATCCGTTGCTGTTTCTTTCAATGGTGATCGTTAGTGTGTCTGCGAGAGATACGCCTACGCCTATTGTTCCCCATAAGGCAACTCGTACACTGTTTTGATTGGGCGTGCCAACCGCATCTGCCGTTTGAAGACCTATATCTCCTGTTAGAAGGGGACTTGTTGGAATGGGTGATGCTCCGGAGCTGTTATTGCTAGCTTCGGATAATCGTAGATCAAGAAATTGATTAGACAATGCCTTCGCCTCCATATATCAAGTGTTCTATCAACATATGAAATTAGTTGGATATTGGCTAAGGCATCTAGCTGATGCCCTGAAAAATTCCGCTTCTTTTTACTATTCAAAAGAAGGCTTCGTCAACGGACAATTCGGCAACGTCAGAATTTCTACATCATAGGTCGCAAGCTTTCGCAAAAAGTAGCAGGTCTCTGGCAAATGATGCTCGAGAAACCGCAGGGTTAACCGGCTGAGCAGCTCGGTATGTTGGTATTCTTGAATGACGCCTTCGACGACATGGTAAAAGCCGATAACGGTTTCGGCAACTTGCCTTGCAAATTTCTGCTGGGCAGGGAAATTGGGCGCAGTGAAGCGAAGAAAGCCGCGTATGGCTGTATTTTTGACAATATGCGAGCTGAACAGCTGTGCATAGGCTTGGGTGCTTTTGACAAGCTCCATTTCTGTAGGATCGAGATGATTGCCGAGGAGCACAGCGTGACCGAGTTGATCCTCCAGCCACATTTCCATTAATGTCACGAGGGGCAGGGGCTCATAAGGAACTCCGTTCATCCAATAGTGTAAAATGCGAATATATTCACCGTTTTCGAGCAAGGTTCCGTTAAAATAAACAGGCGTTAAGGAAATGACGACTTTATTTTGAATGCGCAAATGCTGCATATAACCCTCGAACTGATAGTAACCGTGAACAACGGGGTAAACATCCTTAGAGAGCTGAATCATCGTTTGCGAGGAAACAGGCAGGGAGGGATCGGTCATCAGGATGCGATTGCGGAGCTCCGTGAAGGCAGCGATATACCGTTTGGCAATGGCAATCCATTGCACTTCTTCGTTGGCAAGCGCCTCGTCCACAAAGATGGCGTGATCCTGCAAGATTTCCACCCAAAATAAATGCTCCTGCCAAGGTGTGATGTTCCCATTTAGGCTCATGGTTCAGACTCCTCCTATACGTTAAAACTTCGCAGAGTATCCACCGATATGCGCATTACCGATGTGTATTCAGGAGATCTGGGATCGAGAACAGCTTTCGTCGTATTTTGTGGTAAAATAGAAGGAATGAGTTCACAAATCCGAGCAGAGAGAGATGTTATGACCATGAAAAAAGAAGCAAAGTATATAGCGACGGTCTCTTTAGGGGTGATGGGAGCAGGCTTTTTGGCCACGCTGCCCGTCTCTTCGACCCTTTGGGGAGGTTTCTTGCAAGGCGGTTTTGAAGCGGGGGTTGTTGGCGGCTTGGCCGATTGGTTTGCTGTCAGTGCCCTATTTCGTCATCCGTTAGGCATTCCAATTCCGCATACAGCGCTCTTGCCGAAGAATCGGGAGAAAATTACGAAAGCGCTTGTTTCTACGGTTGAGAATGAACTGCTTTCCAAAGAGACAATTAAAGCACGTTTGCAGCAAATTCGTTTTCTTGAGCGTGGGCTGGAGATTGCACAGACCCATTTGGATAACGCAGCGCTGCACAAAGGGCTGACTACGCTTGCTAAACAAGCGCTAAGCATGATTGATTTGGAGAAACTGACACCGCTGCTTGCGGATGAAATTCATAAAGCGCTTCAGGAAGTAGATACGAGCAAGCTCGTTCGTACAATTGTAGATACGGTTGTCGAGGGCGGCTACGACGGCAAAACGTTCGACTTCGTCATCGACAAAGTAGAGGCATGGGCGATCAAGTCGGATACGCGCGATCAGCTGGGTGCGATGGCAATCAAAGCGTTCGAGGGGCTGCAATCCAATGGGTTCATGGCTTTTGCCGTGAATGCGTTCCTTGGCATGGTTAATGAGGAGAAGATCGGGGGCATTATTCAGAACTTCGTCCTTTCTTACATCGAGCAAATGCGGACCAAGAATCACCCGCGCAGAGAAACCGTTCTCGCTTTTATTCGCAATGAACTGAACAAGCTGGAGAGAAATCCGAAGCTTTTGGCTGAATTGGATGGCTTGAAGGCGAAGCTGCCTGGCATTCTGGATCTCGATGAGAAGCTTGCGGGGCTGCTGGAGCGATTGAAGGCCAAGGCAGAGGATTTCGTGGATCAGCCCGATTTTGCACCACAGTATGTTGTTCCAGTTATTCGTAAAATGCTTGCCTCTGTGAAAGAGAATGCAGATATGCTGCAGCGTGGCGAGCACTTCATCCAAGATCAAATCGCGGCATATTTGGAGCAAAATCACAGTAAAATCGGTCAGCTTGTTCGAGAGAATCTGGATAAACTGACGAATGAGAAGCTGACCCAATTGATGGAAGACAAGCTGGGACAAGATCTGCAATGGATTCGGGTGAACGGGGCCATCTGCGGATTTATCATCGGACTTGGCTTGGCAGGATTAAAAATGTTGTTTTAAGGCGTGAACGACAACGGGACATACCCGAGTGGAGGTAAGCATTTTGATCGAGATAAAGGGAGTCAGCAAGACGTTCGTTCAGCGAATCGGCGGCAGTTATCAAGCGCTGGACAATATCACATTAACGATTAAAAAAGGTGAATTCGTTTCTTTGCTAGGACCATCCGGCTGCGGGAAATCCACGGTGCTGAACCTGGTAGCAGGTTTTGATACACAAAGTGAAGGCACGATTGAGATTGCTGGGAAAAAGGTGAACGGCGCAGGAGCAGACCGTGTTGTTGTTTTTCAAGAACATGGTCTGTTCCCGTGGCTGACCGTGCTGGATAATGTCGCTTTTGGGCTCAAGCAGAAAGGTATGGCCAAAAAAGAGCGCCATGAGCTGGCGATGGAACAGATCAAAGCTGTGCATCTGAGTCGTTTCGCCGATCGGTACCCGCATGAGCTGTCCGGAGGCATGAAGCAGCGTGCAGCGATTGCCAGAGCGCTGGCGATGGACCCGGAGATTTTGCTGATGGATGAGCCTTTTGCCGCGCTCGATGAGCAGACACGCCTTATTTTGCATAAGGAATTGGAAGAAATATGGATGCGTACGCGCAAAACGATTCTCTTCATTACCCATAACATCCGCGAAGCGGTGATTCTTTCAGATCGCGTTCTTGTGATGTCCACCCGTCCTGGGACGATTAAAAAGGAGTTCGCTGTACAGGCAGCGAGACCTCGGGATATGGCAGATCCGCTGCTCCATCATGTGGAGAATTCAATCATGGACGCGCTGGCGGATGAGCTGGAGAAAGTGGTAAGGGAGGAGACGGGCGATGAGTACCGCATTAAGAAGAACGATTTTTCTGGTACTGCTTCTGATAGCTTGGGAGGCGGGATTTAGACTGTTTGGATGGGGCTGGAGGTTCCCTTCTGTCACACAAACCTTGCAAGCGTTCTACGACGGATTAGTCCACGGTGAATTGCTGCAAGCAACTTTCGCCAGCATGATCCGATTATTGGTGTCCTTTGCGCTATCTTTGGCGATTGGGACGACATTAGGCTTCTTATTCGCCCGCTATCGGCTGCTTGATGATACGCTTGGGTTTCTCGTCGTATCGTTGCAAACGATTCCAAGTATTGCTTGGCTGCCTTTTGCTATCATTTGGTTCGGTCTTAACGAATCCTCGGTTATTTTTATTACGACGCTTGGAGCTACATGGACGATGGCGTTAGCCAGCCGGACCGGAATCAAAAACATTCCGCCAATCTATTTGCGCGCAGCGCAGACGATGGGCACAGGAAATGGGTTTAACATGTTCGTGCAGGTGATGATTCCCGCCGCATTCCCTCATTTAATCAACGGCGTGCGGACCGCTTGGGCTTTCGCATGGCGTGCGCTGGTTGCCGGGGAGCTGATTGCCAAAGGGGCCGGACTTGGTCAGCTTCTGCAGGATGGCCGGAATCTGGGCGATACGTCGCTGATGCTGTGTATCGTCATCATTATCGCAGTGCTTGGTACGGTATCCGACCACTTCTGTTTCAAGAAACTCGAAGACAAAGTGCTAGAGCGCTACGGCCTCGCTGGCTCGAAGTCTTGAGCAGGGAGCGGATCGGATGAGAAAACGCTTATGGGTGCTTATGCTGCTTGTGGTCGCTGCCGCTACGCTTGGGGCTTGCGGGGAGAAACTGACTTCTTCAGGAAAGGCGCAGATTGTTCGGGTTGGTGTATTCAAAAACGTCACCCATGCCGCGGCTTATATCGCGCTCGAGAAGGGCTATTTCGCCCGCGAGTGGGGGGATGAGGTGAAGATTGAAGTCACCGCCTTCGATAACGGGTCGGATTTATCCATCGCAATGGCCACCGGAGATATTGATGTGGGCTTCGTAGGTCCGGGGCCAGCGACAACTTTCTTCTTGAAAAGCGGAAACTACCGCGTCGTCTCAGGCTCCAATAACGGCGGCGCCGTATTGGTTGCTCGAAACGGATCAGGCATTAATGCCGTGAAAGATTTAGTAGATAAAACAGTCGCCATCCCGGCAAAAGGGAATACGAATGAAATTTCGCTGCGGCTGCTGCTGCAGCAAGAAGGCGTGAGCCTAGGCCGGGGCGCAGAGAGCGCGCACCTCATCGTGCGCTCCCCGTCGGATGCGCTAATTTCCTTCCGTCAGAAGGAAATTGATGCAGCGCTCGTCCCCGAGCCGTGGGGAACACAGATCGAGAAGGCTGGACTCGGCAAGGTCGTCGTGGACTGGCAGGCAATTCCGCCGAACAACGGCGATTACCCGACGGTTATTATGGTCGCCAGCGACAAATTCATCGCCCACCATCGTGATATGGTGAAGGGCGCAATCAAAGCCAATATGGATGGCATCGCATTCATCCAGAACAGCCCAGAGCAAGCTTATGAACTCATCAACAACCAGCTGAAAAAATACAGCGGCAAAGGGATGGACAAAAGCTTAATCAAAGCCTCTATAGGCAGGCTGAAGCTCACGACAGACGTTGACGTTAAGGTGATGGAGACGATGGCGAAGGTCTCCATTGACGCCCGATATATTAAGGGCATTAATAAAGAGGAACTTGATCTTCGTAAGTTCGTCGATCTGTCGATGCTGGAGGAAGTGAAAAGCGGGAAGTAAGTCATGAAGTGTGGAAGCCTGTTTCGAGTCCAATCTTGGACGAAGCAGGCTTTTTTCCATGCATTAAGAGGTAAGTTTGAATTAACAGAAAATTTAGATTTGCAACGCTAAAAAGGTATTGTCAAATGATTCCAAAGCATTTATACTAAAATCATTCCGCCATGAAAGCGATTCCATAAAATACATGCGTGGAGTTGTGCTATTCAAGTCATTTATGTTTTGCAATATGGAAGCGATACCAGAAAAACATGTAAAATACCTTAGGAAGGTGGTTGTCACATGGAAACGGATCTGTCGCAAGCCAGAATTGGAGTTGCGGCAAAGAAGAAGAATGCCTATTTAGGGAAAAGAATCTTACAACACAAGCAATTGTATCTCATGCTCCTTCCTTGTCTTGTATTCTTCGTCATTTTCTCGTATATCCCAATGGGCGGACTTATTCTTGCCTTCAAGAACTATCAATTCAACAAGGGCATTATGGCAAGCCCGTGGGTGGGATTGACGTATTTTAAAGCCTTTTTCAGCGATTACCAAAGCGGGAAGCTGATCAGGAATACACTTGCTATCAGCAGTATCAAAGTGTTTCTGGGACTTCCTTTTCCCATTCTGCTGGCGCTTATGTTCAATGAGATCAAGCATCGGAAATTTCGGGGAATGATGCAAAGTATTTCGTATTTGCCGCATTTTCTTTCATGGGTTATCGTCGTTGGCTTGATGCAGCGGGTTTTGGCTCCTGATACGGGACTGCTGAACGAAGCAATACGTTTCTTCGGGGGAGACGGCAGCACTTTTTTCATGATGGAAAGCAAATACTTCTATTCACTCATGTTCGGAAGCCATATTTGGCAAAGCATAGGCTGGGATTCTATTATTTATTTGGCTGCGATGGCCAGCATCAATCCGGAGCTGCATGAAGCCGCCAAAATGGATGGTGCTAACAAATGGCATGAAATTTGGCACATCACGCTGCCGGGCATAAGGCTTACGATTTCTATTCTGTTTATTTTATCGCTGGGCAGCATCCTGCAGGCTGGATTTGACCAGATTTATCTCATGAGAACACCGGGGAATATGGAGTTAGCGGATATTCTCGATACGTATATCATTCGAGTAGGACTTCAAAACGGGCAATACGGCTATGCCACCGCTGTTGGTTTGATGCAGAGTGTTATTGGTTTGGTACTTGTCATTACAGCGAATCGAGCATCGAAAAAGTTCTTTGACGAATCAATATGGTAGCGATACCAGTTTACCGCATTCCCTATGTTGAAGAGCACCAGCAGGTGTTATTCATAAAAATTGAATGAGATGAGGAGTCGAGTATGAGCAAAAGATGGGTCAAATGGTTGTCTATGCCTCTGGCAGCAAGCTTACTGCTTGCTGGCTGCGAAAGTAGTGCCAATCCAACGGCGGGTGAAGACAGTAATCCAACGCCTGCAACAACTGCGTCCAGCAGCGGCAAGCCTGCAACCTGGGTTGCCAATCGGACGCTAAAAGGGCTTCTGTTTATTGACAACGACGACTTATCCGCAGAAATCAATCCCGAAATTGCTAAAAAGCTCAAAGAAATGACAGGAATTACACTTCAGCTTGAAGGTGTAAATTCGGAGCATGCGATTGATGGCTTGAATGCGGGACTTGCTTCCAATGATCTGCCTGATTTTATCGTTTCTTATCTGAATAACAGCGGGCGCAAGGAAATGCCGGTACTTGCCAAAGGCGCCAAAGAAGGCATGTTTACGAACCTGACGCCTTTGATTAAAAACACAAAGATTTACAGCAAATACTTAGATGATAAATATTTGCCGCTCGATACGAAATATGGCGTCATGTTTCGTCCGGAATTTAATGGCGAAAGTTATTTTATTCATATGAATATCCCCAGAGAAGCCGGCTATGACGAATACAAATATGTTGGAGGGCCTTATATCCGCAAGGATATTGCCGATGCGTTAAACATAGATCCCCGCACGATAAAAACAAGCGATCAAGTGTATGAACTGGCTCAAAAAATCAAAGCGGGCAACTTCAAGGATACCAATGGTAAAGAGATTATCCCGATCGGGCCTAGATACTGGGGGAACGGGAATCACGAGAATGGACTCTTGTTCAGCGATCTGACTTGGGGTGCGACGGATCAGAGGTTTTATAAAGACAAAGACGGGAAAATCATCCACGAAAGTCAGACAGATTATGTCATGAAACGCATTGAGCTTACTCAAAAGCTGCTGAAAGAGAAGCTCATGTCTCCTGATTTCTATGCTATGCAGGAAAACAAGGCGACAGAGGGTGCGCTAAACGGCAGCTTCGGCATTATTAGCGACATGCACAGTTATTTGGATTTCAACAAAGATGTGCATTACCTTCCGCTGGGTCCTATCAATGCTGTGGATGGACCTTACAGAAAGGTAGTTCCTTATAAAACGGGGTCCATGATTTGGTCGGTCCCGAAATCAACGAAAAATCCGCAAGATATCGTCAATTTGGCCGATTTCTTAGCTAGTCGGGAAGGCAAGCTGCTCTGGCAATATGGTCTGGAAGGAAGAGATTACACGCTGGATGCCAAAGGGAACCCTCAAGTGAAGAAAGAAGTGCTTGATTTGAAAAACAAAGATCCAAAAGCAGCGAAAGCGCTGGGATTTGATGGCGCAGGAAATAGTTGGGGCAGTTATTTGGGCAGCACGGATATAAACAGATTGGCCGATTTTGGCGAAAGCTCTTATGCCGATGCGGTCTCGCCTGAAGCCAATGCGGGTGCGAACAAAATTGCGGAGTACTGGGGATATGCCGACAAGATGAAAAATGCCTTGTTCACAGACGGTTACCAACCGCTTTCCTTTATCAACGAATTCGCGAATGGCGTTCAATTGAAAACAGCACTTGATAATTACAATGACAGTGTAATTCGTGCCTTCTATGCGAAGAGCAGCGAAGAAGCCCAGAAAATTCTGGATTCCTCCAAAAAGCAGCTGCAAGCTGCCGGATTAGACAAATTCGAAGAACTGCTGCAGCAGAAAGACAAGGATCCCAAAACGAAGGTCATTTTGAATTAATCGTATGAATTAGGCGGGAGCGCTCACTTCGAATAAGGATCAGTTCAGACGGGAGCGCACTTCTTAGTACGGGGAGAGATGAACGTGGGAAATGAATTCTATAAGCTCTCAGCAGGGGAAAAGATATTTAAGGTTGTTAATTATGCACTGATCATTCTATTGTGTCTGTCCATCGTACTTCCCTTTCTGAATATTCTCGCTCTTTCCTTCAACGCAGGGAAGGACGCGGAAAGAGGCGGGATTTACTTCTGGCCCCGCGTATGGACGCTAGAGAATTATCATGAAGTGTTTACTTCCGCCAATATTGGCAGAGCATTCGCCATTTCCATATTTCGGACGGTTCTTGGCACGGTGGCAGGCGTGTTTCTGTCCGCGATGGCGGCCTATACGCTAAAAAGCAAAACGATGCCAGGGGTGCGCTTTTTTACCCTTATGATCTTCTTCACCATGCTTTTCTCAGGAGGCATTATTCCTTATTACATGCTGTTGAAAAGCTTGCATCTGACCAATACCATATGGGTCTACGTTATTCCGGGACTTTACAGTGCGTGGAACCTCATCATCTTGCGCACCTTTTTCCAGCAAATCAGCATTAGCCTCGAAGAGTCGGCGAAGTTGGACGGCTGCAGCGATTTTGGCATTTTTATGCGGATTATTTTACCGCTGAGCAAGCCCGTACTGGCAACGATTTCCCTATTCACAGCGGTTGGTCACTGGAATGATTGGTTTACAGGTTCGTTTTTTGTGAGAACGGCTTCCATTAGACCCTTATCTACGCTGCTCCAAGAAATGCTGACGAGGCAGGATGCAATTCGGGAGTCATTAATGCAGATGGCGGGATCGTCGCAAATGCAAATGCTCCAGCGCATTCAAATTACAGGCGATTCTTTGAAGATGGCAACTATTATCGTGGTCGTTGCTCCCATTATTTGCGTATACCCCTTTATTCAGAAGTATTTTGCTAAGGGAGCTATGATTGGTTCAGTGAAAGAATAAGAGCAAGGGAGGAATTCGTAAGTGACACACATCCATAATCCCTACGATAAGCAAGGCATCTGGCTGCGGGGCAGCTTTCATAATCACACGACGTGCAGTGACGGACATCATCCGCTTTCTACGGTGTACCGCATGTATCATGACTATGATTTTCTAGGCATATCCGATCATGATCGGATTACTGTGCATGAGGGAGAGCACACCATTGGGACTTTATTCGAAGCTGTTGAGGTGAGCAGTTCGCAAACACACATGCTGCTTGTCCATCCCCCGAGCACGCTCATGGAGGGCTATTCGAATGAATTTTCGATCGCCAATTATCAGCGGCTTTCTGATGCCTGTGTTGAGAACGGAGGTCTTTCTATACTGGCCCATCCGAATCGTTTTTTTTCCCATTATTGGCGGCATGAGGATATGCTCAGTATGCAGCGGTACAATGGCATTGAGGTTGTAAATGGGGATGGGAATCCAGAATACGATATTGCTTTCGATAAATGGGATTACCTCTTGTCTGCTGGACGCAAAATATGGGGCTTCGGAAATGATGACTTTCACGTCTATGGGCAGGAAAAACGGGCTTGGAATATGGTATTGGCGAAAGAGAAGACGAACGAGGCCATTTTAGCCGCGATTCGCGAGGGCAGCTTCTACGTTTCTACGGGCTATGGGTTTGATGGAATCCGTGTTGAAGAAGGTCAAATTATTTATGATCTTCGATCAAGCCCATTGTATGATAAAATGTATAAATATGTGACACTGATCGGCAAGGAAGGCCGCATACTTCATGAGGAAACAGGAAGAATGAAGCAGGTGAAGTATGCTTATGATGGAGATGAAGGCTATATCCGCATAGCTGTCTATTTAGAAGGCGGATTCGGGGCATTCTCCCAGCCATTGTTTGTCGAATAATAGAGGAAATGTTCGTGTTGCAAGTAAGGAAGGATGATAATCATGGCGCCCAAAATTAAAGATGTAGCCAAAAAAGCGGGAGTATCCGTAACCACAGTGTCCAGAGTGTTGAACGGAGAAAAATACGTGAAGGACGATCTGAAGGCCAAAGTAAAACGCGTGATTGACGAGCTGGGTTATGCCCCAAGCCATATTGCGAGGAGCTTGGTGCGGAAGAAAACGAACCTGATTGGCGTCATTGTTCCCGATCTGACCTCCAGCTTTTATTCCACTATATTAAGCAGTATCGAGGAAACGGCGAGCTTGAACGATTACAACTTACTGGTTTGCAACATTATCGAGGATACGGATAAAGAGCTGAAATATTTGAACGTGTTTAAAGAGATGCGGGTAGACGGCATTATTATTATGCATGAGAAATTAAATGACGAAATTCGCAATTTCATTAATAAATTGGACACTCCGGTCATTTTCTCAAGTGTGAGGCCTGTCGATCATAAGTTCGTTTCTGTCATCATCGACGATTACGAGGCGGCTTATGATGCTACCCGTTATTTGGTTGATCTTGGGCATGAACGAATTGCCTTTATTGGCGGGGATATGAGAGATATCACCTCAGGGCAGAACCGTTATGTAGGCTATCGCAATGCGCTCAAAGATCAGCGGGTGCCCATTGTGAACGACTATATCCGGTTCGGCGACTACAAAACGCAAAGCGGTTACAATTTGATGAAGGAACTACTGGCCTGTGAACCTCGCCCTACGGCTTTATTCGCCGTAAGCGACGACATGGCGGTGGGTGCTATGAACTGCATTCATGACCACCAGCTCAAAGTTCCGGACGATATATCCATTATCGGATTCGACGGAAGCCAATTAACGGAGCTCGTTCGTCCGCGTTTGTCTTCCATGGAGCAGCCTATTCAGGATATGGGGAAAATTACGGTGAATACGTTGATCGAGTTAATTTCAGATCCTGCATTCAGTCCGAGGGAAGATTTGATATTGGGACATAAGCTTGTCGTGCGCGACAGCTGCAGGTCTATCCAGTAGAGAATTAGACAGAGAACAGTGCGGGAGAGGGAGCGCGGAATGAAAAAATTTGATGCAGTTGTCATCGGAGATGTCAATATAGATCTAGTAGTGGTGGGCTGTAATCAGATTCCTCAGCCAGGGCAAGAAATTTTTGTTGAAAATATACGGATGCATGTTGGCGGTGGTGCGGCTTTATTCACGATCTCATTAGCCAAGCTGGGACTGCATACAGCCTTCAACGGTGTTCTTGGAGATGATCTTTATGGTCATTATATCCGAGAGCAGTTCGCTCGATATGGTATCGATACCAGTTTGATTCGGACTAGCCCAACAAGCCATACCGGCATCACGATAGCGATTAATCCGGAGCTGGATCGTTCATTTATTACGTATGCAGGATCAAATTCGGAGCTGCAAGCAGGCGATCTGGATATCGCGCAAGTAGCGTTAGGCAGACATGTTCACGTAACCGGCTATCGCGGGCGGCGCAATCATGATGAATTCGTCGCTATGGTCAAGAAGCTAAAAAAGACAGGAGTCACCGTTTCCTGCGATGTAGGTTGGGATGATACGGGAGAATGGCATTCCGGTGTGTTTGAGTTGATGGGTTATATCGATGTTTTTCTGATGAATGAAACGGAAGCGTTCCATTACACGGGCATCGAGCATATAGATGATAGTTTAAGATATATGGGCGGCTTCTGTCGTCATGTCGTCATCAAGCTTGGACCCAAAGGCGCCATTACGATGAAAGACGGCTTGCAACTGGCTCATTCCGGATTCGTGGTCGATGTCGTAGATACGACTGGAGCAGGAGATTCGTTCAATGCTGGTTACTTGTACGGTTATTTGACGGGACAAAGTGTTGAATCGTGTTTGCTGTACGGCAACGTCTGCGGAGCTATGTCTGTTGGCTCTTACGGCGGGAGTACAGGTACACCGGATTGTGAAGGGCTGTCTGCTTTCATTAGGCAAAATGAGGATTCATGCCGAGCTTTTTGAACGGGGAATGGGCGTAACAAAGCCTGTGACCAGCGATGTGAAAGGGGGAAAAGCATGGCTGACAATCTTAAGTTCCGGGAGGACGGGACCTTTACCATTGTGCAATTGACGGATTTGCATATCGGCGGCGACAAGGACAATGAAGCGGATTTACGGACGCTTGCTTTGGTCAGAGCACTGCTTGTGGAGGAAAAGCCGGATTTCATCGTATATACGGGAGATCTGATTTCAAGCTATGGCGCAGCCGATCCTTTGGCATCTTTTCGCCGGGCGATTGCGCCTGCCGTTGAATCCGGCTTACCTTGGGCGCACGTATTTGGCAATCACGATGCAGAGGAGAATGTGACGCGCGAGGAATTGATGGCGGCTGCGCTTAAGCATAGCGCTTGCTATTCGCAAGCAGGACCTGAGGAGCTTAGTGGGGTTGGCAATTACACGCTTACCATACAAGGCACGCAGTCCGGGGAACCTGCAGCTGTACTTTATTTTCTCGATTCCGGTTCCATGGCGCCGGATTCAGTCGGCGGCTATGCGTGGATTCAGGCTGATCAGATTCATTGGTATAAGCAGCAATCACTAGCACTTCGTGAGCGCAGTGATGCCATCCTTCCCGGCCTCGCTTTTTTTCATATTCCGCTGCCGGAGTATAACGACGTATGGAAGGTGGGGAAAGTAAGCGGCATCAAGAACGAAGATGTATGCTGCCCCAAGCTCAATAGCGGACTGTTTGCTGCAATGGCGGAAATGGGCGATGTCATGGGGACCTTTGTTGGTCATGATCATGACAATGATTTCTGTGGAACACTGCATGAGATTCGGCTTTGTTTCGGCCGAGTGACAGGCTATAACACCTATGGAGGCTTGCCGCGAGGGGCTCGTGTCATTCGTCTGCAAGAAGGAGAGCTTAGCTTTGAGACTTGGCAGCGTCTGGAAGATGGGAGTATCTTACGATGATGTTCACGGTTGGAGGAGAAAGCCCGATTGAGACTCTCATCTTCCCCATCTGCTTGGACGAAATCGGAGTGAAGGGAGGCGCTCGGCTCCCGGCATGGCTGCAAGCGTACTCACTCCTGCCCCATATGGGAGAGCCAGGGGCGTTGACTTGGTTTCATGGCCGTATTGGAGAGAGGGATGCGCTATTGGTCGGTTGTGGGGAGGCTTCGCGGCTGAGCACGGAACGAATCCGCGAAGCGGCAGGCAGTGCTGGGCGTGCGGCGGAGAAGCATAAGAAGGAGCAAGTAGGCATAAACTTGGGCGAGCTGCTGAAGCGCTGTGTGCATGCGCCTCCGATTAGCGAAGAGAAAGCCGTCAGCGCTTGGGTGGAGGGCTGGCTGCTCGGAACCTATGCGTTCGAGATTTACCGCGCGAAACAGACTAAGCCATTTGAAGCAAGCTTGCAGTTTCTCACCGTAACTGAAGCAGAGGAGAAAGTGGAAGCAAAGGCTGCGCTGAACGATGCGATACGATGGGGACGCATTTATGCCGATGGGGCCATTCTCGCCCGTAATTTGGCGAATGAACCACCAAATAAACTGCGTCCTCTAACGCTCATCGAACGGGCAGTCGATCATTTTGCCGGTACGCAGGTCGAGGCGATCGTTTACGAAGGGGAGCGACTGGAGCAGAACAGCATGGTTGGCTTGATCGCCGTGGGCAAAGGCAGCAAGCATCCTCCAGCACTTCTAGAGCTGCGGTATTGCACGGATGATACGTTGCCGCTTTCGGCCCTCATTGGCAAAGGCATTACTTTTGACACAGGTGGAATCAGTTTGAAAAAGGACTTCGATATTAGCGATATGCGAATGGATATGGCTGGCGCGGCAGCCGTGATTGGCGCACTTGATATTCTTGCAGCTGGGAACGTGCAGGCGAATGTCGTTGGGCTTATCGCTGCTGCCGAGAATATGCCGGACGGAGGGGCTCTGCTGCCAGGGGAGCTGCTGCAATACCCGAACGGCGTATCTGTGCAGGTAGGCAATACGGATTCGGAAGGCCGCTTGGTACTGGCGGACGCACTGATTCATGCGCATCGTCTCGGGGCAGCGGAAGCCATCGATATTGCGACCTTGACCTATTCCTGCGGGGCTGCGCTGGGTTCCAAGTATGCCGGAATATGGGGACAGGACGCGTTGGTGGCTGAGATCACACAAGCCGGGAAGCTGGTAGATGAGCAAGTATGGCAGCTTCCGCTTGTTGATGAGTATGAGGCTTACCTGCACAGTGACTTTGCAGATCTATGCAACGTCAGCAGGGTAGGAGAAGCAGGCGCTACGACCGCTGCCTTATTTCTGCGCAAGTTCGTTGATTCCTCCCTTCGTTGGGCGCATATCGATATGGCTTCATTGAAGGATGTGTCATCTGCACAAGGCTGGCATTCGATAGGTGCGACTGGCTACGGGGCACGCCTGCTCGCGCAGCTTGTACGTACTCGGTCGTCGCCCATGGGTCAAAACCAATAAAAACTGCCTATTACCTGGCCCACAAGACCAGATAATAGGCAGTTTTTGTTGGATCAGAATGCCTATGAAGTGAAGGGCATCGTCTAGTTTCCACCGGAAGCAGCCTGCTGCTCGCTTTTCTGCTGCTTGTGTGCTTTGGCGTCGATGACCTTGGCGCTGCCTTTCTCACCCCCAGCAGCGATGTTCATCGCGCTGCTGCCTTGAAAAATGCCGCCCTCCTGAATAATAAAGGAGCGCACATCAATATTCCCCACCAGCACACCGGAGCTGGTGACGATGAGCTTGCCTTTGGTGTGGATGTTGCCTTTGACCTTGCCGGCAACGATGACATCACGGGCTTGGATGTTGGACTGCACCACGGCATTCTCGCCAATGGTGATATCTCCGGCGCATTCAATGTCACCATTGAGTTGGCCTTCGATGCGGAGGCTGGCCTCGGACATAATTTTGCCTTCACAGATCGTACTTCCACCGATCAAGGTATCCGTTGTTTTAGCGTCAATGCGCCTTGTTTTGGAGCTTCCAATCATTTGAGCTCATCCTTTCTATCGGTAATCAGGTAAGGAGCGGGGTCAATCGGTTTGCCATTTTTCTGTACTTCGTAATGCAGATGAGAGCCTGTGCTTCGTCCGGTCGTACCGATGAGGCCGATTTTTTGACCTTTCGTTACTGATTCTCCGCGTTTGACCAGCATTTTATTCAGATGCATGTACTCGGTTTGGATGCCGCGGGTATGATCGATAATTAGATGATTGCCATGTTCGTTGTCAAAGCTGGCTTCAATGACCTTGCCGTCCGCAGTCGCATAGACGTCATCATTCATCTCGCCATCAAGATCAAAGCCTGTGTGCATCGACGGTTTAGAGGTGAATGGATCGATTCGCACGCCGAAGCCGGAAGTGATGCTGTGTGTTACAGTGGGCCATAGAGTAGGGGTGATGCTGCGCAAATATTGAGCTTCCTTCAACTTGGCTTCCGATTCATTCAGATGCAGGAGCAGGGCGTTAATATCTCCGACTAACGAAAAAAGTCCTTCCTTGGTGCTGTTCACCAAAAGAGAGACATCTTGCGAAGTAACAGCGACATCGCTGCCTCCGATATCTGAGTTTTTCCCGTTAGGCTGCTGAGTGTTTATTGCAGAGGTTTTTTTGCTTGTCCCTTTTGTTCCCTTTGTGCCATCTGTTTCGCTCATCAATTCGATCACGTGATCGATTTTCTTAATTTCTTCCAACTTCAATTTAAAATCATTGGCTTGCTGGGATAAGTCAATCAAATTGGCTTGAAGCTGTTCCAGTTCACTATTTTTAAGAGTAATTTGATCGACCAGTTGACGCTCTTGTCCATCGAAAGCTTGCTGCATGTTGTTTCTCGTTCGATAGGAGTGGGTATTCATTAAGTAAATCGTGACAAAAAAACCAATCAGCACAAGCAGGATCACGCTGGGCACAATATAAATACTACTGTGCGGAAGCTTGAATCTTACGGTACGGCGGTTGGCGCCCGGAATGATCATTAAGGTGAACTCTTTTTTACCCCAGATGAATTTCAACCGATCCTCTTCCTTTCCGTAACAAAGTGCCCCTCCTTGATTGGATTGTATTCACGATGGGGATGAGTCATGCCTATTTTCTCATCTCGCCAAATAAGTTAAATAGTCTTCCCTGATTATGGGACATACTAATTTTGCCAAAAGTCCAAATTTCCGCCGAGTCAACTTTTGCTCGAATGCCAACGTCTATAAGGATAGAACGATTACTTGCAGATATTGCAGATTTGAAAGGAGTTAAGATGATGTTCAAAAAATATATGCCCATTTTGGCGATTTCCGTTTTCGCGCTTACAGGCTGCGGGGCCTCGGAAGGGACAAGCGGGGCTGCGAATGCTACGGCAACGCCAGCCTCCTCTCCAGCGGTTTCCGCCGAGCCAGCAATTCCTGCAGGCACACCAACTGCTGCTGCCACAACTGCGCCTAACACGAATGCGAATGCACCTGCTAACGTGCCGATGAAAGGGGTAACCGCTGTTCGTCTTGCCGATGCCAAATCAGGCTGGATCGGTGGGCAAGGCTTTATCGCTCATACCAATGATGGCGGGGCCAAATGGCAAGTTCAATACAAAGCCGCGGGTGACGTCAAGCAAATATTTGCCTTGAACGGGCAAGAAGCGTGGGCAACGGTAGGGGATGACGCCAAGCTGCTGAATACCAAGGATGGCGGCCAGCATTGGAGTTCTGTTGGGCAAGTGCCGAATGCTGCTTTTTTGCATTTCACAACGAAGCAGGAAGCCTTTAGCGGCAATGCGCATACCGTAGATGGCGGCATCAAATGGACGACCTTGCCAGTACCCAAAGGTATCGTAGGAGATGCTTATTTCCACGATGCGAATAATGGCTGGGTTGTCAAAGGGGAGAAAGATTCCATCGAAATTGATCGAACGCAAGACGGCGGCAAAACATGGAAAAGCGTTATGTCGCGTAAATCCGCCGTAGTGCCAACTGGCGCTGTTATTCGCTCGGCAGGCGCTAACGATGCTTGGGTTGAGCTGATTGGCGAGTCAGGGATGACCCAGACCTCCTATTCCTTGTTTCACACCAAAGACGGCGGGAAGAACTGGCAGACGGTGCTGGCGAACAGCACCGCCGGTGGGGGACCTGCTCCTGGTTTCCCGGTGGGCGATAACACAGGGCCCAAAAATACGGGCACGAAGCCCGGACCTCTCTACGTCGTCAGTCCCGACGTAGCTTTCATGGGTGGGCAGTGCCCGAGCTGCGACAAGCCAAACTCCGTCGGTTCAACGAAGGACGGCGGCAAAACCTGGGTGAACGGGAAGGAAACGTTCACTGGCTATGGCGAGCTGCTGCTGGCTATGGCAGACGGCAGCCAAGGCTGGCTGCTGACGAATGACAGCGAGCAGCCGAGTGTGATGTACACCACCGCAAGCGGTGGTGTGAACTGGAACAAGGTGCATACCTTCGATGCACCGAAATGAAAACTGAGCGCCCCGGTGGGGCGCTTTTTTCTCGTTCCGTTCACTCGGCTTCGGGAGTGAACGGGTGTAGGAGCTGACCTGACGATGAGAGTCAGGAGCTGGGGTTTCTTCACGCGCGAATCCTGAGCGCGCGTTGCTGCGCCGACGATATGGCGGCGGTGGTGAAACCCGGCAATCGGAGGTGGCTGCCTAGAGTCGTTGCGCGACAGAGAAACTCGACAATCGGAGTTGCTGCCTCGAGTCGTTGTGCGACAGGGAAACTCGGCAATCGGAGGCGGCTGCCTAGAGTCCGTTGTGCGACAGGGAAACTCTGCAATCGGAGGCGGCTGCCTAGAGTCCGTTGCGCGACAGGGAAACTCGACAATTGGAGATGGCTGCCTAAAGTCCGTCGCGCGACAGAGAAAGCCTGCGATTGTGCATCTTTTTCAACCTCGAATCCCCCTCATCCGATATATGCCTGCAAAAGTGCAGGCTTTTTGGCAGCAAATCGGATTTTACGAGGGAAAAGCAGAAAAAGCCTGCATAAACGCAGGCATTTCCTATTTTCAAGTGATTTTACGCAAAAAGCCTGCACAATCGCAGGCATTTCCTATTTTTAAGTGATTTTACAGAAAAAATCCTGCGCAATCGCAGGCATTTCCGAATCTTGAGGGATTCAGCCGCTCCTGACGATGAGAGTCAGGAGCAATCTGGCGTTTCTTCACGCGCGAATCGTGGGCGCGCGTTGCTGCGCCGACGATATGGCGGCGGCGGTGAAACCCGGCAATCGGAGGTGGCTGCCTCGAGTCCGTTGCGGGATAGAGAAACTCGACAATCGGAAGTGGCTGTTTAGAGTCCGTTGCGCGACAGAGAAACTCGACAATCGGAAGTGGCTGTTTAGAGTCCGTTGCGCGACAGAGAAACTCGGCAATCGGAGGTGGCTGCCTAAAGTCCGTCGCGCAACAGAGAAAGCCTGCAATTGTGCAATTGTGCATCTTTTTCAACCTCGAATCCCCCTCATCCGATATATGCCTGCAAAAGTGCAGGCTTTTTGGCAGCAAATCGAATTTTACGAGGGAAAAGCAGAAAAAGCCTGCAGAATCGCAGGCATTTCCTATTTTCAAGTGATTTTACAGAAAAAGCCTGCAGAAACGCAGGCATTTCCTATTTTCAAGTGATTTTACGCAAAAAGCCTGCACAAACGCAGGCATTTCCGAATCCTAAGGGCTTCAGCCGCTGCAGCCCCGAATATCCAAACAAGTCTGCCGCACAAGCAGACAGGCTCGCGACCACTGCCATGCTGCATCCAAACAAGCCGGAGTCTCTAATTAATTTTCGCCGGAATGGCCGTATTATAATTGAGCAGCTCCGACACGGTGACCAACCGGTAGCCGCGATTTTTCAGCTCTGGCAAAATGATTTTCAAAGCAGCAATCGTCTGTGTAGGCCCCTCAATATAGTCATGAAAAAGGACGATGTTGCCGTTTTTCGCATTTTTCAGGACACGATTTACAATCTTATTTACCCCAGGTGTATCCCAATCCTTCGTATCCAGCTGCCAGCTCCACATGATCATCTTGTAGCCTTCATTTCGAACGATATGAACAAGCCTTTCATTATAGAAACCTCCGGGTGGGCGGAATAGCTGGGATCTCTGGCCTGTCGTGGCATATATGAGAGCTTCCGTATCCTTCAGTTCCTTTTTGATATCGTTTCTTTGGCTGAGATAAGCATGGCTGTAAGTGTGGTTGGCGATCTCGTGGCCTTCACTGAGTGTTCGGCTCAGGACGTCAGGATACAGCTTGATTTTATTGCCTACAACGAAAAAGGTAGCTTTCGCCTCATACTGTTTGAGAAGCTCTAGTATTTGATCGGTGTACGCGGGATGAGGGCCATCATCGAATGTGAGGGCAAGCACTTTCTCATCCGTCCTTATTTCCCAAACGATTTCACCGCGTGCTTCATAATAGGCACGGTCTTTTTTCGGGGCTGCACTGACACTCGTGCTCGGCTGCATCAAAAGTAAACTTAAACACAAAGCTGCAAAAATTTTCATGGGGTCTCCTTGGATGTTGTGACTGCAAAATTAGGGTCTCCAATTATGAAAAACCAATTCAGGATAAATCTGGATGTCCATGAAAAATTGCATTCAAGGTTGTGGTTTATCTCCGTTCCCATTGCCATTTCCGCTGTTGTTCCCACTGCCACTGAAAAAAGTCGTCGTTAATGCACGAATCTTCTCCATAAATTTGCCGTAGCCAAAGCCAGTCAAGAACGCAACGCTGATACGCGCCGCCATAGAATCGCCCACCTGAAGCAGCAGAATGCCGCTTTGGAACAGGATAATAGTAATAATGGCTGAGCCGAAGCAGAGTACGGGCCGCATGAGGTACCAGTACACCCACTGCGTGGTGAGATCATGATAATGCTCGTGGAACATCCGCAATCCGTAAAGCGAGCCGCCTAAAGCCCCGGCAAATCCGAAGCAAGCATACTCATGATACAGAGTTACGTCAACACCTAGCAGCTTTCCTTGAATCGTCCCGCTGCCAAGCAGCGCCATCATCCACAGACTGCCAACGAACCAGATGAGCAAGTACACAAAAATGAACTGTTTGCCGAATCGGTGAATGGGGTCCATAAATAAAACACCGCCCTATACATGGTTAATACCATTGTATGAGCGGTGCAGTTGTTGATGCCTGTATGTACGGGCGTTTGGCGGATAACTTCAAATATTGCATAATCGTTGCGGAACAGGCCTGAGCACTGTATTTCTGATGGTTGCGTATCGTCGTTCGACGCTTCGACAGCTCGGGATACTGCTCAAGCAGCAGCTTGAACCAATGATCAATCATCGCGATAGAGGTAATCTTCTGACCGTAGCCTTGCTCCTGAAAATATTCACAGTTCCGCTCTTCTTGTCCTGGAATGGGACTGTAGAACAGCATGGGAATGCCTTTGGCCATCGCTTCCGTACAGGTCATCCCGCCTGGCTTCGTAATCAGCAGGTCAGAGATATCCATGAGCTTGTTAATCTCATTCGTATAGCCGATCAGATGCACATTTGGCCGCCGGAAAACTTCTTCCTCAAGCAGTTGATGACGTGCTTTCTCATTCGTACCCAAACAGATGAGAAGCTGAATATCTTGGCTCCAGCTGGCTAGGTAAGTTAGGAGCTCTTCCTTTTCTTCCTTTTTAAAAACACCCCAGCCCCCGCCCATGACCATCACCGTAGGCATGGCGTTAAGCCCGAACTGCTGGCGGGTTTGCTCTTTGCTGTGTTCCAAACGGAAATTAGGATGCACAGGAATCCCTGTGACCTCTACATTCGCCTCCGGCACCCCGCGCCCCAGTAAGCGTTCCCTGACCAAAGGGGTGGAGACCAGATATTTGTCCACAGCAGAATCAATCCAGGTGCCATGCACATCATAGTCGGTGATGACGGTGAAGAGGGGGACTGCGAGTCCCGCGCGTTTCAACCGAGAAACAATAATGCTCGGAAAGGGATGCGTGCAGATGATAATATCCGGCTTCAATTGCTTGATAATCGCTTTGGTTTGCGAGTAGAACATCCGATGCAGGAAAAGTCCGGCAAAGCGATTTAAAGATTTTTCATATTGATTGCGGTAAAGCATACCATAAAGTTTGGGTTGTGATGTAACCGTGCGGCGGTATGCCGAGAAGATCCAAGGTGCAATGGTAGGATGCAAGAATGCGCCGAGCTCAATAACACGTGTAATGACTTCCGATGAGCTTTGACGAAGCTCTACGGAGAGTGCGTGAGCGGCTTGTGTATGACCTTTCCCGAAGCCCTCGGATAAGAGCAGAATCCGTTTTTTTCGCAAGGAACTCACCTTTCTTTTGTAACCATCTTGATCGATTAGACGTTATTCGCCGTAAAATCCTGCATCAGGCATTCAAAGAAGATTTGCGCTTTGAAGCATAACACTTGCGGCAGACCGGCACATAGCTTTCATTGCCGCCGATTTGGATCTGTTCACCATGGAAAATAGGCTCTCCGTCCTTGCAGCGCATGTTCATAATTGCTTTTTTGTCGCAGTACCAGCAAACCGTTTTGATTTCTTCGATCGTGTCCGCGGCGGCAATCAGTGCGTTGCTTCCCTCGAATAATTGTCCCATGAAATCAGCCCGCAGGCCGTAGGCAATGACGGGAATGTTCAAATCATCGACAATCACGATTAATTGCGCGACTTGTTCTTTGCTTAGAAACTGGGCTTCGTCCACCAAAATACAGTTGGGCTGCTCGGTTTTCGCCAGTTCAACCATATCCAGCTTATCGTCTACGACGAGCGCGTTCTTTTGCATGCCAATTCTGGAGACGACTTTGCCCACCCCAAAACGGTCATCGACAACGGATGTCAGCAGCAGAGCTTTCTTGCCTTGCTCCTCGTAATTGTGTGCGACGCGCAGGACTTCAATGGATTTACCACTATTCATTGTGCCGTAACGGAAATATAATTTTGCCAAACTGGGCCAGTCCCCTCTGAAGTTGTAAGATCCAATCAAGATATCTATATACTGAGAAAACCCCAATCGAGGCCATTGGAAGATAAGCGACCCCGTTTAGATATAGGTTTCAGCGCGAATAAGAAAGTGTTGTCGGTTAAACAAACCGTAATCTCTCTTATATGGTAAAAAAATACGTAGCAGTCAGGGCATCTAATTCCGCTAGTTTGACAGCGGCTTGGAAGCTTGTTTCGGAAGCGGGCTTATCACCGATAAGCGGCTGTTTTTTATAAATTTTACGAATATTGACTTCAATACTGCCGGGCAGCGGTTCATCAGTAACTTGAATGCGGTGAGGCTCGTACATTAAGACGTGCATAATGCTGCTTGACGTTGGATTCTTGCTCTGCAGCAGCTCCTGAATGAGCTCGTGATCGAGAAGAGAAGGAAGACGCTCCTTCATTCCCGGGGTCGATTCGCAGTGATGCGCAGCCGCTTTGGCTAGAAGAGCATCCATGGCTAGAAAGGATGGTGCAAGGAAGATGCGATGATCTTCTACAACCGCATGCACAAGCGCAGCAGCTGTTTCCTCATCCGTTTCTAAGTAGTGACCGCGCAGGCGCAGCTTTCTGACAAGCTCGGAAGGCGGCATCAACTGCTGCCCGGCATAGTACGTATCTCGCAGGAAGCTGTCTAGATGATCCAGTCCCATGATGGACGTTTTGTTCGTTAAAGGGCTGTCTTGGTTTAAAATAGCGACGATCGAAGCTGGCGGAATGCCATGCTTGGTTAAAATATCGGCAACCGTTCCATGCAGGATCAATTGCTCTGTATGTCGATGATGATCGTATCCAAGTGTATTCTCGACGGCATGCGAAAAGGGCAAGTGCCCAATATCATGCAATAGTGCAGCAAGGCGAAGATGAAGATCGTTCGGGAAAAAATGGGCCATCAGGGACCACACGCCAATCGTGTGCTCTAACCTGGAGTGGGTCATTGGCGAGAATAGTGCCGATGCGCCAAAGTGGTGCAGAAACTTCAAGCGGCGAACCGGCTGCGATCTGAAAAGCTCGGCTTCAACCGGTTGGGCCTGTATATGCCACTGGTACAAAGGCTCCCAAATCATCCCACTCGAAAAAGTATGCTGTAGACTCAAAGCAGAGTTCCTCCTAGGCTGTGGAATCTGGGTGTATGTTACATTGCAGCGCATTAGCTATCATAGCATGAAACATAGAAAGTTTGCTATCATGCGCAATTGAAAAAGAAACTCCAAACAGAGCTTTGATCACACTTGGCAGTTAACTTTACTTGGAAATAATGCCATGGGAAACCAGTCTATGCCTTGTTATTGCAGGTGCTGGGGGTTCCAATAAAAGGGCTGCTCGGACACAGTTTCCTATTAAAATGAAAACCTATTCCTTACAATAATTTCAATTGAACAAAGCGAATTCAAGTGTTAATATAATATAACAAATATTGAGACTATTTGGTCAATTTGTATTCTTCTTCAATGAGCGGAATACGAGCTGCTACGTTTCGACAATTTAATACTTTAAAGCGTACCTCGAGAAAAGTGTATCCAAAAACCAGAAAAGAAAGGTTGCACAACATGACCAAAAAAGGGTTACCTCCCAAGCAAGGATTGTACGATCCTCAGTTCGAGCGTGACGCCTGCGGTATTGGCTTTGTAGCGAATATTAAAGGTGTTAAATCGCATGACATCGTCAAGCAAGCACTGCGTGTGCTTTGCAATTTGGACCATCGCGGAGGTCAAGGCTGTGAGCAGAATACGGGAGACGGAGCAGGGATTTTAATGCAAATTCCCGATGCGTACCTGCAAGATGCTTGCGCTGCAGACAATATCAAGCTTCCTGCAGCTGGACAGTATGGTGTAGGGATGGTCTACTTGCCTCAGGATTTGGAGGCGCGTCAAGCATGTGAGAACATGATCGAGCGCATTGTGAGTAGGGAAGGTCAGCAATTCTTAGGCTGGCGAACCGTACCAACGGATAACAGCTCTCTGGGAGACTCAGCGAAGTCAGCGGAACCTTTCGTACGCCAAGTATTTATCGGACAAAGTGCCAGCGTGACAAGCAATCTCGATTTCGAACGGAAATTATACATCATTCGCAGGATTTCTGAAAACGCTGTCAAAAATGCTCGAAGCGAGTCGCAATTTTATTATTCCAGTCTTTCTAGCAGAACTATTGTTTATAAAGGCATGCTGACGCCTGAGCAGGTAGATGCTTATTATCTTGAGCTTCAGGACGAGAAAGTGGATTCTGCGCTTGCGCTTGTTCATTCCAGATTCAGTACGAATACATTCCCAAGTTGGGAACGTGCGCATCCTTACCGCTATTTAATTCATAACGGGGAGATCAATACGCTTCGCGGGAATGTGAACTGGATGCATGCACGGCAGGCGATGTGCGATTCTGATTTATTTGGCGAGGATTTCAAACGGATTCTGCCTATTATTGACACAGATGGTTCGGACTCGCAAATGTTCGATAATACGCTTGAGTTTCTGATGCTTTCCGGACGCTCCCTGCCTCATGCCGCAATGATGATGGTTCCTGAGCCTTGGTCGAAGCATGAGACGATGGATGATGAGAAGAAAGCTTTCTACGAATATCACAGCACATTGATGGAGCCGTGGGATGGACCTGCTGCGATTGCTTTCACGGACGGCAGTCAAATCGGCGCGATTCTTGACCGCAATGGCTTGCGTCCTTCACGTTACTATGTAACGACGGATGATTTCATCGTTCTGGCTTCGGAGGTTGGCGTTCTGGACATCGAGCCTGAGCGAATTCTGTACAAAGATCGGCTAAGGCCAGGCCGCATGCTGCTCGTGGACACTGTCGAAGGCCGCATTGTGGCTGACGAAGAGATCAAAAGCCTTATCGCCGGGGAACAGCCTTACCGCGACTGGCTGAATGAGCATCTGGTGTCCCTGGAAGATCTGGAAGATGCGCCAATCGTGCTTGGCTCTGATTATGACACAGTTCTTCAGCGTCAGCAGGCATTCGGGTACACCTTTGAGCAGCTGCGTAAAACCCTCGAGCCGATGGGCAAAACGGGTGTAGATCCGATTGGTTCCATGGGTACGGATGCTCCGCTTGCTGTGCTTTCCGATCGTCCACAGCTGTTGTATAACTATTTCAAACAATTATTCGCACAGGTAACCAATCCACCCATCGATGCGAACTTTGAAGAAATTATTACGGCGCAGGGAACGACCATTGGACCTGAGCGCAATTTGATTAACCCTGAACCGGAAAGCTGCCGTCAGATTCGTTTGAAGTCACCTTTTTTAACGAATGAAGAGCTGGCTAAGCTGCGTCATATTCAGCGTGAAGGCTTCAAAACCGTTACATTGCCTACCTTGTTCGAAGCTTCCAAAGGAATGGAAGGCTTGCAAAGCGCGATGCATGCCCTCTATGCAGCCGCTGATCAAGCGATTGCAGAAGGTGCTTCGCTGCTCATACTCTCCGATCGTGGCGTTGACGAACGCAACGCACCGATTCCGGCACTGCTTGCGACTTCCGGGCTTCATCATCATCTGATTCGCGAAGGTACGCGCACCAAAGTCAGCTTGCTCGTTGAGTCTGGCGAACCACGTGAAGTGCATCACTTCGCTCTGCTGCTTGGTTACGGGGCAGGTGCTATCAATCCGTATCTAGCACTAGAGACTTTGGACGATATGATCCGGCGGAATCAGCTTGTTGGTGTGAATAGCGAGAAAGCGACGTACAACTATATCAAGGCTGTTACGAAGGGCGTAGTTAAAGTTCTGGCGAAAATGGGCATCTCTACGATCCAAAGCTATCGTGGGGCGCAAATTTTCGAAGCGATTGGGCTTAGCCAAGAGCTTGTTGATACGTATTTTACGTGGACGCATACGCCAGTTGGCGGCATTGGCATTGATATCGTGGCCAAAGAAGCGCTAATGCGCCACAACCGTGCTTTCTCTGAACAAGAGGGGCGCGACAAGGTGCTTGATACCGGCGGTGATCTGCAGTGGCGCCGGGATGGGGAAGACCATCTTTATACGCCGGAGACAGTGCATGCTCTGCAATCAGCCGTACGCACGAACAGCTATGCGATGTATAAGAACTTCTCGAAGCTCATCCAACGGGAAGATGAGAAATATATGGCACTGCGCGGGCTTCTAAGCTTCCAAGCAGGCCGCCAGCCGATCCCGATCGAAGAGGTGGAGCCGATCGAGTCCATCTTTAAGCGCTTCAAGACCGGAGCCATGTCCTATGGCTCCATCAGTAAAGAAGCGCATGAGACGATTGCGATTGCGATGAACCGCATCGGCGGGAAGAGCAATACCGGCGAGGGCGGCGAGCATCCGGAGCGTTTCACGCCGGATGCGAACGGCGATCTTCGCCGCAGCGCGATCAAGCAGGTGGCCTCCGGCCGCTTCGGCGTGACGAGCCACTATCTCGTCAATGCTGACGAGATTCAGATCAAGATGGCGCAGGGCGCGAAGCCTGGCGAGGGTGGTCAGCTTCCGGGAACCAAGGTGTACCCTTGGGTAGCCGAGGTTCGTGGTGTGACGCCAGGCGTAGGCTTGATTTCGCCGCCGCCGCATCATGATATTTATTCGATCGAGGATCTGGCTGAGCTGATCCACGATCTCAAGAATGCCAACCCGCGGGCGCGGATCAGCGTGAAGCTGGTATCCGAAGTTGGCGTTGGCACGATCGCTGCCGGCGTAGCCAAAGGGAAAGCGGACGTTGTCCTTATCTCCGGCTACGATGGAGGAACGGGCGCGTCGCCGCAGACGAGTATTCGTCACGCGGGACTGCCGTGGGAGCTTGGTCTGGCGGAGACGCATCAGACGCTTGTGCTGAACAACCTGCGCAGCCGTATCGTCGTCGAAACGGACGGCAAGCTGATGACAGGGCGCGACGTTGTCGTAGCTGCGCTGCTTGGTGCAGAAGAGTTCGGCTTCGCGACAACACCGCTGATTACGATCGGCTGCGTGATGATGCGCGTCTGCCATCTGGATACGTGCCCGGTTGGGGTTGCTACGCAAAATCCGGAGCTTCGCAAGAAATTTGCCGGGGACCCGCAGCATGTGGTCAACTTCATGACTTTCATCGCGCAGGATGTACGTGAGATGATGGCAGAGCTTGGCTTCCGCACCATCGAAGAGATGGTCGGCCGCACAGATATTCTCGAGTCGAAGCAAGCAGTCGACCATTGGAAAGCCAAAGGCGTCGATTTAACGCCGCTGCTGCATCAACCGGACATGGGCGAAGACGTAGGCCGCTTCTGCCAAATGGCGCAGGATCATGGCTTAGACCGCTCTTTGGACGTTACGAAGCTGCTCGAAATCTGCGAGCCGGCTATCGAACGCAAAGAGCATGTGCATGCGATCCTGCCGATTAGAAACGTGAATCGTGTTGTGGGCACGATTGTTGGCAGCGAAGTAACCCGCCGTCATGGTGTGGACGGCTTGCCGCACGATACGATTCGCTTGCACTTTAACGGCTCCGCCGGTCAAAGCTTTGGCGCTTTCGTCCCCAAAGGCATTACGCTTTCATTAGAAGGCGACGCCAATGATTATGTGGGTAAAGGATTGTCCGGCGGCAAGCTGGCGATATTCCCTTCCGGCAAGTCCGGTTTTGAACCAGAGAAGAACGTAATTATCGGAAATACCGCTTTCTATGGCGCAACAGACGGGGATGCTTACATTCGTGGTATGGCAGGCGAGCGTTTCTGCGTAAGAAACAGCGGCGTGCGTGCTGTCGTCGAGGGTGTTGGCGATCACGGCTGTGAATATATGACGGGTGGCCGTGTTGTTGTACTTGGTCCTACAGGCCGCAACTTCGCCGCTGGGATGTCTGGCGGGATCGCTTACGTGCTTGATGAGTCAGGCGAGTTCGTCAGCAAAGTGAACAAAGAAATGGTGTATCTCGAGCAGGTTGAGGAAACGTTTGAAATAAACGAATTGAAAACGATGATTCAGCATCATGCTACATTTACGGATAGCAGCGTTGCCCACCGGGTTATTCAGCACTGGGATGAGTACGTTTGGAAGTTCGTGAAGGTGATACCGAAGGACTACAAACGGATGTTTGATGCCATTGAGCAAGTAAAACGATCTGGATTAAGCCAACAGGAAGCCATCATGGTCGCTTTTGAGGCAAATATGAAGGATGTTTCACGTGTCGGTGGAAACTAACAAATTAGCGCAGATGCTTACGAAGTAAGTTTTGCTGAAGCAAAACTCTTAGGAGGAATTAATCCGTCATGGGTAAACCAACTGGTTTTATAGAACATCGTCGCGAAGTCGCGTCTGAAGCTTCCCCGCTGGTCCGAATCGGCCATTGGAAAGAGTTCGCGACGCCGCTGACAGAAGATAAATTGCAGACACAAGGCTCCAGATGTATGGACTGCGGGATTCCATTCTGCCACACGGGCTCGCTGATTAGCGGAATGGCTGCGGGCTGCCCGGTGAACAACCTAATTCCGGAATGGAATGACTTGGTCTACCGTGGGCAATGGCGAGAAGCGCTGGATCGTCTGCATAAGACGAACAACTTCCCTGAGTTTACCGGCCGGGTATGTCCGGCGCCGTGCGAGGGTTCTTGTACGGTAGGTCTGAAGGACACGCCGGTTACGATCAAAAGTATTGAGAAAGCGATTATCGATAAAGGCTTCGAGGAAGGCTGGATTACGCCGCAAACCCCAGAGGCTCGCACAGGCAAAAAGGTTGCTGTGGTCGGCTCGGGTCCATCCGGACTCGCGGCCGCTGCCCAGCTGAATAAAGCCGGACACTGGGTCACCGTATTTGAAAGGGCAGATCGTGTGGGCGGACTGCTCATGTACGGGATTCCGAACATGAAGCTGGATAAGAAATACGTTCAGCGTCGTGTGGATCTGTTGGAAGCTGAAGGTGTAACGTTCATAACGAATGCTCATGTTGGTGTGAATTATCCGATCGAGAAGCTGCAAGAAGAGTTCGATGCCATCGTGCTTTGCGGCGGAGCAACCAAGGGCCGGGATCTTCCGATTGAAGGACGCGAGCTGAACGGCGTTCACTTGGCGATGGAATTCCTCGGCAAGAATACGAGAAGCTTGCTGGATTCTGGGCATGCGGACGGGGCTTTTATCTCCGCCGAAGGCAAAGATGTTATTGTTATCGGCGGCGGGGACACGGGGACCGACTGCGTAGGCACCTCCTTGCGCCACAAGTGCAAGAGTGTCACGCAATTCGAGATTATGCCAAAATCGCCGGATACACGTCCAGCCAACAATCCTTGGCCGGAATGGCCCAAAGTCCACAAAGTGGACTACGGTCAACAGGAAGCCGCAGCCCTTCAAGGGGAAGATCCGCGCACCTATTTGATCAACACGAAGAAATTCGTGGGTGATGAGCATGGCAACCTGAAAGAACTGCACACCGTTCTAATTGAGTGGCAGAAAAACGAGAAGGGCCAGTTCGTGCCAGTTGAAGTACCTGGCAGTGAGAAAATCTACCCAGCTCAGCTGGTGCTCATCGCGATGGGCTTTACCGGACCGGAGAACACGGTGCTGGATCAGCTTGGCGTAGCCAAAGACGAGCGCTCCAATGCCAAAGCCGATTACGGCAAGTTTGCCACCAACGTAGAAGGTGTCTTCTCTGCCGGCGATATGCGTCGTGGTCAAAGCCTGGTTGTGTGGGCAATCAACGAAGGTCGCGCTGCTGCACGAGAAGTTGATCGTTACTTGATGGGATCGTCGAATTTGCCATAGACTTGCAGAAAAATGAAGGAACCTCATGGGGTTCCTTCATTTTTTTTTGATCTCTTAGTGAGAATTAATCTTTTTTTAGGTAATTTTTACAATTCTTCGACATGATTCGACAGTTATTCCCAAATATTGAATGTACAATATTTGTAAACTAAAAGCACGTACTTTGTCTACAATTTATTAGCCCAACATGATCGAACAAGGGGTGAAGATTTGAAGTAGGAGAGGAGATTCGAGCAACCGGTGATATTTACCTTCATTGTACTATGGCTAATTGCAATTATTCTTATCATCAATAATCCTCACAATGAATCTACCCGCTGGGCGGCCTTTGTGATATTTTGCGGGGGCGCCGATGGATTCGCGCGAGCATTAATTGAGGATTTTTCACACTTTTTATCTTTGCATCAATGGATGGATGCGGAACTCGAATCTATATGCCAAAGTATTTATAATATAGGATCGTTTATCAATACCTACTGCCTGCCTTATGGCTATCTAATATTTTGTCTTTGTAGTTCGGACTTGTTTGGAAGAAGAAGAAAAATGTTATTAAAAGCTATATTGATGGGACCCGTCATCTTAATGTTCTCTATTACTCTCATACTACCTGAGCTCATTCGCAATTATCACCCAACTATCATATGGGTTGCCCCCTATATACTTATTGGGAGTGGATTGTTGATATACAGTTATTATAAAGAAAAGAATCCTCTTCTAAAAAAAAGCAGACTATTTACGAATATGATCGCCCTCCCAACCGTCCTCTTTCAATTAGTATCCAATTACACCTTACGCTTTTTCCGCTTTGACGAAGTATGGAGACTCAATGCAATAATGATGTTTTTCTTACTGGTACTGTTTATATTTTTGATGATAAAATTCGATTTCTTTAGGGTGAAACTTAGATTTGAACGGCGCAGAATAGACAGCACTTTAAAAGCAGTGACTTCTGGCACGAGTTTTCTCAACCATGCAATTAAGAATGAAGTTGGAAAAATCAACATATTAGCCGAAAATATTCAACATTTAACTTTCGATTTTAAAAACAAGGAAGTTATCGACAATGTGTCTCATATTCTTGCATCGACGGATCATTTGCTAGAAATGATAAATCGCATTCAACACCAAATTCAGGATATTTTATTGAGAAAAGAAAGAAATAATTTATCAGCTCTTTTGCATGAATGCGTAGCTATGAATCAAGCGCTTTTGAGCAAAAAAAGTATCAACGTCGAAGAGCAGTATGCTCTTTCAAGGGAAATTGAATATGACAGCTTTCATTTGAAGGAAGTAATTAATAATTTGTTAGCTAATGCAATTGATTCGATGAGTACTGGTGGATTGATGAGAGTTGAAACTTTTGAATTAAGAAATCAGGTATATATCCTAGTTAAGGATTGCGGAATAGGCATCTCTAAAAGCCACCTTGAACATATTTTTGATCCATTTTACACCACTAAATTGAATAAGAATAATTTTGGACTAGGATTATCTTATTGCTCAATGTCATTCGAAAACACGGTGGGAAGATTGAAATTTTCAGTGAACTTGAAAAAGGGACAACAGTAAAGGTAAGCCTTCCTTTATCTTAATATTTTGAATGCAAGAAAGGGGAAAACATGGCAAGTCTAAAAATTCTAGTTGTGGAAGATGATCCAATATGGCTCATGTGCATCTGTGATTATTTGGAGAGAGAGACTGACATGAAGGGGTGTCACAGAGCCTCTAACAAAGAAGAAGCCATTCAGATATGCAGAGAAGTATGTCCTGATGTCGTTCTTATGGATATTCATTTTTCTGATGGAAAGTTTGACGGTATTGATGCCGTGCTCGAAATAAAAACGTTCATGGAAACGAAGATTATTATGCTCACTTCTTTTACTGAAAAAGAAATGATTATAAATTCATTTGCTGCTGGAGCAGTGAGTTATGTGGCAAAGAGTGATTATAAGAAATTGCCAAGCGTAATCAGAGCTGCGATGTGTGAGATAACGCCAATCCAGACCTTGATGAGTGATTATTTGCGATTGAGGAAGGAAGGGCAACTAGCGGCGCTGACTCAGGCTGAAAAAGAGGTTTTCGGTCTTATCGAACAAGGGTTCACACAGTCTCAAATTGAAAAAAAGTTATATAAATCAAGCAGTACGATAAAGAATCAAGTCAACCGTATTTTGAAGAAGTTTAATGTGCGCAGTTCTAAGGAAGCTATTGAGAAGGTAAAGAGTAGGAGGTTTTTTGAATAAGTTACCTTTTCAATTCAATAGGTACTATAAAATTTGGAACTACTGGATTTAATGAGGTGAAAGTATACTGTAGTAAAGTTTATTTGAAGGCACGTAATGAATGTGCAGTTCACAGGAGGAGCTTTATGGGTAAGAGGGGTTGGGCTTTGATAATTGTAGGTGCTCTGCTAATAATTATGGTCCTTATTCTGGTTTTTAAAACACAAGATTGGAATGAAGCGGTTAGTACTGAAAAGAACAAATGGCAAGAAGAAGTTATCTCAGGCAAAGGGAAGAATAAGCTTGTTCAATTAGATGTGGAGGGTGTTATTGCTGGGAAGCCTAGTTTTTCTAGCAGCTTCAGTACTGGCGCTTTTCTCTCCCAATTAGAACAAGTCAGCAAAGATCCCAACGTAAAGGCACTGGTAATAAGAGTTGATAGTCCTGGAGGCGAAGTGGTTGCATCGGATGAAATTCACCAGCGCATAGAGCATGTGAAGAAGGCTGGGAAAATCGTAGTTATCAGCATGGGAGCCGTAGCTGCTTCCGGAGGATATTATATATCCGCGCCAGCAGATTATATTTTTGCCAATCGCTCAACGCTTACAGGAAGTCTTGGCGTTATCTTTGCGCTGCCTAATTATGAGAAAACTGCAGAATGGCTCGGGTATAAGCAAAACATTATCAAAAGCGGCGAATTTAAGGACATTGGAAGTCCTCTTCGTGAGTTAACATCAACGGAAAAGGATATCTTTCAATCTTTGGTAAATGAGAGCTACCAACAATTCGTATCGGTTATTGAAAAAGGCCGCAAATTATCTCGTGATGAGGTCTTGAAAGTGGCAGATGGGCGAGTATATTCGGGTCAACAAGCTAAAACATTGGGGCTTATTGATGAATTTGGTACATTGGACGATGCTAGGGAGTATGCCAAGCAAAAGTTAGGATTGGAAGATGTGAAAGTTATTAAGTATTCGCAGAAGTTATCTTTGTTCTCTGTGTTGGACGGGCTTAGCCAAAAGATGAAGTCTCCTGCAGCACAGGTGATGGAGCAAGTATTGCCGGCTGCATCTACTGCGGGACCTCGTTTGTTATATTTATTTCAACCATAATAGAGGAGGAAGTAATATGGAACACAACATAGAAGTAAACCAAGGTAAGGGTGGAAGTGTGAGTTCAGAGATTAGGACCAACACGGAGCTGCAGTATGCGGGCTTTTGGATTCGTTTTGTTGCGGTTTTATTAGATGGGGTTGCAATTCAGGCTGTCTTTGTGTTGCTTAGCTTTATTATGAATTCTAGTCCGTTCAAGCCATCTTTTGGCATGTCTGTACTGCAGTATGCGATAAGCTGGTCTTATTTTGTAATCTTGACAGTTCTTCTTGGTCAAACACTTGGGAAGATGATTATGGGAATTCGCGTCGTACGTAAAGATGGATTGCCCAATACGTGGGGTTCCATATTGTTGCGAGAAATTATAGGGAAGATCGTTTCGGCAATCATTTTGTGTATTGGTTATATCATGGCTGGAATTGATTCGGAAAAACGCAGTCTACATGACCGTATGGCTGGTACGCGTGTTGTAAAGAAATAAAGCTTTGGAGAGAGCCGTGTCCCAGTGACACTGCTCCTTTTGGTATGCCACGCGGGTGATTAACAAGGGGGATAGAAGATTGATTACAAATAAGCCCATCTGCTGGTTTGCCTCATTAGAATAGATAAACGTGAACATTTCCCGAACTTCATGTACAATAAGATGAAGAAGCAGATTAGGTCCAGGCTGCATGATGTACGGGGAATGGAGGAAGCACATGAAGAAAGAAGAAGAAGATCTCATTACGCCAGCGGAATTACATGCCCTGCTAGCTGAGAATGGGGAGCATTCCGAGGAGTTTGAATTCAATGAACCGATCGGGGCCCAGCATCTGACTTCTTTGCAAAAAGCAGTTGTGCTTCTTTCCAAGCAGGTGGAGGAGCTTCAGTTGCAGCTTCATGAGCATTTTGAACTCCAGAGCAGGCAGCAGGAGCAGTTTCTTCGGCAGTTCAAGCACCAGCTCGAGAACAAGCTCCATGAGGATTTGATCCGCACCATTGTGGTACAACAGCAGTCTGCAATTCAAGAAGAGAACCTGGAGGAAGAGGATTCCTCCGAGCTCTCTTTGCAAGTGATAAAATCAGAGGAACAAACCGCTGAGGACACGCAGCCAACCTACTCCAGAGTGCGGAGCTACAGCAAAATTCGAAAGAGAAAAAAGGGGTTTCTGGAGAAACTCTTCGAATAATAGCGTTAAATTAAAGCCTGCAAATATGCATCCTTTTCGTCATGGGAATACGCAAAATGGAGAAAAGCCTGCGATTATACATCCTTTTGAGAGCTTTTTTCGATTCTAGGATGGAAAAGCTTAAAAAGCCTGCATAATTGGTTACTACTCAGGACTCCGAGTAAAAAAGCTGAAATCACCAACGTAAGCCAATTTCAGTGATGTAAGAATAGGATGATTTTGTTTAATCAACGTGGAGATAAAGCTTCGGATGGTCGCAAAGAAGCCCGGGGTCGTTTCCGAACGAAAACAGCCGGATATTTTCCGCTTAACGGCAATCATGCGAAGATCACGTTCGGCTTGGTTATTATCAAAGGGAATATTGGCATCTCGAAGATACCCCAAGATACTTTCCTTGTGGTCACGGAATCGTGCCCAAAGATTTGCGGCCTTACTCTTACGCGGTTTTCCCCTGCGCCCTGATTGGAGCAGGGGCTCCTTTTCGAGCTCGACCTTTCCCATCTCTAGAATCATCTCATACCGTCGTTCGTAGTTGCCGATGGCTGTTTCGGTAAGTGGCCTACCTAATTTTCTGGTCTTGCGGGTGATGGACCAGCTTGTATGCAGCAGTGTGAGCATAGCGCTGGCCCATCGATGCCCGTCATATTCCTCAATCCCTTTGCACTCCCGAGATAAATGGGCATTGCATAAGGCATGTTTGAAGGTAAAGTCTTTATCCTGTTTAAAATACGGCCCATAAAAGTCGTGGATCACTGTACCCGTATAGGAAGGCAGTACGTTTAGCGACTTCATCCCCGCGGTTCCGCGGCTAGAATGGACACCAAGCAAGGTCCAGTTCTTCGTACTGTTCACATGAACCCAGTGTCCCTCTTTGTCTACATGCACGCCCGTTTCATCGGCATGGATTACGGGACTGGCAAGGAGATTATGACGAATGACCTCTTCGTAGGGAAGTAAGCTTTCAGCCATTTTACGGATACTTGAAAGAAGTGTTGCCTGACTTGGCCGACACCCCGTCAACACATGAAGAAGATCGGTTGTGCGAGCAAGCGGGAGCATTTGGTGCGTATGCAAATAAGCGGCTACAGCAGTGAACCGCTCACCGTATTGGGCACGTGCATGGACGCCTTTAGGGAAGATGCCTTTCTGCAAGGTGTGGCAACATGGGCACTTTTTCTTCTCGGCTCGGTGCTCCGTCACCTCCATGACAGGAACAGGGATGTCAAAAACCTGTCGACGCTCATACCCTAGACATGCGACGTCCTCAAGTGAGACCGCACAGTTCTCACAGACTAAAACCGGATGAATAATGGTTGTAGTGGGATCGTCTATGCAAGAAAGGGTATGCCCTTTATGGCCGACAGGTCCTCCCTTTTTTCCGCCGGACTTCCGGTGATTCTTAGGTTCACGCTTCAGGTCACTAGACGGCGGCCA